>CAWBTY010000001.1:0-34709 GCA_963791895.1 uncultured Actinomycetes bacterium
CCGCCTGCAGCCCGCCGATGTGCGGGTCCGTCGTCGAACCGTTGTACGTCGCGCTCGGGCGATAGCTCCGAGGGCGCACTACGCGTCGATCCGGGAGCGGATCGGCCTGGTCGCGCGACGCGCAGCAGATCGTCTTCGCGAGCGGTCGCGACGGCGGCACGAACCTCGAGCTCTACGTGATGGAGCCGTCAGGCGCGAATCCGGCGCGCGTCACGACGAACGCCGCGATCGACCGCACGCCCGACTGGTAGCCGCTGCGAGAATGGCGGCCGTGGCCTCCGAAGCCGCCACGGAGCTTCTCGTCGTCGCACGCGAGCTGGAGCGCCGCGACGTGGTCGTCGCGGATGAGCTCGCGGCGGTCGCCGCGCTTGCCGAGCGGGCAGGGGCCGTACGCGGCGAGGCGGAACGGGTGCGGGTGGCGCTCGAGCGGCTGCCCGAGGAACGCGAAAGCCTGGCGGGCAGGCGGCAGGTCGCCGAGCAGGAGCACGCCGACGCGACGGCCGGCCTCGCAGCGGCTCGGGCGCGGGTTGCAGCTCTCGAGGCCTCGCGCCGTCGCCGCGTCGAGGAGCTCGAGCGCGCCGAGAAGGAGGCGGCAACCGCGGGGGAGGCCGTCGACGACGCCCGCAGCCGCGTGGAGCGCCTCGAAGCGCTGGAGACGGAGCTACTGGCCGAGGAGGAGAGGCTCGGCGCGGAGGGGGAGCGGCTCGCGGCCGAGGCCGACGCGCTCGCCGGCGAGATCCGCTCGCGCGCGAGCGTCGCCGAGAGCACGACGCGTGAGCCGGGTGCCGGGCTCGCCGCCCTCGAGGAGTGGGGGAGTCAGACGCGCTCGGCGCTCTTCGTCGCCCGCGGCACGCTCGAGCAGGAGCGCGAGCGAATCGTCGTCGAGGCGAACACGCTCGGCTCGGCGGTGCTCGGCGAGCAACTGGGTGGCTCGAGCGTGACGCTCGTCCGGCAACGCCTCGAAGCCGCGCTGATCGACAAGCTCGACTGACGTCGGACACCGGCACCTCAGGGGAACCGCGAGTCGTCCGGGCTCAGGTCGAGCGTGCCTCCGTCGCGGCACGCGGTCGGTAAGGCGTACGCGGCCCGGATCGCGTTCCGCTCCGCCAGGCGCCGCTCGTACGCGCCCCGGACGAGCGAGCGTGCCCTGTCCTCCGGGAGGCCGAGGCGGGTCGCGAGCGGGACGGCCCGTTGGAGGGCGAGACACTCCGTGACCCCCTCGCGGCGCTCGCCGCCGAGGTGCACGGCCTCGTGCGCCAGCACGACGACCGCCTCGACGGCCCGCTCGCCACGCTCGTCCCCGTACGCGAGGTCGTGGAGCGACCGGCAGACCGATGGGTCGAGGTATGCGAGCCCGCGTCGCGGGAAGGCGACTCCGAGCGTGTCGCTTCCGGCGCCGGTGAACGCGTAGCTCTCGTCGCAGCGCAGCCGCACGGGCTTGGCGGCGATTCGCCCGGCCTCCGTCTCGAAGCGGTCGGCCGCGCGGGCGCGCACGTCCTCCGAGAGCCCCTGCCAGGTTGCCGCGCGATCGCTCCGGGCGGCGAGCACGACGACGATCGCGGCGAGTGCCGCGCCGACGACCCAACCGAGCGCTCGGCGCCGTCCTCGCGGCGCCCGTGCAGGTGGCGGGACATAGCGATACCCGTCCTCGGCCTCGACGAGCTCACCGAAGCCGAGGTCCGCGTCCTCCGGCCCGGGGCGCCCGCGAACTTCCCGCCGGCCAGGTCGTTGTCCACGACCCCGCAGCACGAACTCCGCCTCGGTCGCGAGGAGGAGGACGAGGGGCAACCAGATCGGGATCCAGGCCCGCACGTCCGCGACGAAGAGCCACGCGACGACGACCACGAGCGCCCCCGCGCGTGAGGCTGCCTGGATGGCGTCTCGATCGACCCGTCCCACCGGCACAGGGTACGAGCCGTGCCCCGGGCAGCCCGGCTCCGGGCGGCGGGAGGTGGGTAGAGTCGCGCGCGTGCCGGCGACGCCGATGGACGGGAAGGCGCTCGGCGCACGGATCCGCCTGGAGGTCGCGAAGGAGGTCGCGGAGCTCGGGCACGTCGGCCTGGCCACCGTGCTGGTGGGGGACGACCCGGCCTCCGACGTGTACATCACGCTCAAGCACCGCGCCGCGGTCGAGGCCGGGATCGACGCGCGCGACCTCAGGCTTCCCGCCGAGGCGGCCGAGGAGGAGGTCCTCGCACTCGTCGGCGAGCTCAACGCCGACGACGAGGTCGACGGGATCCTCGTCCAGGTCCCGCTCCCGCCTCAGATAGACGAGCCGCGGGTGACGTACGCCGTCGCACCGGCGAAGGACGTCGACGGCTTCCACCCGGTCAACGCCGGGAACCTGTACCTCGGAACTCCGTTGCACGTGCCCGCGACGCCGGCCGGGTGCCTGGCGCTGCTGGCCGAGTACGGCGTCGACCCCGCCGGCAAGGAAGCCGTCGTCATCGGCCGCAGCGAGATCGTCGGGCGCCCCGTCGCGATGCTCCTCCTCCAGGCGCACGCGACCGTGACGATCTGCCACTCGCGGACGGCCGATCTCGCGGCGGAGGTGCGGCGAGCCGACATCGTGGTCGCCGCCGTCGGGGTCCCGGGGATCGTCACGCCGGAGATGGTGAAGCCGGGCGCGACCGTGATCGACGTCGGTCTCACCCGGACGGAGGACGGGATTCGCGGCGATGTCGACCGGGGCGTCGCCGAGGTCGCAGGGCTCCTGACGCCGATGCCCGGCGGGACCGGTCCCATGACGATCGCGATGCTCCTCCGCAGTGCCGTCAAGGCGGCTCGCTACCGCCGCGGCCTGCTTGCATATCCGACGCTCTGAGCGGTACGTTCTTCGGCGTACACGCACCTCGCGTCGGCGTGCCGCCGGCGCTTCGTATCAGGAGGACGTTCGTTGTCGGTAGAGACGGGCACCGTGAAGTGGTTCTCGAACGAGAAGGGTTTCGGTTTCATCGCGCGCGAGGGCGGCGATGACGTCTTCGTCCACTTCTCGGCGATCACGATGGACGGCTACAAGTCCCTCACCGAGGGACAGAAGGTGGAGTTCGAGGTCGTCCAGGGGCCGAAGGGCGCCCAGGCCGCGAACGTCACGGCTGCCCCCTAGCGAGGCAGCCAACGGTTCTCGCGGCGGGCCCCGACCGGGGCCCGCCGCCTTTCTCGGGTGTTCTGGAAGGATGGATACGCGATGGCGATCACACGCGACGAGGTGCTCCACGTGGCGCGGTTGGCCCGGCTCGAGCTCTCGGAGGACGAGATCGCGCGCCTGACCGGCGAGCTGGGCGCGATCCTCGATGCCGTCTCGAAGGTGAGCGAGCTCGACCTCGCAGACGTGCCGCCGACCTCCCATCCGCTCGACCTCGTCAACGAGTGGGCGGAGGACGAGCCGCACGAGTCGCTGCCGCTCGAGGACGTGCTGCGGAATGCGCCGGCGGCGGAGGGAGCCTTCTTCCGGGTGCCGCCGACCGCGTGAGCGCGTCATCGACACCCTCAGGCTCACTGCCGAGGACGCGATCGGGCTCGTCGAGCGCGGCGAGGTGAGCTCCACGGAGCTGCACGCGGCCTACCTCGACGCGATCGGCGAGCGTGACGCCGAGCTGCATGCGTATCTCCGGACTGTCGAGCACGAGGGCGGGACGAGCATTCCGATCGCCCTCAAGGACGTCATCTCCACGCGCGGGATCGCGACGACCGCCGGCTCGCGGATGCTGGAGCACTACGTGCCGGTCTTCGACGCGACCGTCACGAGCCGCTGTCGCGCTGCGGGCCTCTCGATCCTGGGCAAGACGAACACCGACGAGTTCGCGATGGGGTCGTCCACCGAGAACTCGGCGTTCGGGCCGTCGCGCAACCCCTGGGATCCCGAGCGCGTACCCGGTGGCTCGGGCGGCGGCACCGCGGCGGCGGTCTCCGCGGGCCTCGCGCCGTGGGGGCTCGGCTCCGACACGGGCGGCTCGATCAAGCAGCCTTCCGCGCTGTGCGGGAACGTCGGCCTGCGCCCGACGTACGGCACCGTCTCCCGCTACGGCGTCGTCGCCTTCGCGTCGAGCCTCGACCAGGTCGGGCCCGTCGGCCGGAACGTGCGCGACGTCGCGCTCCTCTACCGGATCGTCTCCGGCCGCGACCCCGCAGACTCGACGACAGTCGATCCGCCCGAGAACGTCGTCTTGCCGATCGACGAAACGCTCGACGGGCTGCGGATCGGCGTTCCGCGCCAGGCGGTGGCGCTCGAGGCGATCGAGCCCGGTGTCCGTGCATCATTCGACGCGGCGCTGGAGCTCGCAGAGTCACTCGGCGCCGAGGTCGACGAATGTGACCTACCGCTCTCGTTCGACTACGGGCTCGCCTGCTACTACCTGATCGCGCCCGCCGAGGCGTCGTCGAACCTCGCGCGGTACGACGGCGTGCGCTACGGGCTGCGGAGCGAAGGGGAGACGTATCGCCAGATGGTCGAGCGCACCCGTGACGACGGCTTCGGCGACGAGCCGAAGCGACGCATCATGCTCGGGACGTACGCGCTCTCGGCCGGCTACTACGACGCCTACTACGGCCAGGCCCAGCGGGTGCGGACGCTGCTCGTACGGGAGCACGCCGCCGCGTTCGAGCGGTTCGACGTGGTCGCGACGCCGACCTCGCCGACCGTCGCGTTCCCGGTCGGGGACAAGGCCGCGGATCCGCTCGCGATGTACGCGTGCGACCTCCTCACGATCCCGTCGTGCCTCGCGGGGCTGCCGGGTCTGAGCGTTCCCTGCGGATTCTCCGGGGGCCTCCCGGTCGGTCTCCAGCTGATCGGCCCGCAGTTCGGCGAAAACACGCTCTTCCGCGCCGGTCACGCGCTCGAGCGCGCGCTCGACCTCGATCTCGTCCCGGAGCGCTTGCGATGACCGCCGGCGCCTGGGAGCCGGTGATCGGGCTCGAGATCCACGTCCAGCTGAAGACGCGGACGAAGATGTTCTGTCGCTGCGCGGTCGGCTTCGGCGCGCCGGAGAACACCCAGACCTGCCCCGTCTGCCTCGGCTTCCCGGGCGCGCTGCCCGTCCCGAACCGCACGGCGATCGAGTGGGTGGTGAAGCTCGGGCTGGCGCTGGGCTGCGAGATCGCCCCGCACGCCGTCTTCGCGCGCAAGAACTACTTCTACCCCGATCTCCCGAAGGGGTATCAGATTTCCCAGTACGATCTACCATCTTGCATAAATGGCAAGATGATCGTACCCTTGCACGAGGGAGAGCACGAAGTGGGGATCGTCCGCGCGCACCTCGAGGAGGACGCCGCGAAGAACGTCCACGTCGGCGGCCGCACGGGGCGCATCGGCGGCGCCGAGTACACGCTCGTCGACTACAACCGCGGCGGCACCCCGCTCGTCGAGATCGTCACCGCGCCCGACATCCACTCCGCCGAGGAGGCGAAGCGCTTCCTGCAGCTCCTCCGCCAGACGATCGTCGAGCTCGGCATCTCGGACGCCGAGATGGAGAAGGGGACGCTCCGCGTCGACGCCAACGTCTCCGTCCGCCCGGCCGGCTCGGACGAGCTGCGGACGAGGTGCGAGATCAAGAACATGAACTCGTTCACGCACATCGCCCGGGGGATCGAGGCAGAGGTCGCACGGCAGGTCGCGGTCTGGGAGTCCGGCGGCGAGGTCGAGCAGCACACCTACGACTTCGACGTCGGCTCGGGCACGCTCACGGCGCGCCGCACCAAGGAAGAGGCGGACGACTACCGCTACTTCCCCGAGCCGGATCTCGTGCCCGTCGAGCCGCCGGCCGACCTCGTGGAGCGCCTACGCGGCGAGCTACCCGAGCTTCCGGCCGCGCGGATCGCGCGGGTCGCGAAGGAGCTCGATCACGACCGCGCGCTCGTGCTGGTCACCGGAGGGCTCGACGCGCTCTGGGAGGCGACGGTCGCGGCGGGCGCGGACGGGGTCGCCGCGAGCAACGTGATCGCAAACCAGCTCGTCGCGTCCGGCGCCGAGCCGGGAGCCGTCGACGCGGGGGAGCTGGCGCGCCTCGTAGAGGCACGGGAGCGGATTCCGCGGCAGACGTTCGCCGAGGCGATCGCCAAGGTGGGGGAGCGGGGGTTCTCGGCCGATCCGTACCTCGCGCAGGAGGCCGTCTCGGACACGTCCGCGCTCGAGCCGATCGTCGACGCGGTGCTGGCCGCCAACCCCGCCCAGGTCGAGCAGTACCGCGGGGGCAAGGACGGCCTGCTCGGCTTCTTCGTCGGCCAGGTGATGAAGGAGACCAAGGGTCAGGCCGATCCGCGACGGGTCAACGAGCTCGTGCGCGCGAAGCTCTCCGCGTAGAACCGGTGTCAGGCACCGCGCCTTGTCAAGAGCAAACGTGCCAGGTCCGTGCCAATTGCTCCACCGCTGCAGCCCAGCATTCATGCGCAATTCACGCATTCCCCAGGCGCTCGAGCACGGGCGTTGACGAGAATCGGTGCCTGACACCGTCCGTTCCGGACCGAAGCGCTGCCCTCCCGAGGCCGCGAGAGAGGCGTTAGGGTCGCGCGGCGATGGCCGCCTCGTCCGAGAGTGGGATCACGCAGGAGGAGCTGCGGCTCGCGGCGCGGAACCACGCGATGCCGCTCGAGGCGCTCCGCTGGCCGATCACCCCGATCGGGCTCCATTACCTGCTCGTCCACTACGACGTCCCGCTCGTCGATCCCGGCGCCTGGCGGCTCGACCTCGGAGGCGCCGTCGAGAGGCCGCGCTCGCTGACCCTCGACGAGCTCCACGCCCTCCCCGCCGTCGAGGTCACGGCGACGATGGAGTGCGCGGGGAACGGCCGCGCGCTCTTCTCGCCCAGGCCGCTGAGCCAGCCCTGGCTCACCGAGGCGGTCGGCACCGCGACCTGGCGCGGGGTTCCGCTCGCACAGCTCCTCGACGAGGCAGCGCCCGGCTCCGGAGCGCTCGAGGTCGTCTTCTCCGCGCTCGATCGCGGCATCGAGGGCGACGTCGAGCAGCAGTACGAGCGCAGCCTGCCCCTCGCCGAGGCGCGGGCGAGCGGCGCGGTGCTGGCCTACGAGATGAACGACGCGCCGCTCCCGCCGCAGCACGGCTTCCCGCTCCGCCTCGTCGTGCCAGGCTGGTACGGGATGACCAACGTCAAGTGGCTGAGTGCGATCACGGTCACGACCGACGCGTTCGCGGGCTACCAGCAGACGACCGCGTATCGCTACCGGCGTGACGAGCAGGAGGTGGGTCGCGCTGTCACGCGGATGCGACCGAGGTCGCTCCTCGTGCCGCCCGGCGTGCCGGACTTCTACACGCGGGAGAGGGTCGTCGAAGGGAGCCCTGTCTCACTCGAAGGACGCGCCTGGTCGGGGCGGGCGCCGATCGCTCGTGTCGAGGTCAGCGACGACGGGGGCGCGTCGTGGGTCGAGGCGCGGCTCACCCGTGACCTCGACGGCCCCTGGGCGTGGGTGCGCTTCGAGCTCGACTGGGAGCCGGGTCGCGCGGGCGCCTTCAGCCTCTGCTCTCGGGCGACCGACGAGACCGGTGAGACTCAACCGCTCGAGCCCGAGTGGAACGTCGGCGGCTACGAGAACAACGCCGTGCAGCGTGTCCCCGTCACGGTGCGCTGACGGCGCGGTCGCCTGCTCGACCGCCCCCTCGAAACGGCTGGCACCATCCGAGGCAGCATGAGACACGCGACGATCCCTGCTCTCCTCGCGGCGAGCCTGCTGCTTGCCGGTTGCGGCGACGACTCCACGTCGACCGTCGAGACCTCGGGCGAGGCGACGACGACGGTCGAGACGACCAGCACGCCGACCCAGACGACCCCCGCGAAGCCGAAGCCGAAGCCCAAACCGAAGCCGAAGCCGAAGCCGCGGCAGATCGTGATCGTCGTCGACCAGGGGCGTCCGCGCGGCGGCATCAAGCGGCCCACGCTCGAGAAGGGCGAGAGGATCGTGCTCGTCGTCCGCGCCGATGCGGGCGAGGCGGTCCACGTCCACGGCTTCGACGTCGAGAAGCCGATCACGCCGGGCAAGCCGGTGCGCGTTCCGCTCACGGCCAACCTCGCGGGCCGGTTCGAGGTCGAGCTCCACCATCCCGACGCGCTGCTCGCGGTTCTCGAGGTCCGTCCCTGAGCTACGTCGCGCACGGGATCGGGGAGATCCAGGATCTCCCGGTCCCCGCGTGGCTCTTCTACTGGGGTGCAGCGACCGTGCTCGTCGTCTCGTTCGTCCTGCTCGGCGGTCTCTGGCAACGGCCTCTCCTCGGCCCGCACGAGCGGGGGCGCGCCCTGTCGGAGACGGTGTCGCGCCTCGTCCTCGGGCCGCTCCGGATCGCGCTGCAGCTCGTCTCGGTCGCGCTCTTCGGGCTCGTGTGGGCGGCGGCCCTCCTCGGCGACACCGATCCCTATCGCAACCTCGCGCCGACCTGGGTCTACGTCGTCTTCTGGCTCGGTGTGCCGTTACTCTCGGTCATCCTCGGGAACGTCTGGCGCGCCCTGTCGCCGTGGCGCGCGCTCGCGGACGGCTTCGTCTGGCTCTCGGAGCTCGGCGGGCGCGAAGCGAAGCCGCTCGCCGACTACCCGGAGCGCCTCGGACGCTATCCCGCCGCCGTCGCGCTCTTCGCCTTCGTCGCCCTCGAGCTCGCGTACGCGGACCCTTCCAGCCCACGCTCGCTCGCCTTCGCGATCGCGCTCTACAGCTATGTCGCGCTCTTCGGCATGGCCACGTTCGGCCGCGAGACCTGGGAGCGGCACGGCGAGGGGTTCGCCGTGCTCTTCGGCTTCTTCGCGCGCATCGGCCCGCTCTTCGCACGGGACGGCCGAATCCGCGTCCGCTGGCCGCTGACCGGCCTGGCCGGCGCCGACCGGACTCCGGGAACGCTGGCGTTCGTCGCCGTGATGCTCGGCTCGGTGCTGTTCGACGGCTACAGCCGCACGACCACCTGGCAGGACCTCGCGGCCCGTGTCGAGGGCCCGTTCATCGTCGACCGTCCCCTCGTCGGCGAGTTGCTCGTCACGCTCGCGAGCCTCGGCGGGCTCCTCGCCGCGCTGCTGCTCGTGGCCGCGGCGTACGCGGCGGCGTGCACGGCGGCGCGGTGGGCGGTGAACGCGCCGCGCAGCCTGCTCGGCGACTTCCTCCTTTCCCTCGTGCCGATCGCGTTCGTCTACGTCGTCGCGCACTACTTCTCGACCTTCGTGCTCCAGGGTCAGTTCGCGGTGCCGCTTCTCTCCGACCCGCTCGGCAAGGGCTGGAACCTCTTCGGCACGGCGGACGTCGTCCCGAACCCGGCGGCCGTGACGCCGACGACGACGTGGTACGTCCAGGTCGGCGCGCTCGTCGCCGGCCACGTGGCGGGGCTCGCGATCGCGCACGACCGCGCGGTGACGATCTTCCCAGAGCGGCGAACGGCGTTGCGCTCGCAGCTTCCCCTGCTCGCGCTGATGGTGCTCTACACGGTCGGCGGGCTGTGGGTGCTCTCGCGCGGCTAGGTCTGATCGCCCACCACCCGAGTGGGCTCGCGCTCGCAATCGAGCTGGGCGTCCTGGCCGTGCTCGTCGTCGGCTTTGGTGGGCTCTGGCTGCGGGAGCGGCGCCGCCGCCTCGACCGGGCGCGGCGCGTGCCCGAGATGCGCGACTGAGCCTCAGGGCACCCGGAGCACACGAACGAGCACGCCTTGCGGTGTGCTCAGCGCCGGCTGACGAACCCGCCGTACAGGAGCAGTGCCGCGACGATGGTGAACGCCGCGCCGCCGCCCTCGCCCAGCCCGGCAGCGGCGCTGCCGATCGCAGCCGCGACCACGCCGGCGATGATCAGCGCATTGCCGAGCGGACGGCGGCGGAGGCCGGACAGCGCGACGCCGACGGCGGCGAGGGTGCCGCCGATGTTCCCCAGAAGCGCCACGATCCGAGCCGGAGCGAGCTCGAGATGCTCCGACGCGTCCGGGATCTCGTCACCGGCGACGGGAGGGTCGATGGGCATCGCGAGGGCGAGCCCGACCGCGAGGCCGGCGTAGAGCAACGCCGCAGGCCCGACGAGGCGCACGCCCGCTCGAAGCAGCGAGCCCGCGCCGAGCAGCGCTGCGGTCAGCAGCCCGCCGAAGAGGTAGTAGACGCGGAAGACCCGGTCGTCCCAACCGGCCGCAGCCGCCCACGCCAGTGCGCCCGAGGCGGCGGCGAACGACACCAGGGAAAACGCCCAGGCAAGGAGCTCCGGCGCGCGACGCGCCCGCCAGCGGCGGCCGAGAGACGCAGCGAGGCGAAGCGACAGGATTGCGGCTGCGAACGGCAAGAGGACGTCCATGCGGCGCAAATCTACGGCTCGCGCGTACCCTTCAACCCGCCTGGTGCCCGACAAGGACGAGCCGCCGCCGTGAGCCTCCGCAGAGTTGTCTGCCTGACCGCCGCGACGACGGTCGCCGGCGCCGCGGCGATGACCGGCGCCGGCGCGAACGGGGTACGCGACCACGCCGCGCAGGCCTGGAACGTCCTACCTCCGGGCCAGGCCGGCGGCGTCGAGCTCACGAAGAACTCGACCGACCAGATCGCGCTGTACGAGGGCCTGACGCGGCTGCGCGGGAACGTCACCGACGCCGACCTCCGCCGCTTCTTCAAGCGGGAGACGCTCGGGCTGGCACCCGGGGACCGCGCAGTGCGCGTCGAGCGTCCCCGGAAGGGCGTGACGATCACGCGCGACCGCTGGGGCGTGCCGCACGTCAAGGGCGCGACGGCCGAGGACGTGGCCTTCGGGGCCGGCTGGGCGACTGCGTCGGATCGCCGGCTCCTGATGGAGCTGTTCCGCGGCCCCGGTCGGATCGCCGCGCTCGACGCGCCAGGGGTCGATCCGCTCGCTTTCGCGCTCTCGGGACGCACGTTCAGGCCGAGCGCCCGGGCCGAGGCCGCGCTCGCGCGGCAGTTCGACCTGCTCCGCGCGCGAGGGGAGGCGGGGCGACGCGCGATCCGGGTCGTCGACGCGTACGTCGCCGGGATCAACGCGCAGTACCGCAAAGCGGGTCTCGCGCTTGCTCCCTGGACGCGGATGGACGTCGTCGCGGTCGGAGGCCTGATCGGGTCGGTGTTCGGCGCAGGCGGCGGGGACGAGGTGCGCCGCTCCCGGTTCCTCGACGCGCTCCAGCGAAAGCTCGGAGCCGAGCAAGGACGTCGCGTCTGGGAAGACCTCCGCCAGCGCGGCGACCCCGAGGCCCGCGTGGCGGTGCCGGCCGGGGCGACGGCTCGGAGCGCGCAGAGCGAGATCGGGAACGTGGTCGTCGACTCGTCGGCGACGCCGGGCCCCGCGCCCCGGACGACCCGGCTCTCGATGTCGAACGCGCTGCTCGTCGGCGCCCGGCGCTCCGTCACCGGTAAGCCGCTGTTCGTGGCCGGCCCGCAGGTCGGCCACTACTACCCGGGCCTGCTGCTCGAGCTCGACCTCGAAGGCGGCGGCTATCGGGCGCGCGGCGTCGCGTTCCCCGGGATCTCGTTCGCGATCCTCATGGGACGAGGGATCGACTACGCGTGGAGCGCCACGTCGGCCGGTTCCGACCTCGTCGACCAGTACGTCGAGACGCTTTGCGGCGGAAGCGAGACGGCGTACTTCTGGAACGGCCAGTGCCGCGAGATGACGACCTTCGACGCCGGCACGATCGTCGGCCGCCCGGGAGAGCAGGACAGGCCGCTCGTCTACCGGGAGACGGTGCACGGGCCCGTGACGGGCTACGCGACGGTCCAGGGCAAGCGCGTCGCGATCTCGGTCAAGCGCTCCACGCGAGGGCGCGAGGTCGCCTCCCTGCCGTTCTTCCTCGAGCTCTCGCGCAACGAGATCCACTCGTCGAGGGACTTCGTCCGCGCCGCGTCGCGCATGGAGCTCGCCTTCAACTGGCTCTACGCCGACCACCGCGACATTGCCCAGTTCACGAGCGGTCGGCTCCCGGTCCGGCCGTCGACCGTCGACCATGGCCTGCCGACGAAGGGAACGGGCGAGTACGAGTGGCGGGGATTCGCGCCGGCGGCCGCGCACGCACAGGCGATCAGCCCACCGAGCGGGTTGATCCTCAACTGGAACAACAAGCCCTCGCGCGCGTTTCCACCGGCGGATGACGAGTGGACGTGGGGGTCCGTACAGCGAGTCGATCTCCTCTGGACGGGAGTCGCGAGGCGCGCGAAGCACACGCTCGCGAGCGTCGTCGGGGTGATGAACGCCGCGGCGACCCAGGACCTCCGCGTGCTCAGAGTCTGGCCCGTCGTGCGCGACGTGCTCGGGCGTGGGAACGGCACGGCGCGCGCGTCAGCGGCGGCGGCGCGTGTGGACGAGTGGCTCGCGACCGGTGGCAGCCGGCTCGATGCAGACCTCGACGGGAAGATCGACGCGTCCGGAGCAGCCGTGCTCGACTCGTTCTGGGGACGGCTCGCGGATGCCGTGCTCGCACCGGTGCTCGACCCGGAGCTACGCAGGGAGCTCGCGACGCTCGTCGGCACCGAGCCGGCGCTCCGCGCGAACGGCTCGAGCGGCTACAGCGGCTGGTGGTCGTACGTGCACAAGGATCTCCGCTCGCTCCTCGGTCGCACGGTGCCGGGGGCATTTCAGACGCGGTTCTGCGGTGGCGGCGACGTGACCGCCTGCGCGGCGTCGCTGTGGGCGGCGCTGGACGAGACGGCGGCCGAGCTCGAGGCCGCGCAGGGCACCGACGCGACCGCGTGGCGCGCGGACGCGACCGCCGAGCGGATCCGCTTCGCGCCCGGGATCCTCCCGCGCACCATGCGCGGCTCGAACAAGCCGACCTTCCAGCAGGCGATCAGCTTCGCAACGCACCGTTAGCAAACGTGGGGGAACCCATGGTTCCCCCACGGGCCCCCTCCTTCGCCTCTGCGCCGTTGCGAGCCAACGCTGGCCTCCCGGCCGGCAAAGCCGGCCTCCGGCCGCCACGGTTGCCGAGCAAAGAGGCGGACTCGGATGAAGGGGGGCAGAACGGGGCGGTAGGCTCAAGCATGGCCCGCCGACCGCAGAAGCTCCTCACGCCGGGGCCGACCTCCGTGCCCCCGGAGGTCCTGCGCGCGCTCTCCGAGCCCGTCCTCCACCACCGCTCGCCCGACTTCGCCGAAGTCTTCGGGATCGCGCAGGAGCGCTTGCGGAAGGTCTTCCGGACCGAGAGCGACGTGCTCGTCTTCACATCCTCCGGCACTGGCGCCTTCGAGTCCGCGATCGTGAACCTCCTCTCGCCGGGTGAGCGCGTGCTCGCGGTCTCGCAGGGAGAGTTCGGCGAACGCTGGCAGAAGCTGGCCGCGGCGTTCGGCTGTGACGTCGTTCCGCTCACGTATGCCTGGGGCGAGTCGCCGCGACCCGGCGACCTGCGCTCGGCGCTGGCGGAGAGCGGGGCGGAGACCGTTTTCCTCGTCCACTCGGAGACGTCGACGGGAGTCGTCAGCGACCTCGAGCCGCTGCTTCAGGTCTGCGGCGAGGCGGGCGCGCTCTCGGTCGTCGACGCGGTCTCGAGCCTCGGCGCGGTGCCGCTCGACACCGACGCGTGGGGCGCCGACGTCGTCGTCACGGGCTCGCAGAAGGCGCTGATGACGCCGCCCGGCCTGGGCTTCGCGGCCGTCTCCGAGCGCGCGTGGGAGCGCACCGCGCGGGCGACGCTGCCGCGCTTCTACTGGG
Source organism: uncultured Actinomycetes bacterium (assembly GCA_963791895.1). Taxonomy (GTDB): domain Bacteria; phylum Actinomycetota; class Thermoleophilia; order Gaiellales; family Gaiellaceae; genus Gaiella. The sequence continues at coordinate 13,603 of CAWBTY010000001.1, forward strand.
ACTGGGCCCGCCAGCGGAGGGTGCAGGAGACCGGATCGACGCCCTTCACACCCGCGACCTCGCTCGTCGTCGCGCTCGTCGAGGCGCTCGGGATCGTGCTCGCCGACGGCCTCGAGGCGGCCTTCGCCCGGCATCGTGCCCTCGGCCGTGCCTGCCGCGCGGGCGTCAAGGCGATCGGGCTCGAGCTCTACTCGCCCGACGACGACAGCGCTGCCGTCCTCACAGGCGCGCTCACGCCGGACGGGATCGACGCGGTCGCGCTCCGGCTCGCGCTCCGCGACCGCCACGGGATCACGATCGCCGGCGGCCACGGGGAGCTCGTCCCGCGGCTCTTCCGGATCGGCCACATCGGGCACGTGGGTGTCGAGGACATCGCCGTTGCGCTCGCGGCGATCGAGGACGAGCTCGTCGCTGCCGGCGCCGACGTCGAGCCCGGCAGGGCAGCGCCCGCAGCCCTCGAGGCGTTTGGCTCGGTCACGACCGCGTGAAGGTCCTCGTCCGCGAGCCCATCGCCGAGGCGGGCCTCGAGCTCCTCCGGGAGCGGTTCGAGGTCGACGTCGACGGGGAGACGCCGCTCGACGAGATCATCGCCGGCTACGACGCGATCGTGATCCGCTCGGCGACGCGACTCACACGCGAGCTGATCGAGCGCGCGGAGCTGCTGAAGGTGATCGGACGGGCGGGCGTCGGGGTGGACAACGTCGACGTCGACGCGGCGACCCGTCAGGGCATCGTGGTCGCGAACGCCCCCGAATCGACGGTCGTCTCGGCCGCCGAGCAGACGATCGGGCTCATCGTGGCGCTCGCGCGCAACATCCCGCAGGCGCACGCCGCGCTGAAGGAGGGCCGCTGGGAGCGCTCCCGGTGGGGCGGCATCGAGCTCGCGGGCAAGACGCTCGGCGTGATCGGGTTCGGCCGGATCGGCCAGCAGGTCGCGCGTCGCGCGCTCGGTCTCGGCATGAACGTCATCGCGTACGACCCGTTCGTCGGCCTCGACCGGTTCCGCGACCTCGGCGTCGAGCAAGGGGAGACGGTCGAGGAGGTGCTCTCGGGCAGCGACATCGTCACCCTCCATTCGCCGCTCACGGACTCGACGCGGTGCCTGATCGACCGCGAGTCGATCGCCCTGATGCGCGACGGCGCGCGGCTCGTCAACGCCGCGCGAGGCGCGCTCGTGGACGAGGAGGCGCTCGCCGAGGCGATCGAGTCCGGAAAGCTCGCGGGGGCCGCGCTCGACGTCTTCTCGTCCGAGCCGTACGCGGGGCCGCTGCTGGGGCTCGAGCGAGTCGTCGTCACCCCACACCTCGCTGCGTCGACCGACGAGGCACAGGACCGGGCAGGGGTGATCGTCGCCGAGCAGATCGTCGCCGCCCTCGACGGCGGCATCGTGTCCAACGCCGTGAACATCCCCGTCGTCGACCAGGCCGACCTCGAGGTGCTCGGCCCGTTCATCCCGCTCGCGGCGCAGCTCGGCCGGATCGCCGTCCGCCTCGCGGCCGACCGGCCACGCCGGATCACGGTCGCCGCGCACGGGCCGCTCTCGGAGTCCGACACGCGGCTGCTCATCGCTGCGGCGCTGAACGGCGCGTTCCAGGAGCGCGTCGACCAGGTCGTGAACGTCGTCAACGCGCCCGTGATCGCGGCGGAGCGCGGGATCGAGGTCGTGGAGGAGCGGAACCGGGCCTCGCGCGACTACACGAACACCGTCGAGGTGCGGATCGACGCGGACGGCGAGGAGGTCACCGTCTCGGGCACCACGATCGGGCCCGAGCCGCGGCTCTTCCTCGGCGGCGCGCTCGGCTTCGCGATCGACATCGAGATCGCCCCGCACATGGTGTTCGTCCGCTACGAGGACCGGCCCGGCGTGATCGGGATCGTCGGCTCGATGTTCGGCGACGCCGGCGTGAACATCGCGAACATGGCCGTCTCGCGCACGAAGGAGGGGGGCGAGGCGCTGATGGTCTTCTCGATCGACACGCAGGCCACGAGCGAGCTCGAGGAGTCGCTGCGCGCGATGGGCTTCGACGACGTCCGCTTCGTCGAGCTCGGATGAGCGACGACCGCGGCGGCGGCTGGGTCGTCGCCCAGTTCGTCGTGCTGGGGGCGATCCTCGTCGCCGTCGTCGTACCGCCGGAGTGGCCCGCCGGGGGCCGCGTGGTGCGCTGGGCGGCGGCCGCCGTGCTCGCGGCTGCGGGGATCGTCGTCTGCGTCGCCGCCGGTCGGGCGCTCGGCCGTGACCTCACGGCGTACCCGAAGCCGCTCGAGGGAGCGCGGCTCGCCGAGACGGGGCCGTACGCGATCGTCCGGCACCCGTTCTACGCCGGCGCCCTGCTCCTGCTCCTCGGCTGGTCGCTCGTGGCCGGACCGGTCGCGCTCGCGCTGACGCTCGCGCTTGCGCTCCTCTGGGCGGGCAAGGCACGCGTGGAGGAAGGGCACCTTCGCAGGGCGCATCCCGAGTACGCGGCGTACGCTGCGCGCGTGCGCTGGCGTCTCGTTCCCGGTGTCTACTGACGTGACGTGGCCCGCTTCGGTCGAGCGCGTCGCCGCCTTCCTGCGGGTCGCGGGTGCCGAGGCGCGCCTCGAGGAGCTCCCGACCGAGACCCCGACCGCGCCGGCTGCCGCCGACGCGGTCGGCTGCACGCTCGGCCAGGTCGTCAAGTCGCTCGTCCTCGTCTGCGACGGGACGCCCGTCGTCGCGCTCGTGCCCGGTGACCGCAAGGCGGACACGGGCAAGATCGCGAGGCTGCTCGAAGCCCGGCGGGTGACGATCGCCCGCGCCGAGGAGGTCGTGGAGGCCACGGGCTTCGTCCCCGGTGCCGTCTCGCCGTTCCCGCTCGAGCGTGTGCCCGTCGTCCTCGTCGAGCGGACGCTCCTGCGCCACGGGGTCGTGTGGGCCGGCGCGGGCTCGGAACGGCACATGCTCGCGATCGCGCCGGCCGAGCTCGTGCGGCTGACGCGCGGTCGAGTCGAGGACGTCGTGCTGGAATCTCCATAATTCGGGCAGACGACGGCGAAACGGAGGAACGGGATGCAGGAGACCGAGAAGATCTGGATGAACGGCGAGCTCGTCGACTGGGCGGACGCGACCGTTCACGTCGGGGTTCACGGTCTCCACTACGGCACGGGCGTGTTCGAGGGGATCCGCGCCTACGAGACGCCGAAGGGCACGTCGGTCTTCCGGCTCGCCGACCACCTGCAGCGCCTCCACGCGAGCGCGAAGCTGCTCTACATGGAGGTGCCGTACTCCGTCGAGGAGCTGCGCACCGGCGTCCACGAGCTCGTGCGCGCGAACGGGCTTCCCTCGTGCTACATCCGGCCCATCGCATTCTTCGGGTACGGCTCGCTCGGGGTCCACACGCGTGGGAACCCGGTCGAGACCGTCGTCATGAGCTGGCCGTGGGGCGCGTACCTCGGAGACGATGCGCTCTCGAAGGGGATCACCGCGAAGATCTCGTCCTGGACGCGCGTGGGGCCAAACGTGATCCCGCACGTGGCGAAGGCGACCGGGATCTACCTCAACTCGATGCTCGCGACGACCGAGGCGCAGCGCGGCGGCTACGACGAGGCGATCATGCTCACCGACGGCGGCTTCGTGGCCGACGGGCCGGGCGAGAACGTCTTCGTCGTCAAGGACGGCCGCATCCTCACCCCGCCGCTCTCGACCTCGATCCTCCCCGGCATCACGCGCGACAGCGTGATCGAGATCGCCCGCGACCTCGGCTACGTGGTCGAGGAGACCGACATCATCCGGACCGACCTCTACCTCGCCGACGAGCTCTTCATGACGGGCACGGCGGCCGAGGTGACCCCGGTGCGGGCGGTCGACGACGTCGAGCTCGGCGTCGGGCCCGTGACGCTCGAGCTGCAGCGGGCGTACCTCGACGCCGTCAACGGCCGCTCGGAGAACTGGAGCCACTGGCTCGACGTGGTGGAGACGGTCGCGGCGCCGGCCTGAGCGAACGGTGTCTGGCTTCAGCCAGACACTTCGTGGGTGCGCGGAAGAGCGCGCGTCGGTTAAGCCGAACGAGCGGTAGCGCGCGCGCCCCGAGCACGGCAGCGACCACGCGATCCTGCTGCCCGTCCGTGAGGGCCGACCCGCTCGGCAGGCAGAGGCCGCGCTCGAAGAGCCGCGCCGACACGTCGCCGCCGAACGCGACATGCGTGGCGAAGAGCGGCTGCAGGTGCATCGGCTTCCAGAGCGGCCGCGCCTCGATGTCCTCGGCCTCGAGCGCCAGGCGGATCTCCTCCCGGTCCGCGCCGAAGACGTCGGGGTCGACGACGATGCACGTCAGCCACGCATTCGTCGTCCCGTATGCAGCCTCGGGCATGAACGCGATCCCGGGCACGTCGAGCCGCTCGCGGTACCGGTCGCGGAGGCGGCGCCGGGTCGCGACACGCTCCGGCAGCGTCTCGAGCTGTGCGCGCCCGAGCGCCGCGAGCACGTTCGACAGCCGGTAGTTGAAGCCCATCTCGGCGTGCTCGTAGTGGGCGGCGGGCTCGCGCGCCTGCGTCGAGAGCTTCCGGGCGTGCTCCACCCAGTCGCCGTTGGCGGAGACCAGCATCCCGCCGCCGCTCGTCGTGATGATCTTGTTCCCGTTGAACGAGAACGCCGCGAGCGCTCCCTGGCCGCCGGCGGGGGCACCGCGGTACGTCGAGCCGAGCGACTCCGCGGCGTCCTGCACGAGCGCGACACCTCGCTGCTCGCAGAGCTCGCGCAGAGCGTCGTAGTCGCAGCACTGGCCGTAGAGGTCGACGGCTACCACCGCGCGAACATCGGCTCCGGCCTCTCGCCGTTCGACGATCGCGCGGTCGAGCAGGTCGAGGTCGATCGTCCAGGTCGCCTCTTCCGCGTCGACGAAGAACGGTGTCGCTCCCGTGTAGGTGATCGCGTTGGCGCTCGCCGCGAAGGTGAAGCCGGGGCACGCGACCTCGTCGCCCGCGCCGATCCCGAGGACGACGAGCGCGAGGTGCAGCGCGGCGGTGCCGCTGGAGAGCGCGACCGCGTGCTCGACGCCGGCGACCGCGGCGAGCTCCGCCTCGAACGCGTCGACCTGCGGCCCGAGCGGTGCGATCCAGTTCGACGCGATCGCCTCGGCGACGAGCTCGCTCTCACGGCCTGAGAGGTGGGGAGGAGAGAGGTAGATGCGGGCCACGGCCGGCGGAGCCTAGGCGATACTTCGCCCATGGCGCACGGCATGGTGTTCCTCGGGTTCGGCAAGTACGTGCGGGCCGACCGGATCTACGCGCTCGAGCCGATCCTCGGGGAAGAACGGGGGAGCGGGAGGCGGACCCTCGTCTGGGTCGAGGGGATTCCCGACCCCGTCGTCGCCTCGCGCACGCAGGAGACGATCCTCGAGGAGATCGACGAGAGCACGGAGGCCGGCCCGGTCGGGCGGCGGCGCTCGCGACGGGGCGCGCTCACCCGGCACCCGCAGCTCTTCGACGCAGGGGAATGACCTTCGCCGAGCTCGTGGCCGGCAGCGTCCACGACGCCGCGCCGGCCCTCGTCGGCTGGACGCTCCTCGTCGACGGCGTCGGGGGCAGGATCGTCGAGGTCGAGGCCTACGCGCAGGACGACGAGGCGAGCCACTCGTTCCGGGGGCCGACCCGCCGCACCGACGTGATGTTCGGCGACCCCGGCCGTCTCTACGTCTATCGCTCGTACGGGATCCACTGGTGCGCGAACGTGGTCTGCGAGCAGCGCGGCCGGGGCGCGGCGCTCCTCCTGCGGGCGCTCGAGCCCACCCACGGGCTGGAGCTGATGTCTGCGCGCCGCGGGCTCGACGACCCTCGCCTTCTCTGCTCCGGCCCCGGTCGCCTGACGCAGGCGCTCGGCCTCACGAGAGAGCACAACGGCGCCGATCTCTCGGTACCGCCGTTCCAGCTCCTGCCGCCCACCGAGACGGTGGCGGTCGAGCGAACCCCGCGAATCGGGATCAGCCGCGCCGCGGAGAAGCCCTGGCGCTACGTGGAGGCCGGCTCTAGCTGGTCGAGCCGCGCCCGACGACGCAGCGTGATCGGGAGCCCGGGCCGCACGGCGATCCCCGCCTCCACGCTCTGCTTGAGGACGGTGCCGGAGGGCCCGTCGCCGTAGCGCACACGCAGCTTGAGCCGAAGCTTCCGGCTGAGGCTCTGCGCATCGGGCAGGCTCGACCCGACGAGGTTCGGGACGAGGCCGTCCTGCGCCGCCGAGACGAAGATCCGCACCGTGCCGTTGGCGGAGAGGAAGCCTCCGCCGCGCGGGCGCTGCCGGATCACCTCGCCGGGTCGGGTGCGCGGCTTGGCCGGGACGTAGATGACGTCCGGCGTGAGCGGCACCGACTTCAGGGCGACGCGGGCCGATTCCACCGAGCGCCCCACCAGCAGCGGGACGGAGACCTCGTTCGCGTAGCACGCCGCGGTCGACTTCGGCGGTGAGTAGGCGAAGTAGGAGATGACCCGGGTGTTGGGGCAGTAGCCGTTGTCGCGCCGCCAGCGCCCGTCGCGGTAGACGACGCGCAGGCCGTAGGACGGAAGGTACGGCGCCGGGTCGAACGACCGCGGAGGCTCGTCGGCGAGCGCCTTCGTCATGAACGCCTTCCAGATCAGCGCGGGAAGCGTGCCGCCCGAGACCGGCTCGCCGTTGAACTCCGTCTCCATCGGCCGGAGCTCGTTCGGGTACCCGACCCAGACCGCGACGACGAGCTCGGGCGTGTAGCCGACGAACCACGCGTCGCCGTAGTCATCCGTCGTGCCGGTCTTGCCGGCCGCGGTCCGGTTGACGAGATCCGCACGCTGGCCCGTGCCCTGCTCCACGACCTGCTCGAGGATCGACGTGATCGTCACGGCCTCGCTCTTCGAGAGCACCGGCTCTCGGACCGGCTCGTTCTGGCGCACCTCGCCGGTTCGCCGGAGCTTGACGCTGCGCACGACCCGCGGCCGGTCGCCCGTGATCGAGCCGTCGACACGCTGGCCGCCGTTCGCGATCGTCGCGTAGGCGCGCGTCATGTCGAGCGGGTTGACCGCGACCGCCCCGAGGCCGATCGAGAAGTACGCCGGCAGCTCCGACCGGATCCCGAGCTCGCGCGCAGTGTCGACGATCGCCTTCGGCCCGACGATCTTCGTCAGCTGGGCGTAGACCGAGTTGTCGGACGAGACCATCGCCCGGGCGAGGTCGACGTCGCCCAGGTAGGTCCCCTCGTAGTTCGACACCTTCCAGATGCGGTCGCCGGCGTCGATCTGGATCGGCTTCGAGGAGATGCGCGTCGTCGGCGCGATCCCTTGCCGGAATGCGCTCGCGAGCACGATCGGCTTGAACGACGAGCCCGGCTGGCGCTCGGCCTGCGTCGCGAGGTTGAACTGGCTCCGCCGGAAGTTCGAGCCACCGAACATCGCCTTGACGCCGCCCGTCCGTGGATTGATCGCGACGAGCGCGGCGGCGGGACCGTCCGGGTTCCTGAGCACCTTCTCGATCGCTTCGCGGGCCTGCTCCTGGAGCTCCAGGTCGATTGTGGTCGTCACCTCGAGCCCACCACCGAAGACGCGCTTCGGGTCGCCGTACTGGGCGACGAGCTGGTCGGTGACGTAGTTGACGAAGTGCGGTGCAGGCCCCTGCGTGCCGGGCAGGCGGACGTCCTCCGGCCTCGGCAGGCGAGCCGCCGCCGCCCGTCGCCTCTCGCCCTCGGTGATCCGCCCCTGGTCGGCCAGCTGCTCGAGGACGAAGTCACGCCGCTGGCGCGCCGCGGCCGGGTGCTGCACGGGGTCGTAGAGCGCGGGGCTCGTCGGAATCCCTGCGAGCAGCGCTGCCTCCGGGAGCGTCAGCTCCGCGGCGCTCTTGCCGCCGAAGTAGGTGCGCGCCGCCTGGAGCACGCCGTACGCGCCGTTCCCGAAGTAGATCGTGTTGAGGTAGGCGGTCAGGATCCGGTCCTTCGACCAGCGCTGCGTCAGCTGCCAGGCGAGCGCCGCCTCGCGCACCTTTCGCCCGATCGTCTGCTCGTTGCGGCTGTAGGCGTTCTTCACGTACTGCTGCGTGATCGTCGAGCCACCTTCCACGACCTGCTGGCTGCGGACGTCCTGCCAGAGCGCCCGGGCGATACCGCGGAGGTCGACCCCGTTGTGCTCGTAGAAGCGCTTGTCCTCGACCGCGACGATCGCCTGCTTCATGATCGGCGCGATCTCCTTCGACGAGACGAGGACGCGGCTCTCGTCGCCGCGGAGGATCGCGAGCACGCGGCGCTCGCCGGACCGGTTCGGCGCCGAATAGACGACCGTGTCGACGTCGCCGCGCGCACTCGACGGATCGAGCGCGTCGAGCTCGCTGCGGATCGCCGTGAGCAGCCCGAAGCTGAAGGACGCCGAGCCAAGCGCGAAGAGCACGAGCAGGAGCGCCAGGAGCCGCGGCTTCCGGATCCGGCCACGCGTCGGCGTGCCCTCCTGACGTCGTCGAAGCCGCACTACGGGCCGGATTGTAGCCCTGGGCAGCCGCTTTCAGGCGGCGCCGAGGACGGTCAGCAGCTCGTCGCCGTAGCGGTCGAGCTTCGCCGGCCCGACACCCTTCACCGCGGCCAGCTCCGCCGTCGAGCGTGGCCTGGAGGCGGCCAGCTCCCGCAGCGTCGTGTCGTGCAGCACGACGTAGGCCGGGACGCCGTCCTCCCGCGCCCGGTGCGCGCGCCAGGCGCGCAGCTCGGCCACGAGCGGCTCGGACGCGGCTCCGGTCGTGATCCGCGCGCCCAGCGCCGGGAGCGCGGCATCCGCACGGGCGTGCAGCACCTTGAACCCGTCGGCCTCGACCTCGACGAGCCCTCCGGCCGCCTCGAGCGCGCGCACCCAGCGACCCACCTCGGCGTCCGAGGCGGCCGCCAGGGCGCCGAACGCGGGCGAGCGCCGGGCCGAGGGCGGTGCCGTCACCGAGCCGCGCAGCATCGCGACGAGGCTTCGTCGCCCGAGGGGCCACGTCAGACCGGCGACCGCGTCGACGATCGCCCGCGCCGGGTCCGCGGGGAGCTCCAGCGCCGATGTCTCTCGCGCCGAGCCGGCGCGTGGCGCGCAGACGTCGCAGGCTCCGCATGGCCCATCGAACGTCTCACCGAAATGCTCCGCGACCTGCAGGTGGCGGCAGCGCTCGCTCGACGCGAACGAGACGATCCGCTCCACGCGTGCGGCCGCTTCCCTCGCGTATCGCTCGAGGAGCGAGTCGACGACGTCGCCGGCGCCCGCGTCGACCGGGAGCAACTCGACGCGCATCGCCCGTCCCGCGTCGTAGTCGCGGCGGACGATCCCCGCCTGCTCCAGCATCCCGACGAGCACCCGAGGGTCGTGGCCCTCGTCGAGCACGGCTGCGAGCCGGTCCGGCTCGACGACGCCACCCGCATCACGGACGGCGCGGTACACCAGGCGCAGCAGATCGGGTGTCGGCACCCCGCCGAGCGCGAAGCGCCGGAGCGAGGTGGCGTCCGCGTCGCCCGCGAGGAGGACGGTGTCGCTCGGAGCCCCGTCCCGTCCCGCGCGACCCACCATCTGCACGTAGCTCTCGAGCGAGTCCGGGAAGTTCACGAGCGCGACGAGGCGCACGTCGGGCTTGTCGATCCCCATCCCGAACGCGGTCGTCGCGACGACGACGGGGAGGTCGCCTGTGACGAAGGCGTCCTGCACGCGCGTCCGCTCGTTCGGTTCGAGACCGGCGTGGTAGTGCTCCGCGCGGATCCCGTGCCCCCGCAGCGTGCGGGCGATCTCCTCGCACGAGCGCCGGGAGCGGGCGTAGACGATCGCGGATCCTCCGTCGATCGCGCGTAGGCGGCGCAGCACCGCGCGTAGGCGCTCCTCGGCGTTCTCGGCCCGCTCGACGTCGTAGCGGAGATTCGGCCGGTGGACGCTCGTGCGCACCGTCTCCAGCTCGCGGCCGAGCGCCTGCGCGATCGCCTCGGCGTTCGCCGGCGTCGCGGTCGCCGTCATGCCGAGCACCGAGGGCGCCCCCAGCTCGTCGAGCGCCCGCCGGATGAAGAGGTAGTCGGGGCGGAAGTCGTGCCCCCACATGCTGACGCAGTGCACCTCGTCGATCACGACGAGGCCGACGCCGATGCCGCGCAGGGTGCGCACGAAGGACTCCTGCCGGAGGCGCTCCGGCGCGGCGTAGAGGATCCGTGTCCGCCCGGACGCGACCGAGTCGAGGCGTGCTGTCGTGTCGGTCGAGTCGAGCGAGGAGTTGACGAACGTCGCCGTGGCACCGATCGCCGGGGGCAGCTTGTCCACCTGGTCCTTCATCAGCGCGATCAGGGGCGAGAGGACGAGCGTGGGCGTCGGCCGGAGCATCGCAGCGAGCTGGTACGTGAGCGACTTGCCGGCGCCAGTCGGCATCACGGCCAGCGTGTCCCGGCCGGCGAGCGCCGCCCGGACGACCTCCTCCTGCCCCGGCCGGAAGTCGTCGAAGCCGTACTGCTCCCGCAGCGGGGTGCGCAGATCCTGGGCCGTCACCCGAACGAGTGTACGGTCGGCGTCGGAGCGCTTCGTGACGACTGTGTGCCGAGCTCAGCCGGTCGGGGCGAGGACGGCATCGAGGAACGCAACCGCCTTCGGATACGCGTCGAGCTTGTTGTGGAGCTTCTGGAGCCCGTGACCCTCGTCGGGGTACACGAGCAGGTCGCACGGGACGCCGCGCTCGGTCAGAACGCGGTGGAGCTGCTCCGCCTCGCTGAGGGGCACCCGCGGATCGTTCGCGCCGTGGATCAGGAGGAGCGGCGCCTGCATCCGCTCGACGTGCGTCAGCGGCGACACCTCGGTGAGGAAGACGAGGTCGTGCTCGAGCGAGCCGTACTCCCGCTCCCGGTACGCGCGGCGGTAGTCGGACGTGTTGCGCAGGAACGTGACGAGGCTCGAGATCGCGACGACGGCGATCCCCGCCGCCCAGCGGGAAGGCTCGAACGCGAGCCCGGCGAGCACCATGTAGCCGCCGTACGAGCCGCCGTAGAGGACGACCCGCTCGCCGTCGATGCGCGGGTCGCGGACGAGCTCTTCCTGGAGTGCGGTCATGTCGCGCACCGAGTCGAGGCGGAGCGCCCCGTCGTCGAGGTGCTCGTAGCGCTTGCCGTAGCCGGTAGAGCCGCGGACGTTCGGCTGGGCCACGGCGAAACCGCGGGAGACGAGGTACTGCACGACGGGAAACCACGTCGGCTGCCGCTGCGCCTCCGGCCCGCCGTGGACCTCGACGACGACCGGCCAGGGCGGCTCGGTCTCCGGCTCGAAGAGGAAGTAGGGGATCGACTCTCCGTCGAACGAGGCGAACCTCCGAAGCGCCGGCCGCACGAGCGCTTCGGGCTCCGCCCGGGTCGGGCTTTGCGTGACCGCGACGGTCTCGCCGCTCTCGAGATCGGCGCGCCATGCCTCCCACGTGCGACGCGGGGAGGAGAAGCCGAAGGCGAGCCGGCGTCCGTCCTCGGAGAGCCGGACGGGCTCGACGACACCCTCGTCGGGAAGCTCGAGCCGCCGGACGAGCGTCAGCGTCTCCGGGTCGTGGAGGTCGAGTCGCGAGTAGCCGTCGACGTTCGCGCGCACGACGAGCGACCGTCCCTGCGCGTCGGCGATGCAGTCGAGGTCCCAGTCGTCCTCCAGCACGTACTCCCAGCTCCCGCTCGCGATGTCGTAGCGGGCGATCCCCGCGACGTCTCTGCCAGAGTCGGTCGCGAAGAGAAAGGACCCCGCGTCGGCGCCCCAGGCCGGCTCCCCGAAGAACGCGTCGTGCTCGTCGGGCGCGACGAGGAACGACGCGTCGCCCTCGAGGTCCACGAGGTGGAGGTCGTTGTCGCCCGTGCGTTCGGTGAGCCGGAGCACGCCGAGCCAGCGCCCGTCGGGCGAGAACCCTGCGACCTCGCAGTAGCTGCCGGGCGAGAACACGCACCGCTCGGCCCCTGTCTCGAGCGAGCGGACGAAGACGTCGAGGTCGCGTCCGTTGCGGCGGTTGCACGAGTAGGCGAGCGCCGTGCCGTCGGCCGAGAGGCGCGGCGAGACGTGCAGGAACTCCGGCTCGACGACGAGCGGCTCGAACGCGGCGCCCGGCTCCGGATCGGTCAGGTAGAGCTGCGCGCGCTCGTTGCCTCCTTCGTCGACGGAGGCGAGGATTCGCCCGCTGCCCGGTACGAAGCGACCGTCGACCGGCTCCTCGAGGCTCGTCAGCTGGACGGGCTCGGACGATCCCGGTGAGGCCAGGTAGAGCTGCAGGCTCCCGGGCACGTTCCAGCGCACGAGCACCGTCCCGTCGGCGCGCACGTCGGCCGGCACGGCCGAGCTGACGGTCAGGAGCTGCTCGAGCGTGAGCACGGGCGAAATCTAATGCGGTGCGGGCTACTGCCGAGCGCGGTGTCCGACTTCGAGTCGGACACCTGAGTTTCGCGCGAGCGTTCAGCGCGCGGTGTCCGACTTCAAGTCGGACACCTGGGTTTTGCGCAGGGCTCAGACCCTCTCAGACGCGACGATCGGCGCAGTCGTGGGCGCGTCGACGCCACCCTCGTCCTCGACCGTGACGAGGACGCGCGAGCCCGCGCCGACGGGCTCCTCGAGGGGGACGACGTCGCGCGTGCCGCCGCCGTCGAAGACCCCTGCGCGCACCGGCGTGTCGCCGTCGAGGACCCACGCCTCGTACGTCTTCCCGGCCGGTGCCTCGTCGAGCGCGTCCAGCACGAGCACGGCCTCTCCGCTCTCTCCCACCACGAGCCGGCCGTCCCCCGCTTCGAGGTCGACGGCTCGCGCGTCGGGGTCGGCGAGGAGCGCCGCCGCGGCCCGCTCCCGCTCGAGCGCCGTCCTCGTGTCGTCGAGCTCGGTCGCAGTCGAGGCTCCCCAGAGCCCGAGCGCGAGGGCCGCTGCCGCCGCGACCGCGGCTACCGCGCCGAGCACCGGCACGGCTCGTGAGCGTCGCCGCTCGTCCAGTGAGACGACGTTGGGCTTCTCGGCCCGCGCGGCGTCGAGGATCCGCTCGCGCAACTCGACGCTCGGGGCCGGGCCCGACGCGGCGACCGCGAGCGCGGTCGACACCTCGCCGTACGAGCGCAGCTCCTCGCGCGCCTCCTCCGAGCGCTCGAGGAGCTCCTCGGCGCGGGCGCGGTCGGCCGCGTCGAGCGCGTCCAGCGCGTACCCGGCGATCAGCTCGTGAGTCTCGGCGTCCATGATCCCTCGGAATCTGCTTCGTCGAGCACCTCGCGCAGGCGCGCGAGCCCGGCGAACATCCTGCTCTTGATGGTGCCCAACGGGAGCCCGAGCCTGTCGGCGAGCTCCGACTGCGAGTACCCACCGTAGTAGGCGAGCTCGATCGCCTCACGCTGGGTGTCCGGGAGCAGGCGGAGCGCCTGCTGGACACGCTCCCGCTCGAAACCGAGCCAGGCTTCCTCCTCGGCCGAGCCTGAAGGGTCGGCCGGCTCCTGCCGCTGCACGACGTCCAGCGGCTCGGCCCTGCGGCGCTCCTCGCGGCGCACGACGTCGACCGCGCGACGGTGGACGAGCGTCACGATCCAGGTACGCGCCTTCGCCCGCTCGGCGCGGAACGCCCCGGCAGAGCGCCAGACGGCGAGGAAGCCCTCCTGGACGGCGTCCTCCGCGAGGCGCTCGTCGCGGAGCACCCTGAAGGCGATGCCGTAGGAGATGCGGCCGACGCGGTCGTAAAGCTCGGCCAGGGCGTCCTCGTCCCCGCGCGCGACCATCGCCACGAGGGCCTCGTCCGAGAGGTGCGCGAGGTGTTTGCGCATCGACCAGGTGGGCGGCTGCAGGGCAGTGGGCGCCGGGTCGGCGCACGGTACCACGGCCGAGACGCCCGTCCGCATGGGCCAGATTCGCTCGAAGGTTGCGATTCGGTTCGGTCGCCGGCGAGACCGAACCGAATCGCTGAGGGCTCCGAACAAGGCGCCGATGACCGACCTCCACCGAAGGAGCGTGACGATGCGCAAGGGCATCGCGATCGCGGCGCTCGCCGCTGCGATCACCACTGCCGCCGTTGGCGCGGCGGTCACGCTCGGCCCGGGGGACGGAACCGCGTCCAGTCACCGAGAGGCGCCGCTCATCGCGGAAGACCCCTCGGCCGACATCACGGACGTCTACGCGTTCCGGAGCCCCGACAAGCCGAGCACCGTGACCATCCTGGCGAACGTGATCCCGGGCGAGGATCCCGCCGCAGGCCCCAACTGGTACACGTTCTCGCCCAACGCGCGGTACAGCCTGAAGATCGACACGTCGGGCGACGTTGCGCCGGACGTGACCTACCACTTCCAGTTCCGCCGGAAGGTGGGTCAGTTCTTCCTCGGCGACACCGCGCAGCCGTACACGGTGACCCGCGTCCGCAAGGGACGCTCGACCGTGGTCGCGAGAGGGACGACGCCGCCCAACAACATCGGGCCGCGCTCGACCAAGGACTACTCGAGTCTCGCGACGAAGTCGATCCTCTCGTTCGACGGTGGCGCCTCGAAGGCGTTCGCCGGCCAGCGTGACGATCCGTTCTTCGGCGATATCGGCGCGATCTTCGATCTCGTCGCGATCCGCAAGGGCACCGGCAACATGGGCGGCGGGAAGGACTTCTTCGCCGGCTACGGCGTCCACACGTTCGCGGTGCAGGTCCCGATCGCGTCGCTGAACGCGAGGAACGGCCTGATCGGCGTGTGGGCCTCGGTCGACCGCCGCAAGGTGACGACGCGGTTCAACGGCCGCCCGTCGCGCGATGCAGGCAACTGGGTCCAGGTGAACCGCCTCGGCAACCCGCTCGTCAACGAGGTGATCATCCCGACCGGGCTGAAGGACCAGTGGAACGCCCGGCAGCCGTGGAACGACCGCGTCTACCGGCAGTACTACACCTCGCCGATCCTCGCGAAGGTGATCAACACGCTGTACAAGCTGGGCGTTCCGGAGACGGGCCGCGACGACCTCGTCGCGGTGCTGCTCACCGGCGTGCCGGAGCTGAACTTCACCGGCCCGAAGCTGGCGGACGTCATCCGCCTGAACACGACCATCCCGGTGAACGCCAACCCGAGCCGCCTCGGCGTGCTCGGCGGCGACACCCAGGGCTGGCCCAACGGCCGGCGTCTCGGCGACGACGTGATCGACATCGCCGAGCAGGCGGTCGGCGGCTTCCTCAAGGGAACGAAGCTGCCGCTCGGCGACGGCGTCAACGCCGACGACGTGAACCTGCAGAAGGCGTTCCCCTACGCGGCGGATCCGAAGTCCGGGTTCGACAACACGAAGGGGCAGCAGAAGCCGTAAGTGCAAGTGGCGGGATCCGCGACAGCGGATCCCGCCACAACCGGTGTCCGACTTCAGTCGGACACCTGCAGTTGCCGAACCGAACCGGCCGCCCGCGCGAAGCAGCTGCATCCGTGCCAACCGAAGGGAGAGTGGGATGAAGACGGGTGCGCTACTTCTGGTCGCGACCGGCCTGACGGTCGCCGCGGCGGTCACCGGTGTGATGGTGGGCGGGGGCCCATCGAGCAGCACCGCGTCGAGCCACCGGGAGGCGCCGCTCATCGCGGACGATCCGGCGGCGGACAACACGGACGTCTACGCGTTCGTGAGCCCCGACAAGGCGTCGACCGTGACGCTCGTCGCGAACTACATCCCGTTCGAGGACCCGGCGGGAGGCCCGAACTACTTCAAGTTCGATCCGACGGTCGTCTACGCGCTCCACGTCGACAACGACGGCGACGCGAAGGAGGACGTGAGCTACGAGTTCCGGTTCGAGACGACGCTGACGAACCCGAACACGTTTCTCTACAACACCGGCCAGATCGGCTCGGACGGCAACGACGCCGACCTGAGCGTGAAGCAGACGTACAGCGTCACGCGCGTCACCGGCAAGGGGCCCCGCAACCGCGACATCATCGGGAGCAACCTCGTCGTGCCGCCCGCGAACATCGGGCCGCGCTCGAACCCGACCTACGACCCGTACGCGGGCGTCCAGAGCCTCGGTCCCGACCGGCAGGTCTTCGCGGGGCCGCGCGACGACCCGTTCTTCGTCGACCTCGGGTCGATCTTCGACCTGGGCGGCCTACGGCCGTTCAACCCGGCGCACGTGATCCCGCTCGCAGCCGAGCCGGGCAAGGACGGGGTGCGGAACTACAACGTGCACACGATCGCGCTACAGGTGCCGAAGACGGATCTCGTCGGAGCGCCCAACGCGAACGGGATCATCGGGGTCTACGCGAGCGCGAGCCGCCCGAAGATCCGGATCCTCCGCGGTGACGGCACGGTGGACGCCAACGGCCCGCTCGTGCAGGTCTCCCGGCTCGGCAATCCGCTCGTCAACGAGGTGATCATCCCACTCGGCCAGAAGGATCGCTGGAACGCGTCCGACCCGGCCGACGACAGGCAGTTCGAGCGGCACTACCTGAAGCCGGAGCTGGCAGGCCTCGTGAACTTCCTCTACCCGGCCCTGCCGGACACCGACACGGACAACCGGCAGGATCTCGTCGCCGTGCTCCTGACGGGCGTGAAGCTGCCGAACGGCTCGGCGTTCACGTTCACCGGCGACCGAAGGGCGGACCTGTTGCGGCTGAACACCGCCGTCCCGCCGACCGCGAGCCCGAGCCGGCTCGGGGTGCTCGCGGGCGACCTGCAGGGCTTCCCGAACGGCCGTCGGCTCGCCGACGACGTGACCGACATCGAGCTCCGTGCGGTCGCGTGCGGCTACGGGCCGGTGCTGAACGGGCTGCTCGGCCTCTGCAACCGCCCCCCGAACGACACGATCTCGGACGGGAACGGCGAGACGGACGAGGCGAACAGGAACGAGAACGCGTTCCTGCCTCGGTTCCCCTACGTCGCGGCGCCCAACCAGGGCTACGCGCACACGGGTCACCGGTAGGAGGGGAGGGGCTCGGTGAGACTGGGAGCGATGCTGCTCGGGGGAGGCGCAGTGGCGGCGGTGCTTGCGCTGGGCAGCTTGTTCGGCGGCGTCCTCAACGAGCCCCGCCCTACCGGTGCGACCGCCGGGGCCGCGCCGCGGATCGACCTCGAGACGGCGCTCTCGGGGTTCGGCCGCGGCCGCGGCACGGCGGCGACGGTCGCGAAGCTCGAGGCGGAGCTCAGTTCCGGCTCCGGCGATCCCGACCGTCTCGGGTCGCTCGGTCTCGCGTACCAGCTCCGCTGGCGCGAGACCGGCGACCCGACCTTCCTTCCACTCTCCGAGCGTGCCCTGCGGCGCGCCCTCGCGGCCCGGCCGCGCGATCCGGCCGTGACGCTGGGTCTCGGCAACCTCGCCCTGATCCGGCACGACTTCCGCGGCGCGCTCGATCTCGGACGCCGCGCGCGGCGTCTCGCCCCGGACGCAAGCCGCCCGCACGGCGTCGTCGGTGACGCTCTGCTCGAGCTGGGTCGCTACGAGGAGGCGTTCGCGGCCTTCGAGCGGATGGTCGCGGTCAAGCCGGCGCTCGCGTCGTACGCCCGCATTGCCTATGCGCGCGAGCTCACCGGCGACCGGCCCGGCGCGATCTCCGCGATGACGCTCGCCCTCGACGCGGCGGGCGGAGCACCCGAGCCGACCGCGTGGACGCACGTGGAGCTCGCCAAGCTCGAGCTCGGCTCGGGTCGGGTGCACCGTGCCTCGCGGCACGTGGGCGCGGCACTGACGATCTTCCCCGGGTACGTCCTTGCACTCGAGCAGCGCGCCCGGATCGAGGCGGCGCGCGGGCGATTCGACGCGGCCGTCGCGACCGCCGAGCGCGCGGCGACCGCCGTGCCGCTGCCGCAGCTCGTCGCGCTCCACGGCGAGCTCCTCGACCGACAGGGGCGGAAGGCGGAGGCGCGGCGGCAGCGTGCACGTCGTGGCGGCGATCGACCGACTGCTCGAGACCAACGGG
This sequence comes from uncultured Actinomycetes bacterium, assembly GCA_963791895.1. GTDB lineage: Bacteria > Actinomycetota > Thermoleophilia > Gaiellales > Gaiellaceae > Gaiella. The sequence goes on from CAWBTY010000001.1 coordinate 31,398, forward strand.
ATCGGCGTCGACCTCGAGTCGGCCGTCTTCCGCGCGGATCATCGGGTCGCGCCGGCGGAGACGGTGCGTGTGGCCCGGCGGGCACGGGCGAACCGGCCCTCGATCCACGGCGACGACGCGCTCGGCTGGGCGCTCGCGCGCGCCGGACGCTGCGCGGAGGCGACGCGCTGGCTCGACCGCGCGCTCCGGCTCGGCACGAAGGACGGGCTCCTCTACTTCCATCGAGGGTACGCGGCCGGGTGCGCAGGCGACCGCCCTGCGATGCGGATGTGGTACCGCAGGGCGCTCGCGCTCGACCCGAGCTTCTCGATCCGCTGGGCACCGGTGGCGGCTCGGGCACTGGAGCCGAACCGATCGCTCGCAGGGGGCGAAGCAGCCGCATGAAGCGCCTCGCGATCGTCCTCGCGACTGCGGTCACGGCACTCGTCGCCGCCGGCGTCGCGGCGGCACACCCGCTCGGCAACTTCACGACGAACCACTATGCGGAGGTCGTCCTCACCGGCGACCGCGCCTACGTCCACTACGTTCTCGACCTCGCCGAGATCCCGACGTTCCAGGCCCGCGACGACGTGACGGCCGTTGGTCGGGTGCGCTACGCCGATCGGCTGGCTCAGGCGGTCACGTCCGGTCTCGTCCTCTCCGTCGACGGCCGGACGCGCCGTCTGGTTGCCGTCGAGCGCCGGCTCGCGTTCCCCTCGGGCACCGCGGGTCTCCGCACGACGCGCTTCGAGCTCGTCCTCGCCGCCGGCACCGTGCGTCGCGGCAAGGAGCACTCGGTGTCCCTGCGCAACGAGGTCTACGGGGAGCGACTCGGCTGGCGCGAGCTCGTGATCCGCGCCCACGGCGGAGCGACGATCGCCGCGTCGACCGCGCCGAGCCGCGGGATCAGCGGGCGCCTCCGCTCCTATCCGCAGGATCGCGTTGCGAGCCCACTCGACGTGCGAGCCGCGGAGGCGCGGTTCGCACCGGGCGGCGACCTGGTGGCGCCGTCGCTCGATCGTCCCTCGGAGGCGGCCGCCCCCCGTACGCCAGCCGCCTCCGAAGGCGGCTTCGCGCGCTTGATCGAGGAGCAGGAGCTCACGGTCGGCGTGGTCGCGCTCTCGCTCCTCGTGGCGATGTTCTGGGGCGCTGCCCACGCGCTCACGCCGGGGCACGGGAAGGCGATCGTGACGGCGTACCTCGTGGGGACGCGCGGGCGCCCGCGCGACGCGCTGCTTCTCGGTGGGATCGTCACCGTGACGCACACGATCGGCGTCTTCGCGCTCGGAATCGTGACGCTCGGGCTCTCGGAGCTCATCGTCCCCGAGGATCTCTATCCCTGGCTCAACCTCGTCTCGGCGGTGCTCGTGGTGCTCGTCGGCATCGCCGTCTTCCGGCAGCGGATCCTCGCCGCCCTCGCGCCGGGGGGTCACGCGGTGTCCGACTTCAGTCAGACACCTCACCATCACCACGCACGGCCACGACCACGACCACGCGGGCATGACCGAGGAGGAGCACGCACGCGCCCACCTGCCGCGGGACGGAAGCGGGGCGCGCGGGCTGATCGCCGTCGGCGTCTCGGGCGGGTTGATCCCGTGCCCGACGGCGCTCGTCGTCCTCCTCGCCGCGATCTCGCTCCATCGAGTCGCGTTCGGCCTCGTTCTCATCGTCGCCTTCAGCGTGGGGCTCGCAGCGGTGATCTCGGGCATCGGCCTGCTCGCGATCGGCGCCCGCCAGACCTTCAGCCGCCTGAGCTTCGACGGGCCGCTCGTGCGGGCGCTCCCGACCGTGAGCGCCCTCGTGATCCTCGTCGTCGGCGTGGCCATGACGGTGCGAGCGCTACCCGGGATCGCCTGAGCCAACCACGGATAATCGGAGGAGAGACATGCTCGGACTCGACGATCAGATCATCCATCTCTCGAGCGGTGCGTCGGTCGCCGTCATCATCCTCGTCGCCGTGCTGCTCGGGCTCCGGCACGCCACCGATCCGGATCACATCGCGGCGGTGACGACGCTCGTCGCGTCGGGACAGCGGGCGTCGAGCCACGCGGCAGCACGGCTGGGGGCGTTCTGGGGCATGGGTCACGCCCTCACACTCGTCCTCTTCGGGCTCCCGATCCTGCTCTTCCAGGAGTACCTCCCGGCGCGGCTGCAGCAGGGCGCCGAGACGGCCGTCGCGGCGCTGATCGTCTATCTCGCGCTCCGCCTCCTCGTCCGCTGGCGCCACGGCTTCTTCAGCCTGCACGCACACCCGCACGCGCACGAGCATCACCGGCACCCGGTGCGAACACCACTCGGTGCGTTCGGGATCGGGCTCGTGCACGGCATCGGCGGGAGCGCGGGCGTGGGCGTGCTCCTGCTCGCCGCCATCCCCTCGACGGCCCTCGCGGTCGCCTCGCTGCTCGTCCTCGCGCTCTTCACGGCGGTCTCCATGACGCTCGTGACGACCGGCTTCGGTCTCACGCTTTCGACGCGCCCGGTGACGTCGAGCGTCAATCGGGTCGCCCCGGTGCTCGGGCTCGCGAGCCTCGCGTTCGGGATCTGGTACGCGGCCGCAGCCTGGAGCCTCGTCGCGTATCCGTTCTGAGACCCGAGCCGGCCCGCCGCCTCGGCCGGTCTATGCTCGGGCGAACGACCCTCGGCCACGGGAGGCCTGCTGTGAGCGACCAGACGCACGACGCGCCGGAGCCCTCCGCGCACACCGACCCGGAAGGCACGACGGCCGACCACGACCACCCGGAACCGCACGAGCACGTGCACGCCGACGGCACGACGCACAGCCACGAGCACTCGGAGCACGACCACGGCAAGCGGCCGGGGTTCCTCGCGCGGCTCTTCGGGGCGAAGTAGGAAGTTCACGCCGCACGGGGGCGCGGCGCCGCGCCTCTACAATCGGCTCCCCGTGAGCACCGGCACGCTCGAGCGCCTCACCAGGGACGCCGTCGACGTCCTCCCCGAGGGGCTTCTCGCGGAGAAGCTGCGGCGCGGGACCCCGCTCCGCGTCAAGCTCGGCATCGATCCGACGGGGCCCGACATCCACCTCGGGTTCGCCTACGTCCTCGACAGGCTGGCCGGGTTCCAGGCCGAGGGTCACACGGTGGTCTTGATCATCGGCGACTACACGGCCAGGATCGGCGACCCGTCGGGCCGCTCGAAGGAGCGCCCGATTCTGGCCGACGACGTGCTCGACGAGAACGCGCGGGCGTTCGCGGAGCAGGCGTTCCGGATTCTCGACCGCGAGCGAACCGAGATCCGGTACAACGGCGAGTGGCTCGGGGCCCTCTCGTACGCCGACGTCGTGAGGCTGACGCGGACCCTGACCGTCGCGCAGCT
>CAWBTY010000002.1:0-126915 GCA_963791895.1 uncultured Actinomycetes bacterium
ACGCCCCCGGCTGCGGCTTCCGGGGGCGTTTCGAAGGAGGCTGCTCCTCTGGGGGCTCCGGACGAAGCTCGTGGCTCTGCGGCCCAGCCACGCTGTTCTCCGTACGGCGCCGGTTCCCGTTGGGGCGCCCCGCGCACCGATCCTGGCGTCTGGATCGGTGCCTGGTCACCGGACTGTAGGGGCCATGTCGAGAAAAGTCAAGTAGCTCGGTCAAGTGATCCTGGGTATGCTGCGCTTCACATGAGTCACTCGCCTGCCCAGAGCGTTTCACCCCCACGGGGGACGGCATCCCCGGGAGCACCGGCTTGAGTTCGAGCGGTATGGGCGATGCGGCCGCCACGACTCCGCACGCTGCCCGCGTCGCGGCGCCGGCGCGTGGCATCGGTGAGCGCCTGCGCGCGCTTCGCGTCGCAGCCGGCCTGACGCAGACCGCGCTCGCCGGCGACCGGTTCTCCAAGGAGTACGTCAGCCAGATCGAGCTCGGCAAGACACGGCCGACGGACGAGACGGTCGCCTGGCTCGCGGAGCGGCTCGACGTCGACGCGCAGTTCCTCCTCCACGGCGTCTCCTTCGACGTCCGCAATCGCGTGGAGGCGCTCCTCGCACGGGCCGAGGCGCTCGCCGAGGCGCACCGCGACGAGGAGGCCGTCGAGACCTTCCGGGCCGCCCGGGCGGAGATCGCCGAGCTCGGCTCGCCCGAGCTCGAGGTGCGGGCGCTCGCCGGCGAGGGCTGGTCGTTGCAGGAGCTCGGCTCGGCGCGCGAGGCGATCGAGGTGCTCCAGCTCGCGCGCGAGCTGACCGAGCTGCAGGGTTTCTCCGACGTCGACCGCGCCGACGTGCTCTTCCGGCTCGGCTGTTGCCGCTACCGGATCTCGAGCATCCCGACGGCGATCGGGCTCTTCGACGAGGCGCTCGCGCTCGCGGAGCGGTCGGGGCTCCCATGCGACCTGTTGCGTGCCCGGATCCTCGCGTGGCGCTCGCGGTGCCGTCGCCGCCAGGCCGACTACGAGGCCGCGCGCGAGGACGTCGAGCGCGCGCTCGAGCTCGCGCAGGGGATGGACGATCCCCGGATCGTCGCCGGAAGCTACTTCCAGGCCTCGCTCGTGGCCGAGAAGATGGGTCACTGGGTGCTCGCCCGCCAGTACGCGCAGCAGGCGAAGTCGATCTACCAGGAGTTGAACGACGAGCGGAACACCGGCCGGCTGATGCTGAACCTCGGCGGCCTCCAGCTCCTGCTCGGCCATCCCGAGCAGGCGATCGAGCACCTGACCACGTCGTTCGCCCTCGCCGTCGAGGCCGGCTCGCAGCCGGACGCCGCGCAGGCCCTGGGAAGCCTCGCGGCCGTCCACGAGCACCTCGGCGACCACGAGGCGGCGGACGAGAACGCACGCAAGGCTCTCGACCTGCTCGACGGTCGGGACGACTTCCTCGACGAGATCGGCCAGTCGAACCTCGTGCTGGGCCGCTCGTTGCTGGAGCGGGGACGCCTCGACGAGGCGGAGGAGTGCTTCCGGGCCGCCGACGCTGCTTTCGAGCAGATGGAGTCGATCGCGCACCGGACGGGAGCATGGGTCGCGCTGGGAGAGCTGGCCGAGCGTCGCGGAGACGCTCGCGAGGCAGCGCGTTGGTACCGCAATGCCGCCGAAGCGCTGTCCGTCGTCCGCTTCTGAGGAAAGGAGGCTCGTGGTGAACAGAGCAAGAGTGACCTTCGCACTCGTGAACCTGGCGCTCGTCGCAGCCTGGCTCGCGCAGTTCAGGCTGCCGGGCACGCGCACGTTCTCGGACGGCGACTAGCACCCTTCCGCGATCGGTCTGCGGCTACCCTGGGCGTGTGAGGCGCTCGTCGGTCGCCGTGCTCGTCCTCGTGTGCACGGCACTCGTCGGTGCCGGCTGCGGCGGCTCGGACGATGCCACGAGCGACGCGGCGACCGGCACGACGGCGACACCGGCCGAGGGGACGCTCGAGGCGCTCTGGCGCGCTCCCGGTGAGGACGTGGCGGTCGTCGCCGGCACCTCCGACCACCAGGTGGGGCGCAACCGCGTCTCGTTCCTCGTCGTCGACAAGCAGTCGCGCGTCGTCGAGCGCCCCACCGCGCGGGTCTGGGTCTCGCGAGGACTGAAGCAGGTTCCGTTCGCCACCGCGACGGCGCGCCTCGAGCCCATCGGCGTGCCGGGCGGCTCGACGGCGGACGTCGGCGGCATCTACGTCACGTCGTTCGAGGCCCCGAGCCCCGGCACGTACTGGTTCCTGGCCGAGCCTGTCGGCGGCCGCAAGATCCAGGCTCTCGGCAACGTCGTCGTGCGCAAGCGGAGCGCCGCTCCGTCCGTCGGTGATCGCGCGCTCCCGACGAGGTCGCCGACGCTTGCCAGCACGAGAGGCAACCTCACCGCGCTCACGACCTCTCGGCGCCCCGACAAGGCCCTCTACGAGAGGAGCATCGCCCAGGCCCTCGCCGCCAAGGAGCCCTTCGTCGTGACGTTCGCGACCCCGCAGTTCTGCCAGACGCGTACCTGTGGGCCGGGAGTCGACGTCGTCTCGGCGGTCCGGAAGAAGCCCGGAGCGGACGGGGTCCGGTTCATCCACGTCGAGATCTACAAGGACAACGACCCCGCCAAGGGCGTCAACCGGTGGGTCGAGGAGTGGAAGCTCCCGACCGAGCCGTTCACGTACGTCGTCGACCGGACGGGCGTGATCCGCACGAAGCTCGAGGGTGCGTTCTCGGCGCGCGAGCTCGAGCGCGCCGTCGCCGCCGTCAGCTAGCGCGGGCCTCCCGGGGATGTGGCGACCGCGTGCTGTGACGCGGCCGTAGCCGCCTTCCCCACCTCGTTACTTGCTCGAATGAAGTAACGTTGCTATAGCTTTTGAAGTAATGGCCGGGGAGGCGACTCACGAAAGACGAGCTGCGGCACCCGCAGCCAGGCGCCCCCGGAGCGCCGAGCCACCGACGCTCGAGCTCGTCCTCAAGCGGAACTCGGTCGAGCGGCTGAAGCGCGAGAAGAGCCCACTCGGGATGCTGGGCGAGCTGCCGGCGCTGATCGCGGCAGGCTATGCGGACATCCCGGAGGAGGACATCGTGCGGCTCAAGTGGTGGGGCCTCTACCACGACAAGCCGAAGGTCGGGACGTTCATGCTGCGGATCAAGCTGCCCGCGGGGCGGGTGAGCGTCGCGCAGTTGCGCACGATCGGCGAGCTCTCGGTCGAGCACGGGTCGGACGCCGGCGAGCTCAGCACGCGGCAGACGATCCAGCTCCACCACCTCCGGCTGCCGGCGCTGCCCGACGTCTTCGCCCGCCTCGACTCAGCGGGGCTGACGACCGCGGGGGCCTGCGGGGACGCGGTCCGCAACGTCACCGGCTGTCCGGTCGCGGGCCTCGCCGCCGACGAGCTCTTCGACGCGACGCCGGTGATCGACGAGGTGACGAGCTTCTTCTACGGCAACCCGGACTACAGCGATCTTCCGCGCAAGCACAAGATCACGATCTCGGCCTGCGCACACCGGTGCAACGCTGCCGAGATCAACTGCATCGCGCTCGTCGGCGCGATCCACGACGGGGTCGAGGGCTTCGGGATCCTCGTGGGGGGTGGGCTCTCCTCGGTGCCGCGGCTCGCCCGCGAGCTCGGCGTCTTCGTCGCGAAGGACGAGGCGCTGCCGGTGCTGCGCGCGCTGATCGACGCCTGGCAGGAGGACCTCCGCTACCGCGTCTCGCGCGTCAAGGCGCGGCTCAAGTTCATGGTCGACGACATCGGCCCGGAGGGAATGCGCGCGCACGTCGAGCAGCGTCTGGGGCGCAGGCTGCCCGACTTCAGCCTCCCGCCGCACCCGGTGACCGATCACGACCACATGGGCGTCGGCCGCCAGCACGACGGCGCGCGGACGGTGGGCGTGCCGGTGCACGTGGGGCTCGTGAGCGGGACGCAGATGATCGGGCTTGCCGAGCTCGCTGCCGCGTCCGGCACCGACCTGCGGGTGACGCGCCAGCAGAACCTCGTCCTCACCGGAGTCGCGGCGGACGACGTGGAGCACGTGCAAGTCCGGCTCGGCGAGCTCGGCTTCCCGACCGATGTCAACCCGATCCGCGCAGGCTCGATCGGGTGCACAGGCGAGCCGCACTGCAACTTCTCGGTGACCGAGACGAAGACCCGCCTCGCCGCACTCGTCGAGGGGCTCGAGACGAGGTTCGGCGACGAGGTCGCCGACCTGAAGCTGCACCTCGACGGCTGCCCGCACGCCTGCGCCCAGCACTGGGTGGGCGACCTCGGCTTCCAGGGCAGCACGGTCCGCGACGAGGACGGCAAGCGCCACCAGGCCTACGACGTCTACCTGCGCGGCGGCCTCGGCCGGGATGCCGGGATCGCGCGCGCCGTGTTCCGCCGCGTGCGCACCGACCTGCTCGACGACGTCGTCGTCGGGCTCGTCGGCGGCTGGCTCGACGGCCGGGAGCCCAGCGAGAGCTTCCCCCGCTTCGCACGGCGCCTGAGCGACGGCGAGCTCGGAACGCTTGCGGGGATCGAGCCCGTACCCACCCGCGCCACCGAGGAGGCCGCAGCATGAGCACCCACCTGATCGACGACCTCGAAGCCGGGCGAGCTCTCGATCGAGTTCGAGGGTCGCGAGCCGTGGGAGCTGCTCGAATGGGCACTCGATCGCTTCGGGAGCGCACTCGGTGTCTCGACCGCTTTCCAGGAGGGCGACGTCGCGCTGATCGACATGGCCTACGCGATCGACCCCGAGGTCCGTGTCTTCTCGATCGACACCGGCCGGCTGCCACAGGAGACGTTCGACCTCGTCGAGCGGCTCCGCGAGCGGTACCCGGGTCTTCGCCTCGAGCTCGTCTCGCCGCGCGCCGACCACCTGCAGCGTCTCGTCGACCGGCACGGGCCGAACCTCTTCCGCAACTCGGTCGAGGAGCGGCTCCTCTGCTGCAACGTTCGGAAGGTGCAGCCGCTCAACCGGGTGCTCGACGGGCTCGAGGCGTGGGTCACCGGGCTGCGGCGCGACCAGTGGGCGTCCCGGTCCGACATTCGCAAGGTCGAGGTCGACCACGACCACGACGCGATCGTGAAGCTCAATCCTCTCGCGGAATGGACGGAGGACGAGGTCTGGGACTATCTGCGCGAGAACGAGGTGCCGACGCATCTTCTCTACGAGCAGGGCTACACGTCGATCGGGTGCGCGCCCTGCACGCGCGCGATCGGTCCCGGCGAGTCGCATCGGGCCGGCCGCTGGTGGTGGGAGACCGACGCGCCGAAGGAGTGCGGGATGCACTGCTCGATCGAGACGGGCGGCTTCGAGCACGAGCTCCACGCGATTCTCGGGGAGGCCGGTCGTGACGAGCACTGAGGCACCGCTCCGCGTCCAGGGCACCGAGCTCGAGGTCGCGCTCGGCGAGGTCGAAGCGGTGCTCGCGATGGTGCCCGACGGCGAGTACCGCTCGCGTCTCGAGGAGCTTCGCGGGCAGCTCGCGGGGGAGGGGCCGAGCGACGCGGGAATCGACGAGCTCGACCGCCTGCTCGGGCTCGCGCTCCAGTCCGGGCGGCTACGTGCCGTCTACGGGCCCGGCGGCGAGAGCGCCGCGACCCGGCTCTACCGCAAGCTCCCCACGGGGAGGGAGGTCGGCGCGAGCGCCGCCGAGGTGACCGAAGCGCTGCGCTCGCTCTCGGGGCAGGTGCTCGACGACGTCGTCGTGACCGCGAACGGGCCCGGCGCCTTCGGCCTCGCGCTGACCGTGGGTGGCAGGGAGATCGCCCTCCGGCTCGACCGCCAGGGCGTGCGGCTCCACGCCGTCGGGACCTGACGCGTGCCCGAGAAGCAGTACTACATGGCCTGCCTCGACCTCGAGGGCCGAAGCGTGCTCGTCGTCGGCGGCGGCCGCATCGCGCTCGAGAAGGTGAGAGGGCTCCTCGAGTGCGGGGCCGCCGTGACCGTGGTCGCTCCGCGCATCCGGGACGACGTCCGCGCGCTCCCCGTCACGTGGCTCGCCCGACCGTACGAGGCGGACGACCTGGACGGCCGCTACCTCGTCGTCGCGGCGACCGAGATCGAGGCCCTCAACGCGAGCGTCGCCGATGCTGCGGCCGCGCGATCACTCCTCTGCAACGTCGTCGACGACCCCGCCAAGTGCACCGTGATCCTCCCTGCGATCCATCGGCAGGGCCCGATCTCCGTCGCCGTCTCGACGGGCGGAGCGTCGCCCGCGCTCGCGAAGTGGCTCCGCGACCGGATCGCGGCCGAGATCGGCCCTGCGCACGCCGATCTGGCCCGCCAGCTGCGGGCACTGCGACCTTGGGCGAAGACGAGCCTCCCGACCTACGACGACCGCAAGGCGTACTTCGAGCGGCTCGTCGAGCGGGCGCTCTCGTGAGCGTCCACCTCGTCGGCGCAGGACCCGGCGACCCTGGCCTGATCACTGCCCGCGGGCTCGAGCTCGTCCGCTCGTGCGACGTGCTCGTCTACGACGCGCTCGTCTCGCCGGAGCTCGTGGCAGAGGCCCCCGGTGACGCCCTGCTCATCTCGCGAGCGCCGCTCCGCCAGGCGGAGATCGACGCTCTGCTCGTCGAGTACGGCCGCGCGGGGCTCGATGTCGTGCGGCTCAAGGGCGGCGATCCGTTCGTCTTCGGCCGCGGCGGCGAGGAAGCGCTCGCCCTCGCCACGGCCGGCGTTCCGTTCACGGTCACACCCGGTGTCTCGAGCATCGCCGCGGTCCCGGCGGCCGCGCTGATCCCGGTCACGCATCGAGGTGTCTCGGATCGCATCACGATCGCGAACGGGCACGGCGTGCCGGACGATCCCGAGGCGCTCGCCGCCCTCGCGCGCGACGGCGGCACGATCGTCCTCTTCATGGGCCTCGGGCGCCTCTTCGAGCTCGCGGCCGGGTTGGTCGCCGCGGGTCTCGACGCGTCCACGCCCGCCGCGGTCGTCGCGAACGGGACGCTGCCCCACCAGGAGACGGTGAGCGGGTCGCTCGAGGAGCTGCCCGCGCTGGCCGCCGCGCTCCCGACGCCGGCTCTCGTCGTGATCGGCGACGTGGTCGAGGTCGGCCGCCGGCTGCGAGCCGCTGCCGGGCGGCAGCAGGCGGCCGTCGCCTAGCCGTCCTTCTCCTATGCTCGGCGCATGTCGCGGATCCTCAGCGCGCTGCCCGTCGGCGAGCGCGTCGGGATCGCCTTCTCGGGTGGTCTCGACACGACCGTCGCCGTTGCGTGGATCCGCGAGAAGGGCGCGATCCCGTATGCGCTGACGGCCGACCTCGGCCAGGCCGACGAGCCGGACATCGCGGGCGTCCCGGGGCGGGCGCGCGAGGTCGGCGCCGAGGAGGCGCTGCTCGTCGACTGCAAGCCGCAGCTCGTGCACGAGGGGCTCGTCGCGCTCCGTTGCGGCGCGTTCCACATCTCGTCCGGAGGGAAGACCTACTTCAACACGACTCCGCTCGGGCGGGCGGTGACGGGGACGATGCTCGTCCAGGCGATGCGCGAGCACGGGGTGGACGTCTGGGGGGACGGCTCGACCTACAAGGGCAACGACATCGAGCGGTTCTTCCGCTACGGGCTCCTCGCCAACCCCGCCCTGCGGATCTACAAGCCGTGGCTCGACCCGCTCTTCGTCGCCGAGCTCGGCGGGCGGGCGGAGCTGAGCGAGTGGCTCGCCGAGCGCGACCTGCCGTATCGGGCGAGCGCGGAGAAGGCCTACTCGACCGACGCCAACATCTGGGGTGCGACGCACGAGGCGAAGGAGCTCGAGCTGCTCGACCGCTCGCTCCACCTCGTCGAGCCGATCATGGGCGTCCGGCACTGGGACCAGGCGGTCGGGATCGAGCCCGAGACGGTGCGCGTGCGCTTCGAGGAGGGCTGGCCCGTGGCGCTGAACGGGACGCAGGTCGGAGACCACGTCGCGCTCGTCCGCGAGGCGAACGCGATCGGCGGCCGCCACGGTCTCGGCACGTCGGACCAGATCGAGAACCGGATCATCGAGGCGAAGAGCCGCGGGATCTACGAGGCGCCGGGCATGGCGCTCCTGCACCTCGCCTACGAGCGGCTTGTGAACGCGGTCCACAACGAGGCGACGATCGACGCGTACCGGACGGAGGGACGTCGCCTCGGGCGCCTGCTCTACGAGGGGCGGTGGTTCGACCCGCAGGCGCTGATGCTCAGGCAGAGCCTCTCGAGCTGGGTCGGGGGCGCGATCACCGGCGAGGTGACCGTCGAGCTGCGTCGCGGCGACGACTACACGGTGCTCGACACCGTCTCCGAGAACGCGACGTACCACCCCGAGCGGCTCTCGATGGAGCGCGTGGAGGACGCCGCGTTCGGGCCCGAGGAGCGGATCGGCCAGCTGACGCTCCGCCTCCTCGACATCGAGGACTCGCGCTCGAAGCTCGCGCTCTACGGGCGGCTCGGCCTCACGGGCGGCGACGAGACACTCGGTGAGCTGACGCCAGGGTAGACAGACCCATGCTCTACGCGCGCGAGGCGTTCGAGCCGCTCACGGACGAGACGTGGGACGCGGAGCGCGTCGCTGCCGCCGTGCGGGAGATCGTCGCCGACGTCGAGCGCCACTACGGCGGCCCGCGCCGGCTGTGGCCCGCCGACGAGTGGGACGGCTGGCGGGCCGCGACGCCGCTGAAGTGCCTCTACGTCGGCGCCGCCGGCGTCGTCCTCGCACTCGACATCCTGCGGCGGCGTGAGCTCGTGGAGACACGCCTCGATCTCGAGACGCTCGCGAGGGACGTCCTCGCTCTCGAGCGGGAGGAGCCCGACTTCATGCAGGGGATCGAGCTGCCGACGCCGCGCGAGTCGTCGCTCCTCTCGGGCGAGACGGGCGTCGCGCTCGTCGCCTGGCGGCTGCGAGGGACGACAGAGCTCGCCGGCGACGTCGAGCGCCTCGTCCGCGCGAACGTGTTGAACGACGCCGACGATCTGATGTGGGGCACGCCTGGGACGCTCGTCGCCGCACGCGCCATGCTGGAGTGGACCGGAGACGACCGCTGGCGAGACGCGTGGGACGAGGCCGCCGACGCCCTCCTCGCGCGCCGGGACGAGGAGGGCCTCTGGGTGCAGCGCCTCTACGGCGACGCCTACCGCGGGCTCGGCCCGGCGCACGGCCTCGTCGGCAACGTCCTCGCGCTCCGGCCGCTGCTGGACGACGAGCGCCGCCGCGAGCTCGAGCGTCAGACGGCGGCGATCCTCGCGCGGACAGCCGTCGTCGAGGACGGCGTCGCGAACTGGCCCTGGCGCGTCGAGGAAGGCGGCGAGCTGCAGGTGCAGTGGTGCGACGGCGCGCCGGGCATCCTCTCCTCGACCGCGCCATTCCTCGACGAGGAGCTGCTGCTCGCCGGCGCGGAGCTCGTCTGGCACGCAGGCCCGCACGGGCCGGAGAAGGGCTCGTCGATCTGTCACGGGACGGCCTCCGGCGCGTACGCCCTCCTCGCGGTGTTCGCGCGGACAGGTGACGAGCTGTGGCTCGATCGTGCGCGGCGGCTCGGCGTGCACGCCCTCGCGCAGGTCGAACGGGCCCGCGAGGAGCGCGGACACGGGCGCTATTCGCTCTGGACGGGCGACCTCGGCGTCGCGCTCCTCGCGGTCGACTGTCTCGAGGGCGGCGGCGGGTACCCGCTCCTCGCGCTCTGACAACGCTTGTGTTCAAGTAACACAAGCGTTGTCTTCCGCCGGGGGCTGGCACCGCTGTGTTGCAGCAACACAACCGTTGCCTACGCCTTCCGGTGGGGCTACGCCGTGTCGCCGCCCGCGCGCTCGACCACGAGCACCGGCACGCGCGCGGCCGGGGTCAGGCGGAGGAGCGAGCGGACGAGCTCCGCACAGTCCTCGGGCTGGATCATCTCGTCGCCCGCCATGCCCGTCCAGCTGGCCATCGGGGTGTCGACGAAGCCGGGGCACAGCGCGGTCACGCGCACGCCTGTCTCCGTCTCCTCGCGGTCGAGCGAGCGGGTGAGAGAGATCAGCGCCGCCTTCGCCGCGCCGTACGCGGCGAGACCAGGCGTCGGCAGCGTGCCCGCGATCGAGGCGAGGTTGATCACGTAGCCCTTCGCCTCGCGCAAGGCGGGAAGCGCCTCGCGGGTGACGAGGAATGCGCCGCGCAGGTTGACGGACTGCTGGAGGTCGAAGTGCTTCGTCTGCGCGTCGCCGATCCGGCCGGCGATTCCCACCCCGGCCGAGTTGACGAGCACGTCGAGGCCTCCGTGCGCCGCGAGGTGCTCTGCGACGAGTCGCGCGCAGTCGTCCTCGTGCTGGACGTCGGCCGCGACCGCGGTCGCGCCGAGCTCGCTCGCGGCCGCCTCGAGGCGCTCCGGCTTGCGCGCCGCCAGTGTCAGGTCGTAGCCCTCCTCGCGGAGCATGCGGGCGATCGCGAGGCCGATGCCCGAGGAGCCACCGGTGACGAGGGCGCTCGGCACAGAGCCGATCCTCGCATACCGGCCCGTACACTCGGATCGAGATGAGCGCGACCGACGGTCTCACGAGCCTCGCGAAGGCGGGTGGGTGCGCGGCGAAGTACTCCGCGGCTCGGCTGGAGGAGCTCCTCGAGGGGATCGTCCCGGCGGAGGCGACCGACCTGCTCGTCGGTCTCGACCCCGCCGACGACGCGGCCGTGTACCGGCTGGACGACCAGACGGCGCTCGTCTTCACCGTCGACTTCTTCCCCCCCGTCGTGGACGACCCACGCACGTTCGGGCGGATCGCTGCGACGAACGCCCTCAACGACGTCTTCGCCATGGGCGGCCGACCGCTCCTCGCGCTCTCGGTCACCGCGTTCCCCGAGGAGCTGCCCGTCGCGGTGCTCGGCGAGGTGCTCGCGGGCGCCGCCGAGGCGACGCGCGAGGCGGGCGCGATCCTCGCCGGCGGTCACACGATCCGGGACGACGAGCCGAAGTACGGCCTGGCGGTCGTGGGGACGGTTCATCCGGACGGCGTCTGGCTGAAGAGCACCGCGCGGCCCGGTGACGTCGTCTTCCTGACGAAGCCGCTCGGAACCGGGCTCGTGCTCCAGGGCGTGCGGGACGGCGTCGCGCCCGGCGGTGCGCTCGAGGCGGCGACGGCGGCGATGTGCGAGTCGAACCGCGACGCGGCGGACACCTTGCGGCCCTTCGGTCCGCATGCGGTCACCGACGTGACCGGCTTCGGCCTCCTCGGCCATGCCCACGAGACCGCCGCGCGGTCCGGCGTCCGCCTGGAGCTCGTCGCCGACGCGCTGCCTGCGCTCCCCGGTGCGCTCGAGCTCGCCGCCGCGGGTGTGCGCACCGGCGGCGACCGCCGGAATCGCGAGTTCGCCGGGCCCCACGTCACGTCAGACGCGCCGCCGGAGCTCGAGGCACTGGCGTACGACCCGCAGACGGCGGGAGGGCTGCTCGTGACCCTCGCGACGGAGAAGCGCGCGGTCGTCGAGGCGACCTACGCGGCCGCAGGATTGCCGTTGCACGCGATCGGGCACGTCGCGGAAGGCACGGGAGTATCCCTCGGGTGAGGGTGCCCGCCCGGCTCCGCGGGCCCGTCACGCCCGACCGGTTCCTCCAGCTCGCCGTGACGGCCGTCGTCGCGCTGGGGCTCGTCGTCGCGTCCGGAGCGTTCGTCCGCCTGACGGGGTCAGGGCTCGGCTGCGACAACTGGCCGCGCTGCGGCTCGACGCCGTTTCCGGCGCAGGACTTCCACGCGATCGTCGAGTTCGGGAACCGCGTCGTCGCGCTGGGAGGGATCCTCGCCGCACTCGTCGCCTGGCTCGCAGCGCGCCGCGTCGCCGGCCTCGCGCCCTGGGTGCGGCGGACGGCGCTCGCGGCGTTCCTCGGGACGGTCGCGCAGATCCCGCTCGGGGGGCTGACGGTGATCCTCGACCTCCACCCGCTCGCCGTCATGACGCACTTCCTGCTCGCGCTCGTCGTCGTCGCCCTCTCGGTCGTCGTCGCCCTCGAGGCCTGGAGTCACGCCCGCGGCCTCGGCGCGCCCGTCGCGCCGCGCTGGCTGCGCCTCGTCGCCGTCGTCGGGGTCGTCGGCTGCGCTGCGATGGTCGTCACCGGTGCGATCGCGACCGCCTCGGGCCCGCACCCCGGCGCCGACGACGCCGTCGACCGGCTCGGGCTCGAGATCTCGGACACCGTGTACGTCCACGTCCGCGCGACCGCGGTCTTCGGTCTCGGCTTCCTGCTCGTCGGATGGCAGCTGCTGCAGTCGCGGCGCGAGGCACCGGGTGTGCTGCGGCTCGCGGGCGTGCTCCTCGCCGTGCTGCTCGTGCAGATGCTCGTCGGCGAGATCCAGTATCGGAACGCGCTGCCGTGGGGGCTCGTGCTCGTGCACGTGACCCTCGGCGCGGCGATCTGGGGCCTCACGGTCGCGACGGCGCACGTTCTCTGGCGGCCGCCGCAGCCCCTCCTCGCCACGGCATCCGAGCGCGTCGAGCGGGTCGGCGAGCCCCTGCGGTTACGCTAGGACGCATCGCGTCCGACGACCTCCGCATCGACGAGCGTCCGAGCCTCCGCAACCCGGTGATGATCACCGCCTTCCGGGGCTGGAACGACGGGGGCCAGGCGGCGACGGTCGCGGCTGGCTATCTCGCCCGCCAGTGGGAGGCGACGCGGTTCGCCGACATCGATCCCGAGGCGTTCGTCGACTTCCAGGCAGTCCGTCCGACGGTGAGCCTCGACGAGGGGCTGACACGCCACATCGAATGGCCCGAGAACGCGTTCTTCCACGGGGAGATCCCGGGCACGGAGCGCGACGCGGTCATCCTCCTCGGCGTCGAGCCGAACTACCGCTGGCGCGCGTTCACCGACCTCGTCGTCGGCCTCGCCCGCGAGCTCCAGGTCGAGCTCGTCGTCACGCTCGGAGCCCTCCTCGCGGACGTCCCGCACACCCGTCCCGCACCGGTCACGGGCGCGGCCACCGACCCGCAGCTCGTCGAGGAACTGGGTCTCCAGCTCTCCCGCTACGAGGGCCCGACGGGCATCGTCGGTGTCCTCCACGACGCGTGCCGCTCGGCCGAGCTCCGCTCCGTCAGCCTCTGGTCGGCCGTGCCGCACTACGTCTCGCTCGCGCCGAGCCCGAAGGCGGCGAAGGCGCTCTGCGTGCGTCTCTCGGACCTCGTCGGCGTCCCGATCGAGACGACCGAGCTCGACGACGCCGAGGACGAGTACGAGTCGCAGGTGAGCGAGGCCGTCGCCTCCGATCCGGACACGCAGGCCTACGTCGAGGAGCTCGAGCGCCGGGCGGACACGATCGAGTCGTTCAGCGAGAGCGGTGAGCTGCCGAGCGGAGAGACGCTCGCGGCCGAGCTCACGAGGTTTCTCCGGGAGCGCGACCGCAAGCGTTCGTCCGACGAGTCGGACGAACACCAGGTCTAGGCGACCGTCTCCTCCTGCGGCGGAGCTGGGGCCTCGCCGGTGCCCGACCCCTCCGTGTTGGCCTGGGAGTTCTGGCCGGAGGCCGGAACGCCGTCCGGGCGCTTCTTGCGGCGACGGCGGCGCGACTTGCGGGCGGGCGCCTTGGGGGCGGGGAGGCTCTCGGCGAGGGCGCTCGCGATCTCCTGGATCGGGCCGATCTCCTCGCGCCCTCGGTCGAGGGTCCCGTTCGCGCGTGGGGTGTAGCCCTCCGCCGAGGCGAGGAGCGCGGCTCCGACGGGGAGCGGAAGGGCGGCCGCGATCTTCACGAGCTGGCCGACGTTCTCCTCGTGCCGGTGCCCTCGTGAGTTGGCGACCGCGCCGAGCAGGCGCTTCGCCTCGGGGAACTCCTGGCTCGCCTTGCGATCGAGCGTCTTGCGCACCGAGCGGGCGAGCCGCCACGTCCAGCGGCCGAGGATCTGGTCCGGTGCCGTCGCCTTGCCGTCACCCACTGCGCGAAGCAGGATCCGGACTCCCGCGGCGCGATCCTTCTCCCAGGGTGGCGCCTGGGTCACGAGCGTCACGAGGTCGTCGAAGTCCGCGCGCTCGACCGGGGTCGCGACACGGTCGGCGAGCGCGGTCATGCGGAGCCGACGGTTGGGGTTCTCGGCAGCGCAGACCGCGAGGAAGGTCTCGAGCGCGCCCTTGTCGGCGCGCCCCTCGGCGAACTTGCGCGCGAACTCCGCGCGCTGGTCGAACCGGATCTGGCGTCCTGCGATCGTCGCCCAGAAGCGCTGCTCGTCGTCGTCGAGGAACCGCGGGTCGACGCGCTGCCACTCGCGCTGGATCACCGCGAGCCGGCGACCGACGTCCTGGGTGACCGGTACGAGCCACGGCGCCGGCGAGAGGCGGCGGCGCGCGCGGCGAGCGGAGCGCCGGCGAGGCGCAGGCGTGACGCGGGCGCCCTCGCGGTAGAAGTCGGAGTCGAGCAGGGAGTGGAGCGAGACGACGCGCTCGGAGTGGGTCGCGCCCTTCGGGACGAAGTCGACGACGATGCCGGCCTCCTTGCGGGCTTGCGTCCGCATGATCCGGCCGATGCGCTGCTGGTAGACGCGCTTCGAGGCCGTCGGCGCGAGGTGCATGCACACGGTCGCGCGCGGGGAGTTCCACCCCTCGGCCAGGAGCTGCGCGTTGATCAGCACGTTGATCTCGCCGCGCTCGTACGCCGCGAGCGTCTCCGCCAGCTCCCGCGGCGGTGTTCTCCCCGAGACGGCCATCGTCTTGAGCCCGGCCGCGCGGAACTCCTGGGCGAGGTTGTAGGCGTGCTCCACGCCTGCCGCGTAGACGATCCCCGGTGTGCTGCCGAAGCGGTCGCGGTAGAGGCTCGCGGCGGCCTGGTTCAAGGCGACGTGGTCGAGGGCATTCGCGAGCGCGCGCTCCTCGAAGTCGCCGCCGACGATGGGCACGGAGTTGATCGCGGCGACGGGCGGCACGCGCAGCGAGCGAAGCGGCGCGATGAGGCCGCGCCGCGCCGCGTCGGTGAGCGGCAGGTCGTCGACCGAGGCGGGGAAGACGTCGGAGACCTGCTTCGCGATCAGCTCCTCCGTCGCGGTCATCCCGATGTAGAGCGGCGCCGAGAAGCGACGGATCGCGTTCGAGGTCTTCTCGCCGAGCGCGGTGTGCGCCTCGTCGCAGATCACGAGCTGGTAGGCGGTCGCCGAGAGCTCGTGGCCGTGGCGGGCGAACCAGGCGTAGGTCTGGATCGTGAGCGGATCCGGGCGG
The DNA here is from genome assembly GCA_963791895.1 of uncultured Actinomycetes bacterium. Taxonomy (GTDB): domain Bacteria; phylum Actinomycetota; class Thermoleophilia; order Gaiellales; family Gaiellaceae; genus Gaiella. The sequence continues at coordinate 15,097 of CAWBTY010000002.1, forward strand.
AGCGGCTCGCTGCCCTCCTCGATCGCGTCGGTGAGGCGCTCGCCGTAGCCCTCGGTCGTGAGGTCGCGGCGGAACTGGTCGACGAGCAGCCGGCGGTGCGTCAGGATCAGGACGCCGAGCTCCCGGGCGGACTCGACGAACCCGGCAGCGGCGATCGTCTTGCCGGACGCGGTCGGGTGACGGAAGCGATAGCGCCGCGAGGCGCCGGGATCCTCGCCGACGAACGTCTCGTCGGGCTCCTCGTCGACGACCTCGAGATCCTCGTCCTCCTCGTCGTCCTGCTCCTCGACGAGCTCCGCGACGCTCCCGTTCGAGCTTCCGTTGCCGTTCTCCTCGACGTTGCGCTGCGTCGCCGCGATGAGCTCCGTGAGCATTCCGGCAAGTGCGTCGATCTGGTGACGCCGCAGCGCCGTTCCGGCGGCCGTCGCGGGCGACTCGGCCGCGAGGACGCGCTCGAGGCCGAGCATCAGGCCGTAGCGCACCTTCCAGACGGGTGAGGGGACGCGGCGACCGGCGTCGAGCTCCTCGATCGCGTCGTCGAGCGCCCGGCGGCGCGCGGTCCCGGGAGCGAGCGCGACGCCCGCCTCCTCGCCCGAGTGGAGGAAGGGCTCGCCGAACCACTCTTCGGCACGGCGCGCGGCGCGCTCCAACTCCGGAGCCGGCTCCGCGGACGACTGCGAGATGATCGTGGATTCCTGCATGTGTGCAGCAGCCTCGAACGCTTCGGCCCCGGTTCCTGCGCCAACCGTTCGAGGACGGCAGCTCGCTGGGGGGTCCACCCGGCCGGCGTCGCTGCACCACGGAGAGTACCCGAATCGGCGGCCCGCGTCGTCCGTCGTTCGAGCACGCGCCGATCGGGGAGGCGGCGAGGGGTGCTTCCACCCCTCGCCGCGTCTGCCCCTGCTAGCGCGTGGTGACGTAGATGTCGCTGTGGGCACACCTCGAGCGGGAGCTCGTCGACCGCGCGATCGTGATTCCCTTCATGAACCCGAGGGAGGTCGTCTTCGTCTCGAAGCGTGTGGGCAATTACCAGCGGCACCCGGTCTTCGGGACGCTGATCAGCCAGCTCTGGGTTCGCTAGGCCTGCGCGGCGCCGAGCTCGGCAAGCGCGCGTCCGGCGACGCGCTCGGAGACACCCGTCTGGTCGAGGTGCTTCGTGATCCCGCCGCGGAAAAAGGGATAGCCCGCGCCGAGAATCAGGCACCCGTCGATCTCGGCCGCTGTTCCGACGACCCCGTCGTCGAGGATGTGCCTCGCCTCGTCGGCGAGCGCCTCGAGGATCTGCACGTGGATCTCGTCGACGCTCGGGCGGTCGTCGCGCTGCTCGAGCTGGGGGAGCTCGCCGTCCGCGAGCGTGCGCAGCGTCGGCGAGAGCGGGAAGCGCTCGGGGAACGCTGCGTGAAGCGTCTCGAGCACGTGGTTCGCGACCCGGGGGCCGACCATCGCGAGTAGCGCGGAGGGAGGCATCGGGATGCCGAGCTTGAGCGCGGCCGCGTCGGTCTCCTCGAAGGTGGAGCCGCTCTCGAGCGCCTGCATCAGGACGGTCGACTGGCGCGTGAGCATCCGGTTGACGACGAACGCCGGCGCGTCGTCGACCAGGACGCCGCGCTTGCCGAGCTTGCGGGTCACGTCCCAGGCCGTGACGAGTGTCGCGTCGTCGGTCGCGGCGGTCCGCACGACTTCCACGAGCGGGAGGACGGCGACTGGGTTGAAGAAGTGCAGCCCGACGACGCGCTCGGGGTGCTCCAGGCCTTCGCCCATCGCGGTCACCGAGAGCGCGGAGGTGTTCGTGACGAGCAGGCACTCCGGCGCGACGACTCGTTCGAGCGCGGCGAAGATCTCCTGCTTCAGACCGAGCTCCTCGAAGACCGCCTCCAGGACGAGGTCGCAGCCGGCATAGGCATCCGTCCCTTCGCCCGCGGTCGCGAGCGAGCCGAGGAATCGCGCCTTGCCCTCCGAGAGGCGGCCCTTCGCCGCCAGTCCCGCCAGCTCCTCGCGGATCGACTCGACGGCCGTCGTCGCCCGCTCGGGCTCGACGTCCGTGAGCACCACGGGCACCTCGAGCTTGCGGAGGAAGAGCGTCGCAAGCTGCGTCGCCATCAGTCCTGCGCCCACGACGCCGACGCGCTGGATGCGTCGCGGCTGCGCGTCCGGCAATCGCGCCGACCGCTTCAGGCGCCGCTCGACGACGTCGAAGGCGTAGATCGCCGCCTGGGCCTCGTCCCCCGGCAGGAGCTCGGCGAGCGCGTCCTCCTCGGCGGCGTAGCCCTCCTCGAGGCTCCAGCGGGCGGCGCCCTCGATCAGCTCGAGCGCCCGGTAGGGCGCAGGCGCCTCGCCGTGGACGACGTCGTCGACCCGGGCGCGCGCCTTGCGCACGACCTCGGCGACGTCGGAGAGGTCGGCGTCCTGCCGCGGCTCGGCTCCGGCTTCCACCGTCCGCACCAGGAGCTCGAGCGACTCGTCGAGGAACTCGACGGGCTCGAGCACGTGGTCGACGAGCCCGAGGGCGAGCGCCTCGTCGGCGCGGATCATGCGGTTCTGCCGCAGCGGGTTCTCGACGATCAGCTTGACGGCCGCCTCGGCGCCGACGAGGCGCGGCAGGAGCTGCGTGCCGCCCCAGGCAGGGAAGAGGCCGAGGAAGACCTCGGGGAACGCGATGTGGCGGACGTTCCCGGCGAGGGTGCGGAGGTCGCAGTGGAGCGCGAGCTCGAGCCCGCCGCCGAGGGCAGCGCCGTTGACTGCCGCGAGGGTCGGGAAGGGGAGTGCGCGAATCCGACCGAAGAGCGCATGCCCCGCCTCGCCGCCCTGGCGGGCGCGCTCGGGCGTGATCCCGGGGAACTGGGTGATGTCGGCGCCCGCGGCGAAGACGAAGGGCTTGCCGGTGACGACGAGGCCGCTCCAGTCGCCCGCCTCGAGCTCGTCGAGAATCGAGGCGAGCGAGCCCAGCGCCTCGGCGCCGAAGGTGTTCGGCTTGCGCCAGTCGGCGCCGTTGTCGATCGTGACGAGCGCGACGGGGCCGACGCGGGTCGCGACCGGCTGGAGCTGGAATCGGGTGACCGGCTCGTCGCTAGCCATGCCGCGGGCTCTCCCAGAGGAGTGCCGCGCCCATCCCGAGCCCGATGCAGAGCGCTGTGAGGCCGTACCGCACGTCGGGCCGCTGCTCCATCCCGTAGGCGAGCTGCGCCACGAGCCGGACGCCCGTCGCTGCGAGCGGGTGGCCGCACGCGATGGCGCCGCCGTACGGGTTGAGGCGCGGGTCGTCGGGCGCGACGCCCAGGCCCTCGCACCAGGAGAGCACCTGCACCGCGAACGGCTCGTTCAGCTCGAAGAGCCCGACCTCGTCGATCGTGATCCCCGTCTGCGCGAGCACCTTTTCGGTCGCCGGGACGGGCCCGAGGCCCATCAGGTGCGGCTCGACGCCCGCGTAGGCGAAGCCGACGAGCCGAAGCCGTGGCTCGAGCCCGAGCTCGGCGGCGGCCGCTTCCGACGCGAGCAGCGACGCGGTCGCCCCGTCGGTCAGCCCGGCCGAGTTGCCCGCGGTGACGCGCCCGCCTGCCCGGAAGGGCGTCCGCAGCGTCGCGAGGCCCTCGACGGTCGTCTCGGGGCGCAGGAACTCGTCGCGCTCCGCGCGCTTCCAGCCGTCGTCGCCGAAGACGCTCATCGGCACGACGGTGCGCGCGTAGACGCCGTCCGGCTCGTCCCAGCCGGCTGCGGCCCTGCGCTGCGACTCGGCCGCGTAGCGGTCGGCGTCCTCCCGCGTCAGGCTCGGGAGCTCGTCGTGGAGGTTCTCGGCGGTCTGACCCATCACGGCGGCGCTCTCGTCGATCAGCCGCTCCGAGACGAAGCGCGGGTTGAAGTCGACGTCGTCGCCCATCGGGTGGTGGCCCATGTGCTCGACCCCGCCCGCGATCGCCAGGTCGCACGCGCCCATCGCGATCTCGCCCGCCGCCGCGGTGATGGCGGTCAGCGCCCCGGCGCACATCCGGTCGACCGCGAAGCCGGGGACGGTGTGGGGGAGACCGGCGAGCAGCGCGACGTCGCGCCCGAGCGTCAGGCCCTGGTCGCCGACCTGGGCGGTCGCGGCCATGACGACGTCGCCGATCCGCTCGGGCGGCGCCTCGGGGTTGCGCCGCAGGAGCTCACGGACCGTCTTGACGGCCATGTCGTCGGCGCGCGTCTGCCAGAAGAGCCCACCCTCTCCTGCCTTGCCGAACGCGGTGCGAACACCGTCGACGAACACGACCTCGCGTAGCTCCCGTCCCATCCCGGGAGGATACACCGGCGTTGACTGACCGTTCAATCAGGAGCGGCGCGTTCCCGCCGGCGCGGTTCCTCGATACTCGGACGGTGGACTGGGAGGCAAAGCGCGCGTGGGCGATCGACGAGCATGCGCGACGGACGATCGAGCCGTACGAGGGCCGGGAGGACTTCCGGCTCGCCGGGATCGCAGGCGCCTCCTGGGCGGCGGGTCTCGCGTCGCTGATGCTCGGCGACCGCGAATCGGGGGACGGAGTGGCTGCAGCGCGCCGCCGACGAGTACGAGACGAGCTGGCGCGCTGCGCCGGCGGCGAGCTGGGGCAGGCCGATCGCGGTCCTGCGCTGCCGCCTGATGGCCGGCGACGAGGAAGGTGCCGCGGCGGCTGCTCGGGCGGCGCTCGAGGAAGGCGCGCGCGAGGCGGAGGGGCCGATCGGCGGCTACTGCGCCGCCCTCGCGCTGCTCGTCCTCGGCCGGGACGACGAAGCCCGGCCGGTCGCGGAGCGCATCGTCGCCGAAGGGCTCGAGCCCGCGGCGGTGGGGCACGCCCTCGAGGCTCTCGCCCGGCTCGACGCGAGCGCCTTCGAGCTCGCCCGGCGGGACGTCCTGCGCTCGTTCGAGGAGCGCGAGGCGTTCCTCGAGGATGTCGCGATCGCAGACACGGTGCTCGTGCTCGACGCGCTCGCGCGGGCGCGAGGCATGCCGCTCGAGCCGTTGCGCTCTCCACTGCTGCCCGGACGGTGAGGCAGGTGTCCGACTTGAAGTCGGACACCGGAGCACCTGCGGGTCGCCTCAGTCTTGCTCGGCCTCGAGCTCGCGGGCGCGTGTCATCGCTGCCTGAATGGCGTTGAGGAACGCGGCCCGGACGCCGGCCGACTCGAGCTCGCGGATCGCCGCGATCGTGGTACCGCCGGGCGAGGTGACCATCTCCCGCAGCTCCACCGGGTGCATCTTCTCGTCACGCAGCTGCTTCGCGGTGCCGAGCATCGTCTGGACGACGAGCTGCGTCGAGATCTCCCGCGAGAGCCCGAGCAGCAGCCCCGCCTCGATCATCGCCTCCGCGAGGAGCGCGAAGTACGCCGGCCCCGAGCCCGAGACCGCGGTCACCGCGTCCATCGCACGCTCGGGCACGCGAACGACCGAGCCGAGGTGCGCGAGCGTCTCCTCGGCGAGCGTCAGGTGCTCGTCCGCTGCGTGCGCGCCCGCGCAGATCCCGGCGATGCCCTCGTGCACGGTGGAGGGCGTGTTCGGCATCGCCCGGACGACGGGGACGTCCGACGAGAGGTAGCGCTCGATCGTCGCGGTCGGCGTGGCGGCGGCGACGGACAGCACCGTCTGCTCCGCCGTGATCGCGGGTCCCACCTCGCCCAGGAGCGCCTCGATGTCCTGGGGCTTGACCGCGACCACGACGAGCGCCGCGCCCGACGCGGCTGCGACGTTGTCCAGCGTCGCCGCGATCCCGTGACGCTCCTCGAGCTCGACGACCCGCTCCTCGCGTCGCGTCGAGGCGACGAGATCGCTCGGAGCGCGCCAGCCGGAGGAGAGGAGCCCGGCGACGAGCGCCTCGCCGATCCGACCGGCGCCGAGGATCGCGATCCGTTTCTCGTCGACCGCCATGGTCGATCCTATGCTGCCTTGCGCGCCTTGCGTCGCGCGACCCGCGCCAGGTCGGCCGACGCTCCGGGCACGAGACCGCGCGCCCACCCGAGCACGAGGATCTCGCCGGCGAGGCCCTGCCACTCCTCGTACGGCTCGAGCAGCGCGGCCGTCTCCCACCCCTCGGTCCAGCGGCCGGTGAGCGACGCGTAGAGCTTGACGAGCGAGAGGTCGCCCACGAGGCCGTGGTCGTACCGGCCGAGCCCTTCGAGCGCGATGACCCCGACCGACCACGGGCCGATCCCGCGCTCGCGCGTCAGGCGGTCGATCACGACCGGCGTCGCATGGTCGCGCAGACGCTCCAGATCGAACGTTGCCGCGAGCCGTGCCAGCGCGGTCGCGCGCGACTGGGCGAGGCCGAGCCGGCGGAGGTCGAGCGGCGCGAGGCGGCGGAGGGCGTCCTGCGACACCGCCGTGTCCCCGCAGGCCCGCGCGACGGCGTGTTCGAGCGCCCGCGCCCGCCGCGACTCGATCAGCTGTCCGCAGATCGCGCGCACTACCGCCTGCGTGACCGTCGCGAGGCGCAGCGGCCGGTAGCCGACGAGCGCCCGCGCCGAGGCCCCGATGAGCGGGTCGCGCGCGAAGCGAGCGTGGAAGCCGGCCGTGTCGTCGGCGAGGGCGAGCATGAAGCGCGCCCGCTCGAGCGACTCCTCGTCCGGCGCCCTGACGACGACGCGTCCATCGGGTCGCTGGGACGCGGTCGCGAGGCGGTTGCCCGGCAGCGCCCCTCGCCAGGTTCCGCTGCGAGCCATGAGCCGGAGTCGATACGGGCCGACCGGCGTGACGACGTCCTCGACCATCGGAGCGACCTTACTGACCCCGGCAGACCGGCCCCGTACGCTGCCCCCGTGCGCCTCGCCGATGCGCTTTCCGCTCCGCTCGCGCCGGCGGAAGCTCGCCCTCTTCCTCGAGTTGCTCCAGCCGGGGCCGACGACGACGGTGCTCGACGTGGGCGTCGACGAGATCTCGAGCGGGGAGGCGGGCGGCGAGAGCGGGTGCACGACGCACAACTTCTTCGAGGACGCCTACCCGTGGCCGGAGCGCATCACGGCGCTCGGTCTCCACGACGGACGGCGGTTCCGGGAGCGCTACCCGCGGATCCCCTACGTCCGGGGCGACGCGTGTGCCCTCCCCTTCGCCGGACGGCGCCTTCGACGTCGTGCACTCGAACGCCGTCATCGAGCACGTCGGCGGGCCCGAGCGCCAGCAGGCGTTCGTGCGCGAGGCGTTGCGCGTCGGGCGGCGGGTATTCCTGACGACGCCGAACCGGTGGTTCCCCGTCGAGGTGCACACGCGGCTCCCGCTCGTCCACTGGCTGCCGGACTCCCTGGCCGGGCGTGTCTACGACCTGACCGGCAGATCGTGGGCCCGCGAAAATCATCTGCTCGGGCCGGCCGAGCTGCGCGCGCTCTTTCCCGTGTCGGTGCGGATCTCCAACCTCGGCCTGACGCTCGTCGCGACCACATGACGGCTCGCCTCCCGCGCGTGGCGCTGCTCGTGCTCGTGGTCGGCCTTGCGCTGCACAACCTCGTGATGGCGCTCCTCTGGCAGGCCGGCGTCCGGGATCTCGCGCTCGACGTCGTCGCCGCCTGGAAGGAGGCGCTCCTCCTCGCAGCCCTCGTCGCCGCGCTCGTGGCGACGGGAGCGATCCCGCGCCTTCGCTGGGCGGATCGCTTCGCGCTCGCCTACGGCGCGATCGTCGTCGTGTACTGGCTGCTGCCGCAGGCCTGGCTCGACGGCGACGCGACCGCTCGTGGCGAGCTCTTCGCGCTCCGGCACCACCTGCTGCCGCTCGGCGCCTACGTCCTCGGGCGGCTCGTCGTCCTCGAGCGAGCGTGGTGGCGCCGGATTCTCGTGGCGCTCGTCGCCGTCGCGGTCGCGCTGACGGTCTGGGGGCTCGTCGACGTGTACGCGGTGCCGCTCGACTGGTGGCGCGAGTCCGGCGTGCCCGGCTGGTTCGGCGAGCAGCTCGGGCTCGCGTACGAGTGCCTCTCGGGGCTGCCCGAGAACTGGATCCTGAACACCGACGAGGAGAGCCCGGCCCGGCGGCTCGTCTCGACGTTCCTCAGCCCGCTCGCGAGCGCGTACGTGTTCCTCGTGGCGCTGCTCCTGCTCGCCGCCGCACGGCCGCGGCGATGGACGGTCGCGGTGAGCGTCGTGGTCTACGCGGGATTCCTCTGGACGCACACGAGAGCGGCCTTCATCGCGCTGCCGGTCGGGCTCGCCGTGCTCGCGCTCCTGCGCCGCTCGTGGGCTCCGGCGGCGCTCGCGGCCGGCTCGGTGGCGGTCTCGGCCGCGTTCGTCGCGCTCTTCCCCACGATCGGGCCCGAGACGACCTACACGCGGACGGAGCTCGCGTGCCTCCGTGAGAACGCGGCGGTCGAGGGCGAGGCGACGGACGATCCGTTCAGCGCCGACGAGAGCTCGACCGCGAGTCACCTACGGTCGCTGCGCGACGGGTTCGAGACCGTCGCCCGCCACCCGTGGGGGTACGGGCTCGGCAACGCCGGTGTCTCTGCGTCACGAACGGGGGCCGAGATCAAGGCGGGCGAGTCGACCTACACCGAGCTCGGGGTGGACACGGGGGTCGCCGGGCTGGCCGCGTTCGTCGGGTGGCTCGTCGCGCTGGGGCTCGCGCTGCGGCGCCGTTCTCCGTGGCTCGCGGCCTCGCTCGCCTCGGTCGCGGTGCTCGGCCTGCAGACCGACGTGATCGGGATCCACTGGCTCTCGGTCGTCGTCTTCGCGCTCGCAGGTGCGGCGCTCCGCGCCGCACCTAGTGAAGCCCCGCCCGAACGAGTTCTCTAGCCGACCCCCGCCGAAGCTCGCGCGGCGAGCGGCATCCGCGTCGTCGACGAGGTGGCCGTCGCGGCCGACGTAGCCTCCCTTGCCGCCGACGACGAGCACGACGAGATCGTCGGCACCGCCGTTCGAGACGCGGCGCGGGGTCGTCGAGGCGACGTGCAGGAGGCCGCCCGGGCCGAGCAGGCGCTCCTCGCCCTCGATCTCCACCCGTGCGGTCCCGGCGTGGACGAAGTAGAGCTCGTCCTGCTCGTCGTGGTAGTGGAAGAACCCCTCGTACCCGGGCGGCATCACGATCACGTTGACGCCGAACGCCTCGACCCCGAGCGCCTGGCGCACCTTGCGGAAGCCGTACCCGTCGCCGAGCTCCTCGACCGATCCGAACGCGTGGCTCACGTCGTCGCCTCCTCCGCCGCAATAGCCGCCGCGACGGTGCGCTCGAGCCCTTCGTCGAAGTCCACCGTCGCCTGGTAGCCGATCGTCTCCCGTGCCGCTGTGACGTCGGCCCACGACTCGCGCACGTCACCGGGCTGGGCTGGTCCGAAGGACTTCTCGACGGGCAGCTCCAGGAGACGGCCGATGCTGTCGGCGAGCGAGACGACCGTCTCGGAGCCGCCGGTCGCGATGTTCAGCACCCGGCCCGCCGCCCCCTCGGCATCGGCGGCGAGGATGTTTGCGCGCACGACGTTCTCGACGTACGTGAAGTCGCGCGACTGCTCGCCGTCGCCGTGGATCGTGACCGGACGGCCTTGCCTGATCGCCTGGATGAAACGCGGGATGACGGCCGCGTACTGCGAGTTGGGGTCCTGCCGAGGGCCGAAGACGTTGAAGTAGCGGAGCGACACGGTCTCGATCCCGTAGACGCGCGTGAAGCTGACGCAGATAGCGCTCCGCTGCGAGCTTGGCGACCGCGTACGGCGAGATCGGGTTCGGCGCCGCGGTCTCGACGCGCGGGAACGTCCCGCCGTCGCCGTAGACCGAGGACGACGACGCGAAGACGACCCGCCTGATCCCCTCGTCGCGGGCCGCGAGGAGGACGTTGAGCGTGCCCTCGACGTTGACCGCCGTGGACGAGAGCGGGTCCTGGACGGAGCGCGGCACCGAGCCGAGCGCCCCCTGGTGGAACACCAGCTCGACGCCCCGAACGGCGGTATGGACGCGCTCGTAGGAGCGGAGGTCGCCCTCGACGACCTCGACCTCACGACCGAGCGCAGCGAGGTTGGCCCGGCTGCCGGTCGAGAAGTTGTCGAGCACGCGGACGTCGTCGCCTCGCTCGAGGAGCGCCTCGACGAGATTGGAGCCGATGAAGCCGGCGCCGCCGGTCACGAGGACGCGCGTCACGCCTGTTTCTCCGCCACGACGTGATAGTTCGCCGTCAGCGTCCCAGGACGTTCGTCCCGGAGGGCGCTGACCCGGCCGTCGATCGCCCGGCCCAGGCGGTTGACCAAGGAGACGAGCGGGACGCGGAGCCGTTGCATGGGCCACCGCCGCAAGACGTGATCGAGGTAGAGGGCGTTCAGCATCGCGAGCGACGAGGCAGTGCCTGCGCCGGCGCGAACCGTAACCGAATCCCAGTCGCCGTTCGTCGCGAAGAGGCGCTCGAGCCCGGCCCCGGTCCACCGCCAGAGGTCGACGGGGTTCGGGTGGTACACCATCGTCCCGTGCGTCGAGAGGAGCACGCGCCCGCCCGGGCGCAGCACGCGGTGCAGCTCTGCGATGCCACGTGGCGGATCGTCGACGTGCTCGAGGACCTGGGCGCAAAGGACGACGTCGAAGCTCGCGTCGGCGCGCCGGGATGGCCTCGATCGGGCCCCCTGAGCGTCGCACGCGGATTGTCGACCGAGTCGAGGCCGACGATCTCGGTCGCATGGGACGCGAAGAGCGGCCGGTAGGGCATCTCGCCGCAGCCGACGTCGAGTAGCCGGTAGGGGCCGAGGTCGTCCGCCGCCCGCCTGGCCTCGTCGGCCAGCCAGCGTGCGAGTGGCGCCCGCACCGCGTAGCCGGTTGCCGAGAGCGGCGGATCGAGGCGCGGATCACTCACGGAGCGTCACCAGGGCCGCGGCCAGCCAGGTCAGGGCGTCGAGCGGCAGGCCCGAGACGAGCCCGATCCCGGCCCACACGCCGATCGCGACGGCGAGCCAGCCGAGGCCGACGAGAGCCCCCGGCGCCGTGCGGAGCCCTCGGACGCCGGCGGCGATCGCAGCCACGGCGAAGCCGAGGAGGAGCGCGACGCCGGCGATCCCGAGGTCGGCGGCGACCTGGAGGTAGAGGAGCTGGATCCCCCACGGCCGGTCGGGCGCGGGAAACGCCTGGTCGGGCTCGTCCGGAAAGCGGTCGCGCGCGTCGTCGAGGTACGGGTCGTACGCCCACTCCTCGCTCGACGCCTGCCAGCCGACACCGGTGAGCGGATGGGCGAGCCAGATCCGCCCCCCGATGTAGGCGAGCAGCGTTCGGTGCGCGTAGCTCTCGACTCCCGTCTGCTCGACCCGGTCGCGAATCCCGATGAACTCCGCGAAGCGCTCGATCGTCTCGGCCCGCATCACCGCCGTGCCCGCGGACACGAGGAGCACGACGACGGCGAGCGCGACGGCGCGGCGCGGCGCCAGCGCCCGCACGGCCCGAGCGCCGAGCAGCACGGCCGCGAACGCGAGCCAGACGCCGATCACGGCGGTCATCGCGCCGGAGAGCACGACCCCGAGCGCACCCGTGACGAGTGCGACCACGGACCAGCGTCGCCCGACGGGACGTCCGTCGCCCAGCGCGACGCCCACGGCGCCCACGACGAGCGCCGCACCCGAGAGCGCGGCGAAGTCGTGGATCCCGACGAACGAGGGCTCGCGCTGGCCCGGCCGCTTCCCCTCGAACTCCGAGACGAGGCCGAGGAACTGCAGCAATCCCCAGGCGGTCGCCGCGACGCTCCAGGCAACGAGCGCCCGGAGGAGCGGGACGGCCTCGCGCGTCGAGCGCACGACGAGGATCGCCGCGGGCAGCAGCGCGGCGTACCACGCGAACTTCGCCACGCTGATCGCATGCGGCGCGAGGGCGTACTCCTCGCCGAGGAGCGACGGGGTCGCCAGAGAGACCGCGCCGCCGACGACGAACGCCGCCGACAGGACCAGCAGCCATCGTGCCCGGCGGAGCGGCTCCCACCCCTCGCGGCGACCCCGGGCGACGGCCGCTGCCACGATGCACGCGATCGCGAGATCGGCCAGCGTCGCGTCGACGGACGAGGAGCCGACGTCCACCGAGAGGCCAGGCTGGTAGGTCGCGTGGAGGAAGAGGAACGGCACGGCCGCAGCGAGCACGAGAGCCTCCCGCGGCACGTCTCCCACGAGCGCCCGCACGGTCCCCGCGGACGCGTGCGCCCGGGAGAGCGGCTCGGCCGTCACGGTGCAGACTGTAGACCCAGGCCACGCCAGTACCGGCTCTACACTCACTCGTCAGCATGGCACCGAGCGTCCTCCGGCGCCGTTTCGCGACCGCTGCCGGGCTCTATCTCTCGGTCGCCCTCGGCATCCTCGGCACGATCGCGGCCGCCCGGATCCTCGGGCTCGACGACTTCGGCCGCTTCGCAACCGTGCTCGCGGTCGTCGGGCTCGCGCAGACGCTCCTCGACCTGACGGTCGAGGAGAGCCTCACGAAGTTCGGCTTCCGCTACGTCGCCGCCGAGGACTGGGGCAAGCTCCAGCGGCTCTTCCGCCGGGCGCTCGAGCTGAAGCTCCTCGGCGGCGGGCTCGCGTCGGCGCTCCTCCTCGCGTTCGCGCCACTCGCGGACACGGTCTTCGGCGCCGACGGCCTCGCGGCGCCGTTCGCGGCGGCGGCGGCGATCCCGCTCCTCGCCTCGCCCGAGAACGTCAGCGCGAGCGCGCTCCTGCTGCGCGGCCGCTACGACCTGCGCGGCTGGCTCCTCTCGGTGACGATGGGCATCCGGCTCGTCGCGATCCTCGTCGGCGCCTCGTTCGGAGTCACCGCGGCGCTCGGGGCGATGGCGGTCGGCCAACTCGTCGCGACGGCGGTCGCGGGCACGGTCGGCACGGTCGCGCTGCGTCGGTTCCCGCCGGGCGCGGAGACGTCGCTCGGGGCCGACCGGCGCGAGATCCTCTCCTTCGTCGCACAGTCGAGCGTCGCGACGGGAGTCATCTCCCTCCGAGCGGCGCTGACTCCCGTCCTGCTCGGCGTCGTCGCGGGGACGACGCAGGTCGGCTACTACCGCGTTGCGCTCGCGCCCCAGAGCGGGTTCTCCGCGGCGAGCGCTCCGGTGCGACTCGTCCTCCTCACCGAGCAGACGCGCGACTGGGAGCACGGGCGGGAGGACTCGGTGCTCCGGGGCGTGCGGCGCTACTCCGTCGCGGCGGCGGGAGTCGCGGCGGTCGCGCTGCCGATCTTCCTCGTCGCGATGCCCTGGCTCGTCAGGGTCGTGTTCGGGAGCGAGTACCTACCGGCCGTCGACGCGGCCCGCATCGTCCTCGTCGCGGCGGCGATTCTCCTCGTCCTCGGCTGGTCGAAGTCGCTCCCGGTGACGATCGGCAGGCCGCGTCTGCGAATCGTCACGCACGGGCTCGAGACGCTCGTCCTGCTGCCGCTGGTCGTCGTGCTGGGCGCGCGCTGGGACGTCACGGGCGCTGCGGTCGCGATCCTCGTCTCGACCTGCGTCTTCGCCGTCGCCTGGGCCGTCGTGCTCGTGCGTCTGCGCGACGAGCTGCGCGCGCGCGGACGGGTCGGCGCACCGACGCCAGCGGGCTCGTGAGGGTCGTCGTCGTCTCCGGGATCTGGCCGCCCGACGTCGGCGGGCCCGGCGAGCCATGCACCCGCTCTCGCGGCGGCGCTGCGTGAGCGCGGTCACGAGGTCGCGGTCGTGACGACGGCGGACGCAGAGCCCGTGCCGCAGGCGTATCCGGTCGCCTGGGTGCGACGCGGGCGCTCCGCGCCCGTGCGGCACCTCGAGGTCGTGCGCGCCGTCGCCCGGGCCGCTCGCCGTGCGGACGTCGTCTACGCGACGACGATGATCCGGCGGGCCGCGGTCGGCTCGTTCCTCGCGCGGCGCCCGCTCGTCGTCAAGCTCGTCGCCGACGAGGCCTACGAGCGCGAGCGGCGCTCCGGCCGGTTCGCGGGCACGCTCGCCGACTTCCAGCGCGCGCGAGGCGGGCTCCGCGTCCGCCTCCTGCGCGCGACGCGCACCGCCGCGCTCCGCCGCGCCCGGCGGGTCGTCGTCCCGAGCGCCTACCTGCGCGACATCGCTCTCGGCTGGGGGCTTGTACCGGAGCGCGTCGTCGTCGTCCCGAACCCGGCGCCGGCGCTCGGCGCGCTGCCGTCGCGAGAGGAGGCGCGCGCGACGCTCGGGGTCACGGGGCCGACGCTCGGGACGGCCGGCCGCCTCACCGCCCAGAAGGCGCTCGGCGACGCGCTCGCGGCCGTGGCGCGGGTGGACGGCGTGTCGCTCGTCGTCCTCGGTGACGGCCCCGAGCGCGTCGAGCTCGAGCGGCGCACGGCCGAGCTCGGCATCTCGGGCCGCGTGCGGTTCCTCGGCGCAGGCACGCGCGACGACGTCCTGCGGCTCTTCCGCGCGGTCGACGCGGCGCTCGTCACGTCGGCGTGGGAGAACCTGCCCCATACCGTGCTCGAGTCGCTCGCCGTCGGGACGCCGGTGATCGCGACGGCCGTGGGTGGAGTCCCCGAGGTCGTCAGGGACGGCGAGAACGGCCTGCTCGTCCCGGCGGGCGACGTCGAGGCGATCGCCGCCGCGATCGAGCGGTTGCTGCGCGACGACTCGCTCCGGGCGAGGCTCGCCTCCGCGGCGGCGCCGTCCGTCGAGGAGCTCGCCGAGCCGCGTATCCTCCGGCGGATCGTGGCGGAGATCGAGGAAGCGATTCGGTGAAGCCACGCGTCCTCATGGTCGGCCGGACCCGCTACCGGCTCCCGCTCGAGCCCGCGCTCGGCCGCAAGTTCGATGCGCTCGGCCGACAGTTCCGGCTGCGCGTCCTCGGGGCCGCGCCGCGCGGCGCCCCGATGGGGGACGAGACGTTCGCGCTGCAGCGCGGGACGCCGCTGCCGGCGCTCGACGCGCCTGCGTTCTACGGCGCGTTGCCCCTGCGGATCGCGAGCGAGCTCCGGCGCGAGCCGGCGGACGCGATCCTCGCCCAGAGCCCGTACGAGGCGCTCGCGGCTCTCGCCGGCCGGGCGCTGGCGCGGAGCGACTCGGCCGTCGTCGTCGAGATCCACGGCGACTGGCGCACCTGGGCGCGGCTCTACGGCTCTCCGGCGCGGGCCGTCGTCGCGCCGCTCGCCGACCGCGCGGCGCTCGTCGCGGTACGTCGCGCGGACGCCGTTCGCACGCTGTCGGCCTTCACGACGCGGATGGCGCGGTCGGCCGGCGTCGAGCCGACGGGCACGTTCACGACCTATACCGACCTCTCAGCTTTCTCCGAGCCGCCCGTCGCAGCGCTCCCCGCACGCCCGGTCGCGCTCTACGTCGGTGTCCTCGAGCGCTACAAGAACATCCACGCGATCGCGGACGCATGGCGTCTCGCAGCACCGCGCGTACCGGCCGCGACGCTTCGCCTCGTCGGCGACGGCCGGCACCGCGACGTGGCCGAAGGGCTGGTCCGCGACCTCCCGGATCAGGTCACCTGGGAGCCGAGGCTCGAGACGCCTGCCGTCGTGAAGGCGCTCGACGACGCGTGGCTGCTGCTGCTCGCCTCTCGCTCGGAAGGCACGCCGCGGGTCGTCCTCGAGGCGCTCTGCCGCGGACGCGCCGTCGTCGGCGCGCGGGCAGGAGGGATCCCGGACGTCGTCTGGCCCGAGGAGACCGGGCTCCTCGTCGATCCCGAGCGGCCGGACGAGATCGCCGATGCGCTCGTGCGCATCCTCTCCGACAGGGCGCTCGCGGAACGGCTTGGGGACGGCGCTCACGCGCACGCGGCGGACTGGGCGTACACGGCGGACGAGTACGCCGAGCGAGTGGCCGAGCTCGTCGCGCGCGCCATGGAGGCCCGCTCGTGAGGCTCGTCGTCGTGACCCAGCAGGTCGACCCGGCGAGCCCGGTGCTCGGCGCGACGGTCGCCAAGCTCGGCGCGCTCGCCGCCCGTGTCGACGAGCTCGTCGTCCTGGCCGACTCCGCCGTCGAGGGCGCGCTGCCGCGGAACTGCCGCGTGCGGCTCTTCCGCTCGGGTCTCCGCGTCGGCCGAGGGCTCCGCTTCGAGTCGGCGCTCGCCCGCGAGCTCGCGCGGCGGCCCAAGCCGGCGGCCGTCCTCGCGCACATGTGCCCCATCTACGCGGTGCTGGCGGCGCCGATCGCCCGCCCGCTCGGGGTCGACGTGCTGCTCTGGTTCACGCACTGGCGCCGGAGCGGGCTGCTCCGGACCGCGGAGCGGCTCTCGACCCGCGTGCTGAGCGTCGACGAGCGGACGTTCCCGCTCCGTTCGCGCAAGCTCGTCGCGATCGGCCACGGCGTCGACGTCTCCGGCCTGGAGTGCATCGAACGTCCTGAGCGCGAGCCGCTCACCCTCCTCGCCCTCGGTCGCACCTCGCCTGCGAAGGGCCTCGCGACGATCGTGCAGGCCGTCGCGCAGGTCGACGACGTGCGCCTCCTCGTCATTGGGCCGTCGCTGACCGAGGACGAGCGCATGCACCGGATGGCGCTCGAGCGCCTCGTGATCGACGTCGGCGCGCTCGACCGCATCGACATCCGGGGACCCGTGCCCCGTCACGGCGTCCCCGGCCTCTACGCCGAGGTCGACGCCCTGGTGAACGACATGCGGCCGGGGGCGACCGACAAGGTCGTCTACGAGGCGGCTGCGAGCTGCCTGCCGGTCGTCGCCTCGAATCCCGCCTTCGACGGGCTGCTGCCGGACGAGCTGCGCTTCGAGCACGGAGACGTCGAAGGCCTCGTGACGGCGATCCGCCGGCTCCGCGACGTGGATCGGAACGCGGTCGGGCGCTCGCTCCGCGAGGCGGTCGTCCGCGACCACTCGGTCGAGGTCTGGGCCGACCGCGTCGTCGCGCTCCTCGGATGACCGCGCGCATCCTCCACATCGCCAAGGTCGCCGGGATCTCGGGCTCGGAGAACCACCTCCTCCTCCTGCTGCCCGCCCTGCGCGAGCGCGGGCACGACGTGCGCTTCGTGATGCTGCACGAGGACGAGCCGGGCGCGAAGGAGCTCGCCTCGCGCCTGCGCGACGCCGACGTGCCGGTCGACGAGCTGCGCCTGCGGAGCGCCGCGAGCCCTGTCGCGCTCACCCGGCTCACACGACTGCTGCGCCACCACGCGCCGGACATCGTCCACACGCACCTCGTGCATGCGGACTTTCTCGGCCTGAGCGCCGCGAAGCTCGCGGGCGTGCCGGTGCGCGCGAGCACGAAGCACGGCTTCAACCCGTTCCGCGACGGCCGCCTCTTCGCGGCGGCGGACCGCTGCCGTGGCCGGTCTCGCCCAGCTGCACATCGCCATCTCCGCCGGGCTCGCCCGGTACCTCGCCGAGCGCGAGGGGCTCGACGAGGCGGGCTTCGAGATCGTCCACTACGGGATCGTCCCCGGCCCGCCGCCCGGTCCCCTCCCGGACGGGCCACGACTCGCCGTCGTCGGCCGGCTGATCCCGATCAAGGGCCACGAGACGCTCCTCGAGGCCTTCGCGGCCGCACGCGAGCGGGTATCGGGGCTGACGCTCGAGATCGCGGGCGACGGCACGCTCGAGGCGGACCTGAGGGCGACCGCGGCCCGGCTCGGTCTCGACGACGCGGTCTCGTTCCTCGGCCGTGTCGCGCCTGCCACACCGGTGCTCGAGCGAGCGCAGATCGTCGTCGTCCCGTCGCTCGGAGAGGGGTTCGGGATGGTCGCGCTCGAGGCGATGGAGCGCGGGAGACCCGTGATCGCGAGCGCGGTCGGCGGGCTGCCGGAGATCGTCGACGACGGCCGGACCGGCCTGCTCGTCCCCGCCGGAGACTCCGCCGCGCTGGGCGAGGCGATCGCGGACCTCGCAGCCGACCGGGTGCGCGCGGCCGTGCTGGGGGCCGCCGGTCGCACTCGCGCGCTCGAGGAGTTCTCACAGGAGCGCTGCACCGATCGGATCGAGGAGCTCTACCGCGCCGCGCTCGCCGGCGCCGGCGAGCGCCGGTCGCGGAGAAACCGCCAGATGCGATCGAGCGCGAATGCCGCGAGCAAGGCGAGCACGAAGTCCCAGGGCACGCGGTAGCGGACGGTTCCGGCGAAGACCATCGCCATCGCGGTGTTGAGACCGAGAAGCAGCGCCGCGAGCGCGACGAAGCGCCTCGGCGCGAGGAAGGCTCCCCAGAGCGCGAGCGCGTAGAGCACGACCACGAAGGCGGGCTCGACGGTGCGCTGCGCGAATCCGGCGAGCCCCTGTTGCCCCGACTCGTCCGCCTCGACGGAGAGGACGGGCGACCAGAGCATCCCCACGGCCTGGACTGCGAGCCTCCGCTTCTCCCCGGGCTCGTCGCGCCAGAACTCGAGCACCTCGTCGCGGTAGAACGACGACTGCGCGCACTCGTCGACCGCCTTCGCCGCCGCGACGGAGATGCCGGCGGCCCGCTCGGGCCAGGGCGGCACGCCGGGCAGGTCGGGCACGTCGTCGATCCAGCCACCGCGGGCGAGCACGTCGTACGTCGCCGGGTTGTTCGCCTTCCAGAGCGCGCGCGTGTCCGTCGTGATCGTCGGGCAGCCGATCACGACCTCGTTGCGCACGAGCCACGGAGCGGTCACGAGCGCCGCGCCGAGAACGACGAGGACACCGGCAGCGACCGCCCGCCCGGCGGGCCTGACTCGCCAGGCGACGTAGGGCGCGAGCACCAGCGGCAGGAGGACGAGCCTCGCGTTCGAGAGGATCGCGAGCCCCGCCGCGGCACCTGTCGCGAGTGCATAGAGCGGTGAGCGTCGGTCGTAGGCGGCGAGCGCGAGCAGCACCACCGAGGCGGCGACGAGCCCGTCGAGGATCTCGCGGTTGACGTGGACGTCGTGCCAGACCACGTACGGGTGGAGGGTCGCCACGAGGGCAGCGAGC
Organism: uncultured Actinomycetes bacterium; assembly: GCA_963791895.1. Lineage (GTDB taxonomy): Bacteria > Actinomycetota > Thermoleophilia > Gaiellales > Gaiellaceae > Gaiella. Next base: position 33,820 of record CAWBTY010000002.1, read on the forward strand.
ACGCCGATCCGAACCGAGGCAAGCCGTGTCCCGATCAGGAGGACGACGAGCGCCGTCGCGACGGCGAGGGCGACCTGGGCGAGCCCGACCACGACCCACGAGCGCTCGAGCGGCCAGTAGAGAGCGGCGAGGAACCACGCGTAGAGCGGCTGCGTGTAGGCGGAGGGCACCTCCGGGAGGAACCCGAACGTGCCGCTCGCGACGAGCGTCCGCGCGAAGGTGTCGCTCTTCTCGACGTACTCCTCGAGGATGTCGTCCCGCTCGATCGCAAGGGCGAGCAGTCGAGGGAGCGCGGCGGCCCCGATGACGAGGAGCAGCGCTGCGCGTGGTATGCGTTGCGCGATGTTGCTAACCCCAGTGCTGCTGACCCCGGTGCCGCCCACGTCGACCGAACGGTACGCAGTGGTCTCGTGCCACGTCGAACGACCCCTCGACGACGCCGTCTGGCACGCGTTCGCGGAGCTGCAGGCGCGCCGGCCGGGCGGACTTGCGATCGCCGCGCTGATCCGTCCACCGGACGCGGCCGCGGGCGAGCGCGACGACGGTACCTGGCTGGCGCGTGCCCGCGAGGCGGCGACGCGTGGGCCGTTCGGCCAGCACACGCACTTCACGAGCCCGACGCACGCGCGTCCGACGGGTGGCGACCCGGGCGAGCGCGTCCGGCGTGAGGGCGCGTGGTTGCGCGAGCACGGGCTCACGCCGACGCTCTTCTGCGGCGGCGCCTGGTACACGGATCGCTCCGTCGCCGAGGCGTGTGCCGAGCTGGGGTACGCCGACTGCACGCCGCGCTCGACACGGCCCCGCTACCTGCCGGAGAACGCCGCCTGGGCGGAGCTCGCGACACCGGCCGTCGTCGCTCTCGGAGCGGAGGACGGCCGCCTCCCGGTCGTGCCGACGACGCACGGCGCCGGCGACCTCGCGCGAGCGGTCGTCCTGCCGCGACTGCCAGCGCGCGTGCACGTGTACTTCCACGACACGGACCTCGTCGACCGGCGACGGCGGTCGCTGATCGTCCTCGGCCTCCGCCTCCTGGGGCTGCGGCGCCCCGCCGCCGACCTCGACGAGCTCGCCGCCGAGGTGCGGGCACGGGCGCCCGAGACGTCCTGGGAGGCCGTCGCGCGGGGAGAGGCGGCCGGACGGCCGACGTAGAATCCAGGCGTGCCGAGCGAGGCGCCGATCAAGGCTCCGCCTGGCGCGGGGGCGACCGACTCGAGCGGCGACATCCGCCGGTCGCGCGTCTACCTCCTCTCCCGGGGTCCCGTCGTCGGCGTGCTGCGGCGGGCCGTCAGCATCGGCGCGCTCGTCGTCGCCGACGTCGCGGGCCTGGCGCTGGGGCTCTACGTCGCGCTCGTCCTGCGCGCGATCGTGTACGGAGACACCATCTACTGGTCGCTCCTCTGGGACACGGGCCCGGAGGAGTGGCTTCCGTTCCTCGCCCCGATCACGGTGATCGTGTTCCTCCAGGCCGGCCTCTATGCGCCGCGCGAGCGGCGTTCGGGAGCGGGACGGATCCTCGCCGCGCTCGTCCTCGTCGCGCTGATCGTCCTCGCCTTCGGGCTCGGGACCGACTACGACTTCACGACGACAGGGCTGATCCCGACGGCCGTCGTCACGAGCACGCTCGCGATCGGCGGCCTGCGCGCCGCCTACGACTCCGTCTCGCTCGAGCTGATGCGTCTCGTCAGGAGTCCGCCGGCGGCTCCTGCTCGTCGGCGACGGCGAGACCCTGGCAGACCTCGAGCGCGAGCTGCGCGCCGCGCGCGGGGGCATCGGGATCGACGTGGTCGGCACGTTCGCGCCCGCTCCCGGGCGGTCGGGCCTCGGTGCCTCGCTCGAGCGGCTCGGGCTGCTCCTCGAGCGCGAGCGTCCCGACGAGCTCGTGCTGGCCGAGGCCGATTTCGACGAGCAGTCGGTGCTCGACGTCGTCCAGCTCGCCCATCGCACCGGCGTGAGGGTGAAGCTCGCGCCGACGACGACCGAGCTCCTCGTCCACGAAGGCCAGTACGTGCCGGGCGAGGGCGTGCCGCTCTTCGAGCTCCGGCCGCCGATGCTGAGCGGGCTCGCCTGGGCGACGAAACGCGCCTTCGACCTCGTCGTGGCAGTGGTGGTGATCGTGCTCGGCACGCCGGTCTGGCTGCTCCTCGCCGGCGCAATCAAGCTCGACTCGCGAGGCCCGATCTTCTACGTCGACCGCCGCGTCGGGGTCGGGGAGCGCGAGTTCGGGATGCTCAAGTTCCGCACGATGGTCGCGGACGCCGCAGAGCAGCAGCCGGAGCTCGAGGCCGAGAACGAGGCCTCGGGCGCCCTGTTCAAGATCCGCGACGACCCCCGCGTGACGCGCGTGGGCCGCGTGCTGCGCCGGCTCTCGCTCGACGAGCTGCCGCAGCTCGCGAACGTGCTACGCGGAGAGATGAGCCTCGTCGGGCCGCGCCCGCTGCCGCTCCGCGACCATGCGATGCTCGAGGACTGGCACCGCTCTCGCTCACTCGTGCTGCCGGGGATGACGGGCCTCTGGCAGATCTCCGGCCGCTCGGGTCTCGACTTCGACGACCTCGTGCGACTCGACTTCACCTACATCGAGAACTGGTCGATCTGGTCGGACGTCTCGATCATCGCGCGCACGATCCCCGCGGTCCTGGCCGGTCGCGGCGCGTACTAGGTCAGGGAAGCCGCGCCCTACACTCCTCCCGTGCGCGCTCCCCGCATCCTCGCGGTCGCCTCCGCGGTCGACCTCGACTTCCGCTACGGCTGCACGCCCGCCTGGTGGCAGCTCTGGAAGGGGCTGTACGAGACGGGAGTCGACCTCGTCGTCACGCCGTACCGCGGCCGGCCGGTCGAGTCGCCCTGGTGGCGCACCGCGCCGAATCCGACCTACCGGGAGGGTGAGAGCTACGCGGCGCTCCGCACCGGGCTCGCCCGGCTGAAGGGAGACCGGTACCTGCGGCGGGCCGAGGAGAGCCCCGAGGACAGCGCTCTCGACCGCCTCACGCGCGAGACGATCTGGAAGGTCGTGACCCCGCGCTGGCGGCGTCACCTCGACCGGCTCGTCGAGCGCGAGCGCCCCGACGCGGTGCTCGTCTTCACCGTCCCGATGGCGCACTTCCGCGGGATCCCGACGTACCTCCGCGAGCGCCACGGCGTTCCCGTCGTCTTCTACGACGGCGACGTGCCCATGAGCTTCCCCGAGTTCGGCGGGATGGACACCGGGTTCAACTACTACCACGGGGCCGATCCGTCGGAGTACGACCTCGTCCTCTCGAACTCGGAGGGCGGTCTCGAGCGACTCCTCGAGCTCGGGGCGCGCCGAGCGGAGGCCGTCCTCTGGGCCGCCGACCCCGAGTTCTTCCGACCGGTGCCGGTCGAGAAGGACTGCGATGTCTTCTTCTACGGCTACGGCGACAAGTTCCGCAGGGAGTGGATGCGGGAGCTCGTAGGGGAGCCGTCGCGGCGCGATCCGCGGATCGACTTCGCGCTCGGCGGGCGCGACTTCCAGGGCGACGTCGGCCAGGCGCGCCTGCTCGGCGACGTGCCGTTCAACGTCTTCGCCCGTGCGATCTCCGCCGCGCGGATCAACCTCAACGTGACGCGGCGCTCGCACGCGGTCGTCGAGGGCTCGTCGACATGCCGGCCGTTCGAGCTCGCGTCCGCCGGCGCGGCGATCGTGTCGAACCCGCACGCCGGGCTCGAGCGCTGGTTCGAGCCGGGGCGGGAGCTCGTCGTCGTCGACGACGCGGACGGCGCGCTCGAGGCGTATCGCGCGCTCCTCGACGACCCGGCCGAGGCCGAGGCGATGGGCACGCGGGCGCGTGAGCGCGTCCTCGACGAGCACACGTACGTCCACCGCGCGCGTCAGGTGCTGCGGTTGCTCGAGCTCGAGGCGGCGGTGCCGGTATGAGCCCCCGCGTTCCCGGCCAGGGGCACGGGAGGATCGTCGCGGTCGTCCCGGCGTACGACGAGGAGGCGGCGATCGGCTCCGTCGTCGCCGAGATCCACGCGGTCGATCCCGCGATCGACGTCGTCGTCGTCGACGACGGCTCGACGGACGCGACCGCCGAAGCCGCGGTCGCCGCGGGGGCGGCGGTGGTGCGGCTGCCGTTCAACCTCGGGATCGGCGCGGCGGTGCAGACGGGGTTCCGCTACGCGCTCGAGCGCGGGTACGACGTCGCCGTGCGCCTGGACGGCGACGGCCAGCACGACGCGACCGAGCTCGTGAAGCTGCTCGAGCCGCTCGGGCGCGACGAGGCGGACGTCGTCACCGGGTCGCGGTTCCGCAACGACGAGGACAGCTATCGGCCGCCGCTCGGGCGGCGCCTCGGGATCACCTGGTTCGCGAAGCTCGTGTCGCTCCTCTCGGGGCAGCGGGTGACCGACACGACCTCCGGCTTCCAGGCGCTCAACCGCCGGGCGATCTCGCTGTTCGCGCGCGACTATCCGAGCGACTACCCCGAGGTCGAGGCGACGGTGCTGCTCCTCAAGCACCGGCTGCGGCTCGTCGAGGTGCCCGTGAAGATGCGGGCCCGCGAGCACGGCGCCTCGTCCATCACGTTCCTCCGCTCGATCTACTACGCCTTCAAGGTGACACTCGCGCTGCTCGTCGCGATGGCGCGGCGCCATGCGGTGCCGGCGGAGGAGACGCACCGGTGACACCCGTCCGGATCTCGATCGCGGCCGCGGTGGGCGCCGCGCTGCTGCTGCTGATCGTCCTCGAGCTCATCCGGGGCCGCCGCCTCAAGGAGCGGTACGCCCTCCTCTGGCTCGTCACCGGCCTCGTGCTCCTCGTCCTCTCGCTCTGGCGCGGCGGGCTCAACACGATCGCCGGCTGGCTCGGAGTGCAGGGCTATCCGCCGGCGATCCTCTTCGCCGCCGCGATCATGTTCGTGATCGCCGTCCTGCTCCACTACTCGACGGTCCTCTCTCGGCTGACGGACGACAACGTCCTCCTCGCGCAGGAGGTGGCGCTCCTGCGGGCCCGCCTGGACGCGCTCGAGAGACGCGAGGACGGACGTCCTCGCGCGCCGTCGCCGTGAGACGCCTCAGCTCGCGGGCGACGACGACGAGGAGCAGCACGAGGAGGACGTTCCGCGCGAGCAGGAGCCACGCGGCCCACGCATCGACGTGAAGCCCTTCCCAGCCGAGGAGCTCGAACTGGGTCAGGATCATCGCCGCCCACGAGCAGGGCGGCCGGCGAGCCGCCCCGCGCGTCCGGCCACGAGCGGTACGAGCGGTAGGAGCCACGTCAGGAACTGCGGCGAGATCACCTTGGCGAAGCGCGAGGAACGCGAGCGCCGCGGCCGCGAGCGCCGTGACGAAGACGGCATCGGAGCGCAAGCGAGCGCCGACGAGGCGAGCCAGACCCAGACGATCGCAGCCGCCGCGGCGACCGTCGTCAGCGTCGCGAGCACGTCGGGGAGCCGTCCCGCGAGGTCGAGCGAACCCGGGTCGCCGGGGACGATCGTGGCGGTGTAGACGCCGAGCGTGTCGAGCACGAGGAGGATCGAGCCCGGCAGGCTCTCGCCGTGCAGGTCGCGCTTGAGCCTGCGTCCAGTAGCTGAAGCCAAGGCCGCCGAAGGACGTCACGAGGAAGTACGAGAAGATCGCGAGGCAGACGACCGCGAAGACGACGGTGTTCCGGACGAGCACTCGCGTCGCCGCTCGTGGCGACGATCCGCCCGGCCGCGAGCGGCACCATCGAGACGGTGAAGATCTTCGCGGCGAACGAGGCGGCGAGGAACACGGTCGCTGCGGAGTTGCGACGCGAGAGGTAGCCGGCGACCGCGAGGGCGACGAGCGCGGCGGGCCAGAGGTCGTAGCGGTTGAGGAAGACGTGACCGAGAAGGAGCGGGGCGGTCGCGATCGTGCCGAGACCGATGACCGTCGCCGCCCTGGCCGCGTGCAGCCGGCGCGAGCGAGTAGCCGGTCGCCAGCAGGACGACGACGCCGAGCGCAGCCATCAGGAGCTTGAAGGTGAGGAGGTACGTCGCGGCGCGGTCGAGGTCGACGAGCGCCGGGAGCGACGAACGCCGGGAGGGCGAACGGCGGGTACTCGACGGTGAAGTCGCCGTAGGGAACCTCGCCGTCGAGGATCCGCCGACCGAAGTCCTCGTAGTGACCGACGTCGCCCCAGAGGCTGTCGGTGATCAGGCCGCCCTCCGAGAAGACGCAGAGCGCGAGGTAGAGCGGGGTCAGTAGCGAGCGCCGTCCGGAGCTGGCTACGGAAGCGGTCACCGGCCGCGGAGCGGCAGGCGGGCTGAGCGCGAACACGTCGCCCTCGCTCCTCGTCGTCGAGCCAGTTCGCCGCGACCCCGATGCGGTAGGTCGCGTCGGGCGGCGGCGCCGGGTCGACGTACCGCTGCTCACGCGTCGTCACGAGCGTCTCGGCGCGGAGCTCGCAGCGGTCGACGCCGCGCGGCTCGCAGACGAGGTCGGGGAACGCCGCCGAGGCGCGGTAGACCTTGTAGAAGGTGCGGGCACGGCTCGTCGTGTCGCTCCACGTGAGCACGTTGCCGCCGGCCGAGCGACGCACGTCGAGGCGGACGACGTCGGCGTCGGCCGGGACGCCGATGTCGTCGACGACGACGCTCTGCGAGACGAACGCGGGCGGCGCGGTCGGGTTGGGAGCGGCACGTGCCTGCGGCGAGAGGCCGATCACGGCGATCGGGACGATCGCGGTCACACCGACGACGGCGACCGTCGCGGGCAGGCCCGGGCGACGGCCGGCCGACGGCTCGAGCCGCGCTCCGAGCCGGCGCATGAGCGTCGGCACGAGCAGCGGGACGGCCGCGGCGAGGAGGACGAACGCGGGCAGGGCCGGCATGATCAGCCGCCAGTAGCTGCCCGACTCGACGGTCGCGACGTCGGCGGCGCCCTTGACGAGCACGAAGCCGAGCAGCCAGCCGAAGAGCAGCCCGGCGGCCGGGAGCGAGCGCCGGGCGACCGCGAGCGCGCCGGCGAGTGGGAGCCACTGCACGACACGCGCGCTCCACGTGAACTCGCGCAGATTCGACATGTTCTGCTTCCACGTCTCGAAGTTGAGGTTCACGGTGCGTTCGAACCAGGTCGTGACCGAGCCGACGACCGGGTCGCCCGCGCCGGCGGCGAGCCGCAGCTCGTCCTGCGCGAAGAGCGGGACCTCGCCGAGGCCCTTCGCCTTCCAGAGCGTCAGCGCGACGAGCGCGGGCACGATCGCGACGGCGAAGAGCAGGGCATGGCCGAAGCGCCTCGCGAGCAGGAAGGCGAGCGCCGGGCCGCCGAGGAACAGCGCGTTCGAGGGCTTGAGCGCGAGCGCGACGCCCGCGAACGTCCCCGCGAGCACCGCCTCACGGTGGGCGCCCGCCTGGAGCGCGCGCACGGTCAGGGCGCACGAGACGAGCACGGCGACGACCGAGGGGAAGTCCGCCTGCTGCGTCAGGCCGAGCGCCTGGGGCAGGAACTGCTCGACCCACGAGTCGTGGTAGCGCTGCACGAAGTACGGGATCGCCGCGAAGGGCGCGGCGACGAACGCGCAGGCGCACCACAGCCCGGCGAGCCTTCCCGCGAGCCGGGCGCCGATGTCGTAGACGGCGAGCGTCGCGATCGGCCCGAGCACCCCGACCTGGAGAATCGTCGTCACCGGCAGGAGCTGAACGGAGCTCGAGCCGGTGATCCAGGTGAGCGGCGCGAGCAGCAACGGCCAGCCGTGACTCGTCAGCCCGTAGCCGACGATCCCGTCGCCGAGCAGCCAGCCCGAGGTGACGAGCCAGATCTGGTCGCCGCCCTGGTAGGTCAGCCAACCGTTGGTGTTGATCGAGAAGAAGAGCGCGATCGTCGCGCCGATCTGGACGACGATGATCGTCCCGAGGGCGATGACGACGTGCCTCGTGATCGTGTCCGTCGCTCGCCCGAGCGCCGCGAGCGGCTGCTGGACCCGTGACGGGGCGGCGCGCGCCGCGCTGCTGCTCACGCGACGGCCGCGCGGAACGACGCGACCGTCTCCGCGATCCCTTCGCGAAGCGGCGTTCTGGCCGTCCAGCCGAAGAGCTCGCGCGCGCGGGAGGCGTCGAGGCTGCGGCGCGGCTGGCCGTTCGGCATCGACGTGTCCCACGTGATCGACCCCTCGAAGCCGACGGCTTCGGCGACGAGCTCGGCGGTCTCGCGGATCGACGTCTCGACGCCGGTGCCGAGGTTGACCGGCTCCGGCCCGTCGTACCGCTCGGCCGCGGCGACGAGGCCGTCGACGCAGTCGTCGACGTAGAGGTACTCCCGGGTCGGCGAGCCGTCGCCCCAGAGGACGACCTCGTCGGGCGACTCGATCATCTTCCGGATCAGCGCCGGGATCACGTGCGACGTCGCCAGGTCGAAGTTGTCGCCCGGCCCGTAGAGGTTCGTCGGCAGCAGGAAGATCGCGTTCGTCCCGTACTGCTCGCGATAGGCCTGGGCGCCGACCAGGATCGTCTTCTTCGCGACCCCGTACGGGGCGTTCGTCTCCTCGGGGTAGCCGTTCCAGAGGTCGTCCTCGTGGAACGGAACGGGCGTGAACTTCGGATACGCACAGACCGTGCCCGCGATCACGAGCTTCGGCGTCTCGTGCAGCCGCGCCTGCTCGAGGACGTGCGCGCCCATCATCAGGTTGGCGTACCAGTAGCGCCCGGGGTTCGCGCGGTTCGCGCCGATGCCGCCGACCTCCGCGGCGAGGTGGAAGACGAGCTCGGGCGCGGTCTCGGCGAAGAGGCGCTCCGTGTCGTCCATCGACGTGAGGTCGAAGTCGCGCTGTCGGGCCGCGAGGACGTCGTGGCCGTCGGCCTCGAGCCGCTCGACGAGCCGCGAGCCGAGGAAGCCGCCGCCGCCCGTGACGAGGATCGTGCTCATCTCGAGGCTGTTTCGGAGGAGGCCACAGTGGTCGCTGACGCGGTGCGTAGGCTTCGGCGTCGGTGAGCAAGCGTACCGCCTCGACGGGTCACGGGTCCCTCGCCACGGGCGCGGTCACGGCTCTCGCGCTTGGCGGTGCAGACGGGCCTGGCCGCGGTCGTCGGGGTGATCATCGCCCGCGAGCTCGGGCGCACGGCCGAGACGGACGGGTTCTTCGCCGTCGTACGGCGTCTTCATCGTCCTCGCGCTCGCGGCGACGGCGATCCGCGTGACCGTGCTGCCGCCGCTCGCCCGCGCGCGCGACGAGCGACGGCTCTCGGTCGAGACGGCGGCGTACGCGGGCGCCGTCGCCGCGGCCGCGCTCCCCGTCGCCGCTCGTCGGCGTCGTGGCCGCGCGAGCCGCTCGCGGCGCTGCTCACCGGCTTCGGCCCCGAGGCGGCCCGGGACGCCGCCGCTGCGACGCTGCCGTGGCTCGTCGTGGCCGCGCTCGGTCAGCTCGCTGCGGGCCTGCTCGCGAGCGCGCTCGCCGCGATGGACGACTACCTGACCCCTGCGCTCGGCTACGTCAGCGGCTCGCTCGCCGGGCTCGCGCTGATCCTCACCCGGATCGACGCGGACGGGATCGAGGCCGTCGCCTGGGGGATGGCGCTCAACGCTGCGATCGCGACGGTCGTGCCCGCAGTCGCGCTCGGACTGCGGGCGCGCACCGAGCGGATGCCGGCCGGCGCGATCCGGCCGCGGCGCGGGGGCACGCGTCGGCGCGCTGCGCGAGCTCCTCGCCGGCGCCGCGCTGCCCGTTCGCGCTCCAGGCGATCTACCTCGTCTGCCTGCCGCTCGCCGCCCGCGGCGGCGTCGGCGACGTGACGAGCCTCGGCTACGCGTACCTCATCGGCGCCGCGATCGTCGCGGTCGCGGCCTCGTCGCTCGGGCTCGTGACGTCGGTGCCGCTGACGCGGGCGGGCATCGACGGCCGGCGGCGTCGCGACGCACGTCGACGCGTCGTCGTGGCTCGCGCTGCTCGCGATCGGCGCCACGGCAGGGATCTTCGCCGTCGCGGGGAGCTCCATCCTGCGCGCGGTGCTCGGCAGCTCCTACGGCACCGACGTCGGCGAGGAGATCGGCCTGCTCGTCGTGGCGCTCGCGCCCTGGATGGTGATGTCGGTCGGCGTCTCGGTGACGTTCCCACTCGTCTTCGTCGCCGGCCGCGGCGTCGCGACTGCCCGCGATCGCGCTCGGCGGCGGTCCTGCGTCCACGTGCCGCTCGCGTTCGCGGGGCAGGCGGTCGCGGGGCTCTGGGGCCTCGCCGCTCGCGCTCGCCGTCTCGACCGCGCTCGCCTTCGGCTGGATGCTCGTCCTGCTCGACGCGCTCGCCGCGACGCTCGGCGAGCTCGCCGTCGCGGCCGGAACCGTGGCCGGGCTCGTCGTCGCCGCCTTCGGTCTCGCGGCGCTCCTCCTCGACGACGGCGCTGCGGCCCTGGCCGGAACCGCGTTCTTCGTGCGTGGCCGTCGCCGTGCTGCGTCCGCCCGGACTGCGCTCCTCGTGGACGTACCTCCGGGAGCTCGCATGAGCGCGCCGTGTCGCCGTCGTCGTCCTCACGTGGAACGACCGCGAGCTGACGCTGCGCTGCCTCGACTCGCTCGCCGGCGTGACCTACCCGGACGCTCCGGGTGATCCTCGTCGACAACGGCTCGAGCGACGGCACGGTCGAGGCGGTCGCCGCGCTCGCACCCCGACGTCGAGCTCGTCGGCGCTCGACGACCAACCGCGGCTTCGCGGGCGGCGTCAACGCCGGGCATCGAGGCCGCGCTCGCCGGCGGCGCCGAGCACGTCTTCCTGCTCAACAACGACGCGACCGTCGAGCCGGGCGTCGCTGCAGCCGCTCGTCGCCGCGGTCGACGCGACTCGGTGGGCGCCGCGTGCTCGCAGATCCTCCACGAGGGCTCCGGGACGATCTGGTACGCGGGTGCCCGCTACGACCCCCGGCGCGGCCACCAGGGGCGGCACACGGGCTACGGGCAGCCCGCGCTTCCCCGAGAGCACTGCGCCGTACCCGACCGACCGCGGCTGCGGCGGCGCGATGCTCGATCCCGCGGGCCGCGCTCGAGCGGGTCGGCGTCCTCGACGAGTCGCTCTTCGCCTACGCGGAGGACGTCGACTGGTCGCTGCGGGCGCGAGCCGCCGGCCTCTCGATCCTCGTCGTGCCGGCGAGCATCGTCCATCACCGCGTCTCCGCCGCCTCGGGCGGCGCCTCGTCGCCCGCGACGCTCTACTACGCGCTCCGCAACGGGCTCGTCGTCGCCGAGCGGTACGCGCCGCTCGGACGTGGGCGCACGCTGCGGCCGCCGCGCCGAGGCGTTCGCGGCGTTCGCCGTCCAGGCGCTCCGGTCGCGGCTCGCGAGTCGCGGGGCTGCGGGCCGTGCGTGCAGGGCGCTCCGCGACGCTTCGCGGCGACCGGCTCGGCCCGAGGGAGGCCTGACGTGATCTCGCTCCGCGCGGATCCCGGGCTCTGGCTTCTGCTGCATGCGCGGCCGTGGGGCGATCGGCGGCACGACCGCCGCGGCCGCTGCTCGGTCTGCGGCGAGGAGGGCCGCCAGATCCGGCAGAGCTGGGTGCTCCCGCAGACGCTGGCGCGCGCGGTGGGGCCCGGGCCTCGCCGAGCGCGAGAGCATGTTCTGCGAGCACTGCGGCTCGAGCCTCCGCGTGCGCCGCCTCGCCGAGGTGCTCGTCGACCTCTACGGCGTCGGCGCGACGGCGCTCGTCGAGCTCGTCCGCGAGGATGCCTTCCGTGCCCTGCGGATCGCGGAGATCAACAGCATCGGCCGGATGCACCCGTTCCTCGCCGAGGCGCCCGGCGCTCGTCCACGTCGAGTACCCGGAGGAGGACATCCAGGCCCTGTCCTGGGCGGACGAGAGCTTCGACCTCGTGCTGACCTCGGAGACGCTCGAGCACGTGCCGGACCCGCACCTCGCGCTGCGCGAGACGCTGCCGCGTGCTCCGACCCGGGGGACGGCACGTCTTCACCGTGCCCGTCGACGTCTCGCTCGCGTCGACGCGCTCGCGGGCAGGGCTGCCCGCCGAGCATCACGGTCGCGGCGGCGGCCCGTTCGGTCTCGTCACGCGCAAGGCCGACATGCTCGTGCACACCGACTTCGGCGCGCGACCTCGACGAGGTCGTCCGGGCCGCAGGGTTCGCAGTACGACGGCCGCGGTCCGGGCTCGACCTCGTCGTCGTCGCGACCCGGCCGGTGGACGCGTGAGCCGGCGTCGCAACGCGCTCGTCACGGGCATCGGCGGGCAGGACGGCTCGTTCCTCGCGCGGCTCCTGCTCGACGAGGGATACGAGGTCTCCGGCATCGTCCGTCGCGAGCGCTCGGCGTACGAGGAGGCGCTGGCGCCGCTCGAGGGAAGCGTCGAGCTCGTCCAGGCCGACCTGCTCGACCAGGCGTCGCTCGCGGCGGCGCTGCGCGCGACCGGCGCAACCGAGGTCTACAACCTCGCGGCGCCCTCCTTCGTGCCACGGTCGTGGGACGAGCCGGTCCGCACGGCGGAGTTCGCCGCCGTCGGCGCGACCGCGCTGCTCGAGGCGATCCGCGACGTCGACCCCGCGATCCGCTTCTACCAGGCGTCCTCGAGCGAGATCTTCGGCGAGCCCCGCGAGACGCCGCAGACGGAGGAGACCGCGCCGAGCCCGTTGACCCCCTACGGCGTCGCGAAGGCGTACGCCCACTTCATCGCGGGCAGCTACCGGCGGCACTACGGGATGTTCACGTGCTGCGGGATCCTCTACAACCACGAGTCACCGCTCCGGCCGGTGGACTTCCTCCCGCGGAAGGTCGCGCGTGCCGCCGCTGCGATCTCGCTCGGCCTCGAGCAGGAGCTCGCGCTCGGCGACCTCGCCGCGCGCCGCGACTGGGGCTACGCGGGCGACTACGTCCGTGCGATGTGGCTCATGCTCCAGCACGACGAGCCCGGCGACTACGTCGTCGCGACCGGTGTCTCGAGGAGCGTCGAGGAGCTCGTCTCGTGCGCGTTCGGCGCGGTCGGGCTCGACTGGCGCGAGCACGTCCGCACCGACCCGTCGCTCCTCCGCGGGCGGGCAGAGCTGCACGACCTCGTCGGCGACGCCACGAAGGCACGGACGACGCTCGGCTGGGAGCCCGAGGTGAGCTTCGAGGAGCTCGTGGCGATGCTCGTCGAGGCAGACCTCCGCCGACTTCAGGAAGCGAGCGCGAGCTCGTAGACGCGGTCGTGCTCGCGCGCGGTCGCCTCCCAGGTGAAGCGCGCGGCACGGGCGATCCCGAGCGCCCCGAGCTCGGTCGACCGTGCGAGAGCCTCCTCCACTCCCGCCGCGATCGCCGCCGGGTCCGCGGGGTCGAAGGCGACGGCCGCGTCGCCGACGACCTCGGGCAGCGACCCCGCGCGCGAGACCGCGACCGGGCACCCGCAGGCCATGGCCTCGAGCGGCGGCAGCCCGAAGCCCTCGTAGAGGCTCGGGAAGACGAGGGCGGCCGCCCGGCGGTAGAGGTCGACACGCGTCTCGAGCGGCGCATCGCCGAGCGCCTCGACGCCCGCCGGCAGAGACGAGGCGTCGTGGCCCGCTCCGGTCAGCACGAGCCGCAACCCGGGCCGCTCGGCCCGGAGCCGAGCGAAGGCGTCGAAGAGGCGAGCATGGTTCTTGTGCGGCCACGGCCGCGCGGGGTAGTAGAGAAACGGCTCTCGCTCCACCGATTCGGCGGGGGTGAAGCGCGCGTGGTCGACCGCGAGATGGATCGCGTGCACGCGCCCGGGGTCGAGGCCGAGCTGCTCGATCACCCGGCCCCGCACCCAGTCGCTGATCACGATCACCCGGCCTGCGCGCGCGGCCGCCCGGTCGTATGCGAGGCGTCGAAACAGGCGCTCGCCGCGCGGGAAGAGCTGCGGCAGGTCGAGATGCTGGACGTCGAGGAGCGTCAGTACCGTCGGCCGCTCGGCAGGCGGCACGGGCACGGTGAGCGGGTAGTGGACGACGTGGGCACGCTCTACCCGCTCGCGCAGCGCGCCGGGCCACACGGCGGCCCGCCCCATCGCGGCCAGTCGCCCGGGGATCGTCGTCGACGCGCGATACCCCGTCGCAACGACGGTCTCGAGCCCGCCGCCGGCATCCGGCGCGAGCGAGGGCACGAGCGCCTCGTAGTCGTGCTCGCCGACACGTGCGAGTGCGCGGCAGAGCTCGCGCGCGTACGTCTCGCTCCCCCCGGAGATGCCGGGCACGAGCGTCAGGAGCGGCAGCGCGACTCGCACCCGCGGATCCTAGGGTAGGCCGGTCAGCCGTCTACACTGGCGCGGTGCCGGACGAGGCCATGGACAACGGCTTCCCGTCGGCCGAGGAGGTCGATGTCGAGGCGCTCTTCGCGTCGCTGCGGGACGAGATCCGCCGCTCCGGCGCCGATCCCGGGGCAGGCGGAGGGCCGGACGACAGACACGCCGCGCGGGCCGAGGCCGAGCGCCTGTGGCCCGTCTCCGCCGACCGCTCGCTCCGGCTTCGCCCGGGTCTCCGCGGCGGTCTCGGGACACCCGTGAAGGCGGTTCTGCGCAAGCTGATGCGCTGGTACGTCGAGCCGCTCGCCTACGACCAGCGCTCGTTCAACGCCGCAGCCCTACGGCTCGTCGACGACCTCGAGCAGCGCGTCGCGAGCCTCGAGGCCGAGCTCGCGCTTCTCCGCCCGGCGGAGAAGCGGTAGGGACGCACATGCGCGTCGCGGTCCTGCGCCCCCAGGTGCCGTTTGCGCGCGGAGGCGTCGAGATCTTCACCGACGAGCTCGTCGAGGAGCTGCGGGCGCGAGGCCACGACGCCGACCTCGTCTCGGTGCCGTTCAAGTGGTATCCCGGCACGCGCGTGCTGACCCAGGCGTTCCTCTGGCGGCTGCTCGACCTCGAGGAGGCCGACGGGCGCCGGATCGACGTCGTCGTCGCGACGAAGTTCCCGTCGTACGTCGTCCGCCACCGCGAGAAGCGGGTCTGGCTCGTGCACCAGTTCCGCCAGGCGTACGAGCTCGACGGCACGGAGCTGGGCCAGTTCGGTCCTTCGCCCGAGGACCGCGCGCTGCGCCGTCAGGTGCAGGAGCTCGATCGCACCGCGCTCGCCGAGGCGACGCGTCTGTTCGCGACGTCGGCGAACGTCGCCGGCCGGCTCGAGCGGTCGACCGGCCTCTCGGCCGAGGTGCTGCCCCATCCGCCCCAGCGGCTGCCGTATCGGAGCGCGTCGTCCGAGGGCTTCGTCCTCTCGGCGAGCCGGCTCGACCGCGCCAAGCGGATCGACATGCTGCTCGAGGCCCTCGCGCTCGACGAGACGCTCGAGGCGGTGATCGCCTCCGACGGGCCCGACCGCGCCCGGCTCGAGGAGCTCGCCCGCGAGCGCGGGCTCGACGGCCGCGCCCGCTTCGAGGGCCGGGTGAGCGCGGAACGCCTCGCCGACCTGTACGCGACGTGCTCGTCGGTCTACTACGCGCCCGTCGACGAGGACTTCGGGATGGGCCCGTACGAGGCGTTCCTCTCCGCGAAGCCCGTGATCACGACGACGGACGCCGGCGGGCCGCTCGACGTCGTCCACGACGGACGCACCGGGCTCGTCGTCGACCCCGACGCCGCCTCGGTCGCGCGGGCCGCTGCCTGGCTGCGCGCGCACGAGCCGGACGCGGCCTCCTACGGCATCGCCGGCAAGGCGCTGGCGGACGAGGTCACCTGGGATCGCGCGATCGGGAGATTGCTCTCGTGAGGATCGCGTACTTCTCGCCCATGCCGCCGGAATCGTCCGGGATCGCCGACTACTCGGCGCTCCTGCTCCCGGCGCTGCGACGGCACGTCGACGTGGAGGTCGTCAAGCGTGGAACGAAGCGGCCACCGCGCACTGTCGATCTCTCCGTTTACCATATTGGCAACAACCCCGACGCGCACGGCTGGATCCTCGACGCGCTCCGCCGCGCGCCCGGGGTCGTGGTGCTGCACGACTTCGTGCTCCACCACCTGGTCGCAGGCGTGACCATCGGCCGGCGCGACGGGCACGGCTACCTCGACGCGATGGAGCGCGAGCACGGCGTCGTCGGGCGCCTGCTCGCCCACGGCGTGCTCGACAAGCGGCTGCCGCCGCTCTGGGAGTCGCGGCCGGAGGACTTCCCGCTCGCGGGCGAGGTGCTGGGGCTCGCCACCGGCCTCGTCGTCCACTCGCGCTACGTCGCCGAGCACGCGCGGGCGGCAGGCTTCGAGGGACGGATCGCGCAGGTTCCGCACCCTGCCTGGCCCGACCCTCACGTCGCCGCGGCGGACCTCGCCGCCGAGCCGCTGATCGGCGCCTTCGGCAACGTGAACGCGAGCAAGCGCGTGCCGCAGCTGCTCGAGGCGTTCGCGCGGGTCAGAGCCGAGCAGCCGCGCGCGCGACTTCTCCTCGTCGGCGCCACCTCGCCCGGGTTCGACCTCGACCGCCGGCTGCAGCGCCTCGGGCTCCCCGCCGACGGCATCGTCCGGGAGGGCTACGTGGACGAGGCGCGGCTCTGGGCGCTGATGGGCGCGTGCGACGTCCACGTCGGCCTGCGCTCGCCGACGATGGGGGAGACGTCCGGGACTGCGATCCGCGCGCTGACGCTCGGGAAGCCGCTCGTCGTGACCGACGCCGGCTGGTTCTCCGAGCTGCCGGACGACGTCGCGCTGAAGGTCCCGGTGGGCGACCGCGAGGTCGACGACCTCGCGGCGGCACTGCGCCTGCTCGTCGAGCGACCCGACGCGCGAGCGTCGATGGGCGCCGCGGCGCGACGGTTGGCCGCCGGCCCGCACGAGCTCGAGCGCGTCGCCCAGCTGCAAGCAGCGGCCTTCGAGCAGGCCGCGGGGGGGACCGCCGTCTCCGACGACGTCCTGCGGGACGTGAGCGAAGCTGCCGCCGCCGTCGGGATCGCACCCGGGACGCCCGAGGCCTCGGAGATCGCGAAGCGCCTCTCCGAGGTCGAGCGCGGTGGCTGACCTGCGGGCGCGCGCCGCGCGCGTCCCCGACTGGGCCTGGCTCGCAGCGATCGTCACCGCTTCCGCGCTCGTCCGGGGCTGGCTCGCGCGCGGGATGCCCGCGCCGTACATCTTCGTCGACGAGCTCGTCTACTGGGAGCTCGCGCGGAGCCTCGCGGAGAACGGCTCGTACAGCGTCCGCGGCGTCCCGACGAGCGGCTACAGCCTCCTCTACCCGGCACTTCTCGCGCCGGTCCACTGGGCGACGGACGCGCTTCCGACGGCGTACGGCCTCGCGAAGGCGCTGAACGCCCTCGTCATGTCCCTCGCGGCCGTACCCGCCTGGCTCCTCGCCCGGCGCGTGGCCGGGCGGTTTCTCTCGCTCCTCGCGGCCGCGCTCGCCGTGGCACTGCCGTCGCTCGCCTACACGGCGACGCTCGTCACCGAGAACCTCTTCTACCCGCTCGCGCTCGTCTTCGCGTGGACGCTCGTCCGGGTGCTCGAGCGACCGTCGTGGGGACGGATCGGCGTCCTGGCGGTCGCGCTGGCCGCCGCCTTCGCGACACGCTCGCAGGCGCTCGGGTTCGTCGCGGCGGTCGTGCTCGCGCCGGCTTGCCTCGCGCTGCTCGGCCGCGAGCGGCGGCTGCTGCGCCCGTTCGCGCGCCTCTACGGCGCGATCGCGGGACTGGGGGCGCTCGTCGTGGGGGTGCAGCTCGCGCGGGGGGGATCGCTCTCGGATCTCCTCGGCGCCTACAGCGTCGTCGGCGAGGGGGGCTACGACCTCGGCGATGCCCTCCGGTTCTGGCTCTGGCACGTCGAGGAGCTGACGCTCTACGTCGCGGTCGTCCCGGTGGTCGTGCTCGTCGTGCTCCTCGCCCGAGGCCCGCGGTTGCCGGAGCGCCTTCGGGAGCACGTCGCCGCGACGGTCGCGCTCGTCGTCACCTCGACCGCCGTCGTCGGCGCGTTCGCGAGCCGCTTCGCCCCCGACCGGGTGCAGGACCGGTACCTCTTCTTCTGTGCGCCGCTCCTGCTGGTCGCCGTGCTCGGGTGGATCGAGATCGGGGCGCCGCGGCCGCGGGTGCCACTCGCGGCGGGCAGCGCGCTCGCGCTCGTGCTCGTGTTCGCCTTTCCGTACTCCCGGTTCATCGGCGAGCCCGCCAAGTCGGACACGTTCGGCCTGATCCCGCTCTGGACGGCGAACGAGTACCTCCTCGGCGGCTCCTACCGGGCCACCGTGCTCGTCGCCGCGCTCGCGCTCGTCGCCGCTGGTCGCGTTCGTGCCGGTGCGTCGGATGATCGCCGTCCCGCTCGTCCTGCTCGGCCTCTTTCTCGTCCTCTCGCGCCCGGTCTGGTCGGGGCCGAACGGCGTGCTCCGCTCGGGCGAGGGCGCGCTCTTCCAGGGCATCCGAGGCATCGACCGCGACTGGATCGACGCGCGCGCCGAAGGGGAGGTCGCAGTCCTCTGGACGGGGCGGGCTGACCGCTTCACGGTCAACATGAACGAGTTCTTCAACGCGCGGGTCGGACAGGTCTACTACACGTCCGCTCCCACCCCGGGAGGTCTCGGGGAGCGGGCGGTGAGCGTGGATCGGCAAGGGATCGTCCGCACCTCCGACGGGAAGACCGTCCAGCAGCCGTACGCGCTCCTCGACGGGTCGGTGACGCCGGACGGCGAGGCGCTCGCGCGCGACGACCTCGGGATCACGCTCTGGCGTCTCGACGGCCCGCTCGCGTCGCTGACGAAGGTCGGCGGCCTCTATCCGGGCGACACGTGGTCGGGGTCGTGGGCGTCGTGGCGGCGGCTGCGATGCACCGGCGGCGAGCTGCAGGTGCGCATGCACTCGGATCCGACCCTCTTCGCCGGCCGGCTCACGCGCGTGCTCGCGACGGTCGGCGGGAAGCCGGTCGCCCGGATCGCGGTCCCGCCCGACGGGTCGGTGACGCTGCGCGTACCGCTGACGCCCGAGAACGGCACGTGCATGGTGCGCTTCTCGGTCGACCCGACGCTCGTGCCCGCGGACGTCCTGCCCGAGAGCACCGACACGCGTGAGCTCGGCGTGCACTTCGACGAGTTCGTGCACGACGAGCCTGCATGAGGATCGTCGTCGACGTCTCGCCGCTCTCCCATCCGCGGACCGGGATCGGGAACTACATCCGCGGCTCGCTCGTCGGGATGGCCGCCGCCGCAGGCGGCGAGCACGAGCTGGTCGCGTTCGCGCCGACGAGCCTCCGCGGCCCGGCCGCGATCCGAGGGGCGCTCGGTGGCCTCGCCGTGGAGCAGCGCCTCGTGCCGTTGCCCGCCTCGCACGCGCTTCGCACGGCCTGGAGCCGCCTCGGGCGGCCCTCCGTCGAGCGCCTTGCGGGGCGGCTCGACGCGTTCCTCTTCAGCGAGTGGATGTACCCCGCCCAGCGCAGCGGCGTGCGCGCGACGGTGTTCCACGACCTCGTGCCGCTCCATCACCCCGAGTGGTGCACGGCGAGGACGGTCTCGATGCACAACGCCAAGGCACGCCATGCCGCGCAGACCTGCCACGTCGTCTTCGCGAACTCGCAGTTCACCGCGGACGACCTCGAGGCGTCGCTCGGGATCGAGCCGGCCCGGATCGTGCTCGCGCGGCCCGGGCTCGTGCCGGGCCTGGCACCCGAGGGGCCACGCGCAGACCTCGGGCCCGCGGCGGTGCTCGGTCTCGGCACGATCGAGCCGCGCAAGAACATCGCGCGGCTGGTCGAGGCCTGGCAGCTGCTCGACGGCGAGCTGGATCTCGTCCTCGCCGGCGGCGAGGGGTGGGGCGATCGCCCCGATCTCGCCGACCCGCGGATCCGCCGGCTCGGCTACGTGCCCGACGACGAGATCCCACGGCTCTACCGCGGCGCGGCCGTCTACTGCTACCCGTCGCTCTACGAGGGGTTCGGGATGCCGATCGTGGAGGCGATGGCCTGCGGGACGCCCGTCGTCGCGTCGTCGCACGCGTCGCTCGACGACGCCTGTGGCGACGCCGCGATTCGGGTCGATCCCCTCGAGGCGGAGGCGATCGCCGCCGGGCTCCGCGAGGCGATCGCTCGGCGTGACGAGCTCGTTCCGCTCGGGCTCGCGCACGCGGCGCGGTTCTCCTGGGAGCGGACGGGGGCGACGATGCTCGCGGCGCTCGCGGAGCGCGCGTGAGGGAGAACCGCCGTCCCGAGGAGGTCGCGGTCGTCGTGCGCCGTCCGGGTGGTGGGGAGGACGAGTACCTCGTCGTCCTCCGCTCGCCCGAGAAGCTCGGCTACTGGCACCTCGTCGCCGGCGGGGTCGAGTGGGGGGAGGAGCCCACGGCCGCTGCGATCCGCGAGCTCCGCGAGGAGACGGGCCTCGAAGGCGAGCCACGAGCTCTGGGCGGGCCGCTCGACTACGACCTCGCGGGCGACCCCGAGTCCGTGCGCGAGCGCTTCCCGCCAGGGACGGAGCGGATCGTCGTCTGGGTGTTCGTCGTCGACGCGCCTCCCGGCTGGGAGCCCGTGCTCGACGAGGAGCACGTCGAGCACCGCTGGCTCGACGCCGCGGCCGCAGTCGCGCTCCTCCACTACCCCGAGCCACGCGAGGCCGTGCGACTCGCGGTGTCGTCATGAGGGTCGGCATCGACACGACGCCACTCGTGCAGACCCGGGCCGGAACCGCGCGTCACGTGCGCGGCCTCCTCGGGGAGCTCGTGGGTCGCCCGGGCCTCGACGTCGTCGGGCTCGCAGCCGGCGGCACGGGGAAGCTGGCGACGATCCGGCGGGACGCGCTCTGGTACCCGTTCCGCCTCGGGAGCGCCTCCGCCGGCCTCGATCTCCTCCACTGCACGACCTTCCGGGCGCCGCTCAAGCCCAGGGCGCCGCTCGTCGTGACCGTCCACGATCTCGGTCTCCTGCGCCATCCCGATGCCTTCCCGCGCTGGCACCGCGCCACCGGCGAGCGTGCCCTCCGCGCGGGAGTGCGGGCGGCCGACGCCGTCGTCGCCGTCTCGGAGTTCACGCGCGACGAGCTCGTCGACCTGCTCGCGGTGCCCGCCGACCGGATCCGCGTCGTCCCGAACGGCGTCGACCCCGTCTTCAGCGACGACGGTCCGGCCGCCGACGGCAGCTACGTGCTCACCGTCGGGACGCTGGAGCCGCGGAAGAACGTCGGCGCGGCGGTCGAGGCGGCACGCCTCGCGGGGCTCGAGCTCCGGGTCGCGGGCGCCTCGGGGTGGGGCGGCGTCACGAGGCAGGGCTGGGTGGGCGAGCCGTCCGATGCCGAGCTCGCGACGCTCATGCGAGGCGCCCGCTGCCTCGTCTACCCGTCGCTCTACGAGGGGTTTGGCGTCCCGATCGTCGAGGCGATGGCCTGCGGCACGCCCGTCGTCACGAGCCGCGGCGGGGCGACCGAGGAGGTGGCGGGCGGCGCGGCGGTACTCGTCGATCCGCGCGACCCCGCGGCGATCGCCGAGGGCATCGCCGAGGCGGATCGCCGGCGGGAGGAGCTCGTCCGGCTGGGTCGGGCCCGCGCCGCCCAGTTCACCTGGCGCCGCGCCGCCGACCTCGTCGAGGCGCTCTGGCGGGAGCTCACGTGACGCTCGTCGCGATCGATGCGGACGTGCTCGGCCGGCAACGGACTGGTGACGAGACGTACGTCCGCAACCTCCTGCGCGCGCTGCCCGGTCCGGCCGCCGAGGTTGGGCTGCGGCTCGCCGCCGTGACGCGTCGCCCCGACCTCGTCCCACCAGGCGTGGAGGCCGTCGAGCTGCCCGCGTGGTCGCAGGAGCTCCGCATGGCGTGGTCGTTACCACGCCTCCTCCGCAGGGTCGGTGCCGGCCTCGTCCACACCCAGTACGCGATCCCACTGCGCGCGCCGTGCCCGGCCGTCGTCACCATCCACGACCTCTCGTTCGAGGACGACGCGCTGATGGGCCGCCGCGACCGGCTCGTCTTCCGACGAGTGGTTCCGCGTGCGGCGCGGAGCGCCGCGCGGGTGCTGACCGTCTCCGAGCGAACGAAGCGCGACCTCGTCGCGCGCTACGAGCTCCCACCCGACCACGTCGTCGTGACGCCGAACGGCGTCGACCCGGCATTTGCCCCGGAGGGTCCTAGTGCGCGGCTGGAGGTGCCCTACGCGCTCGCCGTCGGAGCGATCCAGGAACGGAAGAACCAGCGTGCGGCGCTCGAGGCAGCGCGCGGGGCGGGGCTCGAGCTCGTCGTCGTCGGCCCGACGAAGGACGAGAGCCTCGCGCGGGAGCTGCGCGACGCCGGGGCGCGGGTCGAGGGGTACGTGCCGACGGAGCGCCTCGCCGCGCTGTACCGCGGTGCGGCCTGCCTCGTCCAGGCATCGCGGCACGAGGGGTTCGGGCTCCCGGTCGTCGAGGCCATGGCGTCGGGCACACCCGTCGTGACGGTCCCCGACCCGGCGCTCGTCGAGGTCGCCGGGGAGGCGGCGATCGTCGTCCCCGAGGCTCAGCTCGCGGACGGGGTTCGCCGGGCGATCGTCGAGCGCGAGCGGCTGGCCGCGGCGGGGATCGAGCGGGCGCGCGCCTTCGGCTGGGAGGCGACGGCTCGCGCCACCGTCCGGGTCTACGTGGAGGCTCTGGGCTCGTGAGCGTCTCGGCCGTCGTCGTCTCGCACGGGCACGCCGACGAGCTCGAGACATTGCTCCCCGCGCTGGCTCGGCAGGTCGACGAGCTCGTCGTCGTGGCGAACCTGCCCGGTTCGGCGCCGCCCGTCCTTCCTCCCGACGCGCGCCTGATCGAGAACGAGCGTCCACGGCGCCTGGCGGAGAACGTCAACCTCGGCGTGCGAGCGACGACCGGGGCGTGGGTGCTGTACGCGAACCCGGACGCAATCCCCGAGCCCGGCGCCGTCGCGGAGCTCGTCGCGTTCGCCGTGCGGTCGCGACCGGTGCGGGATCGTCGGCCCGCGCATCGAGTGGCCCGACGGCACGTGGCAGCCGACGCGACGTCGGTTCCCGACGGTCTCCGGCACGCTCGTCCGGCGAACGCCGCTGCGCCTTCTCTTCCCTCCGCTCGAGCGCCAGCACGCTCACTACCACCTCGGCGAGGACGTCGACGAGCCGGTCGAGGCCGACTGGCTCCTCGGCGCGTTTCTCCTCATGCGGCGGGCGATGCTCGACGAGCTCGGCGGCTGGGACGAGGGCTACCGCCACTACGTCGAGGACATCGACCTCTCCTACCGCGCGATGCGCGCGGGCTGGGAGCGGTGGTACGTGCCGGCGGCGCGCGTGCGGCACGACTGGGCGCAGGTGTCCGACCGGAGCTTCTTCTCCCGGCACACCGTCTGGCACGCGCGCAGCATGGCGCGCTTCGTCCGCGAGCACCCCGAGACCCTCGCGCGGCCGTGACCGAGCACGACCCGAAGGCCGAGCAGTACGCACGCAAGGCGGCCGGCTGGTCGGACGCCGAGTACGCCGACGGCGCACGCGTACCTCGCGCACCGGGCCGAGCTCGT
Source organism: uncultured Actinomycetes bacterium (assembly GCA_963791895.1). Taxonomy (GTDB): domain Bacteria; phylum Actinomycetota; class Thermoleophilia; order Gaiellales; family Gaiellaceae; genus Gaiella. Next base: position 57,090 of record CAWBTY010000002.1, read on the forward strand.
CGCCTCCCTCGGCGTCCCGCTCGACCGCGGTGACGAGGTGCTCGACCTGGCCTGCGGCGACGGCGGTCTCGGCGCGCATCTCGTCGCCCGCGGGCTCCGCTACTCCGGCGTCGACTCCGAGCCGGCGATGATCGAGGCGGCACGTCGACGTCTCGGTCCGAGCGCCACGGTGCTGGCCGGCGATCTGAACACGTTCACGCCGGCTGGGCCGGTCGCCGCGACGACCGTCTTCCGCGCGATCTACTACGCCGAGGACCGGCCCGCGTTCTTCCGCCGCGTCGCCTCGTTCACCGAGCGGAAGCTCGTCTTCGACCTGAACCCGCGGCAGTACCCGCTCGATCAGGTGCTGGCGGAGCTCGAGGAGTCCGGTTTCACCCGGGTCGAGCTGCGACCCTTCTTCGTCCCGCAGACACAGCGTCTGCCGCGGGCGGCGGTCGCCCTCCTGAGGGGCCTCGAGCGCGTCGGCCCCTTGGCGCGCCTCGCCCTCCGCGTGCGCTTCACCTACCTCGTCGCGGCCGTTCGCTAGCGGGGGATCACGTCGAACGAGACCCGGGCGCCGAGCGCCCGGCGCTCGCTGCCGCTCGTCTCGGGATCCACCTCGGCGGGCACGAAGGTGTCGGTCTCGACCTCGACGCGCCACGGCCCGTCGGGCGTCTCGAGCACCACGGTGCGGGACGCACACGCCGGCACGTAGTCCGTCACGGAGTCCGTCTCGCGGGCGATCGCCGGTTGCTTGTCGGCGCCCCGCCCGAGCTCCCCGATGCGAACCCTCGTCACTCCCGGCAGGCGGACGCCCGTCGGGCAGAACGTGCTGCGGGAGAGCCTCACGACGGCGGTGCCGACGCCGCCCGCAGAGACGTCGAAGCGGTTGTAGGCCGCCCGAGCGGGGATCGTCTCGTCGCTCGGTGAGCCGAGCGTCCACCCGTCCGCCGCGATCCCGGTCTCGTTGGCTTCGAGCCGGATGGGGCCGTCGAGCCGGACGAGCGACGCCCTCGCGGCGTCGTTTCGGGCAATTTCCGCGCCGACCACCTCGACGCCATTCGTCGCGAGGACGAAGTCGGTCTCCGGATCGGGCCAGAGCGTGCCGTCGACGCTCTGGAGGTCGGGAGTGAGCGTGTCGCCGGGGCCTGGCCCTGTGCCGTCGACGCTCCACACCTTCCCGATCGAGCGGTTCCAGAACTCCGTCGTCGAGACGCCGAGGGGGTTGTCGCTCAGCCGTTGACCCAGCATTACGACCGAGCCTTCGCCGACCGCGCGGTCGATCCAGTCGTTCGGCTTCGGGATGTTCGCCTCCACCCGGGCGCTGAAGTCGTGCTCGCCGATCGAGGCGTAGACCTGGGCGGTCACGTTCCATGCGAGCACGGCGACGGCGATCGCCACCGGAACGGCGACGCCGAGCGACCGCGGGCGGAGCGAGGTGCCGAAGGCGAGGAGGGCGGCCACCGAGACGAGCACGACGACGACGACGGCGATCTCGATCCGCCCGAGCGGCCACTCCCACTCGCGGTTGGCGAGCGCGAGGATCGCGAGCCCGTGCGCCTCGTAGTAGGGGAAGTTGTCGAGTCCCCGGTCGATCGGCACCCAGAGCACCATCGCCAGCACGGCCGCGCCGGACACGGCCACCGCCCAGACGGGCGCGGCGGCGCGCATCAGCAGGTACGCGGTCGCGACGAAGGCGAGCGGGGTGAGGTACACGAGGTTGCGCTCGACGATGAGGCTCGAGAAGGCCGTCGAGAGGTACGCCCCCTTGATCGCCGCGTACCACCCGAAGCTCACGACGGCACCGCCCGCGACGACGACGAAGGCCCGCACGCCCGGCCGCGCTCGCTCCGAGCCGGGAACCGCGAGCAGCGCGAGCAGCGCGATCGCGGGCAGCACGCCGATGCCGATCGCAAAGGCCCCTCCCGCCCAGCTCCCGTACTCGACCATCCGGTCCTTCCACGCGGTCGCGGCGACCTCCCACTCGCCCGAGCGGTGACCGAGGAAGGCGACGAGCGCGATCGTGGCGCCCACTCCGAGGGCGACGGCTCCGACCCAGTCCCAGGTCGTCCACGTGGCGCGCCACCGCCGCATCGTGTCCGTCCGCCAGACGAGCGTGAGCACGCCGAAGGCGAGCGCGCCGAAGAGGGCCGCGAGCTGCGAGCGGATCAGGACGGCGAGGACACACGCGCCGAAGGCGAGCGCGAGGGTCCAGCGGGTCGGGCGGTCGATCGCCCGCACCGTCAGCCAGAGGGCGAGCGTCGCCGCCGGATACGCCCAGGGCTCCTCGACGAGGATCGGGGCGTACGAGAGCGCCGGCGCCGCGATCGTCGCGACGGCCGCGAAGTACGCCCACGGCTCGGTCACGACGATGCGCGCGAGGAGGTACGCGGGGAAGACTGCCGCCGCCATCACGAACGCCTGCACGGTCTTCAACGCCTCGTAGGCGCTCGAGACCGGCTCGAGCCACCAGAACGGCGCGGTCAGCCACGGGACGAGGCTCGAGAAGCCGTATGCCTCGCCGCGCCGGGCCGACTCGCCGGTCTCGGCGATCGAGCGCGCAAGCTGAGTCAGCTCGAGCTCGTCCGTGAAGATCGTCGGGGTCTCGCGGCGCCATGCCTGCCACGCGTAGAGCGTCGAGAGCAGGAGGTACGCGCCGACCAGCGGGATGAGCCCCTCGACTCTCGCCCGCGTGTCACTCGCCGCCCGCAGCGGCCGGGGCTCCGCGCTCGCTGCGCTCACTCCGCGACGGCCCGAGTCTCGGGAGGGGAGGCCACGAGCTCGTCCGCCCCGCTCGACCGCAGCACCGCTTCCGCCTCGTCCGTCGTCCCGAGCACCGGGACGCCCTGGATACGGCGCCGCTGGAGGCGCGGGTCGTCGTCGAGGAAGCCGACGACGACGGCGTCGTCCGCCCGGAGGTCGCGTGCGAGGCCGCGCCCCTCCCGGCCGGCGCCGACGACGAGCACCCGCCGCCGGCCGTCACCCGCGTCCCTCCCCGGCACGGGGAGGAGGCGGACGAGCCGGCGCGACGCGACCGCGAGCACGAGCGCGGCGATGCCGTAGAGGAGGAAGATCGACGCCGGGAAGTCGCCGAGGTCGCGCGTCGCGACGACGACGCCGAAGGCGAGGACAGTCGCGATGGCAGACGCGAGCGCGATCGTCGCGAGGTCGCGTGCCGTCGCGAGGCGCCAGGCGCGGCGGTAGATCCCGGCGACGACGTAGACGACATAGGTCGTGCCGAGGAGGATCGGGAGCGCGGCGAGGAACGTGCCACGCTGGAGCTCGGTGCCCTGACCGTCGACGACCAGGAGGTATGCGCCGAGGAAGGTCCCCACGACGAGCATCGCGTCGACGAGCAGCTCGACGAGGCGGCGGGGCTGGACCGCGACCGCGTGCCGGAGCCTCGTGTCGCCCGGGCGCCCGCGCCGCTCGTCCTCGGAGAGCTCGGAGAGGAAGCTCCCGAACTGGACGAGGAGCGCGAACGTGACGAGCACGCCGAGCGCCGTGATTGCCGGCCGGTCGAGCACGTTGTAGGCGACCGAGGTGGCGCCGAGCGCGACGGCGATCAGGGCCAGGAGCGCAACCGCGCGTGTCTCGGAGAGCCCGTAGTAGACGAGGCGGTGCGAGGCGTGATCCTTCCCGCCCTGTGTCACCGGACGCCGCTCGGCGAGCCGCCTGATCGTGACGAGCGTGGTGTCGAGGATCGGGATCGCGAGCACGAGGAGCGGCAGCAGCATCGTGGCGACCGTCGTGCCGGCGGTCGTCCAGCTCGAGGCGAGCGCCAGCGCGGCGAGCAGGAACCCGAGCAGCTGGCTGCCCGCGTCGCCCATGAACGCGCGCGCGCCGCCCGCCGGCCGGAGGTTGAAGGGCAGGAAGCCGACGCACGCGAAGGCGAGCGAGAGCGAGAGGACGAGCACGAGATCGTTCTCGTGCACCGTCGCCGCGTCGATCGCGAAGTAGACGCACGCGATCGCGGCCAGCGTCGCGGCCAGGCCGTCCATGTTGTCGAGCAGGTTGAACGCGTTCGTGATGCCGACGAGCCAGAGGAGCGCGATCGCCACGCCGAGCACGTCGTTCGTGACGAGCTCGACGCGCAGGCCCGCGGCGATCGCGATCCCGGCGGCGGCGAACTGCGCGGCGAGCTTCGCCAGCGGGCTCAGGTGGCGGACGTCGTCGAGCAGGCCGGCGACGAAGACGATCGCGCAGCCGGCGAGGATTCCCGCGAGCTCCCACGTCGCCTCCACCGCGCCCACGAGGAGCGCGAGCAGCACACCGGCGGCGACGCCGAGGGCGATCGCAACGCCGCCGAACGTCGGTGTCGCGCGGTCGTGCCAACGCTCGCCGGTCGGCTTGGCGACGAGGGAGACGGCCGCCGTCGGGGCGCGGAGCAGGGCCCACAGGGCGAGCGCCGCCACCGGGAGGGCGGCGATCGTGACGACCGCGTCCACGGTCGGACAAGGGTAGCGGCCGACCCGGCCTGGCCCTATCCTGAGCGCGCTCGTGGGGCGCTCGTCGAACAGCGGGAAGACGCTCTCGGTCTGCTGTCTCACGCGCGGGCCGACCGCGCGCGTCGCCGCGCAGCTCGCGCTCCTCCGCGACGTCGCGGACGAGGTCGTCGTCGGTCTCGACACCTCGGTCGACGCCGAGCTGGCCCACCCGCTGGCGGAGGTCGCGGACGTGCTCGTCCACTACCCGTACCTCGACCCCGTCGATCGGCCGGTCGGCTGGGTTCACTCGCTCTGCACGCGCGACTGGATCCTCTGGGTGGACGACGACGAGATCCCGTCCGCGGCGCTCGTCGACTCGCTCCGGGACGTGATCGCGGACGGCTCCGTCACGCATTGCTTCGTTCCCCGGCGCACGCTCTGGCGCGACGCTGCGAGCGCTCTCCAGGGGCCTCCGTGGGTGCCGGACTTCCAGCTTCGCCTCGTGCTCAACGACCCACGCGTCGTCTGGTTCCCCGGGATCACGCACTGGCCGATCCAGGCGCTCGGGCCGCACCGCTACCTCGACGCGCCGCTCTACCACACCGATCTGCTGCTCAATCCGGAGGAGCGCCGCCGGGCGAAGGTGCGCCGCTACGAGAGCGCCGTCCCGGGCCGCCGCGTCGCGGGGCTGCCGATGAACGACGCGTACTTCCTGCCGGAGGACCGGCCGTCCGTCGAGCTCGCGCCGGTCGCGCCTCCGGATCGCGACACGATCGCGCGGATCCTCGAGCTCGAGCCGTGGCCGGAGCCGAGCCCGCCGGCGGTGCCGCTCCGCACGGCGTCACGCGTCGAGATCGACGAGCACTGGCACGGCGCCCCGGCCACGGACGAGCTCTACCGCGGCCGCCTCGAGGTGGTCGAGGGCCACGAGCCGTTCGCGGTCGGCGAGCAACGAGGGATCGTCGTCCGCGTCGAGAACGACGGCTCGCACGTCTGGCCGCAGGGCGGCGTCGGCTGGCCGTCGGTCGCGGTCGCGTATCGCTGGCTCGACGACACGGGCGCGACGGTGGTCGCGGAAGGGCTTCGCACCCGCCTCCCCTCGACGCTTGCGCCTGGCGATTCGCTGATCGTGCCCGTCGACGTGCTGGCGCCTCACGTCCCGGGTACTCACGTCCTCGTCCTCGACCTGCTGCACGAGCACGCACGATGGTTCGGCACAGAGCTCGCGCTGCAGATCGAGGTCCGTGCGGCCCTGAGTGTCGCCCTCCTCGGCGAGGACGACGAGAGCGCGAGACTGGCTGCGGCTGCGCTCGCCGAGCTTGCGCCCGACGTCCGGCCCCTCGTCCTCACCGCCTCGCCCGACGCGACGAGCGAGCTGCACGGCTACGGAGCGGCGCCCGACGCGCGCGGCTACGTCCTCGGGAGCGGCAGACGGGGCCTTCGCGGGACGGCGGGCGCCCTCGGGCGCGCCGGAGCCCTGCTCGGCGACGCTGCGCTGCGTCGCGTCGGCCGTCAGCCGCGGCTCGCCTCGGCCGGAGGCTCCGGCTACCTGGAGGGACTGATGGACGCGGACGCGCTGCTCGTGGCGGGCGACGCCACGCTCCGCGGCGAGCGGGGCGAGCGGGAGGCGCTGCAGCAGCTCTCGGCGGTGCTGGCCGCCTCGACGCTCGGGCTCTCCGTCGTCGTGGTCTCGACCGCCGCCGACGGAAGCGGAGGAAGGCTCGCGGGCAGGTTGTTCGACACGGTGCAGGTCGGCGAGCCCGGCTTCGCCGCGGCCGTCGGCGAGGCGGTCGGCCGGGTCAGAGAGCGATCCGCGTGACGGCTCTCCCCGCCGGCCTCGCCGCGTCGTTTCGCGACCGGCGGGTCCTGATCACGGGCGGCCTGGGCTTCATCGGCTCGAACCTCGCGCACGCGCTCGTCGCCGCCGGAAGTCGCGTCACGATCGTCGACTCGCTCATGCCCTCGCACGGAGGCGCGTGGGCGAACGTCGAGGGGATCGAGTCGGACCTCGAGGTGCACGAGCTCGACGTCCGCGACTCCGCACGGCTCCACGAGCACCTGCACGAGAAGGACGTCCTCTTCAACCTCGCGGGCCAGACGAGCCACCTCGACTCGATGAGCGACCCGCGCACCGACCTCGGAATCAACTGCACGGCGCAGCTCTCGCTCCTCGAGGCGTGTCGAGTCGACAATCCCGAGCTGCGGATCGTCTTCGCCGGGACGCGGCAGATCTACGGCCGCCCCCGCTACCTCCCGGTCGACGAGGAGCACCCGATCGAGCCCGTCGACGTGAACGGCATCAACAAGACGGCCGGCGAGTGGTACCACCTGCTGTACGGGCGGGTCTACGGCCTGCCGGTCACGGTGCTCCGGCTGACGAACACCTATGGCCCGCGGATGCGCGTCCGCGACGCGCGGCAGACGTTTCTCGGCCTCTGGATCCGCCAGGCGCTCGGCGACGAGGAGCTCCTCGTCTTCGGCGACGGCCGCCAGCGGCGCGACTTCGCCTACGTGGACGACGTCGTGCGCGCGCTCTGCCTCGCGGTGACCGCTCCGGCGGCGCTCGGCGAGGTGTTCAACGTCGGCGCAGACGGGCACGTGAGCCTCGAGGAGACCGCCGAGCTCGTCGTCCGCCTCGCGGGCGCGGGTCGCTACCGCATCGTCCCGTTCCCGGAGGACCGGCTCGCGATCGACATCGGCGACTACTACGCCGACGATCGCAAGCTCCGCGAAGCGCTCGGCTGGGCGCCGGAGGTCGGCCTCGAGCAGGGCCTCGCGGCCACGCTCGACTTCTACCGCGAGCACGGCGAGCGCTACTGGGGCGACAGTTGATCCCGTTCGTCGCCCTCCGTCGCCAGCACGACGTTCTGCGCGCGGAGCTCGATGCGGCGCTCGCCGAAGTGCTCGACGGCGATCGCTTTATCGGCGGCGCGCGCGTCGAGGCGTTCGAGGGCTCGTTCGCCTCGTTCTGCGGCGCTCGCGAGGCGGTGGGCGTCGCCTCGGGCACGGACGCGATCGAGCTCGGGCTGCGGGCGCTGGGAATCGGCGCGGGCGACGAGGTGATCACTCCGGCGAACACGTGCATCCCCACGGTCGCGGGCATCGAGGCGACCGGCGCCCTTCCAGTGCTCGTCGACGTCGACGAGGACCGGTTCACCCTCGATCCCGGCGAGCTGGCCGACGCAACAACTGCGCGGACGAAGGCGGTCGTCCCGGTGCACCTCTACGGCCAGTGCGCCGACATGGCGGCGATCTCGGCGCACGCCCGCGAGCACGGGCTCGCGGTGCTGGAGGACGCGGCGCAGGCACACGGCGCAGCTCTCGACGGCCGGCGGACGGGCACGCTCGGCGCCGCTGCCGCGTTCAGCTTCTACCCGACGAAGAACCTCGGCGCGCTCGGTGACGGCGGCGCGATCGTCACCGACGATCCCGAGGTCGCGGCGACGGCGCGGGAGCTGCGCAGCTTCGGCGAGCGAAGCGGCGGCGAGGCGGTGCGCAAGGGAGTCAACAGCCGGCTCGACCCGCTCCAGGCGGCCGTGCTCTCGGTCAAGCTGCCGCACCTGGAGCGCTGGAACGAGCGCCGCCGCGACCTCGCGGCGCGTTACCTCGCGGCGCTCCAGGCAACGCTTGTGTTACTTGAACACAAGCGTTGCCTCACGCTGCCGGTGGAGGCGGCGGGCGCGCACCACGTCTACCACCTCTTCGTCGTCCGCTCGCCGCGCCGCGACGTCCTCGCCGAGGCGCTCGCGGCGCGGGGAATCGGGACGCTCGTCCACTACCCTCGCGCGGTGCACCAGCACCCTGCCTACGCACACCTCGCCCGTCCCGGCCGCCTCGGGCGGAGCGAGCGCCTCGCGGCGGAGGTGCTGAGCCTCCCGCTCTATCCCGAGCTCACCGACGATGAGGCCGCACAGGTGATCGAGGCCCTGGAGGACGCCGTCCGTGCCTGAGCACGTCACCTTCAGATGGCTCGTCAAGGCGCTGACGCCGCCGATCGTCGTGATCGGCGTGAAGGGCCTGCTGCGGCGGCTGGGGCTCCTCGCGCCTCCGGTCGCTGACGCGACGCCCGAGCCCGTGGTCGAGGCCGCGGAGCCCGAGTTCGAGGCGCTCCCCGAGGGCTGGGGCGGGCGTCGCCGCGGCTGGGACGAGGGCGCCGTCGCCGAGGCCTACGTCGCAAAGTGGCCCGAGTGGGTCGCGGCCCTCGAGGGCCCGGGGCCGCTCGGCGTCTACCACGAGGCACGAGCGGGCGAGCCGATCGCCCGGGACGACCTCGCCGCGCACAACATGCTCCTCTCGTTCGCGTACGTGCTCACCCGGGCCGCAGGCGGTCGCGACCGGATCTCGGTGCTCGACTGGGGCGGCGGCCTGGGCCACTACGCCGTCCTCGCCCGCGCGGTCCTCCCGGGGACGACGTTCGACTGGCACTGCCGCGAGGTGCCGTCGATCGCGGCCGCGGGAGCGAGGGCGAACCCGGACGTGAGCTTCCACTCGGACGACGCGTGCCTCGAGCGGACGTACGACCTCGTCCTCGCGAGCGGCTCGCTGCAGTACGAGCAGGACTGGCCGGCGCTCCTCCGGCGCCTCGGCGCCGCTGCGAATGGGCTGCTGCTCGTGACCCGCCTGCCGATCGCCCTCGAAGCGCCGTCCTTCGTCGTGCTCCAGCGCGCGGGCGCCTACGGCTACGAGACCGAGTACGCCGGCTGGGTCGTCTCGCGCGAGGAGCTCCTACGCGAGGCGTCGGCCGCGGGGCTCGTGCTCGACCGGGAGCTGCTCCTCGACGCCTGGATGTCGCCGGCGGGCGCGCCCGAGAGCCCGATCGGCCACCGCGGCTTTCTCTTCCGGCCGCCCCGTTAGCCCGTCGCAACCGCTGCGAGCACCGCGTCCCAGGCGAGCTCGGAGGTCACGACGCCGAGCTCGAGACTTCCGAGACCGCTCGCCACCTCGGCAGTCGAGACCGCGAAGAGGACGTCGCCGTCGACGAGCGCGTGAAACGGCTGGATCGCACGGGCCATCGACGCGTGCACCTGGCGGCCAAGCGTGCGGAGCTCACGCGCGTCCAACCGCTGGTTCGTGACGACGACGGTCAGCGTCGTGTTCCCGGCGGGCGGGTCGGCGGGCCCGCCGATCAGAAGGCGTTCCTCGAGCCTCGGCACGAGCGCGTGGCGGAGACCCGTCGCCTCGTCGAGGTGCCCTCGGACCACGGTGCCGTCGCGGTCGACGATCGCCCCGACCGCGTTCAGAACGGTGACCACGAGCAGGCGCACCTCGCCGAGCCGACGGAACGCCGCGCCCTGGCCTCCGGGCTCGACGCCGACGCGATCGAACGTCTTGCCCACGGTGGCCGAGCGTCCGGCGCCGCGCGCACCGAGCGGGACGACGCCGGGGCGGGCAGCGCGCAGTGCGGCGCGGCCGAGCTCCTTGTCCGGGTAGACGCCGTTCGCTCGACCGCCGTAGTCGAACACGATGGCGCCCGCAACGAGTGGGATGTCGAGCCAGCCGGTGCGGTACCCACGTCTCGCGAAGAGCTCCGCGGCGACACCCGTCGCCGCCTCGAGGCCGTAGAGCGAGCCGCCCGCGAGACAGATCGCGTGGACGAACTCGTACTGGGCGCCCAGCACCCCGGGCGAGCCGCCCCTCACGTCGACCTGCATTGCCGCGCCCGCAGGCATGTGGAGCACCGTGCAGCCGGTCGGTCCCTCGTCGTACTCGGCGCACCCGATCTCGAGCTCCGGGAACTCGAACGCGAGGACCGGCCCGTCGAGCTCGGTACGGGGCACGAGCTCGAGGAGGTCGTTCGACGGACGCGCCACGGACCCGACCCTACAATCGCGCGGTGAGCGTCTACGCCGACCTGCTCCGACACCGCGAGCTCTTCGGAAGCCTCTTCCGACGCGACCTGCGCGCGAAGTACAAGGGCTCGATCCTCGGGCTCGCCTGGACGCTCGCCCTCCCTGCCCTGCTGCTCCTGGTCTACCTCGTCGTCTTCGCGGTGCTCTGGAAGGCGGAGCCGACCGAGACGGAGGACTACTGGCTCTTCCTCCTGTGCGGGCTCCCGCCGTGGGTCTTCTTCGCCACCTCGCTCCAGGGCGGCGCCCGGAGCCTCGTCGAGAACGCGCCGATCATCCGGAAGGTGCGCTTCCCCCGCCAGCTAGTGCCGCTCTCGGTGGTCGCGACGGAGGTCGTCGCGTTCGCGGCGATGACCGCGATCGTGCTCGTGCTGGCGCTGTGGTTCCGCCCCGAGAGCCGCGACGTCGCGTGGGTGGCGGTGCCGATCGCCGCGGTGATCGTCGTCTTCGTCGCCGGCCTGGCGCTCGCCGCCGCGTCGTTGAACGCGATCTTCCGCGACGTCGAGTTCGTCGTCACGGCCGCGCTCCTGCCGTGGTTCTTCCTGACGCCCGTGCTGTACCAGCTCGAGGACCTCCCCGGCGCCGACGAACGCCCGTGGCTCGTCGACCTCCTCCACTGGGGAAACCCGGTCACCCCCGCCGTCGAGGCCTACCGCGCGCCCCTCTACGCGGGCGAGCTGCCGTCCGCGGGTGACACGATCTACCTGTGCCTCGCCGCAATCATCGCGCTCGCTCTCGGCGCCTTCGTCTTCACCTCGGTCGACGACCGGATCGCCTCGGAAGCGTGACGACCGCGCGACCCTCGAAGAGGCCCTCCTCCCCGGCATAGGCAGGCAGGCCGTGGTGCGTCGTCGGCACGGCCCCGCCGACGAGGGACGGGAGAACGAGCGGCAGGTCGAAACGCGGGTTGCGGCCGCCGGGTGCCCAGGGGCGGAGCGAGCGGGCCGCGAGTCGCCGCTCGAGCGCGCCGCCGAGCGGGACGACGGCCGGGCCGACGGCCCGCCACCCTTCGGCGTGCGCGTCGAGCAGGAGCCGCGACCAGTCCGGCGCCGGGGCCGCTCCCGAGACGAGATGGGCCGTCACCGTCGGCTCGCTCTCGACGAGCGGCTCCTCCTGGGCGGCGAGCGCGGCCGTGGTCCGCTCGTCGGGGCCGCCGTGGACGACCACGCCGAGGCGCCGCTCGTCGATGAGCGGGAGGACGTCGACCTCGACCTCGTGCGTGGCCACGCCGACCTCGGAGAGCCAGAAGCGGTTCTCCTCGACGAGGTCGAACGAGAGCACGTAACGGCCGGGGGGCGGACGACGTCGACGGACAGCTCGACGTCGATCGTGGCCCCCGGCGGCACCGGGCGGGGGAACGGGGTCCGCAGCCCGTCCCAGAAGATCGCGTTGCCGCGCGGGTCGAGCCAGTGGTAGGAGAGCTGCAGGCCCTCGTCGCCTCTGGAGCGCCACGTCGCGCTGCCGGCGTTCTCGAGCACGAGCCGTGCCGTCCCGCGCGCGCCGGCGCGTAGGGGCTCGAGCCTCAGTTCCCGCCAGACCGGTGCGAGCGGCTCCACGGCGCCGGAGTCTACGAACGCCCGCGGCTACGCTCCGTCCGTGACGGCTCCGCTCCTCGTCCGTGCGGCGCGCCGCGAGCCCGTCGAGCGCACGCCCGTGTGGTTCATGCGCCAGGCAGGGCGCTCGTTGCCCGAGTACCGCGCGATCCGCGAGCGACACGAGTTCTTCGAGGTCGCGCACACACCGGAGCTCTGCGCCGAGGTGACCCTCCAGCCCGTTCGGCGCCACGGCGTGGACGCCGCCGTCATGTTCGCGGACATCATGACCCCGGTGCTCGGCATGGGGATCGACGTCGAGCTCGTCGAGGGTGTCGGGCCGGTCGTCGAGCAGCCGATCCGGACGGCGGCCGACGTCGCCCGGCTGCGTGTGCCCGATCCGGAGCAGGCCTTCGCGCCGGTGCTCGAAGCCGTGCGGCTCGTGCGGGCCGAGCTCTCCTCGGAGCAGGCCGTCGTCGGCTTCTGCGGGGGGCCGTTCACGGTGGCCGGCTACCTCGTCGAGGGCCGCCCGAGCCGCGAGCTTCCGCGAACCAAGGCCCTGATGCTCTCCGAGCCCGGGACGTGGGACGCGCTGATGGCAAAGCTCTCGGAGACGTTCGCGGCATACGTCTCCGCCAAGGTCGCCTCCGGCGCGGACGTGATCCAGCTCTTCGACTCGTGGGTCGGGACGCTCTCGCCGAGCCTCTACCGCGATCGCGTCGCGCCCTGGAGCGCGGCGATCCTGGCAGCGGTCGACGCTCCGACGATCCACTTCGGCACGGGAGCCTCGCACCTCCTCGACGAGCTCGCGCGCGCGGGCGGCGACGTGATCGGCCTCGATTGGCGCCTGCCGCTCGACGACGGCTGGTCGCTCGTGCCCGATCGAGCCGTCCAGGGGAACCTCGACCCGGCGGTGCTCGCAGCCCCCTGGGAGGTCGTCGAGCGCGAGGCGCTCGACGTGCTCGAGCGCGCCGCGGGCCGGCCGGGCCACGTCTTCAACCTCGGGCACGGCGTCCTTCCCGGAACCGACCCGGACGTCCTCACCCGGCTCGCCTCTCTCGTGCGCGAGCGGAGCGCCACGACGGTGCCGGCGTGAGCTCTCCGGCGGTCGTCCTGATGGCCTACGGCTCGCCCGACCGGCTCTCGGAGGTGCCCGCGTACTACGCGGACATCCGGGGCGGTCGCCCGGTCAGGCCGGAGCTCCTCGCAGACCTCGTGGAGCGGTACCGCGCGCTCGGCCTCGACGACTCGGACGCGCCCTCCCCGCTCAACGCGGTCACGGAGGCGACGCGGGCCTCGCTCGAGACCACGCTCGGGCTGCCGGTCTTCACCGGGATGCGCCACTGGGAGCCGCGGATCGCGACCGCAGTCGGCGACGCGATCGCCGGGCGACACGACCTCCTCGTCGGGCTCGTGCTCGCCCCGCACTGGTCGACGATGTCCATCGCGAGGTACGAAGGGCTCTTCGACGAGGCGGTCGCGGGTCGGGTCGAGACCCGGTTCGTCCGCCGCTGGGGCAGTGAGCCGGGGTTCGTGGAGGTCCTGGCGCAGCGCTGTCGCGCGGCGCTGGACGGGCGAGAGGCACACGTCGTCTTCACCGCGCACTCCCTGCCCGCGCGCATCCTGGAAGCGGGAGACACGTACCCGGACGAGCTGCTGGAGACTTCCCGTCTGGTCGCGGATCGCGGGGAGCTCCGCGACTGGTCGTTCTCCTACCAGAGCGAGTCGCGAACGGGTGAGCCGTGGCTCGGCCCCGACATCGTCGACCACCTCGGCGAGCTCGCGGAGCGAGGGGTGACGGACGTGGTCGCCTGTCCGATCGGGTTCGTCTCCGAGCACCTCGAGATCCGCTGGGACCTCGACGTCGAGGCCGCCGGGCGTGCGCGCGGGCTCGGGCTCGCGTTCACGCCGGATCGAGATGCCGAACGACGCACCGGACCTGATCGACGTGCTCACGGGTCTCGTGCGCCGCGAGCTCGCCGCGGTGACGGCATGAGACCGGGCGAGATCGCGGTCGACGGCGTCTCGCGGCGATTCGTCGTCAGGGCGCGAGAGACACACACGCTGAAGGAGCTGCTCGTCGCCCGGGGACGTACCGGGGCGCAGGAGGTATGGGCGCTCCGCGACGTCACGCTCGGCATCGTCCCCGGCGAGGCCGTGGGGCTCGTCGGGCGGAACGGCTCTGGCAAGTCGACGTTGCTCCGGCTCATCGCGGGGATCATCAAGCCGACCGAAGGACGGGTCGCGACCGCCGGGAGGATCGGCTCGCTGCTCGAGCTCGGCGCGGGATTCCATCCCGACTTCACCGGGCGCGAGAACGTCGAGCTGAACGGCGCGCTGCAGGGCCTCTCGCGCCTGCGGATCCGCGAGCGCTTCGACGAGATCGTGGCGTTCGCCGAGCTCGAGCACGCGATCGACAGGCCGGTCAAGACGTACTCCTCCGGCATGACCATGCGGCTGGGGTTCGCGATCGCGGCGTTCCTGGAGGCCGACGTGCTGCTCCTCGACGAGGTGTTCGCGGTGGGCGACGAGAGCTTCCAGCGCAAGTGCTTCGGCGTGATCTCGTCCTTCAAGGAACGCGGCGGCACGATTCTCTTCGTCTCGCACGACGCGTCCGCGGTCGAGCGGCTGTGCGACCGCGCGGTGCTCCTGCAGCGAGGCGCGCTCGCGTTCGACGGCCCGGTGCACGAGGCGATCACGCGATACCGCCGCGCGCTGGCCGAGGAGGGCGAGTCGCCCTCTGCCAACGGGCGTGGCCCGGCGGGGACGGGCGAGGCGAGGATCGCGGACGTGCGGCTCGTCGGCTCCGACGGCGCGTCGCGCGACCGCTTCCTCGCGGGAGAGCCGTTCGGCCTCGAGATCGCGCTGGCAGGCACCGCGGAGGCACCGGTGCTCCATCTCGAGGTGCGTGACGGCTCGGGGCTGCTCATCGCGGAGGAGCTCGTCGAGACGGCGGGCCTGGGCTGGAGCGGGAGCGAATCCGGCCTTGCGCTACGGCTCGACGTCCCCTCGTCGCCGCTCCAGTTCGGCCGCTTCGACGTGACGCTCGCGCTGCTCGGCAGGGACGGGCGCCTCCTCGACCGACTCGCCCGTGGCGTGCCGCTCCTCGTCTACCCCGACGACGAGAGCCGCGGGCTCGTTCGGCTCGAAGGAACGTGGCGGGCCGGGACGAAGGAGGCCCCTTCATGAGCTACAAGACGTGTCCCGATTGGCCGACGTTGATGGAGCTCGCGCCCGATCTCCAGTTCAAGCACATCACGGTGCGGGACGCGCAGCTGCCGTTCGAGGTCGTGGCGAAGATTCCGGGAGGTCTGTCACTCGACGTCGTCGAGATCTGCTGCGACGTGGAGCACCACGTCGTCAACGCCTCGCACACGCACCCCGACGTCGTCACGGCGCTGGAGAGCACGCACTGGTTCGAGGTGCACGAGTGGGCGACGACCGGTCCCGGGGCGGACGCGGGCTCCGGCGGCGCGACGCCGCACGCCGCGTAGCGCTCGACGCGTCCGACGTAGAGTCGAGCCGTGGCGATCACGCCGACTCTGCGTTTCGCCGATCTGCGCGCGGCCCTCGAGCTCTACACCGGCACCCTCGGGTTCGACGTGGCGCGAGGGACGGTCGAGGAGGGGAACATCGCGATCGAGCGTGGCGACAATCGCCTGATGCTCGAGGCAGGGCGAGAGTTCTACGGCGAGACGTACAACGCGGCGATCGCCTCCCGCCTCGGGAGCGCAGGCGCTGGGGCGCTCTACGTCGAGGCCGAGGATCTGACGGAGCTCTACGCGGCCGTCGAGGCGGCCGGGCTACGCGTCGTCGACCGCCTCGCGGATCGGCCGTGGGGGCAGACCGAGTTCACGGTGGAGGATCAACGAGGGCAACTGGCTCTCGTTCTGGAAGCGACTCGGGTAGCCGTTACGGCGCGATCTCCATGCCGCGGCGCGGCGCCTCGAGGACGAGCTGCGTGCAACGGAAGAGGGCGAGCGTGCGCCCGTCGTCGTCGGTGATCGTCGCATCCCAGACCTGGGTCGTCCGGCCGACGTGCGCGGCGTTGGCCACGCACCGCAGCATTCCTTCGCGCGCGGCTCCGAGGAAGCTCACCTTCAGCTCCAGCGTCGTGAATCCGGCTGCCTCGGGCGGCAGGTTGGCGACGCAGCCGTACCCCGCCGCCGTGTCGGCGAGGGTCACGAGCACGCCCGCATGCACGAAGCCGTTGGGCGCGAAGTGCTCCGGCCGAAGGGCCAGCTCGGCCCGCAGCACCGTGCCCTCGAGCTCCGTGACGACGATGCCGAGGTGCCCCGGGAAGAGGTCCTGGCCCGCCTGGTCGAAGGACGACGGGTCGCGTGTGGCGGGCGGGATGCGCGAGGGCAGCCGCATGCGCGCCACCCTAGAGGCTCGTTCCGCCGCCCGTGGGGCGCTCGCGAACGTACGCTCGCTGCGTGGTGATCGTCGTGCCGTTCCGTGCCGGCGGCAAGAGCCGGCTCCCGGCCGAGGTGCGTACCGACGTCGCTCTCGCGATGCTGGGCGACGTCGTCGAAGCCGCGGTCGCCGTCGGTGACGTTCGTGTCGTGAGCGGCGACCCCGCAGGGCGGCTCGTCGCCGCCGAGCTGGGGGCGTCGCTCGTCGACGACCCGGGGGAGGGTCAGGGCGCGGCCGTGGTGGCCGGTCTCGCCGAGATCGACGACCTCTGTCTCGTCGTGAATGCCGACGTGCCTCGGGTGCGCCCGTCCGACCTCAGCGCCCTCGCGGTTCCGGCGCGGCTCGGAGCCGTCGCGATCGTCGAGGCGCGTGACGGGACGACGAACGCGCTCGGGCTCCCGTACCCCGAGGTCTTCCAGCCGCTCTACGGCCCACGGAGCGCGGCGCAGTTCCGGGCGCATGCGGTCGCGCTGGCGCTCCCGTTCGAGGATCTGACGCTGAAGAACCTCGTGGAGGACGTCGACACGGTCGCCGACCTCGAGCGGGTCGGCATGCGCTCGGGCCCGCGTACGCGCGCCATGCTCGGCGCGCTCTCACGATGAGGGTGACGTGCCTCTCGGGCGGGGTCGGCGGCGCCAAGCTGGCGCGCGGGCTGCAGGACGCGCTCTCTCCAGGCGAGCTGACCGTGATCGGCAACGTCGGTGACGACGTCGAGGTGCTCGGCCTGCACGTCTCGCCCGACCTCGACTCGATTCTCTACGCGCTCGCCGGAATCAACGACGAGGAGCGCGGCTGGGGCCGGGCGGACGAGAGCTGGCGCACGCTCGAGTCGGCCGTCGCTTGGGGAGGCGAAGACTGGTTCCGGCTCGGCGACCTCGATCTCGGGCTCCATCTCGTCCGCACGCAGGCACTCGGGCGTGGTGAGCCCCTCTCGAGCGCGACGGCGCGCCTCGTCGACCGGGCGGGCGTCGCGTCGCAGCTCCTGCCCGCGACCGACGACCGGCTGCGGACGACGCTCGTCACGCCGTCCGGGCGCTTCTCGTTCCAGGAGTGGTTCGTGGAGCGCCGGCACGAGGACGAGGTCGACGCGGTCGACCTCGACGGGGCGGATGCGACGCGGCCCGCGCCGGGCGTGGTCGACGCCATCGGGCGCGCGGACCTGCTCGTCTTCGCGCCGAGCAACCCCTACGTCTCGCTGGGGCCGATCCTCGCGGTGCCGATGATCCGCGGCGCGCTCGCGACCAGGCGTGTGCGCTGCGTGGCCGTGAGCCCGCTCATCGGTGGCCGCGCGGTCAAGGGCCCGCTCGACCGTATGCTCCTGCGCATGGCGGGCGGGACGTCACCTGCGCACGTCGCCGGCTGCTACGAGGGCCTGATCGACGCCCTCGTGATCGACGACGCCGACGCACCGGCCGAGGCGCCGGTGCCGCTCGTCGTCACCGACACGCTGATGAGCGACCGGAAGGCCGCGCGGCGACTCGCCGAGACGGTGCTGGAGACTGGCACGTGAGAGTCGCAGTCGTCGGGGGCACGGGCAGCTTCGGCCGCGCACTCGCCCGCCGTCTCACCGAGGCGGGGTATGACGTCGTGATCGGCTCGCGCGACTCGGAGCGGGCAACCGAGGCGGCCGCCGAGCTCGGCGTCGACGGGGCGACGAACGCAGACGCGTGCCGTGGCGCGGACCTGGTCGTCCTCGCGACGAAAGCGGATGGCACGCTCGAGACCGCGCGGGAGCTGGCGGACGCGATCGGCGAGACGCCGGTGCTCTCGGTCGCGGCCGAGCTCGTCTTCGGGTCGTCGGGTGTCGTGCCCACGACCGAGACGACGTCGATCGCCGCGCGGATCCAGGACCTCCTCGCGGGACCGGTCGTCGCCGGGCTGCACTCGCTCGCAGCCCGCAATCTCGGCGGCGACGCGGCCCCCGAGGAAGACGTGCTCGTATGCGGCGACGACAACGGGGCCAAGGAGCTCGTGCTCGAGCTCGCGGAGCGGATCACCTCCGGCCGCGCGATCGACTGTGGGCCACTCGCGTCGGCTCGCGCCCTCGAAGGGCTGACCGCCGTGATCGTGAACGTCAACAAGCGCTACAAGGCGCACGCCGGCATCAAGGTCACCGGCGTGTAGCCCGGATGACGAACGTGCACGAGTCGCCACCGGGATGCGTCGTGACCGTGATCGGGCTCGAAGGCATCCCGGAGCTCGACGAGACCGACGACCTCGCTCTCCTCGTGTACGAGGCGGCGAGGCGCGTCGGCGGCCTCGAGCCGGCCGACGTGGTGGTCGTCGCGCAGAAGGCCGTCTCCAAGGTCGAAGGCCGTGTCGTCAGGCTGACGGACGTCCGGCCTTCCGAGCGCGCACGCGAGCTGGCCGGAGCCGACGGCGACCCTCGACACGTCGAGGTGATCCTGGGCGAGAGCCGCGAGGTCCTTCGCTCGAGGCCCCCGCTCGTGATCGCCGAGACGCGGCACGGGTTCGTCTGCGCGTCGGCCGGGGTCGACGCGTCGAACTCGGCCGAGGGGACGCTCGTCCTGCTCCCGCTCGACCCGGACGCCTCGGCGGGGCGCCTGCGCGAGCGACTCGTCGAGCTCGCGGGTGTCGACGTCGGCGTCGTCGTCAGCGACTCCTTCGGCAGAGCCTGGCGCCAGGGAACGACCGACGTCGCGCTCGGCGCCGCCGGCATCGAGCCGCTGCGCGACCTGCGCGGCAAGCCGGACGCGCGTGGCCGCGAGCTACAGGCGACCCAGATCGCGGTCGCCGACGAGATCGCCGGCGCGACGGAGCTCGTGATGGGAAAGGCGCGCCAGATTCCCGCCGCGATCGTGCGGGGGCTCGACGTGCGAGGCGAGGGATCCGCGCAGGAGCTCGTGATGCCGCGCGAGCGCGACCTCTTCCGCTGACGGCCGAAGCGACGGCTTCCTCCGCCTCTCTTCCGACGCGCGCGTTTCGGCACCAAACCGGCACAGACACGGCACACCGATCCCGTTACCGTCGGATCCCCGGGGTGGGTGGGGGTTTGGGATGGGACCAGAGCGCGCCCGCCCGCACGAGGAATCCCGCACCCGCCGCGGTAGAGTTGCCGCCATGCGCAGGTACGCGATCTGGGGCACCGCCACGTCGCCCGAGCACGAGGCATGGGTGCGCAGCATCGGCGCGGCGTTCGAGGCGGACGGCTTCGCATTCGTGGACGACGTCGCCGAAGCGGACTTCGTCCTGAACATGTTCGACGCGGACCAGCCGAAGGCGTTCCGGCGGCAGGCGCGCGGCACCTACTCCGCCTCGTTCTACGAGCTCCCGGCCGAGCCCGACGACGTGCTCAAGACGAGCTACCCGATGCTCGTGCGCACGCTCGCCAACGTCGTCGTCCTCCGCGTGCCCGGGACGGGTGTGTGGTTCACGACCATGGAACGCGGCACGTACCGCATCACGGAGGATCCGACGGACGTGTTCGAGCGCCTCGCGCCGCTCGCGAAGTCGAAGCTCGTGATCGACAACGAGTTCACGGCCGACCTCGAGCCCGAGCTGTGGGACGGCGACGAGGTCACCGCCGACATCGGAGCCGCCGGCAAGCGGATGCAGGAGCTCGACCTCCTTCCCGCGCCGTTCCCGGTGCACGAGTACCTCGACGAGCGCGACCTGCGCCACGTGATGCGCCTCTACCAGGTCGGCGGTCTCTCGTACGGCAACCTCAGCGCGCGCAAGGACGAGACGCGGTTCTGGATGAGCGCGAGCGGGGTCGACAAGTCGCAGCTCGAGCAGGCCGGCCGCGACATCCTGCTCGTCACCGGCTACGACGAGCCGAGCGCGCGGATGCTCATCAGCGTGCCGCCCGGGATCGAGCCTCGGCGCGTCTCGGTCGATGCAATCGAGCACTGGATGATCTACCAGGCGCACCCCGACGTCGGCGCGGTCCTCCACGTCCACGCATGGATGGAGGGCATCGCCGCGACGGACATCAACTACCCGTGCGGCACCCAGGAGCTCGCCGAGTCGGTCGCCGAGTTGATCGACCGCGAGCCGGATCCCGCGCGCGCCGTGATCGGCCTGCGCAACCACGGCATCACGGCGACCGGCGAGAGCCTGACGGAGATCCTCGACCGGATCGAGTCGAGCATCCTCCGCCAGGTGCCGATGACGTAGCGGCTCGCGCCGCGGCGCGCCTACGACGTCCGCGACGCGCGTATCGACGTGAGGACAGCCAGCACGGGCACGATCGCGAGATCGTTGACCAGGCACCAGACGCACCAGGCGTCGATCACGAACGCCTGCAAACCGACGAGGTACCCGGCGAACGCGAGACCCCCGAGCGCGACCGCCGCGGCGAGCGTACGCGCCAGCTCGGTGTCCCAGGCGACGAGCACGAGCACCGCGACGTAGGCGCCGAGACCGAGGAGCGCCACGGGAATCCCGAAGAGCTCCGCGTACGACGACTCCTGCACGGTCTCGCAGCCGCCGCCGCCCGTGCAGATCAGCGAACCGGGTCGATAGTGGACGTAGGTCAGGTATCCGGCGAGCGCGACGCCGGCGAGCGCCACCGCGGCGACCGCGAGCCGAAGCGTACGATCGCTCACGTCGACGTGGCTCAGCCGGCGAGCGCGTCGTCGAGGATCTCGCGGAACTCCTCGATCGCGAACGAGCCCGGGCGCACCTCGTACGGCTCGCCGTCGCCGACCTGCACGTAGAACCACGGTGTGCCGGGCACCCCCCGCTGCTCGGCCTCGGTTGCCATCGCATTCGCCTGGTCGAGCACGCTCGAGCTGTCCGCATCGCGCCGGAGCTTCGCGTAGTCCAGCTCCAGATCGCCGGCCACGCGCTCGAGCAGCTCGTCGGTCACCCAGCCTTCGTTCTCGCCCCCTTGGTTCGCATAGAGCTCGTCGGCGAACTGCCAGAGCTTTCCCTGCTCACCGGCTGCGATCACGTGGAGGAGGGCCTTCTCGGAATCCGGCCCGATGAATGCGAGCCCGGCGAAGCGCAGTCTCACGTTCCCGGGCCGGACGTACTCCTCCACGATCCCCGGCAGCCCTTCCGCCTGGTACGTCTTGCACACCGGGCACTGGAGATCCTCGAACTGGATCATCGTCACCCCGGCGTCGGGCGAGCCGAGCAGCGCGCCGTCCTGCGGGATTCCCTCGAAGAGTGCCCCTGCTGCCCCCGGGGTGGTCGCGGTCGTCTCGCTCGTGTCACCGTCGCCGCCGCGGAAGACGAGGCTGGCGACGACCACGCCGGCGACGACGAGCACGGCTGCGCCGGCCGCCAACAGGAGGTTCCTGCGCCCCGAGCCCGCTGCTGGCGCCGTTTTCTTCGCGGGCGGCATCGCGGGTCAGTGTGCCTGCGGGCTACTCAGGGTGCGACGGCGACCTGGACGTCGGCTGCGTGGAGCGGCCGGCCGTCCTTGGCCGACGACTCGAACGCGGTGATCGTCATCGTGCCGCTCGCTGCCGGGAGGACGAGCGTGGTGTCGAACGTCCCTCGCGTGCCGGTGCCCGACGTGGCGTTCGTGAACGCCTCGAGCACGACTGTGCCGGTCTCGTCACGCACCTCGAGCGACACCGTCGCTTCGAACACGTTCGCCGTCCCGCGCAGCCGGATCGGGCTCGAGACGACGTCACCGTCGAGCGGTGACTCGATCAGGATCTGTGGTGCCACGCGCTCGAAGGCCTTCCTCGTCACCGGCTTGCCGCTCTCGACGACGACCCGCTCGATGTCGGGGAACTGGGTCAGCGTGTGCACGAGCTGAGCGGATCCCAGAGCCGACGGCCTCGTATCCCCCGGCAGGTCGACCGTCGCCGTCCCGTTTTCCACCTCGACGACACTCGATTCGCCGTCCGGCAACGACGTGGCGTAGCCGTCGGCCAGCTCCTCCTCGCTCGGGCCTGCCGTCAGCGCCTGCACCGTCGCCGAGGCGATCTCGGCCGTGTCGCCGCCGACCGTTCGCCGGACCGGAGCGACCTTGCCCTCGCGGGTCGAGGTAGATGGCGACCTCCCGTTCCCTTGCGCCGGCGTCGGTCACGGTCGGTGAGGAATCGTCACCCGTGCAGCCGGCGGTGAGCAGCAGGACCAACACGATCGCCGCCACGGGTCTCACGCTCGAATCGTGCCCACGAGTTGTTCGGAAATCAGGCGGCCGCGTCGTGCGCGAGCGCGGCGAGCGTCCGGCCGACGACGGGCGCGAACTTGAAGCCGTGGCCCGAGCAGGCGGAGCCCACCACGATGCGTCCGTGTCGCTCGAGGACGAACTGCTCGTCTGCGGTGTTCGTGTACAGGCACGTCTCGGCACCGGTGGTCTCGCCCGCGCCGTCGTACCGCGAGCGCGCCCACTCGCCCGTCCAGGCGGCGACGCGGTCGTCGGGCGCGAGCGCCTCGTCCGGGTCGCTGGCCGGGCCGGAGTGGTGGAGTCCCACCTTCAGTCCCCGTCCAGGCGCGACGAGCGCGTACACCGACTGTCCCACGCGCGCGATGCCGCCCTCGCCCGCGGAGGGGAGTCGTGCGTAGTCGATCAGCGACGGCACGGACGCGGGCGCGCGGAGATCGACGTAGGCGACGGTCTCGCGGGTCGGTACCACGGGGAGGTCGATGTCGACCGCTCCGAGGAGCGGCCGCGACCACGCACCCGCCGCGACGACGACGGCGCGCGCGGTCAGCTCGTCCCTGCTCGAGCGTGAGTCGAACCGCCCGGCGGTCGATCGAGAGCGACCGCACGGGCGTCCGCGCTCGTACCTCGACCCCCGCCTCCCGCGCCGAGGCGAGGAACGCCGCGTGAGCGCGGTCGGCGCGGGCATAGCCGCCGTCGGGCTGGTGGACGGCCACCTCCCCGACCTCGAGCCTGAGCGGCCAGCGCGACGACACCTCCGTCGGCGTCAGCGTCTCGTGCCGCACGCCGCACGCCGCGAGCGCCCTGCTCGTCTCCGCGGTGATCGCGCCGATGTCGAGCGAGCCGACCCGCTCGATCAGGCGTTCTCCGCGCTCGTGCTCGAGCTCACGCCAAGCGGTGTCCGCCGCCTGGGCGAGCCTGACGAACCGCTCGTCCGGGTAGTTGAGGCGGAAGATCCGCGAGGTCCCGTGGCTCGAGCCGCGGTCGTGGCCGAGCTCGAACTGCTCCAGGAGGATCACCGACCCAGCCCGCGTGCCGAGCGCGCGTGCGGTCGCGGCGCCGACGATCCCCGCCCCGACGACGACGATGTCCGCGTCGGGTCGCACGACGTCCATCATCGCACGACGATCGGCGCCGGCCGCGGCTCCGTCGGATGGGAGACGGTCACGCGCCGGGCTTCTAGCGTTCTGCCCGCAACGAGCGCCATTCGTGGTGCCCCGAGAGCGAGGGTTACATCCGGGTTTACACCCTGCGACGAATGGATCCCTCGAACGAGTGAGACGAGAATCGCTGCCATGACGAGGGCAGACACCGGCACCGACGCATCGCTGACCGACCGCCAGCGCGAAGTCGTTGCGTTGATCGCGGCCGGGTGCTCGAACGACGAGGTCGGAGTCTCTCTGGGGATCTCCGCCCGAACCGCGAAGGCACACAGTGACGCGCTTCGGGTAAAGCTCGGCGTCGCGCGGCGGAGACAGATCCCCGCTGCGTTCCGCCTGCTCACCGGTGAGGACCCGTACGTCCCCGCCCTCGTCAGGCTCCGGCACTCCCGGAGTCGCTGACGGCAGGCGTCCGCGGCCCGCCTCGGCCGGCCGCGGACGCCACTTCCCTCCTCGAGGAGCGTCGACTAGGTTCAGCGCACCGCTTCCGATGGACGAGGATCAATCGAAGCCGAGGATTCGCCCGCGCCGGATCATCGAGCGCCCCAGGCTGATCCGCGCCCTGGATGAGTCGGATGCGCGCATCAAGCTGCTCGTCGCGGGATCCGGGCTAGGGCAAGACCGTGTTGTTGGAGCAGTGGGCTCGCGGCCGGCGACCGGGAGGTCGGCGTGGTTCCGGGGCCATCGCGGTCGTCCGCAGATGTTGCGTGGTTGTCGCGCGCTCGCTCGTCGCAGCGTCCGCCGCGATAGTCCCAGGCGCCGGCAGGCGTCTGCTCGAACGGCTTCAGGTAACCGAGGATCCCGATCGAGAATCGACGCTTCTCGCGGAGATGCTCGCCGAAGACCTCAGCGGTTGGCCGGCGGACGGTTGGCTGGCGATCGACAACTACGAGCACGTCGCTGCGTCTCCTGCCTCGGAGTCGTTTATGGCGACGCTGCTTTCAGCAGCCCCGATTCAGGTCTTGATCGCTAGCACCACGCGCCCTTCGTGGTACCACGCTCGATTCGGTTGGACAGGAAACCTCCTTGAGGTCTCGCAGCTAGTGCTGTCCATGACACCGACCGAGATCGCCTGCCATGCAAGACGCTGACGCGTCGACAAGCGGCGTCGCCGTACGCCTCGCGCCCTGGCCGGCGCTCATCGGCATAGCCTCGATGCTTGTCGACCACCGACCTGTCGGGGCCGCCGGGCCTGAGACTCAGTACGAACTCTGTGCGGAACGGGTCCTTGACGCGCTGTCGCCCGATGTCAAGAGCGGCCTCGCAACGCTCGCTGCCCTTCCGCTGGTCGATCGCGACATTGCCTCTGCGGTCTTGGGCTGCCGCGCAGCACAAACCGTCTGCAATCGGGCCGTGGAGCTCGGGCTGCTTGATGAGCGCGATGGCAGACTCGAGGTTCACCGGCGGCTGCAGGTGCATCTCGGGAGGGTGCGTACGCCGGAGTCCGAGCGAACACCTCTCGTTGGCATTGCCGGCGGCGCTTGCGACGTATCGACTCCGCCGCGAATGGGACGCGGCTTTTGAGCTTGTTCGCCAGCATGGACTCGCCGAGGACCTCGCCGATCTACTCTTGGAGGCCGTTGACGAGATCCTGTTCAGTGGCCGGCTGTCGACGCTTGAGAGTTGGGTGCGTTTCGCGAAGGAGAGCGGTACCGGGCGCCACTCCGTCTTCGCCATCGCAGAGATGGAGCTATGCGTCCGACAGGGTCGAACGCGAGCGCCCTGACGTATGCGCGATCCCTCTTGCAGAATGGAAGCGTCAGCGGCGACATTGCATTTCGCGTTCTGATGGTCGCTGCCCGTGCAGCACACGCTCTTTCCCGCGACGAGGAGGCGTTCGGACTACTACCGCCAAGCGCGCGTCGCAGCCCGGTCCGTATCGATGGAACGCGATGCGCGATGGGGAGAACTGATGTGTACATCAGCGCTCGAGCGACCCGAGGCACACGCTCTCCTCGACGAGATGGTTGCATCCGTAGTGAGATCGGATCCCAAGGATCAGGTTCGGATGGCCGACAAGCAGCTCATTGTCGGATTTCGCTTCGGATTCGTCCGGCATCTCGCCGACAGTCGCCGAATCGCCGAACTAGTTGACCGCGTCGAGGACCCGTTTGTCAGATGCTCATTCTTGAGTGTCCACGGGTGGGCATTGGCGCTCGGCGCGTTTTACGAGGAAGCCATGGAGACGAGCAAGCAGCTCCTTGAAGAGACGAGGGCGTTCCGCGATTGATCCGATCCTGCCTTATGCTCAAGCTCTTCAATCGGTCGCGCTCGCTGGACGTGGACTACACGATGCCGCTCGGCGCATGATTGAACTCGGCGACCTATCCGCCCGCCGAATCAACGACGAACACAGTATCCAGAACGCCTACGCGATACGCGATGCGGGTACTGCTCCAGGAGGAGCGGCGATGGAGGCGTGCTCGACTCGAGCCTCCAGATCTTGATGCGGCGTTGCCAAGCATGAAGGGGGAGGTCTTCAGCTCGCGCGCTCTCGCGCTAGCGACCATTGGTCGCGTCGGCGAAGCGACAGAGCTTGCTACCAGAGCCGCCGCGTTAACTAGTGGAATAGAGACCCAAGCACTCTGTGCGGCCGTGGCCGCCGTGTGCGCTCTCAAAGAGCGGACTGACCGCGTGCTTGACCGCTGCGACGCCCTGATCGAGCACGTCTTCGCGACAGGGTCGCTTGATATAGCCGTGACAGCGTACCGTGCCAACCCTGACCTCCTTGCAACCGTCATGGCCTCGAGTCGCATGCGGGATCAGATCGTCTACCTGCTGAGACGTGCTGGCGACGAAGAGCGAGCGCGAGGCTTTGGGCGTGTCGCCGACGTCGAGCTTGTAGACCCAGCTAGTACGCTTTCCAATCGTGAGCGGGAGGTCTATCAACTCATCTGCGAGGGTCTGTCAAACGCCGAGATCGCGCGACAGCTGTACATCTACCGAGAGCACTGTCAAGGCTGCACGTTCACCACGTGTTCGACAAGATCGGAATCCGATCTCGCACGTGCGCTTGCACTCAATGCGGCGCACGGACGCTATGCGACATCGACGAACTGCCAGTCGGTGTTGATGTCGGTGCGGCAGGAGGGCAACGACTCCGAACCCGTCCCTCGCGCCGCCTTGTAATTTGGGGTCGCGGTCGCAAGGATCGAAAGAAACGCGACAACAGCGTCGGTGTAGAACTGACTTCCCATCGCCTGTAGAAGGCGATCTCGCGCCACGAGGTACTCCATGGCGGCGCGATACGGTCGGTCGGAGGTCATCGCGTTGTACGCGTCGGCTACCGCGATTATGCGTCGAGATCAGCGGGATCTGCCTCCGCTACGGATCTTGTCCGGATAGCCCTCACCGTCCATTCGCTCGTGGTGATGGCGAACGATTACGGCGATGTCCGCATACGCATCGACCTTCGAGAGGATGCGTTCGCCGATCTCTGAATGACGCTCCATCTCGCGGAACTCCTCAAGAGTAAGCCGGCCCTCCTTGTTCAGGAGGGTCGCCGGAAGTCCGATCTTGCCGATGTCGTGGACAAGGCCTGAGAGATAGGTGCGTTCCACCTCGTCCGTCGAGAGGCCGAGTTTCTCCGCGATGTCCCGCGAGTATGTCGCGACTGCTCGGGAGTGACCCGCCGTGTATCGGTCGCTCTCCTCTAGCGTCTGGACCAGCGCAGTCGCGAACGAGAGGTTGGCTTCGCTGAGCCGGGTGTTTGCGACCTTCAGGTCGTCGTAGAGCGTCAGCTGCTCCTCGTACAGGCGGGCCTTCTGCTGGTAGAGGCTGAAGAGCTGCTGCGCTGCGAGGGCCGGTGCGAGGAAGAGGAACGCTGACCACGGGGAGATACTTCGTCGATACGCGAAGACCAGGGCGGCCACGACGGGTGCGTAAGACACACAGCCGTGACCATCACGGGCCCGACGGTTCGGGCAATCGCCGTCGTGTTCCCGCGGAACCAACTCGTCATGGTCGCGAACGCAATTTCGAGCCCCTCGCCGACCGCAGACGCCGCGATAGTCGCGGCGAACAGTCCGACCGTAGAGTCGAGCTCGATCTTGAACCGCCTGCGCGGTCAAGTCCCATGGCCGCGCCGGCGATGAACCGGCTGCTCGTGTACGTCATCCACTTCAGATGAAGGGAGCGGCCGCTGCCGAGGCTCCCATCGAAGAGCTCCGGATCGCCCAGCTCTGAGCCGCGCCCACAACGCCGCCCGCTAGCGGGCCGAAGAGAACGGCTGCGAAGAGCGTGAGAACTGGCGAGATCGTGAGGTCTGTCGTCTCGCTGATGCGAACGGAGGCTCGATCAGTGAGCGCGGCCGCGATACACAGGGCGCCACGAGAACCCATGGATTTCCGAGCGTGTAGCCGAGCTGAGCTAAGGGCGAAGCGTCGCGATCGCGACGCCAGCAAGGCGAAGACGTAGACGTGAGGCGTGTCGACCGGTGTTGGTCAGCGTTCACTTGATCAATCCCCCGAACGGGGTATACGATGCCGTTGCCGTCAGTTCCCAACCTAGGAGTTACGGATGCGGAAAGGCGCTTCGTTCGCAACCTCCTTCGCGCCATCATGTCCGCTGGCGTGAGGGACTGGTAAGTCGTCGTTTAATCCTCGTTTCTGTGAAGACAGCTCGGCATCCCTCCTCTTGGGGATGCCTGATCAGGCAGAGGTGAGGTTTGTGACATGACGATCAAGCGATGAGCCCACGCCGGAAGCCAGCGGCTACGGCGTGGGCTCTGCTGCGCGCCTGAAGCTTCGCCAGGAGGTGGCGGACGTGCGACTTGACCGTCTCCTCGGAGAGGAACAGTCGCTCGCCGATCTCCCGGTTGACGAGTCCGTCCGCGACGAGCTGCAACACCTCGAGCTCGCGGGCGGTGGGCTCCTGCTCGAGCTCGCGTAGGACGGGGGGCGGGGCGAACGGGATCACGGCGCCCGTGCGCTTCGGGTTGCGACGTGCAGCAGCCGCCTCGAATCGGCGGCTGTGGTCGCGGTATCGATTCAGGATCTCTCTCCGCTCCGCGGCGTCCACAGAATGCGTATCGGCGGCCCCGGGATAGCGCTTTAGAGGGATCGGTGCCTCGAACGGGGGAACGTCTTCGAGCTCTAGCTTGCGGGCGGCTCGTAGGGCGCCTGCGCCCGCGACTCGTCGACCGTTGCGTCGAGCACCGGCGACCGCTCCACCGGCACGATCGACCCAGCGCGAATCCGCTCCGCGAAGTGACAGGCGACCTGGTGCCCGGCCACCTCGCGAAGGAGCGGCTCCTCGTCGCGACACAGCGTCTCCTGCACGAACGGGCAGCGGGTGTGGAAGCGGCAGGCGGCAGGGGGGTTCGCCGGGCTCGGGAGGTCGCCCTGCACGCGGATCGGTCGCCGCGTCCGCTCGATCGCGGGGTCGGGGATCGGGATCGCCGAGAGCAACGTCAGCGTGTACGGATGCAACGGGTTGTCGTACAGGTCGTCGGCGGGCGCGACCTCGACGATCTTCCCCAGGTACATCACGGCGATCCGATCCGAGATGTGGCGGACGACCGCGAGGTCGTGCGCGATGAAGAGGTACGTCAGGCCGAACTCCTCCTGGAGCTGTTCGAGGAGGTTCACGATCTGCGCCTGGATCGAGACGTCGAGGGCGGAGACGGGCTCGTCGCAGACGAGCAGCGACGGGTTGAGCGCGAGCGCGCGTGCCAGACCCACTCTCTGGCGTTGACCGCCGGAGAACTCGTGCGGGTAGCGATTCGACGCGTCGGGCGGCAGCCCGACGACCTCGAGGATCTCGCGGACGCGGGTCGTCACCTCGCTCCCGCGCGAGATCCCGTGCACCCGGAGCGGCTCGCCGATCGTGCGACCGATCGAGTGGCGGGGGTTGAGCGATGCGAACGGGTCCTGGAACACCATCTGCATCCGCCGCCGGAGCCGACGCAGCTCCGACTCGCGCAGGTGCGTGACGTCGGTGCCCTCGAACAGGACCCGTCCGCCGGTCGGCTCGTACAACCGGAGCATCGCGCGTCCGACGGTCGACTTTCCGCACCCCGACTCGCCGACGAGCCCGACCGTCTCGCCGCGTTCGATCGTGAGCGAGACGCCGTCCACGGCCTTGACGTCGCCGACGTGGCGGTCGAGGAGCACGCCGCGCTTGATCGGGAACCAGACCCTGAGGTCGTCCAGCTCGACGAGCGGAGTCTTGCCGTTCTCGCTCACGCCGCCTCGCCGCCGACCTGTGTCCGTTGCCACTCGTCGGGCGCGGCCGGGTTGAAGCATGCTGCCCGCTGGCCGGTGTCGAGCTGCTTGAGCTGGGGAAGCTCCGCCGTGCAGCGGTCGAGACGGTATCGGCAGCGTGGCGCGAAGGGACACGACGCGGGCTCGCTGAGCATGTTGCGGGGTGCACCGGGGATCGGCCGCAGCGGCTGCCGGCGACCGAGGTCGAGGCGCGGCACGCTCTGGAGGAGCCCGAGGGTGTACGGGTGGCGCGGCGAGGCGAAGAGCTCGTCTGCGGTGCCGGTCTCGACGAGCGTCCCGGCATACATCACCTGAACCCGCTCGCACGTCCCCGCCACGACCCCGAGGTCGTGCGTGATGAGGACGAGCGCCGTGTCGCGCTCGCTCACGAGCTCGCGGAGGAGATCGAGGATCTGTGCCTGGATCGTGACGTCGAGCGCCGTCGTCGGCTCGTCGGCGATCAGGAGCTTCGGCTCGCAGGCGAGCGCCATCGCGATCATCACGCGCTGTCGCATGCCGCCCGAGAACTGGTGCGGGTAGTTCTTGAGGCGGTCGGAGGCGCTCGGGATGCCGACCTGATCGAGCAGCTCGATCGCCCGGCGCGTCGCTCCCCTGCGGTCGAGGTCGAGGTGCTCCTCGAGTGACTCGCGGAGTTGCGCGCCGACGGTGAGCACCGGGTTGAGGCTCGTCATCGGGTCCTGGAAGATCATCGCGATCTCCTTGCCGCGGACCCGCCGCCACGCCCGCTCCGAGAGTCCGATCAGCTCGCGCCCCTCGAGCTTGATGCTGCCGGACGGAATGCGCGCCGCACGCGGCAGGATCCCCATCGCCGCAAGCGCCGTGACGCTCTTGCCGCACCCCGACTCACCGACCAGCCCGAGCGTCTCGCCCGCGCGGACGTCGAAGCTGATCCCGTTGACCGCATGGACGATCCCGCGGCTCGTCCAGAAGCGGACGCGGAGATCGTCGACGGAGAGCAGCGGCGCGTCGCTCACGAGCGTCCCCGCAGCTTCGGATCGAGCGCCTCGCGGAGCGCGTCTCCGATCAGATTGAACCCCATCACCGCGAGCACGATGGCGATTCCCGGGTAGATCGCGAGCATCGGCTCCGTCTGCAGGTAGCGCACCGCGCCGGTGAGCATCGTGCCCCACTCGGGCGTCGCTGGATCCTGCGGGCCGAGACCGAGGAAGCCGAGGCCGGCCGCGTCGATGATCGCGGTCGCGAGCGCGAGTGTCGCGGCGACGATCACCGGCGAGATCGCGTTGGGCAGGATGTGCGAGGCGAGGATCTTCCGGTTGGGGACACCCACCGAGCGCGCGGCGAGGACGTAGTCGTGGTCCCGTTGGGCGATGATCGAGCC
Source organism: uncultured Actinomycetes bacterium (assembly GCA_963791895.1). GTDB lineage: Bacteria > Actinomycetota > Thermoleophilia > Gaiellales > Gaiellaceae > Gaiella. The sequence goes on from CAWBTY010000002.1 coordinate 88,101, forward strand.
GCGCATCAGGCGCGTGAAGATCGGGATGTTCACGACGCCGATCGCGATCATCACCTGGACCAGCCCGCCCTCGCCCCAGAGCGCCACGATCCCGATTGCCATGAGGAAGCCGGGGATCGCCAGCATGACGTCCATCACGCGCATGATCAGCCCGTCGAGGCGGGCGAAGTAGCCCGCGATCGCGCCGAGGAGCAGGCCGAACGTGAGCCCGACCGCGACTGCTACGACCCCGATCAGGAGCGAGTAGCGCGCGCCGTAGATCAACCGCGAGAGCTCGTCCCGGCCGATCTCGTCGGTGCCGAGCAGGTGCTCTCGCGAGGGGCCCTGGCTGATCGCGTCGAGGTTCTGCTCGATCGGATCGTATGGCGCGAGCCACGGGGCGAAGATCGCGACGAACGTCAGGAGCGAGACGAGGGCGAGGCCGACGATCGCGCCGGGATTGCGGAGGATGCGGTGAAAGGCGTCGCGCCAGAGCCCGCCCTCGGACGCGTCGAGCTCGAGCGCGCGCCCTTCGATTTCGGCAACGGACATCGTCTAGCGCCCCGCCAGCCGGATCCGCGGGTTGAGGAGCCCGTACGAGAAGTCGACGAACAGGTTGACGACGACGACGATGATCGCGACGAAGAGCACGCCGCCCTGGATCACCGGGTAGTCGCGGTTCTCGATCGCCGTCTGGAGCCAGGTGCCGATTCCCGGGAAGGCGAACACCGTCTCGGTCAGGATCGCGCCCGAGAGGAGCAGCCCGACCTGGAGGCCGACGATCGTCGAGATCGGGAGCATCGCGTTCCGGAGGATGTGCCGTCGGTCGACCGCGCCCGACGAGATGCCTTTCGCGCGCGCCGTGCGCACGTAGTCCTCGTTCTGGACGTCGAGGACCGAGGCCCGCGTGATGCGCGCGATGATCGCGAGCGGGATCGAGCCCAGGGCGATCGCCGGCAGGATCAGGTGCTTCACCGCGTCCCAGGCGGCGTTCCAGTCACCCGTGATGATCCCGTCGAGCACGTAGAAGTTCGTCGGGTGCTCCGTCTCGATGAGCACGTCCTGACGACCCACGCTCGGCAGCCAGCCGAGCTCGACTGCGAACAGCCACTTCAGGATGATCGCGAGGAAGAAGATCGGGATCGAGACCCCGATCAGCGAGACGAAGAGGCTCGCGTGGTCGACTGTCGTCCCGTGTCGCTTCGCGGCGAGGAAGCCGAGGGGAACGCCGAGGAACGTCGCGAAGAGCATCGCGCCGAGCGCCAACTCCATCGTGGCAGGGAACCGGTCGCGGATCTCCTCGGTGATCGGCCGGCGCGACGCGATGCTCGTGCCGAGGTCGCCCGAGGCGACCGTTTGGAGATAGCGCCAGTACTGCTCGTAGAGCGGCTCGTCGAGGCCGTACTGGTTACGGATCTGCTCGACGGACTCCGCCGTCGCACGTTCGCCCAGAAGCGACTCCGCAGGCGAGCCGGGCAACGCCCGGATCCAGAGGAAGACGAGCAGCGAGAGCCCGATCAGGATCGGGACGAGCAGAAGCAGCCGGCGGACGGCGAAGCGGAGCAGTTGCCCCTACCTCGTCGTCCGCCGGCCTGCCGTCATCCTTGCTTCCTCTGTCTCCTACCCGACGAAGCGCACGGGAGCGAACGACTCCAGCGACACGGGGCTCGGCTTGTAGCCGACCACGTTCGACTGGAACCCGAGCGCGGGCTTCGTGTGCGCGTACGGCACACCCGGGAGGAACTGCATGATCAGGCGGTTCGCCTGCTGGTAGAGCGCCTTCCGCTTCGCGGCGTTCGTCTCGGCGACCGCGCTCTCGAGCAGCTTGAAGATCCGCGGGTTCTTGAAGCCCCACTGACCCTGCTCGGTCTTGAAGAACGACCCGATGAAGTTGTCCGGGTCACCGTAGTCACCCGTCCAGCCGATCAGGTTCAGGGCGCCTGCCGTTCCGGCCTGCACCCGTCCGACGTAGTCCGGACGCCACGGAGCGCTCTTCGGGACCACCTTGAAGCCCGACTTGTTGAGGCTCGCGGCGAACACCTGGAAGTTCTTGGCCGGGTCCGGCATGTACGGACGCGAGACATCCGTGGGGTACCAGAACTCGACCTCGACCGGGAGCGTCAGCCCCGCCTGGCGGAGGAGCTGCTGTGACCGTGCCGGGTTGTACGGGTACTTCTTGACGTCCTTCGCGTATCCGAGGACCTGCGGTGGCATGAACTCGTGCGCCACCTCGCCCCGGCCGGCGTAGAAGGCCTTGACCACGCCCCCGCGGTCGAGCCCGTGGGCGACGGCCTGGCGGACGAGCGGGTTGTCGAAGGGCTTGACCTTCTGGTTGATCGTCACGTACGCGACGTTGAACGCAGGGCGGTCGAGCACCTTCAGCTTGTTGTTGCGCTTGATCGTGGGGATGTCCTGTGGCTCGACGAGGTCGTAGCCCTGGATCTCCCCGGTCTGGAGCGCCTGCAGGCGGGCGGCGTTGTCCGGGATCGCCCGGAAGATCACGCGCCGCAGGATCGCCTTCTTGCCCCAGTACTGGTCGTTCCGCACGATCACGAGCCGGTCGCCGATCTTCCACGACTCGAGCTTGAACGGCCCGGTGCCGACTGCCTGGCCACCGGGGACCCCGTACTCGCCGGTCGGCGTGAAGACGCCGTCCTTCGAGAGCCTGCCCTTGTTCGCGCCGTACCGCGTCATCGCGGTCGGGCTCTGGATGTGGAACGAGGTCAGCGACAGGGCGCCGAGGAACGCGGCGTTGGCGCGCCGAAGCGTGACCACTGCCGTCGAGGCGTTGGGCGCCTTGCAACTCCGGTAGAGCGGGGAGTTGGTGAGGCCCGCCGCCTTCTTCTTGTAGCCACTGAAGACGGTGTAGTAGTAGTACGAGGTCGCGTCCGACGCGAACGGGCCGGTGAAGTTGTACCACCGGTCGAAGTTCGCGCAGACGGCCTGCGCGTTGAACGGCGTGCCGTCGTGGAACCGGACGCCGCTGCGGAGGTTGAACGTCCACACCCGACCGTTGCTCGAGGCCTTCCACGAGCGGGCGAGCAGCGGCTGAATGGTCGTCGTCCCGGGCTTGAGCCCGACGAGCCCCTCGGTGAGCTGGTCGATCACGCGCAGCGACTCGCCGTCGGAGACGACGGCGCCGTCGAGCGAGGTCGGCTCCGAGGTGGTGCCGAAGACCAGGGTGTCGCTCGTCGCAGCACTCCCGCTGCCTGCGGCGAGCGTCGCGGCGGCGGTCGCCAGGGCGGCAACCGTCACTGCGAGCAGCACTTTCAGACCTCTGTGCATCGTTCTCCTTCTCCCGAAGCTTTCCCCGCCCCTCGGAGGGCGAGGCCGCCGCACAGTATGACCGGCTGGAGACGGAAAAGTTCGCCGCCGGCGCAGATGAGGGCGCCGCCCCGACCGACGCTCCAACCTCCCCCAGGGGCACTCCCGTGCCCCTGAGCTCACGCTACCCGCGAACCAGTGACGTGGGTGTCACGGGCTCGTGTCGCCTTCGTGCCTCTGCGCACGCGTGCGCTCGGCCAGATGCACGGGTGGCGGTCGCCGGTCGCCCGGTTAGGCCGCGAGCGAGGCGAGCTCGCGCAGCGCGGCGAGACGGCTCAGCGCCTGGCCCTCGAGCTGGCGAACGCGCTCGCGCGTCAGCTCGAGCTCGTGCCCGATCGCCTCGAGCGTCCACGGCTCGCCCTCGAACCCGAAGCGCAGCTCGAGAATCCGCCGCTCGCGCTCCGGCAGCGCATCGAGCGCCCGCCGGACACCCTGCCGGCGGAGCGACTCCTCGGCCTCGTCGAACGGGTCGACGGCCTCGCGGTCGGCGAAGAGGTCGCCCAGCTCGCCCTCGTCGTCCGCTCCGACCGACTGGTTGAGCGAGACGGAGGCGTGCGCGGCGCCCATCGCCTCCTCCACGTGCTGGAGCGGCAGTCCGGTCGCCTCGGCGAGCTCTTCCTTCGTCGCCTCCCGACCGAGCTCGACCTCGAGCCGGCGAGCGGCCCGGGAGAGCTTCTGCTGGCGCTCGACGACGTGCACCGGCACGCGGATCGTCCTCGCGTGGTTCGCCACGGCCCGCTGGACCGACTGGCGGATCCACCAGGTGGCGTACGTCGAGAACTTGAACCCGCGGCGCCAGTCGAACTTCTCGACCGCGCGATTGAGCCCGAGCGTGCCCTCCTGGATCAGGTCGAGGAACGGGACGCCGAGCCCGCGGTACCCCTTGGCGATCGACACGACGAGCCGCAGGTTCGACTCGATCATGTGGCGCTTCGCAGTGGGGTCGCCGCGCTCGATGCGCTTCGCGAGCTGCACCTCCTGCGCCGCGTTGAGCAGCTTGTGGCGGCCGACGTCGGCGAGGAAGAGCTGCAGCGAGTCGGCGGCCCCCGAGAGCGCCTCGCTCGCCCAGACGGCGGCCTCTGCCGCCTCCTTCGCCTTCTCCTCCTCCGACTGCTTGGGCAGACCGACCTCGAGGCCCATCGCCTCCAGCTCGCGCGTCACCTGCTCGACCTCCTCGGAGCCGAGCTCGTGCTCGATGACGAAGGCCTCGAGCTCGGCGGGATCGATCCAACCACGCTCCTCCGAGCGCTCGACGATGCCTTTCAGCTGATCCGATTCGAAGAGTTCGATGAGCTGGTTCTGCGTCAACCGATCAGTCAGTCCTTTCGCAACCTCGGCGGAGCACAAACTTCTCTGACTTTAAGCGCCTTTCTCCGATTCTTCCACGGAATCGCGTGCGTAAACCGTGTCACAAGCTCGCAACGCGTCCGTTCCGTGCCGTATTCCAGCCGCTCCGGCGACCCGTGCCAGTGCGGACAGCCGTACTCCTGCATGCTACGACGCATCTGCGGACGGGGGTGGTTAGAACCGTCTGTATCGGTCAGCGACGTGTGCGCGACCGCTTGCGAGGCGTCGCCGGCCCCTTCGCGCGGCGCTCGGCGAGCAGCTCGAGGGCTCGTTCGAGCGTCAGCCCTTCGGGGTCGTCGCCCTTGCGGAGGGTCGCGTTCGTCTCGCCGTCGGTGACGTACGGGCCGAAGCGGCCGTCCTTGACGACGAGCGGCTTGCCGCTCCCCGGATCCGCCCCCAGCTCCTTCAGCGGCGGTTTCGGAGCGCCTCGCCCACGGCGTTCCTTCGGCCGCGCCAGGATCTCCTCCGCCTCGTCCGCGGTGATCGTCAGGAGCTGCTCCTCGGAGGCGAGCGAGCGGGTCTCCGCGCCCTTCTTCACGAAGGGCCCGTACCGGCCGTTCGCGACGACGATCTCCTCGCCGCCGGAGCCCGTCAGCGTGCGCGGGAGCGTGAGCAGCCGCACGGCGTCGTCGAGGCTCACCGTGGCGGGATCCATCGTGGCGAAGAGCGACGCGGTCCGCGGCTTCGCGCCGTCGCCGTCCGGCAGCACCTCGGTCACGTACGGGCCGTAGCGTCCGACGCGCACGACGAGCTCGAGGCCCGTCTCCGGATGCGCTCCGAGAGTGCGATCGACGTCGGCCGGCTGGGCGAGCAGCTCCTCGGCGCGCGCCGCCGTGAGCTCGTCCGGCGGCAGGTCCTCCGGGATGCTCGCGCGGGACTCGCCTCGCTCGAGATACGGGCCGTAGCGGCCGACGCGGGCGACGATGTCCGAGCCCGGGATCACGATCGAGTTCACCTCGCGCGCGTCGATTCCCTCGAGGTGGTCGGTGACGAGTGCCTGCAGGCCGGGATCGCCGTCGCCGAAGTAGAAGCGCCGCAGCCATTCCACGCGCTCCTCGCCACCCGCGGCGATGCGGTCGAGGTCGTCCTCGAGGCGGGCCGTGAAGTCGTAGTCGACGAGCCGGTCGAAGTGACGCTCGAGGAGCTGGGTCACCGCGAAGGCCAGGAAGGTCGGAACGAGCGCCGTGCCCTTCTTGTAGACGTATCCGCGGTCGAGGATCGTGCCCATGATCGAGGCGTACGTCGAGGGCCGGCCGATGCCCCGGTCCTCGAGCGCCTTCACCAGGCTGGCCTCGGTGTAGCGGGCCGGCGGGCTCGTCTCGTGCCCCTGCGGATCGAGCGCGGTCGCGGTCAGCTCCTGGCCGACCTGGAGCGCCGGCAGGCGCCGCTCCTCGTCCTCCTCGCGTCCAGCGGGCTCGTCCCGGCCGGACTCGTAGGCGAGCAGGAAGCCCGGGAACGTGATCACCGTGCCGCTCGCCCGGAACCCGGCGTCCACTCCGCCCGCGGTGGTCGCGCCGAGGTCGATCGAGACCGTCTGGCCGCTCGCGTCCTTCATCTGCGAGGCGATCGTCCGCTTGAAGACGAGCTCGTAGAGCGCGAGCTCGTCGCGCGACACCTCGCCGGCAAGCTGCTTCGGCGTGCGAAAGACGTCACCCGCGGGACGAATCGCCTCGTGGGCTTCCTGCGCGTTCGCGACGGCGCGCTCGTAGAGACGCGGCTTCTCCGGCACGGTCTCGGCGCCGTACTCGCGCGCGGCGTGGGCCCGCGCGGCGTTCAGCGCCGCGGTCGAGAGCGTCACCGAGTCGGTGCGCATGTACGTGATGTGCCCTGCTTCGTACAGCCGCTGGGCGAGGCGCATCGTCGTCTGGGCCGAGAAGCGCAGCTTGCGGCTCGCCTCCTGCTGGAGCGTCGAGGTCCGGAAGGGCGCCGCGGGCCGACGCGTGTACGGCTTCTCCTCGACGTTCCGGACGGCGAACGGCCGTCCGTCGAGCTCGGCTGCGAGCGACCGCGCGCGCTGCTCGTCCAGCACGAGCACCTTGGCCGGCAGCGAGCCGTCCTCGCCGAAGTCCGCGACCCTGTGCCACGCGAACGCCGTCGACCGAGACGAGCCTCGCGGCGAACGAGCCCGGGTCGAACGTCCCGAGCACGTCCCAGTAGCTCGCGACGACGAACCGCATCCGCTCGCGCTCGCGGTCGACGACGAGCCGCGTCGCGACGGATTGCACGCGACCGGCCGAGAGTCGCGGCATCACCTTCTTCCAGAGCACCGGCGACACCTCGAAGCCGTAGAGGCGGTCGAGGATGCGCCGCGTCTCCTGTGCGTCGACGAGCCGCTCGTCGATCTCGCGCGTCTCGTCGAGCGCGCGCTGGATCGCGTCCTTCGTGATCTCGTGGAAGACCATCCGCCGAACGGGAACCTTCGGCTTCAGGACCTCCTTCAGGTGCCAGGCGATGGCCTCCCCCTCGCGGTCCTCGTCCGTCGCGAGCAGGAGCTCCTCGGAGTTCTTCAACTTCTTCTTGAGGTCGGCGACGACCCGTTTCTTGTCGGGGTCGACGACGTAGTACGGCTCGAACTCGCTGTCGACGTCCACCCCGAGCTTCCCGTACCGCGCGCGATCCGCCGTCGGCACGTCCGAGGCCCTGTTCGGCAGGTCGCGAATGTGGCCGACGCTCGACTCGACGACGAAGTCGCTGCCGAGGTAGCCGGCGATCGTGCGCGCCTTGGCGGGCGACTCGACGATGACGAGGCGGGTTGGCATGGCGTGACAGGGTAACGACCCCTGCGTCCGCCGCTTCTCGGCGGGCCGGACGTATCCTGCGCGCGCATGGAGCGCCCGCCGAGGCCCAGCTGGCTCTATTCGCTCGTCGCGATCCTCAGCCTGCCCGTGCTCAGGCTGGTTTATCGCCTGCGCGACTCCGGTCGCGAGCACGTCCCGGACGGCGGCTGCGTGCTCGCCGCGAACCACTGGTCGAACTTCGATCCCTGGCCGCTCGGCATCCCGCTCTTTCCGCGGCGGTTCCTCCGCTTCATGGCGAAGAAGGAGCTCTTCTGGCCGCCGCTCGGCTGGATCGTCGCCGCAGGCGGCGGGTTCCGCGTCGACCGCGGGACGCGCGACCAGCAGGCGATCGACACCGCCGTCGAGCTGTGCCGCGCCGGACACGCCGTCGTGATGTTCCCGGAGGGGACGCGGCGCGCGAAAGGGCTCGTCAAGCGCCACGAGGCGCGGTGGCACACCGGCGCGGCCCGGATCGCGCTCGCGGCGGGCGTGCCGCTCGTGCCCGCCGGGATCGGCGGGACCGACCGTCTCGCCCGGCTCGGCCGGCTGCGCGTCGCCTACGGAGCGCCGATCGACGTGGACGACCTCGCGCGACACGACGAGGCCGAGGCGGCCGAGATCGCCACCGACCGCCTGCGTGCCGCGATCACCGAGCTCGAGCGCTCCGTCGGCTCGACGCCGCCCGGAGAGGCCGCGTGAGCGCGCCGCTGCTCATCGTCGACGGCGACTCGTTCGCGCATCGCGCGTTCCATGCGCTGCCGCGCTCGATCCGGCGGGCGAACGGTCGGCCCGGGAACCTCCTCACGGGGCTCACCTCGATGATGCTCCGGCTCTGGCAGGCCGAGCGGCCGCGCGCCGTGTTCGTCGGCTGGGACACGCTGACCGTGCCCACCTACCGGCACGATGCGCTCCCCGGCTACCAGGCCGGCCGAGAGTTCGACCCCGAGCTGCTCGAGCAGCTCGACCTCGCGCCGGGCCTGCTCGAGGCGGCCGGGATCGCCTGCGGCAAGGGCGCCGGCTTCGAGGCCGACGACTTCCTCGCCGCCGCGGTGGCCGCGGAGCGAGCCTCCGGCGGGACCTCGCTCGTGGCGACCTCCGACCGTGACGCGTTCCAGCTCGCAGCCGACGACGTGACGATCCTCCAGCCCGTGCGCGGAGTGAGCGAGCTCGCGCGCATCGGTCCCGCGGAGGTGCGCGAGCGCTACGACGTCGAGCCCGAGCAGGTGCCGGACTTCATCGCCCTGCGCGGCGACCCCTCCGACAAGATCCCGGGCGCACGGGGCGTCGGCGCGAAGACCGCGGCCTCGCTGCTGAAGGAGCACGGAAGCCTGGACGCGCTCCTCGCCGCCGGGCGGTTCTCCGCGGAGGCCGAGGCTCTGCGCCTCTACCACCACATCGCGACGCTCGACGCCTCGGCACCGGTGCCGCCGCTTCCCGATCGCGAGCCGGACTGGGCGGCGGCGGCAAGAGCGGCGGACGAGCTCGGGCTCGGGCGTCTCGCGGGCCGGCTCGAGGAGGCCGCATCGAGCTGATCTCGCACCCGGCGCTCTGCCGGCTCCATCCGACGAGCCGGTTCGGTCACCCCGAGCGCGAGGAGCGACTCGCCGTCCTGCTCGAGACGCTCGGTGGGGCGAGCGAGGCACGGCCGGCCACTCGGAGCCAGGTCGAGCGCGTGCACGAGCCCGCGTACGTCGGGCTGATCGCGGGCCTGCAGGAGGAGACGTGGCTCGATCCCGACACGATCGCCGGGCCGAGCTCGTGGGAGGCGGCACTGCTCGCGGCAGGCTGCGCTGTCGAGGCGGCCGAGCGCGGTGGCTTCGCGCTCGCGCGACCGCCGGGGCACCACGCACTCCCGGGCCGGGCGATGGGGTTCTGCCTCTTCGGGTCGATCGCGATCGCCGCGCGCCACGCGCAGGACGCGCTCGGGATCGAGCGCGTGGCGATCGTCGACTGGGACGTGCATCACGGCAACGGCACCGAGGCGATCTTCCGCGGGGACGACTCGGTGCTCGTCGTCTCGCTGCACCAGTGGCCCTTCTATCCGGGGAGCGGCGGGCCGGGCACGAGCGACGCCACGACGTTGAACATCCCGCTCGCAGCCGGCGCCGGTGACGCGGAGTATCTCGCCGCCTTCGTCGAGGAGGTGGAGCCGCGCGTGCGCGCGTTCGACCCCGGGCTCGTCCTCGTCTCGGCCGGGTTCGACGCGCACGAGGACGATCCGCTCGCCCAGATGCGCGTCACCGCGGACGGCTTCACCGAGCTGGCTCGCCGCTCGGCACGGCTGGCGCCCCGTACCGGGGCCGTGCTCGAAGGCGGCTACAACCTCGCGACGCTGCCGCGGCTCGTCGAAGCGGCGCTCCGCGGCTTCGACGCCGCCTCGGCCGGCTAGCCGGCGCTGCCGAAGCTCGCCACGATCGTCCCGTCCGGGCGCAGGAGCGTCAGCCTGCGGCCGTCGACGCGGTACCGAGCCGCCGTCGCGAGGCTCTCGAGGAAGGCCGTCTCCTGCTCCATCACGCCTTCGGGCGTGGCACACGCCTTCTTCGTCGCGGCGGCGGGGCCGATCTCGATCGTCCCCCGGTCGGTCGAGTAGCTCGCGCGATAGCTGTTGCAACCCGCGGAGCCGCTCAGCGTGCCGTCGTCGGCGAAGCGGGCGGTGATCGTCGTGCCCGGCAGAGGGCTCGCCACGGCGGTCGCCGTGCGAATCGCCGTCGCCTCCCAGTCGCCCACGGGTGTCGCCTGGCGGAAGCGAAGGACTTCCTCGTCGTCGTCGTCCACGAGAACGAGCTCGTCCGTCCTCGAGCCGCCACCCGGCGACGCGCTCGAGTTGTGCGAGGAACGCCCGCTCGACGGCGTCCGCCGGCGGCGCGCAGGCCATGCGGGTCGCGGCGACGGCTCCGAGCTCGAGCGTCTCGCCGGCGGCCGCGTACGAGCCGGTGTAGCGGTTGCAGCCGGTCGACCCGGCCATCGTGCCGTCGTCGAACGCGACGCTCGGCGCGACGCTCTCCCAGCCTTCGACGTCGAGCCCACCTGCGAGGCTCCACGGGACGCCCACGACGCTCGGCTCGACGGCCGGCTCCGGCTCGTCCTCCGCGCAGCCCGTGACGAGGATGACCGCGAGCCCGACGAGGAGCGGTGCGGCTGCGGCGCGCACGTCGGCAACGTACTACGACCGCCCGCCCACACGACGCGTGACGAGCCCGACGAGCGGGTAGTGGTTCTCCCGAACGAACCGGGCTCGCACCCGGTCCGCCTCAAGCTCACGAAAGGAGCTCCGATGGCTCGCTATGTCGATGGCTTTCTCGTCCCGTTGCCGAAGCGCAACCTCGACGCGTATCGCCGTCAGGCGCGTAAGGCGGGGAAGATCTGGATCGAGCACGGTGCGCTCGAGTACCGGGAGTGCATCGCCGAGGACGTGCCGAGAGGGAAGGTCACGTCGTTCCCGAGAGGACTTCAGCTCAAGCGAGGGGAAGTTGTCGTCTTCTCCTGGATCGTGTTCAAGTCGCGCGCCCACCGGGATCGCGTGAACGCGAAGGTGCTGGCCGATCCGAGGCTCGACGACATGATGGACCCGGAGGCCATGCCCTTCGACGGCAAGCGAATGGTCTACGGCGGGTTCGAGGTCATCGTCGACCTTTGAGCCGGCCTTGCATTCCGAGACGAGGAGGAGCGGAGATGGCAGCCAAGACCGATTTCACCGAAGAGGAGTGGACGGCCCTCCAGAAGGGGATCACGGGAGCGGGCATGCTGGTGTCGGTGGGGCACAAGGATCTCACCGACAGCTTCGGGGAGGCGTCCGCGATGGCGAAGGAGCTCGTGTCTCAGCGGAAGGAGGGCGCCACGGAGCTCCTCCGCCAGCTCGCCGAGACACGCGGTACGGGCTTCGGATTCTTCACGTCCCCGACCGAGGTCGAGCAGGGCACGCTCTCGGCCCTCGGCGAGGCGATCCCGATCCTCTCGCGCAAGGCACCGGAGGAGCTCGAGCCCTACAAGGCGCTCGTGCTCGAGGTCGCGCAGACCGTGGCCGAGGCCAAGGGCGGCGTCCACGAGAGGGAGGCCGCCGTGATCGACAAGCTGCGCGCAGCGCTCGGCTCGGCCGACGGAGGCCGAGCCGAGTAGGGCCCTACTTCAGGCGGACGGCTGCGAGACCTGGGCAGTCGTGGGATCGAGCCCCTCCGCCACCGCCCGGACGACCATGTCGCGGTCGGTGAGCACCGCGACGAGCTGGCCGTCGTCACCGGGATCGACCCGAAGTCGCCGGTTCGCATAGCGGCGGCTGAAACCGCGGTAGGCTGCCGGTGATGCCCGGGCTGAACGCGATCGGCATCGTCGTCTCCGACATGGCGACGTCGATTCGCTTCTACCGCCTCCTCGGGCTCGAGGTGCCGGAGACGCCCGAGGAAGGCCATGTGGACACGTTCCTGCCGAACGGCGTCCGCTTCATGCTGGACAGCGAGGAGGTCGTGCGGAGCTTCCGGCCCGACTGGACGCGCGAGACCGGGAACCAGCTCTCAGTCGCCTTCGAGTGCGCCAGCGCGAGCGAGGTCGACGAGGTCTACGCCCGGGTCACCTCCGGCGGGTTCACCGGGGAGAAGGAGCCGTGGGACGCGGCCTGGGGCCAGCGCTACGCGCAGCTCCAGGACCCGGACGGCGTCCCGGTCGACCTCTACGCCGCCCTGTAGCAGGCGCCCGCCTCATCGTGCGGGCGGCGTAGACGACTGATGCTCGACGTCCTGATCAAGGGCGGACGCGTCCTCGACGGCGCCGGCAACCCCTGGTTCGAGGCCGACGTCGGCCTCGCCGGCGACCGGATCGCAGCCGTCGGCCGACTCGGCGGCGAGCCGGCGGCGCGCGTCGTCGACGCCGGCGGGCTCGTCGTCTGCCCCGGGTTCGTCGACATGCACACGCACTCCGACCTGCAGCTGCTCGCGAACCCGGCCCACGAGGCGAAGGTCCACCAGGGCGTCACGCTCGAGGTGCTCGGCCAGGACGGTCTCTCGTACGCGCCCGCGACCGACGAGGTGCTCGAGCAGCTTCGCGCGCAGCTCGCCGGCTGGAACGACGACCCCGCCGGGTTCGACTGGAGCTGGCGCACCGTCGGCGCCTACCTCGATCGGCTCGACGAGGGCATCGCGGTCAACGCGGCATACCTCGTGCCGCACGGGACGCTCCGCATGATCGCGATGGGGCTCGACGACCGGCCGCCGACCGAGGACGAGCTCGCACACATGAGGCGCATGCTCGCCGACGGGCTCGCCGAGGGCGCCGTCGGCCTCTCCGCCGGTCTGACCTACACGCCGGGCATGTACGCCTCGGACGACGAGCTCGTCGAGCTCTGCGGCGTGCTCCGGGACCACGGCGGCTTCTACGCGCCGCATCACCGCAACTACGGTCTCCACGCGCTCGAGGCCTACCAGGCGTGCATCGAGATCGTCCGCCGGGCACGTGTCCCGCTCCACCTCGCCCACGCGCACCTCGGCTACGCGGTGAACCGGGGCCGAGCGCCGGAGCTGCTCACGGCGATCGACGAGGCGCGTGCCGAGGGTGTCGAGGTGACGCTCGACACGTATCCCTACCTCGCGGGCTCGACGTACCTCCACGCGTTCGTCCCGAGCTGGGCGCACGTCGGCGGCGCCGCCGCGACGATCGAGCGGCTGCGCGACCCTGCCCTGCGCGAGCGGCTGCGCGTCGAGCTGGAGGACGAGGGCTCGGACGGCTTCCACGGGATCCCGATCGACTGGTCGCTCGTGCGTGATCGGCGGCGCGCGGCGGCCGGAGAGCCGGCGCTGGATCGGCCGCAGCGTCGCCGAAGCAGCCGCGGAGGCGGGCGCGCGGCCGATCGACTTCCTCTGCGACCTCCTCGTCGCCGAGGAGCTCGGTGTCTCCTGCGTTGCCCACACGGGAAACGAGGAGAACGTGCGCACGATCATGACCCATCCCGTCCACATGGTCGGGAGCGACGGGATTCTCGTGGGCGACCGGCCACACCCTCGCTCGTACGGGACGTTCCCGCGCTACCTCGCCGTGTACGTCCGGGAGCTCGGGGTGCTGACGTGGGAGCAGGCGATCCGGAAGATGACCTCGCTCCCGGCCCAGCGACTGGGCTTCTGGGACCGGGGCCTCCTGCGACCCGGCCTGGCCGCGGACGTCGTCTGCTTCGATCCGGACGCCGTTCGCGACGTCGCCACGTACGAGGACCCCCGACGCTTCCCGGAGGGGATCCCGTACGTGATCTGCAACGGGCGCTTCACCGTGGACGACGGGAAACGGACGGAGGAGCTGCCCGGGCGCGCGCTCAGGGCGCGACGGCCGCTCGGATCCGGTCGAGCGCGTCCAGCCGCATGAGGCCGTAGTGGTAGAAGTCGGCGCGGCGCAGCCCGCGCTCCCGGGCGAGCGCGACCTTCGCGCGGAGGTTCTCGGCCGAGTCGCAGTCGGGCGGCATCGGCCTCACGACGACCGACACCGCCGCGCCGTCGTACGCGTCGAGGTCGCCGCGGATGCGCTCCGGGTCGGACGGCGTAGCCGATCGCCTCGATCCCTCGACGGCCTGGCAGCTCGGCGTCCACGTCGCAGGCGCGAGCCGCCGTCCGCGGGAGCACGATCCCGTGCACGTAGTCGGACGCACGGAGGTCGGACGTGTGCGTCGTCTATCGTCGCCGGCCATGGCCCGTTCCGCGCCCTGCACCGAGAGGCTGGGGTGACCTCCGCCCTCGAGCTCGTGCAGCTCGAGACACCGGTGCTCACGATCGATCTCGACCGAGTCGAGCGGAACATCGCGTCGTTGCAGGCCTACTGCGATGCGCACGGGATCGCGTTTCGCCCGCACACGAAGACTCACAAGCTGCCGCAGGTCGCTCGCATGCAGGTCGACGCAGGGGCGGTGGGGATCACGTGCCAGAAGCTCGGCGAGGCCGAGGTGATGGCGGATGCCGGGTTCGACGACATCATGGTCACGTATCCCCTCGTCGGCCGGCAGAAGGCTGAACGGCTCGCCGCGCTGGCCGCTCGGACGACGATGAGCGTCGTCGGCGACTCGGTCGCAGTGGCGGAGGGACTCTCCGACGTGCTCGCGGCGCGGGGCGTCACCGTCGACTTCCTCGTCGAGTGCGACACGGGCTTCGGACGCACCGGCGTCCAGAGCCCGCGGGACGCCGCCGACCTCGCCGAGCGGATCAGCGCCCTGCCGGGGCTCCGTTTCGCCGGGCTGATGACGCACCCGTCGCTGCCGCCGAGTGGGCCGTGGCTGAAGGAGGCGCGTGCGGAGACGGAGCGGCGCGGCCTCGAGGTCGCGAGCATCTCGGGCGGCGGCACGCCGCGCGCGCGCCATACCCACGAGCTCGGCGTGATCACGGAGCTCCGCGCGGGGACGTACGTCTACGGCGACCGCACGTGCATCGCGCTCGACTGCATGTCGCTCGAGGACTGCGCCGCGCACGTCCTCGCAACCGTCGTCAGCCGGCCGACCCCCGATCGCGCGATCCTCGACGCGGGCTCGAAGGCGCTGACGAGCGACCAGGTTCCCGTCGATAGCGTCGACGGCTTCGGGTACCTGCTCGAGCATCCCGATGCGGTCCTGTATGCGCTGAACGAGGAGCACGGCTACGTCGACGTGAGCCGCTGCGATCCGAGGCCGGAGGTCGGCGACGTGGTGCGCGTCCTCCCGAACCACGTCTGCGTCGCCGTCAACCTCCAGGACGACGTCGTCGTGCACCGGTCGGGCGAGGTGGCCGACACCTGGCCGGTCGCGGCTCGCGGAAAGCTTCGCTGAGCCCGCGCCGGAGTCAGCAGTCGGGAAGCTCGTCCAGGTTGTTCGCCGACGTGTCGTCCGCCGCCGTGCGCAGGTAGCGCCCGGCGACGACCTGGATCGGGATGATCCTCTGGCCCGAGCGGACGAAGTACTTGACCGTGCCGGCCCGGATCTCCCTGATCGCCTGTTGCCTCGAGACCGGCGACCACGCCGCGCTCGGATTGCAGAGGTGGGTGATCCTCCCGCGGTCCTTCCCGGTCGCGGTAACCTCCCGCGCGATCGACACCGGCTCGAGGCCGCGCGCCCGCGTGAACGCGTTGCTGAAGCGCGTCGAGGTGCCGCTCAGCTTCAGCAGGCCCTCCCGCCATTCGTCCAGCGCGCTCCCGTAGAGAAGCGCGACGTCGAGCGCGTCGAGCCTGTTGTACTGGCCCCAATGCGGCCGTCCGCCGCGCGCGACCGCCCGATCCTGGACGTACGCCATCCACGCTGCGTTGCCCGGAAGGCCTTGCAGCGACGCGATCTCGATCGACATCGCGTGCGAGCCCGGCACGGCGTGCATCGACAGGGGCGCACTCGACCGGAGCGACGGCCGGAGCGACACGTAGCCCGCCTGCTTGAACTTCGGCGCGATCGGCAGGATCTCGTCGAGGAAGTCGAGGTAGGCCGTGGTCGTCGCGTCGAACACGACCTCGATCGACGCCGACTTGAAGCTCTCGCTGTCGCTGTCTGCGCGGGTGCCGCTCGTGAGGAGGTAGTGCGGGCCGCGGCGGCCCTCCTGGATCGGCTTGGCCATCCGGCCGCCGATCACTTCGCCGTTGAGCCACGGGACGAGGTGGCCCGCGATCGGCACCTTCCAGATCGCCTCGACCGCTGCCGAGACGACCGAGCCGAGCGAGAACGGCCGCGACGCGATGGTCGCGTTGAACACGGGCTTCACCTCGAGCTCGATGAAGGCGGCGATCGCGAGCCCGCCGAACGGGATCGTCGCGGTTGCCGTCACGGCCGCCGTGTCGAGCGCCACGTTCACGGCCGGCACGAGCAACGCGGCGGTCGCGTCGTCCGTCATCTCGCCCGTGACGACGTTGCTCGGGGCGGGGATGTCGTTCGGATTCGTCGTCTTCCAGCGGCGGTGAACCCAGACCTGCTCCGGGTTCTGCGAGTTGAAGAGCATCTGGACGAAGTAGGGATCGCCCGGGGGGACGAAATGCTGGTCGGTTGCGTCGATCGCGTCCTTGATGCCCACGGGCAGCGCCGTCCGGGCCAGCAGATCGAAGAGCGGGCGGAACGGCTGCCCCGGCGTCCCGGCGGCGATCCCGTCGCGAAGCGCCTGGAGCACGTCGCCGCGCGACGGCGTGATGACGGCCTCGACGACGCGGAACGCCCTCTCAACCTCGAGGACGAGCGAGTAGATGACGCCGAAGCGGCCGCACGCCACGCGCGCCGCGTCGAAGACGGCGTCGTCGCGGATGATCTCGGCGTCCGCGCACGGAAGGACGGCCTCGAGCCGGTCGTCGACGGTGAGCTGCCGCGCACCCGTGGACGGCTCGATCCACTTCTCGTCGCCGCCCTCGCCGACGAGATGGATCGCCCGCACCACGTCGGGCAACGGCGGTTGCTCCCAGTCGCCTCCGTGCGTCGACGTCGAGATCGCGCCGGCCAGAACCTGGCCGTTCGAGCCGCCGAGGGTCGGCATCGCGAGCCCCTGCTCGTCGAGGAGCTCCGAGAGCCGCGCGATCCGGATGCCGGCCTCGACGTGCACGAGCCGCTTCCCGTTCGGGTTGGCGAGCTCTAGCCGCCACGCGTCCGTCAGCCCCGCGCCGCCGTTCCCGACGACGTAGTCGAGCTGCCGGTCGAGCTTCGAGAGCGAGATCATCGCCCCGTCCGCCGAGGCGAGGTCTTCGAACGCCCAGCCCGAGCCGATCGCGTGGATCTCCTGGTCGGCCGCGGTCGCGTCGACGACGGCGCGGACGAGGGAGGTCAGGCCGTCGACCTTGGTCGAGCCGCTGTGCTTCGGCTCGTAGTAGTCCGTTGGCGCGAACTCGACCTCCCGACTCCAGTTGCGCTTGCGCCAGGTGTCGCCCGACTGGTGGTCGCCCTTGAACTCGGCGGCGCTACAGACCATCGAGCCTCCGTTCCGGCCGGCGAGCGGGAGGAGAAGAGGGGCGCTCGTCCCCTGGCTGCTTCGCCGACATCGTAGGACGGGCACGGCGGGCCGACAAGCCCGCGCTCGAGGGATCGACGAGGAGCAGCCGGCATCGAGGGGTCTCAGCCGCGGGAGGCGACGGTGCCGGGAACGCCGATAGAAAAAGCCCTGTTACCAGGGCTTTTTCGGTAGCAGGCCTGTAAGCCGGATTCTGTCGTGGATGGCCATCCATCTAGGCCACCGGTTCCCCGGTGGCTCGAGCGGCGCACCCGGTCCCTCGGCGGGCCGCGTCAACGGGACCTGCTTCGCCTTGCACCGGACGGGGTTTGGCGAGCCGCCGTGTCACCACGGTCGCTGGTGGGCTCTTACCCCACCGTTTCACCCTTACCGGTCCACGTAGTCGAAACTACATCGACCGGCGGTCTCCTCTCTGTTCCACTTTCCGTCGGCTTTCGCCGCCTGGGATTTCCCCAGCGTCCTGCCCTGCGGTGTCCGGACTTTCCTCGGACGCCGAAGCGCCCGCGGCCATCCGGCCTGCAGTGAGCAACGGTACCGCGCCGGAGCTATTCGGGGAAGGCCTCGGGACGGAACGAGTACGACCACATCGAGGTGGGCTCGACGCGCACGAGGACGACGCCCTCGCCCCAGCTGAACGGGCTGCTCTCGTAGAGCTCGAGGTAGACCGGCTCGAGGGCCGGGACGTCCGGATGGTCGCGCTCCAGTACGACCGTGGTGCCGTTGACGGTGATCGCGATGTCGTCGCCGACGAAGTGGGTCAGGCTGCAGCGCGGCCGCTGTCGCAGATCGTGCAGTCTCGCCGCCCCGCCACCCGTCGAGACGTGGAACCTCCCGCGCACGAAGATGCCGTCCAACGGCGCGACACGTGGCTCGCCGAGGTCGTTCACCGTCGCGAAGGCGACGTGCTTGATGCCCTGCAGGTAGGCGACGACCTGCGCCGCCGAAAGCCGCCGCTCGGGCTTGACGATCCGCGCCATGTGCGGATTCATCCGGGCGAACGTCCGGTCGAGCAGCCGCTGGAGCTCGGAGATCTCCGCCGGCGACTCGTGCACGGCTACGACGCCGTGTTCGCGCGCGGTAGCACGACCTCCGGAATCGCGCGCCCGTCCGCGAGCAGCGACCTGCACTCCGGGCATGCGAGCACGCCGCGGAGCCGCATCACGAACTCGCCACAGCACGGGCACTCGAGGCTCGCCCCGCGCGAGAGCGCGAGGAGCTCCTGGTCGAGCGTGCGCGCGAAGGCTGTCACGGAGTCGCTCATTGCAGGCTCCGGAACACCCCCACGACCTTGCCCAGCACCTGCACGTGGTCGGCGTAGATCGGCTCGAGCGCCGCATTCTCCGGCTGCAGGCGAATCCTGCCGTCGGGCTCGCGATGGAAGGTCTTGACGGTCGCCTCGTCGGCCGACTCGTCGTCCCCGACGAGCGCGACGACGACGTCCCCGGTGCGGGCCTCGTCACGGCGCTGCACGACGATCGTGTCGCCGTCGAGGATCCCGGCCTCGATCATCGAGTCGCCGTGGACGGTGAGCAGGAAGTCGGCGCCGCGGCCGAGCGACTCCGGCACGGAGACGACGTCCTCGACGTTCTCCTCGGCGAGGAGCGGTCCGCCGGCCGCGACGCGGCCGAGCAGCGGGAGGCGCGGCACGTCGCCGACGGCCGTCCGTGCATCGACGCGCTTGTGACCCGTGAGCTCGATCGCACGCGGCTTCGTGGGGTCGCGGCGGATCAGGCCGACGCGCTCGAGGTTCGCGAGGTGCGCGTGGACGGTCGAGGGCGAGGCGAGCCCCACCTCCTCGCCGATCTCGCGCACGGTGGGCGGGTAGCCGTGGCCGTCGACGTAGGTGACGAGGAACTGCCAGATCTCCTGTTGGCGCGCGGTGAGCGGGGTGTCGGCCGGCAAGGGGTCGCCTCCTGAAGCGGGTTGACGAACGTATGTTCGACAAGAAGAGTAGGGATCCTCCCGGACGGCGTCAAACGCGACACCGAGAGGCAGGCGAGTACCAACGCGGAGACAGAGTCAGTGCGGCGGCGAAGCCGACGCCTTCAGGGCTGTGCCCCGCCGCAGGCGGGGATCAAGCGGCGGGGATCCGCTTCTGCGGATTCCCGCTTCGCGAGGAAGAAGAAGGGGGCAGGCGGGGGAACCAGGGGTTCCCCCGCGCCGAGTGCGCTGGAGAGGACTTGAACCTCCACGACCGCAATGGCCACCAGGCCCTCAACCTGGCGCGTCTACCAATTCCGCCACCAGCGCGTGGAGCGGGGATGATAGCTGGAGCGAGGTCGCGGGCCGCTAGGCGAGCACGCGGTAGAGCGCCACGGTGTTCACGGTGAAGAGCACCGCGACCACCACCGTCAGACGCGTCAGGTTCCGCTCGACGATGTGCGTGCCGCCCTGCGAGGTCGGCGTGAAGCCGATCCCGCCGAAGCCCGCCTCGCGACCGGAGTGCATGAGCACGAGGGTCACGAGCGCGGCGCCGAGCAGGACCTGGAGGACGGCGAAGACGGGGACCATGCGAGCGTCGATGGTAGCGGCAGGCATCGAGCCCGAGCGCCTGCGCCGGGGGTACGCTCGGGGCCATGGCAGCCGGCGACGAGGCCCGCGCGAGGATCCAGCGGCTCCTCGTGACCGGCGACAACCGCCTCAAGCAGGGCGTGGCGCCGGAGAAGGTGCGCGAGAGCTACGAGCAGGCACTCGAAGCCGCGCGCGAGGCCGGTCTCGAGGACGCCGTGCGGCCGCTCGTCGAGCTTCGGCTCGCCGATCTCGACGCGCGGCAAGCCGGCTGAACGCCCCGGCGCAGCGACGCCAGCCGACGAGTGCGCAAGACTCCGGTGCGTCCCCCACCCTCCGAACCAAGGAGCCAACCCCATGGGGAAGATGCAGAAGTACCTCGCGGAGGCCCTGGGCACCTTCGCGCTCGTCGGCGTGGGCTCGTTCGCCATCATCTCGGCCTCGGGCGGCGACGGGCTCGGGATCGTGTCGATCGCGCTCGGGTTCGGTCTCGCGCTGCTCATCGGCCTCTATGCGTTCGGCGAGGTGTCGGGGGGCCACTTCAACCCGGCCGTCTCGCTCGCGATGTTCCTCGACCGGCGCATCACGATGGACGACCTGATCGGCTACGTCGTCGCCCAGTTCGCGGGCGCGATCGCCGCGTCGCTCGTCGTGCTGATCGCGTTCAACGACAACGCCGTCGCCGGCACGGTGACGCAGTCCGGGGACAACTGGGCCGGCATCGTGGTCGAGTTCGTGTTCACGGCCCTCTTCGTCGCCGTGATCCTCCAGTCCTCGAAGAGCGAGCGGTCACGCGGCACGGCGCTCCTCGCAATCCCTCTCGCGCTCGTCGCCATCCACGTCGCGGCGATCCCGATCAGCGGTGCCTCCGTCAACCCGGCCCGCAGCTTCGCGCCGGCGCTGATCGGCACCGAGTTCACCGACCTCTGGATCTACCTGATCTTCCCGCCGCTCGGAGCAGTCGTCGGCTGGATCGTCTACAGGATCGTGGTCGAGGGCGACACGAACCTGCGCGACGACTTCGACGCCGCGCGTCGTCGGCCAGCGGCCGATGCGACGGCCACGCGCCGCACCGACGTGCAGGATCCCCCGCCTCCGACGACCACCGGCTAGCCCTCCCCCACGGGGGCGTCCGTCCCGGCGGGCGCCCCCGCCGCACGCCGGAGAAGCGATTCGATCCGCTCGACCTGCCGGTGGAGGTCGTGCTTCGCCGCGGCCGCGCGCGCGGCGAGGTTCGGACGCGGGAGGGCGGCGGCCGCGTCGAGGGCGGCGGCGATCGCCACCTCGTCGTACGGGTCGACGAGCACTCCGGCGTCGGGGGTGACGAACTCGGGTGGCCCGCCGACTGCCGTCGCGACGACCGAGCGCCCCGAGGCGAGGCCTTCCAGCGTCGCGAGCCCGAACGGCTCGACGAGGCTCGGCTGACAGACGACGTCCGCCGCCCGGAACCACGCCGGCATCGACGCGTGGGGAGCGGGGCCTGCGAGCGTCACGCTCGGCCTGCCCTCGAGCTCCGCGCGGAGCGGGCCGTCGCCGACGAAGGCGAGCGAGCCCTCGCCGCGACGCGCGAACGCCCGCGCGAGCCGGACGACGTTCTTGCGCTCGCTCAGCGAGCCGGCGCAGACGAACGCCGTTCCCTCCGGGCGCCAGCCGAGCGCCTCGCGCGCCTCGGCGGCCTCGCCGGGAGAGAAGCGCTCGAGGTCGACGCCGCAGTCGATCACCTCCGTGCGGCCGCGGGCTTCCGGCACCGCGGCCTCCAACCGTCCGAGCAGCCAGCCCGAGACGGCGACGACAGCGGCAGCTCGACGCACCGCGAGCCGGGTCGCCGCCCGCACGACCCGCGACGTGACGGCGTTCTCGACGTCCTGGCCGTGCGCGGTGAGCACGACGGGAGCTCGGCCGGCGAGCGTCGCGAGCAAGCCCGCCGGCACCAGGAAGTGGGCGTAGACGACGTCGGGGCGGAATCGCCGTGCCGTGACGACGACGTCGCGCGCGAGGACGAGATGGCGTGAGCGACCGCCACGGCGGGCGACGACCGCGCGCGCAATCTCGTGCCCGCGCTGCTCGAGCCCGCGCTCGAGATCGGCGACGAAGGTCCCGAGCTCCGGCGCGTCCGGCCCCGGGTACATCTGCGAGACGAGGAGGATCCGCAACCCAGTGCTACCGGGGCGTGACCTGCACGACTCCGAGGCACATCTCGTCGGTCGTGCCCTCGCCCCACAGCACGTAGCGCGGCGCACCGCGGCGCAGGCCGGCGTCGTGCCGGCACGTCACCCGGAGCGTGTCGCCGGGGCCGACGGCGATCGGCTTCTCGAGAAGGTACGAGGCCTGCCAGTGGAAGCTCCAGCGCGGGATCTCGAGCAGGAGCCTCGCATCGGGTCGCCCGGGGTTCAGGTCGATCCTGATCGAGCGGCCGAGCAGGTGCATGTGGCCCGCGACCGACTGGATCGTCAGCGGGCGATTGACCGTGCGGTCGCACGTGGTGACCGGCGCGGCGACGGGATTCGCCGCGTTCTTTCCGCAGAGGAGGAGCAGTCCCGAGGCGACGAGCGCCGAGTCGGTGCCGAAGCGCTCGACCTGGTCGAAGACCGCCGCGGTGCGGTCGCAGAGGCGGCCGGTCTCGCCGCGGCGGCAGGCGAGCTCGACGGGGGCGGGGAGGAGCGTCGTCTGCACGGGCGTCAGTCCGGCCGTCGCCGGCACCGTCGTGAGCACCGCGCGCGAGCGGTCGGGCCGCCGCCCGTTCAGCAGGTTGTAGTGCACCTGCATCACGATCCGGCTGCCCGCCGGGAGCGAGACCCCCGTGCCCGCCCGGAGGCGGTCGGAGCCCCAGCCGGGCGCCCAGGCGGCGATCCAGCCGGCGTCGTCGAGCAGACCGCGCGGGTTTCCGCTCGTGCCACCGCCGACCCCGGGGCCGCCGAAGCACCTCCAGCCCGGCCCGGCCGACCGACCGTCGACCGCGTTCGCCTCGGCCACGGCCCCGGCGCCGATGCGGTAGAGGATCACGTGGTGCACGAGCGAGGTCGCGCCCGGCGCGATCCTCGCCCAGGTCACGAACGCGTCGCTCGCGAGCTTCGGGTCGAGGAGGAAGCACCGGTAATCGTCGGTCGAGCCGTTGACCCCGGCCGGCCGGTACGAGACCGGCATCGCCAGCTCGAGCCGCGACTCGCCGGGCTGCGGCGCCGTGGAGCTCGCGCGCGGCTCGCCGACGGGTGTGCCTCGCCGTGCGCCGCCCGGCCGCACGAGCTGCGAGCGTGCCCAGCGGACGAGCGTCTCCCGCTCTCGCGCGTCGAGCGTGCGCTGCGCCTGGCCGACGTAGGCCGGCGAGCGCGACGACGGTGGCCACGGCGGCATCCGGTTGGCCTGGAGCGCTGCGACGAGGGGTGCCGCCCGGCTTGCGAGATCGCGCTCGGTGCGGAACGCGAAGGGGGCGATGCCACCGTCTCGATGACACCCCGCGCACGTCTCCCGCACGATCGGCGCGACGTCGCGCGCGAAGTCGGGCGTCGCGACGGACGTGCGGAGGGCCTTGCCGCCACCCATGGCGAGCGTCGAAAGCGCAACCGCCGCGAGTGCTGTGCCGAGCACGACGAGGCCGAGGCGGCGTCCACGATTCACCGCGAGAGCGTACGTGCCGCCCGGCAACGCTTGTGTTCAAGTAACACAAGCGTTGTCTGCCGCAGCGGCCTACCTTGCGTCGTAGGTCCCCCAGAGCTCCCGGAGGGCACCGCAGAGCTCGCCGATGGTCGCGCGGGCGGCGAGTGCTTCCCGTAGCGGCGGAAGGAGGTTCTCGTCCGACTCGGCGACCCGTCGCACCTCGGCGACCGTCGCCTCGACGGCGGCCGCGTCGCGAGAGGCGCGCAGAGCCTGCGTGCGCGCCCGCTGGGCGCGCTCGATCTCCGGGTCGAGCCGGTGCAGCTCGACGCGCTCGGGCTCGTCCGAGGTGAAGCGGTTGACGCCGACGATCACGCGATCACCGCTCTCGACGTCCCGCTGCCACGCGAACGCCGACTCCTCGATCTGCTCCTGCACCCACGCGGCCTCGATCGCCGCGACGGCGCCGCCGAGGTCGTCGATCCGCGCGATGAGGTCCCTCGCCTGCTCCTCGAGCTCGTCGGTCAGCGCCTCGACGAACCACGAGCCGCCGAGGGGATCCGCGGTGGCGGTCGTGCCCGCCTCGTGCATGAGGATCTGCTGCGTGCGCAACGCGAGCGTCGCGGCGCGCTCGGTGGGGAGGGCAAGTGCCTCGTCGAAGCCGTTCGTGTGCACGGACTGGGCCCCGCCGTAGACGGCCGAGAGGGCCTGCGCCGCGACCCGGACGAGGTTGTTCTCGGGCTGCTGCGCCGTCAGGGTCGAGCCCCCCGTCTGCGCGTGGAAGCGGAGCGCCTGCGCCCGCTCGGTCGTGGCGCCGAAGCGGTCGCGCATGATCGTCGCCCACAGGCGGCGAGCCGCCCGGAACTTCGCCACCTCCTGCAGCACGTCGTTGTGGGCGTTGAAGAAGAAGGAGAGACGTGCCCCGAAGGCGTCCGGGGAGAGCCCGGCGGCGACGGCGGCCTCGCAGTACGCGATCCCGTTCGCGAGCGTGAACGCGAGCTCCTGGGCCGCGGTCGAGCCCGCCTCGCGGATGTGGTAGCCGGAGATCGAGATCGTGTTCCAGCGAGGGATCCGCTCCGCGCAGTAGGCGAACAGGTCCGTCGTCAGCCGCATCGAGGGTCGCGGCGGGAAGATGTAGTTCCCACGGGCGACGTACTCCTTGAGCACGTCGTTCTGGACGGTTCCTCGCAGCGCCTCGCCGGGAATCCCCTGCTCTGCGGCGGCAAGCTCGTAGCAGAGGAGGAGAAGCGCCGCCGGGGCGTTGATCGTCATGGACGTCGAGACCTCGGCGAGCGGGAGCCCGGCGAGGAGCCGCTCCATGTCGTCGACCGAGTCGATCGCCACGCCCGTCCGACCGACCTCGCCGTCGGCGACGGGGTCGTCCGAGTCGTAGCCGAGCTGCGTCGGGAGGTCGAAGGCCACCGAGAGGCCGGTCTGGCCGCGCGCGAGCAGCGTGTGGAAGCGCGCGTTCGTCTCCTCGGCGGAGCCGAACCCCGCGTACTGCCGCATCGTCCACGGCCGCCCGCGGTACATGTCCCGATACGGGCCGCGCGTGAACGGGAACTCGCCCGGCTGCTCGCTCGGCCCGACCGCGTCCTCCGGCCCGTAGACCGGCTTCACCTCGATCCCCGACTCGGTGACGTGACGGTCGGGCGCCATGCGGTTGATCCTACGTCCGCCCGGCGGGCCGGCCCCGGCCGCACGCCGGTTGGGGCCGGCGAAGAGCAGGTGTCTGGCTGAAGCCAGACACCGAACGGGCGCTGCACGGCAACGAGGCAGTTGAACCCCGCCCGGCGAACAAGAGCAGGTGTCCGACTCGAAGTCGGACACCGGGGGTTGCGACCGCGAAGCGGGCGCCTTCAGGGGTGTGCCCCGCCGAAGGCGGGGATCAAGCCGCGGGATTCGGCTCCTGCCGAATCCCGCCTGGCGAACAAACTAGAGCGCGCCGCCGGCGCGCTCGACCGCGTCGAGGGCGATCCTGCGCCCCGACTCGACGTGACGCGTGATCGCCGCGCGCGTCGCCGTGCGGTCGCGGGCCTCGAAGCCGTCGACGATCGCCTCGTGCTCGGTGACCAGGTGCTCGTGGCGCTCGACCCGACCCGCGCGGATCACCTGCATCATCAGGTTGACCGAGAGCTCGCGGTAGAACCGCGAGAGGAGCGCGTTCCCGGCGAGGTCGACCTGGGTCTCGTGGAAGGCCGCGTTGGCGGCGTCCCACTCCTCGTGCGAGATCGCCTCCTCCGTCGCGGCGAGACGGCGGCGAAGCTCGCCCACCTGCTCGTCCGAGGCCGTGTCGACCGCGACATCCGCGGCGTGGAGCTCGAGCGCGAGCCGGACCTCGTACCCCTCGACCAGGGCCTGAGCCGTGACGGGCGTGACGTAGTAGCCGCGCCGCGCCTTCACGATCAGCAGCCCTTCCGAGACGAGGCGCGTGAGGGCGTGATGGACTGGGCTGCGCGACACGCCGAGCTCGGCCGCGAGCTCGTGCAGGCTGAGCTTCTCGCCAGGCCCGTGCTCGCGGGCGAGGATGCGGCCCCGCAGCGTGTCGTACACCTGCTCGTTGAGGTTCGCCCGCGGGACGAGAAGGGTCACAGGTCAGATGTAACATGACACCGCGGATCACGCCAAGCCCTCGGGATACGCTCCGGGCGTGAAGGTGCGCGTGAAGCTCTTCGCCGCGTTGCGGGAGCAGGCAGGGACCCGCGAACGGGAGATCGAGCTGGCCGACGGCGCCGCCGTCGACGACGTCTGGCCGGCGCTGGGTCTCGGCGACGAGCCCGCCGGGCTCGTCTACGCGGTCAATCGGACGTACGCGGGGCCCGGCGCGCCGCTCGCGGACGGTGACGAGGTCGCGCTCATCCCGCCGGTCTCCGGCGGAGCGTTCCGCCTCTCCGACGAGCCGCTCTCGCTGGAGGAGGTCGCGCGCGAGGTCGCACGCGACGATGCGGGTGCGATCGCGACCTTCGTCGGCACGACGCGCGCGCAGTCGCGCGGACGCGACGTGATCAGGCTCGAGTACGAGGCCTACGAAGGGATGGCCGAGGCGGAGATGAAGCGCATCGCCGACGAGTTGCGGGAGCGACACGACGTGCTCGACGTCGCGATCCACCATCGCGTCGGCCCCGTCGAGATCGGCGAGACGAGCGTCGTGATCGCCGTCTCGGCCGCGCACCGCGCGGCGGCCTTCGACGCCTGCCGCGACGCGATCGACACCCTCAAGCAAACCGTGCCGCTCTGGAAGAAGGAGCTGTACGTCGGTGGCGAGGAGTGGATCGGCCAAGGGCCGTTAACCATTCGCCAGGCGGGATCCGGCAGGAGCCGGATCCTCGGCTGATCCCCGGCTTCGCCGGGCAGATCCCTGAAGGCGTCGGCTTGCGCTGCAACTGACCGCCACGCGGTGTCTGACTCGAGGTCGGTGTCTACTTCAGTCGACACCTGCTCTTGCTAGCGCGAGTTGCGGTGGAAAACGTGAGAGTGTACTCTCGAGAGATGTCTCTCACGAATCCGTACGGCGACGTCGAGCTCAGCGAGCCGCAAGCGATGCGGGCGCTGGCGCATCCCGTCCGGCTCGCCATCCTGGGCCGCCTCCAGCGTCACGGGCCTTCGACCGCCTCGCGTCTCTCGCCCGACGTCGGCGCGACCCCCTCCGTCACGAGCTGGCATCTGCGTCACCTCGCCTCGTTCGGGCTCGTACGCGACGCGGAGGTCGGCGGCGACGCTCGCGAGCGCTGGTGGGAGTCGGTCGGCCGCGGCTTTCGCTTGACCCCGCCCGACCCTGACGACAGCGAAGGCCAGGCGGCCTACCGAGCGCTCGGCGAGCAGATGTTCCTCCAGTACCACGACCTGCCCCTGACCTGGCTCGCTGACGTCGAGCCCGGCCTGCCCCCACGCTGGGGAGCGCTGAGCGGTCTCTCCAACACGCGCATCGTCGTCGGCCGGGCCGAGCTCGCCCGGATCGAGCAGGCGATCGAGGAGGTGCTCGCGCCGTACGTCCGCCGCGACGCTGCCGACGCGCCGAGGGGAAGCCGCGGCGTGCGGTTCATGCGGTACGTCATGCCCGAGGCGCCCGAGAGCCCGTGACGGCCGAGGATTCCCCGGCGAGCGGGTCGCTGTGGCGCGACAGGCGGTTCCGCACGTTCTGGATCGGCGAGACGCTGTCGCAGTTCGGCGATCGGATCTCGGAGCTCGCGCTGCCGCTGATCGCGGTCGTGCTCCTCGACGCGAGCGCCGGGGAGGTCGGCCTCCTCACCGCCGCCGTCTGGGGGCCGAATGTCGTCTCGCTCTTCGTCGGCAGCTGGGTCGACCAGCGCCGGCGGAAGCGCTTGCTGCTGATCGTTGCCGACCTCGCGCGGGCGCTCGTCCTCCTCACCGTGCCGCTCGCCTACCTCCTCGACGCGCTCACGCTCGAGCATCTCTACCTGGTGGCGCTCCTCACCGGCTTCGGTCAGGTGCTCTTCTCGACCGCCTACCCACCGGTCTTCGTCGGCCTCGTGCGCCGCGACCAGTTCCTCGAGGCGAACTCGAAGCTGAGCGCGTCGCGGTCGGCGTCGTTCGTCGCCGGGCCGGCCGTGGGCGGCGGTCTCGTCCAGCTCGTGACCGCGCCCGGGGCGATCGTCGTCGACGCGGCGACGTTCGTCGTCTCGGCGGTGCAGATCGCACGGGTGCGGATCGACGAGCAGCCGGTGGCGAACGCGGAGGGGCACTCACTCGTCCGCCGTGCGCGCGAGGGCCTCTCGCTCGTGTTGCGTCATCCAATTCTGGGACCCTGCCTCGGCGGATCGACCACGATCAACTTCTTCACGCTGATGGCGAGTGCGCTGCTCGTCCTCTACGCGAGTCGCGAGCTCGGGCTCTCGGCCGGGATCATCGGGCTGGCGCTCGGCATCGGCGCCGTCGGTGGGCTCGTCGGGGCGGTGCTGGCTCCACGTCTCGCCGCGCTCGTCGGGGTCGGCCCGGCGATCCTCATCGGCGCCGTCCTCTTCCCGGCGCCGATCGGCCTCCTGGCGCTCGCCGGTGGCCCGACCTGGGTCTCGGCTGCGGTGCTCGGCCTCGTCGAGTTCGTCTCGGCGCTCGGCGTGATGCTCTACGACGTCAACCAGAACGCGCTCCAGGCGACCGTCACGCCCGACGCGGTGCGCAGCCGCGTGGCTGGTGCCTACAGCACGATCAACTACGGCATCAGGCCGCTTGGCGCGCTCGTCGGCGGATTGCTCGGCGAGACGCTCGGCCTCCGCCCGACCCTCGTCCTCGCCGCCGCCGGCGGCGTCCTGTCGGTGCTCTGGCTGCTGCCGTCGCCGATTCCCCGGGTCCGGTCGCTCGAGGACCTCGACGTGCCCGAGGCGTCTGCGAGCGGCCGTCGATACCCTGACGGTGTCGTGACCGAACGCGATTACCGCGACTACGAGCCCGTCACGGCGCCGGAGCCCGACACGCTGCCGAGCGAGCATGACCGCTCGCGCGGCTCGCTGCTCGGCAAGCTCCTGGCGCCGCTCGTCCTGCTCGGCGGGATCCTGCTCAAGTTCGGTGCCTTCGTCCTCAAGTTCTTCGGGATCTTCCTCGCGGTCGGCGGCTACACGCTGATCTGGGGTTGGCCGTTCGCGGTGGGCGTCGTGCTCCTGATCCTCGCGCACGAGCTCGGCCACTACATCGAGGCGAAACGGGCCGGACTCGACCCGCAGCTCCCCGTCTTCATCCCGTTCCTCGGCGCATACGTCGCGCTGCGCAACATGCGCTTCGACCCGTGGGTCAACGCGCGAGTCTCGCTCGCAGGGCCGGTCTACGGCGGGCTCGCCGCGCTGGGCTGTCTCGCCGCCGCCGTCACCCTCGACTCCGACCTCCTGCGCGCCCTCGCCTACGCCGGCTTCCTCCTCAACCTGATCAACCTCGTGCCGATCGCGTTCCTCGACGGCGGCCACGTGCTGCGCTCGTGGAAGATCCTGCACGCGGGCGGCGGAGCCGCGACGCCGTCGCGCGCCCGGTACCTCGGCCGTGTCGTCGTCGTCGCCTCGGCGCTCACGGTCGCGGCGCTCGTGGGTGGGATGCTCGTCTCCCACGTGCCGCAAGACCGCCTGTGAGCGACGGCGCCGCGAGCGACCGCGAGCTGCTGCGGCGCACGCACGAGACGATGGCGAACGACGTCTCGCTGATCGCCTCCGAGTTCCTCGCCGGGTTCCAGCTGGTCGACCGGATCGACCGGCCCGCGGTGTCGATCTTCGGCTCCGCGCGGATCGTGGAGGGGTCTGCGACCTACGACGCCGCACGGACGACGGCGCGGCTCTTCGCCGAGGCCGGGCTCGCCGTGGTCACGGGCGGCGGCCCCGGGGTGATGGAGGCGGCGAACCGCGGCGCCAAGGACGGCGGAGGGCTGTCCATCGGGTTCAACATCGTCCTCCCGCACGAGCAGGGGCTGAATCCCTACTGCGACATCGGGCTCACCTTCGAGCACTTCTACGCGCGCAAGACGATGTTCGTGAAGGCCGCCGAGGGGTTCGTCATCTTCCCCGGCGGCTTCGGGACGATGGACGAGCTCTTCGAGTCGCTGACCCTCATCCAGACGGGGAAGATCGGCACGTTCCCGGTCGTGCTCTTCGACTCCGACTACTGGGAGGAGATGCTCGACTGGGTGCGCGGGGAGATGCTCGCGGACGGCCTCGTCTCCGCGGACGACCTCGAGCTGCTCCGCCTCACGGACGAGCCGGCCGAGGCCGTGGAGTGGATCGTGACGATGATCGGCCAGCGCGGCCAGGAGGGGTCGACCTGAGCGAGCTCGACGACGCCGTCGAGGTCGTCCGCGCTCGGGCAGGGGTCGAGCCCTCGGTCGGCGTCGTGCTCGGGAGCGGGCTGGGCGCGTTCGCCGACGCGGTCGAGGATCGCGTCGAGATCCCCTACGAGGAGCTCCCGGGCTGGCCGCTCTCGACGGCGGTCGGGCACGCGGGCGTGCTCGTCCTCGGTCGCTTCGGCGGGGCCCCGGTCGCGGTGCTCAAGGGGCGGGCGCACCTCTACGAGGGCCACCCGGCCGATCGCGTCGTCTTCGGCGTGCGCGTCCTGGGGCGGCTCGGGGTGCGGAGCCTCGTCCTGACGAACGCCTGTGGCGCGATCGACCCTGCGCTGCCGCCAGGGCGGCTCGTCGCCGTCTCGGATCACCTCAACCTGCAGGGCACCTCGCCGCTCGTCGGCCCGAACGACGACGCGCTCGGCCCGCGGTTCCCGGACCTGTCGGACGCCTACGACCCGGAGTACCGACGCCTCGCGCACGAGGCTGCCGCGCGGCTCGGGCTCGAGCTCGGTGACGGGGTCTATGCGGCGTGGCTCGGCCCTGCCTTCGAGACGCCGGCGGAGATTCGCATGATGCGGGCGCTCGGCGCCGACCTCGTCGGCATGTCGACCGTCCCCGAGGTGCTCGCGGCGCGGCACATGGGCATCCGCTGCCTCGCCCTCTCGTGCGTCACGAACGCGGCGGCCGGCGTCCTCCCCGAGCCGATCGACCACGAGCAGGTGCTCGCGGTCGGGCAGCGTGCCTCGGGCGACCTGATCGCGCTGCTGCGCGAGGTCGTCCCGCTCCTAGACTGAGCACACCTATGCGCCTGCGCGACCTTCCCTCGGTCGACCGGCTGCTCGCGGAGGAGCCGCTCGCGTCGGCGCCTCGGGCGCTCGCGACGGCGGCCGCCCGCGCCGCCCTCGAGCACGCGCGCACGGCGATCCGCGCGGGGGCGGAGCCGGGCAACGTCGTCGAGTCCGCGCGCGCGGAGCTCGAGCGTCTGCGGACGCCGTCGCTCAGGCGCGTCCTCAACGCGACCGGCGTGATCGTGCACACGAATCTCGGCCGGGCGCCGCTCGCGGCCTCGGCGCTCGCGCACGTGGCCGAGGTGGCGGGCGGCTACTCGAACCTCGAGCTCGACCTGACCGCCGGCACGCGCGGCTCGCGCCAGGATCACGTGGCCGACGCGCTGCGGCGGCTGACGGGCGCCGAGGCTGCGCTCGTCGTGAACAACAACGCGGCCGCGGTGCTGCTCGCGCTCGCGGCGCTCGCCGAGGGCCGCGAGGTGATCGTCTCCCGGGGCGAGCTCGTCGAGATCGGCGACGGGTTCCGGATCCCCGACGTGCTCGCGCGCTCCGGCGCCCGCATGGTCGAGGTGGGGACGACCAACCGCACGCGCGCCGCCGACTACGAGCGCGCCATCGGCCCCGAGACGGCGGCACTCCTCCGGGTGCACCAGTCGAACTACCGGATCGTCGGCTTCACGGCGGCCGTGTCGACGCAGGATCTGGCGCGAATCGCGCAGCGTGCCGGCCTTCCCCTCGTCGACGATCTCGGCTCGGGCGCGATCCACGAGCTGGGCGACGAGCCGACCGCCGCTGCGAGCCTCGCCGCAGGCGCCGAGCTCGTCTGCTTCTCGGGCGACAAGCTGCTCGGCGGGCCGCAGGCGGGGATCGTCGTCGGGCGGGCCGACCTCGTCGAGCGCCTGCGTCGGCATCCGCTGCAGCGGGCGCTGCGGGCCGACAAGCTCACGCTCGCGGCGCTCGAGGGGACGCTCGCGCTCCTCGCGGATCCCGAGCGGGCACGCGGCGAGATCCCCGTCCTGCGGATGCTCGACGAGCCCCTGGCCGAGGTGCTCGCGCGGGCCGAGCGCCTCGCGGCGCTGGTCGACGGCGAGGTCGAGGAGACGGTCGCGCGCGTCGGCGGCGGCGCGCTGCCGCTGGCGGAGCTGCCGAGCGCTGCCTGCGCCGTCGAGGAGGAGCTCGCGACGCCGTTGCGGCTCGGCGACCCGCCGGTCGTCGGGATCGTGCGGGACGGGAGGCTCCTGCTCGACGCGCGCACGCTCCGCACGGTCGAGGTCGACCTCGTCGCGGGCGCAGTGCACGCCGCGAGACGCGCAAGTTGCAAGTTGTAACTTGCGCCGTCCGCCGGTCCCCCACGCGCGTTCGACCGTGACTGGGCGATGGCGCTGACCGTCGGCACCGCGGGGCACGTCGACCACGGCAAGACGACGCTTGTTCGCGCACTCACGGGGAAGGACACCGACCGGCTCCCCGAGGAGCGGGCGCGTGGGATCTCGATCGACCTCGGCTACGCGCCGCTCGAGCTGCCGAGCGGGCGGACGCTCTCCCTCGTCGACGTGCCCGGTCACGAGCGCTTCGTGCGCACGATGGTCGCCGGCGCGACGGGCATCGACCTCTTCCTCCTCGTCGTCGACGCGGCCGAGGGCGCTCGCCCGCAGACCCACGAGCACCTCGCGATCCTGCGGCTGCTCGGCGTCGAGCAGGGCGTCGTCGCCGTCACGAAGGCCGACATGGTCGACGCCGAGACGCTCGAGCTGGCGCTCGAGGAGGCGCGCGAGCTCGTCCCCGCTGCCCCGGCGGTCGCGGTCAGCGGTGTCACGGGGGACGGGCTCGACGTGCTCCGCGAGGAGCTCGACAGAGTTGCGAGCGAGGTCGAGCAGCGCCGCGCGGACTTTCCGACCCGGCTCTACGTCGACCGCGTCTTCACGCTCCGCGGGATCGGGACGATCGCGACCGGCACCCTGTGGTCGGGAACGATCGCCGACGGCGACCGACTCCGCCTCGAGCCGCAGGGACGCGACGTGCGCATCCGCTCGGTGCAGGTGCACGATGCGTCCGTCGAGCGTGCCGAGGCCGGGCAGCGCGTCGCCGTCAGCCTGCCGGGCCTCGAGCGCAGCGACCTCTCGCGCGGCGACGCGCTCGTCGCCGCGGGCGCCTTCCCGCGCTCGTACCGCCTCGAGGTGGCGCTGGAGGAGCTGGAGCCGATCGCCGACGGCGCCCGGCTCTCCGTGCACCACGGGACGAGCCGGATTCCCGGCCGTGTCGTCCGCGTCGGAGGCGACCACGCGCAGCTGCGGCTCGCGGGGCCGGTGCACGCCGCGCGTGGAGACCGGATCGTGCTGCGCGGCGAGACGACGGTCGGCGGCGCGACGGTCCTCGACCCCGCGCCGCCCAGGGGAAGGGATGCCGAGCGCGATCGCCTGCTCGAGGCCGGCGACCCGGCCGCGATCGTGCGCGCGCTCGTCCACGAGCCGGTCCGCGTGGAGGAGCTGGAGGCGCGGGCGCTGCTGAGCGGTGCCGAGCTCGAGGAAGGGCTCGACGCAGCGCGCGTCGTCGACGGCTGGGCGTTCTCCGAGGCGTGGCTCGAGGCGACGGCTGCGAGCGTCGTCGAGCGGCTCCGGGCGCGCGCGGAGGCGTCGCCGCTCGAGCCCGGCCTGTCGCTCGGCGAGCTCCTGCCCGAGCCGTGGGCGCCTGCCGTGCTCGGCCTGTTGCCCGTCGAGCGGCGCGGAGCGACCGTGGTGCTGCCGGGCACGTCGGCGTCGCTCGGAGCGCGCGAGGACCTGGCGGCGACGCTGGAGCAGGCTCTCGCCTCGGCCGGGCTCGAGGCGACGAAGATCGAGGACGCCGAGCTCGCGCGGTATCTCGAGGCCGAGGGCCGGCTCGTCCGGCTCGGCGACGGCTACGCGGTCGCGCCGGGTGCCTACGAGGTCGCGCGTGACCTCGTCGTGACGGAGTGCGCGACCGCCGGAGAGATCGCCCTCGGACGCTTCCGCGACCTCGCAGGCGTCGGCAGGCGCGACGCGCAGCTGCTGCTCGAGCGGATGGACGTCGACGGGCTCACCCGGCGTCTCGGCGATAGCCGAGTCCTTCGCCGCGCGGGCCGACAGGCGCGGCCCGACGGGTAACGAGGCAGTGCGGCGGCGAAGCCGACGCCTTCAGGGGTGTGCCCCGTAAGGCGGGGATCAAGCCGCGGGATCCGGCTCCTGCCGGATCCGCTTGGCGAAGGAGAGAGTCGAGGCTCCCACTCGGGCTCCGCGTCCGTCCCCACGGCCTCCGCGACGCGGTTGATGTAGTTGAAGTACGCGATCACCTGGATCGCATCGGAGATCGCCTCGTCGTCGAGGCCGTGCTCGCGGAGCCCGTCGGCGTCCGCGGCTCCCATCTGGCTCGGGGCGAGCGTGAGCTTGCGGGCGTAGTCGCAGAGCGCCCGGGTGCGGGCGTCGAGGTCGGCTTCGCGATAGTCGTGCTCCGCGTGGGTCGCGAGCTCGTCTGGGGCGCCCTCGGCACGGAGGTCGTCGGCGTGCGAGCGTCGTCAGTAGTAGCACTCGTTCGCAGAAGAGACAACGGTGGCCAGCAGCTCGCGCTCCTGCCGGGTCAGGCGCGGAAGGGCCGAACATGATCGCCCGGTACATCCCCATCGAGGCCCGCAGCGCCTCGGGCGAGAGGCTCATCGAGCGGACGATGTTGAAGACCTTCCCGGCCCGCTCGACGGCCGCCTCGTACTCCTCGGCGAGGATCCCGCCCGCGTCGTCGGGGTCGATGAGGTCGAGGTGCGCCACGCGCGCGATCTTCGCATGCGGGCGGTAGGGTCGCGCCATGCGCGTGCCGTTCGCGCTCGTCGCCTGTCTCGCCGTGCTCGCGACCGGTTGCACGCAGTCGGAGGAGCTGGCGGTCACGGTGACGCCCGCGTCGGCCCTGCTCGACGAGCCGTTCGACGTGCGCGTCGAGGGCGCGACCCCGGGCTCGCCGGTGACGATCACCGTCAGCGTCGAATCGCGCGGCGGGAGGCGTTGGAGCGCGCGGCGCTCGGCCCGCGCAGACGACGCGGGCGGCGTCCTGCTCGTCGACGACTACCTGCTCTCGGCGCTGCGCCCGCCGGAGGG
The DNA here is from genome assembly GCA_963791895.1 of uncultured Actinomycetes bacterium. Taxonomy (GTDB): domain Bacteria; phylum Actinomycetota; class Thermoleophilia; order Gaiellales; family Gaiellaceae; genus Gaiella. The sequence continues at coordinate 123,195 of CAWBTY010000002.1, forward strand.
CGCGCCGGACGACGACTGGGTCGCGCCCCCGTTCGAGCTCGTGGTGACGGCGAGCGACGGCGACGACACCGCCGAGGCGAGCGCACGCCGGTTCGCGCGACGGGACTCGGTCGAGACACGCGAGCTTCGGGTGGCCGAGGCCGGCTTCCGCGGACGCTGGTGGCAACCCACCGACGGCGCCCGTCCGACGGGGATCCTCCTCCTCGGTGGCTCGGACGGCGGCCTCGCGTCCGAGCTCCAGGCGTCGATCCTCGCCGGGCACGGCCACCACGTGCTCCAGCTCGCGTACTTCTCCGAGGAGGGCTTGCCCGCGGAGCTCCTCCGGATCCCGCTCGAGTACTTCCGGACGGCTCTCGAGTGGCTGCGCGGGCGGGACGAGGTCGACCCTGACCGCGTCGTCGTCTTCGGCGTCTCGCGCGGCGGCGAGCTCGCGCTCGTGCTCGGAAGCACGTACCCCGAGCTCGTCCATGCGGTGGTCGGGTACGTCCCGAGCTCGCTGGTCGTCCCCGCGATCGCCGACCCGAACGAGCCCGCCTGGACGCTCGGCGGCGAGCCGCTCGCGTCGACGACCATCGAGGTCGAGCGGATCCCGGGGCCGGTCTTCGCCGTCGGGGGCGAGCTGGACGCCCTCTGGCCGTCCGGTATCTCGGTCGACTTCATCGCGCAAAGGCTCGACGCCGCCGGACGGCGGGACTTCGTCGCGCTCAGCTATCCGCGCGCGGGACACGGAGTGGGCACCGCGGTGCCGAACACCTGGACGCGGACCGTGGTGTCGACGCGCTACGGCGACCTCGACTTCGGAGGGTCCGCTGCCGCGGACGAGGCCGCCCGCGAGGACTCCTGGCCGAAGCTGCTGAGCTTCCTCGACGAGCTGTAGCCCTGTTCCGTCCGCCGTGCCGCGGACACTCGTACCCGTGGAGCCCGACGAGCCGGCCGTGATCGTCGACGTCCTGTTCGAGGACGGGCTGCTCTTCCTGGCGGTGCGGAACATCTCGACCCGACCGGCGTACCACGTCCGAGCCCGCTTCCGACCGTCGCCCGGCGGGGTCCGCCGGGCATCTCGCCTGGCGCTCTTCCGCCGGCTCGCATTCCTCGGCCCAGGACGCGAGATCCGCGCCTTCCTCGACAGCGCCGCCGGGTACCTCGCGCGGGACGAACCGACGGCGTTCGAGGTCACGGTGACGTACGAGCTGGCTGACGGGCGGCGTCATCGACACGTCGTCCCCCACGACCTGGAGATCTACCGCGACCTTCCCTGGGTCGCGCGAGAGGAGCCGTATGGCAGTCAAGCGCGCTGACCCGTACAAGAACTTCCCCTTCCGCGTGGAGATCGACACGATTGCGGGGCTCGGGTTCTCCGAGGTGCTGCTCGGCGCCTCACGCATCGAGGTGATCGAGTACCGGGAGGGAGCCGACCTGACGCTCGAGGCGCGCAAGCTGCCGGGTCGCGCGACGACAGAGAATGTCGTGCTGCGTCGCGGGATCACAGGCGACCTCGCTCTCTACCGCTGGTGGGACGCGGTGCGAAACGGCGATCAGAAGGTTCGCCGGACGGTGACGATCAGCCTGCTCAGCGAGGACCGAGCCGGTGTGGCGCTGACGTGGAAGCTGCTGCGGGCCTGGCCCGCCGCGATCCTGTTCGGCCCGCTCAGAGGGCTCGGCCAGGAGGTTGCGGTCGAGTCGCTCGAGCTCGCGTACGACCGTCTCGAGCTCGAGTAGGCGGCTCGTCGCCGGGGGATGCCGGCCCGCGCCGGCGGCGCCTACGATCCGGCGATGGCGCTCCGTGACGAGGTGCGCGTCTGGACCGTCCGCTATCGGGCGCACAACGGCATCGCCCGGCCGGCGTACGTCGCGCTTCCTGCCGACATCGGGCCTGACCACAATCCAGCGCTGCCGCTCGTGATCTCGCCCCACGGCCGGGGACTCACCGGCAGGGCGAACCTGAACTTCTGGAGCGACCTGCCGGCGCGCGGACGCTTCGCGGTGATCAGCCCCGAGGGGCACGGCCGCGCGTTGCCGCTCCATTCCTGGGGCTGGGAGGGCCAGATCCGCGACCTCGCGAACATGCAGTACGTCGCGAAGGCGACGCTGCCGTGGCTCAGGGTGCGGCCGCATGCGGTCTACGCGATGGGTGGCAGCATGGGCGGCCAGGAGACGCTCCTCCTCGTGGCGCGCCACAACCGCCTGCTGAAGGGCGCCGTGTCGTTCGACGCACCCACCGACCTCGCCCGCCGCTACCGCGACTTTCCCCGGATTCCCAACGGCGGAGCACCTGCAGGAGCTGGCTCGGCGCGAGGTCGGCGGCTCGCCCGGCAGCCACCCCGGCGCGTACGCGCGCCGCAGCCCGATCGCCCACGCCCGCGCGATCGCCTTCTCGCGCGTGCCGCTCCAGCTCTACTGGAGCACGGCCGACGAGGTCGTCCTCGACCAGGCCCACCACTCGGCGCGGCTCGCGAGCCGCATCACGCAGCTCAACCCCGAAGCCCCGCTGACCGCCGTCTCGGGCACGTGGACGCACTCGGGCGGGATGCCGCAGTTGCTCCCCGGCGCGCTGCGCCGCTTCGGCCTGCTCGGCGAGGACGTCTAGCGGTGCCCGCCTTCGCGCAGCGCTACAACGACTCCTTTCGCGGCTGGCCGGTACGCCCGCACGACCGGCAGCACCCGGTGCGCGGCTCGTTCCTCGACCCGCGCCCCGATCCCGCGCTCGGCGCCGTCTACCACACGGGCGTCGACATCGCCGTGCGGGACGACCGGCCTGAGCGTGGCGCCCCGGAGGGTCGGACGCATCGCGTCTACGCGATCGAAGGGCGGCCTCGTCGAGCAGGCGACGCAGCCCGGCATCTGCGGCAACGTCCGCGTCGGCCACTTCGGCTACGGGCACGTCGACGCGCGCGTCGCGGCCGGCGAGCGCGTGAACGCGGGCGGGCTGATCGGCTGGACGTGCCGGGGCTGGTGGCACCTGCACCTGACCGAGTGGTTCGTCGAGGGCGACACGCGGCTGCTCGTCAATCCGCTCCGGCCCGCGGGGAAGGTGAAGCCGTATCGCGACACGGCGCCGCCCGTGATCCACGACGTGCGCTTCTACACGCCCGCCGAGCCGGCGTGGGGCCGACGCGTCGGGAGCTTCGCGCGCCTGCCGACCGCCGGCCGGCGGCTCGACCGCACCCGACTCGCGGGGCTCGTCGACGTGCGTGCGCGGGTGAGCGACCCGCAGTCCTTCACCGGCTGGTTCCGGGACGTCCCGGCCCTCGCCGCGCCGCACCACCCGTATCGCCTCGGGCTGCTGCTCGTCCACCGCGGCAGCGGCCGCATCGTCTACCGCCGCACCGCCTTCATCTCGCTGACCGAGCCGCCGATCGCCGCGGGCCAGCACTACGCGCCCGGGACGACGCAGAACCTCTCCGCCCAGGCCTGCCTGCGCGGTCGCGGGGTGTGCGACGGCGTCTACTGGTTCCGGCTCTTCCAGCGCCCGTACTGGGACACTCGACGACACGCCAACGGTCGCTACCTGCTCGTCGTCCGCGCGTGGGACGCGGCAGGGAACCGGGCGCGCAAGGACGTCGAGCTCAGGATCGCCAACCCGGCGGTGTGACGAGCGCCTCGTTCGGGCGCCGGTAGCCTCAGCCGCGGAGCGGCATGGGCCCGGTGGCCCAGCAGGTCTTCAAAACCTGTGCGGTGTGGTAGCCCCACGCTCGGTCGGTTCGACTCCGGCGCCGCTCCG
>CAWBTY010000003.1:0-117361 GCA_963791895.1 uncultured Actinomycetes bacterium
GTCTCGACGCCGTCGCCCGGTTCCTCCAGGACATCGCGATCGACGACGTGCAGGAGACGGGCTGGGGGATGCCCGAGCACCTCTGGTTCGTCCGTCGGATCCGGCTCGAGGTGCGCGAGCCCTTCCTCGCACGACCGCGAGCTGGAGCTCGCCACGTGGTGCAGCGGCGTCGCCTCGATCGCGGCCGGCCGGCGCTGGTCGGTGACAGGCGACCGCGGTGGGCGGATCGAGGTCGACAGCGTCTGGATCCACCTCGGCCCCGACCAGCGGCCGGCCCGGATCGAGTCGTTCGGCGTCTACGCGGAGGCAGCCGACGGTCGCCCGGTCTCGACGAGGCTCGAGCTACGGCCGCCCGGAGAGGACGCGGCGCGGTCGCGCTGGGAGCTCCGCTCGACCGACGTCGACCTCCACGGCCACGTCAACAACGCGGTCTACTGGCAGGCGCTCGAAGGGATGCTCGGCCCGGACGCAGCAGCACCGCTCGCAGCGGAGCTCGACTTTCGCGAGCCGATCGATCTCGCCGATCCGCTCGAGCTCGCCGTCGAGCGCGCGCCGGACGGCATCGGCGTGGGCTTCTGCGTCGAGAGCGCGGTCCGCGCGGTCGCGCGAGTCACCCTGGGAGCCGGTCAGCCCTCGCAGCCGTAGCCGTCGCCCTCGCCGTCGAAGCGATGGGGGTCGGGCGGACGAACGCGGAAGTTCGTGTGCGGCACATCGGCGCAGTCCAGGTCCGGCGGCGCCGGCGGAATGCAGACCCCGGGGTACGAGGGGTCGCAGCGGCCACGGGCGATCGGTCGGATCGGGGCGGCGACGGCAGCCGCCGCCGGTCGTCGCCGGGCCGAGGGGATCCCAGACCGCGCTCGGACACGCGCCCCAGAGCCCGCGGCGTGCCGTTCGCGCGTCGCCGGCTGCCGCCAGGAGCCGCGAGGCGTAGCGTCCCCGGAGGCCGTCGTAGAACCAGACCGTCGCCGCGCCGCGCCGGGCGAGCTCGACGTTGACGTTGATCCCGCCGCGGTGGACGTAGCGGAGGAGCCGTCCGTAGCGGTCCGTCAGATCGAGCGGCGCATCCGCCTCGAGCGTGATCCGCGCGCCGGCAGGGAGGATGCGCCGCAGCTCGCGACCTGCGGCTCGAGAGAAGCACTCGCTCGTGCCCGGCTCGGGTGTGTCGATCTGCAGCAGACGGACCCGCGAGCCGTTCGCGAGCGCGATCGTGTCGCCGTCGATCACGTGGCTGACCACGGCGCTTCCGGCAATCGGGCGAGCGTCGGTGCCTGACACCGCCGCGCCGCCGCCAAGCGCCGCGAGCGCGAGCAGAGATGCTGCAAACCGTCGCAATTCGTCCCCCGTGGATCGCCGCTTTCCGCCACGTACCTTACGGCCACTTGACAGACAACGGTGTCTGGCACCGTTGTCAGCGGCGCGGGCGGAGGGCCGCGAACGGGTCGGTGATCGCGAGGCTCCGGTCGCGGAAGCGGAAGACCTCGGCCGGGCGGCCGCCGGCGCGGCCCGAGGGACGGCGCTCGCCCGTCGGCTCGATCACGTCGCGTCGCTCCAGCACGCGCCGGAGGTTCGTCGCCGAGACCTCGTGCCCGAGCGCCGCGACGTACACCTCGCGCAGCTCGGCCAGCGTGAACTCCGGTGGCGCGAGCGCGAAGCCCGCATTCGAGTAGGAGAGCTTCCCCCGGAGACGCTCGCGCCCGGCAAGGACGATCTCGCCGTGGTCGTACGCGGTCCCGGGGAGGTCGTCGACGGGATGCCAGCACGTGTCGTCGGGCAGGTCCGGGTCGAGGCCGAGCTGGACGAGGCCGAGGTACGCGGTCGCGAGCGTCCAGGCCGACGGGTCACGTCCGGGGTCGCCGTAGGTCGCCAGCTGCTCGAGGTGGGAGAGCTCGCGCACGTCGACCTTCGCCTCGAGCTGCCGCCGGATCGACGCCTCGAGCGTCTCGCCGGGCGCGAGCAGGCCGCCCGGGAGGGCCCACGCGCCCTCGAACGGCTCGCGGGCGCGCTGCCAGAGGAGCACCTGCAGCGAGCCGTCGCGCACCTGGAGCACCACGGCGAGAGTCGCGTGAAGTGCTCTGGTAGACTCTCGTTCCAGTTTGCGACTCATAGGCAAAAACTAGCAGCGGAGAGTGAAGACGCATGAACGGGATCACGTCCAGGCTCGCCGGGTTCGCGGCGGTCGCCGTCCTCGGAGCCGCGCTCGCGGCCGGGTGCGGCGGCGACGACGAGTCGACCTCGACCGAGACCGAGGCAGCGGCTTCGAGCCTCAAGGTCGGTCTCGTTGCGGACGCGGGCCAGCTCAACGACAACGGCTTCAACGAGCTCGCCTTCAAGGGGCTCAAGCGCGCCGAGCGCGAGCTCGGGATCACTGGACGCGTCGTCGAGGCGAGGACCGCTGCGGACTACGTGCCCAACATGTCCACGCTCGCCCGGCAGGGATTCGACCTGATCATCGGCGTGGGCTTCGCGCAGGGCGATGCGATCGCGGCCACGGCGAAGCGGTTCCCGGAGACGAGCTTCGCGATCGTCGACGTCGACCACGCGTTCCTGAAGGGGAAGCCCGCCAACGTGCAGGGGCTTCTCTTCCGCGAGGAGCAGGTCGGCTACCTCGTCGGCTACCTCGGCGCGCTCGAGGCGAAGCGCGCGGGCGGCACCGACATCAGCGCGGTCGGCGGCGTCAAGGAGCCACCGGTCGACCGCTTCATCGCCGGCTACAAGGCGGGTGCGGAGGCGGCCGTGCCGGGGACGAAGGTCAGCTGGGACTACTCGCAGGACTGGGAGGACCAGGCGAAGTGCAAGGAGCTCGCCCTGAACCAGATCGCGGCGGGCTCGAAGGTCGTCTTCCAGGTCGCCGGCGCGTGCGGCCTCGGGGCGCTCTCCGCCGCGAAGGACGAGGCGGTGTGGGGCATCGGCGTCGACGGCGACCAGTCGTTCCTCGGCGACCACGTGCTCACGAGCGCGCTCAAGGGCGTCGACAGCGCCGTCTTCCTCACGATCCGCTCGCTGGAGGAGGGCTCGTTCGCGGGCGGCAAGAACGTCGTCTTCGGGATCGCGGACGAGGGCGTCGGGCTCGGCACGCTGAGCCCGAAGGCGAACGCCGAGGACGTCGAGGCGGTCGAGGGGGTCGAGCAGCAGCTCGCCGACGGCGAGATCGACGAGATTCCGACGACGCTGAAGTAGGCGAAGAGCAGGTGTCTGGCTGAAGCCAGACACCGGGGTCTGGTGGCGGGAATGATCGCGAGCGCGTGTCGTTGACCGTGATGACCCCCGGGAAGGAGAGACCCATGCCCGATGCGCTCACCGCCGAGCAGCAGGCATTCCTCGACGACAACCCGTTTCCCGGCGTCGTCACGACGCTACGGAAGGACGGCTCGCCTCACACGACCGTCGTCTGGGTGGACGCGCGCGACGGCGTCGCGTTCAACACCAAGAAGGGGAACGCGAAGGACGAGCAGCTCAGGGCCGATCCGCGCCTCTCGCTCATCGTCGTCAATCCCCAGAACCCCTGGCACTGGGTTGCCGTCGAAGGCACCGCGACGATCACCGAGGAAGGCGCCGACGCACAGATCGACGCGCTCGCGAAGAAGTACATCGGCAAGGACACGTACCCGTGGCACAACCCCGCGGAGACGCGCGTCACCGTCAACGTCGCGATCGAGCACGTCGACTCGACCGGCTTCGACGGCTGAGTGCAGATGTCCGACTTGAAGTCGGACACCGCGGACACCGGACTACGCGGCGCGCACCGAGTACACCGGCGGGAGGTGCTCCGCGACGCTCGTCCACGAGCCGCCCGCGTCGGCCGACCCGAAGACGACGCCCGAGGTCGCGCCGAAGTAGAGCTCGAGGGCGTCGCCCTCGCCGGCCGAGTCGAACGCCTCGCGCAGCACGGTGAGGTATGCGTCCTGGGCCGGCAGGCCGTCGCCGCGCGCGCTCCAGGTGCCGCCCGCGTCGCGGGTCTCCCAGACCTGCACCTGCCCGCCCGGCGTGGTGCGATCCTCCGCGCCGATCAGCGGGATCACGTAGGCGCTGTCGGGATCCGCGGGATCGACGACGACCGGGAAGCCGAAGTCGGACGGCAGGCCCTCGCCGACGTCGAGCCAGGTGGCTCCCGCGTCGTCGGAGCGGTACACGCCTCCGTGGAACTGCATGAAGAGCCGCTCGGGGCGCGACGGGCTGCGACGGACGTCGTGGACGCAGTGCTGGATCGGGTTGTCGCGCGCGTCCTCGGGCACGTACTCGGGCTCGATGCCGGTGTTGGAGTGCCGCCACGTCTCGCCGCCGTCGTCCGAGAGCCACACGCCGACGGCGGAGATCGCCACGAGCAGCTTCGACGGGTCGCCCGGCCAGGGCGCGATCGTATGGAGGCAGAGGCCGCCGGCGCCGGGGCTCCAGTCGCTGCGCGTCGGATGATCCCAGAGGGCCCGGTTGAGGCTCCAGTTGAGCCCGCCGTCCCGGCTCTCGAAGAGCGGTCCCGGGGCGCCGCCCGCGTAGAGGACGCCGTCCGCCTCGCCGGGGACGATCACCCAGATCCGCTCGAGCGCCTGCTCGTCACCCTCCGGCAGCGTCGTCCCCTCGGACTGCTCCCACTCGCCCGTGGGGTCGTCCGTGACCCAGATCCGCGGCCCGTAGAACCAGGACGTGACCGAGGCGAGGTAGCGCCCGGTGCGCGGATCGCGCATCGCGTACTCGACGCTCTGCCCGGCGAACGCGCGCGCGGTGACCTCGAAGTCGCCGTTCCCGGCGTCGCCTTCCAGCCTGAACAGGCCCTTCTTCGTGCCGACGAGAAGCTCGGTCATGGCGGTTTCTAGCCTCCTGTGATCGCAGGGAGGACGTGGATGCAGTCGCTCTCGGCGACCTGCGTCCGCTCCTCACTCTGGCTGCCGTTGACGAAGACGTTCACGTGCTCGCGGATTCGGCCCTGCTCGTCGAGCGTCCAGCCCGCGATCGGTGGATGCGCGCCCTCGAGCGCCACGAGCACGTCCTTCACCGTGGCACCGTCGACCTCGTGCTCGCGCCCTCCGCAGAGCTCCGAGAGCGGCGCGCGGAGCTTTACGCGGGCCATTCCGGCCATCCTAAGCGGTCCATCTCGACCCTATGACGTCGGGGCTGCCGGAAACTCATCGCACGTCAGACGAACGGGGCGGCGCGAAATCGACCACCTGCGCAAGGAGACGTCGAGAACGCCCGCTACCTCTCGCAGGCTCTTCACGATTTCGCAGCCTGCAGAGCGCGTGTCTGGCTGAAGCCAGACACGAAGTGCGCATCCTCGCCTTACGACAGGTGTCCGACTTGAAGTCGGACACCGGAGTGGGGTTGCGACCGCGAAGCGGGCGCCTTCAGGGGTCTGCCCGCGCCGAAGGGCGGGATCAAGCCGCGGGATTCGGCTTCTGCCGAATCCCGCCTGGCGAGCAAACCCAGAGTAGGGTTAGCCGCACCGCTCGCGCGGGTCGGCGGCGGCAGGCTGGGTCGGGGAATCGAGAGCTGAGGAGAGCTGATGAGCACTGAGAACGGCACCGTCGTCGTCGCGCGCGACGTGACACGGCGCTACGGCGAGGGGGAGACTGCGGTCGACGCGCTGCGCGGCGTCTCCGTCGAGGTTCCGCGCGGCCGGCTCACCGCCGTGATGGGGCCGTCGGGATCGGGCAAGTCGACGCTGATGCACATCCTGGCGGGGCTCGACAAGCCGACCTCCGGCTCGGTCGCGATCGCCGGCACCGAGATCACGACGTTGAAGGACTCCGACCTGACGAAGCTCAGGCGCCGGCACATCGGCTTCGTCTTCCAGTTCTTCAACCTCCTCCCGATGCTCACGGCGGAGGAGAACATCACGCTGCCGCTCTCGATCGCCGGCGAGAAGCCCGAGGCTGGGTACTTCGACGAGCTCATCGCGTCGGTCGGTCTCGGCGACCGCCTCTCGCACCGCCCCTCCGAGCTCTCGGGTGGCCAGCAGCAGCGCGTCGCGATCGCGCGCGCGCTCGTCTCGCGGCCCGACGTCGTCTTCGCTGACGAGCCGACGGGCAACCTCGACTCGTCGACGGGCGCGGAGATCCTCGAGCTCCTGCGTCACTCGGTCGAGGAGCTCGGGCAGACGATCGTGATGGTCACCCACGAGTCGCGGGCCGCCGCGATCGCCGACCGCGTGCTCTACCTCGCCGACGGCGTGATCGTCAAGGAGCTCACCGGCGCCACACAGGGCGAGATCTCCGAGACGATGGACGAGATCGCCCGCGTATGACGCGGTTCGCGCTGAAGAGCCTCGCCGGACGGAAGTTCCGCACGATCCTGACTGCGCTCGCGATCGTGCTCGGCGTCGCGATGATCAGCGGCACCTACGTCCTCACCGACACGATCGACAAGGCGTTCACGAGCATCTTCTCCGACTCGTACGCAGGCACCGACGTCGTCGTCAGCGGCAAGGAGGCGGACTTCTCGTCCGACTTCGAGTCACCGGCCGTGCCGCCCGTCGACGCCTCGCTCCTCGACGAGATCCGCGGTGTCGACTCCGTCGAGCTCGCGATGGGCGGGATCTACGACGAGGTCAACACCAAGATCGTCGGCGAGGACGGCAAGGCGATCAACACGAACGGCGCTCCGAGCTTCGGGTTCGGGATCGACACGTCGCCGGAGCTACTCCGTCTTCAATCCGCTCAACTTGCTCGAGGGCCGTTGGCCCGAGGGCGACGGAGAGGTCGTGCTCGATGCCGGCACCGCCGATCGCGAGGACTTCGCCCTCGGCGACACGGTCGCGATCTCGACGCTCCAGCCGAAGGAGGACTTCGAGGTCGTCGGCATCGCAAAGTACGGCGACGTCGAATCGCTCGGCACCGCGACGTTTGCGATCTTCGACGTGGCGACCGCCCAGACGCTCTTCGACCGCGAGGGAGAGTTCGACGCGATCTCGGTTGCGGGCGCCGAGGGGACGACGCCCACCCAGCTGATCGCGGACATCGAGCCGCTCCTGCCCGCCGACGCGCAGGTGAAGACCGGCGCCGAGGAGGCGCAGGAGTCCCAGGACGAGATCGGCGAGATCACGACGTTCGTCCGCTACTTCCTGCTCGCGTTCGCCGGGATTGCGCTCTTCGTCGGGTCGTTCGTCATCTTCAACACGCTCTCGATCACGGTCGCCCAGCGCACGCGGGAGTTCGCGACCCTCAGGACGCTCGGCGCCTCGCGACGTCAGGTGCTGCGCTCCGTGCTTCTCGAGGCGTTCGTGATCGGCTTTCTCGCGTCGGTGATGGGGCTCTTCCTCGGCCTCGCGCTGGCGAAGGGGCTCGAGGCGCTGTTCCGAGCGCTCGGCCTCGGGTTGCCCGTGGCGGAGACCGTCTTCGCGACGCGGACGATCGTCGTGTCGCTGCTCGTCGGAACGCTGATCACGGTGGTCGCAGGACTCTTCCCCGCGATCAGGGCGACGCGCGTCCCGCCGATCGCGGCGGTGCGCGAGGGCGCCGAGCTGCCGAAGGGGCGGTTCGCGCGCTTCACGCCGTACATCGCGCTCGCCGTGATCGCGCTCGCGCTCGTGATGCTCGGCCGGGCGATGTTCGCCGACGACCTCGGCACCGCCGATCGGCTGCTCTCGATCGCGGGTGGGGTGCTGCTCCTGTTCGTCGGCGTCGCGATGATCTCGTCCAAGCTCGTACGGCCGCTCGCCGCTGTGGTCGGGCTCCCCGCCCGCTGGATCGGCGGCGCTGCGGGGGCGCTCGCGCGCCGCAACTCGATCCGCAACCCAGGGCGCACCGCCGCGACGGCGGCAGCGTTGATGATCGGCGTGGCGCTCGTCGCCTTCGTCGCCACGCTCGCCAACGGGATGAAGGCGTCGAACCGCGAGGCGATCGAGGACCAGATCACCGCGAACTTCATCATCACCTCGCAGGACGGCTACACGCCGTTCGTCGCGGCTGCCGGAGATGCGGCCGGCGACGCGCCGTCCGTGGAGTCCATCACGCACGTCCGCTCCGAGGTCGCGGAGATCGCAGGGGACGGCGGTTACCTCACGGGGATCGACCCTGCGCTGATCACCAAGGGCTACTCCTTCGACTGGGTGGAGGGCTCGGACGACACGCTCGCCGAGCTCGGCCGGAACGGGCTGATCCTCAGCGAGAGCGTCGCCGAGGACCAGAACCTCTCGGTCGGGCAGACCGTGATGATCCGCACCGCGGAGAGCACCTCGCTGCAGGCGGAGGTCAAGGGCATCTACAAGCCGCCGCCCTTCTATCCGCTGCTCGGGGATGCGAGCATCTCGATCGCGACGTTCGACGAGCTCGTCGAACGGCCGCGCAATCAGTACACGTTCGTGAACGTCGGCGGAGGCCCGAACGAGGCGAGCCGCGCGGAGCTGGAGGAGGCCACCGCCGGCTTTCCCGACGCGCGCGTGCAGACCCGCCAGGAGTGGATCGACAAGGAGGACGCTGAGTTCGACGACTTCCTCGCGATGCTCTACGTCCTTCTCGCGCTCTCGGTCATCATCAGCCTCTTCGGGATGGTGAACACGCTCGTGCTCTCGGTCTTCGAGCGCACGCGCGAGCTCGGGATGCTGCGTGCGGTCGGGATGACCCGACGCCAGACGCGGCGGATGATCCGTCACGAGAGCGTCATCACGGCGTTGATCGGCGCCGCGCTGGGCCTGCCGCTCGGGATCTTCCTCGCCGTGCTCGTGACGCGAGCCCTCAGCGAGTTCGACATCCGCTTCTCCGTTCCGACCGGCCAGATCATCGTCCTCGTGATCCTCGCGGTGATCGTCGGCCTCCTCGCGGCGATCACGCCGGCGCGCAGAGCGGCAAAGCTGAACCCACTCGAAGCGCTTCACTACGAATAGGCCGGTCCGCTACGACTGACCCGTGACCAGGTTCGCGCTCAAGGGCCTCCTGACGCGGAAGCTGCGCACCGCGCTGACCGCGCTCGCGATCGTGCTCGGCGTCGCGATGATCAGCGGCACCTACGTCCTCACGGACTCGATCGACAGTGCGTTCGACCAGATCTTCACGGACGTCCGCGAGGGCTCCGACGTCGTGATCACGGGCAAGTCGGCCTTCGACCTGAGCGAAGGCAGCGGCGTCACCGAGCCGACGCTCGACGAGTCGCTGCTCGACGAGGTGCGCGGGCTCGAGGGCGTCGCAGAGGCCGAGGGCAGCGTCGACAGCGACTCGACGTCGCTGATCGGCAAGGACGGCAAGGCGATCGTCTACGGCGGGGCGCCGAACCTCGGCTTCGCGATCCCCGAGGGCGACTCGACCTTCAACCCGCTGCGGCTCGTCGAGGGCGCCTGGCCCGGCCCCGACGAGGTCGTGATCGACTCGGGGGTCGCCGACAAGGAGGACTTCGCGATCGGCGACGCGATCGGCGTCCAGGTCGAGGGACCGGTCTCGCGGCTGCGGATCTCCGGGATCGTCGAGTTCGGCTCGAACCTCTCGATCGGCGGGGCCACCCTGGCCGGGTTCGACCTGCCGACGGCACAGCGGCTCTTCGAGAAGGAGGGACGGCTCGACGAGATCGCGGTCGCGGGCGAGCCGGGCGTCTCGACACCGGCGCTGCTCGGCGAGATCCGCCCGATCCTCCCGCAGGGGGCGCAGGCCGTCAGCGGGTTGCAGCAGGCCGAGGAGGACGCCTCCGAGACGAACGAGTTCATCACCTTCCTGCAGGGGTTCCTGCTCGCCTTCGGCGGGATCGCGCTCTTCGTCGGCTCCTTCGTGATCGCGAACTCGCTCTCGATCACGATCGCGCAGCGCATGCGCGAGTTCGCGACGCTGCGCACGATCGGCGCCTCCCGGCGCCAGGTGCTGACCTCGGTCATCCTCGAGTCGCTCGTCGTGGGCGTGATCGCGTCGGTGATCGGGCTCTTCCTCGGCCTGCTCCTCGCCAGCGGGCTCTTCTGGCTGTTCGACGCGGTCGGGTTCACGCTGCCCAATACCGGCCTCCTCTTCCAGACGCGGACCGTGATCGTCGCGCTCCTCGCCGGGATCCTGGTCACGGTCCTCGCCAGCCTGCGGCCTGCGTTCCGGGCCACCCGCGTGCCGCCGATCGCGGCGGTGCGCGAGGGAGCGACGATCCCGGAGACGCGCTACGCGCGGCTCCGCGGCGCGGGTGCCCTGCTGACCGTCGTGGCCGGCTTCGCGGCGCTTCTCTACGGGCTCTTCGGCCCCGACCTCGGGACGACGCAGATCCTCATCTGGATGGGCGTCGGCGCGCTCTGATCTTCATGGGCGTCGCGCTCTTCTCGTCCCGCCTCGTCCGCCCGCTCGCGGGGCTGCTCGGCTGGCCCGCGACCCGGATCGGCGGGACGGCGGGCTCGCTCGCGCGGGACAACTCCCAGCGCAACCCCCAGCGCACGGCCTCCACCGCGTCGGCGCTGATGATCGGCCTCGCGCTCGTGACGCTCGTCGCGACGCTCGCGGCGGGGATCGTCAACTCGTTCCGGGACGCCGTGAACGACCTCTTCACGGGCGACTACGCGATCACCGCGCAAAACAACTTCTCACCGATCCCGATCGCCGCGGCGGAGGCGGCCGCCGAGGCTCCGGGCGTCACGGCCGTGGGCAGCGTCCGCACCGGCGAGGTGCGCGTCTTCGACGAGACCGAGTTCGCGACGGCCGTCGATCCGGGCATGCGCCAGGTCATCTCGATGGACTGGGTGCAGGGCTCGCAGGCCGTCTTCGACACACTGGGAGACGACGGCGCGTTCACCGACGACGGCTACGCCGAGGACCACGACCTGCGACTCGGCTCTCCCGTGCGGGTGACGTTCCCGAGCGGCGAGATCCGGACCTTCCGCGTCCGCGGCATCTTCGACCCGCCGAGCGGCGGCTCGCCGTTCGGCGTCGTCACCATCTCGGCGGCCGCGTGGGACGCCGAGGTGCCGCGTCCGAAGAACCTCTACTCGTTCGCCAAGATGACCGGCGGCGCGACCGACGCGAACCAGGCGGTGCTCGACGATGCGCTCGCGGCGTTCCCGAACGCGAAGGCGCAGGATCGCGAGCAGTTCATCGACAACCAGATCGCAGGGCTCAGCTCGATCCTGAACATCCTCTACGTCCTCCTCGCCCTCTCGATCGTCGTGAGCCTCTTCGGGATCGTGAACACGCTCGTGCTGACGGTCTTCGAGCGCACGCGCGAGATCGGGATGCTGCGCGCGATCGGGATGACCCGCCGCCAGGTGCGACGGATGATCCGGCACGAGAGCGTGATCACCTCGCTCATCGGCGCGACGATCGGGATCGTGCTCGGGATCGTCCTCGCGGCGCTCCTGATCGCCCGGGTCGAGTTCATCGAGTTCACGTTCCCGACGACCCAGGTGATCGTGTTCGCGGTCGCCGCGGTGCTGGTCGGGATCCTCGCGGCCATCTTCCCTGCGCGGCGGGCGGCGAAGCTGAACCCGCTCGAAGCCCTGCACTACGAGTAGGACGACCGGGTCTTCCGCGGCGTCACCGCCCAAACGGACAACTGGCGTCGGGCGGGCTCCGCTGGCACCCTGTCGTCATGGACGAGGAGTCGGGCATCTATCGCGAGGAGGTGATGCTGATGCTCGGCGCATTGGCCGACATCGCGGTCGACACCCAGACGATTCTCGCGATCCTTCGAGCAGAGGAAGGAGACGATGAAGAGGAAGAGGATGACTCCTGACGAGTGGCGCGCGTGGCAAGAGGCTCGCGAAACGCGCGTCAAGGAGCTCCGCCGGCGCGAGGAGCGAATCCGGCTCGAACTCGCGGCAAGCCGCGCGAGGAGCGCCGGCGAACAGCCCTAGATACGGATCACCCCATCCGCGGCGAGCGACGCGATCTCGTCGTCCGCATACCCGGCCTCGCGCAGGATCTCGGCGGAGTGCTGCCCGACGTCGGGCGGCGCGCTCGGGTGGAGCGCTCGCTCGCCGTCGAAGGAGAGCGGCAGTGCCGGGAGGGTCAGTCCCGGGATGCGCGGGTGGTCGAGCCGTTGCAGGATCCCGAGCGCCTCGGTCTGCGGCGACTCGGCGACGTCGCGGACGTCCGCGACGGGTGCGACCGGGACGCCCACCCGTGCGAAGCGCTCCTGCCAGACCGCCGTGTCCGCGGTCCGCAGCCGTGCCTGGAGTAGCGCCGCGAGCTCGTCGCGGTTCCGCACGCGGTCGGCGTTCGTCGCGAAGCGCGGGTCGTCGGCGAGGTCGGGCACGCCGAGCTCCGCGCAGATGGCACGGAAGAGCCGGTCGTTGCCGCCGCCCAGCAGCAGCTCGCCGTCGCGGGTGTCGAAGACCTGGTACGGCGCGACCATCGGGAACCGCGTGCCGTCTCCCGAGGGCACCGTGCCGTCGGCGAGGTATCCCGCCACGTGGTAGCCGACGTAGCCGACGGCCGTCTCGTAGAGCGAGACGTCGACCACCGAGCCCTCGCCCGTGCGCTCGCGCTCGAGCAGCGCGGCGACGACGCCGAGCGCCGCCCAGGTGCCGGTCCCCTGGTCGATCAGCGACGACCCCACGCGCACGCCGGGCCGGCCGGGCTCGCCGGTGACGGAGATGAGGCCGCCGGCGGCCTGCATCAGCGCGTCGTAGCCGGGCTCGCGCGACAGCGGGCCGGTTCGCCCGTAGGCGCCGAGCGAGCAGTAGACGAGGCGTGCGTTCCGTGACCGGAGCGCGTCGGCGCCGAGGCCGAGCTCGTCCGCCAGCCCCGGCCGCAGGCTCTGCAGGAACACGTCGGCCCCGTCGACGAGCCGGAGCAGCGCCTCGCGCCCGCGCTCGTCCCGCAGCGCGAGGGCGAGCGAGCGCTTGCCCGCATTGGACGAGAGGAACATCGTCCCCTCGCCGTTCCAGAAGGGCGGGCCCCAGGCGCGACCGTCGTCGCCCGTGTCCGGCCGCTCGACCTTGACGACATCGGCGCCCAGCGCCGCGAGGATCTGCGCGCAGTACGGACCGGCGATCGACGTGGTCACGTCGAGCACCCGCATGCCGGCGAGCGGCTGAGGCCTCATACCGCCCATCATCGCCTCCCCCCGAGGCGTCGGGCCGTTCCTGCGACCATGCACGGCACTGATGTTCGATCAGTTCGTCGACTTGGTCTCGGGCTCGAGGTGGAGCTACGTGGTGATCTTCGCGGTCGCGACGATCGACGCGTTTTTCCCGATCGTCCCGAGCGAGACGGCCGTCATCACCGGCGGTGTCGTCGCGAGCGCCGGCGATCTCTCGCTCCTGCTCGTCATCCTGTTCGCGAGCGCGGGGGCGTTCCTCGGCGACAACATCTCGTACTGGCTCGGGTCCTGGCTCGGCGAGCGCACGGTGAAGAACGTGTTCAAGGGCGAGAAGTCGCGGAAGGCGTTCGTGTGGGCCGAAAGCCAGCTCGAGGCGCGCGGCTTCTACCTGATCATCATCGCCCGGTTCATCCCCGGCGGTCGGACGGCGGTGACGTTCTCGTCGGGCTACACCCACGCGATGACGTACCGGCGGTTCGTGATCGCGGACGTGATCGCCGCGCTCATCTGGGGAACGTACGCGGCCCTGCTCGGCTACGTCGGCGGCAAGCAGTTCGAGGACGACCCCTGGAAGGGCCTCCTGCTCGCGTTCGTGGTCGCGATCTCGCTCGCGGGGCTCGTCGAGCTCGTGCGGCACCTGCGCGAGCGGCGTCGGGCGGGTGCCGAGACGGCCCCCGCCGACGCCGATCCGAGCTAGGGAGTGCTCGTCGCGGTCGGCCCGCCGAGGCCGAGCGCACGACGCGCGTACGTGAAGTACCACGCGCCGGAGAGCAGGATCACGAGCGCGAGGAGGCCGTGCAGGCCGTTGATCCACCCGCCCTGCTCCTCCGTGTCCCCCAGGAACGCGAGCTGCGCGAACGCGAGCACGAGGAACGCGACGGCGAGCCCGACCGCGCTCCAGTTGCCCCAGAACGCCCAGATCGCCCCGACCACGATCAGGAGCTGCCCGACGTGCACGATGATCGAGAAGCCGCCGTGCGCGTCGAGCGCACCCTCGCCCGCGCCGCGGACGTACGCCGCGATCGTGAACGCCTGGATCAGCACGCCGATCACCGTGACCGCCCCACCCACCAGTACCAGCCACAACGGTGTTCGTCTCATGCGCGCGACCATACGACATCGCCCGGCCGGAGTCGAACCCGCTCGCAGACGTAGCGTGTAGCGCGTGAATCGCCTCGCCGACTCGTCCAGCCCGTACCTCCTCCAGCACGCTGAGAACCCCGTCGACTGGCACCCGTGGGGCGACGAGGCCTTCGCGCGCGCGAGGAAGGAGGGGCGCCCGCTGCTCGTCTCGGTCGGCTACAGCTCGTGCCACTGGTGTCACGTGATGGAGCACGAGTCGTTCTCCAACAAGGCAACGGCCTCGTTGATGAACGAGCTCTTCGTGAGCGTCAAGGTCGACCGCGAGGAGCGACCGGACGTCGACGCGCTGACCATGGACGCCTGCGTGACGATGACCGGGCAGGGCGGCTGGCCGACGACGGTCTTCCTGACGCCCGAAGGGCGCCCGTTCTACGCGGGCACGTACTTCCCGCCCGAGCCGCGGCACGGGATGCCGAGCTTCGGTCAGCTCCTGCGCGCGATCGCGGAGGCATGGCGCGACCGGCGGGACGACCTCGAGGCCCAGGCCGAGCGCCTCGTCGCCGCGCTCGGCGGCACGGCCCGTCTCGACGCGGGCGACGCGGAGCTCACCCCGGCGCTGCTCGACGCGGCCGAGCGCGGCCTCGCCCGCGACTACGAGCCCGCCTTCGGCGGCTTCGGCACGGCGCCGAAGTTCCCGGCCGCGTCCGCGCTCGAGCTGCTGCTGCGCCGCGGCGGGCCCGAGGCGCTCGGCATGGTGCGGCGCACGCTCGACGGCATGGCCGCGGGCGGGCTCTACGACGTCGTCGGCGGCGGCTTCCACCGCTACTCGGTCGACGCGCGCTGGCTCGTGCCGCACTTCGAGAAGATGCTCTACGACAACGCGCTCCTCGCGTCGGCGTACCTCCACGCGTGGGTCGTGACCGGTGAGGAGCGCGATCGGCGCGTCGTCGAGGAGACGATCGGGTACCTGCTCCGCGAGATGCGACTCGAGGGCGGCGGGCTCGCGTCGGCGCAGGACGCGGACACCGACGGGGTCGAGGGCCTGACGTACACGTGGACACCGGAGGAGTGGGAGGGGCTCGACCTCGAGCCGTCCCTTCTCGAGCCGTTCGAGCACGGTCGGTGCATCGTCCGCGGCGAGCTCGCGCCGGACGTGAAGGCACGCCTGCTCGAGCTTCGCGCCGAGCGACCGCAGCCGTTCCGCGACGACAAGGCGATCGCCTCGTGGAACGGCCTCGCGCTCGCGGCGCTCGCCGAGGCGGCGCGGCGCCTCGACCGCGCCGACTGGCTCGCTGCCGCGGTCGAGCTCGGCGAGTTTCTCCTTTCCGACCTGCGCGGCGACGACGGTCGCGTTCTCCGCAGCGTCCGCGACGGGCGCGTGAGCGGGCCGGGCTTCCTCGACGACCATGCGAACGTCGCCCACGGCCTGCTCGAGCTGCACGTCGCGACGGGCGATCCACGCTGGCTCGTCGAAGCGCGTCGGATCGCAGACGTCGCCATCGACCTCTTCGCCGACGAGGAGCGCGGCGGCTTCTATCTCGCCCCGCGCGACGGCGAGGAGCTCGCGATCCGCCCGAAGGACCTCGACGACGACCCGACGCCCTCGGGGAACTCGATGCTGGCGTCCGTGCTCGTGCGACTCGGCCGGATCTGGGGCGACGAGGCGCTCGTCGAGCGGGGCGCCGGCGTCCTGCGCCTGCTCGCCCCGGCGATGGAGCGCGTCCCGCGAGCCTTCTCCTGGGCGCTCTGCGCGCTCGACCTGCACCTCGCGCCACCCCGTGAGCTCGCGATCGTCGGCGACGTGCGCTCGGAGGTCGCGCGCGCCGCTCTCGCAGGGTTCGACCCCAGGTCGGTCGTCGCCGTCGGGCCGTCCGAGGACGTGCCGCTCCTCGCGGGCAAGGGCCTGATCGGCGGCCGCCCGGCGGTGTACGTGTGCGAGCGGTTCGCCTGCCGAGCGCCCGTGACGCAGCCCGAGCAGCTGCGTCGCTAGTCTCCCGCGATGGCCACGACGCTCGTGACCGGCGCCGAAGAAGTCGGCTGGGATCTCGCCGATCTCTACGCCTCCGCGGACGACGAGCGCATCGACGCGGACGTCTCGCAGGCCGAGACCGACGCGGCCGCCTTCCGGGAGCGCCACCACGGCAAGGTCGCCGGGCTCGACGCGGCAGGGCTCGCCTCGGCGGTCACCGAGCTGGAGCGCATCGAGTCGTCGGTCGTCCGGGCGCTGACCTACGCGCATCTCCATTTCGCGACCAACATGGCCGATCCGGCGCGTGGCGCGCTCGTTGCCCGGCTGGGTGAGAAGGCGGCCTCGCTCGAGACGCAGCTCCTCTTCTTCCCGCTCGAGTGGGCGGCGGTCGACGACGAGGCGGCAGAGGCGCTGCTCGCAGACGCGGCGCTCGACGACTGGCGCCACCACCTTCGCGGCCTGCGCAAGTTCCGCCCGTATCTCCTCTCGGAGCCCGAGGAGAAGATCGTCACCGAGAAGACCGTGTCGGGCGTCGCCGCGTGGTCGCGGCTCTACGAGGAGCAGCTCGGCGCGCTCCGTGTCTCGCTCGACGACGAGGAGCAGTCGCTCGAGGTCGCCATGTCGCTGCTCTACGAGCACAAGCGGGAGACGCGCCGCGAGGCCGCGGAGGCGATCACGGAAGCGCTCGGCCCGGGGCTGCGGACGCGAACGTACGTCTTCAACACGATCCTGCAGGACAAGTCGATCGACGACCGCCTGCGCGGGTACCCGACCTGGATCTCCTCGCGCAACCTCTCCAACGAGACGACCGACGAGGCCGTGGAGGCGCTCGTCGAGGCCGCAACCTCGCGCTACGACGTGGCGCAGCGCTACTACCGCCTGAAGGCGAAGCTCCTCGGGCTCGACCGGCTCGACCACTACGACCGCTTCGCGCCCGTCTCGGAGGACACGGAGAAGACACCGTGGGAGGAGGCGCAGCGGATCGTCGTCGAGGCGTACTCCGAGTTCTCCGACGAGGCCGGCTCGGTCGTCGCGCGCTTCTTCGACGACTCCTGGATCGACGCCCCGGTCCGGCCCGACAAGCGCACCGGCGCGTTCTGCGCCACGACGGTGCCCGGCGTCCACCCGTACATCCTCATGAACTACACGGGCGACCGGCGCTCGATCCTGACGCTCGCGCACGAGCTCGGACACGGGCTCCACGGCGTGCTCTCCCAGCCGCTCGGTCTCTTCAACTCGTCGACCCCGCTGACGACGGCGGAGACCGCGTCCGTGTTCGGCGAGGCCCTCACCTTCGACCGGCTCCTCGCCGAGGAGGACGACCCGCGCCGCCGGCTCGACCTGCTGACGGGCAGGATCGAGGACGCGATCGCGACGACCTTCAGGCAGATCGCGATGAACCGCTTCGAGCACGCGGCCCACACGGAGCGCCGCGAGCAGGGGGAGATCGCGTCCGACCGGATCGCAGAGCTCTGGCTCGAGGCGCAGAAGGCGCTCTTCGGCGACTCGGTCGGGCTCGACGGGTACGAGCCGTGGTGGAGCTACATCCCGCACTTCACGGGCTCGCCCGGCTACGTGTACGCGTACGCGTACGGCTACCTCTTCTCGCTCGCGATCTACCGCAGGTACGTGCAGGAGGGCGACTCGATGGTCGAGCCGTACCTCGACCTGCTCCGCGCGGGCGGCTCGCGCTCGCCGGAGGAGCTCGCCGAGCTCGTCGGGCTCGACCTCACCGACCCGGCGATCTGGGCGAGCGGCATCGACGCCCTTGCGGAGGAGCTCGACGAAGCGGAACGGCTCGCGGCGCGAGATCGGGCTCGGCGCCGACTAACAAGCCGCCTGCCGGCGCCGTCTGAGCGTTTGGCAAACAACCGGTGACGGAGTAGATTCGCCCGGTCAATCGGATCTCCAGAAGGAGCTCGCATGAGGAAGGTCGTGGTCTTGGCGGCGGCAGTCGTGGCAGCGCTCGGCGTCACGGCGTCCAGTGCCACGTCCGCCGCGTCGGAGACGGGAATCACCGCGCGGACGATCAAGATCGGGGGGACGTTCCCGCTGACGGGCCGCGCGTCGCTCTACGCGACGATCGCTCCGGCGATGAAGGCGTACTTCTCGTACATCAACTCCCGCAAGGGGCCGGACGGCAGGCGCGGCATCTTCGGGCGTCAGATCGTCTTCAACTACTACGACGACGGCTACAACCCCGCGCAGACGCGTGCAGCAGACGCGCAAGCTCGTCGAGGAGGACAAGGTCTTCGCGGTCATCGGCTCGCTCGGGACCGAGCACAACGAGGCGATCAGGCCGTACCTGAACGCGCGCAAGGTGCCCCAGCTCCTCAACGCGACCGGCGCGTCGACCTGGGGCAAGGACGCCAAGCAGTACCCATGGACGGGCGGCTGGCAGCCGGACTACGAGTAGGAGGGCCGGATCTACGGCACGGCGATCGCGCGGAACAGCCCGAACGCGAAGATCGCCGTCCTATACCAGAACGACAGCTTCGGCGCAGGACAACCTGCGCGGCCTCAAGCGCCGGGCTCGGCGCCAAGGCGTCGAACATCGTCGCCGAGGAGTCCTACGAGATCACCGCGGCCGACGTGCGGTGCGCAGGTGGCGAGGCTTCGCGGTCAGCGGCGCGACGATCTTCGTCATCTTCGCGACCCCGAGGTCACCGTGCAGGCGTACGCGATCGCAAACGCCCTGCGCTGGTCGCCGGCGGTGATCTACACGACCTCGTCTCCGCGACGGACACCTTCCTGACGCTCGCGAAGACCTCGGGCGGCGGCGACCTTCCCGAGCGGACGTTCTCCGTCCAGTACGCTGAAGGACCCGGCGCAACCCGACGTGGGACAACGACTCCGCCATGAAGCCTCTACAAGCAGGTGATGGCGAAGTACTACCCCAGCGGCATCGTCCACGGATGGCCTCAACTACTACGGCGTCGCCGTCGCGCACGCGTTCACGCAGCTCATGTACAAGGCGGGCCGGAACCCGACCCGCGCCGTCGCTCATGCGCGCGTTCCGCAGCTGGAACGAGGCCAACCCGTTCCTGCTGCCGGGCAACCGCCAGCGGACGGCTGGCGCGGATCAGCGGCAGATCGCGTGCGAGCGGGTCTCGAGGTTCACAACGGGACCGCCTTCCAGCCGGTCTCGAAGCTCAAGTGCGCCGGGGCGCGGCGTCCTAGCCGCGGGGCTCTCGTGGCACGGTATGAGGGGCGGGCGATCCGCCGCGCTCCGCAGCGGACTGCCCGATACTGCGCCCAGTACTGCTCCATCGTCGTCAGGCGCGTCGACGCGGTGGACGAGGTCGCTCGCCGCGACGTTGACCGCGCGGACGATCCGACTCGCCCTGCGCGTCGACGTCGAGCACGTTGAAGCAACCGGGTGCCTGCTCGAACCGGCCTAGGAAGATGCGCTCGCCCGTCAGGACGTGGGAGAGGATCGCCCGGTTGACGGCGCCGTGGGCGACGACGAGCACGGTGTCCCACCCCGCGTCCGCGACGAGCCGCTCGACAGCCGGGATCACGCGATCGAAGAGCTCACCGATGCTCTCGCCGCCGAGGAAGCGCTTCTCGTTCGGGACGACGCCGCGAAAGGCGTGCACGAACGCCTGCTCGAGCTCGGCCTCGGGAATCGAGGAGAGCGCGGCGCCCTTCAGCTCCCGCAGCTCCGGCCACGTCTCCGCCGCGTGCCCGGGCGCGACGACCGCGGCGGTCTCGGTCGTGCGTGGCAGGCCGGAGACGATCACCCGGTCGAGCTCGATGCCGTCGAGCAACGCGCGGGCGGCCTCCGCCTGCTCGCGGCCGGTCGCCGTGAGCGGCACGTCGTCCTCCGGCACGGGGCGCCCGTCGTCGTCGAAGTACGCCACCGCGCCGTGGCGCATCAGGTAGAGGCGGCGCCGCAACGGGTCAGACGAGCTCGGCGAGGAGCCGCAGCGCCTCCGGCTGCCGGGCCTGGAGCACGAGGGTCGTGACGCCGGAGTCGCGGAAGGCCGCGACGCGGTCGGCGATGCGCGCGCGGTCGCCGACGAGCGCGACCTCGTCGACGAGGGCATCCGGGACGGCGGCCGCGGCCTCGCCCTTCTTCCCCTCCAGGAAGAGGTCCTGCACCTCCGCGGCGGCCGCCTCGAAGCCGTAGCGCTGCGCGAGGCGGTTGTAGAAGTTCTGGCCCTTGGCGCCCATCCCGCCGACGTAGAGGGCGAGGAGCGGCTTCAGGAAGTCGCGGGCCGCCTGGAGATCGTCGGCCACGACGACGGGGACGTGCGCCGCGAGGTCCCAGCCGTCCGGACGCCCGCCGCGTCGCGCGAAGCCCTCCTCGAGCATCGGGCCGTGCGTCGAGGCGAACCGCTCGGGCGAGAAGAAGATCGGGAGCCACCCGTCGGCGATCTCCGCCGCGAGCGCGACGTTCTTCGGGCCGATCGCCGCGAGGTAGATCGGCACGTCTGCCCGCGGCGGGTGCACGATCAGCTTGAGCGGCTTCCCGAGCCCGGTCGCGTCGTCGCCCGAGTACGGGATGTCGTAGTGGGCGCCGTGGTGCTCGAGCGGCGTCTCCCGCGCGAGGATGGTGCGGACGATCGAGACGTACTCGCGCGTGCGCGTGAGCGGCTTCCCCCAGGCCTCCCCGTGCCAGCCCTCGGCGACCTGCGGGCCGGACGTGCCGAGGCCGAGCAGGACGCGCCCGCCCGAGAGGAGGTCGAGCGTCGCGACGGTGGCCGCCGTCGTGGCCGGCGTGCGCGCGGGCATCTGCATGATCGCGGTGCCGAGCTTGACGTTCGTCGTGCGCCCGCCGACCCACGCGAGCGGCGAGACGGCGTCGGAGCCATAGGCCTCCGACGTCCAGACCGAGTGGAACCCGGCGCGGTCGGCCTCCTCCGCGAGCCCGACCCAGAAGTCGGGGTCGTCGTATCCCAGCTGCAGGCCGAGGCGCATGTGGGAGGATCCTAATCCGGTGGGCGACTCACTCTTCCCTCCTGCGTACGTCGAGGCGCGCGACCGGTACCGCGCGTTCATGGACGAGCACGTCTACCCGCACGAGGCGTCGATCGAGCGGGAGGACGACGCATCCCTCGCGTTGCTCGACGAGCTTCGCGGTCGTGCTCGTGACGCAGGTCTGTGGGCGCCGCACGTCCCGCCCGAGGCCGGCGGCACCGGGCTCGGCTTCCTCTACTACGCCTGCCTCAACGAGGAGATCGGGCGCTCGCTCTACGCGCAGCTCGTCTTCGGCTGCCAGGCGCCGGACGCCGGCAACGCGGAGATCCTCCACCTCTTCGGCACCGACGAGCAGAAGGAGCGCTTCCTCCGCCCGCTCGTCGCGGGCGAGAGCCGCTCGTTCTTCGCGATGACCGAGCCGGACGTGGCCGGCTCCGACCCGACGCTGCTGCGGACGCGCGCCGTCCGCGACGGGGACGAGTGGACGATCGACGGGCACAAGTGGTTCTCGAGCGGGGCGGAGGGAGCGGACTTCGCGATCGTCTTCGCGATCACCGACCCGGAGGCGGCCCAGCACCGGCGCGGCACCATGATCCTCGTGCCGGCAGACACGACCGGGGTCGAGATCGTCCGGCCGGTCTCGGTCATGGGCCACGCCGGTCGTGGCTGGAACACCCACTGCGAGGTTCGCTTCACGGGCGTGCGGGTGCCCGTTGCCAACACGCTCGGCGGGGAGGGCGAGGCGTTCCGCCTCGCGCAGAAGCGGCTCGGACCGGGGCGGATCCACCACGTGATGCGCTGGCTCGGGCAGATGCAGCGCGCGTTCGAGCACATGTGCCGCTACGCCAACGCGCGCGAGGCGTTCGGCGGTCCGCTCGCGGACAAGCAGACCGTCCAGAACTGGGTCGCCGACTCCGCCGCCGAGATCCAGGCCTGCCGGCTCCTGACGATGGACGCCGCGCGCAAGATCGACGAGGGCTCCGAGGCGCGCGTCGAGGTCTCGCTGCTCAAGTTCTACGCGGCCAACGCGCTCGTCCAGGTGATCGACCGCGCGATCCAGGTGCACGGGGCCCGTGGCCTCACCGACGAGACGCCCCTCGCGCGGATGGCACTCCATGCCCGCGCGGCGCGGATCTACGACGGCCCCGACGAGGTGCATCGCATGGTCGTCGCGCGCCAGATCCTGCGCTCGTTCCGCGACGGCGACGGCTGGGTCTTCTCGTAGCGGCTCGTCGTCTTCGGCGGGTGGCGCGCGCCGATGGGACAGGGCCGTGCCTGACACCGGTTCGCGTCAACCTGTCACGACCGGACGATGGCTCGTCGAGGCAGTGGCGTCTCCGACATCCGAGCAGCGATCGGCACTTCGGCCTGTGGAACGATCGACACGAAATCGAGACGGCTTGCTCTTGACAGACAACGGTGCCTGACACCGATTTTCGGCAGGCGCGTCGCTACGAGAACGACGGAGGACGACCGACCGCCGAGTCGTCCACGGTACGCGGCCCCGGGACGCCCGGGAAGCGGAACTCGAGCGGCGCGCGGCCGGGCTGGACGACCCAGGCGCGACCCGTCGCGCCTGACTCGAGCGCGACCCACGCCGCCTGCGCGACCTCCGCCGCGGCGAGGAGCGGGAAGCCCGCGTCACGGAACCGTGCCCGGGTGGCGGCGGAGAGCATCGGCGTGTCGACGATTCCGGGGCAGACGGCGTTGATCGAGACGCCGCGTGCCTCGAGCGCCGTCGCCACGCTCCGCACGAAGCCGACGACCGCGTGCTTCGTCGCGCCGTAGACGGGATCGTCGGGGATCTCCACCAGCCCCGCGAGGGAGGCCGTGCAGACGATGCGGCCGCCGGCCGGCATGACCGTCGCCAGGCGACGGACACCGAGGACGACACCGTCGACGTTGACCCGGAACGCGCGGCGATAGCCCTCCAGCTCGATCTCGGCCGGGTCGGCGGGGCCGCCGAGCACGCCGGCGTTCAGGCACGCGACGTCGACCGGCCCCACCGCTTCCCAGTGCTCCGGTTCCCCCACGTCGAAGCCGGTCGCGAGATCGAGCGACTCGACCGCGAACCCCTCGGCCGCCAGCCGCTCCACGAGTGCGGCCCCGATACCGGAGGCGCTGCCGGTCACGAGCGCCCGCCCGGAGCTCACGGCACGAGCACGACCTTGCCGGTCGAGCGGCGGTCGGCCACGAGGCGCAACGCCTCGTCGGCGTCGGCGAGCGGGAACGTCGCGCCGACCGACGGCGCGATCGCGCCCTCCGACCAGAGCTGGAGCAGCTCGAACGCCGCGGCACGCACGGCGTCGGGCCGAAGCTTCATGAACCGCCCGAGGTAGAACCCTGCGACGGTCGCGTTCCGGCCGACGAGGAGCGCCGGGTCGAGCGGCTGCCACGGCCCGCCGGCGAAGCCGATCCCCACGATCGTCCCCAGCGGTCGCAACAGCTTGAGCCCCGCGGCGAAGAGGTCACCGCCCACCTGATCGAGGATCACGTCGAACGGCTCGAGCTCCGGGACCTCGTCGTACCCGACGGCCGTCGCCCCGAGCGCGCGCACATGGTCGAGCTTCTCGGCCGAGCCGACGGCGCCGACGACCTCTCCGCCGAGCGCCTTCGCGACCTGCACGCCTGCGCTGCCGACGCCACCGGCGGCCGCGGTGACGAGGACGCGCGTCCCGCTCTCGACCCGCACCTGGCGCGTGAGCGGGATCCACACGGTGAGGAAGGCGAGCAGGAACGCGGCGCCCTGCTCGAACGTCGCCTCGTCCGGGAGGTCGAAGACCCAGTCGTCCTCGGCGACGGCCTGCTCCGCGTAGCCACCCCCGTCGGCGCGGACGAACGCGAGCACCCGTCGCCCGTCCTCCGTCTCGCCTGCGATCTCCGAGCCGGGGACGTAGGGCAGCGGCGGAGGCTGCGGATAGCGACCCTCGCGGATCAGGACATCGGCGTAGTTGACGCCGGCGGCCCGGACACGCACGAGCGCCTGGCCCTCGCCGGGGTCCGGCGCCGGCATCTCTCGCAGCTCGAGCCGCCGCTCCTCGTCGAGGACGACGGCTCTCATCGGTGCGAGCCCACTGGCTTGTGTTCAAGTAACACAAGCGTTGTCTGTCCGGCGTACGCCTCGTAGAACGGGGAATCGCGGGGTTCGGTGGACTTTGTGTGCAAGTAACACAAGCGTTGTCACCGCCCCGTGAACTGCGGCGCGCGCTTCTCGATGAACGCGGCGACGCCTTCGGCTCCGTCCTCCGAGCGCAGGCAGCGCATGAACGCGTCCGCCTCTCGCCGCAGACCGTCCTCGAGTGAGAGGTCGCGCGTCGTCCGCGCGAGCTCGCGCAGCACGCCGAGCGCATGCGGCGACTGCGCCGCGATCTGGCCGGCGACGGCGATCGCGGCGTCCTCGAGCTCGGCGACCGGGACGACTCGCTCGACGAGGCCCCAGGCATAGGCCGTCTCGGCGTCGACGAACTCACCGGTCAGGTTGAGGAGCATCGCGCGGCCGTGCCCGACGAGGCGCGGGAGCCGCTGCGTGCCGCCCCCGCCGGGAATGAGCCCGAGCTTGATCTCCGGCTGACCCAGCCGCGCGTCGTCGGCGCAGATCCGGACGTCGCAGCACATCGCGAGCTCGAGCCCGCCGCCGAGGCAGAAGCCGCGGATGGCGGCGACGAACGGCGTCCGCGCCGCGTCCATCCGGTGCCCCAGCTTCTGGATGCCGCGCGCGGAGCCGCCTTCGGCCCCGCCGTCGGCGGCGCTCGCGCGGAGCGACGGGAACTCCTTGATGTCGGCCCCCGCGACGAACGCCTTCTCGCCGGCGCCACGCAGGACGATCGCGCGCACCGTGTCGTCGGCGTCCAGCGCGTCGACCTCCGCCTCCAGCTCCTCGAGCAGCGCGGTGGCGAGCGCGTTCATGGGCGGGTTGTCGATCGTGACGAGCGCGACCGCGTCGCGCCGCTCGGTGGAGACGAACGTGCCCATGCCTAGGCGTTCTCGACGGCCGCCGCCGTCGAGAACTGCTCGCGGAGGGCCGTCTTGCGGAACTTCCCGACCGCCGTCTTCGGGATCTCGTCGACGAACTCGAACCGGTCGGGGAGCCAGAACTTCGCGAAGCTCGGGGCGAGGTGGTCGCGGAGCTCCTCGTCGCTCGCGCTCGAGCCCTCGCGCAGCACGACGACCGCGAGCGGCCGCTCCGACCACTTGTCGTCGGGCACCGCGATGACCGCTGCCTCGGCGACCGCGGCGTGGCCCATCAGCGCGTTCTCGAGCGCCACCGTCGAGATCCACTCGCCGCCCGACTTGACGAGGTCCTTCGCGCGGTCCTGGACCTCGACGTAGCCGTCGGGGCCGATCGTGACGATGTCCCCCGTCCTGAACCAGCCGTCGTCCGTCCACCGATCCGCGGCGTCGGGCGCCTCGAAGTACGAGGAGCTGATCGACGGGCCGCGCACCTCCAGCTCGCCCATGCTCGCGCCGTCCCAGGGGACGAGCCCGTCCGTGCCGCGGGCGCGAACCTCCACGAACGGGATGGGCGGGCCCTGCTGGGCGCGCTTGTCGTAGACGGCGCCGCCGGAGAGCCCACGCTCCTGGCCGGGTGCGCCGGAGATCGTCCCGATCGGGCACATCTCGGTCATCCCCCAGCCGTGGGTGATGTGCAGGCCGTGCCGCTCGCCGAACGCCTCGATCATCGCGCGCGGCGGCGCCGCGCCGCCGACGGTCATCGTCTTCATCGCGGAGAGGTCCCAGCCGCCGGGCTTCGCGTCGAGCGTCTGGAGGATCCCCATCCAGATCGTGGGGACGCCCGCGCTCAGGGTCACCTTCTCGGTCTCGAACGCCTCGAGCAGGCTCTCCGGATCGAGGTGGGGGCCGGGGAAGACCTGCTTCGCGCCGACGAGCGTGCAGCTGAACGGGAAGCACCAGGCGTTCGCGTGGAACATCGGCACGACCGGCAGGACCGTGTCGGCCTCCGTGATCCCGAGGAGCCCCACAGCGGTGAGGGCGTGGATCGCGATCGCGCGATGCGAGTAGACGACGCCCTTCGGCAGACCCGTCGTCCCGCTCGTGAAGCACATCGCGGCGGCCTTGCGCTCGTCGATGTCGCGGTAGGCGAAGGCGCTCTCGTCCGCCGATGCGAGCAGCTCCTCGAAGTCGACCGCGCCGTCGGGGGTGTCGCCCGCGCCGACGGCGATCACGTGCTCGAAGCCGACCCGGTCGACGAACTGCGCGGCGAGCGGCCAGAGCACCTTGTCGACGACGAGCACCTTGTCGCCCGCATGTGAGGCGATGTACGTGTTGTCGTCGGGGTGCAGCCGGAGGTTGAGCGTGTGGGTGACGAAGCCGCCGACGGGGGCGCCGATGTAGGTCTCGAGGTGCTCGTGGTGGTTCCACATGAGCGTCGCGACCCGGTCGCCGTCCTCGAGCCCGAGGCCGCGCAGCGCCACGGCGAGGCGCTTCGTGCGCGAGGCGAACTCGGCGTAGCCGTAGCGGTGCCAGCTCTTGTCGGGCAGCCGGGAGACGATCTCGCGGTCGCCGTAGAGCTCGTCGGCGCGCCGCAGGATCGCAGGAACATTGAGCTGGTAGTCCATCATCAGGCCTTCCACAGAAACCTCCTTCCGCGAAGCGAGAATCCGCAGAAGCGGATTCTCGCCGCTTGATCCTCGCCTTCGGCGAGGCACATCCCTAAAGGCGCCCGCTTCGCGGTCGCAGGAATCATCACAGGTCGAGCAGGTGGCTGGCGACCTCGGCGCGCAGCTGCGCCGGTGCCGCCTCCCAGGACTGGATCCAGAGCGCGCGCTTGTAGAGCCGGTGGAGCGCGTGCTCCCACGTGAAGCCGATGCCGCCGTGGGCCTGGATCGCGCGCTCGCAGGCGAGCACGGCCGCGTCCGCGGCCGACGCCTTCGCCGCGGCGGCCGCAACCGGGGCCTGCTCGTCGGCCTCGGCGACGCACCAGGCGGCCCACCACGCGAGCGAGCGCGCGAGCTCGAGCTCGCCGTGCGAGCTCGCGAGCGGATGGGAGACGGCCTGATAGGTGCCGATACGCCGGCCGAACTGCTCGCGGTCGGCGACGTATGCGACCGCCAGCTCGAGCGCTCGCGTGCCCACGCCGACGGCTTCGAGCGCGAGGATCGTGAGCGACCGCGTGCGGAGGGCCGGCAGGACCTCGGACGAGCAGAGCTCGCGACCGGCCTCGCCGCCCGAGACGACCCCGAGCGGACGGCTCTCGTCGCTCGTCGCGAGCACCTCGCGCTCGCAGCCCTCGAGCTCCCACAGGGTGTCGCCACCCACGACGGCGACCTTCGTCGCCGTGTCGAGGTCGGGCACGAGCGGCCCCAGCGCGAGCGTCCAGCTCGCCTCGCCGGCGGCGACGGCCGCCTGGTCGTCGCCGGGCAGGAAGGGGAGGAGCGACGAGGTCGACCAGAGCGGCGCGTGCAGGAGCGCCCGCCCGGCCTCCTCGTGGAGCACCGCCTCGTCGAGGAAGCCGAGGCCGGCGCCGCCGTGCTCCTCGGCGACGGTCGCGCCGGTCCAGCCGAGCTCGGCGAGCTGGGCCCAGCTCGGCTCCGGGTTCGAGGCGAGGAACGACCGCGCCTGCGCGCGCAGCTCGTCCTGCAGGGACGTGAAGGAGAGATCCATCAGCGAGACCTCGGGAGGCCGAGCACCCGCTCGGCGACGATGTTCCGCAGGATCTCCGACGTACCCGCCTCGATCGTGTTGCCTCGGCTGCGGAGCTGCTGGACGGGCCAGTAGCCACCGTAGGGCGCGTTCGGCGCGAGGAGCTGCGCGTCGGGGCCGAGCAGCTCGAGCGCGAGCTTCGTGACGCGCTGGTTCGCCTCCGACCAGTGGAGCTTGAGGATCGAGCCCTCCGGGCCGGGGATCCCCGTCCGCTCGAGCGCCGAGAGCGAGCGGTAGGCGGTCACCCGCAGCGCCTGGAGGTCGATCCACTCACGGGCGATCGCCTCGCGCTGCACGGGCGTCGCGCCCCGGTCGCGCGCGAGCGCGAGCAGCTTGCCGACCTGCACCTCGAGGCGTGCGACGAGCGCGAAGCCGAGCGTGCCGCGCTCGTGCAGGAGCGTCGTCATCGCCACGTCCCAGCCGCCGCCGATCTCGCCGATGACGTTCTCGAGGGGCACCTCGACGCCGCTCAGGAAGATCTCGTTGAACTCCGCCTCCCCCGTGATCTGGGTCAGCGGCCGCACCTCGACGCCCGGGGCGTGCATGTCGACGATGAGGTACGTGAGCCCGGCGTGGCGCTCGGACTCGGGGTCGGAGCGGGCGAGGAGGATGCAGTAGTCGGCGATGTGCGCGTACGACGACCAGACCTTCTGGCCGTCGACGACGAACCGGTCGCCGTCGAGCTGCGCCGAGGCCCGGACGCCGGCGAGGTCGGAGCCGGCTCCCGGCTCCGAGAAGCCCTGGCACCAGATCTCGTCGGCGGCGAGCAGGGGCTTCAGGTACCGCGCCTTCTGCTCGTCGGTGCCGCGCGAGATGATCGTCGGGCCGGCCATGCCGAGCCCGATCACGCCGACGTGGGGCGGCGCCTCGGCGCGCGCCTCCTCTTCGAGGTAGATCGCCTGGAACCGCGGCGCGAGGCCGCGTCCGCCGAACTCCTGCGGCCACGAGATCCCGACCCAGCCACCGTCGTGGAGCGCTCGGCTCCAGGCACGCACCTCCGGGCCGTCGAACCGGGCCGCGCCGCCACGGTGGCCCGTCAGCTCCTCCGAGAGGTTCGCGTCGAGCCACGACCGCACCTCGTCCCGGAAGCTCGCCTCCTCCGGCGTGTCGCGGAAGTCCACGCGGCGAGATAGGCTTGTTCGCCAGGCAGGATTCGGCAGGAGCGGAATCCTGCGGCTTGATCCCTCGCCTGCGGCTCGGGCAGACCCCTGAAGGCGCCCGCATTCGCAGTCGCAACCGACTCGTTGCCATGCTGGCCTTCTTCGCCATGCCAGATGCCGTCACGAAGCGCGTCGTCGCCAGGAACGACACGAACGCGAGCGATGCACAGCGCCTCACCAGGGACTCATAACGACTCCGCAACCCGGTCCGCGGGGCGGGCTGTCTACCATCGAGCCACGGGCGCGCCGCCCGCGGGCGCTCGCCGACCGTCGTCCAAGCGAGGAGTGCGCATATGTCTGGACCCGAGAGCGAGCCCATCGGCGCCGTCCCCGACCCGTCGCCCCCTGCCGAGGAGCGTGAGCAAAGCGAGGCACGCGTCCTCCTCGAGGAGGCGCTCGTCGAGGTCAAGCGCGTCATCGCCGGCCAGGACGAGATGCTCGAGCGGGTGCTCGTCTGCCTCGTCGCCGGTGGCCATCTGCTGATCGAAGGCGTGCCGGGGCTCGCGAAGACGCTGACGATCAAGACGACGGCGGCCGTGCTCGGCGGCTCGTTCAAGCGGATCCAGTTCACGCCCGACCTCGTGCCCTCCGACCTCGTCGGCACCCGCGTGTACCGGTCGGATCAGGGCGGCTTCGACACCGAGCTCGGGCCCGTCTTCTGCAACTTCCTCCTCGCGGACGAGATCAACCGCGCCCCGGCCAAGGTGCAGTCGGCCCTCCTCGAGGTGATGCAGGAGCGCCAGGTGACGATCGGGCACGACACCCACCCGGTGCCCGACCCGTTCCTCGTGATGGCGACGCAGAACCCGATCGAGTCCGAGGGGACGTACCCGTTGCCGGAGGCGCAGGTCGACCGGTTCATGCTCAAGATCCTCGTCGGCTACCCCGAGCGCGACGAGGAGCTGACCGTCGTGCAGCGCTCGCTCGTGGAGCAGGTCGACGTCCGGCAGGTGCTCCCGCTCTCGCGTCTCGGCGAGCTGCAGGCTGCGGTGAAGGACGTGTACGTCGACCCGGGGCTGATCAGCTACGCGGTGAGCCTTGCGACCGCGACCCGGGAGCCGGAGTCGTTCGGGATCGCGGAGGTCGGTGACCTCGTCGCCTACGGAGCGAGCCCGCGCGGGCCGATCGCCCTCGTCCAGAGCGCTCGCGCGCTCGCGCTGATCCACGGACGCGACTACGTGATCCCCGGCGACCTGCGCTCGCTCGTGAAGGACGCGTTCCGGCACCGCCTCGTCCTCACCTACCAGGCGCTCGCCGAGGAGCGCTCGGCGGACGACGTGCTCGACGCCGTGATCGCCGCGGTGCCGCAGCCGCGGCTCGAGCTCGGGAGACCGGCCGCCGCGTGACAAAAACGCTCCGCCTCCTCGGCACCGAGCCGACGCCTTCCCGGCCGGGGCCGGGGCCGGTTCCCGACGCGCTCCTGAAGGCGTTGGAGCTGACGATCGCGCGTCGCGTCGACGGGCTGCTCGCGGGCGACCACCGCTCGGCGCTGCTCGGCCGCGGCACCGAGCTCGCCCAGGTCCGGCCGTACGTCCCCGGCGACGACGTCCGCCTGATCGACTGGAACGTCACCGCGCGGACCACCGTGCCGCACGTCCGCGTCCACCTCGCCGAACGGGTGCTCGTCACCTGGATCGTGCTCGACACGTCGCCTTCGATGTCGTTCGGCACCGCCGAGCGGCGCAAGGCGGACGTCGCGCTCGGCGTCACGCTCGCCGTCGGGCACGCGGCCACGATGCGCGGGAACCGCGTCGGCCTGGTCGGGTTCGGCGGTTACGCGGAGCGGGTGATGCAACCGACGCAGGGGCGCGCCGGGCTCGTCGGCCTCCTGGTCGCGCTCCGCGACGAACAGGGGCAGAACGGGTCGAGCGGCTCGGCTCCCCCGTTGGCCGACGCGCTCAAGCGCCTCGCGGGCGCCGCGCGTCAGCGCGCCCTCGTCGTCATCGTCTCGGACTTCCGCGGCCCGCGCGACTGGCGCCGCCCGCTGCTGCGGCTCGCCGGTCGCCACGAGGTGGTCGCCGTCGAGGTGCGCGATCCGCGTGAGCAGGCGCTCGAGCCGGTCGGGACGCTCTGGCTCGTCGATCCCGAGTCCGGCCGCGAGCTCCAGGTGAACACGAACGACAGCGGCCTGCGGGAGCGCTTCGCCGCCGCCGCGCAGGAGGAGCGGCAGTCGGTGGCGCGCGAGTTCGCGAGCGCGGGCGTCGCCCACGTGACGCTCTCGACCGACCGCGACTGGCTGCGCGACCTGGCGGTGTTCGTGAAGCGGAGGCGGCGGTGAGCTTCGTTTGGCCGACCGCGCTGGTTCTGCTGCTCGCGATCCCGCTGCTCGTCGCCGTCCAGCTCTATGCTGCCCGCCGGCGCAAGCGCCAGGCGGCCCGCTTCGCCAATCCCGCGCTCGTCCCGAATCTCGTCCCCTCGTCACCGGGCGTCCGTCGCTACGTGCCGCTCGCGCTCGTCTTGCTGGCGTTGGCGTTGCTCCTCGTCGGCGTCGCGCGGCCGCACGTCGTCCAGGACGTGAAGCGCGACGAGGCGACGATCATCCTCACGATCGACGTCTCGCGCTCGATGGAGGCGACCGACGTGAAGCCGAATCGCTTCGAGGCGGCGAAGACCGCCGCGCGCGCGTTCCTCGAGGAGGTTCCCGACTCGTACGCCGTGGGCATCGTCTCCTTCGCGACCTCGGCCGACCCCGTGCTGCCGCCGACCACCGATCGCGACGCTGCGCGGACGGCGATCGACGAGCTTCGGCTCGGGTCGGGGACCGCGCTGGGCGCCGCGATCGTCCGCTCCGCCGAGCTCGCGCTCGAGAAGGAGGAGCGTGAGCGGCCGCGGGAGCAGGGCGAGGCGTCGCCCGGTGCCGTCCTCCTCCTCTCGGACGGCGCCCAGACCACCGGCGAGGTGCAACCGCCGGCCGCGGCCCAGCGGGCGCGCGAGCTCGGAGTGCCCGTCTCGACGATCGCGCTCGGCACGGGCAACGCGGTCGTCGAGGTCCCGCGCCCCGGAGGGCTCACCGAGCGCGTCGTCGTCGCGCCCGACCTGCCGGTCCTGCGCCAGATCGCGCAGACGACGGGCGGGACGTTCGCCGAGGCGCCGAGCGCGGCGCGCCTCGAAGAGGTCTATCGCGAGCTCGGAACCCGGCTCGCCGTCGATCGCAAGCGCGTCGAGATCACCTCGGCGTTCGCGGCGGGCGGGGCCATTCTCCTGCTCGCCGGCGGCGCGCTCTCGTCCTTCTGGTTCCGGAGGGCCTTGTGAGGCGCCTCGTCGCGCTGGCCGCAGCCACGCTCGCGTTCGGCCTCGGGGCCGGCGAAGCGAGTGCGGCGGACGAGTGCCGCGGCCTCCAGACGTGTCTCCCGGTGCCCGGGCCCTGGGTCGCGATCCCCGCGCCGGCGCGCGGCGGGACGTCGACCGCGATCTGGCAGCTCCGTTGCCCGCTGCGGGGGTACATCGTCGCCGGCCTCGACTCCCGCGTCAGCGACCGGGCGATCGACGTGAGCTTCCGGGGCGAGAACGGCGCCCCGGTGTCGCCGGGCGTGACGACCGGACGCGAGGTCCTGTTCACCGCCGTCTACACCGGCGGCGCCCGGCGGCCGACCGCGTTTCGGCCGTTCCTCGGCTGCGTCCCGACCTCGGGTGGGGGCGCGAGGGGCGAGACAGCGGTCCGACGGCCCGCCGCGTTCGTGCCCGCGAAGCCGATCGACCGCCGCGTCGTCCAGCGGGCGCTCGTGTCCGGCGCCACCGTGCGCACGGTCGGGCGGTGCCCGGCGGGAACGCGCCTGCTCGGCTCCGACCACGCCTTCGCCTTCCGCACCGAGGACGAGCCCGGCGCGACGCTCCTCGACGCGGTACGCGTGCGGCGGAGCACCGTCGGGAGGACGGTGACCGCAGTCGCATCTGTCGCTCCCTCCGTGCCACGGCAGTTGCGCGTCCAGCTCCAGCTCCATGCGCTCTGCACGCGGGTGACGCGGTGAGCTTCGAGGCGCCCCTCCTCCTGCTCGGACTCGTCGTCGTCCCGCTCGCGGCGCTCGGCTACTGGCTCCTGCTGAGGCGGTCGACGCGGTATGCCGTGCGGTACACGAACCTCGAGGTGCTCGCCGCCGTCGCCGGCCGCCGGCGCGCCTGGCTGCGACACCTGCCCGCCGCGCTGCTCCTGGCCTCGCTCGCGGCGCTCTGCGTCGCGTTTGCGCGGCCGACGGTGACGGCGAAGGCGCCGAACGAGCGCGCGAGCGTCGTCCTCGTCGTCGACGTCTCCGGCTCGATGCGGGCCGACGACGTGAAGCCGTCCCGGCTCGCCGCCGCGAAGCAGGCGATGCTCTCCTTCCTCGACCGGGCGCCCGACACGCTCCGCGTCGGTGTCATCGCCTTCTCGGACGAGCCCCAGGTGGTCGTCTCGCCGACGGTCGACAGGGAGATGCTCGTCCAGGGGATCGACCTTCTCGGCCCGGGCTTCGGGACGGCGATCGGCGATGCGCTCGGCCGCGCCGTCGAGCTTGCGCGCACGGCGACGGGGGAGACGGGGGAGACGAGCCAGGCAGCACCCTCGAAGGTCCTGAAGGACGAGGACGGGCGGGCGCTCGCCTCGATCCTGCTCCTCTCGGACGGGGCCCAGACGCGCGGTCTCCTGAGCCCGGGCCAGGGGGCCGAGCGCGCGCAGATTGCGGGCATCCCCGTCTACACGATCGCTCTCGGGACGGACGAGGGCACCATCCTCGCCGGCCCGCCCGGTCAGGAGCAGGTGATTCCCGTGCCGCCCGACCGCGAGACGCTCGCCGCGATCGCCGAGTACACGGGAGCGGAGACGTACGACGCCGAGAGCGCCGAGACGCTCGAGGAGGTCTACGAAGGGCTCGGCTCGCGCGTCGGCCGCGTCGATCGACCGCGCGAGGTGACCGCGGTGTTCGTGGCCGGCGGCGCCTTGCTCCTGGCCGGCGCCTTCGGCGCCGCGCTCGTGGGCGCGCCGCGGCTGCCGTAACTCCGGTGTCCGACTTGAAGTCGGACACCAGCTGATGACCCCGGTGTCCGACTTCGAGTCGGACACCAGCCGGATCCTGCCTGGCGAACAAGATTAGGATCTCGCGGCGATGCTGCTCTCGGTTCGCGAGGTCACGCTCCGGTTCGGCGGCATCGTCGCTCTCGACGGGATCTCGTTCGACGTCTCGCGCGGCACCATCTCCGGTCTGATCGGCCCGAACGGCGCGGGCAAGACCACGGCCTTCAACGTCATCACGCGGCTCTACGACCCCGACTCGGGTGAGGTCGAGCTCGACGGCACGTCGCTTCTGCGCCTCCCTCCGCACGGCATCGTCCGGCACGGGATCGCGCGGACGTTCCAGAACATCAACCTCTTCCGCACGATGACCGTGCTCGAGAACGTCCTCATCGGGGGACACTCACTGGGACGGCGAGTGGGTGAGGCGCAGGCACTGGCGGCGCTCGACGTCGTCGGGCTCGCCGGGCGCGCCGCGCATCCGGCAGCTGCGCTCCCGTACGGCACCCAGAAGCGCGTCGAGATCGCACGCGCGCTCATGGCCGAGCCGACGCTGCTCCTGCTCGACGAGCCCGCAGGCGGGCTGAACCACGAGGAGGTCGAGGAGCTCGGGGACTTCATCGTGCGGCTGCGGGACGAGCGCGACCTGACGGTGCTCCTCGTCGAGCACCACATGAGCCTCGTGATGCGCATCTCGGACCACGTCAACGTGCTCAGCTTCGGTCGCAAGATCGCCGCCGGCCCGCCCGCCCAGGTGCAGGCCGACCCGGCCGTGATCGAGGCCTACCTGGGGGCCCCGGAATGACAACGACTCGCCTTCGGCTCGCGTTCGCGGGGGAAACCATGTTTCCCCCGCGAGCCCCCTTCTTCCTGAGAGCGTGGGGAACCTCCCGGTTCCCCACACCCCTCCCCTGTCATCGGCGAGGAACTCGCCCATGACCGCTCCCCTTCTGGCCCTCGACGACGTCGAGGCCCGGTACGGCCCCGTGCACGCCCTCCACGGCGTGACACTCGAGGTGCCGGAGGGGACGATCGTCGCCGTGCTCGGCGCGAACGGCGCCGGGAAGACGACGACGCTGCGCGCGATCTCGGGCACCGTCCGGCGCTCGGGCGGGATCACGTTCGCGGGCAAGTCGCTCCGCGGCGGGCCGGAGGCGGTCGCGCGCGCCGGCATCGCGCACGTGCCCGAAGGGAGAGGGACGTTCACGGAGCTGACCGTGACGGAGAACCTGCGGCTGGGCGGGTACGTCCGGCGCGACCGCGAGCTCCGCGCGGACATCGACCGGATCTCCGAGTGGTTCCCGTGGCTCCACGAGCGCGCGCACCAGCAGGCGGGGACGCTCTCCGGCGGCGAGCAGCAGATGCTCGCCGTGGCGCGCGCCCTGATGGCCCGACCGAAGCTCCTCATGCTCGACGAGCCCTCGCTCGGTCTCGCGCCCATGGTCGTCCGCGAGATCTTCCGCATCGTGCGCGAGCTGAACGAGCGCGAGGGCCTCACCGTCCTCGTCGTCGAGCAGGACGCGAGGATTGCGCTCGACACGGCCTCGACCGCCTACGTGCTCGAGGTGGGGCGCGTGGCAGTCGAGGGGCCGAGCGCCGACCTGCGCGAGAACGAGTCGGTCCGCCGGAGCTACCTGGGGTACTGAGGGGCGGACGTGGCCGACTTCATGCAGCAGGTCGTGGCGGGGCTCGCGTCGGGCTCGATCTACGCCTCGCTCGCGCTCGCGCTCGTCCTCATCCATCGCGCGACGGGGGTGATCAACTTCGCCCAGGGCGAGATGGCCACGCTCTCGACGTACATCGCCTGGACGCTCACGACGAACCACGGCTGGAGCTACTGGCCGGCCTTCGCGGCGACGCTCGCGCTCTCGTTCGTCGGCGGCGCGGCTGTGCACCAGGGCGTGATCCGGCCGAACGAGAAGGGCTCGGTGCTCCGTGTCGTCATCGTCACCATCGGCCTGCTCCTCTTCATCAACGGGCTCGTGACGATGATCTGGTCGGGCGAGGTGCGCGCCGTGCAGAGCCCGTTCCCGGCGCGCACGATCGAGATCGGCGGAGTCGCGATCTCGATCCAGGACATCGGCACGATCGGGGTCGTGGTCGCCACGGTCGTGGCCCTGTGGCTGCTCTTCCAGTACACGAAGATCGGACTCGCGATGCGCGCCGCGGCGGTGAACCCGGCGGAGGCGCGGCTCGTGGGCGTCCGGGTGACGTGGATGCTCTCGCTCGGCTGGGGGCTTGCGGCGATGCTCGGCGCGATCTCCGGGATGCTCGCCGCGCCGAGCGTCTTCCTCGACCCGAACCTCATGGCCGCGCTGCTGATCTACGCGTTCGCGGCCGCCGTGCTCGGCGGGATCGACTCGCCGGTGGGCGCGATCGTCGGTGGGCTGATCCTCGGGGTCGGCCTGAACCTCCTCGGGACGTACGTCGACTTCGTCGGCGCCGATCTCCGGCTCCCGGGTGCCCTGCTCGTGATCCTCGTCGTGCTCCTCGTAAAGCCCACCGGGCTCTTCGGCCGCAGCGAGGTGAAGCGGGTGTGAGCGGCGCCGGGCGCAAGCTCCTGCCGCTCGTCGCGTTCGCGGTGCTCGCGGTCGTCGTCTTCGTCCTGCCGTCGTTCGTCTCCGCGTTCCGCGCCCAGCAGCTCGCCTACGTCGCGATCTACCTGATCGCGATCATCGGGCTCAACGTCCTCACGGGCTACACCGGTCAGATCTCGCTCGGGCACGGGGCGTTCATGGCGGTCGGCGGCTACACGACCGCGATCCTGATGGTCGACTACGGGGTCAAGGACGTGTGGACGATCCCGATCGCGGCGCTCCTGACCGGGGTCGTCGGCTTCCTCTTCGGGCTGCCCGCGCTGCGCCTCTCCGGCCTCTACCTCGCCCTCGCGACCTTTGCGATCGCGGTCTCGACTCCAGCGGTGATCAAGCGGTTCGAGGGCTTCACGGGCGGTGGCAGCGGGATCAACCTGTTCGGGCTGCCCGAGCTCACCGCCTCGTTGGCGCCGGTCGAGATCCTCGGCCAGGAGCTGGTCTTCAACGACTGGCTCTACTACCTCTGCTGGACGATTGCCCTCGTCGCGTACGTGCTCGCGTGGCTCCTCCTGCGGGGCCGGACGGGCCTCGCGTTCCGCGCCGTGCGCGACAGCGAGACGGCGGCGCAGTCCTCGGGCGTCAGCCTGCCGCGCTACAAGACGCTCGCGTTCGGCGTGAGCGC
Source organism: uncultured Actinomycetes bacterium (assembly GCA_963791895.1). Taxonomy (GTDB): domain Bacteria; phylum Actinomycetota; class Thermoleophilia; order Gaiellales; family Gaiellaceae; genus Gaiella. Next base: position 36,920 of record CAWBTY010000003.1, read on the forward strand.
CGCCTACGCGGGCGTCGCGGGGTCGCTGTTCGCGATCGCGACGACCTTCGTGAACCCGGACACGTTCCCGATCGCGCTCTCGATCCTGCTGCTCGTCGGGGTCGTCGTCGGCGGCCTCGGCTCGCTCGTCGGCTTGATCGCAGGGGCCTTCTTCATCCAGTTCCTGCCCATCTGGTCGCAGGAGGTCTCGAAGTCCCCCGGCGCGCCCACCGTCATCTCGGGGCTCATCCTGATCGCCCTGATGTTCGTCCTGCCGATGGGCGTCTCGGGCCTCGTCGGGCGCCTCAGAACGCTCACAAAGCGCTGACAACGGGCGGCTACGATCGCCGCACGCTCACGTCGAGCGACCACCTCGTCCCGACCGAAGGAGCACCAGCACATGATCAGGAAGCTCGCGCTTGCGCTGCCGGCGCTCGTTCTCGTCCTCGCCCTCGGCGCGGGAGCCGCGCTCGCGGGATCGAGTCGGACGGGCGACGATCCCGGCGTCTCGCAGCGAGAGATCCTCATCGGGGCAACGACGCCGCTCTCCGGCCCGTTCTCGTCCGTCTCCTCGGTGACCGTCGGCGCGAACGCGTACTTCAAGTACGTCAACGCCAACGGCGGGGTCAACGGCCGCATGATCAACTTCAAGTACCTCGACGACCAGTACGACCCCGCGAAGACCGTGCAGCTGACGCGCCAGCTCGTCGAGCAGGACAAGGTCTTCGCCATCTTCAACTCGATCGGGACGGAGCACAACCTCGCTGTCCGGGACTACCTGAATGCGAACAAGGTGCCGCAGCTCTTCGCCGCGTCGGGCTCGACGACGCTCGGGCGTGACGCTGCCAAGTACCCGTCTGCGATCGGCTTCCAGCCGAGCTACCAGGCCGAGGGTTGGGTGTACGGCAAGTACCTGTCTCGCACGCGCCCCGGCGCGAAGGTTGCTGTGCTCTTCCAGAACGACGACTACGGCAAGGATCTTCTCAACGGGTTGAAGCGCGGGCTCCAGCGGTCGAAAGTCAAGGTCGTCGCCGCCGAGCCCTATGACGCGACGGCCGCCGACGTGCAGGCGCAGGTCGCGAAGCTCAAGGGGACCGGGGCGGACACCTTCGCAGTCTTCGCCGTGGGGAAGTTCGCGATCCAGGCATACGTCTTCGCGAACCGCCTCGGCTGGAAGCCGAAGCTCGTCATCAACAACATCGTCTCCTCTGCTTCCAACGTGATGACGATCGCGGGGGAGGGCGGAACGAACAAGCTCGTCGACGCGACGATCTCCGGTGTCTTCCTGAAGGATCCCACCGATCCCAAGTGGCGGAACGACGCAGGGATCAAGCTGTACCGGCAGATTCTCAAGCGTCACGCCCCGGGCGCCAACGCCTCCGATCCGTACCACGTCTACGGGATGGCGGCCGCCTTCACGCTCGTCGAGGCGTTGAAGAAGGCCGGGCGCACACCGACGCGAGCCGGGCTGGTCAAGGCCGTGGCGGGACTCAACGTGACCAAGAACCCCTTCATGACCCCGGGTATCCACATCAAGACCGGGCCGAGCGATCGTTTCCCGATCGAGCAGATGGTCCTGCAGCGCTGGCAGAAGGGCGCCTGGAAGAGCTTCGGCGGCCTCTGGGGGTACCGGGGCGCGTAGCCCGGCGCCGATCGACGTGCCTTCGAGGGCCCGCGCGAGCGGGCCCTCACTCGTTCTCGAGACGCGGCGGCCTCGTCGGTGCCGGAGCGAGCGCACGGACGAGCTGGGCGAGGAGGATCGCGTCGCTCCCGGAGAGCTCGACGAGTGTGCCGGCCCGCTCGGCACGCGCGTAGTGCCGCGGCTCGACGTGCTCCCCCGCGTCGGCCACGTCGAGCTCCCCGTCGCTCGTCCACTCGAGCCAGTCGTCGCGCTCCGCGGTCGCGGCGCGCTCGCGGAGAGTCACCGTGTACGCACCGTTGCCGCTCGCGTACATGAGACTGACCTCCGGCTCGATGGGCGGCTGCCCGCGGCCCGGGACGAGCAGGCAGCCATGCAGCCGCCAGCTCTCGGGCAGCCGCGCCGGCGCGAAGACGGCGAAGGGGACTTCCGCCTGCACCTCGTGGAGTGGAAGCCAGCGGGGGACGAACGGATCGCCGGCCGGCTCGACGCCGGTCGGCAGCTCGAGGGCGAAGGAGTCGGCCGGAAGCGCGCCGTACTCGATCTCGGTCACCTCGAGCCTGTGGAACGGCTCGCCTCCGAGACATGCCTCGGAGCGGAGGAGCGCTCCCCGTTCGGCGTCGATCGTCAGCTCGATCCGCTCGGCGCCCGGCCCGACGCGAAAGAGCGCTCCGGTGGCGCTCTCGTCCTCGTCCCGTGGGATCGCGGTCACGCGCCACGCCGTCCGGCCCGCTGCCCGCGTCGGAGCTCCGGGCCCGATCCGGAGGGCCGCGGTCAACACGTTCGGGTCGAGGAGGTGGGCGTAGGTCGCGTCACGGGCGCCGCGCTCCTCGGTCGACTCGCTCGTGTGGGCGCCCCAATCGGCATCCCACGAGACCCAGCGGTCGCCGTCACGCACGAGGTAGCGCCGGCCCGCCTGGGCGCCGGCCGCCTCCTCCCGGAACCGCGTCGGGCTCTCGAGCGCGAGCGTCGTCGTCCAGGAGGTCTCGGCCGGCGTGTCGGCTCGCGCGGAGGTGGTATGCGCCACGCCGCCGCCGCCGTCCCGTCGGAGCGCCATGAAGCGATTGAACGCCGCCTCGCTCCGAGGCCCGTGACGCCACTCGACGACGGTGAGGCGCGCCGGGCGGGCGCGTTCGCCGGCGACGTGGAGGAGCTCCAGGATCTCACCCACGGACGCCATGGGCGAAGTCTGCCGTCCGCCTGCCCGGCGTCGCGCCACACGGCTCGCGTATGCTCGCTGCTCCGGCGCGAGGAGACCGCCCGGCGAACCCAGGACGCCGATGGCAGAGCTCGCAGATCTCCTCACGACCCCGCTCGACGAGCTGATGGCCGAGGCCCGGCGCCTGCGCCGCGGGACGCTCGTGACGTACTCGCCCAAGGTCTTCGTCCCGCTCACGACGCTCTGCCGAGACGTCTGCGGCTACTGCACGTTCGCGCGGCCACCGAGGCGCGGCGAGCGCGCATACCTGAGCGAGGAGGAGGTGCTCGCGATCGCGCGCGCCGGGGCCGACGCGGGCTGTACCGAGGCGCTCTTCACGCTCGGCGACCGGCCCGAGGCCCGGTATCGCGTCGCGCGGGCGGAGCTCGCGGAGCTCGGGTGCGTGACGACGCTCGAGTACCTCGCCCGCTGCGCGAGGCGGGTGCTCGACGAGACGGGCCTGCTGCCGCACCTCAATCCGGGGGTCATGTCGCGGGAGGAGCTCGCCGCGCTGCGGCCCGTCGCCGCGTCGATGGGGATCATGCTCGAGACGACCGCCGAGCGCCTCGCAGCCCGGGGCGGCCCGCACTGGGCCTCGCCCGACAAGGTGCCGGCACGACGGCTCGAGACGATCCGGCTCGCCGGCGAGCTCTCGATCCCGTTCACGAGTGGGATCCTCGTCGGGATCGGCGAGACGCGAGAGGAGCGAATCGACGCTCTCCTGGCGCTCCGCCACCTGGCAGCCGAGCACGGCCACGTGCGCGAGGTGATCGTCCAGAACTTCCGCGCGAAGCCCGGGACGCGCATGGCCGAGCACCCCGACGCGACACTGGAGGAGCACCTCTGGTCGATTGCGGTCGCCCGGATCGTGCTCGGGCCGGACGTCCACGTCCAGGCGCCGCCGAACCTCGCCCACGACGACTTCCCGCTCCTGCTCGAAGCCGGGATCGACGACTGGGGCGGCGTCTCGCCGGTCACCGTCGACCACGTGAACCCCGAGGCGCCCTGGCCGGCGGTCGAGCGCCTGCGCGCGGCGTGCGAGACGCGTGGGCTCGAGCTCGCCGCGCGGCTACCGCTCTACCCGGAGCACGTCGCCGACGTCGAGCGGTGGGCCGACCCGGCCGTTGCGCCGGCGATCAGGCGCGCGTCGGACGCGCACGGCCTCGCGCGAGAGGATCGCTGGGCGCCCGGCGAGCCGAGCACGGTGCCGTTCGTCGTCGGCCGAGATCCGGCGCCCCTCGGGGTCGTCGGCGAGGAGCTCGGGGAGGACGAGCTCGTCCGACTCTTCGCCGCGCGGGGGGCGGAGCGGGCACGGGTCTTCGCTGCGGCCGACCGGCTCCGGCGCGAGGTCTGCGGCGACGACGTGACGTACGTCGTCACGCGGAACATCCAGTACACGAACGTCTGCTACTTCCGCTGCGGCTTCTGCGCGTTCTCGAAGGGCAAGCTCGCGAAGAACCTGCGCGGGCCGGCGTACCTCGTCCCGGACGACGAGATCGCACGCCGGGTTCGGGAGGCGTGGGACCGCGGCGCCACCGAGGTCTGTCTCCAGGGTGGGATCCATCCGTCCTTCACGGGTGACTACTACGCCGGCGTGATCGAGACCGTGAAGGCGGCGGCCCCGGAGATCCACGTGCACGCCTTCTCCGCGCTCGAGGTCTGGCAGGGCGCCGCCACCCTCGGGCTCGAGCTCTGCACGTACCTGGAGCGGCTTCGGAGGCTCGGGCTCGGCTCGCTGCCTGGCACGGCGGCCGAGGTGCTCGACGACGAGGTGCGCGCGATCATCTGCCCGGACAAGGTCACGACCGCGCAGTGGCTCGCGGTGCACGACGCGGCGCATCACGCCGGTCTGCGCTCGAACGTGACGATCATGTTCGGTCACGTCGAGCGGCCGGTGCACTGGGCTCGGCACCTGCTCCGGGCGCGTGAGCAGCAGCAGCGCTCGGGCGGCTTCACCGAGCTCGTGCCACTGCCCTTCGTGCCCATGGAGGCGCCGATCTACCTCGCCGGGCGGGCGCGCCGCGGCCCGACGTTCGGCGAGGCTCTGCTCCTCCACGCGGTCGCCCGGCTCGCGCTCCATCCGCTGATCACCAACGTTCAGGCGAGCTGGGTGAAGCTGGGGCCGGAAGGCGTTCGCCAGGCACTCTCGGCGGGCGTCAACGACCTCGGGGGGACGCTGATGAACGAGTCGATCTCGCGCTCGGCGGGCTCGGAGTGGGGGCAGGAGCTGCCGCCCGAGCAGATGGAGGCGCTGATCCGCTCGGCGGGCCGCGTCCCACGCCAGCGAACGACGACGTACGGCACGCCACCCGACGAGCGGGTTCGCCGGTCGTTCGGCGCGCCGCCGCTCGCGGACACGCTGAACCCGCCGGTGCGCGAGGCCGGGCTGAAGCGCCCCGTCAGGCTGCTGCGGCCCGCTGCGCTCTCGTCGGAGCTCTAGGGGTTGGCGAAACAGACGCTGGGTGCCTCCCGGCGTCCAAGCCTCACGGCGACCTCGGCACCCTGGAGACGGGCCCGTTCGCGAAAGCCCTCTAGCGTCGGCGTCGTCGCGCGTCGAGCGCGAGGGCGGGGAGACGAAGCGCCATCCGCGGGAGCCCGCGGCGCGAGTGCGCGAGGGCTTCTCGTAGACCTGCGGTCGCGTCGAGCCCGTGGAGGCCTTCCCCGTGCCCGACGAGGAGGTGCTCGGGCTCGAACCGCTCGAACTCCGCCCGAGGCGGCGAGAGGCGCAGCACGAGATGCACGCCGGCCCGATCAGCCCCGGCGCGGAAGAACCCGTTGGTGCCGATCGCCTCGGCGACGACGAGCGTTCGGTGCCCGGCCCACCACAGCGCGACTTCGCGCCAGCGGGGCGTGGCGCGCACGACGACAGTCTCGAACGGCGTGCCCGGCAGGTCGCCCGGCGTCACGAGATGGGGCACACCGAGCTCCGCCGCGAGCTCGGCGCAGTCGCGGTTGTGGCGGTCGAGGAGCTGGAGCACAGCGGCCGGCTCGCCGAGCGTTCGCGCCCGCGTCAGCGCGGGCTCGTGGCGCACCGGGTCGACGAGCCAGACGCGCCCCTCCGCCGCGAGCACGTGTGACGTGCGCGTCATCGGCTCGTCGACCAGCCACGAGAAGCCCGCCTCGCCACGGTCGTCGCAGAAGCGGATCTCCACGGGACGAGCGTATGTGCCGTCGCGGTGCGATCGCGCGACGCCGCCTGCCCACGGCCCCAACCGCCCCCAGGGGCACTCCCGTGTCCCTGGTGTCACGCTAGCGGCGATCCTGTGCCGGAAGTGCGCCGGGAGCGTGCCGATCGTGTGTCGTCTCCCGGGGCGCACCGGTCGGGCGCCGGTGTCGTGGACGCTGCAATCCGGCGACGGCCGTCCCCCGCGGAACTGTGGGTCGCGCCCGTTGGAAGGATGGGCCGGTGCCCGCCAGGCTCGAAGCCGTCGTCGACCGGCTCGACGTCCAGCCGGACGACTTCGTGCTCGAGATCGGCTGCGGTCACGGCGTCGCCGCCACGCTCGTCTGCGAGCGGCTCGCGCGTGGTCGACTGACGGCTATCGATCGCTCCGCGAAGATGATCGCCGCCGCGGAGCGGCGAAACGAGGCGTACGTCGCGGAGGGTAAGGCGGAGTTCGTGCTCGGCGAGCTCGAGACCGTCGACCTCCGGGAGCGTCGCTTCGACGTGGTGTTCGCGGTCCGGGTGGGGCTCTTCCACCGAGAGCCGGCACGCGCCCGAAAGCTCGCCGAGCGGTGGCTGGCGCCCGGCGGAAGGGTCTTCGCGTTCTTCGACCCACCGGCGCGCTCCTCGCCCTGAAGCCGGCCGCGGGTCGGTCGGGCTCGCTCAGCCTCCGACCGCCGCGATCGCCTCACGAAGCGTGAACCGGCCCGCGAGCAGCGCGCTGCCGGCGATCGCCGCCTCGCAGCCGAGCTCGCGAACCGCCAGCAGATCGTCGAGCGACGCGATGCCCCCGGCCGCGATCACGGGCAGTCCGACGGCGACGATCTCGGCGAGCAGGTCGACGTCCGGTCCTGCCAGCGAGCCGTCGCGGCGCGTGCTCGTGACCAGAAGTCGCCGCACGCCGACCGCCGCGCAGCGCTCGGCGAGCTCGGACGCCGTCGTCCGTGACGTCTCCGTCCAACCGCTCGTCGTGACGAGGCCGTCCCGCACGTCGACTGCCACGACGACCACGTCCCCGAGGCGGGCGATCGCACGCTCGAGGAATCCGGGCTCGAGCGCCGCCGTCCCGATCATCACCCGATCGGCGCCCGCAGCGACGGCGCCGGCGATCGCGTCGAGCGTCCGATAGCCCCCGCCGACCTGGATCGGCAGACCGGTCGCCGCGACGAGCTCCTCCAGGAGCGCATCGCTCGGAGCGCCGTCGAACGCGCCGTCGAGATCGACGACGTGGAGGCGAGACGCACCCTCGTCCCGGTATCGCCGCGCGAGCGCGACGGGATCACCGCCCTCCAGCGTCACTGCCTGCCGACGACCCTGCGAGAGGCGTACGACACGGCCGTCCAGGACGTCGATCGCCGGAATCACTTCGAAGGTACGTGTTAGCACGTTATCATGCTAACATAGGCGCATGGCGCCACGATCGATAACACCTGGAAGCGCGCGGCAGCCGGTCGAGCCGGTTCCGGGCCTCGACGCACTCGCGGACGCGATCCTGCTCCTTCGTACGCGCGACGAGGCCCGGCGCTTCCTTCGCGACCTCTGCACGCTCCCGGAGCTGGAGGCCCTTGCGCACCGGTGGCAGACGGTCCTCCTGCTGGAGCGGGGAATGCCGTATCTCGACATCGCCGAGCGCGTCCCGACCTCGACCGCAACCGTGACGCGCGTGGCGCAGTGGCTTCGCCACGGGGCCGGGGGCTACCGGCTGGTGCTCGACCGGACCGGCAGGAAGGGCAAGCGGTGAGCTCCGGTTTCGCCCGCGCGGGCGCGGACGGGCGACTGATGCTCGCCGTGCCTGCGAAGGGGCGCATGGCTGAGCCTGCCGTTCGGCTTTGCGCGGACGCGGGCCTCTCGTTCGAGCTGACCGAGCGCTCGCTCGTCGTCCCCTGCGCGAACGCGCCCGTCGATCTCCTGCTCGTGCGGCCGAGCGACATCCCCGAGTACGCGCAGGACGGTGTCGTCGACGTCGGCATCACCGGCGCCAACCTCGTCGCGGAGGCGGAGGCGGACGTCGTCACCCTCGCCGAGCTCGGCTTCGCACGCTGCTCGCTCGAGGCCGCGGTGCCCGTCGACGCGCCGCACAACGACGTCTCCGATCTCGACGGTCTCCGCGTCGCGACCGCGTACCCCGTCTCGACGAGGCGCCTGCTCGCGGAGGCCGGTGTGACCTGCTCTCTCGTTCCCGTCTCCGGCTCGGTGGAAGCTGCGCCCCGGCTCGGCCTCGCCGACGCGATCGTCGACCTCGTCTCGACGGGATCGACGATGAGTGCGAACGGCCTCCGCCCCGTCGGCAAGCTGCTCTCCTCGGAGGCAGTGCTCGTGGCGGGTCGCGCCGCCGTCGAGGGACGACGCGAGCTCGTGGGACGCCTCGAGCTGATGCTTTCCGGCGTCGTTGCCGCTCGCCGCAGGCGCTACGTGATGCTGAACGCGCATCACGACGACCTGCCTGCGATCCGCGCGCTCCTGCCGGGCATGGGCGCGCCCTCGGTGCTCCAGCTCGCCGACGCGGGCGAGATCGCCGTCCACGCCGCGGTCGAGGCGGACGAGGTCTGGACGCTCCTGCCCGCGCTGAAGGAAGCCGGCGCGACGTCGATCCTCGTGCTTCCGATCGAGAGGCTCGTTCCATGAGGGCGCCGTTCGAGGACGCGCTCGAGGTCGCCGCCCCGATCGTCGCCGACGTCCGCGAGCGCGGTGACGCAGCGCTTCTCGAGTGGACGGAACGGTTCGACGGGCCGCGACCGGAGGGCTTTCGCGTCGCTGCCGACCGGATCGCGACGGCCACCGTCGACCGCGACGTCCACGAAGCGCTCCGCCGCATGATCCGCGCGGTCGAGCGGTTCAGCGAGGCCCAGCGTCCCGCCGACACGACGGTCGAGGCCGCGCCGGGAATCGTCTCGGAACGCCGCTGGCTGCCGCTTGCGGCCGTGGGTCTCTGTGTCCCCTCCGGCAGGACACCGCTCCCGTCGTCGCTCGTGATGACAGCCGTGCCCGCCCGCGTCGCGGGCGTTGCGCGCATCGCCGTCGTGACTCCGGAGCCGGCCGAGGCGACGCTCGTCGTCGCCCGGGAGCTCGGGCTCGACGAGGTCTATGCGGTCGGCGGAGCGCAGGCGGTGGCCGCCCTCGCCTACGGCACCGAGACGATTCCTGCCGTCGACGCGATCGCCGGGCCGGGCAACGCGTACGTGACGGCCGCCAAGCTGCTCGTCTCGAGCCGCGTGCGCATCGATCTGCCGGCCGGCCCGAGCGAGGTCGTCGTGATCGCCGACGCGACCGCCGACGCCGGTCGCGTCGCGGCGGACCTCCTCGCCCAGGCCGAGCATGGCCCTGACAGCGACGCGCTGCTCCTCACGGCCGATTCGGAGCTCGCGGCGGCCGTGGCAGCCGCGGTCGCCGGCCGGAGCAACGTGCGCATCGAGCGCGTCGAGTCGCTCGACGAGGCGCTCTCGCGGTCGGAGGCCTACGCGCCCGAGCACCTCGAGCTGCACGTCGCCGACGCGAGCGCGCTCGTCGCGCGCGTCCGGAATGCCGGCTCGGTCTTCGTGGGTTGCTCCTCGGTGATCGGCGACTACGCGGCGGGGGCCACCCATGTGCTGCCCACGGGCGGGCTCGCCCGGTCGACCGGCGGGCTCGGGGTCGAGACGTTCCTCAAGCCGCTGCAGATCGTCACCGCCGACGCGGAGGGAGCGCGTCGCGCCGCTGCGGTGGTCGCACCGCTGGCCCGGGTCGAGGGACTGCCGCTGCACGCGGCCGCGGTGCCGGCATGAGCGCCGCGCGCTCGCTGGCCAACGCCGTCACCGACGGCTACGCGCCGTACCGCTGGTCTGCGGGCGTCGACGAGGTCGCCGCCCGGCACGGGATCCCGCGAGAGGCAGTGCTCAAGTTCGACCAGAACACGCCGTCGCTCCCGGGTGTTCCCCAGATACCGCTCGCGGAGAGCATGGCGCGGCTGAACGAGTATCCCGACGGCAGCTACCGGGCGCTCCGCGAAGCGGCGGCGTCCTACGTCGGCCTCACGGCCGAGCACGTCGTCGTCGGAGCGGGCGCGGACGACCTGATCCTGCTCCTCGCGCACACCTTCCTCGCGCCTGGCTCACGCGCCGCGGTCGACCCGCCGACGTATGCCCTCTATCGCATCGCGACGATGCTTGGTGGAGCCGAGGTCGTGGGGCCGGACGACGATGCAGACCTCGACTGGATCTGCAACCCGGAGAACCCGGTCGGCGCGTGGGTCGAGCCGGAGTCGATCGTCGAGCGAGCCCGCGGCAGACCCGAGACGATCGTGGTCGTCGACGAGGCGTACGTCGAGTACGGCGCCCGCTCGTGCGCGCCGTGGGTCGACGAGCTCGAGAACCTCGTCGTCGTGCGGACGATGTCGAAGGCGTTCGGCTTCGCCTCGCTCCGGGTCGGCTACGCACTCGCGTCCCCCGAGACCGCGGCGCTGCTCACCGAGCGCCGAGCGCCGGCTCCGATCTCGGGACCTGCCGCGGCGATCGCGACGGCGGCGCTCCTCGATCCCCGTCTCGGCGACGTCGACGCGACGATCGTTGAACGGGAACGAGTCCGGGCGGCGCTCCTCGACGCCGGCCACGACTGCGGGCCGAGCGCGGCCAACTTCGTCTTCGTTCGCACCGACGAGCCCCTGGCAGAACGGCTCGAGGCGCAGGGGATCGTCGTCCGTGCGTTCCCGGAGGGCATCAGGGCGACCGTGCGCCGGCCGTCGGAGAACGACGTCCTGCTGCGGGCGCTCGGCGCCGAGCCGAAGGAACGCCGCGGCCGCGAGGCGACGATCCTCCGGACGACGACCGAGACGGCGCTGCGCCTGACGCTCGGGCTCGACGGCACCGGCCGCTCGCGGATCGCGACGCAGATCGGCTTTCTCGACCACCTCCTGACGCTGCTCGCGTTCCACGCGGGCTTCGACCTCGAGCTCGCCGCAGCCGGAGACGTGGAGGTCGACGAGCACCACACGGTGGAGGACGTCCACGCGGCGCTCGGGGCGGCACTCTCGGAGGCACTCGGCCGACGCGAGGGCGTCGCGCGGTACGGCTCGGCCGTCGTTCCGATGGACGAGGCGCGCGCGACGGCAGCCGTCGACCTCGTCCGCCGTCCCCACGCGGAGGTCGAGCTCGCGTTCGGCGGCGAACGGGTGGGCGCGCTCGCGGTCACGCTCCTGCGCCACGCGCTCGAACGGTTCGCGATCGAGGCGGGGTGCACCGTCCACGTCGAGGCTTCGGGTGCCGACGATCACCACGTCGCGGAGGCCGCATACAAGGCGCTCGGGCAGGCGCTGCGACAGGCGGTCGCACCCGGCGGGGCGGGCATCCGCTCGACGAAGGGCGCCGCGTGATGGTCGTTCTCCGCAAATTGCGGCGAAGGTGTCAGACACCGGTGCTTGTCAAGACCTTTCGTGCCGGTTTCGTGCCGATCGCTCCACAGCCGGAGCGGCGCCGCGTCGGCGTGCCGGCCTCGAAGCGCTCGGGAACCGGGCTCGCAGTGCGCCAGACCAGGCGGAACGGTGCCTGACACGGCCGGTCACCGAACGCGGATCCGCCGTCCGGATGTCGCGATCGCCGACTACGGCGCCGGAAACCTCCGCTCGCTCTCGTCGGCGCTCGCGCGTGCCGGTGTCGAGCCGGTCGTCACGACCGACGCCGACGTCGTTCGCGAGGCGCCGCTCGCGTTGATCGCCGGCGTCGGGCACGTGCAGAGCGCAGCCGCCGGTCTCGCCCGTCACGCGCTCGACGACGCGCTCCGAGACCGGGTCGCCGCCGAACGCCCCGTCGCGGGCATCTGCGTCGGGCTGCAGCTGCTCTTCGGCGCGAGCGAGGAGGGCGGCGAGGGGCTCGGGCTGCTCGCCGGGACCGTGCGGCGGCTGCGGGCGCGGCGCGTGCCTCACATGGGCTGGAACACGCTGTCGACCACTCGCCCCAGCGCCCTGCTCGGCGGTCTCGAGGGCGCGGACGTCTACTTCGCGCACAGCTACGCGGTCGAGCCGAGCGACGCCGACGTCGCGGTCGCGACGGTCGAGCACGACGGAGCGGTCGTGGCGGCGGTCGAGTCCGGCGCGCTCGCCGGTGTCCAGTTCCATCCCGAGCGGAGTGCTGCTGCCGGTGCCCGCGTGCTCGAGAACCTGGTGCGATGGTCAAGAAGCGCGTGATCCCCTGTCTCGACGTCGCCGGGGGCCGAGTCGTCAAGGGCGTCAACTTCGAGAACCTGCGCGAGATGGGGGCGCCGGTCGAGCTCGCGCGCCGCTACTCGGAGCTCGGCGCGGACGAGCTCGTCTTCCTCGACATCACCGCGACGCTGGAAGGGCGCGGGCCGACACTCGAGATGATCGGGCGGGCTGCGGACGAGCTGACGATCCCGTTCACTGCCGGCGGGGGCGTCACCGGGGTCGACGATGCGCGGGCGCTCCTCCTCGCAGGAGCGGACAAGGTCGCGATCAACCGCGCGGCCTTCGACGACCCCGAGATCCTCACGGCTCTCGCAGCCGAGTTCGGCTCGCAGGCCGTCGTGTGCGCGATCGACGCGCGCGGCGGCGAGGTCGTCACACACGCGGGCCGCGAGCCGCGCGGGCGCGACGCGGTCGATTGGGCCCGCGAGGCCGTCGAGCGGGGCACGGGCGAGATCCTGCTCACCTCGATCGACGCCGACGGGACGCGGTCGGGCTACGACCTCGCGCTGACGCAGGCGGTCGTCGACGCGGTCGAGGTGCCGGTGATCGCGTCGGGAGGGGCCGGGGAGGCACGTCATCTCGCGGAGGCGTTCGAGGTCGGCGCCGAGGCGGCGCTCCTCGCGTCGATCGTGCACGAGCGCCCGGAGCGGCTGGTCGAGCTGAAGGGCGAGCTGAGCGAGGCGGGATGGCCGATCCGCAGCTGACCCCGGTGATCGTGCAGGACGCGGAGACAGAGCGCGTGCTGATGCTCGCCTACGCGGACGACGAGGCGCTCCGCCGCACGCGCGAGACGGGTGAGGCGTGGTTCTGGAGCCGCTCGCGGCAGGAGCTCTGGCACAAAGGCGCTACCTCGGGCAACACGATGGCCGTCGAGGAGATCCGGGACGACTGCGACGGCGACGCGCTGCTCTACCGCGTCAGGCCGAGCGGGCCTGCGTGCCATACGGGTGCCGAGTCCTGCTTCTCGCCGTGGCTGTGGCGGATCGTCGCCGAGCGGGCGGCGACTCGCCCCGCCGGGTCGTACGTCGTGGGCCTGCTCGACGCCGGCCCGGCGGCCGCCTCCCGGAAGGTGGGGGAGGAGGGAGTGGAGGTGGCGCTCGCGGGTGCGGGCGAGCCCGACGAGCGCCTCGTCGAGGAGCTAGCCGACCTGTGGTTCCACAGCTACGTCCTACTCGCCGCGCGGGGCCTGCAGCCCTCGGCGGTCGAGGACGAGCTTCGACGGAGGCACAACGCCCGCGGCGACCCCCGCTGAGGGAGATCGGCGCAAGCGCGAGGACGCCTCCGGCCGCGGCCGGCGCGATCGCCGTCGAGTCGAAAGGCACCGGCGAAGCTCGCGCGCGCTAGCCTGCGGTCATGCACCGCTTCCGATCCTGGTCTGCCACCGTTCTCCGTCAGAACGGCTGAGTCGCCGCTTCCCACTCACGCGTCGGGGGAAGCGGCGGGAAGGTGACGCGCGCACGGCCGCCACGGCCGGGTCAGCGCGCCCGCCTTCACGCAGGATCGGAAGGAGGAACGCGATGCCCATGCCGCATCGCACGTTCGCGGAGGTGGCGAAGCGCCGCCTCGTCGGGAAAGAGGGCAGCGAGCGGATCGCGACGATCCGGGCGCTCCTCGGGGAGTTGCCGGGCTACCGGAACGGGCCCTATGCCGACCTGCGCAAGTGGCTCGAGGCCGAGCTCGAGCGAACCCGTGTGCGCGCCAAGGTCGTCCATCGCGACTCGCTCCAGGTGCGCCGCGAGGGTGCCGCCCAGATCGCGCTCGTCGGGCCGCCGAACGCCGGCAAGTCGTCCCTCCTGCAGGCGCTCTCCGACATCCAGATCAAGACCGGGGACTACGCGTTCACGACGCTACGGCCGGTGCCGGCGCTGACGCGGATCGGCGGTGTCCTCGTGCAGCTCGTCGAGATCCCCGGCCTGATCGAAGGGGCGCACGAAGATCGTGGGGGCGGCCGCGCACTGCTCGGCGTCCTGCGGAACGCCGATGCAATCGTCTACTGCCGGGCCGCGAATGACACGACGACTGCTTTCGACGTGGTCCGCGCGGAGGTCGCCGCAGCCGGGATCGAGAAGCCGTCGATCGTGGCACTGACGAAGGCCGACGAGGCGGACGAGAACGCCGTCGCGCTAGCCGTCGTAGACAACGCTTGTGTTCAAGTAACACAAGGTTCGCTCGTCGCAATGCCGGTCTCGGTGCTCGACGACGAAAGCCTCGACCGCCTGCGGAAGGCGATCTGGGCGCTGACCGGGCTGATCCGCGTCTTCCCGCGGCATGATGGGCAACAAGACGACGAACCGTTCGCGCTGGCGGACGGCGCGACGGTCGCCGAGCTGGCCGACCGCGTCCACCACGAGCTGGGTGAGCGCTGCGTGGGCGCTCGCGTCTGGGGCGCCTCGGCGCGGTTCGACGGCCAGCGCGTCGGCCGGGCTCACGTCCTCTCGGACGGCGACGTCGTCGAAGTGGTGACGCGCTAGTCGGGGGCGCGAGTCGCGAGCTTCTCGACGGCGCGGAGCGGGCGGCCGTCGGCGAAGTACCGTCGAATCTCGTCCGCGCACCGTTCGGGGCTCAACCGGGAGGTGTCGACCTCGATGTCGTAGACGCCCGGGACGTGAACCGCCTGCTGCCACCGAGCGACCGGCTCCGGCACGGGGACGTCCGCCGAGCTTGTCGCGTACCGGCCGGCGGGAGACGCGTCTCGACGTTCCATGATGACGTCGATCGGGCAGCGAACACCGACGAGGAGGACGGGCAAGCCGGACAGGCGCCTTGCACAGTCGGCGAGGATCTCCGGGTCGTGGTGGCCGACGTCCACCACGACGTTCAGCCCGACTCGGCTGTGTGCCGCGATCGACTCGTACAGCGCGGCGTAGAGCACCGGGACGAACGGTGCCGCCGGGTGCGTCTCCTCGCCCGGCCGAAGCCCGATACCGGGCTGGCACCGTGGCGGCGTCATCGCGCGGGCAACGTCCACCCCGAGGTTCAGCCACGCTCCGTCGAAGGTCTCCTGGATGGCCGTCGCGATCGACGACTTTCCCGAGCGCGGCGCCCCGTTCAGGATCACGATCTGGCCCGGCCGGGTCAGACGTCCCACTCCCCGGCCAGCAATCGCGGCAGCAGGTCGTCGAGCAGACGCAGGGTCATGCCCCAGAGAACGTGGCCCTCGACGTCGATCCCGTCGACGTAGAGCGGCTCCGGGAAGCGGAGCGAGGTGAACGGCAGCGTGGCTCGCGCCTCGGGGTCGGCGAGAGCGCGAGCCGAGGGCGTGAGGATCCCGACGATCTCCGCTTCCTGGAGGCGCCACGTCGTGTCCGCGGGGATCCGGGCGAGGAAGGGATGGACGCGCCAGCCCGTCCGCCGGGTCTCGAAGGGCGGCAGGGCGACGACGACCTCGACGGAGTCAGGCGCGAGCCCGACCTCCTCCTCGGCTTCGCGGAGCGCCGTCGCCCGCAGATCGGCGTCGTCCGGCTCCGGCTTGCCGCCGGGTAGCCCGAGCTGGCCGCCGTGGAGACCTCCGTCGTCGGCGCGCGCCACGAGCACGATCCGCAGCTCACCGTCCGCATCGCGGTAGACCGGGACGAGCACGGCCGCGTCCCGCAGCTCCGTCACGTGACCTCGTGGCGCAGGAGGTCCGTGAGCTGCTCGCGCCGGCGGACCACGCGTGCGTCGGCGCCGCGGACGAGCACCGCCGCGGGCCGCGTGACGCCGTTGTAGTTCGAGGCCATCGCCAGCGTGTACGCGCCCGTGGCAGGGACCGCGAGCAGGTCGCCCCGACGAGGGCTCGGCACCGCGACGTCGTCGATGAGGACGTCGCCCGACTCGCAATGCATGCCCGCGATGCTGACGAGCTCGTCGACGTACTCGTCCGCCCGGGTCGCCGAGAGCGCGGTGTAGCGAGCGCCGTAGAGCTGCGGCCGGGGGTTGTCGGACATGCCACCGTCTATCGCGACCCAGGTACGGCCCGGCAGGCGCTTGACACTGCCGACGCGGTACAGGGTGACACCCGCGCGGCCGACGAGACAACGACCCGGCTCGAGCCAGACCTCCGGCGTGGGCAAGCCTGCCTCGACGAAGGCGGCCCGCGCGGTCTCGGCAGCGCTCGCGGCGAGCTCCCGTGCCTCCGGGCCCGTGTCGGACGGGTGATGCCGGATGCCGAAGCCGCCGCCGAGATCGGCGACGCGCGCGACCCAGTCGAGCTCGTCGCGGCAGGCTGCCGCGAAGGCCGCGAGCCGCACGATCGTCTCCGCCTGGGCGTCGAAGTCCTCGAGCTGCGAGCCGACGTGGACGTGGACCCCGAGCACGTCGAGACCACGGTCGAGCGCGTCCGCCACCAGGGCGCGCGCCTGCTCTGCCGGCAGCCCGAACTTCGACCCGTGATGCCCCGTTCTGATCGCCTCGTGGGTGTCCGCGTCGACGCCGAGCGTGACGCGGACGAGCGCCCGCTCCACGCCTGCCGCGGCTGCGAGCTGCGCCTCGTCCGGCGCGTCGAGCACGACGGGTGCGCCGAGCGCCGCCGCCTGGGCGAGGAAGGCCGCGTCCTTGTTGTTCCCGTGTACGACGAGGTCGTCGCCGGCGAGCCCTGCCGCCTCCGCGAATGCGAGCTCGCCCGCCGACGCAACGTCCGCGCCGACTCCCTCC
This sequence comes from uncultured Actinomycetes bacterium, assembly GCA_963791895.1. Classification (GTDB taxonomy): domain Bacteria; phylum Actinomycetota; class Thermoleophilia; order Gaiellales; family Gaiellaceae; genus Gaiella. The sequence continues at coordinate 53,703 of CAWBTY010000003.1, forward strand.
TCGCGCAGGAGCCGCAGGAGCGCGACGTTCGGGAGGGCTTTCGTGCCGAAGAAGACCCGCCCGTCGCCGACCGCCGCGCGGAGCGCTCGCGCCTGGGCGCGCAGCGTCGCCTCGCAGAGGACGACGAGCGGCGTCCCGTGCTCGTCGGCGAGCCGCGAGGCCGCGATCCCACCCAGCCTGAGCTCGCCCCCGGCGACGGCGGCGGAGTCGGGGAAGAGATCGAGGATGGACGCCCCCGACGTCAGACCGTTGCAGCGGCGTAGCGTGCGCGCATCTCGTCGAGCGAGAGCGGCTCGTAGTCGCCCGCGTGACCTGCCTGCCCGAAGTCGCGCATGCGCTCGGCGATCAGCGCCTGCATCGCTGCACGCGCGGGCTTCAGGTAGTCGCGCGGATCGAACTTCTCGGGCGACTCGGCGAACACCTGCCGGATCGCAGCGGTGACCGAGAGGCGGGAGTCGGTGTCGACGTTGATCTTGCGGACGCCGTGCCGGATCCCCTGCTGGATCTCCTGTACCGGGACGCCCCAGGCGGGCTTGAGCTCGCCGCCGTACCGGTTGACCTTGTCGACCAGGGAGCGTGGCACGCTCGAGGACCCGTGCATCACGAGGTGCGTCTCCGGAAGCCGCTCGTGGATCTCCTCGATGACGCTCATCTTCAGCACCTCGCCGTCGGGCTCCTGCGAGAACTTGTACGCGCCGTGCGAGGTTCCGATCGCGACCGCGAGGGCGTCGATCCCCGTCGCGGCGACGAACTCGACCGCCTCGTCGGGATCGGTGAGATGCACCTCACCCGAGCCGTGGCCGTCCTCGATGCCGCCGAGCGTGCCGAGCTCGCCCTCCACGGTGACGCCGCGGTCGTGCGCGTGTTCGACGACCTCCTTCGTCACCGCGACGTTGTACTCGAACGACGCGGGCGTCTTGCCGTCGGCCTCGAGCGAGCCGTCCATCATCACGCTCGTGAACCCGAGCTCGATCGCGGAGATGCACGTCGCGGGCTCGTTGCCGTGGTCGAGGTGGAGCGCGACCGGGATCTCCGGGTAGAGCTCGACGGCGGCCTGCATCAGGTGCCAGAGGAACGCGTCGTTCGTGTACGCACGAGCACCGCGCGAGGCCTGGACGATCACGGGCGACGACGTCTCGCGTGCAGCCTCCATGATCGCCTGGATCTGCTCCATGTTGTTGACGTTGAACGCGCCGACGCCGTAGCCGCCGGCGGCGGCCTCGTCGAGGAGCTGGCGCATGGAGACGAGCGGCATGCGCAGACAGCGTATGGGACAAGCGGCAGGCGAGGTGCTAGCATCGACGCAGTGAGTGAGCTTCTTTCGTAGTCCAGGGAGCGAACGCGGCGACGCCGTGGCGACTCCCCCTGAGCCTCTCGAGCGAGAGGCTCTTTTCGTTTCAGAGGAGAGTTCGAGGATGGAGCACGAGGAGACCGAGCGCTACGACCCGGCCGCCGTCGAGGCCAAGTGGCAGGCCGCGTGGGCCGCGGAGGGCGCCTTCGAGGTGGCCAATCCGGACGTGACGGCCGAGTCGGGCGGGCCGTCCACGTACGTGCTCGAGATGCTCCCGTACCCCTCGGGCGAGCTCCACATGGGGCACGTCTTCAACTACACGCTCGGCGACGTCTTCACGCACGTGAGGCGCCGGCAGGGGTTCACCGTGCTGCGGCCCATGGGTTACGACTCCTTCGGGCTGAACTCCGAGAACGCGGCGATCAAGGAGGGTGGCCACCCGCGTGAGATCACGAATCGCAACATCGAGGCGATCCGTCGCCAGATGAAGCGGATGGGCTGGGCGATCGACTGGTCACGCGAGGTCTCGACCGCGGAGCCCGAGTACTACCGGTGGACGCAATGGCTGTTCCTCCAGTTCTTCGAGCGCGGGCTCGCGTACCGACAGGAGGCGCCCGTCAAGTGGTGCCCGAAGGACCAGACCGTGCTCGCGAACGAGCAGGTGATCGACGGCCGCTGCGAGCGATGCGGTACCGAGGTCGAGTCGCGGAGCCTGACGCAGTGGTTCTTCAAGATCACCGAGTACGCCGACGCGCTGCTGGACGAGATGGACACGCTCGAGTCGTGGCCCGAGCGGGTGCTGACGATGCAGCGCAACTGGATCGGCCGCTCCGAGGGCGCCAGGGTCACCTTCCGGGTCGACGGGACGGGCCAGGAGTTGCCGGTGTTCACGACGCGGCCCGACACGCTCTTCGGCGCGACGTTCTTCGCGCTCGCGCCCGAGCACTCGCTGATCACCGAGCTGACCGCGGGGTCGGAGCACGAGGAGGAGGTCGCGCGCTACGTCCGCCACGCGGCCGCCCGCTCGACGGTCGAGCGCGAGACGAAGGAGAAGGACGGCGTCTTCACCGGCCGTTATGCCGTCAACCCGGTGAACGGTGAGTCGATCCCGATCTGGGTCGCCGACTACGTGCTGATGGAGTACGGGACCGGCGCGATCATGGCGGTGCCCGCACACGACGAGCGCGACCACGCGTTCGCGGAGCGCTACGCCCTCGAGATCCGGCAGGTCGTCGCGCCGGCGGACGGCAGTCCCACGACGGACGCCGGCGCGTACGTCGCCCACACCGAGGACGAGGTGCTCGTCAACTCGGGCGAGTTCACCGGCCTGACGGCGCCCGACGGGAAGCGCGCGATCACGGCGTGGCTCACCGAGCGCGGACAGGGCGAGGCGACGATCGGCTACCGGCTCCGCGACTGGCTGCTCTCGCGCCAGCGCTACTGGGGCTGTCCGATCCCGATCGTCCACTGCGACGCGTGCGGGATCGTGGCGGTGCCCGCGGACGAGCTGCCGGTGCTCCTGCCCGAGATCGACGACTACCTGCCGAAGGGACGCTCGCCGCTCGCGGCTGCCGAGGACTGGGTCGCGACGACGTGCCCGCGCTGCTCGGGTCCGGCGAAGCGCGAGACCGACACGATGGACACGTTCGTCGACTCGTCCTGGTACTTCCTGCGCTACGCGGACGCTCGCAACGACGAGGCGGCCTGGGATCAGCAGATCGTCGACTACTGGCTCCCCGTCAAGCAGTACATCGGCGGCATCGAGCACGCCGTGCTGCATCTCCTCTACGCGCGGTTCTTCACGAAGGCGCTGAACGACATGGAGCTGCTCGGCTTTCGCGAGCCGTTCTCGCGACTGTTCACGCAGGGGATGATCTACCGGCACGGCGCGAAGATGTCGAAGACGAAGGGCAACGTCGTCGCGCCCGACGAGGCGATCGCACGGTACGGCGCCGACGCCCTGCGGCTCTACATCCTCTACATGGGCCCGGCAGAGCACGACAAGGAGTGGAACGACGCCGGCATCGAAGGCACCGCGCGGCTGCTCGACCGGATCTGGCGCCTCGGGCTCGAGGTCGCCGCCCGCGGGCCGGTCGACGCTCCGGCGGACGGCGAGCTCGTACGCGCCTCCCACCGGACGATCGATCGGGTGACCGACGACGTCCTGCGGCGGTTCCAGTTCCACACCCCGATCGCGGCGCTCTTCGAGCTCGTCAACGAGATCTACCGCGTCAAGGACGATCCGGCGCGGGCGGGCGAGGTGCGCTTCGCGACCGAGACGGTCCTCTCGCTGATCCAGCCGTACGCGCCGCACGTCGCCGAGGAGCTCTGGGAGCGACTTGGCGGGTCACGGCTCTGGGAGCTGCCCTGGCCCGAGGCGGACGTGGCGCTCGTCGCCACCGCGACGGTCGAGATCGTCGTCCAGGTGAACGGCAAGCTGCGCGACCGGCTGAGCGTGCCGGCCGGCACGCCCGAGGACGAGCTCGTGGCGCTGGCGCTGGCGTCCGAGCGGGTCAAGGCGCACGTGAACGGTGATCCGCGCCGGACGATCGTCGTGCCCGATCGCCTCGTGAACGTGGTCACCTAGCGCGACGCCCGCGCTATCGTGAGGACATGACCACGCGCGCCTGCCCGTTCTCGACGATGGCCCTGCCCCCAGGGCTCGTCGGCGTGCGCTAGGTCGTCCACGTCGAATCGGCCCCTCGCTCGGGGCCGTCGCTCGTCGCATTCCGGTCTCGACGGGGCCGGAAGGGAAGGTCAGATGAGCGCTCGGCGATTCACCGTCACCACCTCGATTCCGTACGTCAACGGCGACCCGCACCTCGGGTTCGCCCTCGAATGCGTGCAGGCGGACGTGCTTGCGCGGCACCGGCGCCTGCGCGGGGACGAGGTGCGGCTCGGGAGCGGGACGGACGACAACGCGTTGAAGAACGTCGAGGCCGCTCGAGGTGCCGGCCTCCCGGTCGAACGTTTCGTCGCTGAGAAGGCGGACCGCTTCGAGGCCCTGCGCGACACGCTCGCGCTCTCGTACGACGACTTCCTCCGCACGAGCTCGGACCCGCGCCACCGGCCGGGCGTGGAGCGGCTCTGGCGCGCCTGCGCCGCGGCGGGCGACCTCTACGAGCGGGAGTACTCGGGTCTCTACTGCGACGGCTGCGAGGCGTTCGTCGTGCCTGCCGAGCTCGTCGACGGGCACTGCCCCGAGCACGGCCGCCCACCGGTCCCGGTCAGCGAGCGCAACTGGTTCTTCCGGCTCTCGCGACATCGAGAGCGGCTGCTCTCCCTGCTCGAGAGCGGCGACCTGCGCGTCGAGCCGGAGCAACGGCGGAACGAGGTGCTGAGCTTCGTGCGGGGTGGGCTCGAGGACTTCAGCGTCTCGCGGCCGCGCGAGCGGGCGCACGGCTGGGGGATCCCGGTGCCCGACGATCCGGCTCAGGTCGTCTACGTCTGGTTCGACGCGCTCGGCAACTACCTCACGTCGCTCGAGTACGGAACCGACGCTCGACGCTATCGCACCTGGTGGGACGAGGCCGACGAGCGCGTGCACGTGATCGGCAAGGGGATCGTCCGCTTCCACGCCGTCTACTGGCCCGCGATCCTGCTCTCGGCCGGAGTGCGGCTGCCGACGGCGGTCTTCGTCCACGACTACGTGACAGCCGACGGGCTCCGGCTCTCGAAGTCGAGCGGCGCGAGCCTCGATCCGTTCGAGCTCTCGTCCCGGTACGGCGCCGACGCGCTTCGCTGGTGGTGCGTCCGCGACGTCCCGCGCTCCGGCGACGTCGACTTCCGCGAGGAGCTGCTGGCCGGACGCGCCAACGAGCTCGCGAACCAGCTCGGCAACCTCGTCGCCCGGACGGTCGCTCTCGTGGCGCGCTCGCGTCCCGACGGCGTGGGTCCTGCACAGCCGCCACCGGCCGCGGCCGAGCTCGTCGGCCGGATCGAGCGCGCGCCCGAGGCGATCGACGCGGCGCTCGAGCGGTTCGACCTGCGCGCGGCGGCCGACGCGGTGTGGGATGTCGTGACCGAGTCCAACCGCCTCGTGGCCGGCGCACGGCCGTGGGAGCTCGCCCGTCGCGAGCGTGAGCCGGGGGCGCGAGTGACGGACCTCGACGCCGTGCTGGGTGTCCTCCTGCGCGCCTGCGAGACGATCGCGAGGGAGCTGCATCCGTTCGTCCCGGAGGGTGCCGAGCGCATCGAACGAGCTCTCGCCCTGCGCGACCCCGGCCTTGCGCGGACGCTCTTCCCGAAAGCGGCACACACTCGGCACGAAGGCGGCACACTCGCGTGACGGTTCGTCGGCGAGCCTGGATGCGTGATCAGCCTCACGCGCACGCAGCTCGCGCTCTTGCTCGTCCCGCTCCTCGCGCTGCTCACCGTGGCCGGCTCGAGGATCGCCGGCGTCGGCGCGAACGAAGGGCCGGGTGCGGCGGAGCCGCTCGCTCGCATCGACTCCGAGCCGGGCGCCGCCGCCACCGACGCACGACTCGTCGTCCACGTCGTCGGCGCCGTTCGCCGACCCGGGCTCCTCCGGGTGTCGGACGGGGCCCGGGTGGCCGACGCACTCACGCGGGCGGGCGGCGCCACGGCTCGCGCCGACCTTTCGGCGGTCAATCTCGCTGCGCCGCTCGCAGACGGGCAGCAGGTCGTCGTCCCTCGCCGCGCGCCGCCCGGTGCCGCGGTCGACCCGGGCGCCCCCGCGGCGGGATCGAAGGTCAGCCTCGGGATCGCGACGGCTGAGCAGCTCGACGAGCTCCCCGGAATCGGGCCCGTGACCGCGCAGAAGATTCTCGACTGGCGAGCGTCGAACGGCCCGTTCCGGTCGGTCGAGGACCTCGACGACGTCCCCGGGATCGGCCCTGCGCGCATCGAGCAGCTCCGCGACCTGGTGACGCCGTGAGCCGCCGAGCCGTCGTCCGCCGTGTCGTCGAGACGAACTGGCCGGCACTGCTCGTCGCCGCGGCGTGCCTCGGGATCGCCGCCGGGCAGTGGGTTCGTCCCCCGCCGCTCGCCCTTGCGCTCGCGTCTCTGTGCGGGCTGTGCTGGGCGATCGCGGCGCAAGGCCCGCGCCGGCTGGCGCTCGCAGGCGTCGCAATCGCATGCGCGGGTCTGTGGTGGGGCGCGCTGCGCAGCGAAGCACTCGAGCAGAGCTTCCTGGCGCAGCGTCTCGGCCAATCGGCGCCTGCCCGCGTCGTCGTCACCGGACCGGCGCGGCGCACGCCGTTCGCGGTGCGCGTGCCCGCCGAGATGACTCGCTTCGGAGACGAGCAGATCCGCGAGCGCGTCCTGCTCGAGCTGCCGCCGGAGCGGGCGCCGCCCCAGGGTGCCGTCCTCGAGCTGCGCGCGCGGCCGGTCGCGCCGCGTGGGCCCGAGACCGGCTTCGACGAACGAGGCTGGCTGGCGCGTCGCGGCGTCCACGTCGTCGTGCGCGGCGAGCGTCCTCGGATCGTCGGCCGGCGGGGCGGGATCGGTGGCGTCGCCGACCGGTTGCGCGCGCATGTCGAGCGAACGCTGGCCGGCGGGACGACGGGTGAACGCCGGCAGCTCGTGGCGGGCATCGTGCTCGGGGAGGACTCCGGCATCGATCCGGCGCTGCGCGACGACTTCGAGGCGAGCGGCCTCATGCACCTGCTCGCCGTGTCCGGTCAGAACATCGCGATCGTGGCGATCGGTGTCGTCACCGCGCTCCGGGTCGCCGGGCTGGGACGGCTCCTCGGCGAGGCGATGGCGATCTCCGTCGTGCTCGCCTACGCCCTTGCGGTCGGCTGGCAACCGTCCGTCGTCCGTGCGGCGGTCGCCGGGGTGCTGGCCTCGCTCGCATGGATCGTCGCGCGGCCGCGAGACCGTTGGCACGCGCTCGCGGTGGGCGCGCTCGTCCTCCTTGCCTGGATGCCGGCCTCCGGGCTGGAGCCGGGGTTCCAGCTCTCGTTCGCGGCGGTCGCGGCGATCTTCGTCGTGCTTCCGCGTGTCTCCGGGGTGCCCGACGCGTACCCGGTTCCGCGTGGTCTCTGGGACGTCTTCGTGGTCGCCGTCGCCTGCGGGGCGGTGACCGCGCCGATCGTGTGGCTCCATTTCGGCGCGGTGGCGCTCTGGACGGTGCCTGCCAACGTCGCCGCCGAGCCGGCAATGCCGCCGCTGATCGCGCTGTCGCTCGCCGCGGCGGCCCTCGAGCCGCTCCTCCCCGGAGCGTCGGTCGCGCTCGCGTGGCTCGCAGGCTGGTGCGCGGCCTGGATCGCGCTCGTCGCCCGGGTCGTCGCCGACTGGCCGTCGGCGCAGGTCGAGTCACCCGTGCTGCTCGTGGCGCTCCTCGGCATGGCGGTTGCGGTCGCCGTGTTGCGGAGGCTGCCGCGCTACCGGCGCCGCCCGGCGGCGGTCGGGCTGATCGCCTCCGCGCTCGCGCTCGCCGCCGTCGGCTGTGCCCTCCGCCCGGTGCCCTCGTGGGAGCCGCCGACGGGTCTCCGAGTGACGTTCCTCGACGTCGGCCAGGGCGACGCCGTGCTGGTCGAGACGCCCGGCGGAGCCCTGCTCGTCGATCAGGGCCCGCCGGAGGCGGACGTGGCGGGGCAGCTGCGGTCGAGCGGAATCCGTTCGCTGACGGCCGTCGTGCTCACGCACCCTCAGCGTGACCACATCGGGGGCGCGCCCGAGGTCGTGCGCCGGGTCCGGGTCGGAACGATCGTCGATCCCGCGCTCGCCGCGAGCTCGCCCGACTACACCGCGACGCTGCGCGCCGCGCGTCAGGGGCGCATCCCGATAGTCGTGGCTCGGTCGGGCGACGAGTTCCGGCTCGGTCGAGCGCGCGTGCGCGTGCTCTGGCCCGACGACGAGGGCCTCGCGAGCCAGGATCCGAACGAGAACGCGGTGGTGCTGCTCGTCACGTACGGAGCGACGGACGTCCTGTTGACGGCGGACGCCGAGAGCCCTGTGACGGCGCGCCTCCCGCTCCGGCCGGTCGAGGTGCTCAAGGTCGCACACCACGGCTCGGAGGATCCGGGCCTTCCGGACCTCCTCAGAACGCTCGACCCAAAGGTCGCCGTGGTCTCGGTGGGCGAGGGGAACGACTACGGGCATCCACGGCCCGAGACCGTGGCTGCGCTCGAGGCCGATCCGGGGCTCCGCACGTGGCGGACCGACGAGGACGGCCGCGTCGTCGTCGAGTCCGACGGACGCTCGCTCGTGGTTCGCTCGGAGCGGTGACCGCTTGTTCGCGAGGCAGGGTACGGCAGGAGCCGAATCCTGCCGGGTGTCCGACTTCAGTCGGACACCCGCCGGGGGAGGCCCTCGCACGGGCGCAGTAGGGTGACGCGATGGCCGCGGCCGAGCTGAAGCCCGTCTATCTCATCGTCGGCAACGATCGCCCGAAGGTGGAGCTCGCGCTGGGCCGCCTTCGCGCCCGCTTCGACGCAGGCTCCGTCGAGCGGCTCGTCGCGGCGGGGAAGGACGGGGTCACGGGGAACGACGTCGTCGCCGCGTGCAACGCGGGCACGCTCCTCCTGGGAGAGCGGCTCGTCCTCGTCACCGAGCTCGACGGTCGACGCGACGAGCGCGGCCGCCTGAGCGGTGGCTGGAAAGCCGCCGACCTCGAGGTGGTGATCGACTATCTGGCGGCACCGGCGCCGGGCACGGTCCTCTGTCTCGTCGCCGAGGAGCTGAAGCGAGACACGCCGCTCGCGAAGGCGTGTCAGAAAGCCGGTGACGTCCTCGTCTGGGAGGTCGATCGGCGCAAGCTCTGGGAATGGGTCGGGAAGAGCTTCCGCGAGCGTGGCGTCAAGGTCGAGCGCGACGCCTGCGAGGCCCTCGTCGAGACCGTGGGCGAGGACAAGCTCGCGCTCGCGCTCGAGATCGACAAGCTCGCGATCTGGGCGGACGGCGAGCCGATCGGCGTCCAGGAGGTTCGGCGCCTGGCGATTCCGAGCGCCGAGACCCCGCCGTGGGAGCTCACGGACGCCTGGGGTCGCCACGACATCGGCGCCGCCCTCGCCGCGATGGACTCCATGCTCGACGGGAGCGCGCGCCCGGCGCGCGACGGAGCAGCCGCGCTCGGTGGCCTGCTCGGCGGTCACCTCGGCAAGCTCACGCGGATGAAGGCCCTCCTCGAGAGCGGACTGCCGGCCAAGGAAGCGGCCGCCAAGCTCGGGCTGAAGCCGTTTCCCGGCCAGAAGCTCGCACGCCAGGCCGAGGAGTTCTCGGTCGAGGAGCTACGCGAGGCGACGATGCGGCTGGCACACCTCGACCACGCACTCAAGGGGGGCAGCAAGCTCGCGCCCGAGCTCGAGCTCCAGCTCGCGGTCGCGGACGTCGCGCGCGAGCGGCGCTGAACTTGTTCGCCAGGCGGGATTCGGCAGGAGCCGAATCCCGCGGCTTGATCCCCGGCTTCGCCGGGGCAGATCCCTGAAGGCGTCGGCTGCGCCGCCGCAACTGCCCGGTTCGCGCGAGCGTCCGCCGGTGTCCGACTTCGAGTCGGACACCTGCCTGTGTCGCTCCCGGTGTCTGGCTTCAGCCAGACACCTGCTCTTCCGCTTGCGTCCGCCAGAGCAGGACTTCGTCGGCACTGCCTGAGCCGAATCCGGTGTCTGGCTTGAGCCGACACCTGCGCTTCGCCGATCCCCGCGCCGATCCCATGAAGGCGTCCGCTTCGCGGTCGCAACTGCGGCTAGGAGTCTGCGGCGCTCGGCGTGCGGGCGGCCGCGCCTTCTCTGTCGCTAGTCGGACTCGGTCGCGGCGATTGCGCGAGCGGCCTGCGACTTCTTGCGCGCGGCCGTGTTCTTGTGCATCGCACCGCGCGCAGCGGCCCTGTCGATCGTGCGGACGAGCTCGCGGTGCTCCGCGGCAACGGCCGCGTCGTCACCATCGGCGACGGCGGTCTCGAGCCGCTTCGCGAGCGTCTTGATCGTGGAGCGGTAGCGGAGGTTCTCGAGCCGCTGCCGCGTCGCGATGCCGACGCGCTTCTTCTGCTGCTTGATGTTCGCCATACGTGAAAGAGCCCGAGCCGAGGACGGCCGACGGGCCGCGTGATGGTAGCAGAGGGGCTTCCGACGATTCCACGAAACTCCCGGAGATGACCGATGTCGCGAGATCGTCCGTGCCGGGGCGCGGGCCGGCCGCACCGGGCCGAGACGCGCCTGACCGCGCAGCCGGGCACACGAGATCGAGAGATCGGCTCTCTAGATGATCGAGATCGATCCCGAGCGCGAGGCGGTGCTCGCCGAGGAGCGCGTCCACCGGCGCAAGCTCGCGCGTTCGACGGCGATCTTCGGCGCTGCGACGGCTCTTTCCCGGGTCCTCGGGCTCGTGCGGGAGATGGTGGCCGCCTACGCGTTCGGGGCCGCCGGCCGGATCAACGCCTTCACGGTCGCATTCCAGATCCCCAACCTCGTGAGAGCGCTCGTGGCCGACACGGCGCTCTCGGGCGCCTTCGTGCCCGTCTTCAGCGAGCTCCTCGAGAAGGGGGAGCGGGTACGGGCCTGGCGCGTCGCCTCGACGATCTTCTGGCTCGTCCTGCTCTTCACGACCGGGCTCACGGCGGTCTTCGTGCTGGCTGCCCCGCTCATCGTCGGGCTGTTCGGCGATCCGGGCGGGGACTTCGACCTCGCGGTGGGACTCTCGCGGGTGCTGTTCCCGATCGTCGTCCTGCTCGCGCTCTCGGGGATCGTCGTCGGGATCCTCAACGCCTACGACCACTTCACCGTCCCGGCTCTGACGCCGGTCGCGTGGAACCTCGTCATCATCGCCGGCCTCGCGCTCGGAGTGCCGTGGGCCGACGGAGACGACGCCGAGCTCTACGTGTACGCCGGCTCGATCGTCGTCGCGACGCTCGTCCAGTTCCTGCTGCCGCTGCCGTGGCTGCGCGGTCTCGACGGCCGGTTGCGGGTCGCCTTCGACTGGCGCGACCCGGCCGTGCGGCGCTTCCTGGTCCTGATGCTTCCGGTCACCCTGACGCTCGGGCTGATCAACGTCTCGACGGTGATCGGGACGGTGTTCGCCTCCCGTCTCATCGATCCCGAGCTCGCGCCGCGGGCGATCGACCTCGCGTTCCGCCTCTACATGCTGCCGCAGGGCATCTTCTCGGTGGCCGTCGCCACGGTCTTGTTCCCGACGCTCGCGAGACTCGCTGCGCGGGCGGATCTGGCGGCCTTCGGGCGCACGCTCGACGCCGGCATTCGCCAGATCGGCTTCCTGTTGATCCCCGCCGGGCTCGTCTCGGCCGCGCTCGCCGAGCCGATCACGCGTCTCGTCTACGAGCGCGGTGCGTTCACGCCCGATCAGACGCCCGTTGTGGCCGGCGCGCTCGCGGCGTTCGCCGTGGGGCTCGTCTTCAACGGGTGGATGCTGCTCCTCAACCGGGCGTTCTACGGCCTGCAGTCGAACTGGATCCCGACCTTCGTCGCGCTGGGCAACCTCGCGCTCAACGTCGCGCTCTTCGCGGCGTTCTACTCTCTCGGCGTCTGGGGCCTACCGCTTGCCACGTCCCTCTCCAACCTCGCCGGCGCGGTCGCGCTCTTCACGCTGATGCGCCGCCGTGGGATAGGTGCCGAGCTGTCGTCCACCCTCGCGGCTCTGTCCCGGATAGTCCTCGCCTCCGCCCTCGCGACAGGCCTTGCGGTACTCGCGTGGTGGGCGATCGACGCCCTGCTCGGACGCTCGGTCGGCGCGCAGATCCTCTCCGTCGGCGTCGGTCTGGCTGCTGCGACGGGCGCGTACCTGCTGGCCTGCCGCCGGCTCGGAGTGCGCGAGCTCGGCTCCTTGCTCGCGCTCCGCCGAAGCGAGGCATGACGCCGCGATCGAGTGCCCGAGCTCGCGTCAGCCGGCGAACGGGTTGACGACGAGCACTCCCTCGTACCGCCGCCCGGCGCTCAGATCCTCGCTGTAGAGAACGTCGCAACCGAGTGCAGCCGCTCGCCGCCAATAGGGTGGCCCGGTGAGCTTCGACGTCGCCGCGGAAGCATACGACCGCTTCATGGGGCGGTACGCCGTGCCGCTTGCGCCGCACTTCGCAGACTTCGCCGGCGTGGCCGAAGGTCAACGCGTCCTCGACGTGGGCTGCGGCCCGGGAGCGCTCACCTCCGAGCTCGTCGTACGGGTAGGCGCCGACGGCGTCACCGCAGTCGACCCTTCGGAGGGCTTCGTCGAGGCAGCTCGCGTCCGGCTTCCCGGCGTGCGCGTCGAACACGCCTCCGCCGAGCGCCTACCGTTCGACGGGGACTCGTTCGATGCAGCCATCGCGCAGCTCGTCGTGCACTTCATGTCCGATCCGGTCGCCGGGCTGGCCGAGATGGCACGTGTCACCCGACGTGACGGTGTCGTCGCGGCCTGTGTCTGGGACCTCGCGGGCGGCAGGGCGCCCGTGAGCGTCTACTGGGACGCCGCGCACGACCTCGACCACGACGTGAGCGACGAGTCGGGGCGCGCCGGCGCCCGCGAGGGCCACCTCGAGGAGCTCCTGGCCGCCGCGGGCTTGCGCGAGCTCGAGAGCGCGCCGTTGACCGTGCACGTCCAGTACGCGGACTTCGCCGAGTGGTGGGAGCCCTACACGCTCGGCGTCGGGCCTGCGGGGCAGCACGCCGCGGGCCTCGATCCGGAGTCGCTCACAGAGATGCGCGAGGCCTGCCGTCGCCGACTACCGGACGCTCCGTTCGAGATCGCGGCGCGCGCCTGGGCCGCCCGTGGTCTCGCCTGACGATTCCCGCGATGGCAGGAACGGAGCGGCGACGTGAGCATCGGCTAGCCGAGCGTGAGAGGCGCCGTCCAGCCTCGAGCACAGCGCATCGGACCATCTCTGAGTGGCCTCGGGTAGCCTCTCGGTCCGGGTCCGAATCGCCCGAGACCAGGGAAAACGGCTTCACGGCTACGATCGACGCCGATCAGCCATGGACCAGAGCCGGATCCGCAACTTCTCGATCATCGCGCACATCGACCATGGCAAGTCGACGCTCGCCGATCGAATTCTCCAGGTGACGGAGACGGTCGCGGATCGTGACATGCGCGACCAGCTGCTCGACTCGATGGAGCTCGAGCGCGAGCGGGGGATCACGATCAAGGCGCAGGCCGTCCGCGTCCACTGGAAGGGTCACGAGCTCAACCTGATCGACACGCCTGGGCACGTGGACTTCACCTACGAGGTGTCGCGCAGCCTGCAGGCGTGCGAGGGCGCGGTGCTCGTCGTGGATGCCGCTCAGGGAATCGAGGCCCAAACGCTCGCGAATGCGTACCTCGCGATCGAGAACGACCTCGAGATCGTCCCGGTCGTCAACAAGATCGACCTTCCCTCGGCCGATCCGGCGAGTGCCGCCGCCGAGGTCTGCGAGCTGCTCGGCGGCTCGCCGGAGAGCGTCGTCCGCATCTCCGCGAAGACCGGAACGAACGTCGACCAGGTGCTCGACGCGATCGTCGCGCGGATCCCGGCTCCGGAAGGTGTCGTCGACGCGCCCGCCCGCGCGCTCGTCTTCGACTCGAGCTACGACCAGTACCGCGGCGTGATCGCATTCGTCCGCGTCGTCGACGGGCGCCTGCCGACCGGCGTCGCGCTCCATGCGATGGCGATGGGGACGAACTTCGACGCGGAGGAGCTCGGCTACATGGCGCCGCAGCGGATGCCGGTCGAGGCGCTCGAAGCCGGTGAGGTCGGCTACGTCGTGACGGGGTTGAAGGACGTCTCGAGTCTCCGGGTGGGCGACACGCTGACGACGCGCAAGGCCGGCGCCGCGAGCCCGCTCCCCGGTTACAAGGACGTGAAGCCGATGGTCTTTGCCGGGCTCTTCCCGACGGACTCGGACGAGTACCCCGAGCTGCGGGACGCGCTCGAGCGGCTGAAGCTCAACGACGCTGCGCTCTTCTACGAGCCCGAGACGTCGCAGGCGCTCGGCTTCGGGTTCCGCTGCGGCTTTCTCGGTCTCCTGCACATGGAGATCGTGCGGGAGCGGCTCGAGCGCGAGTTCGACCTCGACCTGCTCGTGACCGCGCCGAACGTCGCGTACAACGTCCAGCGGAAAGACGAGTCCTGGCTCGAGGTGCACAACCCGGCGGACATGCCGCATGACCCCCTGGCGGTACAGGAGCCGTACGTCCGTGCGCAGGTGATCGTCCCGAAGAACTTCGTCGGGGGGGTCATGGAGCTCTGCACCGAGCGCCGCGGCAGCTTCGACCACATGGAGTACCTCTCCGAGACCCGCGTGCTCCTCACCTACGAGTTGCCGCTCGGCGAGATCGTGATCGACTTCTACGACCAGCTGAAGTCGAGGACGCGCGGCTATGCGAGCTTCGACTACGACCTCGCCGGGTTCCGCGACGGGACGCTCTCGCGCGTGGACGTGCTCGTCGCCGGAGAGCAGGTGGACGCGCTGTCGCTGATCGCGCACCGGGACGCCGCCTACGAGCGCGGGAAGCTGCTCGTCGAGCGGTTGCGGGAGGAGATTCCGCGGCAGATGTTCGACGTGCCGATCCAGGCGGCGATCGGCTCGCGGGTGATCGCGCGCGAGACGGTGAAGGCGAAGCGCAAGGACGTCCTCGCGAAGTGCTACGGCGGCGACATCTCGCGCAAGCGCAAGCTGCTCGAGAAGCAGAAGAAGGGCAAGAAGCGGATGAAGCAGGTCGGCGGTGTCGAGGTTCCGCAGGAGGCGTTCCTCGCCGTCCTCAACCTCGACGGCGACAAGAAGCGGTGAGCGCCGGCAGGCACGTCTCCGCGAGCGCCGACGCCCTGTTGCCGGCGGCGGCCGTGCGGCATCTCTACGTCCACCTGCCGTTCTGCGTCCACCGCTGCGGGTACTGCGACTTCGTCACCGCGGTCGGGCGGGTCGACGAGCACGCCGCCTACGCGGACGCCCTCGTGGACGAGCTCGAGCGGGAGCGTTCCGGGCTCGCGGAGCGACTCGCGACGGTGTTCGTCGGCGGCGGGACGCCGACGTTCACCGAGGCGGTCGCGCTCGCCCGCTTGCTCGAGGCGCTCCCGCGCGCCGACGAGCTGACCGTCGAGGCGAACCCCGAGACGGTCACCCCCGAGCTCGCCGCGCTCCTGCGCGCGACCGGTGTGACCCGCGTCTCGCTCGGCGCGCAGTCGTTCAGGCCGCATCTCCTCGAGGTTCTCGAGCGCCGGGCGACTCCGGATGTCGTCCGACGCGCGGTGCACACTCTCCGTGATGCCAGTTTCGACAACATCTCGCTCGATCTGCTCTACGGGATCCCCGGCCAGAGCCCCGCCGACCTCGACGCGGATCTCGCGGACGCCCTGGCCCTCGAGCCCGAGCACCTCTCCTGCTACGAGCTCGAGGCCAAGCCGGGAACGCGGTTCACGCACGCGCACGGCGCAGAGCTCGCTCGTCAGGCCGAGGCGATGGAGCGCTACGCCGAGCGCGTCGCCGAGACGCTGACCGGAGCGGGGTACCGCTGGTACGAGACGGCCAACTTCTGCCGCACCGACCGGGGCCGCGACCTCCGCGCGCAGCACAACCTGGCGATCTGGCGCGGCGCCGACTACCTCGGGATCGGCGTGGGCGCAGTCTCGACGCTCGGCGGCGTCCGGCGGCGGAACCTCCCGTCGGTGGGACGGTACGTCGCGGCGCTCGGGCGTGGCGATGAGCCTCCACGCGAGCTCGAGCGGCTCGACGGCGAGACGCGTGCGGTCGAGCGGCTGATGCTGGGCCTGCGGCTCGACGAGCCGTTCGCCGTCGAAGGCGCGTCGGGCGTGGTCGACACCGTGGCGCTCGAACGCCTCGTCGCCGGGGGGCTCGTCGAGCGCCTCGAGGGCGGCGTACGCCTGACGGAACGCGGGCGCCTGCTCGGCGGGGCCGTCACGGTCGAGCTGCTCGCCTGACCGCTCTGCCGGCGCGGCCGGTGTCCGGCGCCGCATCCGCCGTGCCTATGGCCGCCCGGAGGCTCGCCGGTACGATCGGCGGCATGGTCGTCAGGTCGCGGGAAGGTGCGAGTCGGCGCAGGATGCTCCTGCTCAAAGGGCTGCTCGTCGCGTCCGCCGTCGTCACGTTCGGTGTGGCAGCCCGCGTGTTCCGGACGGAGAGCGCCGAGACGACCGGGCTCGTCTGGAACCTCTTCCTGGCGTGGATCCCGTTCGCGCTCGCGCTCGGTCTCTACGACGCGGCCCGGCGTGGCGCGAGCGTCCGGACGCTCCTGGCTCTCGGCGCCCTCTGGCTTCTCTTCCTGCCGAATGCGCCATACATCGTCACCGACGCGAAGTGGCTCGGAGCCCTGGACAGCGGCACGTACTGGCACGACCCGCTGCTGATCGGTGCCGCGGCCGGGATCGGGCTCGTGCTCGGCTTCGTCTCGATCTACCTCGTGCAGGCGGTCGTCGCCCGCCGCCTCGGGCAGCGGGTGGGCTGGGGAGTCGCCGTGGCTGCGCTCCTCCTCAGCGGTGTCGGCGTCTACCTCGGTCGCTACCAGCGCTGGAACTCATGGGAGGTGCTGACCGAGCCCTCGAAGATCTTCGGGGGGCTGGCGAGCGGCGCGCTCGATCCGCTGGCCCACAAGGGCCCGCTCGCGCTCTCGGCGTTCTTCGCGGTGTCGTGGTGCTGCGGCTACGCCCTGTTCTACTCCGTCTTCCGACCGCAACTGCAGCGCCTCGAAGAACACTGAACGGCCTCTCGGGCGCCGGTGGCCGCGGACGGCGGCCGTACGATGGGAGCGAGATGGAGCTGAGCCCACGCAAGCGCGAGATCCTGCGTCGCGTCGTCGAGGAGTACGTCGCGACCGGCCTGCCGGTCGGCTCGAAGGCGCTCGTGGCGCGCTCGGGTCTCGACGTCTCGCCGTCGACCGTTCGCAACGAGCTCTCCGAGCTCGAGTCGATCGGGCTCCTGATGCACCCCCACACGTCCGCGGGCCGCGTCCCCACCGAGAGCGGCTATCGCATCTACACGGAAGAGCTCGTCGGGCTGATCGAGGGACGGCCGGCGCCGTTCGCGCTCGACCTGACCGCGATGCGTAACGAGCTGGAGGAGGCGCTCCGCCGTACGACGGAGGCGCTCTCCGACGCGACTCACTTGCTCGCGCTCGTCTCGGCGCCCGCACTCGAGGCCGCGGCGGTGCGGCACGTCGAGGTGCTCGAGCTCCAGTCCCGGGTCGTGATCGTCGTCGTGATCACCGCGTCCGGCAGCGTCTCGAAGCGGGTCTTCGAGTTCGAGCACGGGGTCGACCCCGGCCTCGTCGAATGGGCGCGCGCGTACCTCGAGGAGACGATCGTCGGGAAGCGGGCGAGCACCAACGTCATCCGCCGGGCGTTCGAGGATCCGGGCCTCTCCACGCGGGAGCGGCTCTTCCTCGAGATCGTCCGGCCGGCGTTCGCGGACGTCGTCGCCTCCGCGACCGACCTCTACGTGGGCGGCGCAGCGGGCCTGCTCGGCGACGCTCGCGGCGCCGAGCTCGAGGCCTGCCAGCAGCTCCTCGAGGTGCTCGAGCGGCGTGCGGCCGTCCTCGGTCTCCTCCAGGAGGCGCTCGATCCCGACCGGACCGTGGTGCGGGTCGGGCCCGAGTTCGAGGGCCAGGAGCTCCGGGGGGCGTCGTACGTCGGCACCACCTACGGACTCGCGAATCGGTCGCTGGGCGTCGTCGGGCTGCTCGGGCCGCTGCGGATGGACTACGAGAAGGCGATCCGCTCCGTGCGTGCCGCCGCGTTCGAGCTGTCGCGTCTCGTCGAAGACGTCTACGGGCCTGCCTGATGGCGACGACGCACGACGACTACTACGCGCTCCTGGGCGTGCCGCGCAATGCGAGCCACGCCGAGATCAAGAAGGCGTTCCGGCGCCTCGCCCGGGAGCTCCATCCCGACGTCAGCGGCGACCCAGAGGCAGGGCACCGGTTCCGCGCCGTCGCCGAGGCGTACGAGGTCCTGTCGGACCCCGGGCGGCGGCAGACCTACGACCGGTTCGGTCACGCCGGCCTGCGGCGCGGCGGCTTCGCGCCGATGGACGCGGACTTCGGCAGCCTCTCCGACGTCTTCGCGGCCTTCTTCGGAGAGGCCCTGTTCGGACAGGCTGCATACGGCGCGCCCCAGCCGATGCGAGGCCCGGACGTGGCGGCGCACGCCGAGATCGAGCTCGCGGACGCGGTGACGGGCACGACCCTCGACGTCGGCGTGCGAGTCGCTCGCACCTGCGCGTCGTGTGGCGGCAACGGCGCTGCGAACGGCACGATCCCGAGCACGTGCCCCGGCTGCGGCGGTGCCGGGCGCGTCCAACAGGTCTCGCGGACGGTGCTCGGCCAGATCGTGCGCACCGGCGCGTGCCCGCGCTGCGACGGTGCCGGCACGATCGTCGAGCATCCGTGCGAGCGGTGCGAGGGGGACGGGAGAACGCTCGAGGACGTCCCCCTCGAGCTGGAGGTTCCTGCCGGGATCCACGACGGCCAGCGGATCCGCGTCCGCGGCGCGGGGCACGCCGGCGCGCTCGGCGGCCCGTCGGGTGACGTCTACGTCTCGATCGGGGTCAGGCCACTCGAGGGCATCGACCGCGACGGGGACGACCTGCGCGTGCGGACGGCGCTCACGATGACGGAGGCCGCTCTGGGGACGACGATCTCGGTCCCGACACCCGAAGGCCCGCTCGAGGTGGAGCTGGCGCCGGGCACGCAGCCTGGTGCAGTGCACGTCGTCCGCGGGCGCGGCATGCCCTCGCTCGAGACCGGCCGCCGGGGGAATCTCCTCGTCGGGGTCGATGTGCGCGTCCCGACACGGCTCTCCGGCGAGCAGCGGGCCGACCTCCTGCGACTCGAGGAGGAGCTCGGCGACGACGCCTACCGCGACGACGACGGGTTCATCGGGCGGCTGCGAAGCGCGTTCCGTTGACGGTCGCCGGGCCGGAGACGGCGCTGCTCGTCGCGACCTCGGAAGCGGAGGAGCTCCTCGTCGGCTGGCGGCGGCGGCACCTGGCGGACACCGTGCGCCGCGGGATCCCGGCCCACGTCACGGTGCTCTACCCGTTCGTCCCGCCCAGCGAGCTGACGGCCGAGCTCGACGCCTCGTTGCGCTCGCTCTACGCGACGCTCGACAGGTTCGAGTTCGCCCTCACGACGGTCGAGTCGTTCCCCGGCCACGTCTGGTGTGCCCCCGAGCCGTCGGCTGCGTTCCTCGCCCTGATCGAGGCAACGCGCGCGCGGTTCCCCGACTATCCGCTCTACGGCGACCCGAAGCTCGACCCGACCCCGCACTGCACCGTCGGGGCCGCCGACGAGCCGGAGGCGCTCGCGCGGATGCTCGCCGAGGTTCGCGCCGGCCTCTCGCCGTCGCTCCCCGTCCGCTGCCACGCGGACGCGGTTCTCCTCTACCGGGAGCGGGACGACGGAAGCTGGGTCGAGCACGCTTCGTATCCGCTGCGACGAGCGTGACCGGGCTGTGGCGCGTCGCGGTTCGCGCCGCAGGCGACGAGGCCGAGATCGTGCGAGCGCAATTGCTCGAGCTCGTGCCGCCCGGGATCGAGGAGCGCGAGCTGGCGGACGCGGCCGTGGAGCTCGCCGTCTACGTCGGCGAGGAGTGCCGCGACACCCTGCTCTCCCGTTTCGGCGAGGCGCGCGCCGAGCCCGTCGACGAGGGCTGGGAGGACGCCTGGCGCGCGTTCCACCGGCCCGTCCTGGCCGGAGGGCTCTGGCTCGGGCCGCCGTGGGAAGAGCCGCCGGATCCGCGGCGTGCGGTCGTGATCGACCCCGGTCGGGCGTTCGGCACGGGCGCGCACGCGACGACGCGTCTCTGCGTCGAGCTGCTCGCGGCGGAGGAGCGACGTGGCCCGATGCTCGACGTCGGCTGCGGGTCGGGCGTGCTCTCGATCGCGGCCGCCCGTCTCGGCTTCGCTCCCGTCCTGGCGATCGACAACGACCCGATCGCCGTCGAGGTGACCCGCGCGAACGTACTCGCCAACGACGTCGACGTGGAGGTGAGGCACCTCGACGCGCTGGCGCAGGAGCTGCCGCGCGCCGAGCTCGTCGTCGCGAACGTCCTGCTCGAGCCGGTCGAGAGGATCCTCGCCCGACTCGACGCGAACCGCGCGATCACGTCGGGCTATCTCGCAGGCGACGTGCCGCGCGCGCCTGGCTGGAAACGGGCTGCACGACGGGTGCTCGACGGCTGGGCCGCAGACGTGTTCCGCCGGTCGGCCGAACGATCGGCCGATTCGACCGTCTAAGCTCTTGGGCTTCGCATGGCGACCTTCTCGACGCGCTTCCTCGGGTGCAAGGTCTCGTTCGCCGACGCACAGGCGATCCGTGAGCGGCTGCTCGGCGACGGCCACACCGAGGTCCCGACCGGAGGGGAGATCCAGGTCGTCAACACCTGCTGCGTGACACACGAGGCCGTCTCGAAGTCACGGCAGGCGGCCGCTCGCGCCGCGCGCTCCGCCCGCACGGTCTACGTCACGGGCTGTGCCTCCCGGCTCGAGGGCGCCTTCGCCCGCACGGCCGAGAACGTCGTCGTCACCTCACGCACCGGCGACGACGCCGCGCGGTTCGTCGCACGAGACGTCGGTGCCCTGGGGTGCGTCGCCGCGGACCACAAGCTCGACCGCTGGCGGGCGTTCGTCAGGATCCAGGACGGCTGCTCGTTCTCCTGCGCCTTCTGCGTGATCCCGCAGGTGCGAGGGGCGACCCGGAGCCGGTCCGCCGCGGCAGTGCTCGCGGAGATCTGCCGACGCGTCGAGCAGGGGCACCGCGAGATCGTCCTCACCGGCGTCAACCTCGGCTGCTTCCGTGACCGCGAGGCCGGCTACGCCCTCGCCCGGCTCGTTCGCGAGGCCGCCGCGCTGCCCGGTGTCGAGCGCCTCCGCCTCTCGTCCATCGAGGTGAACCACGTCGACGACGAGCTGGCCGCCGCGCTCCGGGAGACGCCGACCGTGTCGCCGCACCTCCACGTCCCGCTCCAGTCGGGCGACGACGGTGTCCTGCGTGCCATGGGCCGGCGCTACACCGTGGCCGCGTTCGCGCGCAGGCTCGAACGGCTCGAGGGGATCCACCTGACGACAGATGTCATCGTCGGCTTTCCGGCGGAGGACGACGCCGCGTTCGAGCGGACGTTGCGACTCGTCGAGGAGCTCGGGATGACGAAGGTGCACGTCTTCCCGTACTCGCCTCGCCCGGGGACGCGCACCGCGGCGGACGATCCGATTCCCGTCGTCGTGAAGCGCGAGCGCGCGGCGCGCCTGCGTGCCCTCTCGAACGACCTCTGCCGCCGTCGCTGGGCGGGACGCCTGGGGTCGACGGATCGCGTGCTCCTCGACCGTCCCGGTCGGGGCTACGCCGACGACTACACGCCGTGGCTCGTCGACGGGCCCGAGGGGACGTTCGTGACCGCACGCGCGGTCGGCCTCGCGGACGAGGGGGTGCTTGCCGTTGCCGCCTGACGACTGTCTCTTCTGCGCTCTCGTCCGCGACGGCGACCACGTCAACGCGAGTGAGGGCTTCGTCGCGATCCACGACATCGCGCCACAGGCGCCGACGCACCTCCTCGTCCTGCCGGAGCGCCACGTCGACACGTTCCGCGAGATCGGGGAGTTCTCGGCGGACGAGTCGAAGCGCATGCTCGAGTTCGTCGCGGAGACCGCGAGCAAGGCCGGGCTCGACGACTACCGCGTGATGGTGCACGTCGGTCCGTCCGCCGGGCAGACGATCTTCCATCTCCACTGGCACGTGCTGGGAGGAGAGGGGCGTTGACGCTGATCCGCGAGATCGAGGGCGAGCTCACCGCCGCGCGCAAGGCGCGGGACGACGCGCGCCGCGACGCGCTGGCGCTGCTCCTGAATGCGCTCCGCTCGGCGGAGAAGGACCTGCAGCGCGGTCTCTCCGAGGACGAGTCGCTGCAGGTGCTCCAGCGCGAGCGGAAGAAACGGGTCGAGGCGATCGACGCCTTCGCGGCGGCCGGTCGGGACGAGGCGGCCGAGCGCGAGGAGTTCGAGCTCGAGGTGCTCGAGGCGTTCATGCCCGAGCCGCTCTCCGAGGAGGAGCTCGAGGAGATCGTCGACGACGTGATCGCAGAGGTCGGCGCCACGTCGATCCGCGACCTCGGTCGGGTGATGGCCGATGCGATGACCCGCGTCTCGGGCCGCGCCGACGGCTCGGTCGTCAGCCAGCTCGTGCGCGAGAAGCTCGCTTGACCGTGGGGGAACCCATGGTTCCCCCACGAGCCCCCTCCTTCGCTGCGCCACTGCGTGAGCGGAGCTGGCCTCCCGGCCGGCCAAGCCGGCCTCCGGCCGTCAAGGCTCCTTGACCCCGTAGGAGAGATGGTGCGCACCTCACCGCAGGCCGGCGAGGCGCGACAACGTGCTGCGGTTCCGCGAGACCAGCTCATAGGCGAACGCCGTGAGGCGAGGGAGGCGGCGCGCGGCCGCGGCCGCAAGGCGTCCGTGTGGAAGCGCATCGAGCACGAGTGGGACGGCAGTGCCACCGGAGAAGCGGCGCCCGGCCCGATCGACGGCGTGGAACTCCGCATACCGGGCGCGATGGTCGAGATCGCGCAACCACGTCTCTCCCGATCTCGAGCCGATCCCCGCAACCGTCACCCCTCGCCGTTCGAGCATCCGGGCCGTCGCCCGACAGAGTCGACAGTCCTCGTCGTAGAGCACGAGTGCGGCACCGCTCTCCACACAGCCACGCTAGCCGTGCCCGGGAGACGCCGCGCCTCGCCCTACACTGAGGCGCATGCAGGACGTGCTGACTGTCCCGAACGAGGTTGCCGCGGAGCTCGCCGGCGTCGCCGACGGCGTGCTCGACTCGCTGCGCGAGCGGCTCGGCTGCTCGATCTCGCTGCGCGGGAACAGGTTGACGCTCGACGGGGACGAGGCCCGGGTCGCCGAAGCGCGAGCGGTCGTCGACGAGCTCGTCGAGCTCGTCGAGGGCGGCCATGCGATCGGCCCCGACACGGTCGGCGCGGTGGTCGCCGCGCTCGACCAGGCGGCCGACATCCGCGACGTGTTCGACGACGTCGTCTGGCGGCACCGCGGCAAGAAGATCGCGCCGAAGACCGTGACGCAGAAGCGCTACGTCGACGCGATTCGCGCCGCGACGGTCACCTTTGCGATCGGCCCTGCCGGCACCGGCAAGACGTACCTCGCGATCGCGCTCGCCGTGAAGGCGCTCGCCGAGCGGGAGGTCGGGCGGATCATCTTGACCAGGCCCGCCGTCGAGGCCGGCGAGCGGCTCGGGTTCCTGCCCGGCGACATCCTGGCGAAGGTCGACCCGTACATGCGGCCGCTCTTCGACGCGCTCTACGACACGATGGACGCCGATCGCCTCAACGCGTACATCGACCGCGGCACGATCGAGGTGGCGCCGCTCGCCTTCATGCGCGGGCGGACGCTGAACGACTCCTTCGTGATCCTCGACGAGGCGCAGAACACGACTCCCGAGCAGATGCAGATGTTCCTGACGCGGCTCGGGTTCGGCTCGAAGATGGTCGTCACGGGCGACATCACTCAGATCGACCTCCCGCGAGAGCAGGCCTCGGGACTGATCCACGTTCGCAACATCCTCAAGGTGATCGATGGGATCGGATTCGTCGAGTTCGGGCACGAGGACGTCGTCCGCCACAAGCTTGTCCAGCGGATCGTCGAGGCGTACAAGCAGCACGCCGAGGAGACCGGGTCCGCGCGGAGTCGCTGATGATCGAGGTCGAGCTCTCGAACCGCAGCGGCCTCCCGGTGGAGCAGGACGCAGTCGCCGACCTGGCGCGCCGGGTCCTCGTCGAGGAAGGGGTCGTCGAGGGCGAGCTCGGGATCGCCTTCGTCGCGGCGGACGAGATGCGCGAGCTGAAGCGCGAGCACCTGGGTCTCGACGAGGCGACCGACGTGCTCTCCTTTCCAATCGACGGCCGTGAGGCGTTGCCCCCGGGCGAGCCGCGCGCACTGGGTGACGTCGTCCTCTGTCCCGAGATCGTCGGCGACGACTGGCGCTGGCCGCTCGTTCACGGTGTGCTGCACCTGCTAGGTCACGAGCACGGCGCGGCGATGGAGGCGCGCGAGCGCGCCCTCCTGTAAGTGGTCGCCGTCTCATGATCGCCCCGCGCCGCACGCCCTCGATCATCGAGAGCTTCAACTACGCGATCGAGGGGATCATCCACGTGCTCCGCACGCAGCGGAACATGCGGATCCACTTCGTCATCGCGGTGGCGGTGCTCATCGGCGCGCTCGCCTTCGACGTCTCCCGCCTCGAGCTGATCGCGCTGCTGCTCGCGATCGCCTTCGTGCTGATCGCCGAGATGTTCAACACGGCGATCGAGGCGGCGGTCGACGTCGCCTCGACCTCGTTCGACCCGATGGCGAAGCTCGCGAAGGACATCGGCGCCGGAGCGGTGCTGATCGCGGCGATCAACGCGCTCGCGGTCGGCTATCTGGTCTTCTCCGGCCAGGTCGCGGACGAGAGCTCGCGGCTGCTCGACAAGCTGTCCGAGGCGCCGGCCGAGCTGACGCTCGTCGCGCTCGTGCTGACGACGGCGTTCGTGATCGGCCTGAAGGCCCTCTCGGGCCGCGGGACGCCGCTGCGCGGTGGGTGGCCATCCGGCCACGCGGCGGTCGCCTTTGCGGGGTGGATGGCCGTGACGCTCGTGCTGGACGACACCGACCATCGCTTCCTCGTCTCGTCGCTCGCGCTGATCATGGCGCTGCTCGTGGCACAGACGCGGATCGAGGCGGGTGTCCACACGACGCTCGAGGTCGCGGCCGGAGGTGCCCTCGGCGCACTCGTGACGCTGGCCGTGTTCCAGGGGTTCGCGGCGTGACCGACGCCGAGCTCCTCGCAGCCGCCGACGCGATCGCCGCGCGCGCGTACGCGCCCTATTCGCGGTTCGAGGTCGGGTGCGCGGTGCTCTGCCGAGACGGTCGCGTGGTCGAGGGCGTCAACGTCGAGAACGCGGCGTATCCGCTCGGGGTCTGCGCGGAGCGGACGGCGTTCGCCCGGGCGATCGTCGAGGGGTACCGCCCGGGCGACTTCGTGGTCGCGGCGATCACGGCCTCGCCGTGCGGCGGCTGCCGCCAGTGGCTCGCCGAGATGCAGGTCGAGCGGGTGGTCTTCCGAAACGGCGGCCGCGTCGTCGAGATGACGACCGACGAGCTCCTGCCGGAGCAGTTCGAGCTGTGACGCGGGTGTCGGTGCAGCTGTGGAGCGACGGGCACGGTTCTCGGGGCGAGTTCGCCACTGACGCGGCACGGTTTCGGGGATAGGCTCAAGATGTGGGGAGGAGGTCGGTGGCCCAGGAGTGAGGGGGGTCGTTCGGACACGTCTCGGGAAGACACGGCCCGTGCGTACATGTCCCGATCGGTCGCCGGCGGTGCCGTCCGGCGCACCTCTGGCGAG
Organism: uncultured Actinomycetes bacterium; assembly: GCA_963791895.1. Lineage (GTDB taxonomy): Bacteria > Actinomycetota > Thermoleophilia > Gaiellales > Gaiellaceae > Gaiella. The sequence continues at coordinate 79,258 of CAWBTY010000003.1, forward strand.
GCAGGCGACTCCAGGAACGGCCGAAGGTGAAGTGCGGCCTCGTCGCCGTGGCGGGTCGCCCGAACGTCGGCAAGTCGACGCTCGTCAACGCGCTCACCGGCGAGAAAGTCGCAATCACCTCGACCGTGCCGAACACGACCCGCCGCCGCATCTTCGGGGTCGCGAACGGCGACGACTGGCAGCTCGTGCTCGTCGACCTGCCGGGCTTCCAGCGGCCGATGGACGCGCTCACCGAGCGCATGCAGGAGACGGTCGACGGCTCGTTCGAGGACGTCGACATCGTGTTGTTCGTCCTCTCGGCGCGCGACCGGATCGGGGCGGGCGACCGGTTCGTCGCGAGGCGTGTCTTCGCGCTCGGCGTTCCGGTCGTGATCGCGCTGAACAAGATCGACCGCCTCACGCACGGACACGTGGCATCGCAGATGAAGGTTGCCGGCGGCCTCGGCGACTTCCACGCGCTCCATCCCGTCAGCGCGAAGGTCCGTGACGGCATCTCCGAGCTCCGGGACGATCTCGTGCACCTCCTGCCAGAGGGCGATGCGCTCTTCCCGCGCGAGCAGTCGACCGACCAGACGATCGACGAGCGCATCGCCGAGGTGATTCGCGAGAAGGCGCTGCACCTGACGCGCGACGAGGTGCCGCACGCCCTGATGGTCGAGCTCGACGAGCGCGACGAACGGTCGGTTCGCGCGCTCGTCCTCGTCGAGACCGAGTCCCAGAAGGGGATCCTCGTCGGGAAGAAGGGCGCGATGATCCGGGAGATCGGGACCCGGGCTCGACCCGAGGTCGAGGCGCTCGTCGGGCACAGGGTCTACCTGGAGCTCGTCGTCAAGGTTCGCCCCCGCTGGCGACGGGACCGGAGGACGCTCGAGCAGCTCGGGCTGTGATGCTCTGGCGCGCGGTCAGTGGACGCGCTGCACGTCCGGCGCGATCCGGAGGATGACTCGCTCGGACGTGATGCGCGCCGAGTCGTAGTCGCGCCCGCGGTATTTCTGTGAGAGGCGGTCGATGTGCCGCCTGGCCTCCTCGCCGGTGACCGTCTCGACGACCCGCCCGCGTACCTCGGCGTAGGTATACGGGTCGTTCCGCTCCCAGATCGTCACCGTGACGCGCGGGTCGCGGACGACCGCACGGAACTTTGCGCGGTGCACCTCGGTGTTGATCAGGACGTGGTCGTCGTCCGCGTCCACCCACATGACGTGCGTCATGGGCCGTCCCGATTCGAGGATCACGGAGAGCGCGGCGAAGTTGGCGGCGCGGGCCAGCTCGCGCACCGCGGGCTCGACTGCCCCCATCAGCTGCGAACGGCGTCCATCGCCTCGTCTGCGTCGACCCGGTCGGCAAGCGTCCGTGCGACCTTCAGCCAGAGCTCGGGCATCGTGTCGAGCAGCTGGACGAACTCCCGACCGGCGATCGCGAGGACGCGGAGCGGCGTGGCTGCGACGACCGTGGCCGTGCGCGGCGATCGCGAGAGGAGCGCGATCTCACCCACGTAGCTCCCCTCGCCGAGCCGCGCGACGCGGCGGCCGCGGCGACGCACCTCTACCTCGCCTTCGACGACCACGAAGAACTCCGTGCCGGGCTCGCCTTCGCGGATCAACTCGGCCCCGCGTTCGACGGCTCGCTCCGCTCCGAGCGCCGCGATCCGGCGCAGATCGCGCTTCGAGCAGAGCTCGAACAGCGGCAGATCGCGGAGCAGGGCGACCTTGGCGTCGGCGCGGAGGAGCACGGCGGGCACACTCTAGTGCTTCGTTCCGAGGGTCAGTCGATGCCCTGGCGCGCGAGAAAGCAAGCAGCGCGAGGGCGCAGGGAGGGCCAATATGCAGGCATATTGGCCCGACTGAGGACGCTGCGATGCGCCGCTTCGCAGCCGCCCAGGGGCGCGGCTGACGCTCGGGACGGAGCACTACACTGCGACAATGAGCCAGACCCTCGCGCCGCGAGCGCTCGAGCTACCGGGCGGCGGTGGCCTACCGCGCGTGGGCGCCGTCGACGCCGTCGCCCTCGAAGCGCGGGCGGCCGAGCTCGCGAAGCGCTCGATCAAGCGCGAGTCGAAGATCTTCGCCCTCGAGCTCGCGATCCGGATGATGGACCTGACGACGCTCGAGGGGGCGGACACGCCGGGCAAGGTGCGGGCGCTCAGCGCGAAGGCGGTGCGCCCGGATCCCACGGAACCGTCGATTCCGTCGGTCGCCGCTGTCTGCGTCTATCCCAGTCTGGTGCGCGTCGCCTGCAGGGCGCTGGTCGGGAGCTCGGTGAAGGTCGCCTCCGTCGCGACGGCCTTCCCGGCCGGGCAGGCGCCGCTCGAGGTGAAGCTTGCCGACGTGCGCGCTGCGGTCGAGGCCGGCGCGGACGAGATCGACATGGTCATCGACCGGGGCGCCTTTCTCTCCGGCCGGATCGGACACGTATACGACGAGATCGTCGCGGTCAAGGAAGCGTGCGGCAAGGCCCACCTGAAGGTCATCCTCGAGACGGGCGAGCTCGGGACGTACGACGCCGTCCGTCGTGCCTCACTGGTCGCGATCGCGGGCGGCGCGGACTTCATCAAGACCTCGACCGGCAAGGTCGCCCCGGCGGCGACCCTGCCCGTCACGCTCTGCATGCTCGAGGTGATCCGGGACGTCCACGAGGAGAGCGGGGCTGTGATCGGGATGAAGCCCGCGGGGGGCATCCGCACGGCAAAGCAGGCGATCCAGTACCTCTGCCTCCTCCACGAGACACTCGGGCCGGAATGGCTGACCCCCGACCTCTTCCGCTTCGGCGCCTCGTCCCTCCTGAACGACGTGCTCCTCCAGCTGCGGAAGCAGCGCACCGGGATCTACCGGTCGCCCGACGAGTTCACGCTCGACTGATGGCGGCCGTCGAGAAACGGCGAACCGATGTGCCCGCCGTGGCCGGGTGGGACTACGCCGCTGCCCCGGAGTCGCGCGAGATCGTCTCGTTCGCCGAGCGCTACGGCCTCTTCATCGGCGGCGAGGAGGTTGCCCCGCGCTCGCGGTCGTGGTTCACGACGGTCTCACCGGCGACCGAGGAGCCGCTTGCCGAGGTCGCGCAGGCCGGGCCCAAGGACGTCGCGCTGGCGGTGGAGGCGGCGCGCGAGGCGTTCGAGCCATGGAGCGCCTGGAAGCCCGCCGAGCGCGCAAAGGTGCTCTTCCGGATCGCGCGAGTGCTGCAGGAGCGCGCCCGCGAGCTGGCCGTCGCCGAGTCGCTCGACGGCGGCAAGCCGATCAAGGAATCGCGGGACGTCGACCTCCCGCTCGCCGCGGCGCACTTCTTCTACTACGCGGGTTGGGCGGACAAGCTGGAGTACGCCTTCCCGAACCGCCGGCCGCGACCCCTCGGCGTCGCCGCGCAGATCGTCCCGTGGAACTTCCCGCTCCTGATGCTCGCGTGGAAGATCGCCCCGGCCCTCGCGTGCGGCAACACCGTCGTCCTGAAGCCCGCCGAGACGACGCCGCTCACGGCGCTCCTCTTCGCCGACGTCTGTCGGCAGGCGCAGGTCCCTGCCGGCGTCGTCAACATCGTCACGGGCGACGGCGCGACGGGCGCCCACCTCGTGCAGCACGAGGGGATCGACAAGGTGGCGTTCACCGGCTCGACCGAGGTCGGCAAGGCGATCCAGCGGGAGCTCGCCGGTCGCGGCGTGTCGCTCACGCTCGAGCTGGGAGGCAAGGCGGCGAACATCGTCTTCGACGACTGCGCGCTCGACCAGGCCGTCGAGGGGATCGTGAACGGCATCTACTTCAACCAGGGGCACGTCTGCTGCGCCGGCTCGAGGCTGCTCGTCCAGGAGTCGATCCACGACCAGCTCGTGCGCAAGCTCAAGCGGCGCATGGCGACGCTCCGCCTCGGCGATCCCCTCGACAAGAACACCGACATCGGCGCGATCAACTCGCGGGCGCAGCTCGACCGCATCACGGAGCTCGTGGAGGCCGGCTCCGCCGAGGGCGCCGAGCTCTACCAGCCGCCGTGCCGGCTGCCCGAGAAGGGCTGGTGGTTCGCCCCGACCGTCTTCACGAACGTCGCCCAGAGCCACCGGATCGCGCAGGAGGAGATCTTCGGGCCCGTCCTCAGCGTGCTCACCTTCCGGACACCGGACGAGGCCGTCGAGAAGGCGAACAACACGATGTACGGCCTCTCGGCGGGCGTCTGGACCGAGAAGGGGTCGCGCATCCTCTGGATGGCCGACCGCCTGCGGGCGGGGGTGGTCTGGGGGAACACGTTCAACCGCTTCGATCCCGCCTCGCCGTTCGGGGGATACAAGGAGTCGGGGTTCGGCCGCGAGGGCGGCCGGCACGGACTCGAGGCATATCTGAGGTTCGCGTGAGCAGGTCCCGGGCGACGAGCCGACTGGCGGTTCGCAAGACGTACAAGCTCTACATCGGCGGCGCCTTCCCGCGCTCCGAATCGGGAAGGACGCTCGAGCTCGAAGGCCATAACGTCGCCCGCGCCTCGCGCAAGGACGCCAGGGACGCGGTCGTCGCCGCGCGCAAGGGCTTCGCCGCGTGGAGCGGGGCGACGGCCTACAACCGCGGTCAGGTCCTCTACCGCCTCGCCGAGACCATGGAGACGCGGCTCGACGCACTCGCGGCGGTCTGCGCCGGCCGGCGCGAGGTCAGCCGCGCCATCGATCGAGTGGTGTGGTACGCGGGCTGGGCCGACAAGCTGGCACAGGTGCTCGGCGCCTCGAATCCCGTGGCGGGGCCCTACTTCAACTTCACGCTGCCCGAGCCGACCGGCGTCGTGGCCGTGATCGCGCCCGACGAGCCCGCGCTCGACGGGCTGGTCGGTCGTGTCGTCCCGGCGCTCGTCGGTGGCAACGCCGTCGTGGTCGTCGCCTCGGAGGCGCATCCGCTCGCCGCGATCGAGCTCGCCGAGGCGGTGGCGACCTCGGACATCCCGGCGGGTGTCGTGAACGTGCTCACCGGCCTGCGCGACGAGCTTGCGCCGGTGCTCGCCGCGCACATGGACGTCAACGCGATCGACGTCACCGGCGCGGACGGTCAGGCCGCCGCCCTCGAGGCGCTCGCTGCGGAGAACGTCAAGCGTGTCGTACGTGCACGCGAGGAGCGCAGCCCGTGGGAGGTCGGGGCGTTCATGGAGCTGAAGACGGTCTGGCACCCGATCGGGCGGTGAGCCGCCGCTTTCCGTCGGAGCTCTCGCCGCTCGGGGCACCCCAACCCACCACCCGCTGCAAATTCTATCGACCTCGTTGTCGCGTTTGGCGACAAAGGAGTGTCATGTTCGTGTCGGGTTCGTGACGGCGTCCACAGCTCGCCACCCCGGTCGGGCTCGCTAGCCGTCGCGAGCAAGCACGGCGTCGACCGCCTCGGCGGCCGTGTCGAGACGCCGTTCGAGCGACCCCTCGGCGAGCACCCACGGGCTCCCGCTTCCGGCCGCACGTGCGAGGTACCGCTCGTGCATGGTGCGCCGTTGCTCGTCGAATTCGCGGATCCCGTCGTGGCGCCACGGGACATCGAGCCCGCAGACGACGAAGAGGTCGTACCGCCGCTCCACGAGCTCTGCGAACGCGGTCGTCGGACGCCCGAGGTACACCTCGTGGAAGACGGCCGTCGTGAACGCGTCGGTGTCCCCGAAGAGGACGACGCGCGCGAGCCCGGCGAGGAAGTCCTCGTACCAGCAGTGGATGCGCGCGATGTGCGTGAACTCGTCGCTCGTCCAGGCCGCCTCGCGCCGCCGGCCGATCTGCGTGTAGGGACGGCCGTACTCCGGGTTCCACACCGTTCCGTAGCGGCGCGCGAGCGCAGCGGCGAGGGTCGACTTGCCCGTCGACTCTGCTCCGAGGAGGACGACGCGCCTGACGTCCGTCACGTGGGACGAGCCTACGGCATCGCTCGTTCTCGATCGCGGCGCGCCGGCGGTCGCGACGGATGCATCGTCTAGCATCCGGCCCCGTGACCGCGCGACGGCTCAGCCAGGCGATCGCGGAAGGAGACGGGATCTCGGTGCTCGTCGAGGTGCGAGACGCGCACGCGGCCGAGCTCGCCGAGGGCCGCGGTGCAGAGGGGCTCGTCGTCCGTGGCGTCGACGTGGGTCTACGTGGGCAGACCGCGTTGCCGCTGCTCGCGTACGGCCCGATGCCGGACGAGCGGCTCGCCGACGCTGCCGACGCCGTCGTGCTGACGGCCGACGACGACCACGCGCTCGGTCAGCAGGCCGAGCGTTGCCGGGAGCTGGGAGTCGAGTACGTCGTGCGCGTGCGAGACGACGACGAGCTCGAGCGCGTCCTGGAGCAGGTCGACCCGGAGATCCTGCTCCTCACGGCCGAGCTCGCCGAGGACGAGCAGGAGCCGCTCGACCGGTTGCTCGAGCTGCTTCCCGACGTCCCCGCCGGGAAGCTCGCGATCGCAGAGCTCGCGGACGCGTCCCGGAGCGACGTCGAGGCACTCGAGCGCGCGGGTGTGGACGCCGTGCTCGTCACCGGCGACGTGGCGGCGCTCGTCGGCGACGCCGTGCCGGACGTCTAGTTCACGACGGTGCAGCGCGCGCGAGGGCTCCCGGGCCGGGCGTCCGTCCTGCTCCTCGGAGCGATCCTCGGCCTCGCGGCGCTCCTCCGCGCGGTCGGCGCCGGGTCGGGGCTGCCGCTCCCGCTGCTCAACCCCGACGAGACGAGCATCGTCCCCCGGGCGTGGGCGATCGCTGACGGGGGCGGTCTCGACCCCGGCTGGTACGACTACCCGAGCCTCCTCTTCCTGCTCCTCGCGCCGACGCAGCTGGGGCTCGACGAGCCGTCGTACGGGACGGCGCGTGTCGTCGCCGTCTGCCTGGGGGTGCTCGGCGTCGCCGCGGCGTGGTGGCTCGGGCGGGTCGCGGTCGGGCCGCTCGCCGGCGTCGCAGCGGCCGTCGTCGTCGCCGTCGCGACCACCCACGTCGCGTACTCGCGCATGGCCGTCACGGATGTGCTGCTCACGCTCGGCGTCACCCTGTGCCTCGCGCTCCTCCTCTCGGGACGGCTCGAGTGGGCGGGCGTCGCAGCAGGGCTCGCCGCCTCTGCGAAGTACCCCGGCGCGATCCTGCTCGTGCCACTCGTCGTGGCGGGATGGGGAGCCTGGCGGCGTGTCGGGCGCTCGGTCGCGCTCGCGGTGGCGGCGTTCGTGTTGACGAGCCCGTTCGTCGTCCTCCACGCGAATGACGCCTGGGACGACTTCCGGCGCGTCCAGTCGCTCGCACGCGACGGTTGGCTGGGCTTCGAGGACGACCCTGCCGCACCGCTCGCGTTCACAGGCCGGCTCTGGGAGACCGTGGGACCGGTGGCTCTGCTCGCCGTCGCGGGCGCGGTCCTCGCCCTCGTGCGGCGGACGCGCGACGACCTCGTGCTCCTGTCCTTCGGCGCCGCATACGGCCTCTCGCTCCTCACATCGAGCGCGCACTTCGACCGCTATGTCCTTCCGCTCGTCCCCGTCGTCGCGGTGCTCGCCGCGCGCACACCGCCGCTCGCAGTTGCGACACTCGTCGCCTGCGTCGTCCCGCTCTGGTGGTCGGTCGCCGACGCTCGGTCCCTGACCGGTCGCGACCCGCGCCTGGACGCGGCCGCCTGGATCGAGCGGAACGTCCCACGCACCGACCGGGTCGCCGCGGACTCCTCGACGCTGCCGCTCCGCGACCGGAACGTCCTCCGGCTCGAGCTTCCGGGGCCCGGACGCCGGTTCGACGTCGACCGCGACCTCGAGCGACTTCGGGCGCGAGGCGTCCAATGGCTCGTGGTGGGAGGGAGCGTCGCGGACCGCGTCCTCGACGCCGCGGCCCACTATCCGCGCGAGGCACGCTTTTACCGGGACGTCGCGCGCCTGAAGCCGGTGTTCGCGACGGAGGCCGATCCAGAACGACGGCCACGGCCGTGGCTGCGGGTCTACCGCATCTACCCTTGAGCGATGGAACGGGGTCGTAGGGTCCGCGGGCTCGCGCTCGGCTCGGCCGTCTTCTTGTCGGGGGCCGCGCTGCTCGGCGTCGAGATCGCCGCAAGTCGCGTCCTCGCGCCGACATTCGGCAGCTCCCTCTACGTGTGGGGTGCCCTGATCGGTGTCGTCCTCACCGGGCTCTCGATCGGCTACTGGGCCGGCGGCGCGCTCGCCGACAGGTGGCCGTCGCCGTACCTCTTCGTGAGCGCGATCGCGCTCGGCGCAGGGCTCGTGCTCGCGATCCCCCTCGTCGACGAATGGGTGCTGGAGCAGGTCGTCTCCTGGGACCCGGGGCCGCGGCTCGACCCGCTCGTCGCCGCGGTCATCCTCTTCGGGCCGATGAGCGTCGTGCTTGCGTCGGTCTCACCGATCGCAGTCCGGCTCGCAGCGCGGTCGATCGAGCGGCTCGGCACCGTCGCCGGAAGGCTGTTCGCGATCTCGACCGCGGGCAGCATCGCCGGCACGTTCGTGACGGCGTTCTGGCTCGTCCCCGAGTACGGCACCGACCAGGTGCTCGCCGTGGGCGCGATGGTGCTCCTCGCTGCGGCCGCGGTCGTTGCGCTGCTCGAGCGCCTCTGGATTCCGGGCGTGGCGCTCGTCACGGCAGCCGGCGTGGCGCTCCTCGCGGTCGGCGCGTTCGCTCCCGACACCACCGGGCGCGTGCTCGAGGGCGCGTCGGCGCAGAACTGGTCGCCGCTCTACCGGGAGCGCGACGTCCGCACGCCCCGCAAGCTCGACCCGGCGGAGGTGGCGCTCGCGGGTACCGGCTTCACCGTCCGCGACGCTCGGGACACGCGGTACCACCGCCTCCTCGTCGTCGACGACGAGAACTCGCGCTATCTCCGCTTCGACAGCTCTTTCCAGAGCGGGATGTACCTGGACGACCCGGTGCGGACGCGGTTCGCGTACAGCGACTACCTCCATCTCGGGCTCGCCTACAACCCCAACGCGAAACGGATCCTGTCGTCGGGCTCGGCGGGGGCTCGACGCAGAAGCGCCTCTTCCGCGACTTCGGCGACGTCCAGATCACCACGGTCGAGCTCGACCCGGAGGTGGTCGAGGCGGCGTACGAGTGGTTCTCGCTGCCCCGCGACCCGCGCGTCGCCGTCGAGGTCGACGACGGCCGCCGGTTCCTCCAGCGCATCGGACGAGCGGTACGACGTGATCATGGTCGACGCCTTCTACTCGGACGGCGTGCCCTTCCACCTGACGACGCTCGAGTTCGTCGAGCTGATGAAGGAGCGGCTCACGCCGGGCGGCGTCGTCGCGACCAACGTGATCGGCGCCCTCACCGGCTCGAGCTCGCAGATCACCCGCGCGCTCTGGAAGACCTACGGCGCCGTCTTCCCGACCGTCGAGCTCCATCCCGTGTACGAGGGGTCGTCCGACCGGCGGCCGGACGACATCCGGAACATCATCCTCGTCGCCACCGAGCGGGCGGCGCCAGGGACGGACCGCCTGGCCGAGATCTGGGACGAGGTGCGGGAGTCGCGGGCGCCGAGGGCGCCCGACCTCGACGCTGCCGCGCGCGACCGGTGGGAGAAGGACGTGCGCACAGGCGACGTGCCCCTCCTCACGGACGGCTACGCGCCGACCGACGCCCTGCTGCTGGGGTAGAAGAGCGTGTTCTGTGTCTGGCTTCAGCCGGACACATGCTTTGCCCGTCGACTGCGCGTCAGCCGCTCGAGGACGACCGCTACACCGTCCTCGTCGTTCGTCGCGGTCACCTCGTCGGCTGTAGCGAGCGCGCTCGGGTGCGCGTTCGCGACGGCGACACCGAGGCCCGCCCACGCGAGCATGCCGGCGTCCGTCAGCTGATCGCCGAACGCGACCACGTCGTCGCGCGCCACACCGCGCTCGGCCGCGAGCTCCTCGAGCGCGCGCTCCTTCGCCACGCCCGCCGCCATCACCTCGACGAACGCATCGCCCGTGAGCGTCACGGTCGCCTCGTCCGCGCACAGCTCGCGGGCCTCGTCGAGCACCGCCTCGAGGTCGGCTCCGGGCAGGCGCGCGAGGAGCTTCGTCATCGGCTCGCTCCAGTCGAGGACGTCGCACTCGGGATACGCGTCGTCCGGTCGCGGCCACCGGGCGACGTCCCGTTGCGCCTCGTAGCCGGGCTCACTCCCGAACCGAAGCTCGAGCTCCCAGCCGAACGCGATACCCGGCACGCGCTCGCGCAAGCCGCGCACGACGCGGTGGGCGACGGCGGCCTGGAGCGCCGAGTGACGCACGATCGTGTCGGTGTCGAGGTCGTAGAGGGTCGCGCCGTTGGCGCAGATCGCGAGCCCGTCGAGGCCCGCGTCACGGGCAACGAGACGGACGGACCGGGGCGAGCGCGCGGTGACGAGGACGATCTCGATCCCCGCCGCACGCGCGCCTGTAAGTGCCGCGCGCGATCGATCCGACAGCGTCGAGTCGGTGCGCAGCAGCGTCCCGTCGAGGTCGATCGCCGCGAGCCGGATGGGTGGCGTCGGAGGAACCAACGCCCTGGTCGTCACCTTGTCCACGCGCTCCCATTCGTGGCCGGAGGCCGGCTTTGCCGGCCGGGAGGCCATGAGCCGGTCACCCGTGCGCGACCGAGAAGGAGGGGGCCGGCGGGGGAACCATGGGTTCCCCCGCCCTATCCAAAGAACGCGCGGGCGACGTCGTACCAGTCCGGCGGCACGGTCTTCAGCTCCGCCGTGGCGTCCGCGAGCGAGACATCGACGATCCGGTCGCCGTGGAGCGCGGCCATGCGGCCGAAGCGGCCCTCGTGCACGAGCTCCGCGGCCTTCAACCCGTAGCGCGTCGCGAGCACGCGGTCGCGCGCTGTCGGCGTGCCGCCGCGCTGCACGTGGCCGAGCACGGTGACGCGCGTCTCGAACCCCGTCCGCGACTCGATCTCCTGGGCGAGCGCGTCGCCGACGCCGCCGAGCACGACATGGCCGAACTGGTCGGTGTCGCGCGCGTCACCCGCCACGAGCCGGGACTCGCCACTCGAGTACGTCAGCTCGTATCCCTCGCTGACGACCACGATCGAGAAGTCCTTCCCGCGACCGTGGCGACGCTCGATCTCCGTGCACGCCTCCTCGACGGTCAACGGCTGCTCGGGGATGAGGATCACGTCGGCACCTCCGGCGATGCCGCTCATCACGGCGATCCACCCCGTGTGCCGGCCCATCACCTCGACGACCATCACCCGGTTGTGCGACTCGGCCGTGGTGTGGAGGCGGTCGATCGCCTCGGTCGCGACCGAGACCGCGGTGTCGAACCCGAACGTGTAGTCGGTCGCCGCGAGGTCGTTGTCGATCGTCTTCGGGACGCCGACCACGGGGAACTCGTGCTCGGCGAACATTCGGGCGGCGACGCCGAGCGTGTCCTCGCCACCCACGGCGACGAGGGCGTCGAGGCTCGCCGCCGCGAAGTTCTCGAGGACGCGCTCGACGCCGCCGTCGACCTTGTAGGGGTTCGTCCTCGTCGTCCCCAGGATCGTCCCGCCGCGGGGCAGGAGCCCGGAGATCTCGCGCCGTCCGAGCGGCTCGGTGCGACCGTCGACGAGCCCGCGCCAGCCCTCGCGCACCCCGATGACCTCGTGCTCGAGATCGAGGCCGCGACGCGCGACCGCGCGGATCACGGCGTTCAGCCCGGGGCAGTCGCCTCCGCCGGTCAAGATCCCGATGCGCATCGCCCTGATCGTACGACGACGCGACTACCCGCCGCCTCTACCATCCACGTGCCGGCCGAAGTGGCGGAACTGGTAGACGCGGCGGACTCAAAATCCGTTGCCCGCGAGGGTGTGTGGGTTCGAGTCCCACCTTCGGCATCACTGCCTGATCGCGAGACCATGCGCGACCGGCGACGGCCGGAGGCCGGCTTGGCCGGCCGGGAGGCCAACCAGGCTTGGGCAATGAGCGAGCCAGAAGAAGGGGGCTCGTGGGGGAAACATGGTTTCCCCCACGCTCGAAGGAGGGGGCTCGTGGGGGACCACGGGTCCCCCACGTCACTTACACTTGCGCCACGCAACGGAGGGGCCCGGGACGAAGCCGGGCGCCGGCCCCCAAGAAGGAGGAAGAGGCTTGAAGTCCAAGAGGAATGGTGATATTCCTCGCCGGTCTGCTCGTGGTCGCGCTCGCGCTCGTCGCAGCGGGCTGCGGTGGGGACGACGGTGGCGATGCGCCCGAGGCGCTGCCGTCGTCGTCGTGCACGGCGATCGAGTACGAGGGCGACGGGAACCCGGACTACATCATCGCGTCCGATCTGCCGTTGCAGGGCGCCTCGCGCACGCAGACGCTGCAGATCAACGACGCGATCCGCAAGCAGCTCGCGGACCGCGAGTACAAGGCCGGCGACTACGCGATCGGTTTCCAGGCATGCGATGACGCGACCGCACAGGCCGGCAAGTGGGACTCGGGCAAGTGCTCGCAGAACGCGAACTCGTATGCGGCGAACGACAAGGTCATCGGCGTCATCGGCACCTTCAACTCGGGGTGTGCGGCGATCATCATCCCGGTGCTCAACCAGGCGCCGGAGGGCGGGATCCCGATGATCTCGCCGGCCAACACGTACCCCTGCCTGACGGTCAACCTGCCGGGTGGCTGTGACGCGACCGAGCCGGACAAGTACTACCCGGCCGGTACGCGGAACTACCTGCGCGTCGCCCCGGCGGACGACTACCAGGGCGCTGCGGTGGCCGAGTTCATGAAGGGGAAGGGCGTCACCAAGCTCTACGTCCTGAACGACAAGGAGGCCTATGGCCTCGGCGTCGCGACCACCACGCGCAAGGCCGCCGAGCATCTCGGCATCGAGGTCGTCGGCTTCGAGGCGTGGGACCCGAAGGCGGCGAGCTACGAGTCGCTGTTCAAGAAGATCGAGGCGAGCGGGGCGGACGCGGTCTTCCTCGGCGGCCTGATCGACGAGAACGGCGCCCAGGTGATCAAGGACAAGGTCGCGGTGCTCGGGCCGAACGACGGCGACGTCGGGCTCTACGCACCGGACGGGTTCACGACGCAGCAGACGATCACCGATGCGGGCCCCGCGTCGGAGGGCATGTTCATGTCCGTCGCGGGCGTGCCGATCGACGAGTTCTCCGGCGTGGCGGAGGAGTTCGCGACGTCGTTCGAGGCGGACTACCTCAACGGCGCCCGGATCGACCCGTACGCGATCTACGGCGCGCAGGCGGCGCAGGTCATGCTCGACTCGATCGGGGAGTCGGACGGGACCCGCTCCGACGTGCTCGCGAAGATGTTCGCGACCGAGGTCACGGACGGCCTGCTCGGCTCGTTCAAGTTCAACGAGAACGGCGATCCCGAGGACGCGTCGGGAGCGGTCGTGGGCTTCACGATCTACGTCGCGACCGACAAGCTCGAGACGGTCGAAGGCGATCTCGCCGAGCCCGCGAGGTCGTCGCGGCCGCCGGTGCGGCGTAAGAGCCCGGCGCGGGAGCGGTAGCGAACGCGGCGGGAGGGCATTGCCCTCCCGCCGCCGTTACGGTTTAGAGTCGCGCCGGCATGGCGTCTGCGCTCGCCCGGCTTAGAGCATCGTCGTGGGTCGACAGGATCGGGCTTGCACTCGTCGGGCTCCTCCTCTTCTGGCTCCTCGTCAACTTCGTCCAGGGGCCGGTCGAGTTCATCAACGTGGGGCTGATCGGCCTGACGAACGGGGCGATCTACGGCGTCGTCGCGCTCGGCTACACCCTCGTCTACGGGATCCTCCAGCTGATCAACTTCGCCCACGGCGACGTGTTCGCGCTGTCGGGGCTCTTCGCGAGCACGGTGATCGTCTCGATGCTCGGACTCGATACGGACTCGAGCGTGCCCGTGATCATCGGTGGGCTGCTCCTCACGTTCGTCGTCGTGATGACCGTCTTCGCGCTCTTCAACGCGACGATCGAGCGCGTCGCGTACAAGCCGCTCCGGCACGCTCCCCGACTCGCGCCGCTCATCACCGCGATCGGGATGTCGTTCATCGTGCAGAACATCGCGCTGGCCTTCTACGGCGTCGACTACCGCTCGGTCCCGAACTTCATCCCGACCACGGACGTGTTCGACATCGGCGGGATCACATACACGTGGAAGAAGCTGACGGCGATCATCATCGTCGTCCCGCTGCTCATGCTCCTCACCTGGTTCGTCCGGCAGACGAAGCAGGGCAAGGCCATGCGGGCGGTCGCCCAGGACCGTGAGGCCTCCGCGATGATGGGCATCGACGTGAACCGCACGATCTCGGTCACGTTCCTGATCGCCGGCGCGCTCGCCGGCGCGGCCGGAATCGTCTATCTGCTCCAGTTCAACATGCGCTACGACACGGGGTTCGAGCTCGGCCTGATCGCGTTCACGGCCGCTGTCCTCGGCGGCATCGGCAACCTCACAGGAGCGGTGCTCGGCGCCCTCATCATCGGGTTCATCCAGGCGTTCAACGAAGGGTTGACGTGGCTGGCTCCCGGAAGCGATTGGACGCGCACGATCGTGTTCGGGCTCCTGATCCTCATCCTCGTCTTCCGGCCCGAAGGGCTGCTCGGGGAGCAGACCCCGGAAGGCGCATGAGTCGCTTCTCCGAGCTGGCGGGAGAGGTGCGGTCCGGCGGGACCGGCCGCACGTACGCCATCGTCGCCGGGCTGCTCGGGCTGGCGCTGATCTACCCGAGCATCGTCGAGAGCCTCCAGGACCTGCCGGTGATCGGGGACTTCATCCCGCGAACCGACTCGATGGTCGTGATGATCGTGTTCACGATGATGGCGGTCGGGCTGAACGTCGTCGTCGGGTACGCAGGGCTGCTCGACCTCGGCTACGTCGCCTTCTACGCCGCCGGGGCGTACACCGCCGGCTGGCTCGCCTCCGGCCACTTCGACCAGGTGACGTTCCATCTCTTCTCGACCGCCCCGGAGGACGCGGTCGGCATCCACATCTCGATGTGGCTCGTGCTCATCATCGCGGGCGTCTTCACGACCGTCGTCGGCATCCTGATCGGGCTCCCGACCCTGCGGCTGCGGGGCGACTACCTCGCGATCGTGACGCTCGGCTTCGGCGAGATCGTCCCGCAGTTCGTGCGGAACGGCGACTCGATCGGCGGTTTCGACCTCACGAACGGCACCTTCGGGATCAGTCCCATCGACTCGCTCGGCGTCGGCGACTTCGTCTTCCGGACGCAGTCGAACCGCGCGGAGCTCTTCTACTGGACCGCCGTCGGCCTGCTGCTCTTCACCGTGTTCTGCTGCGTGCGGCTCGAGAACTCCCGCCTCGGCCGGGCCTGGATCGCCATCCGGGAAGACGAGACCGCGGCCGCCGCGATGGGCATCCCGCTCATGCGGACGAAGACCTGGTCGTACGCAATCGGCGCGTTCTTCGGAGGGGTCGCCGGCGCCTTCTACGCGAGCTTCAAGTCGGGCGCGTTCCCGGCGGACTTCTACTTCAACATCTCCGTCTTCCTGCTCTGCATGGTCATCCTCGGCGGCATGGGCAGTCTCTGGGGGGTGATCCTCGGAGGGATGATCCTCGGCTACCTCAACATCGAGGGCCTCGCGACGATCGGCTCCAAGATCCAGGAGGGCGGGCTCGACTTCGACCCGACGAAGTACCAGTTCGGGATCTACGGCGTGATCATCGTGCTGATGATGCTCTTCCGGCCGACCGGGCTGATTCCCGAGCGGCGGCACAAGATCGAGATGGCCGAGGGCGTGCACGACACGCCCCTGTACGACGTGACCCACGAGGGCACGCTCACGGACCGCGACTCGAGCGACGACTGATGGCGGCCACCGGAGACCTCCTCGTCGCGACGCGGGTCCGAAAGGAGTTCGGCGGGCTCGTCGCCTCCAACGACATCGACTTCACGATCCCCCGCGGCGGCATCGTCTCGCTGATCGGGCCGAACGGCGCCGGCAAGACGACGTTCTTCAACCAGATCACGGGCGTCTACCACCCGACCTCCGGCTCGATCGTGTTCGACGGCACCGAGGTCGCCGGGTTGCCGCCCCACCGGGTGGTCGAGCTCGGCGTCGGCCGCACCTTCCAGAACATCCGGCTCTTCCAGCAGATGACCGCGGTCGAGAACGTGCTCGTCGGCATGCACGCTCGGCTGACCGGCGGGATCTTCGGCTCGATCCTGCGGACGCCGAAGGTGAGGCGCGAGGAGGCTGCGGCGGACGAGCGTGCCCGCGAGCTCCTCCGCTACTGCGGGCTTCCGCGCCGCCACGACGAGCGGTCCGGCTCGCTGCCGTACGGCGACCAGCGGCGACTCGAGGTCGCCCGCGCCCTCGCGACCGAGCCGAAGCTCCTGCTGCTCGACGAGCCGACCGCCGGCATGAACCCGCAGGAGACGGCCGAGTTCACGGCCTTCGTGCGCCGCGTTCGCGACGAGCGAGGGCTCACCGTGCTCCTGATCGAGCACGACATGAAGGTCGTGATGGGCGTCTCCGAGCGGATCACCGTGCTCGAGTACGGGGCGAAGATCGCCGAGGGATCGCCGGCCGACGTGCAGGCGGATCCGCGCGTGATCGAGGCGTACCTCGGGAAGGGCGCGGTCGCATGAGCACCCCTGCGGCCACGGGCAACGTCCTCGAGCTGAGCGACGTCCACGTGTACTACGGCTCGATCCACGCGCTCAAGGGCGTCTCCCTCAATGTCGGGAGCGGAGAGATCGTGACCCTGATCGGCGCGAACGGTGCCGGCAAGTCGACGACCCTCCGGGCGATCAACGGGCTCAACCGGGCGCGGCAGGGGACGATCCGCTTCGACGGCGCAGACATCACGACCGCGTCGCCTCACGCCATCGTCAAGGGCGGGATCGCCCAGAGCCCCGAGGGCCGGCGGCTCTTCCCGCGGATGACCGTCGTCGAGAACCTCGAGATGGGCGCGTTCCAGCGAACCGATCGTGCGAACTTCGGCGCCGACATGGACCGCGTCTTCGAGCTCTTCCCGCGCCTCTACGAGCGGCGCACCCAGAAGGCAGGGACGATGTCCGGCGGCGAGCAGCAGATGTGCGCGATCGGTCGCGCGCTCATGGCTCGCCCCAAGCTGCTCCTGCTCGACGAGCCGTCGATGGGCCTCGCGCCGATCTTCGTCGAGAAGATCTTCGAGATCGTCCTGGAGATCAACAGCCAGGGGACACCGGTGCTGCTCGTCGAGCAGAACGCCCTGATGGCGCTCGACGTCGCGAAGCGCGGGTACGTGATGGAGACCGGACGCATCACGCTCGACGGCCCCGCCGCCGAGCTCAAGACGAACGCGGCGGTTCAGAAGGCGTATCTCGGATTGGAGTAGACCATGGTGTCCGACTTCAGTCGGACACCTGCTGTTGCTGGACGACGACCCCGGGGTAGGGCGGGCCGAGAATCACGCCGGTGCGCGCCCGATCTCCGGCCAGGCCGTTCGCCATCGCGAGCGCCGTCGCGGTGCTGTGCGACGGCACGAGGCCGAGCGCCCGGGCCGCGGCGGCGTCACGGCAGCCGGCGACGATCACGCGGCCCGCTCGGTCGAGCACGGACCGGCACGTCTCCCAGTCGGCGAACGGCAGTCGCGGATGAGGAGCGGCACCGTTCCGGTAGGCGGCGAGGGCGCGCCGGTCCCGCGCGGCGACGGCCTCCGCCGCTCCGAGGCGCGCTCCCGCAACGCCGTCGCGCAGCGCCGCGAAGAGCGCCCGGTAGGGCGCCTGCGCGCTCGTCCCCATCACGCGCGAGAACGGATGTAGGAGCACGACCGTCCCTCCCTCGACGAGCGGCGGGGCGTCGCGCCAGAGCCGCAGGACGAACCCGAGGCCCAGCGCGGCGGCCGTGATCGGGTTGAGCGGCTCCCGAGGCACCTGGAGCCCTTCCCACGGCAGCGGGACGACGAGGGTGTCGAACGGGGCCGCCCCGGCGATGCTGCGGACGGCCGTGCCGCGGACGAGTGCCTCCGCGTGCGCCACCGACGGTGGCCCGGCCAGGGCGGCGACGACGTCGAGCCTCCGCCGGCCACGCGCGAGGATCCCCCGTCGGAGCCCAGCGGGCAGGACGTTGAGGAGCCTGCGCACCGGAGAGCGCGCGACGCTTTGGAGCGCGGCGGGCTCCCACGGGTAGCCGCGGTGCAGCCCAGGCACGCGTGGATGATCGAGCACGAGCGAGAGCCCGACGACAGGTGTCGACTCGCGGAGCCGTGCTTCGAGCTGGGTGGCCAGTCGCCACCCGCTCGAGCCCGAGACCTCGAGGAGCGACTGCGCGCGGGCCGCGCGGATGACGCCGGGTGCGCACGCGTCGAGCAACGCGGTCGGGCCGCCGTGGACCGCCGTCTCCGCCGCCCCGATCGTGACGACGAGGTCGGTGTCGACGAGGGCCGGATGCGTACGCAGCACTCGCCCGCCAACCGTCACGGGCCGGAGGTCGTCGGCCTCGCAGTCGTGCACGACGATGCGCCCACGGTAGTCGCGTGCGCGATCGGGGCGGAGAAGGCCCTCGAGCTCGCGGCGCCCCGGCCGCCGGCCGAGACCGGCGGTGACGAGCAGCGTGGTCCCGTCGGGTCGGACTCCACCCTGGGCGAGCTCGTCCAGGACGGCCGCGAGCGCGTCGCGCCGAGGATCCTCCTCGACGCTCGGCAGCGGCAGGATCGGCACCTGGACGACGACGGTCGCGCGGCCGCCCGGCGGCACGACGTCGCGGAGCGACGGTCCTGCGAGCGGATAGCGGAGGGCCTCGACGACGGCTGCCGCGACGTCGGCCAGTGGTTCGAGCGGCGGCGGGGCGGCGAGCAGCACGGTGTCGTCGGGCAGCGTGACGAGCGGCAGCCGCGAGCCCGAGTGGAGCGGGACACGCACTCGACCCATCGTAAGCTTGGTGTGTGAGGCCCCGTTGGGACATCGACGAACGCGGGCGTGGTGTCGCCTCGGCCAAGGAGGCGGTGCCGGATCTCGACCGCCTGCGCGAGGCGATGCTCGTGCCGGATTGGGTGAGCGAGAATCCCGACGCGCATCTTCTGCCGCACGTGCGGCGCGTCTGCCGTGACCGAGGCTGGGAGCTCGAGCGGGCGGAGATCGTGGACGACGTGCTCGAGCTCGACGTCGCCGCTCCTCGGGCGACGACGCCCTCGTCGCTCGAAGCGGCGTTCACGTTGCTCGGAAGTTTCGCCGAGGCCTCGACGCACGTGGTCGTTCGGTCACTGGACGCGTCGCACGAGGTCGAGCTCTTCGTCACCACCGGGATGCTCGAAGGCGACGGGCAGTTCGCGCCGCACGGGCACACGGTGCGCTTCCGCGTCCGGCGCGCCTGATCCCCGTCAGGCGATCGCGCGATGGAGGCGGTAGAACGTCGGGCGGAAGCCGAGTCGCGGCCAGGCGCGCGACGAGAGGAGATTCGTCATCCGCCAGTCGGTGACGACGCACGGGTGCCCCGCGTCCCTCGACCATGCGAGCACTGCCTCGCCGAGGACTCGTCCTGCCCCGCGGCCGCGGTACTCCGGCAGGACGGACGCGAAGCCGAGGAACCCCGCGCCGGGCGCCCGCGTGAGACCCGTGTGGAGCGAGGAGACCTCCACGGAGCAGCCGGCGGCGACGCCGGCGACGCGGTCGTCGCACTCGACCACGAATGTCGTGAACCGCGGATCGTCGAAGTCCGCCTCGAGCTCCGCGCGCATCTCTTCGAACGATGGGATGGACAGGAGCGAGAACACCGGCGCCCGCGCCTGGTGCTCGGGGAGCGCGAGGTCGGCCTCGGCGAGCGCGTCGAGATCGTCGCGCGTGGGTGAGCGGAGCGTCAGCCCCGGCGGAACCTCGAGGTGCTCGGAGGCGGGCCAGGGCTCACGGATCGCGTGGACGTGCTGGTGGCCGAAGCCGAGGCGAAACCACGCGTCCACGAGAGCCGGGTCGGTCGCGGGCACGATCGCGTAGTGGGACGTCAGACCGGCAGCCACCCAGCCGGCCGCGGCCTCTGCGTACAGGTCGCGCACGAGCTCGGCGTCCGCGACGGCGTGCCCCGCGGCCTCCACCCAGGTGTTCGGGCCCCAGCTCGCGTCCCGCGGCGTGCCGAGGAGGAAGCCTCCGACCTCGCCGTCGATGAGCGCGGCGACGCCGGTCGTCCCGTCGCTCGCGTGAGCAGCTCCTCGACCTCGGTGCGCGCCGCGCCCGTCGCCTCGTACGACGGATCAAGGCCCGGCTCTGCGAGACGTTGTGCACGGTGTCGTTCGGCGAGCAGCCGGCCCGCGCCGGGTAGGTGCTCAGGCCCGAACGGAACGAACACGTGGCCGGCTCGTGTAGGAGCGGTGATCACGCGAACCAGGCTAGAACGTCGTACCGCTCGATGCATCCTCCTCGCGGACGGTCTGGAGTCGTCCCCTGGGACGACAGCTCTGCGGTGCCCTCCATCCAGTGATCCAAGCGCACGCCTCCGGGGCCGGAGGCCGGCTTTGCCGGCCGGGAGGCCCGCTGAACAGTCCATCCGTGCGCCACGGAGAAGGAGGGGCTCGTGGGGGAACCATGTGGTTCCCCACGGTACGCTCGTCGGGTGAGCCCCAAGACGCTGACCGGCGAGGAGCTCCAGCTGGACGACGGGCCGGCGAAGGAGGCGGAGCTCTTCCTCGTCGACGGCAACAACCTCGCCTACCGCGCGTACTTCGCGCTCCCCGAGGAGCTCCAGACGACGTGGGGTCAGCCGACCAACGCGCTCCTCGGCTTCACGAACATGCTCTTCAAGCTCCTCTCGGACTACAAGCCGCGCGGCGTCTGCGTCGCCTGGGACACGCGCCCGACGCACCGCACCGAGATCGCCGAGACGTACAAGGAAGGCCGGCGGCCGATGCCCGATCTCCTCCGTGAGCAGTTCCCGCACTTCAGGCCGATCGTCGAGGCGTTCGGCTACCGGAACCTCGAGTTCGAAGGATGGGAGGCGGACGACGTGATCGCGACGATTGCGACGCGGGCGGACGAGGCCGCCGTCCGCACGTGCGTCGTCTCGACCGACCGCGACGCGTTCCAGCTCTGCAGCGAGAACATCTGCCTGATGATGACGCCGCGGGGGGTCGCGGACGTCCACGTGTACACGCCCGATCGCGTCGAGCTGCGGTACGGGATCCGCCCCGAGCAGGTGCCCGACTTCATCGGGCTCAAGGGCGACACCTCGGACAACATCCCCGGGATCCCGGGCATCGGCGACAAGACGGCCGGACAGCTGGTCGCCCAGTACGGCTCGCTCGAGGCGGTCATCGAGCATGCCGACGAGCTCTCACCCGCGCGCGGAAAGGCGGTCCGCGAGCATGCCGAGCAGGCGCGCGCCTCGAAGCTTCTCGCGACGATGCAGCGCGACCTCCCGCTCGACGTCGATCCCACCGAGCTCGTCTCGGCGCCGCCCGACCGCTCGACCCTGAAGGAGATCTTCCGCCGGTTCGAGTTCCGCGCGCTGCTCGGGCGCGTCGACACCCTGGACGAGGCGCTGCCCGCCGCCGAGATCGAGGTCGAGAGCGAGGAGGTCGGCTGGCGTGAGGAGCTGCTCATGCCGGCGACCGGCCCGGTCGGTCTCGACTGGGACGGCGAGCGCGTCGGGATCGCGAACGGCGGCGTGGTCGTCGTCGCCACTGCGAGCCGCGACGAGCTGCGGGCGTCCATGAGCGGCGCGGAGATCGCGACCCACGACGCGAAGCTCCTCCGGCTCGGCCGCGCGCCGGCGGACGACACGCTGATCGCCGCGTACCTCGTCGACCCCGGGCGCGCCGGCTACGAGCTCGACGACCTCGCGCGCGAGCACGGGCTGGAGCTCGTCGCGACCCCGGCGGCCGAGGAGGAGACCGCCGCCCTCGTCCGTCGCGCGGAGGCGGCGCGACGGCTCGCGCCCCAGCTCCGTGCGCGCCTGCGGGAATGGGGCTCGGAGCAGCTGTACGACGAGATCGAGCTCCCGCTCACCGCGGTGCTCGCCGACATGGAGGACGCCGGGATCCGGATCGACACCTACCGGATGGGCGAGATCACCGCGCGCCTCGGCGAGCGCGTCGAGGAGCTCCAGGCACAGGCCTTCGAGCTCGCCGGGGAAGAGTTCCAGCTGGGCTCCACCCAGCAGGTGGCCCGGATCCTCTTCGAGAAGCTCGGCCTCACCTCCGGGCGCAAGGGCAAGACCGGCTACTCGACCGACGCCCGTGTCCTGCGGGCGATCCGGGACGACCACACGCTCGTCCCCGTCGTCGAGGAGTGGCGCGAGCTGACGAAGCTGCTCAACACCTATCTCCTGCCGCTCCCGGCGCTGATAGACGAGCGGGACGGCCGCCTCCACACGACGATCAACCAGGCCGTCGCGTCCACCGGGCGCCTCTCGACGACGAATCCGAACCTCCAGTCGATCCCCGTGCGCACCGAGCTCGGCGGCCGGATCCGCTCGGCGTTCGTCGCCGCCGACGGGACGCGACTCCTGTCGGCCGACTACAGCCAGGTGGAGCTCCGCATCCTCGCGCACGTCTCCGGCGAGCCGGTGCTGCGCGAGGCGTTCGCGCGGAACGAGGACATCCACGCCGCAACCGCCTCACAGGTCTTCGGCATCCCGCAGGCCGAGCTGACGCGGGGCCAGCGCGACACGGCGAAGATGGTCAACTTCGGGATCATCTACGGGATCTCGTCGTACGGGCTCTCCGAGAATCTCGGCATCGGCCGCGACGAGGCGCAGGAGCTGATCGACACCTACCTCGCGCGGCTCCCGCAGGTGCGAGAGCTGATCGCGCGCACGATCGCGGACGCGTCCGACGAGGGTTTCGTGACCACGCTGCTCGGTCGCCGGCGCCCGATGCCCGAGCTCCGGGCGGCGAATCGCCAGACGCGGTCGCTGGGCGAGCGGCTCGCCGTGAACACGATCATGCAGGGGACGGCCGCCGACGTCATCAAGGTCGCGATGGTGCGGATCCACGAACGGCTGCGGAACGAGGGACGCGCGGCGCGCCTCGTGCTCCAGGTGCACGACGAGCTCCTGCTCGAGGTGCCGGAGGTCGAGACGACCGCCGTCAAGGAGCTCGTCCGCGAGGAGATGGTCGGCGCCTACCCGCTCGACCCGGAGCTCGCCGTCGAGGTCGGCGTGGGGGACACCTGGGCCGCCGCGAAGGAATAGCCGCCGGCGTCGCCCTCAGCCGACCGCCCGCACCAGGGCGCCGCGGGGAACGAACGCGATCCGACCCGGCCTCGGCGCGTGGGCGACGTTGAACGAGTAGTAGAGACCGTCGGGCTCGAGCGCTGCGGAGGTCGGACCAGCCTGGTTCGGCAGGTCGAGCACGACGCTTCGCCCGGATGAGAGCCGGAGCAGGGTGATCGCGACGCCGCGCGAGTACACGACCAGGTCGCCGTGCGCGTCGTGGAGCCACACGGGTACCGGGCTCGCCTCGAGCTCGCGCGAGCGGCGCCGGTGTCCGCTGCGCAGGTCGTAGACCTCGATCGCCCTGCGCCGGAGCAGGACGAGCTGCTCCCGGTCGAGCGCGGCGCCGAGCACCGGGCCGCGGCCGACCCGGATCCGTCCACGCAGGCGGCCCGAGGTGTCGAGCACGACCACCGAGTCGTCGGCGGTGAGAACGGCGACCCTCCCGGCGCCTGCCGCGATCACCGGGGCGCTGTCGGGCCCGGTGCGGATGACGTGCTTCCGCGTGCCGTCCAGGCGCCACAGCTTGGCACCCTTGGGCGTTCGCCACGACCCCCACCACGTGTTGTAGACCTGGATCGTCGCGTCCCCGCGCAGGTTGCCGAGAAAGTAGGGTCGCACGTCGTAGTCGGCGGAGTCGAGCTGCTTCGACCTCCCGTTCTCCGAACGTGACCAGAGGTCGACGAGACGTCCGTGGTTGCCCTCCTCGTAGTTCAGCGTCCAGTACGCGTGCGTCGGCGAAAGCGTCACGTCGTCGACACAGGTGTGTGATCCCCCCGCGATCGGGCGCGGGCGAGCGGCCACACGCCGAGGCCCCCACGTCGTCAGGGCGCAGGCTCCGCTCGTAGCGTCGGAGACGACCGCCGCGCCTCGTGCCCCGCTGTGCGCGACGAGGTCGACGACTCCTTTCGTCGTGGCGACTGGTGCGCTCGTCGGCTGCAGCATCCGCGCGACGGGACGTGGAGCCGCGCGGACGCGCCCGGTCGTCCAGCTCGGGGCGCCGTAGTCGAGGTCGTCGGGGAACGCGCTCGTCAGAGGTGTCAGGCCGGTTCCGTCGACGTTAACGACGAACACGTCCGCGTCGTACGACCCGCGGATGCGCGTCCTGTTGAACGCGATCTGGTGCCCGTCGGGCGACCAGACCGGGTCCGTGTAGTTCTCGCCCGTCGCTCGGGTCAGTCGGCGTCAGCCGAGTGCCGTCGGCGCGGGCCGTGAAGATGGCGTCGCTTCCGTAGTCCCTCTCGGAGTCGACCTCGAACACGAGCGACCGCCCGTCCGGCGACCACGCAGGTGCGTTGTCGAAGTCCTCGTAGCCGACGTGCCGCGCGAGTGGGCGCTCGCCGCGTCCGTCCACACCGACGACGAAGAGGCGGTCGCCGGAGACGAAGGCGAGCATCGCCCCGTCGGGAGACCACGCCACATGACCGGGACGGCGCCCAGACGTGCGGATCGTCGTCCGGCTGCCGTCAGGGATGCCGATGAGCACGAGGGCGTCCTCGATTCCGAAGGCCACCTGGCGCCCATCCGGCGACCACGCCGGCAACCAGCCCGCGCCGATGGCGGTCGAGTTCCCGACCAGCCTGCGATTGTCGCCGTCCGCTTCCACGACGTACACGTCGAGGGAGTCGCTGAACGCGATCCGGCTACCGTCGGGCGACCACACCGGGCCGCTTCCCGATCTGGTCACCCGACGAAGGCCGGAGCCGTCGGCGGAGGCGACCCAGATACTGCCGACGGAGCCTTCGTCGAAGGCCACCCTGGTGCCGTCCGCCGACCAGACCGCGCGTGCAGAGGCGCCGCCGATGCCGCGCGACCCGAGCAACCGTTGGAACCCGGTCCCGTCGGCGTTCGCGACATAGAGCGCCGGACTGCCATGGCCGGCTGCCGCGAATACGAGCTTTCCGGCCGGTCCCGCCTCCGTCGCGGCCGCCTGCGTCGCAGCCCCCGCGGTCGCGACGAGAGGCGAGGCAGGCAGCTCCGGCGAGTGAAGCGGCGATCCGCACGGACCCATCGTGAGACCCCGGTCCAACCACGCGCTAACGCCGCGCAACTGCTGCGTGCTCGACACGGAGCCCGCCGTGGAGATCGGCGCGTCGGGGACACCTGGGCCGACGCCAGGGAGTGACCACTTCGGCATCGAGCTGCGGCTAGGGTGCCGCCGAATCCGTCACGACTTCGATAGGGGAGGAATTGCATGAGGCGGATAACCGCCCTCGTAAGCTTGCTCGTGGCAGCCGTCGCGATCGCGGCGCCGCAGGCGCTCGCGGCCAAAGGGCCGAACGAGAAGGGTCCGAAGGACAAGGACACGAACGTCCAGCTGCTCGCGTTCAACGACTTCCACGGCCATCTGGAGCCGGGCACGCCGGGGACGATCCAGACCGGCTGCTGCGTGCCGAATGCGGCAGGCAATGCCTGGACTCCGCGCACCGTTCCGGCCGGCGGCGTCGAGTACTTCGCCACGCACCTCAAGGGTCTCCGCACGGCGAACACGAACACGATCACCGTGGGCGCCGGTGACCTGATCGGCGCCTCGCCGCTCATCTCCGGCCTGTTTCACGACGAGCCGGCGATCCACTCGCTGAACGCCCTCGGGCTCGACGTCTCCGGCGTCGGGAACCACGAGTTCGACGAAGGCCTGCAGGAGCTCCACCGGATGCAGTTCGGTGGCTGCACCGCTCCCGACCACTGCGTCGTCGAGCCGTTTCCCGGCGCGATCTTCCAGTACCTCGCCGCGAACGTCGTGAGCGAGGCGACCAACGAGACGATCCTGCCGGCCTACGAGATCCGCAAGATCGACAACGCGAAGATCGCGTTCATCGGGCTGACGCTCGAGGCGACCCCGACGATCGTCACGCCCTCGGGGGTCGCGGGCCTCAAGTTCCTGCCCGAGGTCGCGACGACCAACGCCCTCGTCGAGAAGCTCCGGAACGAGAACGGCGTGCGGGCATTCGTCGTGCTGTTGCATCAGGGTGGATTCCAGAACCCGCCTGCTCCAGGCGCGTTCCCCGGCACGCCGAACCCCGACGCCTACACGGACGTCAACCGGTGCGTCAACTTCGGCGGCACCGAGATCAAGGCGATCGCCGCCGGGCTCGACTCGCGGGTCGACGTCATCGTGAGCGGGCACACGCACGCGCCGTACATCTGCCCGAACTTCGACGGCACCGGGAAGCTCCTCACCAGCGCCTCGTCCTTCGGTCGCGTCATCACCGACATCGACCTCGTGATCGACCACCAGTCCAAGGACGTCAAGTCGGTCACGGCCCGGAACGTCGTCGTCACGCAGGACGTCGCGAAGGATCCGGCGCTCACCGCGATCGTCGATCGCTACAGGACGGCCTCGGCACCGATCGCGAACCAGATCGTCGGCGCGATCACCGCCGACATCACGCGGGTCTCCGCCGGCGGGAATGCTCCGACCGGAGAGTCCGCCCTCGGCGACGTGATTGCCGACGCGCAGCTGAAGGCGACGCAGCCGACGGACTTCGGCGCCTCCGTGATCGCGTTCATGAACCCGGGCGGGATCCGCACCGAGCTCCTCTTTGCGAGGTCGCCGGGCGGCGAGCCCGCGGGTCAGGTGACGTACGGCGAGCTCTTCGACGTCCAGCCCTTCGGGAACTCGCTCGTCGTCAAGACCTGCACGGGAGCGCAGATCGACGCGCTCCTCGAGCAGCAGATCTTCCCGCAGATCGCAACCTCGACGTCACGGATCCTCCAGGTCTCGAACGGGTTCACGTACTCCTGGAGCGCAGGCGCCCCACAGGGATCGAGGATCGATCCGGCCTCGATCAAGCTGGGTGGCGTCACGCTCGGTGCGGCGACGCCGTATCGCGTGACGATGAACAGCTTCCTCGCAAGCGGCGGAGACGGCTTCACCGTCTTCAACCAGTGCACGAACGCGCTCGGTGGGGAGATCGACCTCGACGCCCTCGTCCGCTACTTCCAGCAGTACAGCGACGGCGTCGCGCCCTTCGAGCCGGTGCCGCCCGGCCCGCAGAACCGCATCACGCGGCTTCCCTAGCGACCGCCAAGAGCCGCATCTAGCGGGGGATTCGCACTGCGAATCCCCCGCTATACTCCAGCGCTCCGATGAGCAACAACGCACTCGAAACGCCGACGCAGGCCGAGGAAGGGGTCTGGACGACAGGCCCTGACGGGGAGCTGATCCCCGACTACGAGGGCACCTTCCCGACGATCAACGAGGGCGAGGTCGTCCACGGCACGGTCGTTCGCGTCGACAAGGACGAGGTGCTCGTCGACATCGGCTACAAGTCGGAAGGCGTCATCCCGGTCGCCGAGCTCTCGATTCGCCGCAACGTGAACCCGGCCGACGAGGTGACGGTCGGCGACGAGATCGACGCGCTCGTGATGACGAAGGAGGACGCCGAGGGGCGCCTCCTCCTCTCGAAGAAGCGCGCGCGCTTCGAGCTCGCCTGGAAGGCGATCGAGGCTGCCGCGGAGAGCGGCGAGCCCGTCAACGGCAAGGTGATCGAGGTCGTCAAGGGCGGCCTCATCCTCGACCTGGGCGTTCGCGGCTTCCTGCCGGCGTCGCTCGTCGACATCCGCCGCGTCCAGGACCTCGACGAGTTCCTCGCCAAGGAGCTGCGCTGCAAGGTGATCGAGCTCAACCGCTCGCGCAACAACGTCGTCCTCTCGCGCCGCGCCGTCCTCGAGGACGAGCGCAAGGAGATGCGCCAGGCGATCCTCGACCGGCTGAACCCGGGCGACGTCGTCGAGGGCACCATCTCCAACATCGTCGACTTCGGCGCCTTCGTCGACCTCGACGGGATGGACGGCCTGATCCACATCTCGGAGCTCTCGTGGTCGCACGTCAACCACCCGTCCGAAGTGCTCGACATCGGCCAGACGGTCAAGGTCAAGGTGCTCGACATCGACCGCGACCGCCAGCGCATCTCGCTCGGGCTCAAGCAGACGCAGTCCGACCCGTGGCAGCAGGTGCTCGACAGCTACGGCGAGGGAGACGTCGTCGAGGGCCGCGTGACGAAGGTCGTCACGTTCGGCGCCTTCGTCGAGATCCTTCCGGGCGTCGAGGGGCTCGTCCACATCTCGGAGCTCGCGAACCACCACGTCGAGAACCCGCGCGAGGTCGTCTCGCAGAGCGATCCGGTCAACGTCCTCATCCTCGAGATCGACGGCGAGCGCCGCAGGCTCTCGCTCTCGCTCAAGCGGGTCGAGGAGGGCGCCGTGCCCGTGCCGCGGGCCGACGGAGGGGAGTCCGTGCACTCGACCCCCGACCTGAAGCTCTCGGAGGAGGCCTTCCCGTCGAGCGCCTCGATCGTGCTCGACGACGACCTCGAGTCGGAGCCAGGCTCCGAGGCCGACGAGCCAGAGCCGGCGGTCGAGGCACTGCCGTCGCCCGAGAACGAGATCGCCGACACCGTCGAGACGGACGAGCCGCCCAGCGAGGCTGCCACCGAAGACGAGGCGGCAGCCGTCGACCGATGAGGTCGCGAGCGATCCGGACGAGGCGACGAAGGACGCGCCGGAGGCCGAGGACATCTCGACCGACGCCGCCGCCGAGGCGCTCAACATCGAGGCGCCCGCGGCCGACGACGAAGCCGAGCCCGAGCCCGACACGAACGAGTGACCCGGCCGGTCGCGGTCGCGATCACCGGGGGAATCGGCGCCGGCAAGTCCACTGCGCTCGACGCGTTTCGGGCGCACGGGGCCGCCACGGTCTCGAGCGACGCGATCGTCCACCACCTCCTGGCGAGCGACGACGGCGTGCGCGACGCGATCGTCGCGAAGCTCGGAGAGGGCGTCCTCGGAGCCGACGGCCGACCCGACCGGGCGCGCATCGCCCAGGCGGTCTTCGCAGACCGGGAGCGACTGGACTGGCTCGAGCAGCTCCTGCATCCGCTCGTCTCCCGTGAGTACCTCGAGTGGCGCGAGCAGCTGGCGCAGCTCGACGAGCCGCCACGGGTCTGCGTCACCGAGGTGCCGCTCCTCTACGAGGTCGGCGCGCAGGAGCGCTTCGACCGCGTCGTCGTGATCACCGCACCCACGGCGCTGCGCGAGCAGCGCCGTCGCGTCGCCCGCGACGACCGCGACGCGCGGCTCCTGCCGGACCGCGAGAAGGTGCGGCGCGCCGACTACCACTACGTCAACACCGGGACGTTCGAAGACCTCCACGCGTGGGTGGGGGAGGTCATGGCGAAGCTCGAGGCCGAAGCCGGAACGCTCCGGTGAGGCGGTTCGTCGTCGTGCTGCTGCTCGCGCTCGCGGCCGTGGGCGGCTTTGCTGCGTGGGTCGTGAGCGCGGAGCCGGAGTGGTACCAGCGTGTCCGCTACCCACTCCGCTACGAGGCCATCGTCCGCGGGCACGCGAGGAACTACGACCTGCCTCCCACGTTGCTCGCGGCGGTGATCTACTCCGAGAGCAAGTTCGATCCCGCGGCCCGGTCGGCCGCCGGCGCGGTGGGCCTGATGCAGCTGCTGCCCGACACCGCGCGCGGGATCGCGACACGGACGGGTGGCGACCGATTCGTCGCAGCCGATCTGCTCGACCCCGAGCTCAACGTCCGCTACGGCTCCTGGTACCTGCGAAGCCTGCTCGACCGCTACGACGACGACCTCCGCACCGCCCTCGCCGCGTACCACGCCGGCCCGGGCAACGTCGATGCCTGGCGGCGGAAGGGAGTCGGGATCCAGTTCCCCGAGACACGCGCCTACGTCGAGCCGCGTGCTGGACGCGGAGCGGGTGTACGCCGAGGCCTACGAGGAGGAGCTGGGCATAGCCAGCCTCGGTGTCCGACTTCAAGTCGGACACCTGGCGTGCGGATCGCTTCGCCCCGATCGCGTCTCGCGTTAGCCGATGGAGCAGCGCCGGCTCGGGGGCGTCGAAGCCGAGCGCCCGCTGGACGGCGATCCCGTCGAGGATCACGCCGAGGAAGTGCCCGATCTCCTGTGCGGAGACGTCCGAGCGCAGGCGCCCCGCGGCCTGCCCCTCCTCGATCCACGCGCGGCTGCGCTCGCGCGCGCCTTCCGGGGCGATCGACTTCCAGCGCTCGCGGAGCTCGCTGTCCGTCCGCAGCCGGCGGCCGAACTCGAGGTAGACGGCGAGCCAGTCGGGGTCGTCGCGTAGCAGCGCGTCGAGGATCGCCTCGAGCCCCTGCTCGGCGAAGACGAGGAGCAGACGCTCGTTGTCGCGCGCCGCAAGCGCGATGAAGAGCTCCTCCTTCGACGGGAACCAGTTGAAGATCGCGCCCCGCGAGAGGCCGATCTCCTGCTCGAGGCGCACGACGGTGGCGCCCTCGTAGCCATGCTGCGCGAAGCAACGCCTCGCGCCGTCGAGGATGCGCTCGCGGCGGACGGACTTCTGAGCTTCGGTCAGGCGGGGCACGGTCCCGATTTTACAAAACAGTACGTACGTCTTATATTGGCGGCATGACAGACCCCAGGAATCGTCAACTCGCCGAGCTCCTCGTCGACACCTGCGTGGGCGTGCAGCCCGGCTGGCAGGTCCTCGTCGCCGGCTCGCCTCTCGCACGGCCGCTCATCCAGGAGATCGAGCGTGTCATCGCCGAGCGGGACGCCTACGCGCTCCTGCGGCTCACCTTCGACGACTCGTCGATCACCTCGCGCACCTGGGTTCGCTCGGCGCCGCTCGAGCGGCTCGCGGTCGCCGCGTCGATCGAGCAGCACGCACTCGAGACATGCGACGCGCTGATCGTCGTCGTCGCTCCCGAGAACACGCGCGACGCCAGCGACGTCTCCGCCGAGCGCACGGCGGCGATCCAGGCGGCCTACCGCCCGGCGCTCGAGCGCATGTTCAGCCACGAGCTGGCGTGGGTCGGCTGCCAGTATCCGACGCCCGCGCTGGCGCAGGACGCCGGGATGTCGACCGACGAGTTCGCCGACTTCCTCTACGGCGCCTGTCTCCGCGACTGGGACGCCGAGCGCGAGCGCATGCAGCGGTACGCGGACCGCTTCGACGCCGCGGGCGAGGTACGCATCATCGGCGAGGG
Source organism: uncultured Actinomycetes bacterium (assembly GCA_963791895.1). Taxonomy (GTDB): domain Bacteria; phylum Actinomycetota; class Thermoleophilia; order Gaiellales; family Gaiellaceae; genus Gaiella. The sequence goes on from CAWBTY010000003.1 coordinate 110,207, forward strand.
CACCGACCTACGTCTCTCGCTCGCAGGCAGGTCGATGAAGGTCGACGCGGGCGGTGCGAACATCCCGGGCGGCGAGTTCTTCGGCTGCCCGGTCGAGGACTCCGCCGAGGGCACGATCGCGTTCACCGAGTTTCCGGCGGTCTACAGCGGCCGCGAGCTCAACGGCATCCGGCTCCGCTTCGAGGGCGGCAAGGTGGTCGAGGCAACGGCCGACTCGAACGAGGAATTCCTCGTCGAGACGTTGGACAGCGACGAGGGCGCGCGCAGGCTCGGCGAGCTCGGGATCGGCTGCAACCCCGGCATCACGCGCTACATGCGCAACACGCTCTTCGACGAGAAGATCGACGGCACCGTCCATCTCGCGCTCGGGAACGGACTACCCGACCTCGGCGGGACGAACGTCTCGCGGATCCACTGGGACATCGTCAAGGATCTGCGTCTCCCGGGCACGCGCATCGAGCTCGACGGCGAGCCCGTGCAGCGCGACGGCGAGTGGCTCGTCTGACCGAGCGGTCGCTGCTCCGCCGGCGACCGGTTGTCGCCCTGCTCGCGGCCGAGGTCGTCTCGACGACCGGGTCGCAGATGACATGGCTCGCACTGCCGTGGTTCGTGCTCGTCACCTCCGGCTCCGCGACGCGCATGAGCGCGGTCGTCGGCGCGGAGCTGATCGGCCTCGCCGTGCTCGGCATCCCCGGGGGCGCCGTGCTCCGCCGCCTCGGCGCCTGGAAGACGATGGTGCTCGCGGATGCGATCCGCGCGCCGCTGATGCTCGCGATCCCGGTGCTGCACTGGGCGGGCGTGGACGCCTTCGGCGCGATCCTGGTGCTCGCCTTCCTCCTCGGCGCGCTCGCGGGGCCGTACTTCGCCGCCCAGAAGGTGATCGTGCCGGAGCTGCTCGGCGAGGACGAGGCGCTCGTCGGCCGGGCGAATGCGCTGTTCCAGGGCGCGACGCGCATCACGATGCTGCTCGGCCCGGTGCTCGGCGGGATCCTGATCGCGACGGTCTCGGCGCCGTGGGCGCTCGTCGTCGACGCGGGCACCTACGTCGTCTCGTCGGTGCTCCTGCTGACGCTCGTGCCGAGACCCGCGCCGCTGCCGCCGGCGGACGAGGACGTGGGCGCGCGCCGTGGGCTGCGGTTTCTCGCCCGGGAGCCGCTCCTGCGGCTCTGGATCCCGCTCTTCGCGCTCGGGGACACGGCGTGGACGGCTTTCTTCGTCAGCGTGCCGGTGCTGGTCGTCACCCGCTTCGGCGCCGACCCTCGGATCGCGGGCTGGCTGCTCGCCTCGTTCGGCGTCGGCGCGGTCGCCGGCAACGTCGTTGCGTACAAGGTCCTCCTCGAGCGCATGTCCGGGTTGACGCTCGTCGGGACGTGCATCCTCGGCCAGGCGTTGCCGCTCTGGCTCCTGACGATCGACCCGACTGCCTGGCTCGCGGCGGTCGCACTCTGCCTCTCCGGAGTGGCGAACGGGCTCGTCAACCCCTCGATCCACTCGCTGATGACCCTGCGGGTGCCGCCGCAGCTACGGCCGAGCGTGATGACGGTCAACGTGATGATCTTCGGCCTAGCCCAGCCGCTCGGCGTCTTCGGCGTCGGGCCGGTGCTCGACGCGTTCGGGCCGCAACCCGTCCTCGTCGCCTTTGCCGCGACGCAAACGCTCGCCATGACCCTCGTCGCCGTGTCGAGCTTCGTCGTGCGCCGGCGTGAGGGGACGGCGACCCTGACGTCGGCGGTGGGCGCATGAACGTCCTTCGCGCACGCGGCATCGGGGCGCTGCTCACGTCTCAGGTCATCTCGTCGCTCGGCTCGCACATGACGTTCCTCGCGCTGCCGTGGTTCGTCCTCGCGACGACCGGCTCGCCGACGCGGATGAGCATCGTGCTCGCAGCCGAGCTCGCGCCGATCGCGATCCTCGGCATCCCGTCGGGGGCGGTCATCGCGCGCTGGGGCGCGCGCCGCACGATGCTCGTCGCGGATCTCGCGCGGGCGCCGCTGATCGCTTCGATCCCGCTCCTGCACGAGCTCGGCTGGCTGAGCTTCCCGCTCCTGCTCGTGCTGGTCGCATTCGTCGGCGTCTTCATCGCGCCGTACTTCGCCTCGCAGGCGCTGATCCTGCCCGAGCTCGTCGGCGACGACGAGCGGGTCGTCTCCCAGGCACGGCTCTCGTCGAGGGAGCGCGGCGGGCGACGTCGCTCCTCGGCCCGGCCGCCGCCGGGATCCTGATCGCGACGTTCAGCGCGCCCGTCGTCCTCTACGTGGACGCGGCGACCTTCCTCGTCTCGTTCGCGCTGCTCGCGCTCTTCGTCCCGCATCGTCCGCCGAAGCCGCAGACGGACGACGGCAAGGGAATCCTCGCGGGGATCCGGTACGTCCTGCGAGATCGGATGCTCCGCGTCCTCTGCTTCACGGCGCTCTTCGCGAACGGGTTCGGGCAGATGCTCGTCGCGGGACTCACCGTGCTCGCGTACGAGGAGTACTCGAGCTCGCGCGTGGCTGGAGTCTTCTTCGCGGCGTTCGGCGCGGGTGCCGTGCTCGGGAGCCTCGCCGCCGTCCGGCTCGTCGGGCGCTACGAGCCCCTCCGTCTGGGGGCGACGGCGTTCGTCGCGCTCACCCTGCCCGTCTTCGCGCTCGCGATCGAGTTGCCGATCCCCGCGATCGTGGTCGCGCTCGCGCTCTCGTCCTTCTTCGGGCCTCTCGTCAACGCCCCGCTGATCGGCGTCATCACGATCCGCTCGCCGGAGGCGGTTCGCGCCAAGGTCATGACCGGCGTCATCACCGCTGCGATGCTCGCCGGTCCCATCGGCATGCTGATCGCGGGACCGCTCCTCGAGAGCTGGGGCGCCCGGCCGGTGTTCCTCCTCGTCGCCGTCGGCCAGCTGCTCGCCGTGATCCCGTTCGCGCTCGTCGCGTTCGCGAGCCAACCGCTTGCGACGGAGCCGGTCGCCCCTACCTAGGCAGGTCCTCCAGCATGTGGCGCCAGAGGTTGTCCATCAGCCGGAAGCCGGCCGGGTAGAGGAGCACGGCGGGAAAGTCGAGCACCCCGGCCGAGAAGACCCGCGCCCCGGCCTCGGTCTCGTAGTAGCTCATCTCGGCATGGAGCCCGAGCCCGAACAGGTTCGGGATCAACGCGGGGACGCGCGTGCCCGGTGGGGAGTCCGCCGTCGTCATGTCGATCTCGATCCCGAACCCGCCGACCTCCTCGCCGAGCGTGTCGCCCATCCCGAGGCCGGTGCCGGCGAAGAGCCATGGGGTCGCGCCGGGGTCGCTGACGACGAACGGCGCCTGGCGCCGGCCGTCGTCGTTCGCCCGGTACTGGACGCCGCACAATCTGGCCTCGGGTCGCGAGGCCGTCCGCCACTTCGCGCCGCGCCGCATCGCGTTCCCCTGCTTCTCGACGCCCCAGAAGAAGTTGTTGGCGGAGAGGAAGACGAGGCGTCCGCCGAGGTCGCGGTAGCGCTCGACGACGTCGTAGGCGTGCGCGGTCATGTACTCGCTGTGGCCGGGGAAGACGACGAGGTCGTAGAGCCGGCGCAGCTCGTCGCCGCTCGGGAACGCCTCGAGGTCGTCGTCGGCGAGGATGTCCGGCTCGCGCCGGGTCTTCTCGAGCCAGCGGAGGAACGGGAAGTCGTAGCGGCGGAAGCGCGGCGGAACGCCGCGGTCGCGGTAGGGCCGGTCGAGCAGCACGGGAGGAAGGCCTCCCGCGTACCAGGTGTCCCCCCAGCCGTCGCCGTCCGCGTCGTACAGGTTGTACGCCTGCCAGGTGTTCGTCGGCAGGACGGCCGCGACGCGCTTCGCGGAGGGTGACTTCGGCCGGAGGACGAACGGCGCGAAGCCCATCCGTCCCTCGCTCGTCTCGAGCTTCGCCGTGTAGAGCCCCGTCGGCCAGTCGCCGGACTGGACGGTGATCGTCCGCGTCCGCGAGCGCTTGCCGCTCCAGTCGATCGTCACCGCGTCCCCCATGGGTAGCCCGGTCAGCTCGTCACTGCGGAGGTTGGGGTCCGGCCCGTGACCGACGCGGAGGAACGACAGCGTGAACGACGGCGCGTCGGCCTGCACGCGGAGCGCCATCGGCTCCTCCGGCAGATACGACCGGCGCGTGAAGGCCGCCTCGACGCCGAGCACGCGGACGACGGGAGCAGCCGCGCGCCCGGGGGCGGCGGGTCGCCGTCGACCGTAGACGCGCCGCTTGCCGTTGTCCCCGACGGTGAGCCGCATGACGTACGAGCCGACCGGGGTCTCCGGCGGGGGTCGCCAGACGAGCTCGTTCGGACCGGGCCCGAGGACCGCCGTCGTCGTCCATCGCACGTCGCTCCGGCCGATGCCCATCCGCACGGCGTCGAGCTGGACGCGCGTGCGACGCTCGAGGTCGAAGAGCACTTTCGCGCGGTCGCGACCTGCGATCCCCGGCGTGACGGTGACGAACATCGGCCGGTCGCCCGCGAACCGCTTCGCCGCGCCGCGGACCGTGAGGAGCGCTGCTCTCGGCGCGGCCCTGTCGCGGCCGAGCGCCACGCCGGGAACCGCCCCGAGCGCGGCCGCGGCGCCTGCCGCGACGCGAAGCAGGCGCCGCCGTGTGAGAGCTCCAACGCCCGGTCGCACCGCCCGGGAACCGTAGCGGTGCGACCGGCCGATCGACCCGGTCGAGGGGCCGTCCCCCGCGGCCCTCGACCGGATGTCCGCGGCGAACGCCTAGCTCGTCACGAGGACGGAGGCGCTGGCTGCTCTGGGCAGACGCCGCTCGAGTGGCCCGTCGCGGAGGCGCCTTCCGCATCCGTTGCGATCACGTCGGCCTCGACCGGGCCGACATAGGGCCCACCGTCGAAGATGCACGGCTCGAAGAAGCCCTGCGTCCACGATCCGGAGGCGTCGCTTGTCTCGACGTCTTGGAAGACCTGATCGCCGGTGGCGGGGCTCGAGATAGACGAAGGTGATCGAGATCGAGCTGTTCGGATGGAAGCCCGTTCCGCTCAGGACGGTGGTGAAGCAACTCGGACATTCGCCCGGCGCGTCACGACACTCAGCGCAGGGTTGACGCTCCGACGGAGCCGCCGGCGGTGAGCCGGACGCTGGCGGTGTGGCAGGGGCGGTGGCGTCGGCGGCACGAACTGTCCGTCGAGCACCGCTGTGACCTCCACTCCGCCGGAGACCTTGATGGTGCACGGGTTCCCCTGTCCGGCACAGGCGCCTTCCCAGCCCTTGAACGTGTGCCCCGGGGTCATGTACGCCGTGAGCTTCACCTCACGTGCCCGACTCGAACGGCCGGATACACGCCATGGGGCAGTCGATCAGGAACGGGTCGCTGCGAACGTACCCGCCTCCCCAAGGCTTCACGTCGACGCTGAGCGTCGCCGCGCCGAACCACGAGTAGAGCGAGCCGTCGGTCTCCGGTGGCTTCGTCTGCCCGGCACCCGGCAGTGCCACGGCGACGACCACCAACGTGACGAGGAGAAGCGCCCCCCGTACATGCATGCCTCTCATCGTGAACCTCCTTGGTTTGCCCAGGCACTGCGCCTGGGCCTTGGGTTGAGGGTCGGCGACGGCGCTAACCGTCCTCTAACCGAGGGCTGGCGTCCTCAGCTCCATTCGCACGACGACGCGGCCGCCGGTGGACTCCGAGGTCCCGAGCTGGGCGAGGAGCGTCTCGTCGCGACCCACGCTCGCCTCGATGGACGACTGCGCGTTCCAGACGGGGCTCGCGCAGCCGAGGAAGACGAGCGTCGCCGGGTGGCTCCCCACCTGGCGATAGAGGCGGACGACGGGATCGAGCGGGGTGCTCCCGGCGAGGTCCACGACGACCCTGCCGCCTCGGCCCGGGCGCAACGCGTACCAGACGGACCGCGCGGTCGGGAGACACGGTGACGGCTCGTCGGGCGCCGTCGACGCCTCCTCGACGTCGATCGTCGCGACGAAGGGAAAGCTCGTGACCGCCAACGGACGCGCGAGCCTTCCTGACGCCTTCTCCTCGAGCATCGTCACGTCTCCTCCTTCGGTCGGGTATCTCTGCAGCCTCGGGGAGGGCGCCAACGATCCGCTAATCGCCCCTGTACGTCGCACGCGGACGGTGGTACGGTCGCCGCCGAAGGATCGGAGGCCGTCAGGTGGAGTACCTCCTGCTGGGACCGCTCGAGGTGCACTCCGCTGGGGAGCGGCTCCCGCTGGGTGGACCGAGGCAGCGCGCGCTGCTTGCCGACCTCGCGCTCCACTCCGGCTCGGTCGTCTCGATGGACACGCTCCTCGACGACCTCTGGACCGGTGAGCCGCCCCCCACGGCCGAGGCGGTCGTCCAGAACGCCGTCTCCCGGCTGCGCAGAGTCCTCGGCCGCGAGACGATCGAGACCCGATCGCCCGGCTACGTGCTGCACGCGGACCTAGGTGCGATCGACGCGCGCCGCTTCGAGCGGCTCGTCCGCGACGCGCGGCCGCTGCCGCCCACGGAGCGATCCGCGTCGCTACGGGACGCGCTCGCGCTCTGGCGCGGCCCGGCGTTCGCCGATCTCGCGTTCGAGTCGTTCCTCCAGGACGAGATCGCGCGGCTCGAGGAGCTCCGCCTGACGGCGCTCGAGGATCGCCTCGACGCCGAGATCGAGCTCGGCCGTCACGACGCCGTCGTCGCCGAGGCATCCGCGCTCACCGCGCAGCATCCGTCGCGGGAGCGGCTGTGCCGGATGCTGATGCTCGCACTTCACCGCGCGGGACGTCAGCAGGACGCGCTCGACGCCTACGAGGCGCTGCGCCGCTCGCTCGACGAGCTCTACGGCCTCGAGCCGTCTGTCGAGACCCGTGCGTTGCAGGTGATGATTCTCACGCAGGACCCGGCGATCACGGCGGCGCATGAGACTCCAGGTCGGCGGCGCGGTCCGCCGGCCGGTGGCCTGCTCCTCGCCGAGCTCCTGCTCGACGACGAGCTCGAGCTCGAGACCGCCGGGGCGATCGTCTCGGGACGCGCGCCTGGCGCTGGAGGAGGTCGTTGCGCGACACGGCGGAACGGTCGCCGGGAGTCGGGCGTGGAGCTGCTCGCGGCCTTCGGTGCCGTGGGCGCGCACGAGGACGATGTGCTCCGCGCCGCGCGCGCCGGGGTCGAGCTCCACGAGATCCTCCGAGGAAGAGACGTCGATGTCCGCCTTGCGGTCGGCACGGGTCGCCTGCTCGTGGAAGA
>CAWBTY010000004.1:0-25809 GCA_963791895.1 uncultured Actinomycetes bacterium
CCAGCCAGACGCGAATGGAAGCAAGCGACCGTACATGCTCCGGGTAACGCGCGAATTGGCGCTGGCACAGCTCAATCGCATCATCGACGGTCGGCGTTCCCTGAACGGCGAGCCAGACCACACCCGCAGACACCTGCCCGTCTAGCCCGGCGCGCCGGTAGGCATCGTCAGCGCTCATCAGGTGCTCGTACGCAAGATCGGCGCGGTTCCCGAACTCGCCCAGTCGGAGTGCGTGAGCGAACTCTCCGCGGGCAAGTCCCAGATCGTCACGCATCTCGCTGAAGTACGTGATCGCCTCGTCCAGAAGGGCTCCGGCGACCGTGATGGATAGCGATCCATCGAGGAGACGGGGCCAGACGAGCTCCACTTCGGCCCGCAGTTCGATCCGGCGGTTACCCGCAATACGGCTCCGGTCGACGACGCTCTCGAGAAGGGCGACTGAACGCGGAAGCTCGGAGAGATCCTTAAGCGTCTTCCCCAACATGCATTCAATCTCGAGGCGATCCGAATCGTCATCCGGGAGGAGCGCAGCGGCGCGCTGGAAGAGATTCAACGCAGCCCAGTCGTCGGAACGTGCGTCAGCGCGGGCGCCTGCTCGCCTCAGTCGGAACGCCGCCTCGCCAGACAGCACGGTGGAGAGGTCGCCGTCAGTCGCGTCCAGGGCCGCGCATTCGAGATGCGCACCGACGAGCTCATCGCCTCGCCATGCTCGTCGAGCCACCGTGCCAGGCGTTCGTGCATCGCGGCGCGCGCCGAGCGACAGATCGCGTCGTACGCCGCCTGGTGGACGAGCGGGTGGACGAACTCGTGCTCGACGCCGCGCGGCGTGCGTAGCCGGCGTCGCTCGAGCGAGCCAGACGGCCGTCGAGTTCCGCGCAGCTCGTCCTCAGGCGTCAGCGCGCCGATCGCCTCGCGCGAGAAGACACGGCCGACAACTGCGGCCCGCGACAGGACGCTGCGCTCGCCCGGCTCGAGCGCGTCGATGCGGCTCGCAAGAAGGGCTTCGAGTGTCGGCGGGATAGGTGCGCCGCGCAGCGTCGGACTCCGCCGCATGTGCGGCGAGCTGCTCGAGGAAGAGCGGCACGCCGTCGGCGGCCTCGAGGATCGAGGTCGGCGACACTCTCTTCGAGCGCCTCTCGCTCCGGGAGGCCATCGACGAGGCGGCGGGCGTCGTCGGCGGCCAGGGGCGCGAGCAGTGTCGCCGTCTCTCCCCAGGCCGGGCGCTGCTCGAGGAGCTCCGGCCGGCTCGCGGACACGACGAGCAGCGGGCCGTCCACCGCCCGTATCGCGTACTCCACGACGTCGAGGAACGTCGGCACCGCCCAATGCACGTCGTCGAGGACGACCACGAGCGCCCCCGAAGCCGTGAAGTGCTCGAAGAGCGCCCGCGCGGCCGACAGTGCCACGTCCGCGCTCGTCAGCTCCCCGAGCTCGGAGTCGCTCGTCGTTCAGCGCTGCAGCCCGCTCGTACAGCTCACGGAGCGGCAGGAAGGAGATGCCCTCGCCGTAGGGGATGCACGCAGCCTCGAGGACGACGGCGGCAACGTCCTTCACGAAGGCGGAGACGAGGCGGCTCTTGCCGATGCCCGCCTCACCGACGACGACCACGTGCTGCGGGCGGCCCGTCTCGACGGCGCGGTCGAACGCCGCTCGGAGGGCCGCGAGCTCGGCCGAGCGACCGACCAGCGGCGCGGAACTGACCGTGGGCTGAGGTCGACCCGGCCGGACACCGAGCAGGCGCCCGTCGGCATCGAGCTCGAGCGCATCGCCGCCGAGCCTCGCTGCGGCCGGCGTGACGAGGATGTCGCCCGCCTCGGCGTCGCGTAGGGCGCGTCGCGTTTGGCCGACCACCGCCCCGACGAGTACCGGCCGGTCGTCCTCGACGAGCAGGCGGCCGGTGCCGACCGCCAGCCTCACGTCGGACGTCGACGCCCGCGCGAGCATCTCGTGCAGCTCGACCGCAGCCCGTGCGGCACGAAGCACATCGTCCTCGTGCGCCGCCTCGGCGCCGAACGCCGCGATCAGCTCGACGCCGGACTCGGGCGACAATGAGCCGCCGTGACGCGCGGCAACCTCCGTCAGCGCGCGGCGGGCGTCCTCGAGCACCGATCCGGCGGCCTCGAGCTCGAGCTCCTCGTCGAGCAGCAGCTCGGCGAGGAGCAGGGCAACCGGCCGGCGCACGGCGGCGCCGACCGTCGGAGGACGGCTCATGCCCGACGGCGATCGCCGGATCCTGGTTCAGGATCATCAGCTGCAGGGCGCGCGTCTCGGGCGACGGCTCGAGGCCGAACAGCTCGTCGAGCGAGCGGCGCAGCACCTCGTACGCGTCGAGCGCCTCCTGCTGCCTGCCCGCGCGGTGCAGCGCGAGCATCGACAGCCGGCAGAGCCGCTCGCGCGCCGGGTGCTGGCCCGCGAGCCTGGATGCCTCGGGCACGACCGCGTCGTGGTGGCCGAGCTCGACCTCCGCCTCGAGCCGGTCCTCGAGCGCGGTCAGGCGCAGCTCGTCGAGCCGCGCGATCTCGTCCTGGAGGAACGACTCGAACGCGAGGTCGGCGAACGGTGGCCCGCGCCAGAGCGCGAGCGCGTCCCGTAGCGCGGCGGATCGCTCCGCCGGCGGCAGCGGGCGCGCGTCGCGGACGAGCCGCTCGAAGCGGCGCGCATCGATCGCTCCGACGTCGGCGTGCAGCAGGTAGCCGGGCGCGCGGGTCTCGATCGTCTCGCGGCCGAGCACGCGGCGGAGGCGGGCGATGGCGTTCTGGACGACAGCCTGAGCCGTGGGGGGCGGCTCACCGGTCCAGAGGTCGTCGAGGAGCGTGTCCATCGAGACGACGGAGCCGGCGTGGAGCGCGAGGTCGGCGAGCAGCGCGCGCTGCCTCGGTCCACCCAGTGGGAGCCGCTCCCGAGCGGAGTGCACCTCGAGCGGTCCCAGCAGGAGGTACTCCACCTGACGGCCTCCGATCCTTCGGCGGCGACCGTACCACCGTCCGCGTGCGACGTACAGGGGCGATTAGCGGATCGTTGGCGCCCTCCCCGAGGCTGCGAGAGATACCCGACCGAAGGAGGAGACGTGACGATGCTCGAGGAGAAGGCGTCAGGAAGGCTCGCGCGCCCGTTACCGGTCACGAGCTTTCCCTTCGTCGCGACGATCGACGTCGAGGAGGCGTCGACGGCGCCCGACGAGCCGTCACCGTGTCTCCCGACCGCGCGGTCCGTCTGGTACGCGTTGCGCCCGGGCCGAGGCGGCAGGGTCGTCGTGGACCTCGCCGGGAGCACGCCGCTCGATCCCGTCGTCCGCCTCTATCGCCAGGTGGGGAGCCACCCGGCGACGCTCGTCTTCCTCGGCTGCGCGAGCCCCGTCTGGAACGCGCAGTCGTCCATCGAGGCGAGCGTGGGTCGCGACGAGACGCTCCTCGCCCAGGTCGGGACCTCGGAGTCCGCCGGCGGCCGCGTCGTGGTGCGAATCGAGCTGAGGACGCCAGCCCTCGGTTAGTGCGCTGTTAGCGACAAGGGGCAGCCTCGGTTTGTGAACCGGACATCCAAGAGGAGAGAGTTCATGAATTGTCGAGTGTTCCTTCGAGCTGTGGCCGCCGCACTCGTGCTGGCCGCGCCCGCACACGCCGATACCACGTTCAACGACCCAGCGGGAGACAGCGGCGCGGCGCACGACGTGACGACCGTGACAGTCTCGATCGACGCCACCGAGGTGGTCCTGCATTTCCCGGTGCCGAATCCGTTCCCGAACCTCAGGCAGGCCGACGACCAGGCGTGGCTGCTGATGATCGACGCCGACCGCAATCCCTCGACGGGCGACGACGGCGAGGAGGTACGGGTCTTCCAGCGGAGCAGCGCGAGCGTGGAGGTCTGGAACGGCAGCGGCTGGGTCGACGCGCCGCCGAACGGGATCAGCGTGCGCTTCGAGCTCAGCTCGAGCAGCGCGGCGTGGCGCGTCCAGCTACCTCGCACGCTCCTCCCGGGGACGACGGGATTCGACTTCGAGCTCGTCTTCGCCAAGTGGGTAGGAGACGAGATCGCGGCAGCCGACCGCGCGCCGGACAACGGCTCGTGGCGCTACGAGCTCGCGATCGCGCAGTGCGCCAACGGGCGGGACGACGATGGCGACGGCAAGACCGACTCGGATGATCGCGGTTGCGTCGGCACCAACGACGACGTCGAGGGCGACGAGCCTGTCACTCCTCGGCTTCTGCGCGTCTCGGTTGCACCCGTCAAGGCTCGTGCGGGTGGATCTGTGCTCGTCCGGGCGCGAGCGCAACAGCTCGAGACGGCCAAGCCGGTCACGTCAGGGTCGGTCGTTTGCACGATGCGCACGGGAGCGACTACGAGGCGGGTGAGCGGTCGGATCGCGGAGGGGATCGCCACGTGCCGGCTCATCGCACCAAGAGTGTCGGCACCGACGACCGTCCGAGGCTCGATGACGATCGTCGGCAGCAAGCACACGATGCCCTTCTCGTTCCGTGTCGGTTAGCCGACGGTTAGCGCCGTCGCCGACCCTCAACCCAAGGCCCAGGCGCAGTGCCTGGGCAAACCAAGGAGGCTCACGATGAGAGGCATGCATGTACGGGGGGCGCTTCTCCTCGTCACGTTGGTGGTCGTCGCCGTGGCACTGCCGGGTGCCGGGCAGACGAAGCCGCCCGAGGACGACGGCTCCGGGTACACGTGGGCGGGCGCGTCGATCCTCACGGTCGACGTCAAGCCGTGGGGCGCGGGCTACGTCAGGAGCGATCCGTACTTCGTGGATTGCCCGCTGGCGTGTATCAGGCCGCTCGAGCGGGGACGCGAGCTCACGCTCGTCGCTCACGTCACCCCGGGGCACAAGTTCGAGTCCTGGGAGGGCGCCTGCGCCGGGCAGGGGAACCCCTGCAAGCTGACGGTGTCCGGTGCGGCGGTGGACGTGACAGCGGTGTACTCGGGGCAGTACGTGCCGCCGGCGCCGCCCGCACCGCCGGCAGTACCGGTGAGCCCGATGCTCAGCGTCGTCACGGGTGATGACTGACGAGCCGCCTTGCTTCAGCATGGCGTTCTGACCGGGACGGGCTACCACCCGAACAGCGAGATGCTCGGTGACGTTCGCCTGCTCGAGCCCCGCTCCGGGCTCGGGCACCGACTCATCCGCCGAGACGAGCGACGCAGCAGGCTCGTGGACGCAGGGGTACTTCGAGAACTGCGTGTTCGACGGCAGGCTCTACTTCGGCCCCGTCGTGATCGAGGTGACGGCGACCGATGCGCAGGGCGCGTCCGCCGCCACTCAGGGCGACGGCCCGGAGTGCCACCTAGCTCGGAAGAGTCGGCGCCCGTAGCGGCATCCGGTCGGGGGCCGCGGGGGACGGCCCCTCGACCGGGTCGATCGGCCGGTCGCACCGCTACGGTTCCCGGGCGGTGCGACCGGGCGTTGGAGCTCTCACACGGCGGCGCCTGCTTCGCGTCGCGGCAGGCGCCGCGGCCGCGCTCGGGGCGGTTCCCGGCGTGGCGCTCGGCCGCGACAAGGCCGCGCCGAGAGCAGCGCTTCTCACGGTCCGCGGCGCGGCGAAGCGGTTCGCGGGCGACCGGCCGATGTTCGTCACCGTCACGCCCGGGATCGCAGGTCGCGACCGCGCGAAGGTGCTCTTCGACCTCGAGCGTCGCACGCGCGTCCAGCTCGACGCCGTGCGGATGGGCATCGGCCGGAGCGACGTGCGATGGACGACGACGGCGGTCCTCGGGCCCGGTCCGAACGAGCTCGTCTGGCGACCCCCGCCGGAGACCCCGGTCGGCTCGTACGTCATGCGGCTCACCGTCGGGGACAACGGCAAGCGGCGCGTCTACGGTCGACGGCGACCCGCCGCCCCCGGGCGCGCGGCTGCTCCCGTCGTCCGCGTGCTCGGCGTCGAGGCGGCCTTCACGCGCCGGTCGTATCTGCCGGAGGAGCCGATGGCGCTCCGCGTGCAGGCCGACGCGCCGTCGTTCACACTGTCGTTCCTCCGCGTCGGTCACGGGCCGGACCCCAACCTCCGCAGTGACGAGCTGACCGGGCTACCCATGGGGGACGCGGTGACGATCGACTGGAGCGGCAAGCGCTCGCGGACGCGGACGATCACCGTCCAGTCCGGCGACTGGCCGACGGGGCTCTACACGGCGAAGCTCGAGACGAGCGAGGGACGGATGGGCTTCGCGCCGTTCGTCCTCCGGCCGAAGACACCCTCCGCGAAGCGCGTCGCGGCCGTCCTGCCGACGAACACCTGGCAGGCGTACAACCTGTACGACGCCGACGGCGACGGCTGGGGGGACACCTGGTACGCGGGAGGCCTTCCTCCCGTGCTGCTCGACCGGCCCTACCGCGACCGCGGCGTTCCGCCGCGCTTCCGCCGCTACGACTTCCCGTTCCTCCGCTGGCTCGAGAAGACCCGGCGCGAGCCGGACATCCTCGCCGACGACGACCTCGAGGCGTTCCCGAGCGGCGACGAGCTGCGCCGGCTCTACGACCTCGTCGTCTTCCCCGGCCACAGCGAGTACATGACCGCGCACGCCTACGACGTCGTCGAGCGCTACCGCGACCTCGGTGGACGCCTCGTCTTCCTCTCCGCCAACAACTTCTTCTGGGGCGTCGAGAAGCAGGGGAACGCGATGCGGCGCGGCGCGAAGTGGCGGACGGCCTCGCGACCCGAGGCCAGATTGTGCGGCGTCCAGTACCGGGCGAACGACGACGGCCGGCGCCAGGCGCCGTTCGTCGTCAGCGACCCAGGCGCGACCCCATGGCTCTTCGCCGGCACCGGCCTCGGGATGGGCGACACGCTCGGCGAGGAGGTCGGCGGGTTCGGGATCGAGATCGACATGACGACGGCGGACTCCCCACCGGGCACGCGCGTCCCCGCGTTGATCCCGAACCTGTTCGGGCTCGGGCTCCATGCCGAGATGAGCTACTACGAGACCGAGGCCGGGGCGCGGGTCTTCTCGGCCGGGGTGCTCGACTTTCCCGCCGTGCTCCTCTACCCCGCCGGCTTCCGGCTGATGGACAACCTCTGGCGCCACATGCTGGAGGACCTGCCTAAGTAGGGGCGACCGGCTCCGTCGCGAGCGGTTGGCTCGCGAACGCGACGAGCGCGAACGGGATCACCGCGAGCAGCTGGCCGACGGCGACGAGGAGGAACACCGGCCGGGCGCCCCAGCTCTCGAGGAGCGGACCCGCGATCAGCAACCCGATCGGACCGGCGAGCATCGCCGCGGTGATGACGCCGGTCATGACCTTGGCGCGAACCGCCTCCGGCGAGCGGATCGTGATGACGCCGATCAGCGGGGCGTTGACGAGAGGCCCGAAGAAGGACGAGAGCGCGAGCGCGACCACGATCGCGGGGATCGGCAACTCGATCGCGAGCGCGAAGACGGGCAGGGTGAGCGCGACGAACGCCGTCGCCCCCAGGCGGAGGGGCTCGTAGCGCCCGACGAGCCGGACGGCGGCGAGGCTCCCGAGCACGGCACCCGCGCCGAACGCCGCGAAGAAGACTCCAGCAACGCGCGAGCTCGAGTACTCCTCGTACGCGAGCACGGTGAGTCCCGCGACGAGCATCTGCCCGAACCCGTTCGCGAAGAGCGCCGTGAAGCAGAGGACGCGGAGCATCCGATCTCGCAGGACGTACCGGATCCCCGCGAGCAATCCCTTGCCGTCGTCCGTCTGCGGCTTCGGCGGACGATGCGGGACGAAGAGCGCGAGCAGCGCGAACGAGACGAGGAAGGTCGCCGCGTCCACGTAGAGGACGACGGGCGCGCTGAACGTCGCGATCAGGATCCCGGCGGCGGCCGGGCCGAGGAGCGACGTCGCCCGGCGTGCTCCCTCGACCAGGGCCGTGGCCTGGGAGACGACCCGCTCGTCGTCGCCGACGAGCTCGGGCAGGATCAGCGCCTGCGAGGCGAAGTACGGCGCGATGAAGACGCCGACGAATGCGACCAGCACGAGCAGGAGCGGGAAGCTCAGCCAGCCGAGCTCGTGCAGGAGCGGGATCGAAGCGATCAGCGGCGCCCGCGCGAGATCCGCGACGAGCATCGTGCGGCGCGCGCCCCAGCGCGCGATGACCGCCCCCGACGGGATGCCGAGGATCGCGATCGGCGCGAGCTCGGCTGCGAGCACGATGCTCATCCGCGTCGGCGAGCCGGTCGTCGCGAGGACGAACCACGGCAGCGCGAGGAACGTCATGTGCGAGCCGAGCGACGAGATGACCTGAGACGTGAGCAGCGCCCCGATGCCGCGTGCGCGAAGGACGTTCATGCGCCCACCGCCGACGTCAGGGTCGCCGTCCCCTCACGCCGGCGCACGACGAAGCTCGACACGGCGACGAGGGTCATGGCGAGCGTTTGCGTCGCGGCAAAGGCGACGAGGACGGGTTGCGGCCCGAACGCGTCGAGCACCGGCCCGACGCCGAAGACGCCGAGCGGCTGGGCTAGGCCGAAGATCATCACGTTGACCGTCATCACGCTCGGCCGTAGCTGCGGCGGCACCCGCAGGGTCATCAGCGAGTGGATCGAGGGGTTGACGAGCCCGTTCGCCACTCCGGAGAGGCAGAGTGCGACCGCCGCGAGCCAGGCAGTCGGGTCGATCGTCAGGAGCCAGAGCGGCAACGCCTGGCCGAGGATGCACGTCCCGACGAGCGTCAACCCGGACATGCGCTCGAGGAGGACCTTGTACGCAACGACGTTGCCGGCGACCGCGCCGACGCCGAACGAGGCGAGCAGCCAGCCCGCGATCCGAGGGTCGGCGCCGAAGCGGGTGACGACCAGCACCGGCACGCTGACGAAGAAAGCCGTCCACGCCGTGTCCCCGAGCGCGAAGAGCGGGATCCAGAGCCGCAGGAGCGGCTCCCGGGCGAGAAACCGCAGCCCACGACGCGCGCCCACGTCCTCGTCCGCGGGCGGCAGCGGCGCGGGTCTCGGCACGAGCGTCAGCAGGAGCACCGCCGAGACGACGTAGGTGCCCGCGTCGACGACGAGCGCCCACGGCGCCGAGACGGTCGCGATCAGGATCCCACCGAGCACAGGGCCGAGCAGCATCGTGATGCGAGTCGCGCCCTGGAAGAGCGCATTCGCCCGACCGACGAGCGCCTCGTCCTCGCCGAGCAGCTCCGGCACGATCACCTTCTGGGCGGCGAAGTACGGCCCCGCGAGCGCGCCGAGGAGGAAGGCGAGCATCAGGATCGCGCCGAAGGCGTCCACTCCCGCCCAGTGCAGCACCGGGATCGCGAGCATCAGCGGCGCCCGGATCGCATCTGCGAGCACCATCGTCTTCCAGGCGCCGAGGCGGCGGAGCACGGCGCCCCCGGGGATGCCGAGCACGGCGAGGCCGATCAGCTCCGCGCCGACGACCGCGCTCATGCGCGTCGCGGAGCCGGAGGTGACGAGCACGAACCACGGCAGTGCGAGCCATGTCATCTGCGACCCGGTCGTCGAGACGACCTCGGCCGCGAGCAGGGCGACAACCGGTCGCCGGCGGAGCAGCGATCGCTCGGTCAGACGAGCCACTCGCCGTCGCGCTGCACGGGCTCGCCGTCGAGCTCGATGCGCGTGCCCGGGAGACGCAGATCCTTGACGATGTCCCAGTGGATCCGCGAGACATTCGTCCCGCCGAGGTCGGGTAGTCCCGTTCCCGAGCGCGAGATGGACGGTGCCGTCGATCTTCTCGTCGAAGAGCGTGTTGCGCATGTAGCGCGTGATGCCGGGGTTGCAGCCGATCCCGAGCTCGCCGAGCCTGCGCGCGCCCTCGTCGCTGTCCAACGTCTCGACGAGGAATTCCTCGTTCGAGTCGGCCGTTGCCTCGACCACCTTGCCGCCCTCGAAGCGGAGCCGGATGCCGTTGAGCTCGCGGCCGCTGTAGACCGCCGGAAACTCGGTGAACGCGATCGTGCCCTCGGCGGAGTCCTCGACCGGGCAGCCGAAGAACTCGCCGCCCGGGATGTTCGCACCGCCCGCGTCGACCTTCATCGACCTGCCTGCGAGCGAGAGACGTAGGTCGGTGCCCTCGCCGATGATGCGTACCTCGCCCGCGGCGTCGAAGCGGTCCGCGTACCGCTGCATGCGCTCGCGCTCGGCGTCCCAGTCGCGGAGACAGGCGCCGTAGAGGAAGTCGGCGAACTCGTCGGTCGACATCCCGGCGTCCTGCGCCAGCGCGGGCGTCGGATACTGGCAGCCGACCCACGCCAGCTCGTGGCTGAACATGCGCTCGAGCGCCGGGCGGTAGGCCGCCTGGATCGCCGCCGTGCGCTCGGCGGAGACGTCGCTGGCGTCGCGCGTGTTCTCGGGAGCGACGACGACGATCAGCGCGTCGCATGTCTCGAGTGCGTGCTGCTCGATCGACGCGGCGACCGCGAGCCGCTCGAGCGGCGCCGAGCGAACCCAGGTGCGCGAGGTGATCGACGAGTCGTCGAAGGTGAGCCGCAGGAGCGCGTAGGCGTCCCGCTCGGCGATGACACGCTCGATCTCCTGGATGAGCGGCCGTGCGAGAGGCGAGCCGGCGACGAGGACTTGCCAGCCGGGCTGCACGCCCACGCAGGTGTCGACGAGGAGCTCGGCGAGTTGACGATTCCTGGGGTCTGTCATGCCGCCAATATAAGACGTACGTACTGTTTTGTAAAATCGGGACCGTGCCCCGCCTGACCGAAGCTCAGAAGTCCGTCCGCCGCGAGCGCATCCTCGACGGCGCGAGGCGTTGCTTCGCGCAGCATGGCTACGAGGGCGCCACCGTCGTGCGCCTCGAGCAGGAGATCGGCCTCTCGCGGGGCGCGATCTTCAACTGGTTCCCGTCGAAGGAGGAGCTCTTCATCGCGCTTGCGGCGCGCGACAACGAGCGTCTGCTCCTCGTCTTCGCCGAGCAGGGGCTCGAGGCGATCCTCGACGCGCTGCTACGCGACGACCCCGACTGGCTCGCCGTCTACCTCGAGTTCGGTCGCCGGCTGCGGACGGACAGCGAGCTCCGCGAGCGCTGGAAGTCGATCGCCCCGGAAGGCGCGCGCGAGCGCAGCCGCGCGTGGATCGAGGAGGGGCAGGCCGCGGGGCGCCTGCGCTCGGACGTCTCCGCACAGGAGATCGGGCACTTCCTCGGCGTGATCCTCGACGGGATCGCCGTCCAGCGGGCGCTCGGCTTCGACGCCCCCGAGCCGGCGCTGCTCCACCGGCTGACCCGCGACGCGATCGGGCGATGCCGCTCGGAAGCAATCGCACGGATCCCGCCAGGTGATCCCGCCTGCGGCAAGTCGGACACCGCAGGCTGGCTAGCCGCCGCACTGACTCTTTGCTGCCAGTCAGACACCAGCTAGAGCTCCTCGTAGGCCTCGGCGTACACCCGCTCCGCGTCCAACACGCGGGTCACGTACGCGCGTGTCTCGGGGAACTGGATCCCGACTCCCTTCCGCCGCCAGGCATCGACGTTGCCCGGGCCGGCGTGGTACGCGGCGAGGGCGGTGCGGAGGTCGTCGTCGTAGCGGTCGAGCAGGCTTCGTAGGTACCAGGAGCCGTAGCGGACGTTGAGCTCGGGGTCGAGCAGATCGGCTGCGACGAATCGGTCGCCACCCGTCCGTGTCGCGATCCCGCGCGCGGTGTCGGGCAGCAGCTGCATCAGGCCCACCGCGCCGGCGGCCGACCGGGCCGCGGGATCGAACTTGCTCTCGGAGTAGATCACCGCCGCGAGCAACGTGGGAGGCAGGTCGTAGTTCCTCGCGTGCCCGCGGACGATGGCCTCGTAGCGGAGTGGGTAGCGGACACGCTGGTACCACTCCGGCTCCGCGCTCACGACCCACGCAGCAAAGCCGGCCACGGCCGCGAGCGCGAGCAGCAGCACGACGACGAACCGCCTCACCGGAGCGTTCCGGCTTCGGCCTCGAGCTTCGCCATGACCTCCCCCACCCAGGCGTGGAGGTCTTCGAACGTCCCGGTGTTGACGTAGTGGTAGTCGGCGCGCCGCACCTTCTCGCGGTCGGCAGGAGGCGCGCGTCGCGGTCGTCGCGGGCGACGCGACGGCGCTGCTCGCGCAGCGCCAAGGGCGCGGTGATCACGACGACGCGGTCGAAGCGCTCCTGCGCGCCGACCTCGTAGAGGAGCGGCACCTCGGTGACGCAGACCCGTGGCGGCTCGTCGAGCTGCGCCAGCTGCTCGCGCCACTCGAGGTACTCACGGGAGACGAGCGGGTGCAGGAGCTGCTCGAGCCAGTCCAGTCGCTCCCGGTCTGCGAAGACCGCCTGGGCGATGCGCGCCCGGTCGGGACGGCCGTCGGCTCCGAGGACGCCCTCTCCGAGCTTCGCGACGATCGCGTCGCGCACGTCGTCGTCGCTCGCCAGGAGGTGGTGGACGATCGCGTCGCTCGAGACCGTGGCGGCGCCATGCGCCCGAAACGCGTCGAGCGCAGTGGACTTGCCGGCGCCGATTCCGCCGGTGATCGCGACCGCGACCGGCCGGGTCACTCGTTCGTGTCGGGCTCGGGCTCGGCTCGTCGTCGGCCGCGGGCGCCTCGATGTTGAGCGCCTCGGCGGCGGCGTCGGTCGCGATGTCCTCGGCCTCCGGCGCGCCTTCGTCGCCTCGTCCGGATCGCTCGCGACCTCGTCGGTCGACGGCTGCCGCCTCGTCTTCGGTGGCAGCCTCGCTCGGGCGGCTCGTCCGTCTCGACGGTGTCGGCGATCTCGTTCTCGGGCGACGGCAGTGCCTCGACCGACGGCTCTGGCTCGTCGGCCTCGGAGCCTGGCTCCGACTCGAGGTCGTCGTCGAGCACGATCGAGGCGCTCGTCGGGAAGGCCTCCTCCGAGAGCATCAGGTCGGGCGTCGAGTGCACCGACTCGCCTCCGTCGGCGCGCGGCACGGGCTGGTCGCCCTCCTCGACGCGCTTCAGCGAGAGCGAGAGCCGGCGGCGCTCGCCGTCGATCTCGAGGATGAGGACGTTGACCGGCTGGCTCTGCGAGACGACCTCGCGCGGGTTCTCGACGTGGTGGGCCGCGAGCTCCGAGATGTGCACGAGGCCCTCGACGCCCGGGAGGATCTCGACGAAGGCGCCGAACGTGACGACCTTCGTCACGCGGCCCTCGACGACGTCTCCCTCGCCGTAGGAGTCGAGCACCTGCTGCCACGGGTCGGACTGGGTCTGCTTGAGCCCGAGCGAGATGCGCTGGCGGTCGCGGTCGATGTCGAGCACCTTGACCTTCACGGTCTGGCCGATGTCGAGCACCTCCGAGGGGTGGTTCACGTGGGTCCACGAGAGCTCGGAGATGTGGATGAGGCCGTCCATGCCGTCGAGGTCGACGAACGCGCCGAAGTCGACGATGTTCGAGATCTGACCCTCGATCACGTCGCCCGGGCTGAGCCGGTCGAGAATCGCCTGGCGCATCTCCTTGCGCTCGTCCTCGAGCACCGCGCGCCGCGAGAGGACGACGTTGTTGCGCGAGCGGTTGAGCTCGATGACCTTGCAGCGGAGCTCCGCGCGACATGAACTCGTCGAGGTCCTGCACGCGGCGGATGTCGACGAGCGAGGCGGGCAGGAACCCGCGGACGCCGAGGTCGAGGATGAGGCCGCCCTTGACGACCTCGATCACCTTCCCGACGACGGGCTCGCCGGACTCGGCGGCGGCCTCGATCTTCTTCCAGGCGAGCTCGAAGCGAGCGCGCTTCTTGGAGAGGACAGGCGCCCTTCGGCGTCCTCCTTCGTGAGGACGAGCGCGTCGATCTCCTCCCCCACCGACACCTCGTCGGCCGGGTTGACCGAGCGGCGGATCGTGAGCTCGGCGACGGGGATGACGCCCTCGGACTTGTAGCCGATGTCGACGAGCACCTCGTCCTTGTCGACGCGCACGACCGTGCCGTGCACGACCTCCCCCTCGTTGATCTCGGGAAGGTGAGTCGTAGTCGGGTACCAGCTCGCCGTCAGGGCCTGTAATCCAGACCCCTTCCTCGGCAGGCGGCTTCTCGGCGGTGTCGTTCGCCATCGGATCGCGGAGTATAGCCAGCTATCGCCCTGCAAACACCCGGCGCCCGGGGTGCAATGTGTGGGGCGTTGGCGTCCTCAGCGCCGACGAGCGACGCCGAATCCTGGTCGTTCGCGCTGTTCGGGTCGTCCGCGGCGCCGTCGACCGTCGCGGAGGCCGCGACCGTGCCCTTGTTGGGCGCCGTCCCGCTGATCCGCAGGTCGTCGACGAGCCCTTAGCGAGGCTCGCGAACGCGCACGTGACCACCTGCGACTGCACCGAGCAGGACGTGCTGTTCTCGGCGAGCCCGACGGGCCGCCCGTGAGCTGAACCGTCAGGGACGTTGCCGTCGCGTCGGGCCCGGCATTCGTCACCTTCACGTCGAACCAGAAGCCCTTCTTCGGGCGGACGCGGGTGCTCGAAGCGGTCACGTCCACTCCGACGTCCGCCCTCGGCGGCGGAGGCGGCGGAGGAGGCGGAGGCGAGGCGGCGTTGCCGTAGAGAACCACGAGCCCGTGGTTGTAGTCGGCGAGCACGAGATCCGGGCTTCCGTTGCCGGAGACGTCGCCGAGCGCGAGCCCGTGCGGCGAGTAGTGGCTCGCGTACGGAATCGCATAAGGTCCTCGGCCGCGAATCCGCCCACGACGTGCTGCAGCGTAGACGCCGGCCCGGTTCCAGCCGCCGTGCAGGGTGACGACGTCGTCACGGCCGTCGAGATCCACGTCGGCGACCTCGAGCGGCTCCGGGATGTCATAGCTCGCGTAGACGATCGGGTCGTCGAGAGTGCCGTTCTCGTTCTGCGGTGAAGAAGGCGATGCTGGAGCTCGGGCGGTTCCCGCCGAAGCTCGCGACGATGTCCAGGCGCCCGTCCCCTGTGAGCTCGCCGATGCCGATGCCCTGCGTGTTGACGTTCGTTCCGACCCGGTACTCCGCAGCCGGCCCGAAGCCTCCGGCCGCCTGCTGCGCGGGCACGCTGACGTTCGGGACCGAGTAGAGCTGCCCCCGACATGACGACGAGGTCGTCTCGCCCGTCGCCGGTGACGTCCCCCACCTCGAGGTCCTCGTAGCCCGCGTGCTGCGCCGGGTACTGAACCGGCGCCCGCAGGGCTCCGGCACCGTCGTTGAGCAGCACGCTCACGGTGTTCGTCCCCCAGCCGACGGCTGCGACGTCGAGGCGCCCGTCGCCGTCGAGCTGTCCGAGGCGGGCCGGATTCTCCGTTGGACGTGGCGTGGAAGGACGGCGCGGCGAGTATGCCCGCCGCCAGCTTGGGGGATAAACCTGGACTCCCGTGCCGTCAAGACCGACCACGACGTCGCCACGGCCGTCGCCCGTCACGTCGCCCACCGCAACCGAGGACGGTGCCGCCGTGTAGCCGGTGGATAGGAGACGGGAGCGGCAAGCGATCCGCCCTCCGTCTGCGCGAAGACCCAGACCCGATAGTCGTTCGCAGGGTCGAAGGAGTAGTCGGTCGTCATCACCACGTCGGCGCGGCCGTCCCCCGTGACGTCGCCGGATCGCAACCGCCTCCGGCGACGATCCGACAGCGAGCGCCTGGTACGGCTGGAAGAGCGTCCCGGCCGCGCCGGCCACGCCCGAACCGAGCAATGCTCCGGCGGCAAGCGTCGCTGCCACCCAGCGCTTCGATCCCCGACCCACGATCTGAACGTAATGAGGCGACGGGAAACTGTCAACGCCGACCGAGCGGCGTACGAACGCCGCCCGGTCGGATACAACCTGCCCGCATGCGCCTGACGCTCGTCCGCAGCGCAACCGTGATCGTCGAGCTCGAGGGCAGGCGTATCCTCGTCGACCCGATGCTGGACGACGTCGGCGCGCGGCCGCCGATCGCGAACACGGCGAACCAGGTACCCAACCCGACGGCTCCGCTTCCATTCCCCGCGGAGGAGGTCGTCCGCGGCCTCGACGCGGTGATCGTGACCCACCGCCACCGCGATCACCTGGACGAGCGCGCGGAGGCGCTTCTTCCGCGAGACGTCCCGGTCTTCTGCCAGCCCCAGGACGAGGAGGCGCTGCGGGGACTCGGGCTCGACGCGCGGCCGGTCGCGGACGAGCTCGAGTGGGCCGGCCTGCGCATCTTCCGGACACCCGCCCGGCACGGCCACGGCGCCATCGCCGAGGCGCTCGGGCCGGTGAGCGGCTTCGTGCTCGGCGACCTGTACCTCGCCGGCGACACGGTCTGGTACGACGGCGTTGCGGAGACGATCGAGCGGCACCGGCCGCGCGTCGTCGTCGTCAACGCCGCCGGCGCCTGCTTCGTCGAGGGCGGGCTGATCGTGATGGGCGTCGACGACGTGCGCGAGGTGGTCGCTCGCGTGCCGGTCGTCGTCGCGGTGCACCTGGAGGCGCTCAATCACTGCTTCCTCGGGCGCGACGACCTGCGCGAGGCACTACCGAGCGTCCTCGTGCCGGAAGACGGCGAGACGCTCGATCTCTAACCGGGGAGCTTGATCGGCTTCAGCCAGGACGGCTTGCCGCGGCCCACCACTCTGCAGACGCCGAAGGTGAGGAAGCCGCCGCTCGCTCCGAGCCGGTTGCAGCGCGACTGCGACCAGCCGCCCGCGCCGAAGGCGTCACGCCGCGTGTCCTCGACCAGCAGGACGGGCAGCTTCCCGTTCACGTACACGTAGGACACGATCGGGTCGCCCTCGATCGTCGAGCGGACGGCCACGAGCCGGGCCCTCCGCCCCTCGCGCCTGGCGCTGAGGAGGCACGCGTTCTTACGGAGCTGTGTCGCAGACGGCGGCTGGTTCCTGTTCCAGTAGAAGCCGCACGACGGATACGAGCTCGGCGGCAGCGGCGAGGTCCCGGTCGCGGCCGCCGGTAGCGAGAGCGCGACGAGCACGGCGGCGGCGAGAAGAGTGCGCGGCGGTCTCATGACGCCGATACGCCGCGGGCAGCGGGCGAGGTCACCGGAGGGCGAGGCAAGCCTCGCCCCTACGCCTTGGCTTCGGCCCAGTCGTCGCCGACGCCGACGTCCACGGCGAGCGGCGGGTCGAGCGGGTACGCGCCGACCATCTCCTCGCGAACGAGCTCGCGGGCCGCGGAGAGCTCCGTCTCCGGCACTTCGAGCAGGAGCTCATCGTGCACCTGCAGCACCAGACGCGCGCCGCGCCCTTCCGCGCGCAGCCGCTCGTGGATCCGCAGCATCGCGACCTTGATGATGTCCGCGTTCGACCCCTGCATCACGAAGTTCACCGCGACGCGCTCGCCGAAGCCGCGCGTCTGCCGGTTCATCGCGCGCAGCTCGGGCACGGGGCGCCGCCTGCCCATGAGGCTCGTCGCGTAGCCGTCGTCCGCGGCCTGCGCGATCGTCCGCGCGATGAACGCCTGCACGAGCGGGAAGCGCGAGAGGTAGGCGTCGATGTAGGCCTGCGCCTGCTCCTTCGGGATGTCCAGGTTCTCTGAGAGCCCGAACGCCGAGATCCCGTAGACGATGCCGAAGTTGATCATCTTCGCGACCGCGCGCTCGTCTTTCGTCAGCGTCGCCGGCTCCTTCCCGAGCACCTCGGCGGCGGTCGCGGTGTGGATGTCCTCGCCGCGGAGGAACGCCTCGCGCAGCTTCGGCTCGCCGGAGACGTGCGCGAGGATCCGCAGCTCGATCTGCGAGTAGTCCGCCGAGAGCAGCCGGTGCCCCGGCTCTGCGACGAACGCGGAGCGGATCTCGCGGCCCAGCTCGGTGCGAATCGGGATCGCCTGCAGGTTCGGGCTCGAGGTCGAGAGCCGACCGGTCGCCGCCACGTGCTGGTTGATCGTCGTGTGCAGGCGACCGTCCTCGCCGATCAGCGTCGGCAGCGGCCCGAGGTACGTGTTGACGAGCTTCGTCAGCTCGCGCCACTCCTCGATCGCGGGGACGATCTCGTGGTCGGCGCGGATGGCCCGCAGCACCTTCCCGTCGGTCGAGTACCCCGTCTTCCCCTTCCGGCCCGGCGTGAGGCCGAGCTTCTCGAAGAGAATCCGGCCGAGCTGCACGGGCGAGCCGAGGACGAACTCCTCGCCGGCGAGCTCGTACGCGCGTGCCTCGAGCTCCTCGATGCGATCCGAGAGCCGGGCCGTGATCTCGCCCATGCGGTAGGTGTCGATGCGGACGCCGGCGTCCTCCATGGCGGCGAGAACGGCGGAGAGCGGGATCTCGATCTCGTCGTAGAGCTTCTCGAGCCCGCGCTCGCGGACGCGCTCGCGGAGCAGGGGCGCGAGCCGGCGCGCCGACTCGGCATGCCGCACGAGCGCGGCAGTCTCCTCCTCCGTCGGCGGGTCCGGCTCGAGCTCGAGCGCATTTTCGGCCGACAGATCATCGAGGAGTACTCCGCCCGCCCGGGGTCGATCAGGTACGCGGCGAGCAGCGTGTCGTCGGCAGCGTCGACCCGGAGCGCCTTGGCGTCGTGCACCGCGAGCGCGACGTTCTCGCCAAGTGACAGTCGGTCACTTGGCCTGGGGGCGACGACGACTTCGGCGCCCGGCGCGACCGCCACCCGCTCGGCGTCGGCAGCGAGCCCGACGGAGCCACGCAGCGGCGGGAGCTCGCCCTCGCGCCAGGGAACGGCCTGCGACTCCGCCTTGGGAAGCTCGGCAGCAGGCAGCGCCTCGTCGAGCGTGTCGACACGGCCGAGAAGCCCGCGGAACTCGTAGCGGCGGAACATCTCCTTCAGCTGCGTGCGGTCCGGCGGGCGCAGGACGACGTCCTCGACGTCGAAGTCGAGGTCGAGATCGCGGCGCATCGTTGCAAGCTCCTTCGACGCGAGTGCCTGCTCCGCGTTCTCCTTGACCGCTCGCGAGCGCGCGGGCGATAGGTCGCCGGCGTGCTCGATGACTTCCTCTACGGAGCCGTACTGTGCAATGAGCTGCCCGGCGGTCTTGTCGCCGATGCCGGGGATGCCGGGAATGTTGTCGCTCGTGTCGCCCTTGAGGCCGATGAAGTCCGGAATCTGGTCCGGGCGAATGCCGTAGCGGAGCTCGACGCGCTCCGGCGTGTAGACGTGCACGTCCGCGACGCCGCGCGGCGTCATCATCAGCGAGACGTTGTCGGAGACGAGCTGGAACGCGTCACGGTCCGTCGAGACGACGCACGTCTTGACCCCCGCCTCGTCCGCCCGCGTCGCGAGCGTGGCGATGACGTCGTCCGCCTCCCAGCCCTCGAACTCGAGGTTCCGGTAGCCGAAGGCCTCGACGATCGGGCGGAAGTGAGGGAACTGCTCGCGGAGGAGGTCCGGCATCGGCCGGCGCTCCGACTTGTAGTCCGCGGACAGCTCCGTGCGGTGGACGGGCCGCGTGTCCCAGGCGACCGCAACGCCCCGGGGCGCGTAGTCGGAGAGCAGCTTGAAGAGCATGTTCGTGAACCCGAGGAGCGCGTTCGTCGGCTGCCCGTCGGTCGTCTGGAGCTCCTCGGGAAGCGCGAAGAACGCGCGGTAGGCGAGGTTGTTGCCGTCGACGAGGAAGAGCTCGGAGTCGCGAACGGGCGCGTCGTCGAGCTGGAGCTCCTCTCCCGTCAGCGTCTTCGGCATGACGCAACTTTAGTGGGGCGGGCTTCGGCCAGCCTGCCCGTGCTGGGCCACTCGGCTGGTTGGATAGACGCCGTGCGTCGCGTCCCGCTCCTTTCCGGCTCGCGCGTCGTCCTCGTGCCCGCAGGTGACGAGGACGTCGTGCTCCGGCCGCCCGCCGAGCCGCGGCAGGTCGTCGACGTCGCCGCCGCGGTACGCGACGCGCTTCGCTATCCGCTCTCCGGCAGTCCGCTCGAGGCGGTCACACCGCGAGGCGGGCGGGCGACGATCGTGGTCGAGCCCGCCGCGCTTCCCCTCCCGGGAGCCCCCCAGGATGCGAGGCAGACTGCGATCGCGGTCGCCATCGCCGAGCTCGAGCGCTGCGGGATCCCGGACGAGCGGCAGACGCTGCTCGTCGCGGGCGGGCTCGGACGGCGGTTCGGGCAGCACGATCTCGAACGGCTGCTGTCGCCGCCGCAGGCCCGCTCCTTCCGGGGTCGCGTCGTCGTGCACGACGCGGAGGACGAGTCGCTGGCGCCGATCGACGACGGCATCCGCGTGAGCCCGGCCCTCGTGGAGACCGACCTCGTGCTCACGGTCACCGCGGCCGAGACGATCCTGCACGGCGGCCCGGGAGCCTGCGTCGCGGCCTGCGACGCCGAGACCGTTCGAGCTGTCGCCGGCGCCGACTCGCTCCTCGAGGCGTCCGGGTCGTCTGCCTGGGATCTGGCGCTCCGCATCGAGACGGCGCTGGCCGAGCGCGTCGAGCTCGCGGGAGTCTCGCTCGTGCTCGACCTCCCTCGGCTGACGGGGCGCTACCGCGGCTACCCGAACGACTAGGAGGTCGTCGCGCGCGTTGCCTCCTCCCGTCTCCGAGCCGCGTTCGGAGCGCTCCCGGACGCCCTTCGCGGCGACATCCTCGACCGCCAGGGCAGGCGCATGGCCGCAACGGGCGCCTTCGCCGGCCGGCCGTCGGTCGCGCACGCGGAGGCGCTGGTACGCGGAGTCGCGCGACGGGGACCAGCTCGACGAGCCGGTCGACGCGCTCGTCGTCGGAGTGCCGTGGATCGGGCCGCACATCCCGCGCGAGCCGCTCAACCCGATCACGACTGCCGCAGTGGCGCTGGGGCTGGCGCTGCGGCTCCGCCGCGACGCCTTCCGATTCGCCGGGGCGGAACACTCGTCGTCGTGCATCCGCTCACGCGTTCCTTCGCGCAGGTCCGGCAGGCGCCGTACGCGGCGATGTTCGACGTCCTCAGGCAGCTCGAGCGAAGCGACGAGCTGGTCGAGGCCGAGCGGGTCGCGGCGACGGACGCGCGCGCGCTCGCCGCCTATCGGGCCGGCGGCGCGCTGCCACCCGATCCTGCCCTATGCGGACTGGGCCGGATGCGCGCCCGCGCTCGCACGCCTCGGCCGGGTCATCGTCGCCGGCTGCCGTGACGCCCTCGCTGCCCGGACGCTCGGCTTCGTCCCGAGCCACGGCATCGGAAGCGCGCTCGAGATGGCGCACGGCGTCGCAGACGGACGCGCGCGCGTCGGGATCCTGCTCGCGCCGCCCTACGCGCCGCTGCTGGTGGGCTAGGCGGTACGGCGTGCGTCGCGGCGCATGCGCATCCCCACGTATGACGCGATGAGCGCGACGAGGACGATGATGCCGCCGGCGAAGATCGCGAGATCGGCGATGTTGAAGGCGTTCGGCCCGTTGCGGATGAAGTCCGTCACATGGTCGAAGCGCGCGCGATCGACGAGATTGCCGAGCCCTCCTCCGATGAGGAGCCCGAAGCCGATGAGGAACGGGACCCGTGCGTACCCGCGCCGTGCGAGGAAGTCGTAGAGAAGCATCATCGCCATCAGCGCGAGGATCGCGAGCGGGAGCGCGCTGCCCTGGAAGCCGCCGCCGGCGACGCCGGGATTCTGGACGTGCTGGATCGAGTAAGAGCCGAAGAGGTGGACGCCCTCACCCGGCTCGAAGGCCGCGCGCACGCTCTCCTTCAGCGCCTGGTCGATCGCGAGGACGGCGAGCGCCACAAGCGAGAGCGTGAGCCAGCGTGGCGTACGCGCCTCAGTGCGGGCCGCTGCCGCGCGCGTGCCCGGAGTCTCCCCAGCGACGTCCAGTGCCATCCCCTCCCAAGGTAGCTAACCCGGATGTGCCTACGTGGTAACGAAGAATTCAGACCCAGTCGAGAGGTGGGTCGCTCGCGCCGGGCTCAGCCCTCCCCCAGGTACGTGCGCGCGGACCTGGTCGTTCGACTTGAGCTCGCTCGCCGGGCCCTGGAGGGCGATCTTCCCCGTCTCCATCACGTAGCCGCGCTGCGCGACGTCGAGCGCCATCAAGGCGTTCTGCTCGACGAGGAGCACCGGCGTCCCCTGCTTGTTGATCTCGATCACGATCTCGAAGATCCGCTCGACGAAGATCGGCGCGAGGCCCATCGAGGGCTCGTCGAGGAGCAGGAGCTTCGGCCGGGCCATCAGCGCGCGGCCGATCGCGCACATCTGCTGCTCGCCGCCCGACAGCGTCCCGGCCTTCTGGGAGCGGCGCTCCTGGAGGCGCGGGAAGAGGCTGAACACCCGATCCATGTCCCCCGCGAAGTTCTCCTTGTCGTTGCGCTGGAACGCGCCCATCTCGAGGTTCTCCGTCACGGACATGCGCGGGAACAGGCGGCGGCCCTCCGGGCTCTGCGCGATCCCGCTCTTCACGATCGAGTGCGGGGTCGCGCCGGTGATCTCGACACCCTGAAAGCGGATCGGGCCCTGCCGCGGGCGGTTGAGGCCGTTGACCGCGCGCAGCGTCGTCGACTTGCCGGCCCCGTTCGCGCCGATCAGCGTCACGATCTCGCCCTGCCCGACCGTCAGCGAGACGCCCTTGAGCGCGTGGATCGCGCCGTAGTAGACGTGCACGTCCTCGATCTCGAGGACCGGCGCGCCGGCGGTCGTCGCGGTCGTCATGCGGCGGCTCCCCGGCCGAGGTACGCCTCGATCACGCGCTCGTTGGCCTGGATCTCGCCGGGCGTGCCTTCCGCGATCTTCGCGCCGTACTCGAGCACGGTGATCCGCTCCGAGACGCCCATGACCACCTTCATATCGTGCTCGATGAGGAGCACCGTGAGCCCGAGCTCGTCGCGTATCCGGCGGACGAACGCCGTGAACGCCGCGGTCTCCTGCGGGTTCATGCCCGCCGTCGGCTCGTCGAGGAGGACGAGCTTCGGGTCGGTGGCGAGCGCGCGCGCGACCTCGAGCCGGCGCTGGTCGCCGTACGGGAGCGTTCCGGCCCTCTCCTCGTGCCGGCGGGGCAGGCCGCAGTAGGTCGAGCAGCTCCCGCGCACGCTCGCGCGCCTCCCTCTCCTCGCGCTTGACGCGCGGCGTGTGCAGGATCGACCCGAAGATGCCGCCCTTCAGGCGGCAGTGCATGCCCACGAGGACGTTCTCGAGGGCGGTCATCTGGGCGAACAGGCGGATGTTCTGGAACGTGCGCCCGATGCCGAGCTCGACAATTGCGTGCGGCGGCTTGCCCACGACCTCGGTCCCGTCGAAGACGATCGAGCCCGAGGTCGGGACGTAGACGCCGGTGATCTGGTTGAAGAAGGTCGTCTTGCCCGCGCCGTTCGGGCCGATCAGCGCGACGATGCGAGCCGCGCGGGATCGTGAAGTCGAAGTCGTCGGTCGCGACGAGCCCGCCGAACTCCTTGCGGACGGCCTCGGCGACGAGAAGGTTGTCGGGAGCCTCGGCCATCAGTCGTCGCTCGCGGTTCGGTCGGTCAGCGCGCCCTCCGTCTGGATGTCGTAGAAGGGCGTGTCGTGCACGCCCTCCTCGAGCTCGATCTTGTGCCTCCGTTCGGGGATGAGGCCCGTCGGTCTGAAGAGCATCATCAGTCACGATGATGAGCGCCGTAGATCCCGAACTGGTACTTCGTCGGATCGAAGTCGAGCCCGCCCTCCTGCACCTTGGAGCCGATCGTCGCGAGGCCCTCGATGTTGAGGTAGCCCAGGATCATGCCGCCCAGGATCACGCCCCAGATCGCTGCCGATCCCGCCGAGGATGACCATGCACAGCAGGAAGATCGAGAAGTTGAAGTAGAAGTCCGCCGGGAACGCACCCGCCTTGAAGCTCGCGTAGAACGCCCCGGCCACGCCGCCGAAGAAGGCGCCGATCGCGTACGACCACGTCTTCGTGCGCATGAGCGGGACGCCCATCGCCGCCGCCGCGGTCTCGTCCTCGCGGATCGCGATCCAGGCGCGCCCGAGGCGCGAGTCGCGCAGGCGGATGCAGCAGAAGACCGTGAACAGCAGGGGCGCCGATCGCGACCCAGTAGTAGAGGTCGGCGATGTTCGACTCGGAGCGGAAGACGAAGTCCTGGCCGAAGCCGAGCGAGTCGATCGGCGCGATGCCGAACGTCCCGTTGGTGAGGTCGAAGCCGATGCCCTCCTCGTCGGCGTTCCGGACCACCTGCGGGATGATCTCGCCGAACCCGAGCGTCACGATCGCGAGGTAGTCGCCGCGCAGGCGCAGGGTCGGCAGCCCGATGAGGATGCCGACCATCGTGGTGAAGATTCCCGCGAGCGCAAGCACGAGCCACATCGAGATGTGGATGCCGGGCAGGTCGCCCGAGACGGTCGACCAGAAGTGGAAGGTGACGTCCTCGAACTGGAGCGACGCGAACGAGCCCCGCCACGTAGGCGCCGGCGGCGTAGAACGCGACGTAGCCGAGGTCGAGGAGGCCCGCGTAGCCGACGACGACGTTCAGCCCGAGGGCCATCATCGTCACGACGAGCATCACCACCATCGACCCGGTGCGCGGCACGAAGTCGCCGACGAGCGGCAGTCCTGGGAGCGTCTCGACGATGAACGGGTAGATGAGGGCGAGCGCGATCAGTCCGCCCGCGAGCCACCAACCCCGCTCTGTGCGGGAGGCGTCCCCGTGAAGTCCTGCAGCGGCGCTCGTCACGCGCCCTCCGGCGTGCGCTCGCCCAGGATCCCCTGCGGGCGGAACACGAGCACGGCGATGAGGATCCCGAAGACGAGCGACCGCGTCCAGTCGCCGCCCGGAGTGCCGTCCAGTCCTTCGTTGAACGCCTGGACCAGGCCGATCGAACATCGCCCCCAGCACGGCTCCGGTGAGGTTGCCGATGCCTCCGAGCACGGCTGCGGTGAACGCGATCAGGCCGAGCTCGAAGCCGGTGTCGTAGCGCATGTTGAACTGCAGCAGGTAGACGAGGCCGGCGACCGCCGCGAGCGAGCCCGCGAGGAAGAACGTCACCGAGATCGTCCGGTTGACGTCGATGCCCATCATCGCCGAGGCCTCGGTGTCCTGCGCGACTGCGCGCATCGCCTTGCCCTGCCTCGTCGAGCGTACGAACCGCGTCAGGACGACGAGCACCGGGATGGACGATCATGAGGATCCGCGAGCTTGTTCCACTGGAGTCGGCGACCTCGCCGATCTCGATCGCTGCAGTGCGCGGGATGAAGGTTCGGAACCGACTCGAAGTCGACCCCGTACAGGGCAAGCGAGACGTTCTGGACGATAAACGAGACGCCCACGGCCGTGATCAGGTGCCAGCCGGGGAGCGCTAGAAGCGGCTTGTACGCGATGCGCTCGATTCCCCGCGTTGAGGAGCGCGAACAGCGGCACCGTGACCGCGGGAGCGTCACGGGCCAGGCCGACGATGATGAAGAGCACGCTCGCGTCCTCGCCGATGTCGAGGACCGATCACGATCATCGTGCTCGCGACGAGCCCGGAGAGCGCGAAGGCGTCGCGTGCGCGAAGTTGATGAGCTGCAGGATCCCGTAGACGAGGGTGTAACCGAGCGCGACGAGCCCGTACACCGCGCCGTTGGTGATGCCCGATGATGGCGACGTGATCAAGCGGGTCGGGTCCTCGACGAACTTGGTGGCGAGGGAAGGGGACGACGAGCCCCAAGCAGGACGAGCCCGATCTGCGTCGACCAAGCTCGACTTGCGAACCCGCTGCAAAAGCGGCGGAGGGCCGCGTTCATCGCGGCGACTCTAATCCCGACGAGGCGGGAGGGCAATGCCCTCCCGCCTCGTTGAGGTCCTTTGAGCTGCCTAGTGCGCCTGCAGCCGTGACGGTCTCGGGCTTCGGCGAGAAGTTGTCCGAGAGTCTCGAGCTTGTCGGTCGCCACGTACATGGTGAACCCGACGACCGCGCCCGATGCGTTCTCTGCGGGTCGCCGTTCTCGTTGAACGTGAACGATCCGAGGCAGGCCGTCCGTGACCTCCGCCTCGAACATCTTGGCGATCACGTCCGCACGGGAGCCGTCCGACTCCGCGATCGCGTCGAGCACGATCTGGGACAGACTGCCCACCGTAGATCGCGTACGGGTCGATCGCCTTGCCGGCGAGCGGTCCTCGACGAGCGCGTCGGCGAACTCCTTGCC
>CAWBTY010000005.1:0-29689 GCA_963791895.1 uncultured Actinomycetes bacterium
GCGCGGTCGGCCTCGGTCACCGGCGTCGAGTCGGGCTTCGTCTCGACGACGAGGTCGCGCGCCCGGAACCGGCGCATCGAGATCGCATCGGCGGCATCGGCCAGCCGCAGCGCGAGCTCGAGGTCCGAGGCGCACGGTGCTCCTAGTCCAGCTGCAGGTAGATCAGCGCGACCAGGCAGCGTGCCGAGGAAGAGCGCGAGGAAGACGGCCGAACAGCGCCAGCCCGAGGCGCATGTTCTTGCGCTCGAGCTCGGGAACCAGCATCAGATCACCACCGGATCGATCGCCGCCGCGACGAACAGCAGGGCGAGGTACGCGAGGAGTAGTGGAACAGGGCGACGCGTTCCGCCGGCTCCGTCGCGGCGCAGCCGCCAGGCGAGCAACAGGAACCAGCCGCCGAGCAGGCGGCGGCGACGGTGTAGAGCGGCCCGAGCCAGAGCCGACGGCGAGCGTGAACGCGACGAGCACGAGCGAGTAGAGGACGATCTGCCGCGGTCGTCTCCGCCTCGCCCCGTGTGACCGGCAGCATCGGGATGTTCGCGCGCGCGTAGTGCTCCTTGATCATCAGCGCGAGCGCCCAGAAGTGCGGCGGCGTCCAGAGGAACACGATCCCGAACAGCCACAGCGCGGGCAGCGCCAGGCTTCCGGTCGCCGCGGCGTATCCGACGAGCGGCGGCACGGCGCCTGCCGCGCCGCCGATGACGATGTTCTGGTCGGTCGACCGCTTGAGCCAGCCCGTGTAGACGACGACGTAGAACAGGTTGCCGACCAGCGCGAGCAGCGCGGTCAGCACGTTGACCGCGAGGCGAGCACCGCGAAGGAGAGCGCCGACAGCGCAAGTCCGAACTCGAGCGCGCGCGGCGCGGGCACGCGTCCGGAGGCGACAGGGCGGGTCGCGGTCCGCTCGCCCATCAGGCGGTCGATGTCGCGTCCAGGACGTGGTTGAGCGCGCTCGCGCCGCCGCAGGCCAGCGCGAGCCCGAGCGAGCATCACCGCGAGCTCGGTGACGCCGGGCCAGCCGCCCGCGCCGACGAACATCCCTGCCGCGCCCGTGATCAGCAGCAGCGCCATGATCCGCGGCTTGGTCAGCGTCACGTAGTCGCGCCACGGGCCGAACGGCAGCGGCTCGCCGCGGAACGAGAGGACGAGCGTGACGAGCGACGCCGCGAGCGCGCGCCGGCGGCCGCGACGTGGACGGCCCGCCGCCCACCGCGCGTCGCCCAGGCGACGAGACCGCCGGTCGCGATCGCGAGCAGCAGCGCGACGCCGCCGCCGCGGCGGGCCACGAGGCGGGGTACGCGACGACGCGGCGACGAGCACTGCGACGGGGAGCGGCAGCGCGACGAGCGCGGCGCCCCAGTGAGTCTGACCGAGGTCGAGCGCTGCGCTCGCGACGACGAGCCCCGAGGCGGCGCGGCAGCGAGCGATCGTCAGCCGCAGAGCGGGCCGGGAGCGCGCTGGGTTCCACGCCGCCGCCCCTTCAGATCCGCCGGCGCAGGTCGTAGAGCGGGCGTGCGCTCGTCACGTACGGGACGTTGTCGAAGTTGTGCGGCGGCGGCGGCGAGGTCGTGTACCACTCGAGCGTGTCGCCGAGCCACGGGTCGTTTCCGGCCCGCCGCCCGTTGCGGCTCTTCACGATCGCGACAGGAACAGAGCATCCCGACGCCCATCACGTACGACCCGATCGTGGAGATCAGGTTGTACGCCTCCCAGAGCCCGTCGTCCGGTAGGTGTAGACGCGGCGCGGCATGCCGAGCAGCCCGAGCATGTGCTGCGGGAGGAAGGCCAGGTTGAAGCCGACGAACAGCAGCACGAAGGTCCACTTCCCGAGCCGCTCGTCGAGCATCCGGCCGAACATCTTCGGCCACCAGTAGAAGAGCCCGCCGATGATCGCGAACACCGAGCCGCCGAAGAGCACGTAGTGGAAGTGGGCGACGACGAAGTACGTGTCGTGCACCTGCCAGTCGATCGGGAACGCAGCCAGGTAGATCCCCGAGAGGCCGCCGATCGTGAAGATGCTGAGGAAGCCGAGCGCGAACAGCATCGGCGTGTCGAGCGAGATGTTCCCGCGCCACAGCGTCGCCAGCCAGTTGAAGATCTTCATCCCGGTCGGCACCGCGATCACCATCGAGACGAGCATGAACCAGACGTTGAGGTAGCTCGCCATCCCCACCGTGAACATGTGGTGCGCCCAGACGAGCATCGAGAAGAACCCGATCGCGACCGTCGAGAGGGCGATCGCCTTGTAGCCGAAGATCGGCTTGCGGGCGAAGACCGGGAGGATCTCGGAGATGATCCCGAACGCGGGCAGGATCATGATGTAGACCTCGGGGTGCCCGAAGAACCAGAACACGTGCTGGTAGAGCACGGGGGTGCCCCCGTCCTCGGGGCGGAAGAAGTGGAACGTCTCCGGGAACTGGCGCTCGAGCAGGAGCAGCGTCAGCCCCGCCGAGAGCACGGGCAGCACGAGCAGCAGCATCGCCGCGTAGACCTCGATCGACCAGACGAAGAGCGGGAGCCGCATCCACGACATCCCGCGGGCGCGCATGTTGTGGATCGTGACGATGAAGTTGATCGCGCCCGCCGCGGACGAGAGCGTGAGGATGTGGAGGGACAGGATCCACAGGTCCTGCCCGTTCCCCGGGGCGAGCACGGAGAGCGGTGGGTACGCGGTCCAGCCCGTGTTCGCGGCGCCGCCGGCGGCGAAGAACGAGAAGCAGAAGACGAGCCCTGCGAACGCGTAGAGCCAGTACGAGAGCGCGTTCAGCCGCGGGAACGCCATGTCCGGCGCGCCGATCATGAGCGGCACGAGGAAGTTGCCGAGCCCGGCGAGGATCGGGACGACGACGAAGAACACCATCCCGGTGCCGTGCATCGTCACGACCTCGTTGTACGAGTCCCCGGTCACGACGCCGCTCGAGGACGTGGCGAGCTGCGAGCGGATCAGGAGCGCCAGGATCCCGGAGAGCAGGAAGAAGACGCCCGGCGGTCGCGATGTAGAGGATCCCGATCCGCTTGTGGTCGACGGTGACGAGCCAGCTCGCGAACCGCCCGCGCTGCCAGGACGGCACGCGTTGCTCGAGCGGCTGGTGGACGTCAACCGCCAAGGTTCTGCTCCAGGTAGTCGGTGATCGCGCTCAACTGCGCCGTCGTCCCAGTCCCGCCCGACGGGCGGCATGAGCCCGCGGCCCTCGCGGAGCAGCCTGACGACCGCCTCGCGATCCTCGATCAATTCTGTCCCCGCGAGCCGCGGCCCGTAGCCGCCCTCGCCGTCGAGCCCGTGGCACTTCGCGCACGAGCCCTCCCAGAGCTCCTCGCCGAGCGGCGAGGTGCCGTCCGCCTGCTGGGTGCTCCGCTCCTCGAGCCACGCGTCGAACTCCGTGGCAGGCAGCACCTCGGCGGCCGCGGTCATCTTCGCGTGGTAGACGCCGCAGAGCTCGGCGCACTGCCCGGGGAAGACGCCGGGGCGCTCGGCGCGGAACCACGTCTCGTTCACGGTGCCCGGGATCGCGTCGATCTTGCCGCCGAGCGCGGGAATCCACCACGAGTGGATCACGTCCCACGCCGGCGCGGTCACCCGCAGCTCCACCGTGCGTCCCTGCGGGACGCGGAGCCGGTCGACCGCGATCACGCCGTTCGGGTAGCGGTACTCCCACATGAACTGCGAGCCGTTGACGTCGACGACGAGGTTCTCCTGTCCACCCGTAGCTGCCGGCACGTCCTGGATCCCCGGCAGCTTGACGAAGACGAAGGCCGCGATCCCGACGAGGAGCAGCACGGGCACGGCCGTCCAGGAGAGCTCGAGCGCGGTCGAGCCGTGGATCTGGGCGCCGTCGGCGTCGCGCGGCCGGTTGCGCCGCCGGTAGCGGATGACGAACGCCACGAGGAGGCCCTCGACGAGCAGGAAGATCGCGAGGCAGATCGTCGAGACGAGCAGGAAGCTCTCGGTGATCCCCTCGGCGTTCGGCGACTCGCTCGGGACGGGCGCGAAACCGCCGTTGCCCGCACTCGCCGGTGCGGCTGCGGCGAGCAGCGCGATGAGCGCGCCGGAGAGGACGACGGGCTTCGGGTTGAACCTCACGGCTGCGGGCATTCTATGAACGTGGAAGCCTCATCGCGCCGCATCACTCGCGTCCCCTTGCCCGCGCGACGTCCGGAGGCCGTTCCAGGTCTATCTGAACGGGATCGAGCAGCACGAGGGCCCCGACTTCGTCGTGCGCGACGGCTTTCTCGTCTTCGAGCGGGAGCTGGCGCGCGAGAAGGTCGGGCTCGGCCGCTGGACGTCGATGGTGCTCGGGATCGCGGGCTCGTACGGGAAGAACGACTCGGTCGACGTCCTCTACGAGCGCGACGGCAAGCCCGTCGTCGCTGCGAAGCTGCGGTTCGAGGAGCACATGTCCGGCTGAGCACGGCAGCTCCGGCGTCTGGCTCGGCAAGACACCTGCTGCTTTCGCGAGCCGCACGCCTCCGGTGTCCGCTTGCGAGTCGGACACCTGGACACCGGCTCTCCGTCCATCGCAACCAGATCGCAACCTGACCGGAACCTCGTGCTAACGGGTGCTCAGGGTCTCCTCACATCTCGCGCGTTCTCTCTCTATGCGATGACGACCAACACACTCACTGCCCCGAGCCGCGCCGAGTCCGAGCGCGAGAGCGTCACCTCGTGGCGGGTCGAGCGGCTCCTCGCCGCGGGCTACGACGCCGAGGCGTCGCTCGTCCTGGCGCTCGACCGCGACGTCGACCTCCACCTGGCCGTCTCCCTCCTCGAGCGCGGCTGCCCGCCGGATACCGCGCTGCAGATTCTGTTCTGATGCTCGCCAGGCGGGATTCCGCAGAAGCGGAATCCCGCGGCTTGATCCCCGGCTTCGCCGGGGCAGATCCCCTGAAGGCGTCCCCTTCGGGGCCGCAACTGCCTCTTTGCCATGGGCGGTCGACCCTGGTGTCCGACTTCGAGTCGGACACCTGCCGTTCGCAGGACGCCTACGGGCGAAGGCGGCAGGCCCTGGAGCTCCGCGTCCACCCATCAGGGCGCGACCCTGCCGCTCGCGACGGCAGCCGCCCGGAGCCGTTCGGCGTCGCCGGGCGTCAGCTGGCCTTGCTCCAGCCGCCACTGCCAGTTCCCGCCGATGACGCCCGGCGTGTTCATGCGTGCCTCGCTGCCGAGCCCGAGCACGTCCTGCACCGGCACGACCGCGAGCGCGCAGCGGGACGAGAGGGCGAGCTCGATCAGCGGCCAGGAATCGGCCTCGCCCGTCGCGCCGACGAGCGTGTCGGTGTCGTGCGTCGACGTGTAGACCACCTGATTCTCCCGATGGCGCTCGAGCCGGTGGAGGTTCTCCGGAGAGCCCGAGAACGACCAGAGCAGCACGACCATGCCGGGGAAGCCGAGCGCGTCTCGTAGCTCGTGGACGTCGGGCGTGATGAAGCCGAGGTCCTCCGCGATCACGGGGAGCGGGCCGAGCTCTGCCTGCGCCGCGGCGAAGAGCGGCATGCCCGGGCCAGGCGACCACCAGCCCTCCCGGGCGGTCGCGGCGCCGGCAGGCACCGTCCAGTAGCCGGCGAAGGCTCGAAAGTGGTCGATCCGGAAGCGGTCGACGAGCGCGCGTACGCGTCTCATCCGCTCGATCCACCAGCGATAGCCGGTGGCGGCGAGCGCGGGCCAGTCGTAGAGCGGATTCCCCCAGAGCTGCCCGAGCGCGTTCATCCCGTCGGGCGGCGCGCCCGCGACGACCTCGTCGACTGGGAGGAAGAGCTCGGGGTGCGCCAGGTGGTCGCACCCGCCGCTCGCCACGTAGATCGGGACGTCTCCGATGATCGCAACGTCGCGCGCGCGGGCGTGCTGCCGGAGGGCGGTCCATTCCCGCTCGAACCGCACCTGATCCTCGACCGCGCCGCGACCCGCAAAGGTCTCCCAGTCCCCGATCCACGCATTCTCGCGCTCGCGGAACGCGCGAACCTCGCTCGGCTCGACCCGCGCCTCGGGATCCGCGAGCAGCCCGGCCCAGCTCGCGAAGGCCGAGGCCGACGTGTACGGCGACCCGACGGCGTCGGGTGGATTGAGAGGAAGCACCTGCCACCAGCGGGCGCCGGCGGCCGCGAGCCAGTCGACGAAGCCGTGCGCTTCGGGCCCGAGCCGGCCCCCGGGAAGCGAGGTGGGGTGGAGCTGCACCCCCAGTGAGCGGTCGAGCCGCATGGCGGGACTGTTTACCGTGTCGTCGACATGGCTGCCGAGCGGATCGTCGTCAGCGAGGTCACGCCCCAGGTCGACTGCGGGCGCTGGCCGGCGAAGGCGTGTGTCGGGGACGAGGTCGCAGTCGCCGCCACGATCGTGCGTGACGGCCACGAGGTGGTTCGCGCGGTCGTCCGGCACCGGCGCGGGCGTGGACGCTGGCGCGAGGCCCCGCTCGTGGCCCTCGGCTCGGATCGCTTCGCCGGCTCGTTCACGGCGGAGGACGTCGGACGCCACCGGTACGAGATCGTCGCCTGGGTCGACCGCTACGCCGGCTGGCTCGACGAGCACGACCGGAAGGTCGCCGCGGGACAGGAGGACCTCGCGGGCGAGTTGTCCGAAGGCGTGGCGCTCTTCGGCGCCGGGACGCTCGACGACTGGCGCGTGGCGGCGCCGGAGCTCGCCGCTCGCGACCGGCACGGGGTCGGCCGGAGCGCCCCGCTCGAGCTCGAGGTCGAGCGGGAACGCGCCCGCTCGGGCGCCTGGTACGAGCTCTTTCCGCGCTCCTGGGGCGGCTTCGCGGGCGTCACGGAGATCGTGCCGCAGCTCGCCGAGCTCGGGTTCGACGTCGTCTACTTCCCGCCGATCCACCCCATCGGGCTGACGAACCGCAAGGGCCGGAACAACACGGAGCGCGCCGAGCCCGGCGACGTCGGGAGCCCGTGGGCGATCGGCGGTGCGGAGGGCGGCCACGACGCGATCCATCCCGAGCTCGGCACCGAGGCCGACCTGACGGCGCTCGTCGCGGCCCTGCGCGAGCACGAGATGGAGCTCGCGCTC
Source organism: uncultured Actinomycetes bacterium (assembly GCA_963791895.1). Taxonomy (GTDB): domain Bacteria; phylum Actinomycetota; class Thermoleophilia; order Gaiellales; family Gaiellaceae; genus Gaiella. Next base: position 7,010 of record CAWBTY010000005.1, read on the forward strand.
GATCTGGCATTGCAGTGCTCGCCCGATCATCCCTGGCTCCGCGACCACCCCGAGTGGTTCCAGCACCGTCCCGACGGGTCGCTCAAGTACGCGGAGAACCCGCCCAAGCGCTACCAGGACATCCACAACCTCGACTGGGACACGGAGGACCGCACCGGGCTCTGGGAGGCGGTCCTCGCCGCGGTGCTCCACTGGTGCGAGCTCGGCGTGACGATCTTCCGCGTCGACAACCCGCACACGAAGCCCGTGCCCTTCTGGGAGTGGCTGATCGCCGAGGTGCGCGCACGTCACCCCGAGACGGTCTTCCTCTCCGAGGCCTTCACCCGGCCGTCGATGATGACGCTCCTCGCGAAGGCCGGGTTCTCGCAGTCCTACACGTACTTCACGTGGAAGAACACGAAGGCGGAGCTCGTGGAGCTCGTCGAGCAGCTCCGCTCCTGGTCGACCTTTCTCCGCCCGAACCTCTGGCCGAACACGCAGGACATCCTCCACGCGCTCCTGCAGACCGGAGGCCGGCCGGCGTTCGAGAGCAGGCTCGTCCTCGCGGCGACGCTCTCGCCGGCCTACGGCATCTACTCCGGCTTCGAGAGCTGCGAGAACGTGCCGCTCCGCTCCGGGAGCGAGGAGTACCTCCACTCGGAGAAGTACGAGCTGCGCGAGCGGGCGCTCGACGGGCAGCTCCTACCGCTCGTCAAGCGGCTGAACGAGCTGCGGCGCGCTCACCCCGCCCTGACGCATGCGGGCCTCGAGCGGCTCACCTGGTTGGAGACGGAGAGCGAGCACCTGCTGGGCTACGCGCGGACACTCGGCGACGACGTCGTCGTCTGCGTCGTCAACGTCGACCCGTTCTCGGTGCACGACGGCGTCTGCGTGATCCCGCCCGCGCTCGGCCTGCCGGAGCACTTCGGCGTCGTCGACGGGCTGACCGGCGAGAGCTACGAGTGGGGTGGGCGCAACTACGTCCGCCTCGGGCCCGGCAAGTCCCACGTCCTCGAGGTGGCGCACGTATGACGAGCGCAAGAGCAGGTGTCTGGCTGAAGCCAGACACCGGACACCGTGCATGGAACAGAGTCAGTTGCGACCGCGACAGCGGGCGCCTTCAGGGATCTGCCCCGCCGCAGGCGGGGATCGAGCCGCAGGATTCCGCTTCTGCGGAATCCTGCTTGGCGGGCAAGGCATGAGCGAGCACTGGTTCGAGGCCCAGCCGAACTGGTTCAAGACGGCGGTCTTCTACGAGCTGCACACGCGCGCGTTCTTCGACTCCTCCGACGACGGGATGGGCGACTTCCGCGGGCTGCGCTCCAAGCTCGACTACCTCCAGTGGCTCGGGATCGACTGCATCTGGCTGCTGCCGTTCTATCCGTCGCCGCTCCGGGACGGCGGCTACGACATCGCCGACTTCCTGACGGTGAGCCCGGAGTTCGGCACGGTCGACGAGTTCGCGTCGTTCGTCGAGTCGGCGCACGAGCGGGGGATGCGCGTGATCACCGACTTCGTGATGAACCACACCTCGAGCGAGCACCCGTGGTTCCAGGAGTCGCGGCTCGGCCCCGATTCGCCGAAGGCCGACTGGTACGTCTGGTCGGACACCGTGCACCGCTACGAGGACGCGCGGATCATCTTCGTCGACAGCGAGCAGTCCAACTGGACGTACGACGCCCAGCGCGAGGCCTACTACTGGCATCGCTTCTACCACCACCAGCCCGACCTCAACTACGAGAACCCCGAGGTCGGCGAGGCGATGCTCGACGCGCTCCGCTTCTGGCTCGACCTCGGGCTGGACGGCTTCCGGCTAGACGCCGTGCCGTACCTCTTCGAGGAGGAGGGCACGAACTGCGAGAACCTGCCGCCGACGCACGCGTTCCTGAAGCGGGTTCGGGCCGAGGTCGACGCCGGGTACTCCGACCGTGTGCTGCTCGCCGAGGCGAACCAGTGGCCCGAGGACGTGGTCGACTACTTCGGCGACGGCGACGAGTGCCACATGGCGTTCCACTTCCCCGTCATGCCGCGGATGTTCATGGCGCTTCGGCGCGAGGAGGCGCGCCCGATCGTCGAGATCCTCGAGCGCACGCCGCCGATCCCCGAGAACTGCCAGTGGGGCATCTTCCTCCGCAACCACGACGAGCTGACGCTCGAGATGGTGACCGACGAGGAGCGCGACTACATGTACTCCGAGTACGCGGGCGACCCGCGGATGAAGCTCAACCTCGGGATCCGGCGCCGGCTCGCGCCACTGCTCGACGGCGGGCGGGACGAGATCGAGCTGATGCACGCGATCCTCTTCTCGCTCCCGGGCTCGCCCGTCCTCTACTACGGGGACGAGATCGGGATGGGCGACAACGTCTACCTCGGCGATCGCGACGGGGTGCGCACGCCGATGCAGTGGACGGGTGACCGCAACGGCGGGTTCTCGCGCGCGGACTTCGCGCAGCTCTACCTCCCGCCGCTGATGGATCCCGTCTTCGGCTTCCAGGCCGTGAACGTCGAGGCGCAGCTCCGCTCGCCGACCTCCCTGCTCCGCTGGCTGCAGCGGTTCGTCGCCCTGCGGAAGGAGCATCCCGTCTTCGGCATCGGGAGCTACGAGGCGCTCGAGACGTCGAACCCGCGCGTCTTCGCGCACGTCCGGCAGTCGGAGCACGACACGGTGCTCTGCGTGCACAACCTCGCCCGCTCGGCGCAGGCCGTGGAGCTCGACCTCTCGCGCTTTCGCGGGCGGATACCGGTCGAGATGACCGGCCACACGCCGTTCCCGCGGATCGGCGACCTGCCGTACCTGCTCACCTTCGGCCCGCGGGGCTTCTACTGGTTCCTGCTCCCGCAGGAGAGCCCGGATGCGTGACCCGCGCACGCTCGGGAGCGACGAGCTGCTCGCGCTCGTCGTCGAGGCGCGCTGGTTCGGCGCCAAGGGCCGCGTGCCGGAGGGCGCCGAGGTCGTCGACGTGCCGGTCGAGGACGAGACCGTGGCGCTCGCGATCGTCGAGGTGCGCTTCGCGGCCGGGACGCACGAGCACTATCTCGTGGCGCTGGGGGACGGCGACGAGGTGGCCGACGTCTTCGAGCGACCGGAGGTCGCGACGCGCGTCGCGGCGCTCGCCGGCGTCTCCGCCGAGGGTGCCCGTGTGCGCCCGGTCGACGTCGAGCAGTCGAACAGCTCGGTCGTGCTCGACGAGCGCCACATGCTCAAGCTCTACCGCCGGCTCGAGGCGGGGCCGAATCCCGAGCTCGAGCTCCTTCGCGCGCTCGCCGTGCAGCGATTCGCCAACGCTCCGCGTCTCGAGGGCGTGCTGGAGACACCAGGCCCGCCGCTCGAGACGGTCCTCGCCTCGGTCACCTCGGTCGTCCCGGCGCTCGGGGACGGCTGGGGGTTGACGCTCGACTCGCTCGGCGACGACCCGTCGTGGCTCCCCGAGCGCGCCTGGCGGCTCGGTGAGGTCACCGCCGCGCTGCACAGCGCCCTCGCCGCGCACGACTCCGACCCACACTTCGCGCCCGAGGAGCCGAGCGGGGAGGCCCTGGGGCTCGTCGCCGCGGCGATCGACGAGGAGATCTCGGCCACGTTCGCGACCCTGCCGGACGACGACGCGCTCGGCGCCGTCGCGCACCGCTCGGAGGACATCCGCGACCTCGTGCAGGAGCTCGTCGGCGTCGGCCCTGCCGGCCTCGCGATCCGCACGCACGGGGACTACCACCTCGGTCAGGTGCTCTGGTCGACGGACGGCGACTGGGTCGTGATCGACTTCGAGGGCGAGCCGGCCCGGTCGCTGCCCGAGCGACGGCGCAAGCGCTCGCCGCTGCGCGACCTCGCCGGGATGACCCGCTCGTTCGCCTACGCCGCAGACGCCGCGCTCCTGCTGCGCGCGGTCGAGGCGCCGGCCGGCTGGGTCGAGGCGTGCCGCGAGGCCTTCCTCGGCGGATACCTGTCGCGGGCAGAGGAGCGGCTCCTGCCGCCGAGCCGCACCGGCTTCGACCGCTTGCTCGCGCTCTACGAGCTCGAGAAGCTCGTCTACGAGCTCCACTACGAGGCTCGCAACCGGCCCGACTGGGCCTCGATCCCGGTGGTCGGTCTCCTCCGCATGCTGGAGGCGGCTCGATGAGCCTCCCCGGCGAGCTCGACCTGCACCTGATCGGCGAGGGGCGCCACGAGCGGCTCTGGGAGCAGCTCGGAGCCCATGCGCTCGACGGGGACGAGGGCGTGCGCTTCTCCGTGTGGGCGCCGAGCGCCCGCGGGGTGTCCGTGGTGGGTGACTGGAACCACTGGAGCGAGGACGCCGACCCGCTCGCGCCGCAGGGCTCCTCGGGCGTGTGGGCCGGGCTTGCGCCGAACGCCCGCGAGGGCCATGCGTACAAGCTCGCCGTGCGCGGCTTCGACGGCGTGACGCGGCTCAAGGCCGACCCGCTCGCGTTCCGGGCAGAGGTGCCACCGAGCACCGCCTCGCTCGTCTACCGCTCGCGCCATCGCTGGGCGGACGCGGCCTGGCTCGAGCGGCGCGAGGCAACCGACCCGCTCACGGCGCCGCTGTCGATCTACGAGGTCCACGCCGGCTCGTGGCGTCAGGGCCTCGGCTGGCGTGACCTCGCCGACGAGCTCTCCGAGCACGTGACCGCTCTCGGCTTCACGCACGTCGAGCTCCTCCCGGTGATGCAGCATCCCTACGGCCCGTCCTGGGGGTACCAGGTCTCGGGCTTCTACGCGCCGCACGCACCGCTCGGCGAGCCGGACGACCTGCGGGCCTTCGTCGACCACTTCCACGGCAACGGGATCGGGGTGATCCTCGACTGGGTGCCGGCCCATTTCGCCGTGGACGACTGGGCGTTGACCCGGTTCGACGGGACGGCGCTCTACGAGCACGCGGATCCCCGCCGCGGGGCGCACCCGGACTGGGGCACGCTCGTCTTCAACTACGGCCGGCACGAGGTGCGGAACTTCCTCGTCGCGAACGCGCTCTACTGGCTCGAGGAGTTCCACGCGGACGGCCTGCGGGTCGACGGCGTCGCCTCGATGCTCTACCTCGACTACTCACGCGCGCCGGGCGAATGGGTGCCGAACCGCTACGGGGGGCGCGAGGATCTGGAGGCCGTGACGTTCCTCCAGGAGCTCAACGCGGTCGTCCACGCGACCCATCCTGGCGTCTCGATGATCGCCGAGGAGTCGACGGCCTGGCCCGGCGTCTCACGCCCGACCGAGGGCGGCGGGCTCGGGTTCACGTTCAAGTGGAACATGGGCTGGATGCACGACACGCTCGCGTACGTCGCCCGAGAGCCGATCCACCGCCGCTGGCATCACGACGACCTGACGTTCTCGATGGTGTACGCGTGGGACGAGAACTTCGTGCTGCCTCTCTCGCACGACGAGGTGGTGCACGGCAAGGGGTCGCTGCTCCGCAAGCTGCCGGGCGACGAGTGGCAGCAGTTCGCCGGGTTGCGCGCGCTCTACGGGCACATGTGGGCGCATCCCGGCAAGCAGCTCCTCTTCATGGGCGGCGAGCTCGGCCAGGGGACGGAGTGGTCGGAAGGCGCGTCACTCGACTGGTACGTGCTCGAGTACCCCCTCCACGAGGGCGTTCGCCGCTGCGTCGCCGACCTCAACCGCGTCTACCGGGCCGAGCCCGCGCTGTGGGAGGTCGACTTCCGGCCGGAGGGCTTCGAGTGGCTCGTCGGCGACGCCCGCGAGGACAACACGCTTGCCTACCTCCGCCGCTCCGCGGACGGCTCGCGGCTCGTCGCGTGCCTCGTCAACTTCTCGCCGGTCGTGCGGCACCACTGGCAGCTGCCGCTCCCCGCCGGCGGGCGCTGGCGCGAGCTGCTCAACACGGACGCGGCGGAGTACAGCGGCTCCGGCACGGGGAACCTCGGCGGGGTGGAGGCTGTCGCGGAGCCGCTGCACGGGCGGCCGTTCTCGGCCGGCGTGACGCTGCCGCCGCTGGCCGCGGTCTGGCTCGTGCCCGATGGGCAGGAGCAAGTGCCGGTGTCCGACTTGAAGTCGGACACCTGAGCCAGCCCGCAGCCGAGCGACTACCGTCCCGGAGTGGACGGACACAACAGCATCGTCGTCCAGGGGCTCGTGCGGGAGTTCAAGAAAGGGCCGCGCGCCGTCGACGGAATCGACCTCCGGGTCGAGCCGGGCGAGATCTACGGCTTCCTCGGCCCGAACGGCGCCGGCAAGTCGACGACCGTGCTGATGCTGACGACGCTCCTCCCCCCGACCGCCGGCACCGCGACCGTCGCGGGCTTCGATGTCGTCCGCGAAGGGCCGAAGGTGCGCGGCGTCATCGGCGCCGCGCTGCAGGAGGCGGCGCTCGACGGCCTGCTGACGGGTCGCGACCACCTGCGCCTCCAGACGATGCTCCAGGGGCTGCCGCGGACCGACCGCAAGGCACGCACCGAGGAGCTGCTCGTGCGGGTGGGGCTGACGGAGGCCGCCGACCGCAAGATCGGCGGCTATTCGGGAGGGATGAAGCGCCGGCTCGACCTGGCGCTCGCGCTCGTCCACCGCCCGCGCGTGCTCTTCCTCGACGAGCCGACGACCGGTCTCGACCCGCAGAGCCGGACGGCGCTGTGGGACGAGGTCGCGCGGCTCGCGCGCGAGGACGGCGTCACCGTCTTCCTCACGACGCAGTACCTCGAAGAGGCGGACGTGCTCGCGGACCGGGTCGGGATCATCGACCACGGGCGGATCGTGGCGGAGGGAACGCCCACGGCCCTGAAGGCGGAGATCGGGCGGCCGAGCGTCCATGCGATCCCCGAGCGGGAGGACGACCGGCCGCGAATCGCCTCGCTGCTCGACCGCTTCGGCGACCCCCTCGGCGACGGAGAGCTCGCGGTGCGCCTCGACGAGGGCGTGGGGCTCGCCGACGTCATCCGCGGGGTCGACGCCGAAGGGCTGGCGCTCCACGACGTGGAGCTTCGCGCGCCGACCCTCGACGACGTGTTCCTCGCGAAGACGGGGCGCACGCTCGAGGGCTCAGCCGAGACAGAGGACACGGCCGCTCCTCCGGCGCGCGCGCGATGAGCGCGGTCGAGGCGCCGAGGGCAGGCTGGACACCGGGCACGAGCCTGACCCAGGTCGGGGCCGTCGCGGGCCGCTCGATCAGGCGGACGCTCCGACAGCCGGCGATGGCGATCCCGCCGCTCGTCTTCCCGATTGCGCTGATGCTCGTGAACGCGGCGGGCCTGGAGCCGTCCACGCTCCTGCCCGGCTTCCCGACCGACTCGTTCCTCGCCTTCGCGCTCGCGGTGCCGTTCATCCAGGGCGCGCTGTTCGCGACGATGAACGCCGGCACGGACCTCGCCCGCGACATCCAGACGGGCTTCCTCAACCGCCTCTCGCTGACCTCGCTCCGCGGCTCGTCGCTTCTCGTCGGCCAGCTCGCGGGAATCGTGGTGCTGGGCCTCGTGCAGGCGGTCTTCTATGTCGTCGTCGGACTCCTGTTGGGGGTCGACTTCGCCTCGGGACCGGCGGGCATCGCCGTCCTGCTGCTCTTCTCGTTCGTCGTCTCGCTCGGGTTCGGGGCGCTCGGCTCGTTCCTCGCGCTGCGCACCGGCACCGGAGAGGCCGTCCAGGGCCTCTTCCCGCTGCTCTTCGTGTTCCTCTTCATCTCGTCGATGAACACGCCGCGCGAGTTGATCGCGGTCGACTGGTTCCGGGTCGCGGCGACGCTCAACCCGGTCTCGTACCTCATCGAGTGCGTCCGAAGCCTGATCATCACGGGCTGGGACCCGAAAGCGCTCGCGCTCGGCTTCGGGATCGCGATCGTGATCGCCGTGATCTCCCTCGCGCTCGCCTCGTGGGCGCTGACCCGGAGGATGACGCGCACGTGAGGCCCGGGGTCTGGCCCGTTGCGAGCGGCGTCGCCTGGCGGACGCTGCACAACGTCCTCACGACGCCTGCGCTGCTCTTCCCCGGGATCCTCTTCCCGCTCTTCTTCTTCACCGCGTTCGCCGGCGGGCTCTCCCAGGTCGCCACCGTCCCCGGCTTCGACTATCCGGGCGACTACACGTCGTTCCAGTTCGTGTTCGTCCTGCTCCAGGCGGCCGCGTTCGGCGGGGTCTTCACCGGGTTCGGGATCGCGAGGGACTTCGAGGGCGGCTTCGGCAAGCGGCTCCTCCTGGCCTCGCCCAACCGGCTCGGGATCCTCGTCGGGTACAGCTTTGCCGCGCTCGTCCGCTGGGGCATCACCGGCGGCCTCCTGACCGTGGTCGCGCTCCTCGTCGGGATGGAGGTGGGCGGCGGGCCGGTCGACATCGTCGGCCTCTACACCCTCGCGCTCCTCGTCAACGTGTGCGGTCTCCTCTGGTCGGCCGGGATCGCGCTCCGGATCCGCTCGATCCAGGCCGGCCCGCTCATGCAGATGCCCGTGTTCCTCGTGCTGTTCTTCGCGCCGGTCTACGTCCCCGTCGACCTCCTGAGCGGCTGGATCGAGAAGGTCGCGGCCGTCAATCCGCTCACGTACCTGCTCGAGGCGGGGCGCAGCCTCATCGCCGGCGACCCGACCGAGGTCGCGCTCGCGTTCGCGATCGGGTTCTCGATGATCGCGGTCTTCGCCGTGTGGGGCGTCCGCGGCCTGCGCCGCGCCGAGGCAGCCGGCTAAGGGTGGGGGAACCCATGGTTCCCCCACCGACCCCCTCCTTCCGCGCCGCGCACGGCTCAGCCGTGGATTGGCCTCCCGGCCGGCAAAGCCGGCCTCCGGCCGCCCCGCTTCGCGCATGGAAACGGCCACAACCTCATCCTCGTCCGGCAGGTCTCCAGCTACCTCGAACGAGTTGCGGGTGGAACTTGACCCGCCGTCGATCACGACCGCTTCGCCGAATCCTCCTAGTCCTTCGCGAGCCGGGCCGTCCGGGCACCGCGGCTACCGTGCGCCGGTGCATCGCTCGGTGTGGCCCGGCGCGCCCTTTCCCCTCGGCCCGACCTGGGACGGCGCCGGAACGAACTTCTCGCTCTTCAGCGAGCGCGCCGAGCGGGTCGAGCTCTGCCTCTACGACGGAGAGGACGCCGAGGAGCGCGTCGAGGTGCGCCAGCAGACGGCGCACAACTGGCACGTCTATCTCCCGGGCGTCGGCCCGGGACAGCGCTACGCGTATCGCGTCCACGGCCCGTGGAAGCCGCTCGCGGGCGATCGCTTCAACGCGGCGAAGCTCCTGATCGATCCCTATGCGAAGGCGATCGAAGGCCCGATCCGATACGACCGTGCCCGCGTGCTCGCCTACGCCCGGGGCTCGGAGGACGTGCCGGATGCCGAGGACTCCGCGCCCGCGGTCCCCCGTTCGGTCGTGATCGACGACGCGTTCGACTGGGAAGGCGACAGGCGGCTCGAGCGGCCCTGGGCCGAGACGGTGATCTACGAGCTCCATGTGAAGGGGTTCACGAAGCAGCTGCCAGGAGTTCGCGAGGACCTTCGGGGGACATATGCGGGGCTCGCGTCGGAGGCCGCGGTTGCCTACCTGCGAGACCTTGGCGTGACGGCGGTCGAGCTGCTGCCCGTCCACCACATCGCGGACGAGCACTTCCTCGTCGAGCGCCGCCTCACGAACTACTGGGGCTACTCGACGATCGGGTTCTTCGCGCCGCACGCCGGATATGCGGCGACCGGCACGCGCGGCGAGCAGGTGCGCGAGTTCAAGGGCATGGTCAAGGCGCTCCACCGGGCAGGGATCGAGGTGATCCTCGACGTCGTCTACAACCACACGGCCGAGGGGAACCACCTCGGCCCGACGCTCGCGTTCAAGGGTGTCGACAACGCCGCCTACTACAGGCTCGTCCCGGGCGACGAGAAGCACTACATGGACTTCACGGGGACGGGCAACTCGCTGAACCCGGTCAACCCGTCCGTCCTGCGCCTGATCATGGACTCGCTCCGCTACTTCGTCACCGAGTGCCACGTGGACGGGTTTCGCTTCGACCTCGCCTCCGCGTTGGCGCGCGAGCTCTACGACGTCGACCGGCTCTCGGCGTTCTTCGACGTGATCCACCAGGATCCCGTGCTCTCTCAGGTGAAGCTGATCGCGGAGCCCTGGGACGTCGGGCCTGGCGGGTACCAGGTCGGGAACTTCCCGATCCTCTGGGCGGAGTGGAACGGGATGTACCGCGACACGATGCGCGACTTCTGGCGCGGCCACACCGCCGTCGCCGAGTTCGCCCGACGCTTCACCGGCTCGAGCGACCTCTACCAGGAGGACGGCCGCGCGCCGTTCGCGTCTGTCAACTTCGTCACCTGCCACGACGGCTTCACCCTCCGGGACCTCGTCTCGTACGACCGCAAGCACAACGAGGCGAACCTCGAGGGAAACCGTGACGGGACCGATGACAACCGCTCCTGGAACTGCGGCGTCGAGGGCGAGACGGACGACCCCGAGATCAACCTGCTGCGGGATCGCCAGGCCAGGAACGTCCTCGCGACCCTGCTGCTCTCGCAGGGCACTCCGATGCTGCTCTCGGGCGACGAGCTCCGGAACACGCAGGCTGGCAACAACAACGTCTACTGCCAGGACAACGAGCTGGCATGGCTCGACTGGGAGCTCGGCGACCGCGAGCACGCACTGCTCGAGTTCACGAAGCGGCTCGTACGGCTGCGCGCCGCACATCCCGTGTTCCGCCGCTCGGCGTTCCTGACAGGCGAGTCACGACAGGGGTCAGGCGCCCCGGACGTCTGGTGGTTCCGCCCCGACGGAAGGCGAATGACGCAGGCCGACTGGTCCAGGGGCGACGCCTTCGCGCTCGGGGCCTTCCTCAACGGTTCCGAGATCCCGACGCTGGCGCCGGACGGAGAGTCCGTCGCCGACGAGTCGTTCATCGTGCTCTTCAACGCGTGGCGAGAGTCGGTGACGTTCGTGCTCCCGCCGACCCGGTTCGGGCGGCGCTGGGCGCACGAGCTCTCCACGGCCGAGCCCGAGCTCCCGCCGAACGGCACGACGCTGCCCGCCCGGGCCGCAGTCCCGGTGGTCGAGCGCGCGCTGACGGTGTTACGCCGGGTCGGCTGACGGGCCGTCGTTCGGCGACGGCTGCTCCAGCACCCGGAGGCACGCCTTGATCACGCGCGGGTCGAACTGCGAGCCCGCCGCCTCGGCGAGCCGCCGGAGCGCCTCCGCCGCAGGCAGTGCCGCGCGGTACGGCCGGTCGCTCGTCATCGCGTGGTACGCGTCGCAGACGAAGATGATCCGCGCCTCGAGCGGGATCTCCTCGCCGTGGAGCCGGTCGGGGTACCCCTGACCGTCGTAGCGCTCGTGACACGCTCGCACGATCGGCCTCACCTCGGCGAGCTGATCGATCGGCGCGAGGATGCGCTCGCCGAGCTCGGGGTGCCGCTCGATCAGCGCTCGCTCCTCGCTCGTCAACGGCCCGGGCTTCATCAGGATCGACGCGGGAATCCCGATCTTCCCGATGTCGTGGAAGAGCGCGCCCAGCTCGACGCGCTTCAGCTGCTCCGCGTCCAGCGCGAGCTCCTCGCCGACCCGGAGCGCGAGGTCGCAGATCCAGCGCGCATGGGTCGACGTGTACTCGTCCTTCGCGTCGAGCGCGGTCGCGAGCGCCTCGACCGTGGAGAGGAACGTCCGCTCGAGCCCCTGGAACGAGAGCGCGTTCGTGACCGCCAGGCGGGCCTGGGCCGCGATGCCGCTCAGCAGCTCACGGCGCCGGTCGTCGAGCGCGTCGGGGCCCTCGAGCGAGACTGCGATCGCCCCCGCGGCGCTCCCCACGGGGAAGGCGACGACGGCGAGGTCGTAGTCGGGCTCGACGGCGTCGGCGCCCGGTTGCGAGGGCAACTCGCTCCGCGTCAGCACGAACGGGATCGTCGAGACGGGCAGGGTCCGGTCGACGATCTCCGGCAGCAGCTCGACGACCTCCCACGGGGCGGACGTGTCGGCCTGCCACGAGGCCGAGCCGCCCTTCGTCCCCATCGAGGCAGGCAGCCAGATCGCCGCGCGGCTCGAGCGCATGATGCCTGCCGAGTCGACGACGATCCTCGAGGCGACCGACTCGAGATCCGTGCAGGAGGAGAGCTCGGTCGAGAGCTCGAGCAGCGCCTTGGTGCTCTCGGTCTCCCGTCGTTGCTGCTCGTAGAGTCGAGCGTTGACGAGCGCGACCGAGGCGTGGCCCGCGAGCACCTCGAGCAGGCGGAGCTCGTCCTGGTCGAACTGGTCGAGGCCGAGCTTCGAGACGACGATCACTCCCACGACCGTCGAGCCGTAGCGAAGCGGGACGGCGAGCAGCGACTCCTCGATCTGCGCCGTGCCGCGAATCCGGACCCCGAGCTCGGACTGCGCCGCGTCGCCCGTGAGGTACGGCTCGCCCGTCTCCGCGACGTGACCGGTGATGCCCTCGCCGACCCGGGTCTGCAGCACCTCCATCGCCGATCCTGCGGCGGCGAGGTCGCCGCGGAAGGCGATCGGCCGCAGGTCGTCGCCGTCGCGGACGAACACGCGGCAGTTGTGGTAGTCGATCAGGAGTCGCAGCTCCTCCGCGATCGTCGCGCCGATCTTCGCGACGTCGTTGAGCCGGCTGAGCTTCGCCGACACGCCGTGCAGCAGCTTCAGGTGGGCGATCGAGCGGATCTCCGCGCGCCGGTCGACGTGCTGCTCGGAAGGCCGCTCGGCCGGGCCGTCCTCGAAGACCACGACCTCGCCCCTGCCGCGTGTCTTCGCCGTCATCATCGCCACCTCGGCGCACGCCACGAGCTCGCGCGGGTTCGCCGCGTGCTCGGGGCCCGCCGCGATCCCGATCGCGAGGCTGACGGAGCCGACGGGGCCGAACGTCACGCGCGCGACGTGCTCCTGCACGCGCTGGGCAAGCCTGTAGGCCTCGGTGAGGCCGCTCGACGGCGCGATGATCGCGAACTCCTCACCGCCGATCCGGCAGACGGCGTCCCCGGTGCGCACGCAGCGAACGAGGATCTCGGCGACCTCCGCGAGCACCTCGTCGCCGGTCGCATGGCTGTAGATGTCGTTGACGCGCTTGAAGTCGTCGAGATCGAGCATCATGAGGGAGACCGGCGAGTGGTCGGCGGAGGCCTCGACGAGCTCGAGCCGGAGGCGTTCGTGGAACGCGCGGTGGTTCCAGAGGCCGGTGAGCGGGTCGGTCTGGGCCTGACGCTCGAGTGACGCGCGGATGTGGCCGTTGTCGAGCGCCAGGGCGGCCGCATCGCCGAACCGGACCACGAGCAGGAACTCCTCCTCGGTGAACTCCTGGAAGCCGGAGCGATAGATGTTCAGCGTTCCCTTGAGCTTGCTCCGCGCGATCAGCGGGACGACGATGAGGGACTCGGGATCAGGTGGCGTGTCGACCACGAAGCGGACGCGGGGATCGAGCTCGGCGCGGTTCGCGAGCACAGGTTCCCGGTGCTCGACCGCCCAGCCCGTGATCCCGACGCCGAACGGGAACGGCGGATCGGCCAGCACCTTGGCCGCGTCCTTCCCGGAGGCGTAGACGGCCTTCAGCTCACGGGTGGTCTCGTCCGCCTCGTAGAACGTGATGTCGTCGCACGGGATCAGCTCACCGACCGTGTCCGCGATCCGATGGAGGAGGTCGTCGAGCGACTGCTCGGAGAGCAGCTCGTGGAAGACGTCCGCCAGCTTGCGGTACGAGTCGACCCGCGGATCGTGCGCGGCATCGCCGGCGACGTCGTCGCGGCTCGTGGCAGGGGTGTGCGGCGGAGGTGTCAACGGCCTCATTCGATGAATCGGCGGGCGGTGCTCGCTGCTTGAGTCGTGCCGCGACATCCAGGCAGACTTGGTGCGATGGCCGGAAGGATCGTCGTCGGGATCGACGGGTCGGAGCACTCCGCCGCCGCGCTGCGCTGGGCGGTCGCCGAGGCCGAGCTTCGTGGAGCCGAGGTCGAGGCCATCCACGCCTGGTCCTATGTGCCGATTGCCGCGCCGCCGGACGCCGGGCTCGCGTCGCTCGGCTGGACCGAGTCGGCGGAGGTCTTCGAGGCGAGCGGGCGCGCCGCGGAGCGCGCCGCGCAGGACGAGCTCGCCGCCGTGCTCGGCGCGGACCACCGCGTACGGGTCTCGGTGGTGCAGGGGGAGCCGGCAGCGGCGCTCCTCGCCGCTGCAGAGGACGCCGAGCTGCTCGTGGTCGGCAATCGTGGCCGCGGAAGCTTCGCGCAGGCGCTCCTGGGGTCGACCTCGGCGAAGGTCTCGGATCGTGCCGCGTGCCCGGTCGTCGTCGTCCGCGGTCGCGCGGACGGGTAACCGGCGCCGCGGGCCAGGCTCGCATCCAGCACGAACCCGGCGACCCTCGGCCCCGAAACCCGGCGCACTTCCGGCACGGACCTGGCGCACCTGCGGCGCACATCGAGCGGTAGCGTGGAACCAGGGCACCTGGGGTGCCCCTGGGGGTGGTTGTCGAGAGTGCCGGCGCTCGTGATCGTCGTCGCGCGGCAGGAAACGCGCGCGGAGCGCTGAACTCACGGCTCGTGAGGCCGCTACTCGTCGCGCTCGCCGCGCTCGTGTTCGCGGCCCCGGCCGCCGCGTCCCCGCCGCGCGAGGTCTGGTTCCTCGAGCGGACGCAGCCCGTGCCCGTCGGGCGCACCGTGCCCGGCATGCCGTCTCTCGTCCGCTCGCTGCTCGCCGGCCCCACGAAGCGTGAGCGCGCTCGCGGGCTGCGCAGCGCGATCCCGGGCGGCACCGCCCTCCGGGAGCTCCGCGTCGCGCGCCAGATCGTCACGGTGGATCTCGCCGCCCGGTTCACGAGCGGTCGCGACGAGGCCTCGCTCCGCTCACGGGTCGGTCAGCTCGTGCGAACGCTGCGTGCCGTGCCCGGCGTCCGCGGTGTCCGCGTGCGGATCGAGGGTGGCGTCCCGATCGGCCTCTTCCCCGGCTACGACCTGCGCCGTGTCGTTCGCGAGCCCGCGGCCGACCGGCGTGCTCCCGGCCTCCGCGAGACGCAGCAGCTCCTCGCCGACCTCGGCTTCATGGCGCCGACCGGGGTGACGGGCGATCCCGGGGACGAGCTGGCGACCGCGGTGCTCGCGTTCGAGAAGTGGCATGGACTGCCGCGGGACGGCGTCCTCGACGCCGACGTGACGAGCCTTCTGCTCCGATCGGCACGGCCGGAGCCGGCTCGGCGACGCCCGGGCGACAGGGTCGAGATCCACCTGGGCCGCCAGCTCGCCCTGCAGGTCGTCGGGAACCGGGTCGCGCGGGTCTTCCACATCTCCTCGGGGGCCGGCGGCCTAACACCGTCCGGGTCGTTCCGCGTCTACCGCAAGGAGCGCATGTCGTGGTCGGTGCCGTTCTCGACCTGGATGCCCTGGGCGAGCTACTTCACGGGCGGGATCGCGATGCACGAGTACTGGCCCGTCCCGACGTATCCCGCGTCCCACGGCTGCGTGCGGATGATGGCCCGCGACGCGCCGCTCATGTACGCGTTCGCCGTCCACGGGACGC
The DNA here is from genome assembly GCA_963791895.1 of uncultured Actinomycetes bacterium. GTDB lineage: Bacteria > Actinomycetota > Thermoleophilia > Gaiellales > Gaiellaceae > Gaiella. The sequence goes on from CAWBTY010000005.1 coordinate 22,391, forward strand.
CGGTCGACGTGCTCTGGGAGCGGGCGGCGTGACTCGGCGCTTCCTCGCGGCAATCGGGATCGGCACGACGCTCGTCCTCGCAAACGTCGCCTCGGGCGCCGACGCGCCGTCCCCGCCGCCGGCCGCTGCCGCTCCGTCCCCCCCGGCGCCACCGACCGCGCTCGTCGTGGCCCTCGACCTGCGCTTGCCGGCGCTCCAGGCCGGCGTGGTCCGCGGTCGAGAGGTGATCCTTGCGCGCGGCTACGAGGTCGGGCTCGCGAAGCTCCTCGCGCGCCGGCTCGGTACCCGCGTCGAGCGCTTCGTCCACGTCGCGTCGAGAAGCCGGCTGCTCGCGGCGAGCGGGACTTCGTGGCACGTCGCGCTCGGTGCGATCGAGCGACCCGATGGTCGCCGCCCCGCTGGCGGCCTGACGGCGCCCTATCTGACGACGGACGTCGCGCTCGTCACCCGTCGCGGTCTCGCCCGGCCGCGTCGTCTCTCCGATCTCCGCCGGGTGCTCGTCTGCGCCGTGCATGGGAGCGCCGGTGCCGCGGCGATCCCGCGGCTCGGGCCCGTCATCGCGCCGCTGCTCGTCGCCGGCCCCGAGCGTCTGCGAGCCGTGTTGCGCGCGGGCGCCTGCGACGCCGCCCTCGTCCCCGCGCTCGAAGTAGGGCGGTTCGTTGCCGGCCGGCGCGGGGTACTCGGCCCGGTGGTCGGCAGGATCCGCCGGGGCGGGGGGATCGTCGCGTCGATCCCGCCGGGCACGGGGCTCGACGTCGCAGCGGTGAACCGTGAGCTCGCGCGGCTCCGCCGGGACGGGACGCTGGGCAGGCTCGCGCGGAACTGGCTGGGCCTCGACCCGGCCAGCGCTGCGCTGATGCACGCGGCTGACCTGCGGCGCGCTAAGCGCCCGGGTCGGCTCGCCGTCCCCCGGCCGCTCACGTCCGAGCCAGAGGATCGCCGCGAGCGTCGCAACCGGGAGGACGATCGCCGCGATGATCCAGCCGATCGGTCCGGCGGCCGCTAGCGCGACGATCGCGAGCGGGACGCCGACGAGCAGCGCGATCACGGCGACGAGCGTCACGACGAACGCCATCGTCCGAGGGTACGTCCCACGTGCCGTGTGGCAGTGGGCGGTTCCGGGGAAGAATGTGCTCGATGTCCGACCGGCTCGTCCTCAGGGTGCTCGCGGGCGCGGCGCTCGCTGTGTTCGTCGTGGGACTCGGCGTCGCAGTCTCCATGGGCCTCGACGACGAGAGCGAGAGCGCGGCGACGCCGACCACGACTGCCGGCGGAGCTCGCTCGAGGCCCCGCGCCACGCCACCCCGGCCGCGGCCGGCGCGCTTCGTGAAGCTGACGGCCGCAGGCGCGTTCGATCCGGAGGGCGACGGACGCGAGCGTGACGAGGAGGCCAGGCTCGCGGTGGACGGCCGGCGTGACACCTCCTGGCGGACCGAGCGCTACAGCAACTTCTTCAAGGACGGCGTCGGGCTCGTCCTCGACGCCGGCCGTGCCGTCAGGGTCGAGCAGGTCGTCGTCGAGACTCCGACCCCGGGGTACCGGGCCGAGATCCGGCTCGGGGCGGCGCGGCAGGGCCCGTTCGTCGTGGCGTCACCGGCACGGACGGTGGCCTCGCGCACGCGCTTCCCCGTCTCCCGGCGGTCGGGGCGCTACGTGGTCGTCTGGGTCGTCGGTCTACCGCCCGACGCTGCCGGCGTGGTCTCGGAAGTTCGCGTCCGCGCGCGCGGCTGAAGATCGAACAGCAGCTCCACGTACCGACGCAGATGCTCGATCTGGCCGCGCAAGAGGGTCGGGTCGTCCATCGTCCGCGCAAGGATGAAGCCGCCCTCGAACGTGGAGAAGACCATGTCGGCCAGGGACGGAAGGTCGACCCGCGCGGATGGCGGGTGGAGCGCAGCGGCTGCCTCGAGCTTCTGCAGGAGCGCCACGCGCCACGCGAGCACGGTCTCGACGATCACTTCGAGTGTCTCGTCGTCCACCAACTCGCGCTCGTGGACGAACGAGACGTAGAGGCAACTCGGCTGGGCCTGCGTCACGTCGTCGACGACCGTCTCGAAGAGCGCCAGGAACTCGACCAGCTGCTCGGCAGGGTCGTCGCTCGTCGCCTCGGCAGCGGCGATCAGCTCGTCGAGGTGGGCGAGGTCGGCGGCGGCGTAGCGCTCGACGAGGGCGCGACCGAGCGCTGCCTTCGACGGAAAGTGGTGGAAGAAGGCGCCCTTGGTCGTTTCCGCGGCCGCGAGCACCGCATCCACGGTGGTTGCTCCGAAGCCGCGCTCCAGGACGAGCGTCTCGGCGGCGTTCAGGATCCGGTCGCGGGTGGGGGCTCCATCCCTTGGCACTTGTAACAGACTACCTGGTCTGTTATAACAGACCAACTAGTCGGTCTAGAGGAAGGGAATGATGATGAGCACCACGACGTTCGACACCGACCGCTCCGAGGCCTTCGCGGGCCGCCTGGCCGAGACGCTCAACGGCGCCGGCTTGGCGTTGATGACGTCCATCGGCCACCGTACCGAGCTGTTCGACGCGCTCGCCCGGCTCGGTTCCGCGACGAGCGAGGAGCTGGCCGAGGAGGCGGGGCTGCACGAGCGATACGTCCGAGAGTGGCTCGGCGCGATGACGGTCGGTCGGGTCGTCGAGCTCGATCCAGCGAGCGAGCGGTATGCGTTGCCCCCCGAGCACGCTGCGTGGCTGACGCGCGGGAGCGAGGCGAACTTCGGCGTCACTGCACAGTTCGTCGCGGTTCTCGGTTCGGTCGAGGACGCCGTCGTCGAGCGGTTCCGCGAGGGCGGCGGCGTGCCGTACGAGCGGTTCGGCCGCTTCCACCAGGTGATGGCCGAGGACTCCGCCCAGACGGTGGTAGCGGCCCTGGATCAGATCCTTGCGCTCGTCCCCGGCCTCGAAGGGCGGCTGGAGCAGGGGATCAGAGTCGCGGATCTGGGCTGCGGGCGCGGTCTCGCGCTCATCGAGCTGGCCCGACGGTTTCCGGCCAGCAGCTTCGTCGGGATCGACCTGAGCGACGACGCGATCGCCTGGGCCCGCGAGCATGCGGCAGGGCTCGACAACGCGCGCTTCGAGGTCCGTGACTTGACGAGGTTCGACGTCGAGGCGGAGTCCGGGGCCTTCGATGCCGTGACGACGTTCGACGCCGTTCACGACCAGGCGTCGCCGAGCCGCCTGCTGCGCGGTATCCGACGCACGCTCGCCGAGGACGGCGTCTATCTGATGCAGGACATCGACGGCCATTCGCATCATCACCTCGACCTCGACCTGCCGCTCGGGACATTCATGTACGCCGTCTCCTGCATGCACTGCATGACCGTCTCGCTCGCCCAGGGAGGCGACGGGCTCGGCGCGATGTGGGGGATCGAGAAGGCGGAGGAGCTGCTTCGCGAGGCGGGCTTCGCAACGCTCGAGCAGCACCGGCTGGAGCACGATCCGGTCAACGTGTTCATCGTGGCGCGTCCGTGACGGGCGGCGCCGCCGATTGACGTCCCGGAATATTCCACTCTGGACTAGTCCAGTAGGGACTGATACGGTCGCGGCGTGGTCACCACACACCCCGTCACCCGCACCCTCACGACGAGCGAGGCCGCCGTGCTCGCGCTCCTCGGGCTCGACGGCGCGGGCTCGGGCTACGAGCTGACGAAGCGGGTCGGTCGTGCGATCGGGCACGTCTGGGCACCGGCCCGCAGTCAGCTCTACGCACTCCTGCCGCGGCTCGTCGCGGACGGGCTCGTGCGCGCCCGCACAGTCCGCCAGGAGACCCGGCCGGACAAGCAGGTCTACACGCTCACGCGCGCCGGTCGGGGCGCACTCGACGGCTGGCTCGCCGACGACGCCGGCGGGGAGCCGGCGTTCCACCTCCGCCTCTTCGTCGGGTCGCTGATGCCCGCAGCGACGCTCGTGGGCCACGTCGAGCGGTTCCGGGAGACGGCGCGCGGGAGGCTCGAGGAGTACCGGGTGATCGAGCCCACCAACACACGACGGGGCGCCGACCGCTTCCACTGGTTCGAGCTGCGCCGGGCGATCGAGCGAGCCGAGCAGGACATCGCCTGGGCCGACTGGGTGCTCGAGGAGCTCGGTCGGTGAGGCCCGCGCTCCTCGTCGTCTGCGCCTTCCTGGCGGCGCTCGTCGCCTGCGCGCTCGCGAGCTCCGCGACCCCGTCCGCGGCCGGCGACGTCCGTGCGCTCGCCGCGGGCTACGAGCGGTTCCATCCGAGCCCGTACGCATCGACGCCGAGGGCGCGCTTCCGGGCGGCGACGAAGGCTCTCACAGCGAGCGCTCCGACGCTCTCGCGCCCGCAGCTCGTCGTCGGGTTGATGCGGCTGATCGCGCTAGCCGGCGCCCGCAACGGTCACACCGCCATCTACCCCTACGACGAGCATCCGCGGCCGCTCCGGGTCTATCCGGTGCGGCTCTACGCCTTCGCGACCGGGCTTCACGTCGTGGCCGCACCGGGGCGCGACGCGCTCGTCGGCGCGCGGCTGACCGCGATCGACGACATCCCGATCGAACGGGTCGTCACCGCCGTCCGACCCCTCGTGCCGCGGGACAACCCGTCGACGGTGCTCGACTTGCTGCCCGAGTACGTGCTCACCGAGGAGGTGCTCGTCGGCCTCGGCCTGATCGACGGCGGCTCGACGCGCCTCGGCTTCGCGGACGGTCGCAGCGAGGCCCTCGAGCCCGTCCCCGCTCCGTCCTTCGCCTCCGTCGGCTCCATTCTCGCGGCGCTGCAGCGACCGAGCGGCACCCAGCCCGTCTGGCTCCGCTTCCCCGAGCGGACGCAGTGGCTGACGACGCTCGATCGCGGTCGCGCCCTGTACCTCGGCTACCACCTGACGACCGACGAGACGTACACGGTCTCGCGCAGGATCCTGGCGCTCGCCGCCAAACCGCGCGTTCGCCGCGTGGTCGTCGACATCCGGCTCAACCACGGCGGCAACAACACGACGTACGGCGCGCTCCTCGACGTCATGGGCCGCCTCTCGAAGACACGATCGGTCTCACTCCTGATCGGGCGCGCCACGTTCTCCGCCGCCGGGAACTTCGCCGCGGACGTCGATGCGCTACCGCGCGTCCGGCTGATCGGCGAGGCGACCGGTGGTGCCCCGAGCCAGTGGGGCGACTCGGCGACGGTCGAGCTCCCTTCGTCGGGCCTCATCGCGCGCGTCGCGACGAGCTACCAGCGGTACGGGAAGCCGAGCGCCCTGACGACGCGGCCAGACCTTGCCGTCCCCCTCACGATCGAGGACTTCCTCGCCGGTCGGGACCCGGTGCTGGCTCGCGCACTCGCCATCTAGGCTGGGCGGATGGAGACGATCCGGCTCGGTGGCTCCGATCTGGAGGTCTCTCGGGTTGGCCTCGGGTGCAACAACTTCGGCAGACGTCTCGACAGGGCCGCCACCGCGGCGGTGCTCGACACGGCGCTCGAGCAGGGAGTCACGTTCCTCGACACGGCCGACATCTACGGCTCCGGGCAGAGCGAGGAGTTCATCGGAGAGCTCGTCTCGGACCGGCGCGACCGGTTCGTGATCGCGACGAAGTTCGGCCAGGACGAGGGAGTTCCCGGCCCGGGCGGCTCGCGCGCGCACCTCCGGCGGGCGATCGAGCTCTCGCTCGCACGTCTCCGCACCGAGGTCGTGGACCTCTACTACTACCACCGCCCCGACGGCGAGACACCGCTCGCCGAGACGCTCGGAGCGATGCAGGAGCTCGTCGACGAGGGCAAGGCTCGCTGGCTCGGGCTCTCGAACGTCAGCGCGGCGCAGCTCGAGGAGTCGCTCGCGACCGGCGTGACCGTCGTCGCCGTCCAGAACCGCTACAGCCTCATGCATCGCGGCGACGACGAAGGCGTCCTCCCGCTCTGCCGCGAGCACGGAATCGGGTACGTCCCCTTCTTCCCGCTGGAGAGCGGGCTGCTGACCGGCAAGTACCGGCGGGGCGAGCCCGCGCCCGAGGGGTCACGTCTCTCGGGCCGCAGCGAGAGCCTGACCGATGAGCGCTTCGACACGGTCGAGGCCCTGGAGTCGGCCGCCGCGGCGCGCGGGCGCAGCTTGCTCGAGGCCGCGGTCGGCGGGCTCGCCTCGATCGACGGCATCGCGTCGGTGATCGCAGGCGCGACGACGCCCGCGCAAGTGCGGGCGAACGTCGCCGCCGGCTCCTGGCACGCGACCGCCGACGAGCTCGACGCGCTTGCCGAGGCGGCCGCGTGAGCGAGTGAGGGCGCTGCTCGTCCGTGTCGGCGCGGACGGGACGGAGGTCGGGGGCCGTTGGAACGCGCCGGTGGACGTCCGCACAGGAGCGTTCGCCTACGTCCCGATCACGGAGCCAGAGCCCGTTCGGCGCGGCTTCGAGACACCCCTCGCCCGCTGGGCGCCCGCCGTCGAGCAACTCGGCGTACCGCTTCCCGAGCGGCTTCGGGAGCAGACGGCACACGCGGATCCCGACTTCGGGAAGTTGACGTACGGCGACAGGCGACAGCGGGGTCGCCAGATCCGGGAGAAGCTCGGGACGGGCGATCTGCTGGCCTTCTACGCCGGGCTGCGAGACATCCGAGAGGGCATGCTCGTGTACGCGCTGATCGGGCTCTTCGTCGTCGACTCGGTCGTCGCAGCCGGGGACGTGGCGGTGGAACGCAGGCCCGAGAACGCGCACACCCGCCGCGACTCGATCGGTGCGAGCGACATCGTCGTCTTCGGGCGCCGACGGGTCTCCGGACGGTTCGATCGCTGCCTTCCCTTTGGCGACTATCGCGACGGTGCGTACCGGGTCAGGACGGCGCTGCTCGAGGCGTGGGGCGGCCTCGGAGTGCGCGACGGCTACGTGCAGCGAAGTGCGCGGTTGCCCGAGCTGCTCGACCCGGCCCGCTTTCTCGCCTGGCTCGACGCGCAGGGGGTATCGCTGCTCGAGCGCGACAACTGATGCCTCACGTTCCCGGTTCGCCCGGGATCTGGCGCTGAGAGAGACGCTCCCGCAGCGTCGAGGCGAGCGACTGCGACGATCGTTGCTCGACCGCCTGGTTCGCGGCCGCGCGCGCGTTCCACACGTCGACCTGCAACCGGTCGACCTCCTCGACCAGCATCAGGATCGCGCGTCCGGCGGCGCGCAGCTCGTCGCGGCTCGAGGTGGAAAGCCCGGTGCCCCAGCTACGGAGCATCTCGAGACGCTGCTCGTCGAGCCGCTCGACCATCAGCGGAGCCTATTCCACGTCGCGTGGCGCGTATACGACCGGAGGTCGAGGTCCACCCAGCCGTACGGCGCGCGTTTGCGGACGCTTTCCCGCTCCATGCAGGAAAC
>CAWBTY010000006.1:0-32293 GCA_963791895.1 uncultured Actinomycetes bacterium
GCTGGTTCTGCCTCGCCCATCGTGAGAGACTTCGAGCTTCGTATGGCGGGCCGGTCGGCGTTTGCTTGCTTCGAGCGTCTTCGCGACGGGACCGCGGGCGCGGCGGTCGAGGTTGCGGCGTGAAGATCGCGGTCTTGAGCCCTGTGTGGTTTCCGGTGCCGCCCGCCGGATACGGGGGCATCGAGTGGATCGTCTCGCTGCTAGCTGACGGGCTCGCCGACGAGGGACATGACGTGGCCCTGTTTGCGTCCGGTGACTCGCAGACCCGCGCCCGACTTCACGCCGTGTATCCGGTCGCTCCCAGTGAGTGGATCGGGCACACGTTCTGGGAGCTACGCCATGCGGTTTCGTGTCTCGTGCGGGGCGACGAGTTCGAGGTCATCTCGGATCACACGGGCTTGCTCGGGCTCGCGCTGGGATCGCTGGGCCCACGCCGGTCGCGCACACGGTGCACGGCCCGCTCTCGGGCGAGCCGGGTGACCTGTACGAACAGGTCGTTCGGATGGCTCCGCACGCGGCGCTCATCTCGATCTCCGACCAGCAGCGGCGCCCGAAACCTGACCTGCCGTGGATCGCGACGTGCGCGAACGCGCTCGATCTCTCCGTCTATCCGTTCAGACCGGAGCGAGGCGACTATCTGCTGTTCCTCGGACGCATGACGGCCGACAAGGGAGCCCACCGGGCGATCGCCGTCGCGATCGAGAACGACCTCCCGCTCAAACTCGCCGGAAAGTGTCGCGAGCCGCTCGAGCACGAATACTTCGATCAGCTCGTCCGGCCCCACCTGAGCGGAACCATCGAGTACGTCGGCGAGGTATCTCACGGTGAGAAGGTCGAGCTGTTGCAGCACGCGCGCGCGACCCTCTTCCCGATCGAGTGGGACGAGCCGTTCGGACTGGTGATGATCGAGTCGATGGCCTGCGGAACGCCCGTCATCGCGACGCGCTTTGGTGCAGTGCCCGAGGTGATCGACGACGGGGTCAGCGGGATCATCGTCAACAACTGGCGGGACATAGGCACTGCCCTCGATCGCGCGGACGCGATCGATCCGCACACCCAGCGCCGCGTCGTGGAGGAGCGATTCTCGCCCGCCCGGATGGTCGACGACTACATCCGCGCCTTCGACGCGACGATCGAGCGTTGGCGCGGAAAACGCTGAAGACGCCCCATCGAGGCTCCGCTCGAGCCGTGCCCGTGGCCTCGCTCTCGATCGTCCCGTACGACCCGGCATGGCCGCGCCGCTTCGAGCGCGAGCGCGCGATCCTCGAACGGATCCTCGAGCCGTGGCTCGAGGGCGGGATCCACCACATCGGCTCGACGGCCGTGCCCGGCCTCGCAGCGAAGCCGATCGTCGACATGATGGCCGGCGTCGGCGACCTCGAGGAGGCGCGCGCCGCCTACGCCCCGCTCCGCGAGGCCGCGTACCACTCGACCCCGCATCGGCCGGGGATCGCCCACCATTTCTCGAAGCCGTCGCCGAGCCTCGGGGACGTGACGCACGGCTTGCATCTGACCGAGCCGGGGAGCGATCTCTGGCGAGAGCGGCTCGCGTTCCGGGACGCGCTGCGACGCGACCCCGCCCTGGTGGCGGAGTACGAGGCGCTCAAGCTCCGCCTCGCGGCGGAGCACGGCGCTGGTGTCGGCGGGTACACGGCCGGCAAGCGCGACCTCGTCGCTCGCGTGCTCCGTGACGCTGGACTGGAGCCGGGCCGACGCTAACCGCGGAACCGGCGCAAGGCCGCTTCCGCGACGTCGCCGGCGAGCACGTCCGAGCGTCGTCCCGCGCCTGAGCCCCGGTGCGTCATCACCGCGGCGACGAGCACGCCCCCGCGCCACACGACGAGGCCGGCGTCATGGCGCGCGGCGTCGATCCAGCCGGACTTGTGGAGCACGACGACCCCGGGCCGGCCATGGGTCACGCGCCCGAGCTTGCTTCGGGGCTGCGCGTGAGCGAGCAGATAGAGGAGGTAGCGCGCCTCCCCCGCGTCGAGGCCCGCGCGGGGCCGGCCGAGCGGGCCGAGGCCCGCGCTCGCAAGCCAGACCGCGCGATGGAGCTGGGCGAGGTCGATCGCCGTCGTCGCCTTCCCCACCCCCCACGCCGGCTGCGCCACCACGCCGAGCGGGAGGCCGCGCGCTGCCGGCTCCCGGATGGGCTCGAGCGACGTGCCGAGGAGATAGCCGCCGTACATCTCGGTGCGTTCCAGGCCGATCGAGCGCATCAGCGCGTTGACGAGGCGGCCACCGGCACTCGTCGAGCCGCCGAGCGAGACGAGCGCGCTGTTGGCCGCGGCGTTGTCCGAGCCGATCAGCATGCCCCGCAGGACCCGGTCGCCGCGACTCCCGGGACGTGGCGCGCCGCTCGAGCGCGCGAGGTACGTCACGCCGATCGCCAGCTTGAGGGTCGAGGCCGCCGGGAACGTCGCGCGCGCGTTCCACGCCGCGGCCTGACCCGTGCTGAGGCTCTCGACGTAGACGCCCGGCGTTCCGGAGAACGCGGCGACGAGACGCCTCACCTCGCGCTGGAGGCGCTCGTCGAGCCTGGGCTGTCGGAGGCGCGGCCGGGCCGCCCGGGGAAGCCCGAGCACGTTCCTGATGGTGCGACCCGCGCGGCGGCCGCGTGCGTCGACGGTCTCGACGCGGATCGTCACCTCGCGAGGCGGGAGGTCCACGTCGAGCGTGAACGCGCGTGCTTCGAGGCGACGCTTGCCGACGATCCGACCGTCGACGCGCACGATGACCCGCGTGGCTCCCTCGGGAGCTCGACCGCTGACGAGGCCGTACGACGCCTGGAACGCCACGGGACGCTCGATCGCAGGCGGCGCCGGAGGAGTCGGCGGCGACTCGAGCACGACCGAACCGTAGCCTTCGCCGGAGCGTGCCGATCCTCGCCCATCTCGACCTCGACGCGTTCTTCGCCGCGGTGGAGGAGCTCGAGGATCCCTCGCTGCGCACGAAGCCACTCGTCGTCGGCGGCGATCCTCGTGGCCGTGGTGTCGTCGCGACGGCGAACTACGTCGCGCGTCGCTACGGGATCCGCTCGGCGATGAGCGCCGCCGAGGCGCTGCGGCGATGCCCCGAGACGGTGTTCGTTCGGCCACGCCACTCGCTCTATCGCGAGTACTCGAAGGCGGTCTGGGGAGCGATCGAGGAGGTCGTGCCGCGCGTCGAGCGCACGGGTATCGACGAGGGCTACCTCGACCTCGGGAGCGTCGTCCCGTCGTTCGACGGCGCCCGCAGGCTGGCCGAGGCCGTCCAGGTCGCCGTCCGCGGCGCGACCTCGCTCACATGCTCGCTCGGCGTCTCGACCTCGAAGGTCGTCTGCAAGGTCGCCTCGGACCGGCGCAAGCCGGGCGGCATCACCGTCGTGCCACCCGGACGCGAAGCGCGATTCCTCGCGCCCTTGCCGAGCCGCATCCTGCCGGGCGTGGGGCCGCGGGCCGAGGAGCGCCTGGCGGCCGCAGGCGTCCTCACGATCGGCGCGCTCGCGGCGCTCGGGGACCACGAGCTGCGAGCGGTGCTCCCGGGTCAGGTGGGTCGGCTGCTGCGGGATCGAGCCCGGGGAATCGACCCGCGCGACCTCGAGCTCGAGGCCGAGCGCATCTCGATCTCCACCGAGGAGACCTTCGACCGCGATCTCACCGACCGTGCCGCCCTGCACGCCGAGCTGCGGCGCATGGCCGCCGAGGTCGCCTCCTACCTCGAGCGCGACGGGCTCTCCGCGCGCACCGTGACGACGAAGCTCCGCTACTCCGACTTCTCGCTCCGCTCGCGCTCGACGACCTTGCCGACCCCGATCGACGAGCCCGACCGGATCGCAGACCTCGCGTGCGCGCTTCTCGACCGCGGTCTCCGCGACCGGCCGGGAGCGCTGCGGCTGGTCGGGGTCGGCGTCTCCGGGCTGACCGCCGTGCGCCAGCTCACGTTCGACGACGCTGCTCCCACGTAGGACGGTCGAGGGCTGCGTACGATCGAGGAGTGGAGCCCGCACGCCCCGCTGCGCCCCTGATCGACCACCATCAGCATCTCTTCAGCCCGGCGATCACGGAGCTGATCGGCTCGCCTGAGGTGCCCGTGCTCACCGCGGAGAGCGTGATCGAGCTCCTCGAGCTGGCCGGGATCCAAGGCGCGCTCGTCCTCTCGACTGCGTACATGTTCGGGAGCCCGAACAGGAGCGTCGAGGACGAGTACGCGAAGGTGCGGGCCGAGAACGACTGGACAGCCTCACAGGTCGAGGCGTATCCGGACAGGCTACGAGCCTTCGGCGGGTTCAACCCGCTTCGGGACTACGCGCTCGAGGAGCTCGAGCGATGCGCCGATGATCCCCGGCTCCGTCACGGGATCAAGCTGCACTTCGGGAACTCCGACGTGCAACTCGAGGACGCGTCACACGTCGAGCGTCTCGCCACCGTCTTCGAGGCCGCCAACGAGCACGGGATGGCGATCGTCGTCCACATGCGCGCCTCGTTTACGTCGCAGCGCTCGTACGGGGATGCCCAGGCGCGGGCGTTCCTCGAACGAGTGCTGCCGGCCGCGCCGGACGTCACGGTTCAGGTCGCGCACCTCGCAGGCTCGGGCCCCGGCTACGACGACCCGCCGTCGCAGGAGGTCATGTCAGTGCTCGCGATGGCCGTCGAGCGAGGCGACCCGTCGACCGAGCGGCTCGTGTTCGACGTCGCGACGGTGATCGACGCGGAGATCACCGACGCTCAGGCCGACCTCGCGACACGACACATCCGCCAGGTCGGCACGGAGCGAGTGCTCTTCGGCTCGGACGCGGCCGTTGGCGACAACCTCCGGCCGCGCGAGGCGTGGGCGGCGCTCGGGCGCCTCCCGCTGACCGACGCGGAGTTGACCGGGATCGCCCGCAACGTCGCGCCGTACCTCGACGACCTGCCCGACGGGCGTCTAGCCCACGCGCAGTAGAGGCCGTGTGAGGCAGGTCGGGCCGCCGTCGCCCTTTCGTGAGATCTCGTCCCCGCGGTACGTGACGACGTCGACGCCCGCGCGCTCCATCCGCCGGCGCGTCTCCTCGTTCCCCTCGAGGGCGAGCGCTCGACGCCGCCCGAGCGCGAGGACGTTCGAGCCCATCGACTCGAACTCGTCGTCGGGAACCTCCACGACGGAGATGCCGCGCTCGGCGAGGAGCCACATGAGCCGGGTCGGCGCGATCCTCGGGTAGACGAGTGCGAGGTCTCGGTCGAGCGGCGAGATGAAGCTCATCAGGTGCATCACCTCGCCGGCGCCGTTCCAGTGCGGCAGGTCGAAGACGACGACGTCGACGCCCGGGAAGGCATCGTGCAGCGCCGCCGGCGCCGCCGGGCTCGTCCGGTAGCCGATTCCGACGAGGAGCGTCTGCTCGTCGAGCCAGACGGTGTCGCCGCCCTCGACCGTCGCCGGGAGGTCGACCCTCCCGACGACCGGCACTCCCGCGTCCTCGAGCACATTCGCGGTCGCGTCCGGCTCGCGACGCCGCCCGTCCTTGCCGGGCAGGAGGAGCACTGCTCCCTCGCGGCCGACGAGGGTCGGGTCGTAGGTGTAGATCGCATCCGGATTGCCGGGGTCGTGCTCCGAGACGATCACCTCGGCGCCCGCCTCCTCCAGCAGTCCGCAGAACGCCTCGTGCTCGGCCTGCGCGGCGGCGACGTCCGGCTTGGCGCGCCAGCCGTACGCCTCCCAGGCGTCCGCATCGGCGGCGAGCGGGCGTCGGACCAGCACGCGGCGCAGGTCGCCCGTCATCGATGCGCTTCCGTACCCGTTCACGGCGCGCCAGGGTAGACGACCGCGTTCGCGGGGCGCCGACCCTCGAGCAGCACCGCTTCCAGCGCCTCGACGCAGAGCATCCCCATCGCGACCCGCGTGTCACGAGTCGCGCTGCCGAGATGCGGAGTCAGGACGACGTTCTCGAGCGTGAGCAGGCCCTCCTCGACATCGGGCTCGCGCTCGAAGACGTCGAGGGCCGCCCCGGCGATGCTCCCGTTTCGGAGTGCTTCGACGAGCGCTCGCTCGTCGACGATGGGGCCGCGCGCCGTGTTCACGAGCACGGCGCTCGGGCGCATCGCCTCGAGCGCTGCCGCATCGACGAGGTGCCGCGTCTCATCGGTCAGCGGGACGTGGAGGCTCACGACGTCCGCCTCGGCGAGGAGCGCACGGAGGTCGTCCTGCCGCCCCGCGAACGTCGGCTCCGCGCCGAACGCGGCGGCGAGCCGCGCCGTCTCCTGCCCGATCCTCCCTGCTCCGACGATCAGCAGGCTCTTGCCCGCGAGCCCCGTGCCGAGCATGAACTCGAGCGAGAACGTCCACTCCTCGCGACGCCGGACGAAGCGGTCGCCCTCGGCGATCCGGCGCAGGAGCGCGAGCATGAGCCCGACGGCGAGCTCCGCGGTCGCTCGCGTCAGCACGTCGGGCGTGTTCGCGACCACGACGCCGCGTCGCTTCGCCTCCTCGAGCTCGACGTTGTTCACCCCGACCGCGTAGTTCGCGACGATCCGGAGCTGCGGGCCGACGCGGTCGAGGAAGGCGCCGTCGACGCGCGTCGTGAGCATCGCGACGATGCCGTCGACCCCGTCGGGCATGGGGCTCAACTCGAACGACTCGGCGAGCGCCCGCTCGACCTCTGCGGGGACGGGAGCGGCCACGTGCACGCGAGGCCTGCTCATGACAACCGCAACCCGGCTAGCTGTCGAGGACGCGCGGGCGATGGCCCGCGGAATACACGTCCTTGCGCAGGATCAGCCCGTTCTGGAACGGGAACACGTCGATCCCGTCCCACTCGAGCCGGCGCCCGTCGGCGTGCGTCGCCGTCGCCGTCCACTCGCTCACCACGAGCCCGTCACGGGCGTAGAGCCGACGGCCGCTGAACGAGAGGTCGGGCCAGCTCGCGAAGATCCCGGCGATGTGCTCCCGCACATCGGGTCCCTCTGCGCGCTCGCCCGCGGTGTGGTTCTCGAACACCATCCCGGGCGCGTGGAACGAGACGATCAGCTCGACGTCCTGCGCGTTCCAGGCCTCGTTGTAGCGCTCGATCGTCCGCTCGAGCTCGATCGCGGTGTCGGGCGGCGTCACGGCGCCAGTATCTCAGCCTCGAGAAGCGACGGGAGCCGTTCGACGACGGCTTCCCACGCCCGGTGCGAAGGGTCGATCACGTCGAAGTGGTCGGCGCCCTCGAGCTCGACGAGCTGCGCGCCGGGGTCGAGCTCGGCATGGATCCGGCTCTGCGTCACGGGAACGATGTCGTCCGCGTCGCCGTGGACGAGCAGCTGGGCGACGCCGAGCGGCGCGAGCGCGGCGGGCGAGGCCGCGGAGAAGCGCTCCGGGGCCGCGGCAGGATCGCCGAGGAGCCCTTCCACCGCGCCGCCACCGAGCCCTTCCTCGTGCGCGCGATGGAGGTCGAGGACACCGGCCTGCGCGATCGCCGCCACCGGCCTCACGCGCGGGCCTGCTCCCGGCATCCCGGGCGCGACGCGATGGCGGGCCGCGAGCCAGACGGCGAGGTGACCGCCGGCCGAGTGGCCGCACGTGGCCACTCGACGCGTGTCGACGTCGTCGACCTCGGCGAGCCGGTCGAGCGCAGCGCCGACGTCCTCGAAGGTTCCCGGCCAGCCGCCTCCCGCCTGCCCGACGCGTCGATACTCGACGTTCCACGCGGCGATGCCGCGCGGGGCGAGGTCGAGGGCGAGCGGCGTCATCAGCGTGCGATCCCAGCCCGTGCGCCAGAACCCTCCGTGGAGCAGCGCGACGCACGGCCACGGACCACCCTCCCGCGCGGGCAGGTGAAGGTTCGCGACCTGGTCGGGGTGGTCGCCGTAGGAGATGCAGGGCGCGGGCGGCGGTGGGGTCACGCGAGCAGTGCGCGGTGCGCCCGGAGCGCTTCCAGCAGACGGTCGACGTCGTCCTCGACGTTGTAGAGATGGAGCGCAACGCGCAGGTTGTCGTCGCGCGACGACGCGACGATCCGCTCGCCGGCGAGCGTCGCGACGAGCGCGTCGACGTCGGTCGAGCGAACGCAGACGAGCGGGCCGCGGGCGGACGGCTCCCGTGGCGTCGCAACGGTCGCGCCGAGCTCGTCGAGCCCGTCGAGCAGACGCTCTACGAGCGACGCCACGTGCTTCTCGATGGCCGGCACACCGGCGCCGCCCACGACGTCGAGCCCGGCGACGCCGGCATAGAGCGCCGGAACGGGCGGTGTTCCGGAGTCGAACCGGCGCGCGCTCGCATGCGGTGAGTAGTCCGCGATCGACATCGCGAAGATGTCCTCGTCGGCGAACCAGCCGGTCTGCGTCGGGACGAGCGTCTCGTGGAGCTCGGGCCGGAGCCACATGAAGCCCAGCCCGGCCGTCCCGAGGAGGTACTTCACCGTGCCGCCCGTGACGATGTCCGCGCCGAGCGACCTCACGTCCAGCTCGATCGCGCCGCACGCCTGGTAGCTGTCGGCGAGGACGAGCGCCCCGACGCCGTGCGCCGCCTCGGCGATCGCAGCGACGTCGTGGCGGTGGCCCGAGCGGTAGGAGAGGGTCGTGCAGCAAACGAGCGCCGTGCGCTCGTCGACGGCCTCCGCGAAGCGCTCGGCCGCGATCGCACCATCCTTGCCCGGACGCACGTGGACGACCTCTGCGCCGCGGAGCTCCTGTGCGTGGGCGATCTGGCCGACGGTCGGGAACTCGTACTCGCTGATCACGATCCGGTTCCGCTCGCCGTCGAGCGGCAGCGCCGAGACGAGCGCGCTGACCCCCTGCGAGACCGACGTCGTGACGGCGACGTCGTCGGCCTCGGCGTGGAGCAGCCCCGCGATCGCGCTCCGGAACGCCTCGTTCCGCTCGACCCAGAAGCCCCACTCCGCCCCGTTTGCGTCCCAGCCGACGAGCCACTCGTCGACTGCCGCGCGCACGCGCTGCGAGAGCGCGCCCTGCGAGCAGGAGTTCAGGTACGTCGCGGTCTCGAAGATCGGGAACTCGCCGCGGATCGCGGCGCCCACGCCCTTCGGCTCAACGGCCAAGGTACGCCTTCCGCAGGTCCTCGTCGGCGAGCAGGTCGGCCGCCGTGCCCTCGAGCACGACGCGGCCCGTGGAGAGGACGTAGCCGCGGTCGGCGATCGAGAGCGAGACGTTCGCGTTCTGCTCGACGACGAGCATCGCCACGCCTGCGTCGTTCACCTGCTCGATGATCTGGAAGCTCCGCTCGACGAGGATCGGCGCGAGCCCCATCGACGGCTCGTCCATGAGAAGGAGGCGCGGCTTCGACATGAGCGCGCGTCCCATGGCGACCATCTGCTGCTCTCCGCCGGAGAGCGTCCCGGCGAGCTGCGAGCGCCGCTCGTAGAGGAGCGGGAAGAGCGAGTAGACGCGCTCGAACTCGTCCCTCAGGTCGGAGCGCGGGCGCAGATAGGCGCCCATCTCGAGGTTCTGCAGCACGGTCATCGGCCCGAAGAGGCGCCGGTTCTCGGGAACGATCGCGAGCCCGCGACGGATCCGGTGGGCCGTCGGGAGGCGCGTCACGTCCTCGCCGGCCAGGAGCACGCGGCCCGTCCGCGGGCGGACGAGCCCGAGGATCGTCTTCAGGGTCGTCGACTTTCCCGACGCGTTGCCGCCGAGGAGGCAGACGAGCTCGCCCTCGCGGACGACGAGGTTCGAGTCCTGGAGGATGTGGATCTGCCCGTAGAAGGTGTTGACGCCCTCGAGCTGGAGGAGCGGCGGGGCCTCGGCGGGCTGTGCGGCGGCGGTCGTCACTTGCGGGCCGTCCCTCCGGTGCCGAGGTACGCCTCGACGACCCTCGGGTCGGTCGCGACCGCCTCGAACGTGCCCTCGGCGATCTTGACGCCGTGGTCGAGCGCGACGACGCGGTCCGAGATCCCCTCGACGACGTGCATGTCGTGCTCGATCACGAGGATGGTGTAGCCGCCCTCCGTCCGCAGCGTGCCGATCAGCTCGGTGATCTCCTGCGTCTCGCGCGGGTTCATCCCGGCCGCCGGCTCGTCGAGCAGGAGGAGCCGCGGCTTGGTGGCCGTCGCGCGCGCGATCTCGAGCCGGCGCCGGTTCGCGTACGAGAGCGAGTACGCGGGCTGGTCCCAGCGGTAGCCCATCAGGCGCTCGCCGAAGAACGCGAGCCGCTCCTCGGCGAGGGCGCGGATCTCCCGCTCCTCGCGCCGCTGGCCCGGCGTGCGCAGGATCGAGCGGAGCGGACCGGCGCTCGTGTGCCCGTACGCCGCCGACATGACGTTCTCGCGCACCGTCATGTTGAGGAAGAGCCGCAGGGTCTGGAACGTGCGCGCGATCCCGCGGCGCGTGATCCGGTGCGGGTCGAGACCCTTGATCGACTCGCCCTCGAAGAGCATCTCCCCCTCGGTCGGGACGTAGACGCCCGTGACGAGGTTGAAGAGCGTCGTCTTGCCGGCGCCGTTCGGCCCGATCACCGACACGATCTCCCCCTCGTCGACGTGGAGGTCGAGATCGTCGACGACCTTGAGGCCGCCGAACGCCATGGAGACGCCCTGCAGGTCGAGGAGTCGCTCTGCCATCAGACGATCTCCACGCGCTTCTCGCCGAGGAGCCCCTGCGGGCGCGCGACCATCATCGCGACGAGCAGGGCGCCGAGGATGATGTAGCGCGTCGACTCGGGCTGTGTGAGGAGCACGTTCTCCCAGACGAACGCGCCGAGGTAGAGCGTCGGCACGAGCACCACGATCCGCGTCCAGCCCCGCACGAGCGTGAGCAGGAGCCCGAGCGCGACGAGCGCGATGTACGAGACCGGCCCGACCCACTCGGCGAGCCGGGCGGGCACGATGACCCAGTCCGCGGCCCACGCCGCCATCCGTCCGCTCTCCTCGACCGGGCCGGCGGTCCAGGCGTCGTCGATCCCGCTCGCGACGAGCCGCGCGACGAGGCCGAAGACGATCGTGCCGCCGAGGACGACGACGAGCTTCCACGAGGTGCGGAACGCTGCGACGAGCCCGAGGACGATCACGATGTAGAAGAGACCGCGTGCGTCCCCCGGCTCACGCAGAGCCTCGAGCAGGACGCTGACGATCACAGCGCCGAGCACGACGCCCGCCTGGCTGCCGGCTCCGCCGAGGATCACCATCGTGTAGACCGTGATCAGGAGCGGGAACTCGAAGTTCTGCGGGAAGACGCTCCCGTTGAGCGCGGTCGCGAACGTGCCCGTCAGGGCGGCGACGGCCGCGCCGAACGCGAACGCCATCAGCTTCAACCGGTTGACCGGCATCCCCATCAGCTCGGCCGCGAGCGGATCCTCGCGGAGCGAGCGCCAGGCGCGCCCCGTGCGCGAGTCGTTCAGGAGGTGGAGTGCGACGTACACGAGGGCGAAGAAGGCGAGCGCGACGTAGAGGTAGCTCACGGAGAACAGGCCCTCCGAGGTCGAGCGCGGCAGCTCCCAGCCGAAGAAGCCGAACTCGTCGACGTCGAGGATGCCGTTCGGCCCGTTCGTGATGCTCTCGCCGAAGACGTCGTCGCCGTTGTTCGTCGCGGTGAGGAACACCTGGAAGAAGAAGAGCGTCACGATCGCGAGGTAGTCGCCCGTGAGGCGTCGCGAGGGCAGACCGACGAGCCACCCGACGAGGCCGCCGATGACGGCGACGAGCGGGATCACGACGAGCGTCGGCAGGTGGATGTCGTACTGGTCCGAGCTGAGGAGCGCATAGGCGTAGGCGCCGACGCCGAAGAAGGCGACGAATCCGAGGTCGAGCAGCCCACCCCACCCGACGACGATGTTGAGCCCGAGCGCGAGGAGCATGAACACGACCGTGTCGAACGCCACGCGGCGGATGTAGCCGCTCTCGAAGCCGAGCGGGAGCAGGCAGACGATCCCGACGAAGAGCGTCAGCCACGCCCACCAGGGGACGACCGCGAGCCGCTGCTCGAGCGTGCCGAGCACGCCGCCGCGGCGCGAGCGACGCTCGCCGTGACGCGCGACCCACTCGTCCTGCCCGACCGCCGGCCCGGTGTCCCCCTCGGCCGCGCTCGCCTCGGCCGCGCCCTCGAGCGGTGTCGTGAGGGAGTCGTCCCAGTCGCTCGGAGTTGACATGAGCTGGCCTCAGACCTTCCTGATGTCGGCCTTGCCGAAGAGGCCCTGGGGTCGGAAGAGCATGAAGCCGATCAGCAGCACGAAGACGAGCAGATCCGACCACTTCGTCGAGATGTACCCCTGGGTGTAGGCCTCGGCGAAGCCGAGGATGAGCCCGCCCGCCATCGCCCCGGGAATCGAGCCGATACCTCCGATCACGGCGGCCGTGAATCCCTTGAGCCCGGCGAGGAAGCCGATCGCCGCGAAGGTCGGCGCTCGGAGCGCGAAGAGCACCCCGGCCGCGCCGGCAAGCGCGGAGCCGAGCACGAACGCGAAGACGATCACCCGGTCGATGTCGATGCCCATCATCGCGGCGGCTTCACGGTCGTGTGACGTCGCCTGCATCGCCTTGCCGGTCCTCGTCCTCGTGACGAGCACCCAGAGGACCGCCATCAGCGCGAACGCCGAGACGATGATCACGATCCGCAGGAGCGGTACTCGGACATTCCCGATGTCGAACCCCTCGAAGAACAGCACCCCATCGCCCATCGAGAACGCGTCGTAGTCGCGCTGGTCGGCGCCGAAGAGCAGCTGCATCGAGTAGGCGATGAAGAAGGACACGCCGAGCGCGCTGATCAGAGGCGCGATCCTGGGTGCATCCCGGAGCGGTCGGTACGCGAACCGCTCGATCGCGACGCCGAGCATCGCGCAACCCGCCATCGCCGCGAGCGTGATGAGGACGAGCAGGAGCCAGATCGGAACGACGGGATCCGTGGAGCCGCCGAGCAGCTGAAGCGCGCCGAAGCCGATGAACGACCCCACCATGAAGACGTCCCCGTGGGCGAAGTTGAGGAGCTTGAGGATCCCGTAGACGAGGGAGTAGCCCAGCGCGATCAATGCGTAGACGCTGCCGAGCGTCAAGCCGTTCAGCGTCAGCTGGATGAAGATGTCCAAAGGGAGCGCGAGTCTAGAACGTCATGGCCGCAGAAGAGAGCGGCCCGGCGTGTGGCCGGGCCGCTCCGATCGAGCTTCCTCCGAGCTAGCCGACGAGCTTGTACGTGCCGTTCGACTGGATCTGGAAGATGTAGAACTTCGCGTTCAGCGGGTCGTTCGACCTGGTCGAGAAGCGGAAGGCGCCCCCGAGGATCGAGTTGGGGACCCGCACCTTCTTGACCTGCCTCACGATGTCGCGGCGGTTCTTCAGCGTGCCCTTGCCCGCGTCGCACGCCCGCTTGATCGCGTTCAGCGCGACCTGCGTCGCAAGGTAGGCCGGTGGCCCGAACGAGCCGAGCGTGGCGCTCGGGTTCGCCTTCTTCCACCCGTCGACGAGCGCCTTCGACGAGGCGATGCCGCTGATGTCCGGTGCGAAGTTGGAGACGTACGAGCCGTTCAGCTTGAACTGGGTGGAGTTGTTCGCCCCGTCGCCGCCGAACACCTTCGCCCGCTTGCCCTGCTCGAGCAGCTGCTGACCGAACGTCTGCGCGTCGGGGGGCTGCTGGGTGGGGAAGAAGACGACGTCCGCATCGTTCGGGACCCTCGTCACGAGCGACGAGAAGTCGGTCGTGTTGACCGAGGTCGACTGCCTGATCGTCTCGACACCCTTCCGCTTCAGCACGACCTCGGCCGCATCGGCGAGACCGACGGAGTAGGGCTCCTGGAAGTCGAGCAGGACGACCTTCTTCGCGTTGAGCTTGTCGACCATGTAGTTCGCGTCGGTCGGGCCTTGGATGTAGTCGCCCGGGACGACGCGGAAGAACGCCGGCGTCGCTTCCTTCGCCGAGCCCTGGGTCAGCGACGTTCGCGTCGCCGAGGGCGAGATGTGGGCGATGCCCGCCGCGAACAGGGCCTTGCTGGCCGAGGCGACCGCACCCGATGTCCCCGGTCCGATCGCAGCGACGAGCCGCGAGTCGGCGATCATCTTCTGTGCGACGACGAGACCCTCGCCCGGCCCCTTCTCGACCGGCGTGTCACCGCGGACGAGCTGTACCTTGAGCCCGAGTCTCTTCGAGAGCGTCGCGATCGCGTAGCGCGTCCACGAGAGCTGCTCCTGCCCGAGGAAGGCGGCACCGCCCGTCAACGGGGTGATGAGTCCGATCTTCAGCGTGCCCTTGCAGTTGACGGCCTGCGTTCTCGTCGACGGATCGACGAGCCTGCTCCCGCGGTCGATGCCAGCGCCGCCGCGACGATCGTCGCGAGCGCGAGCACCACTCCTCCGCGTCGTTTCATTCGCTCCTCCTTGGATGGGACCTACCAATGGTGAGACGCCGAGCTACCGATCGATGTTGCGACCCCTAGTTCGCGTCCGCAGGCGGCTACTGTCGCAGGCAGACGGCTGACATGTCAACAGGCGGTGAAGTCGGCCTCCTGCCCGTGCCGATGCGGGTTGCGGCTACGGTGGCGGCGGTGTCGGCCGTCGTCGAAGCGATCGATCTGAAGCGGACGTACCGGACGACCACCGGGACGTTCCGCCGCCGCTCGCTCGAGGTCGAGGCGGTGCGTGGGGTCAGCTTCGAGATCGCCGAGGGCGAGCTCTTCGGCCTGCTCGGCCCGAACGGCGCGGGCAAGACGACGACGATCAAGATGCTCATCACGCTGCTGATCCCGACCTCCGGGCAGGCGAGGGTCCTCGGGCCGGGACGTCGTCGAGGACGCGCACTGGGTGCGCGAGCGGATCGGCTACGTCTTCGGCGGCGATCGAGGCCTCTACGAGCGGCTCTCCGCGCTCGACAACCTGCGCTACTTCGCCGAGCTCTACGGCGTCGAGCCGCGATCGCAGCGCGCGCGGATCCACGAGCTGCTCGAGCTCGTCGGGCTCGAGGGCCGCGAGAAGGAGCGCGTCGAGGGCTACTCCCGCGGCATGCGGCAGCGGCTGCACATCGCCCGCGGGCTCCTGCACGACCCGCCGGTGCTCTTCCTCGACGAGCCGACGATCGGGGTCGACCCGGTCGGCGCGCGCGAGCTGCGCGCGACGATCGGCGGGCTCAAGGCGGCGGGCAAGACCGTGCTCCTGACCACGCACTACATGTTCGAGGCGGACGCGCTCTGCGATCGGATCGCGGTCGTCGCGAAGGGCAAGATCGTCGCCGAGGGCACGCCGCGCGACCTCAAGCAGCGGGTCGCCGAGGGCGTCGTCGTCGAGATCGAGGTCTACGGGATCGAGGAGCACCGGGTCGAGGCGCTCCGCGAGCTGGCGGGCGTCACCTCGGTCGCGGTCGAGGATCGCGACCAGGCACAGGTCGTCGTCGTCCAGGCGGAGGTGGACACCGAGCCCACCCACGCGGTGCTCGCGCGACTCGACGGTGTCTCGCTCGGCCGGGTCACGACCCGCGAGCCCACGCTCGAGGACGCGTACGTCGCGCTCGTGACGGAGGAGTAGCTGTACGTGGTGTCCGACTTCGAGTCGGACACCGGGGTGGTGTGGCGTCTTTACGAAGGGCTTACGTTCGAGCACCGCTTCGCTAACCGCAGCCTGTGACGATGCGTCCGTGAAGCCGCTCCTCGCACTCGTGCTCGCGTGCGCGGCGCTCGTCCTGGCGGCGCCGGCAACGCCGGCAGAGCGCGTCGTCGAGCGAGGGATCGTCCAGTCGCTCGCACCGACCTCGGTCGTCCTGCGCGCGCTCGACGGCAGCGACGTGACGGTCACGCTCGGCCCCGCGACGCGCTACCGGCTGAACGGCCGGGCGGCGACCTACGCCGACATCCGGCCGGGTCTCGTCGCCGAGGCGGTGAGCGGCCGCGCCGGCATCGCTCTCGTCCTCCGCGCGTTCGGCCGACAGACCGAGTCCGGCGTGCTCGTCCGCAGGCAGCCGGGTGTCATCGTCCTGCGCAGGCCGTCGGGGGAGCGGGTTCGCGTCGTCCTCACGTCGCGCACGGCTGTCTGGCTCGAGGGGCGGCGCGTCGCCCGTCGCATGCTGCGGCGGGGCACGCAGCTCGACGTCACGCTCGCGCGCGACGGCTCGGCACGCAAGGTCGTCGTCCGGACGGCAGGGGGATGACGCGCGGCGGCACGATCCTGCTCGTCGAGGACGAGGAAGACATCGCCTCGATCGTTCGCGCGTACCTCGAGCGCGAGGGCTTTCGCGTCGTCTGGGCGGCGCGCGGCACCGAGGGTCTCCAGGAGCTCGAGCGGAACGACGTCCGGCTCGCGATCCTCGACCTCCAGCTGCCGGACACCGACGGCTTCGAGCTCTGCAAGGCGATCCGCTCGGTCTCGTCGCTCCCGGTCGTGATGCTGACGGCGCGCGACGAGGAGATCGACCGCGTCACAGGGCTCGAGCTCGGTGCCGACGACTACGTCACGAAGCCGTTCTCGCCCCGCGAGCTCGCAGCTCGCGTCCGCGCCGTGCTCCGCCGGACGGAGCCGGAGTCGGACGCCGACCGCCTCGAGGCAGGCGACGTCGTCCTCGATCGCCGCTCGCGCACCGCGATCGTCGACGGCGCCGACGTCGAGCTCACCTCACGGGAGTTCGAGCTCGTCTGGCATCTCGCCGAACGGCCCGGTGTCGTCGTCACGCGCGAGCGGATCCTCGACCGCGTCTGGGGCCTCGCGTTCCCGGGCGGCACGCGCACGGTCGACGTCCACGTCGGCCAGATCCGCAAGAAGCTCGCTCGACCCGACCTCATCCGTACGGTGCGCGGCACGGGGTACAAGCTGGTCGCGTGATGGGCTTGCGCTCGCGGCTCTATCTCGGCATCGCGGGGACCGTCGTCGTGTCGCTCGTCGTCACGGTCGTCGCCGGCGCGCTCCTGACACGACGGTCGCTCGAGTCGACCGCGCTCGGCTCGCTCGAGCGGCAGGTCGAGCTGATCGCGACGCAGCGGCGGCAGGCTCCGACGCGCGACGTCGAGACCGAGCTCGGACGCTTCCTCGCGACCGAAGAGCAGCGCCTCGCGATCCTCTCGCCCGAGCAGGCCGAGCTCCTGCTCCCCGAGACCGCAGCAGCGCGCCTCGAGGCGGGCCGCGACGCGAGCGGCAAGGTCTCTGTCCGCGGGACGCAGTTCCTCTATGCCGCGCGCCGGAGCGGCGACGAGGCGATCGTCCTGCTCCGCCCGGCGGCGAGCCAGGCCGCCGACTGGACGCCCTTCGCGCTCGGCCTCGGGCTCGCAGGTCTCGTCGGCGCGGCACTCGCGGCGATCGTGGCACTCCTGCTGGCACGGGCCGTCTCGCGGCCCATCGCCCGTGTCTCCGAGGCGAGCCGGGCGCTCGCCGAGGGCGAGCGGCCCGACCCGTTGCCCGTCGCGGGGCCGCGAGAGGTGGCGACGCTCGCGGCCTCCTTCAACCATCTCTCGGGGGAGCTCGACAAGGCACAGGATGCCGAGCGCGCCTTCCTCCTCTCGGTCAGCCACGAGTTGAAGACGCCGCTGACGGCGATCCGCGGCCATGCGGAGGCGCTCGAGGACGGCGTGCTCGAACCTGGTGCGGCGGGTTTCGTGATCGAGCGGGAGGCGCGGCGCCTCGAGCGGTTGGTCGGTGACCTGCTCGACCTCGCACGGCTCCGGCGCCGGTCGTTCTCGGTCCGCGCCGAGCCGCTCGATCTCGCGGAGCTCGCGGAGCTCGCCGTTCAGCGACACGAGGTCGCGGCGCGGTCGTTCCGGGTCGGGCTCCAGACGCTGCCGGAGCCCGACGCCCGCGCGGTCGGCGACCCGGATCGAGTCCTCCAGGCGCTCTCGAACCTCGTCGAGAACGCCCTCCGCTCGACCCCCGCAGGAGGCACGGTGCGGATCCTCGCCGGCCCCGGCCGCCTCGACGTCGTCGACGACGGGCCCGGCCTCGCGGAGGCCGACCTGTCGCGTGCCTTCGAGCGCTTCTACCTGTACGACCGAGCGCGGGACGGACGACGCGTGGGCACGGGCCTCGGGCTCGCGATCGTGCGCGAGCTCGCGCGTGGCGATGGGCGGCGAAGCGCTCGTCCGCTCGACACCCGGCGTCGGCTCCACCTTCTCGCTCGTGCTGCCGCTGGGGACGACGGCGACGCCCGCCCGCGAGGCGGGCGAGGCGTCGCCCCGGCTTCCCTGAGAGCTCAGCCGAGCAGCTCGATGACGTAGGTCGCGGGCGGACGCACCTAGGATGCCGCGATGCGCCTTCTGCGAACGATGGCGGTCGGCTGGACGCTGCACTTCAAGCAGGAGACGCGCAACCCGTTCTTCCTCTGGATCGTCATCTGCACGCCGCTGATCTACGCGACGATGGCGTACTTCCTCTTCCGCGGCGGCACGGGGGGCGAGGAGCTCGTCGCGGCGGCCGTGGGCACGGGGATGATGGGGATCTGGTCTCTGACGACGACCGCCGCCGCGGCGGCCGTCCAGATGCGCCGGCGTACCGGCATCCTCGAGCTCCTCGTCGCCGCCCCACAGCCGTTCTGGGCGGTCCTCGCGCCGATCACGATCGCCATCTCCGCGCTCGGCGTGTACTCGCTGGCGGCGAGCATGCTCTACGTCAGGGTGCTCTACGGCGTCTCGCTCGACGTGGAGGACTGGCTCGCGTTCGCGGTCGCCGTGCCCGTGGGGATCGTCTCGATCGGGATGCTCGGCTTCATGCTCTGCGCGGCGTTCGTCCGCTTCCGCGCCGCGTGGGCGGTCGGCAACCTGTTCGAGTTCCCCGTCTGGACGATCTGCGGGCTCCTGATCCCGATCGCGGTGCTGCCCGCCTGGGTGGAGCCCGTCGCCTGGGTCTTCGCCCCGACCTGGGGCATGAACGCCCTCCGCGACGCCGCGCTCGGCGGGAGCTCGCCGTGGGACGACGTGGCGATGTGCGTTGCGCTCACGGTGGTCTACGGCGCGCTCGGAGCGCTCCTGCTCCGCGTCTTCCTGCGCTCCGCGCTCCGCCGCGGCACCCTGGCGCTCTCGTGAGGAGAAGGTTGCGTGTCTTCGCGATCGGCGGGTTCCTGAGCTACCGGGCGCTCTTCGGCTGGCTCAACCCGTACCTCTTCGTGATCATCCTGCTCGTCCCGTCGGTGACGCAGATCCTCTTCTTCGCCTACCTCGGGCGCGCGGCCGGGGTCGAGGACGACACCTTCTACGTCGTCGGGAACGCCGTCGTCGCGGCGGCCGTCCCGTGCCTCTTCGGCATGGCCGACACGATCACCGACGAGCGCTACACGCACACGCTCTCGCTGCTCGTCGTGTCGCCCGCGAGCCGGCTCGCGCTCTTCCTCGGGCGCGCGGTGCCGGTCGCCGTCAACGGCGCCGTCGTGGCCGCGTTCGCGTTCGTCGTCGGCTCGCTCCTGCTCGACGTCTCCGTGCCCGCGTCGGCGCTGGGCGGGCTCGTCGTCACGATCCTCGTCACGGGCTTCGCGTGCACCGGCCTCGGCATCGTGAACGCCTCGCTGGGGCTCCGCTGGCGCGAGAGCGCGCTCCTCTCGAACCTGATCCTGTACTTCCTCCTCCTCGCGGCCGGGGTCAACGTCCCGCTCGACCTGCTCCCGGGCTGGCTCTCGACGATCGCCCAGGGGCTGCCCGTCACGCACGGTGTCGAGGCCGCGCGCGACCTGGTCGCCGGCAGCTCACTCGCGGACGTGGTGCCGCTGCTCGCGACCGAGCTCCTCGTGGGGCTCGTCTACGCGACGATCGGCCTCGTCCTCGTGCGGCTCTTCGAGGTGCAGGCGCGCCGCGGTGCCGCGCTCGAGCTCGCATGAGCGCGGTCGAGCTCGTCGTCGCCGACGACGCCGAGGCAGCTTCCCGTCACGCGGCCGAGCGTCTCGCCGCGGCGGCGCGGGCGGGCGGGCACGTGGCGCTCTCGGGCGGCTCGACGCCGCGACGCGCCTACGAGCTCGCCGCCGAGCTCGAGCCCGATTGGGGTCGCGTCGACGTCTGGCTGAGCGACGAGCGCCTCGTGCCCGCGGACGACGAGCGGTCGAACCTCAGGCTCGTCCGCGAGGCGCTCGTCGACCGGCTGCGCGTGCCACCGAGGCTGCATCCGGTCGAGACGTCGCTCGCCGCCCCGGCCGCTGCGTCGGCGTATGCACACGCCCTCGAGCGCGTCGTGCTCGACCTCGCCCTGCAGGGTCTGGGCGGCGACGGCCACACCGCCTCGCTCTTCCCCGACGCGGCGTCGCTCGACGAGCGGGACGCGGCGGCCGTCGCGGCGCCGGCGGGTCTCGAGCCCTGGGTCGAGCGCGTGACGATGACGGTGCCCTTCCTGACCCGCGCGCGCGAGATCGTCTACCTCGTGCTCGGCGCCGACAAGGCGGACGCCGCCCGGCGCGCCTTCGTCGAGCCGCCGAGCGCCGTCACGCCGGCGTCGCTCGTCCGCTCGGCGACCGGCCGGACCGTGGCGATCCTCGATCCTCCCGCAGCTTCCCGGCTTTCGTCAACATGAGTTGACAAGCCAGCGCCGTCAATGTACGTTGACGGAATGACCGAGGCGACCGAGCTCGCACGCGAGACCGCGAGCAGCGATCCCGTCGTCGGGCTCCGGGCCGTCGCGTCGTTGCGCGTCCTGCTCGAGTCGCTCGAGGAGCTCCAGGTCGAGAACGCCCGTCGCCAGGGGTGGTCGTGGCAGCAGATCGCCGACACCCTCGGCGTCAGCAAGCAGGCCGTCCACAAGAAGCACGGCCGCGGGCCTCGCTGGCGGCGACGGAAGGAGTGCTGATGTTCGAGCGGTTCACGGCAGAGGCGAGGCAGGCGGTCGTCGACGCGCAGGACGCGGCCCGGGAGCTCGGTCACGACTGGATCGGGTGCGAGCACCTCCTGCTCGGCCTGGCCGGTCGGTCGGGGACGCCGGTCGCCGATGCGCTGGCGAGCCTCGGTGCCGGCCGCGCCGAGCTCCATGACGCGGTCGTCGCCGTCGTGGGGCCGTGCGTCGACCGGCCGGATGCGGACGCCCTGCGCGAGCTCGGGATCGACTTCGACGAGGTGCGCCGCCGGGCCGAGGAGACGTTCGGTCCCGGCGCGCTCGAGCGGACGCGCGCGGGGCGCCGGGCGTTCGGTACACGCATTGGAGCGATTCCGTTCACGCCCCGCGCCAAGCACGCGCTCGAGCTGGCGCTCCGCGCCTCGCTCGCACGCGGCGAGCGCGAGATCGGAGGCGCTCACGTCCTCCTCGGCGTGCTCGACCAGGGCGAGAACGTCGGGTTGACCGTGCTCGAGCACCTCGGTCTCTCGCCGCCGACCGTCCGTAGAGCGCTGCTGGCCCGGCTCGAGCGCGACGCGGCCTGACGAGCCCGGAAGCCGACACAGAGCGTCGCCGACGCCGGGCCTGTGGATTGCGGGCAGCGATCGGCACGAACTCGGCACGTTCGCCCTTGACAGAGGGCAGTGTCTGACACCGATTTTCGAACCTCCTGCTCATCGCAGGAATTCTCGGTGGAGCGATTGGCACGAACTCGGCGCGATGGGGGCTTGACGAGAACGGTGTCTGACACCGACGTCTCTCGGATTCCGCTTCGCGTAGCGTGAGGTCGTGACCGCGCGCCTCTTCTGGATCGGCTGGCTCTTCCACCTGAAGAACCTGACGAACTCGATGTTCTTCGTCCTCGTCTCGGTGCTGCAGCCCGTGATCTTCGCCTCGATCGCGTTCTTCATGTTCGAGTCGGGGAGCAGGACGGGGACATTGCTCTATGCCGCGCTCGGCGCCGGCTTGATGGGGATCTGGTCGGCGACGCTCTTCGGCTCCGGCGGCGCGATCCAGTGGCAGCGCTGGCAGGGCACGCTCGAGATCCTCGTCGGCGCGCCGCCGCCCTTCCTCGCGACGCTGCTGCCGCTGACGATCGCGACGGCGACGATCGGGATCTACTCCGTCGTCGGCACGCTCGCGTGGGGACGCATCTTCTTCGGGACCCCACTCGACTTCGCCCATCCGCTGCAGGTCGCGATCGCGATCCCCGTCACCGTGCTCAGCCTCGGCGCGCTCGGCCTCCTACTCGCCTCGACGTTCATCCTCTATCGCAACGCCAACGCGTTCGCGAACCTGCTCGAGTACCCCGTCTGGCTCGCGACCGGCCTGCTCGTGCCGCTGAGCCTGCTCCCGGGTTGGGTCGGGCCGATCGCCTGGGTGCTCTCGCCGTACTGGGGCATGACCGCGATCCGCGAGGCCGCACTCGGAGGGAGCGCCTGGGCGGAGATCGGGATGTGCGTGGGGCTCGGGGTCGCGTACCTGGCGCTCGGCTCCGTCGCGCTGCGCAACTTCGAGCGGCTGGCGCGCAGCCGCGCGACCCTCTCGCTCACATGACCGCGGCGCTCCGCGTGTTCGTCGTCGGCGGCGGGATCTCGTATCGCGCGCTGTTCAACTGGATCTCCCCGGGGATGTACGTGACGACGATGCTCGGCAGCCCGCTCTTCCAGATCCTCTTCTTCGTCTATCTCGGGAGGTACGCGGGCTCGCAGGACGACGACTTCTTCGTCGTCGGCAACGCGATCCAGATCGCCGCGATGTCGGGGATCTACGGCATGACCATGGGGATCGCGAACGAGCGGCAGTACGGGACCCTCCAGCCGTTGCTCGCGACGCCGGCCAACCGGCTCGCGATCTTCGCCGGCCGCGCCCTCCCGTTCGTCGCGAACGGGATCCTGGTCTCGGCCTTCGGCTTCGCGATGTCGTGGATCCTGATCGGCTTCCGGCCCGCGGAGGGCAGCGTCCCGTCTCTCGCGCTCGCCGTCGCGATCACGGCCGGCTCCTGCGTCGCGCTCGGGATGCTGATCGGGTCGATCGGACTGCGGGCGAGAGACGTGTTCTTCGGCGCGAATCTCGTCTACTTCCTGATGCTGCTCGTCTGCGGCGTGAACATCGCGAACGAGGACCTGCCGGGCTGGCTCGGCGCGATCGGCCGCTGTCTACCGTTGACGCACGGGATCGAGGCGGCGCGCGAGCTTGCCGACGGTGCACCGCTCGGCGACGTCTCGGGCCTGCTCTGGACCGAGGTGCTGATCGGCCTCGCGTACGCCACGGCCGCGTACGTCCTGTTTCGCGTCTTCGAGGCCGAGGGCCGCCGACGGGCGTCGCTCGAGACGTTCTAGTGGAGACGGGGCTCGAAGGAGCGGGCGTCCTCGTGACGGGCGCGTCGGGAGGCATAGGCGCCGCCTGCGCCCGCGCCTTCGCCGCGGAGGGGGCGCGGGTCGTCGTGCATTACCACCGCGGCGAGGAACGCGCTCGGAGCATCGCCGACGAGCTCGGCGGCGCACCGATCGCCCGGGCCGACCTGACCGTCGAGGCGGACGTCGACCGCCTATTCGCATCGGCCCGCGACGCCGTCGGCCCGCTCGCCGTGTGCGCGGCCGTCGCGGGCGTCTATCCCGGCGAGGACGTCCCGGTCTGGGAGCTCGACCTGGCCCGGTTCGAGCGGACGCTCGCGCTCAACCTCACCGCGACGTTCCTCACCGCGCGGGCGTTCCTCCGCGAGGCCGGCGGGACCGACGCGGCCGCGCTCGTCCTCGTCGGCTCGACGGCGGGTCGCTTCGGCGAGGCCGGGCATGCGGACTACGCAGCCGCGAAGGCCGCGATCCAGGGTGGCCTCCTGCTCTCGCTGAAGAACGAGGCGGCACGGCTGGGCCCGCGCGTGCGCGTCAACGCGGTCGCGCCCGGCTGGACCGTCTCGCCGATGACGCGCGGCATGCTCGCGGACGAGGACGTGCGCCGGATCACCCGGACGATGCCGCTCCGCAAGGTCGCGACACCGGACGACGTCGCCGCGCAGGTCGTCGTGCTCGCCTCCGAGCGGCTCTCCGGCCACGTCACCGGCGAGCTCGTGACGGTGGCCGGGGGCATGGAGGGCCGGGTCCTGCACGACGAGCCCTGAGGCTCAAGTTTGGCGCCCGACCGCCGATGGAAGAAGGATCCCTGGTCGGGAGCTGACGGCAATCTGTTCCGCGGCCAGCGGAGCGGAGTCGGGGCGGCATCGCCGCCCCGCTTCGTTGCAGGATCTCCTTCGCCAGGCGGGATTCGGCAGAAGCCGAATCCCGCGGCTTGATCCCTCGCCTTCGGCGAGGGCAGATCCCTGAAGGCGCCCGCTTTCGCGGTCGCAAACTGCCTCGTGACCGGTCGTTCGGTGTCTGGCTTCAGTCAGACACGTGCTCTTCCCCCCTTCGGGTGATGGCTCCGCGAACGGCTCCCGCCGATTCTCCGGTCGGGCCACCGGACGCGCTTTGCGCGCGGGGGGGCCGGTTCCCGCTTCCTTGGGAGCCACTCGTGGTAGGAGCGGGGCCTGGCGGCGGCCCCGCTTCAGCCATTCCTGCTCGCCAGGCGGGGACTTCGTCGCCGCAACACCTCGTTTCCACGGAGCGCACCCGGTACGGTGGCCAGCCGTGAGCCGGTTCCTCGAGCGTCTCCGGAACGGTCCCCCGATCGTCGCGGACGGCGGCATGGGGGCGCTGCTCTCTGGTGCCGTTGCCGGTCTGC
The DNA here is from genome assembly GCA_963791895.1 of uncultured Actinomycetes bacterium. GTDB lineage: Bacteria > Actinomycetota > Thermoleophilia > Gaiellales > Gaiellaceae > Gaiella. The sequence continues at coordinate 24,344 of CAWBTY010000006.1, forward strand.
GCTGTCCCGAGGAGGCGAACCTCCGGGCGCCCGAGAGCGTCGTCGCCGTCCACACGGGCTACATCGCCGCGGGCGCCGAGCTCATCGAGACGAACACCTTCGGCGCGAACTCCCGCAAGCTCGCGCGCGTCCTGCTCGACGACGCGTTCGAGGAGATCAACTCCGCCGGCGTTCGACTGGCACGGGAGGCACGCGAGGTCTCCGGGCGGGACGTGTTCGTCGCCGGCGCGATCGGTCCGCTCGGGGAGCTCGAGGTCTTCGACGCAGCCGAGCACGGGCCGCTCTACGCCGCGCAGGCCAGGGTCCTCGAAGGGCGGGGCGTCGACCTCTTCATGATCGAGACGTTCTTCGACCTCGACGAGCTCGTCGTCGCGGTCGAGGCCGTGCGCGCCATGTCGTCGCTGCCGATCGTGGCGCTCCTGACCTTCGACGACGAGGCCGAGGTGACCGGCGGAATCGGCGCCGACGCGGCAGCCCACCGGCTGGCCGGGCTCGAGGTGGCGGCGATCGGGACGAACCACGGCGCGGGCCCGACGGTTGCCCTGCGGGCACTGCGGGGGATGCGCGAGACCGGCTTGCCCCTCGCGGCCCTGCCGAACATCGGCCTGGCGAGCCTTCAGGGGCGACGGGTCGTCTACCCCCACTCGACCCCGGACTACTTCGCAGAGTTCGCCGCACAGGCTGTGGGCCTCGGCGCCCGCATCGTCGGCGGCTGCTGCGGGACGACACCTGCCCAGATCGAGGCGATCCGGGAGGCCCTCCACACCGGCCGCGTGGCCTCGACCACGCTCGAGGTCGACGAGCCGTCGCTCGCGCCGCCGGTGCCCGCCCGTGAGGGGCAGACCGCGCTCGCCCGCGCCTTCGCCGAGGGCGACTGGGTCGTCTCGGTCGAGCTCGATCCGCCGAAGGGCGGCTCGCTCGACGGCCTCCTCGAGGTCACCCGGACGATCCACGCCTCGGGCCTCGTCGGGTTCGTCGACGTGAACGACAACCCGATGGCTCGCGCGCGGATGAACGCCCTCATCACCTCCGCGACGCTCCAGCGCGAGGTGGGGATCGAGACGATCCCGCACGTCACGCCGCGCGACACGACGGTGATGGGGCTCGAGGGGGTGCTCCTCGGCGCGCACGCGGAGGGCATCCGCAACGTGCTCGCCGTGACCGGCGATCCTCCGCACGTCGGTGACTATCCGGGCTCGCGGGGCGTCTACGAGGTCGACTCGATCGGTCTCGTGCAGCTGCTCTCCGGACTGAACCGTGGCGAGGACTACGTGGGCAAGGGCCTCGACGCGCCGACCTCGTTCCACATCGGCGTCGCGGTGAACCCGACGGCGGACGATCTCGAGCTCGAGCTCGAGCGCTTTCGGCTGAAGCTCGACGGAGGCGCACAGTTCGCGATGACGCAGGCGCTCTTCGACCTCGAGTCGCTCGACCGCTTCGTCGAGCGCCTCGGCGGCGAGTGGCCCATCCCCGTGCTCGTCGGCATCTGGCCGCTGCGGAGCCACGCGATGGCGCTTCGCCTCCACAACGAGGTGCCGGGCATCACCGTGCCGGACGAGGTGCTCGCCGCTCTCGAGCGCGCCGGCGCGGAGGCGCCGCGCGTCGGGCTCGAGCTTGCGCGGACGCTGCTCGAGGGCTCGCGGCCCCGCGCGAGCGGGATCTACGTGATCCCGCCGTTCAAGCAGCCCGCCGCAGCGCTGGAACTTTTCGCCTGATCGACTAGGCTCAGGCGCAAGCGTTCGGGAGGAGCAACGTGACTCCAGGGGGGAACGCTGCGGCGCACCGTTTCCGCGAGGCTCTCGTGTGATCTCGCCGCGCGCCCAGCCGGAGGCGCCCGCCGCGCTCAGCTCGCGCGAGGTGACGGCCGCAACCGAACGCGCCCGCGCGTTCTTCGAGCGCCCCGCGAATGAGCGGGCCCAGGAGAGCTTCGCCTTCGACGACGCGCTGCTCTCGTCGGCCGACGTCCGCCGAGCGCTGTGGGACGCGTGCACGGGCAAGTGCGTCTATTGCGAGACGCCGCTCACGGAGCGCACGATGCTCGTCGACCGCTACCGCCCCTCGAGCGGAGCGCTCGCGCTCGACGGCTCACTGAGCCCCGACCACTACTGGTGGCTGGCGTACGCCTGGGAGAACATCTATCCGAGCTGCGCCGAGTGCCAGAGCTTCAAGGGCGCGCGTTTCCCGGTGCGCGAGGAGCGGGCGACGGCCGGGACGACGGGCCACGCGCTGCGCGACGAGAGCCCGCTGCTGCTCGATCCTCGTCACGACGACCCCGAGCAGCATCTCGTCTTCGCGGAAGACGGCTCGGTCGCGAGCACGACCGTCGAGGGGAGCGCCACGATCGGCATCCTCGGGCTCAACCGCGCGCAGCTCGTCGCGGCGCGTGCCGAGGCGCTCCTGGAGCTGCACGACGAGTGGGCGGCGGTCGCCTCGTCGACGAATGTCGCGGCAGGGCTCGACCCGCTCGAATTCGACGATCTCTTCGACCGTGGCCGGCCCTTCGCGGCTCTCCGCCGGCAGTTCCTGAACACCTGGGCCCAGAAGCGCCGCGGTGAGCTCGACACGGCCCTCAGCTCGACCCCTCAGGGGCCGAACTCCGTGGCCGAGGTGGCCGGCGCCCTGCCGTTGGTCACCGGCGCCGAGCGCAAGCGCGTGAAGGGTGAGTTCGACCGTGTCCAGCGCGCCGAGGACGCGTACTCGCTCGGGAACGACGCCGACGCCGGCGAGGACTACTTCCGCCGCACCCGCCGCGTCGAGCGGATCGAGGTCCGGAACTTCAAGGTGCTGGGCGAGCTCGACATCCGCCCGGCGAGCCTCGCGTCGACGACCGCCTCGGTGCCGTGGCTGATGCTCCTCGGCGAGAACGGTTGCGGGAAGAGCTCGCTGCTGCAGGCCGTCGCGCTGACGCTCATGGGCGCAGAAGAACGCACGGCGCTCGGTCTCGACGCGTCGTCCTACGTCCGCAACGGCACGAGGAGCGGGCTCGTGCGTGTCCATCTCGCCGGGAGCCAGGAGCCGATCGAGCTCCGCTTCTCACGCACGTCGAGCGAGTTCCGGGGCGCCGAGGAGCCGAAGCTGATCCTGCTCGCGTACGGCGCGACCCGGCTGCTTCCCGGACCAGGACAGCGGACGCCGCCCACGTCGTCGCTCGCGCGCGTCCGAAACCTCTTCGACCCGTTCAGCCCGATCGGCAACTCGACGGACTGGCTGCTCGGGCTCGACGATCGAACGTTCGAGGCGATCGCGCGAGCGCTGAAAGGGCTGCTCGGGCTCGAGCCCGACGACCGGCTCGTGCGCAATCGACGGGCCGGCAGGGTCGACGTGGAGGCGTTCGGCCTGCGCGTCCCGCTCGAGGATCTGAGCGACGGCTACCAGTCGGTCGTCGCGCTCGCGACCGACCTGATGATCTCGCTGCTCGCGCGGTGGCCGAGCGTCGACGTCGCGGAGGGGACGGTGCTGATCGACGAGCTCGGCGCGCACCTCCATCCGCGCTGGCGGATGCGGATCGTGCCCAGCCTGCGCGAGGTCTTTCCCCGCGTGCAATTCCTCTCCTCGACGCACGACCCGCTCTGCCTGCGCGGGCTCGGCGACGGCGAGGTCGTCGTCGTGAAGCGGAACGAGGAGGGCGACATCGTCGCCCTGACCGATCTCCCGTCCGTCGCCGGGCTGCGGGTCGACCAGCTCCTGACGTCGGAGCACTTCGGGATGAACAGCACGATCGACCCCGAGCTCGACGCGCTCTTCGCCGAGTACTACCTCCTCAAGGCGAACCCGCACCGGACGGCCGCCGAGCGTCGGCGGCTGAGCGAGCTTGCCGCACGCCTCGACGGGCTCGACGTGCTCGGGACGACGCGGCGCGAGCGGATCGTCTACGAAGCGGCCGACGACTACGTGGCGCGCGCAGGGTCGCTTGCCGACCCGGACGCCCGGCTCGAGCTGAAGGAGTCGACGAAGCGCAAGATCGCCGCGATCTGGGAGCAAGCCCGCGAGGGGCAGGTCACCCCGTGATCCGTGTCCGCCTCCCCGCCGCGCCGCAGGAGCTGATCGACAGGGGCGCGATCGAGCTCGCGAGAGCGCGCGCGCACTTCGGCGACGCGACGCTCGAGGGCAAGCCGTTCACGTTCGCCGCGTACAAGCTCGACCCCGTCAAGGAGGCGCTCAACGCGACGTTCAAATTCAAGTGCGCGTACTGCGAGAGCTTCTTCGGGGCGACACAGCCTCTCGACGTGGAGCACTATCGGCCGAAGAGCGGCGTGCTCGTCGGCGACGGGTTGACGTGGGGCGTCTACTTCTGGCTGGCGGCGCGCTGGGGGAACCTGCTGCCCTCGTGCACGGACTGCAATCGGTCCCGACGGCAGGTCCTGCCCGACGGGACGACCCAGACGCTCGGCAAGGCGAACCAGTTCCCGATCGCGTCGGAGACGAAGCGCGCCACGACGGAGGGCGAGGAGGGCGACGAGGCACGCCTGCTGATCCACCCGTCGCTCGACCGGCCGGAGAGCCACCTCGCCTTCGAGCCCGAGGGGATCGTCAGCTGGAAGTCGCGCAAGGGCAGGGAGTCGATCCGCGTCTACGCGCTCCTTCGCCGCGGGCTCGTGCAGGCACGCCAGGGGCTGCAGCTGGAGATCCGGACACACATCTCGATCGCGCGCGGCCTCGCGCGGAAGCTCGAGGACGACGGCCCCGACGCCGACCTCGAGGCCCTCTTGCTCGAGGAGCTCCGGGCGCTCGCCCGGTTCGTCGCCCCGGAGCACTCCTACAGCGCGACGGCCAAGGCGCTGATCGACCCCGTCCTCGAGGAGCTGACCGGATGACGCGACCCGCGAACGTACGACTACTCGCACCCGACGAAGGCGTGCGACGTGGTGATGAAGGGCGGGATCACGAGTGGTGTCGTCTACCCCCACGCGCTCTGCGAGCTCGCCCGGACATATCGGTTCGTCAACGTCGGCGGCACCTCGGCGGGCGCGATCGCCGCCGCCGCGGCGGCGGCCGCCGAGCACGGCCGCGATGCCGGTGGCTTCGCAAAGCTCGCCGCGCTCCCCGAATGGGTCGGCGCCGGCGACAACCTCTTCCGCCTCTTCCAGGCCCAGCCGGGCACCCGCCGCTTCTATCGCCTCTTCACCACCGGGCTCGGCCGTACCGGCGCCGGCAAGTGGCTGCGGATCGCCGCCGCGGCAGTCGCCGGCTTCCCACTCGCCGCGCTCGCGGGACTTGCCCCGGGGATCGCGCTCGTCGTCGTCGCGGCGCTGACCGGCTCCGGCCCCCTGCTGGTCTGCGCGATCGTCGCCGGGATCGTGCTCGCCCTCATGGGGCTCGTCCTGGCGCTCCTCCTCCGCATCGGTGCCGGTCTCCCTCGCGCCGTCGGCCGGAACGACTTCGGGCTGTGCTCGGGGCTCTCCGCAGGCGACGAGGCACCGGCGCTGACCCCGTGGCTCGCCGCCCTCATCGACGAGCTCGCCGCCAAGGAGGGAAACGACCCGCTCACCTTCGGCGACCTGCGGGCACGCGGCATCGACCTCATGGTGATGACGACGAACGTCACGCACCGCAGGCCGCACCGCATGCCGTGGACGCACCGCGACCTCTACTACGACCCGGCGCGGCTGCGTCGTCTCTTCCCCGAGCGAGTCGTCGCGTGGATGGATGCTCACCCGCCCCCGGCCGGCGACGGGCGGGAGGGCGAGCGGCGGGAACGCCGGCTAGCAGCGCTGGCACCGCTTCGTCCGTTCCCCGCCCCCGACGACCTCCCCGTCGTGGTCGCCGCGCGGATGAGCCTCAGCTTCCCGCTCCTCATCAGCGCCGTCCCGCTCCATGCGCTCGACATGACGCGCCGACGGACACGTCACGCCGTCGAGGCCGTCGAGTCCGGTGACGAGCCGACCGAGCCGCTCGCCGCCGAGGTCTGCTGGTTCTCCGACGGCGGGATCGCGAGCAACTTCCCGGTCCACTTCTTCGACACGCCGCTTCCGACCCGGCCGACGTTCGCGATCGACCTCGACGGGTTCCACCCCGACCACGGCCGCCGCCCGGACGAGGCCGACAACGTCTACCTGCCCGCGACGAACGCAGGCGGGCTGCTCGAGACGTGGCACCGGCTCGACCCGAAGCCGGGCTTCGCGAGCCTCAGCGGGTTCGTCAGCGGGATCGTGCGCACGATGCAGAACCACGTCGACTCCGCACTCACCCGGCAGCCGGGGTACCGGGACCGGATCGTGCACGTCCACACGGCGCCGGACGAGGGCGGGATGAACCTGACGATGCCGCCGCACGTGATCGAGGCGCTCACCCTCCGCGGCCAGGCGGCAGGGCAAAAGCTCGTCGAGCGCTTCGCCGAGACGCCGGGCACCGAGGCGGGGCTCTCGTGGGACAACCACCGCTGGGTGCGCTATCGGAGCGCGCTCACCGCCCTCAGCGAGCTGCTCGAGGTGTTCGGCGCAGCGTGGAGCGCGGCCCCGTCCGGCGAGCGCACGTATCGCGAGCTCGTCGAGCGCGCGGAGGACGATGGCCCCGCCGGCTACCGGTTCACCTCGGAAGCACAGCGGCAGCTCGCGCTCGCGCTGACGGAGCTGCTCGCGGAGGCGGGGGAGCGGTCGGGCGCCGGCCCGGCAAGCGTCACACGCGGTAGCCCAAGACCCGAGCCGGTCGCCCGCATCGTTCCGGGCGACTGACGCCGGTGTCCGACCTCTCCCCGGTGTCCGACTTCAAGTCGGACACCTTGCGCTCGCTCGCTACCGCCCCACGCAGGACGTCTCGAGCGCCTCGCCGGATCGCCCGACGGCGTTCAGCACCTGCTCGTTCGGCACGGCGTAGCCGTCGTCGGTCGCCCGTCGCTGGGCGAACACCGTCCCGACGACCCGTCCGGCGCCGTCAACGACCGGGCCACCGGAGTTCCCGCTCTGCACGTCGCCGCGGAGCACCACGATCGCCCGGTTGACCTGCAGACGGCCGTATGCGTCGCGGGCGCCGACGCGTGTGGTGCGTCCGATCCGCACCGGCGTCACGCGGTACGGGCCGTTGCGCGGGAAGCCGAGCAGGGCTCCGCTCGAGCCCTCGTCGAGGTCGGCGACCGCGAGCGCCGGGCCGTCCAGACCGGGCACTCGGAGTACCGCGACGTCGTTCCGCGCATCGAAGGAGACGACCTCGCCGTCGAACGCACGCCCCGAGCGACGGTCGACGACCGGTTCGTCGATCCCCGCCACGACATGGGCATTCGTGACGACGAGGCCCGGCCGAACGATCCAGCCGGAGCCTTCGATTCCGAGCCCGCACGCGAAGCCCTGGATCCGAACGACCGAACGACGAGCGAGCCTGACCTCGGGATCCCGTGCGATCCCGGGCTCCGGGGGGGCCACGTCTGCCCTGGGCCCGAGGATCACCGAGAAGGGATCGATGCGCCCGACGGCATCCATCACGCGCTCGGGCGGCAGCGCCTCGGTCAAGGTGGAGACGACGAGCGAATCCTGCGCCAGACGGCGAAGGTCGCTTTGCCCCGGGATGTAGAGGAGGACCGCGCCCACCGCCCAGCAGACCGCGAGGCCGGTCGCCGCCCCGAGCGCCACTCCGCCTGCCGAGTCGAGCGCGCGCAACGGAGGAAGAACCGAGATCGAGCGCCGCGCAGTGCTTCCGACCAGCCCGCCGGCCGACTGGCCGAGCATCGCCCCGAGCGCTGCCCCGCCGAGCGCGACGAGCGGCACGTATGCGCTCCCCTCGCCGACGACCTCGGGCGCCAGCCGGGCGCCGACGACGGCGCCGAGGACGAGACCCGCGAGGGACAGCACGCCCGTCACGAGCCCTCGCCGCAACCCCGAGAGCGCGGCCAGGACGACGACGGCGACCGCGATCCAGTCGGCGGTGTTCACACCGCCAGTGTGCCGACCGCCCCAGCCGCCCCACCCACGGAGGGCAGCCTCGCTACAATCACCCGGCGCTGGGGGCGTAGTTCAGTTG
>CAWBTY010000007.1:0-138193 GCA_963791895.1 uncultured Actinomycetes bacterium
ACGTGTCGGCGGGCGGGCCTGGAAGCGTTGCTTCGACGACGCGCGCGCCGAGCGACTCGAGGCGGCCGACCCACGCCTCCGCCGCGTCGCTCGCCTCGGTCTCGCGGCCGTCGGCGAGGTTGGGGGCCTGGCGCAGGAGCCCGACCGTGAGACCTTCCAGTCGCGGCTCGGGCACTGTCCGGCCCGCGAGCACCGACCAGAGGACGGCGACGTCACGCACGGTCTTGGCCATCGGGCCGACCGTGTCGAACGACGGGCAGAGCGGATAGACGCCGTCGATCGGCACCGTGCCGAGCCGGGTCTTCAGCCCGACGAGCTCGCACGCGGCCGAGGGCAGGCGGACGGAGCAGCCCGTGTCGGTGCCGACGCCGAGCTCGCAGAGGCCCGCGGCAATCGCGGCGGCGTTGCCGCTCGAGGAGCCTCCCGTCGTGCGACCCGGGCGGACGGGGTTGTGCACCGTCCCGTACCACTCGTTCGCGCCGAGCACGCCCCAGGCGAACTCGACGAGGTTGGCCTTGCCGACGATCGCCGCACCCGCGTCGAGCACGCGCCGGACGACGGTCGCGTGCTGCGTGGGCACGTGATCGGCATAGAGCCGTGAGCCGTAGGTCGTGCGGATCGCCGCGGTGTCGATGAGGTCCTTGACGAGCAGCGTGCGTCCGGCGAGCGGGCCGTCCGCCCGCTCCTGGAGCGGCTCGTCGAGCCAGGTGATCCCGGCGTTGAAGCGGTCGCGCTCTGCGCTCATCGACCCAGCTTCGGTCGGACGTTCACAAGGGGACGAGCGCGATCGCTTCGACCTCGATGCGCGCCCCCGGGATCACGAGCGCGGAGACCTCGACGAGGGTCGAGGCGGGTCGGGTCTCGCCGAACACCTCCTCGCGCACGGGGTTGACCAGCGGTCGGTCGGCGACGTCGGTGAGGAACACCGTCACCTTGACGACGTCGGAGAACGTGCAACCCGCGGCGGCGAGGATCTCCGCCATGTTCGCGAAGACCGCGCGGGCCTGGGCGACGACGTCGTCGCCTCCGACGAGCCGGCGCTCGCGGTCGACCGGGACGACGCCGCTGACGAACAGCAGCTCACCCGCCTGCACGGCGTCGGTGAAGTGGGAGATGGGCTCCGCTTGGCCCTCCACCCTGAACTCGCGTCGCCTCGTCATGCGGACGCCGAGTCTAGGCGCACACCCAGGTGTCCGACTCGAAGTCGGACACACCACGTGACCTCGACCCTCCGGCTAGGCCTTCGGCACGAGGCCGATCGAGCGTGCGGCGTCGAACGCCGCCTCGACCGTCGCCTGGTCGGCGCGATCGCCGACCATCACGTTCACCTGGAAGTCGCGGTCGCGCCGGACGACCCGCCCGAAGGCGCCGCGACCGGCGAAGCAATTGAACGTCCCGCGCTGGAGCTTCATCGCGCTGAGGGGGTGGAAGCTCGCGCCGCCGACCTCGTTGCGCCAGCCGATGACGACCACGACGGCGCCGTCCGACGGCACCCGATAGGACGAGACGAGGCAGTCGGTCTCGGCGGGCTGCACGCCCTCCGTCCCTATCACGAGCAGCGTGCGCGGGTCGTCCGCGCGGTCGGCCCGGACCGCCGCGACCTTCGCCCAGCCACCGGGGAGCTCGAGCTGGACGCCTCCGCCCCGCGCCGGCTCGCCCGTGGCCGCCACGGCGACCGCCGACCCGAAGAGGGCCGCCAGGACTGCCGCAGCGACGGCGATGGATGATCCCCTCGTCTTCATCTCCCGGGCGCATGGTAAGCAAGCCCGAGCCAAAAAGAAAGACTTGTTGCACAAACGGCGAATTCGACCTGTTTCCGGGCGAAACGCTCCCCTCATGCGGACGTGGCATGCTCGCGAATCTCGCTCAGGGTCTCGCGCGGCGTCATCGCCTCGGGATCGACGACCAGGTGGATCACCGCGGGCACACCGGCAGCGAGGGCGCGGTCGAGCGCAGCGGGCACCTCGTCGGTTCGCTCGACTCGCTCTCCGCGGCCGCCGAACGCCTCCGCGAGCGCGGCGAAGTCCGGGTTGCGAAGCTCGGTGCCGCTGACACGTCCGGGAAAACGGCGCTCCTGGTGCATGCGGATCGTGCCGTACATGCCGTTGTCGACCACGACGACGACGATCGGCGCTCCGTACTGCACGGCGGTCGCGAGCTCGTTCGCGGACATCAGGAAGTCGCCGTCCCCCGCGAGGCAGACGACGTCGCGGTCCGGGTGGACGAGCTTCGCGGCGACGGCCGCCGGGAGGCCGTAGCCCATGGCGCCGCTGAGCGGCGCCAGCTGGGTGCGGTAGGAGCGAAACACGTAGAACCGGTGCGCCCAGACGGTGAAGTTGCCGGCGCCGCTCGTGAGGATCGCCTCGGGCCCGAGCCGCTCGCGCAGGATCGCCATCACCTGCGTCAGGTCGACCGCTCCCGGCAGCGGACGGCCCTCGAGCGTGGCGAGGTACTCCGAACGGGCGGTCGCGAGCGCTTTCTCGCGCCTGCTCCCGTCCACGGGCTCCAGCTGCTCCAGGGCGCTCGCGAAGCGAGGCCCGGAGGCGACGATGCCGAGCGCCGGCTCGTAGACGCGGCCGAGCTCGTTCGGGTCGGGATGGACATGGATGAGCGTCCGTCCGTCGCCGGGCGGGACGATCGTCGCGAAGCCGCCCGTCTCGACGTCGCCCAGGCGGGCGCCGACCACGAGCACGACGTCAGCGTCGCGGAGACGCTCGCGGAGCGCCGGGTCGACCCCGAGCCCGAGATGGCCGGCGTAGCAGCCGGAGTCGTTCGGCACGTGGTCCTGCGCGCGCCAGGACGCCGCGACCGGGATGCCGCTCGCCTCGCACCAGCGGGCGAGCGCCGCGCCGGCCTCGGCGGTCCACGGCTGCCCTCCGACGACGACGAGCGGTCGCTCGGCGCGCTCGAGCGACGCGCGCAGGGACGCGAGCTCGGCCGCACCGGGCGCGGCCTGCGCGGGCACGTACGCCGACGCGTCCGGCACGTCCGCGACGGCGGCGAGCACGTCCTCCGGGAGGGCGAGCACGACCGGGCCTGGTCGTCCGGAGGTCGCGACGCGGAACGCACGAGCGAGGAGCTCGGGAATCCGCTCGACCTGGTCGACCTGCGCGACCCATTTCGCGAGCGAGCCGAAGACGCGGCGGTAGTCGAGCTCCTGAAAGGCCTCGCGCTCGACGTCCTCACGAGGGATTTGCCCGACGAGCAGGATCAGCGGCGTCCCGTCCTGGAAGGCGGTGTGCACTCCGACCGCCGCGTGGGTCGCGCCCGGCCCGCGGGTGACGAGACAGAGCCCCGGCCGGTTCGTGAGCTTGCCGTATGCCTCTGCCATGTTGGCGGCGCCCGCCTCGTGTCGGCAGGTGACGAACCGCACCGAGCTGTCCCGCAGGGCGTCGAGGACGTCGATATAGCTCTCCCCCGGGACGCCGAACGCGAGCTCGGCGCCGTGGAGCTCGAGCTGGTCGACGAGGATCCGGCCGCCGCTGCGCGTCACCGTGGGAGGCGGATCGCGTGCTCGAGGAGGATCGAGGCCGACTGCCGCGGCCCGGTGTCGTCGACCGGCTGGACGTAGCGGATCGTCCGCTTGCCCGCCCACTCCGCCGGGAGGACGAGGACGCGGACGAACGACGTCGCGGAGTGCGCCGAGGCTCGGGCGACCACGGGGTCCGGCCCGCTCTCGAACCATGCCCCGCCCGGCCCGTAGAACGCCGTGCGCCCCTCGGTCTCGATCTCGAGCTCGCCTCCGAGGAGGTACCGGATCCCCGGCCCCGGGTGCGTGTGGCGATGGGCGACTCCGCCGAGCGGGAAGTCGACGCGATCGCAGCGGACCACCCACTCGGCGAACGGGTCGAGCTGCACGAACCGCGAGAGGAGCGCCCCCTCGGCGTCGCGCTCGTCGTGGTCGAGCTGCCAGACGAGCGCTGCGCCTTCGACGGTCGCGGCCCCGAACCGGGCGCTTCCGGCCTCGAGGTCGTAGACGACCCGGTTGCCGCCGATCGTCTCGACCCCGGTTTCGAAGCGGTACAGGGAGAGTCATCAATGGAAGTACTGCGCCGCCGTCGATCACGATCGTCTGGCCCGTGACGAAGGCGGCCGTGTCGCCGGCGAGGTAGCAGACGGCGCCGACCACGTCCTCGGGCTCCTGGTCGCGCTGGAGCGTCCGGGCGGCGACGGAGACGTCGCGGAGCTTGTCGAGCACCTCGGGATGCTGCTTCACGCCCTCGGACAGCGTGAACCCCGGCGCGACGCAGTTGACGCGGATCCCGTCCTTGCCGAGCTCGCGCGCGAGCGCGCGCGTGAAGGCGACGATCGCGCCCTTGCTCGTGACGTAGTGCAGCAGGAACGGGACCCCGCGGAACGGCGTGCCGGACGAGATGTTCACGATCGCGCCGCCACCGCGCTCGCGCATCACGGGAACCGCCGCGCGGCTCGTGAGGAACATCGACGCGACGTTGACGTCCATCACCCGCCGCCACTCCTCCAGCGGGATCTCGGTGAACGCGCGCATCTCGAGCGAGGCGAAGAGGCCCGCGTTGTTGACGAGGACGTCGAGCCCGCCGCACCGCTCGACCGTCTCGTCGACCAGGCGCGCGACGTCGGCCTCGTCGGCCACGTCGACGGTCAGCCCGAGACCGTCGGGATAGGACGACGCCGCCTGCTCGGCGCCGCGGATGTCGGCGACGACGATCCGCGCGCCCTCGGCCGCGAGCCCGTCCGCGAGCGCACGGCCGATGCCCTGGGCGGCACCGGTGACGATCGCGACCTTCCCGTCGAGCTGGCCCATGCTCGCTAGGAGAGCGGCGAGAAGGACGTGGGAACGAGGATCCGGTTCTGCTGGGTGTGGATCAGCGGTTGGATCCGCGCGAGGAAGGCCTGCCAGTCCGCGCGCGCCAGCAGCGCGGCGCGGCGCTCCTCGCGCTCCGCGTAGCCGGGGTAGCTCCAGAGCGCGGTGTAGGTGGAGAGAGCACCGACGTCCGTCGTGAACGCGGCGACGAAGCCGCCCAGCACCTCCTGCTGGATCGCGATCCCCTCGTCGGCGTAGAGCCGCACGAGCTCCGGGAGCTTGCCGGTGTGGACGTGGTAGTCGCGCTGCTCGACGATCACGCCGGCCCCAGCCCGCCCACGGCCCAGTACTTCAGCTCGACCCAGTCGTCGACGCCGAAGCGCGACCCCTCGCGCCCGATGCCCGACTCCTTGACCCCGCCGAAGGGAGCCACCTCGGTCGAGATGAGGCCCGTGTTGACCCCGAGGATCCCGTACTCGAGCGCCTCGCCCACGCGCCACGTACGCGCGAGGTCGCCTGTCATGTAGTACGCGGCGAGCCCGTACGGGGTCGCGTTGGCGACCCGGATCGCCTCCTCCTCGGTCTCGAAGCGGGCGATCGCGGCGACGGGGCCGAACGTCTCCTCGCGCGTCATACGCATCTCGGGCGTCACCCCCGTGAGGATCGAGGGGCGGAAGAACTGGCCCTCGAGGCGCTCGCCGCCCGCGACGAGCTCGGCACCATGCTCGAGCGCGTCGCCGACGTGGCGCTCGACCTTGTCGAGCGCCGGCTCGTCGATCAGCGGGCCCACCTGGACGCCGTCCGTGAACCCGTCGGCGACGACGAGCTCCCCGACCGCGGCCGTGAAACGCTCGAGGAACGCGTCGTAGATCCCCTCCTGGACGAGCATCCGGTTCGCCGAGATGCACGTCTGGCCCGAGTTGCGGAACTTGCAGACGAGCGCCGCTTCACCGCGAGCTCGAGGTCGGCGTCGTCGAAGACGATGAACGGCGCGTTCCCGCCGAGCTCGAGCGAGACCTTCTTCACCTGATCGGCGCACTGCCGCATCAGGAGCTTCCCGACCTCGGTCGAGCCCGTGAAGCCGAGCTTCCGCACGAGTGGGTTCGAGGTCAGCTCGCCACCGATCGTCGGCGCGTCCGCCGCGTCGCCCGTCACGACGGAGAAGACGCCGGGCGGCACGCCGGCCTCCTCCGCGAGGGCCGCGACGGCGAGGGCCGAGAGCGGGGTCTGCTCGGCCGGCTTGAGGATCATCGTGCAGCCGACCGCGAGGGCGGGGGCGGACTTCCGCGTCACCATCGCGGACGGGAAGTTCCACGGCGTGATCCCGGCCGTGACGCCCACCGGCTCGCGCGTCGCGAGGATGCGCTTGTCGGTCCACGGCGAGGGGATCACCGCCCCGTCGAGCCGCTTCGCCTCCTCGGCGAACCACTCGTAGAAGGACGCGGCGTAGGCGATCTCGGCGCGCGCCTCGGCAAGTGGCTTGCCCTGCTCCAGCACCATCAACGAGGCGAGGTCGTCCTCCCGCTCGCCCATCAGCGCGGCGAGCCGCAGGAGCACGCGGCCTCGCTCCTTGGCGCTCTGCGCCTTCCACGCCGGCAGCGCCCGCGCGCCCGCCTCGATCGCTCGACGCGTCTCGCGGGCGCCGAGCCGGGGCACGTCGGCGAGCGTCTCGCCCGTCGCGGGATCGAGCACCGGGAACGTGGCGCCGTCGTCGGCGTCGACCCAGCGGCCGTCGACGAAGGCCCGCGTGCGAAGGAGGTCGGGGGCGACCGTCGCCACGGCCTGACGATACCGCGACGGTCCGGCGCAAACCCTCGATCAAGTGATCGGGTCTTCCTGCCGACCTGTAGGGAGTGCATTCCGCCACACGAGCTCATCTCGGACCGGGAGTAAAGTCAGAGGCGTGCAGCCCCAGTTCGTCCGCTTCGACGACGTCCGGTCGTTCGAGCTGGCCTCCGGCGTCACCGGTCGGCCGCTCTTCGGCGAGGGCGCGATGCTCAACCTGATCGAGTTCGAGCCCGAAGCGGTCGTGCCGCTCCACAGCCACCCGCACGAGCAGCTCGGCATAGTCCTGCGCGGCATGCAGGCGCTCGTCGTCGACGGTGAGCCGCGCGAGCTCGGCCCGCTCGAGGGCTATGTGCTTCCCGGAGGCGTCGAGCACTCCGCCTACTGCGGCCCGGAGGGCGCGCTCGTCCTCGATGTCTTCCGACCGGTGCGCGACGACTACAAGGAACGCTGGGAGGCCGGCGCGTGAGAGGCGGGGATCCCTGATGCCACTTCTCCGCAAGCGGCGCGCCGACGTGCAACGCCTCGAGGCGTTCTCGCCCGGCTGGGAGGTCCCGGGCCGCTTCAACTTCACGCGCGACGTCGTCGACGCGCTCGCGGACGACCCGACGCGATCCGCGCTGACCTTCGTCGACGCCGAGGGGATCGTCGACCGCCGGAGCTTCGCCGAGATGTCGGGTGACGCGGCGCGCTGGGCGCACATGCTGCGAACGCGCCTCGATCGCGGCGACCGTGTGCTCGTGATCCTCGGGAAGAGCCCGTCGTGGCACTGCGCGATGCTCGGCGCGCTCAAGGGCGGTCTCGTCGCGGTTCCGTGCCCCGACATGCTTCGCGCGCGAGACATCGCGTTCCGGGTGCGTCATTCGGGCGCGCGCCTCGTGATCGCCGAGCGCTCGTGCGAGACCGAGGTCGAGGAGATGCGCAACCAGGTCGACGGCACCGTGGCGGTGCTCTATCTGGACGAGGCGCGCAGCGAGCTCTCGCGGTACATGCCGGTGGCGCCGACCGAGGACACCACCGCCGGCGAGACGGCGCTGATCCTCTACACGTCCGGGACGACGAAGGACCCGAAGGGCGTCGTCCACACGCACGCGTACACGTGGGCGCAGCGGATGCAGGCGAGCCACTGGCTCGACGCGCACGAGCGTGACGTCGTCTGGTGCACGGCCGGCACGGGCTGGGCGAAGGCGATCTGGAACGTGCTCCTCGGCCCCTGGTCGCACGGCGCCGAGGTCGTCCTCCACGAAGGGCCTTTCGACCCCGAGGAGCGACTCGCGCTGCTCGAGAAGCTCGGCGTCACGGTCCTCTGCCAGGCCCCCACCGAGTATCGGATGCTCGCGAAGCTCGACGGGCTGGCAGCGGCGTACCTGCCGCGGCTGCGCCACGCCGTCTCGGCGGGCGAGCCGCTCAACCCCGAGGTGATCGAGCGGTTCCAGAACGCGCTCGGGCTCACCATCTACGACGGCTACGGCCAGACGGAGAACTCGCTGCTCGTCGCGAACAACCCCGAGACGCCCGTACGACCTGGCTCGATGGGCCTCCCCACGCCGGGCCACGACGTCGCGGTGATCGACGACGACGGCCACGTTTGCGCGGCGGGCGAGGAGGGCGATCTCGCGCTCATCGGTCGTCCGCCGACGCTGTTCACGGGGTACTGGGAGGCACCCGACGACACCGACGCCGCGTTCCGCGACGGGTGGTACGTGACGGGCGACCGTGCCGTCCGCGACGAGGAGGGCTATCTCTGGTTCGTCGGCCGCGCGGACGACGTGATCCTCTCGGCTGCGTACCGCATCGGCCCGTTCGAGGTCGAGAGCGCGCTGCTCGAGCATCCGGCGGTCGCCGAGAGCGCCGTCGTCGGCGTGCCCGACGCCGACCGCGGCCAGCTCGTCAAGGCGTTCGTCGTCCTTCGACAGGGCTACGAGCCGGGAGACGAGCTGGCAGTCGAGCTGCAGGAGCACGTCAAGGCCGTGACCGCGCCGTACAAGTACCCGCGAGCGATCTCCTTCGTGGACGAGCTGCCGAAGACGTCGAGCGG
The DNA here is from genome assembly GCA_963791895.1 of uncultured Actinomycetes bacterium. Lineage (GTDB taxonomy): Bacteria > Actinomycetota > Thermoleophilia > Gaiellales > Gaiellaceae > Gaiella. The sequence goes on from CAWBTY010000007.1 coordinate 8,607, forward strand.
CAAGATCCGGCGCGTCGAGCTGCGGGCAGAACCCCGACATCGGGTCGCTCGCCACCCCGGGCGAGCCCGAGTCGCTCTCGCTCGCCCGAGGCCAGGTCGAGGACAACGGCGGCCGCGGAGGCCGCGCGCGAGGCCCAGGCTCGCGAGGAGGCCGAGGCGTCGCGCAGGAGGCTCGAGGCCGAGCTCGCCGCTCGCCGCGAGGCCGAAGCGCTCGCGGCGGAGCGTGCCCGCGTCGCTGCCGAGGAGGCCGAGGAACAGCTGCGCTACGAGGCGGAGGAGGCGGCCCGGCGCGACGCCGAGGCGGCCGCCTTGGCGCTCGCCCAGGCGGAGGAGGCCGCCCGTCGCGAAGCCGAGGAGGCACGCGCCCGGGCCGAGGCCGAGGAGACGGCGCGCCGCGAAGCCGAGGAAGCCCAGGCCCGCGCCGCAGCCGAAGAGACCGCGCGCCGCGAAGCCGAAGAAGCCCAGGCCCGCGCCGCAGCCGAAGAGACCGCGCGCCGCGAAGCCGAAGAAGCCCAGGCCCGCGCCGCAGCCGAAGAGACCGCGCGCCGCGAAGCCGAAGAAGCCCAGGCCCGCGCCGCAGCCGAAGAGACCGCGCGCCGCGAAGCCGAAGAAGCCCAGGCCCGCGCCGCAGCCGAAGAGACCGCGCGCCGCGAAGCCGAAGAAGCCCAGGCCCGCGCCGCAGCCGAAGAGACCGCGCCGCCGCGAAGCCGAAGAAGCCCAGGCCCGCGCCGCAGCCGAAGAGACCGCCCGCCGCGAAGCCGAGGCGCAGGAGCTCGCTCGCCAGGCCGAGGAAGCTGAACGCCGTGAGGCCGAGGCTGCAGCCGCCGCGGCGGCGCTCGAGCTCGAGCGTGGGACTGTCGACGACGTTCCCATCGAGGCAGCCGAGCCGGAGACCGCCGCCGAGCGCGCATCGTGGCGTGACGCACGACGGGCTCGCCGCGAAGAGGCAGCGCGTGCCAAGCAGGAAGCGGAGGACGCGAAGCGGCGTGCGAAGGAGGACGAGGAGCAGCGACGCCGCGACGAGCTCGCCGCCAAGCAACGGGCCAAGGACGAGGCCGAGCAGCGCAAGCGGGACGAGGCGAGTGCCCGCGAGGACGCTCGCCGCCGAGCGGAGGAGGAGAAGGTCTCCGCGAAGCAGCGGGCGAAGGACGAAGCGGAGCAGCGCAAGCGCGACGAGGCCGACGCCAAGCAACGCGCCAAGGACGAGGCCGAGCAACGCAAGCGCGACGAGGTCGCAGCCAGGCAACGCGCCAAGGACGAGGCCGAGCAGCGCAAGCGAGACGAGGCCGCCGCGAAGCAGGCCAACCAGGAAGCTGCACGCCGCCGGGAGCTCGACGCCAAGGAGGCGGCGAAGCAGCGCGCCGAGGCGGAGAGGGCGGAGGCGAGACGACAGGAAGAGGAAGAACGGCGCCGGAAGAAGGCTCAGACGAAGGCGCACCGGGGGCTCTTCCATCAGTCCGACGACCCGGGCCCTCTCGACGACGAGCCCGAGGAGGCCATCCCCGACCTCGTCGAGCGGCTGCGCCGCTACTCGAACATCCCGGAACAGCAGCCCGTCTCGGAGGACGAGCCGGCCGAGCATTGAAGACACCCTGGTGTCCGACTTCGAGTCGGACACCGGTACCCGCACGCGAACATGCGTCACACTTCGGCGATGAGCCAGGTGGTCGAGGCCCCGGTCGAGGTCCGCGAGCCGGTAATCGAGGACGACGAGCGGCCGGCCTACGACGTGCCGTGGATCGTGATCGTCTGGAACGACCCGATCAACCTGATGTCGTACGTCACCCTCGTCCTGAAGCAGCTCTTCGGGTACTCCCAGGCAAAGGCGACGAAGCTCATGCTGCAGGTGCACAACGAAGGCAAGGCGGTCGTCTCGTCCGGAACGCGTGAGAAGGCCGAGCTCGACGTCTCGCGCCTGCACGCCAAGGGTCTCTGGGCGACCATGCAGCAGGATTGAGGGTGCTGCGCAGGGGGATCGAGCGACGCCGCGACGGGCGGTTTCGCGTGCGGCTCCCGACCGCCGAGCGCGAGGTGCTCGCCGCACTGCCAGGCCAGCTCCGGGCTGCTCTCGCGGAGGGCGATCCCTCGCTCTACCGGCTCTTCCCGCCGGCGTTCGCGGACGACGACGCGGCGAACGAGGAGTACGCCCGCCTCGTCGGTCAGGGGCTGGTGGAGGGGAAGCTCCTCGCGCTCGCCGAGCTCGAGCGGACGGCTCACGCCGAGACGCTGACGGAGGCCGATCTCGGCGCCTGGCTCGGTGCCCTCGAGAGCCTGCGCCTCGCGCTCGGGACACAGCTCGACATCACCGAGGAGAGCTACGTCGCCTTCGACGAGACCGACCCGGACGCGCCGAGGCTTGCCCTCTACCACTGGCTGAGCTGGCTGCAGGAGGAGGTCGTGCAGGCCATGTGCCAGGCAGGATTCGGTGAAGCCGAATCTGCGGCTTGACCCTCGCCTGCGGCGAGGGCACATCCCTGAAGGCGTCGACTTCGTCGCTGCAACCACCTCTTTGGACCGCCTGCCGCTGCTAGGCAAGGCGGCTTTCACATCCGCGCAGTTCGTCACGGTCGAGACGTTCTGGAGCGCGTACTCGATCGACGCGCGGTGCCAGTCGGCATTCATCGTCGAGCAACCGTCCTCGGGGACGACCATGTAGTAGCCCTTGTCCGCTCCGGTGCGGGACGTGTGCTCGATCGACATGTTCGTCCAGGCGCCCGTGACGATGATCGTGTCGCGCCCGAGCCCTTCGAGGAGGTTCTCGAGGCGGGTGCCCTGCCAGGCGCTCATGCGCATCTTCTCGACCACGAAGTCGCCGTCCTGCGCCTCGAGCCCGTCCACTGCCGCCGCGCCCCACGTGCCGCGGACGAGCGCGCCGCCCGCGACTCCCTCGAAGAGCGGCGCGTTGACCTTCAGGCCCGGCGCGCCTTCCTCGACGACGTACCAGACGTGGATCACCGGGATCCCCTTGTCGCGGCAGAACCCGGCGAGGTCCTTGACGTTCTCGACGACGTTCTGCTCCTTCGCGTGCTCGGGTGCGCCGGAGTCGGCGAAGGCGCCGCCCTCGATCATGACGTCGTTCTGCAGGTCCTGGACGATGAGCGCGCAGCGGTCGGCGGCGAGCGTGTAGTCGGGCATCTCTTCTCCTCAGCGCATGTAGGGCTCGCGGCGGGGGCCGACGAGCGTCGTGATGGCGTAGAGCGAGGTCGAGGACGGGATGTAGAGCGTGCGCCAGTCCTCGCCTCCCCAGGTCAGGTTGCCGGTGTTCTCCGGCACCTCGATCACGCCGAGCTGCTCGCCGTCGGCGCCGATCACCCAGATGCCGCCGGGGCCCGTGACCCAGACGTTCCCGCGCTCGTCGCACTTCATCCCGTCGGGGATCCCCTCCTCGATCACGCCCGACCCGACGCCCGAGAAGAAGCGCCGCCGGTTCGACGGGGTGCCGTCCGCAGCGGCGTCGTACACGTCGATGTAGGCCCCCGGCGTGTCGTTGACGTAGAAGAGCGACTCGTCGGGCGAGAAGCAGATGCCGTTCGGCTGCTCGTAGTCGTCGCGTCCGACGACGAGCTCGGGCTCCCCGCCCTCGACGAGCCGGTAGACCCCCTGGAAGCCGAGCTCGCGCTCGCGCTCCTCGCCGAACACTGGCATCCGGCCGTACCACGGGTCGGAGAAGAAGATCGTGCCGCTCGAGTGGACGCAGACGTCGTTCGGGCTGTTGAGCTCCTTGCCCTCGAAGTGGCTCGCGATGGTCTCGCGGGTGCCGTCGGGGCGCTCGCGGACGAGCGAGCTCGTCACGTGCTCGCACACGAGGAGGTTCAGGTCGGCGTCGTAGGTGAGCCCGTTGCACTTGTTGGAAGGGCTCATCACGTCCTCTGCGCCCACGCCCGGCGTGTACTTGCGCCGGGTGTCTCCGGGCATGTCCGAGAAGAGCAGGTAGTGACCGGTCGGATGCCAGATCGGACCCTCGGTGAACGTGAACCCGGTCGCGACCCGCTCGACCTCGGAGCCCTCCGCGACGAGCTCGTAGATCGCGTCCGATCTCGCGTCGATGCCCACCACCATCCCCTTTCGACGATTGGCGGCGACAATACAACCCGGTGTCCGACTTCAAGTCGGACACCTGCTCTGGCGCGAGTACGCTCCGCTCGTGCCCGACGCCGACACCGTCGTCTTCATCCCCGCCTGGAACGAGGAGAGCGCGATCCCGGCCGTCCTCGACGAGCTCCGGACCGGGCTGCCGGAGGCGGACGTCCTCGTGATCGACGACGGCTCCACCGATCGCACGGCGGAGGTCGCGGCGGCGATGGGCGCGACGGTCGTCTCGTTCGGCGAGAACCGTGGCCTTCGCGCGGGCATCGCAGCCGGGTACCGCGAGGCGGAGGAGCGCGGGTACGTGTACTGCGGCCGGGTGGACGCGGACGGCCAGCACCCTGTGGACGAACTGCTCCGGCTGCTCGCACTCGTGCGCGGCGACGAGTGCGACGTCGCGATCGGCTCGCGCTTCGCCGAGGGCGAAGGCTACGGGGCCGACCGCTACCTGCCGTCACCGGCGCGGCGCTTCGGCATCGGGCTGCTCCAGCAGGCGATGCACTTCCGCCTCGGGAGCCCTTTCCGCGACCCCACGAGCGGGATGGCGGTCGTGAATCGCAAGGCCATGCCGGTCATGGCGGAGCCGTACACGAGCGGCGCCCCGGAGGTCGAGGCGCTCCTCCGGCTGCGGCGCGCCGGCCTGAGGGTGCAAGAGGTGGCGGTGAACATGCGCGAGCGCTCGCACGGCGAGTCGAAGCTTCGCGGCAGCAAGGCGGTGAAGCTCGTGCTCACCGTCGTCGGGACGCTCATCTTCTTCGGGTGGTGGCGGCGGCGGCGCTCGTGAGCGGCGCGCGCGTCATCGTCGTGCTCGGCTACTCGGACGGCGGTCGCGGCGAGCTGCACGAGGAGTGCGCCGCGCGGCTCGTGCGTGCCGCGGAGGTGTCGACCTCGGACGACGTCGTCGTCCTCTCGGGCTGGGCCCGCGTCGCCGGCACGCAGTCCGAGGCAGAGCTGATGCGCGCGGCGTGGCGTGGGGACGCGGGCGAGGTCGTGGTCGACCCCGACGCGCGCACGACCGTCGGCAACATGGCGAACGCCGTCAACGACATCCTGCGGGTCGGCGCGCGCGAGGTGATCGTCGTCACCTCGTCCTGGCACGCACCGCGGGCGAAGGCGGCGCTTCGCTGGCTGCTCCGCTACACGGGGGTCGAGGTGAGCGCAGTGACCACCCGGCGGCGCTCGCTGCTCGCGTCCGTCCGCGAGCTGGTGCTCTGGGTGCTCCTGCCTCTCCAGCTCTGGGAGGCGGGCAGGAAGACCTGGCAGGTGTAGGCCGAGCACCGGTGTCCGACTTCAAGTCGGACACCGGCAGTGCGCTCAGGAGAGCTCGACGTGGATCCGCTGCTTCGCCTCGCGCAGCGGGCCGCCCGAGCGGTGCGCGCGGACGGCGAGGATCTCGGAGAGGATCGAGAGCGCCGTCTCCTCCTGCGTGTCGGCGCCGATGTCGAGCCCGCACGGGCCGACGATCCGCGCGAGCTGCTCCTCGGTCACGCCCGCCTCGAGCAGCCGCTCGCGGCGGCGCTCCTGGTTCCGGCGGGAGCCGAGCGCGCCGATGTAGAACGCGTCGGTCTCGAGCGCGGCCTGGAGCGCAGGCTCGTCGAACTTGTCGTCGTGGGTGAGGACGACGATCGCGGTCTGGTGATCCGGGGCGACCTCGGCGATCGCCTCCTCCGGCCACTCCGCGATCAGCTGGTCGGCAGTGGGCATGCGCTCCGGCGTCAGGAAGGTCGCGCGGGCGTCGGCGACGATCGCCGTCCACCCGAGCAGCTTCGCCCCGCGGCAGAGGGCCTCGGCCGTGTCCACCGCCCCGTAGACGAGGAGGCGCGGCGGCGGCCCGTACCACTCCGTGAAGACCTTCGCACCGTCGACCTCGACGAGCCGGTTGCGGCCGCTCCGGACGAGCTCGTCGAACTGGGCGAGAGCGCCCGCTGGCACGCCGTCGCCGAGCGTCTCTCCTCCCTCGACGACGAGCGCCTTGCCGCCCACGCCGTCTCCCTCGACGACCGTGAAGAGCACCGCCCGGCCGCCCGTCTCCTGGAGCTCGGCCAGCCGATGGAGCAGGCTCATGCTGGGGGAACCTCCACCCGGTTCCCCCAGACCCCCTCCCCTGGTCCGCTTCGCGGACAAGGCGCTGCGCGCCTCACTCGACGGTCTCCACGTAGACGTCGATCTCGCCACCGCACGGGAGGCCGACCTCCCAGGCCATGTCGTCGGTGATCCCGTAGTGGAGGAGGCGAGGCTCGCCGGACGCCATCACCTGCATCGCGTTGTCGTAGACGTCGCTCTCGACGCAGCCCCCGGAGACCGAGCCGCACATCTTTCCCGACTCGGAGACGGCGAGGCTCGTGCCGACCGGGCGCGGCGCGGACCGCCGTGTCGCGACGACGGTCGCGACGACCACCTTCTCGCCGGCCTCGCGCCAGGCCTCGACCTCGGGCAGGATCTCCTTCACGCCGCATGCCTCCTTTCGATGCCGGCGAGCACGGCCGCCAGCTCCTCGAGACTCCTCAGATTATGGCCGGGCAGGAACCGGTCGACGTACGGCAGCGCGGCGCGCATGCCACCGGCGAGCGGCTGGTAGGCGGGGTTGCCCTTGAGCGGGTTCACCCAGACGACCGCGTAGGCGGCGCGCGCGAGCCTTGCCATCTCCCGGCCGACGAGGTCCGGATCTTCGCGCTCCCAGCCGTCGGAGACGATCAGGACGATCGCGCCGCGAGACAGCGCGCGTCGGCCGTAGACCTCGTTGAACTCGCGCAGCGAGGCGCCGATGCGCGTTCCGCTCCCCCAGTCGACGACGGCCTCGGTGCAGCGGTCGAGCGCGGCGTCGGGGTCGCGCGTCGCGAGCTCGGGCGTCAGTCGGGAGAGACGGGTGCCGAAGGCGAACGCCTCGACCCCGCGCCCGGTGCCGACGATCGCGTGGAGGAACAGGAGCAGGGCGCGCGCGTAGCTGTCCATCGAGCCGGAGACGTCGCAGAGCACGACGAGCTTGCGCGGCACGTCCTTGCGCGCGCGCAGCGGCCGGTCGACCGGGTCGCCGCCGGTGCGGAGGGAGCGCCGGATCATGCGCCGGACGTCGAGGTTGTCGCCCCGCGCGTCGGCCGAGCGTCGCCGCGACAGGCGTCGAGGCCGGCTCCGCGCGATCTGCGCGATGAGCTCACGGACGTGGCGCAGCTCGTCACCCGTCAGCTCGGCGAAGTCCTTCTCGCGGAGGAGCTCGTGCCCGGACGCGCCGAGCTCGAGCGGCTCGCCGTCCGGGTCCTCGTCGTCCCCCCGCGTGCGCAGCCGATCCGAGGGCGACTCGCCGACGCGCGTCACCGTCTCTGCCGCGGACCTCGTTCTCACCGGAGGCAAGACGGGAGCACGGAGAAACCAGGCGCTGAACGCGCGGTCGAAGAGGTCCAGCTCGTCGCGACGCGAGACGAGCGTCTGGCGGAGGGAGAAGAAGACGTCCTCCTGGCGGGCGAGGTCGACGGCGTCGAGCGCGCGCAGCGCGTCGGCGACCCGTCCCGGCCCCACCTCGAGCCCGGCCTCGTGGAGCACGCGCCCGAACGTGACGACGTGCCCGACGATGGCGTCGCCCGCGGCCACCGCTACCGCGCCGCGGAGGCGGCTCGGGCCTCGTCGACGAGGCGCGAGAGGGTCTCGTCCTGGACCGCCTCGATGTCCTCGCGGTACTTCAGGACGGAGCCGAGCGTCTGCCGGACGACCTCCGCGTCGAGCTCCTTGCGCCCGAGCGCGTTCAGGGCCATGCCCCAGTCGATCGTCTCGGCGACGCCGGGTGGCTTGGAGAGATCGAGCCCGCGCAGCTCGCGCACGAATGCCGCCGCCTCGGACGCGAGGCGCTCGGGGATGCCCGGCACGCGGATCCTGACGATCTCGATCTCGCGCTCGATCGACGGATGCCCGATCCAGTGGAAGAGCGCCCGCCGCTTCAGCGCGTCGTGCAGCTCGCGCGTGCGGTTCGAGGTCAGGATCACGGCGGGCCGCCGCCGCGCGGAGATCGTCCCGAGCTCCGGGATCGTGATCTGGAAGTCCGAGAGGACCTCGAGCAGGAAGGCCTCGAACTCCTCGTCGGCCCGGTCGATCTCGTCGATCAGCAGGACGACCGGCTCCTCGGAGTCGATCGCCTCGAGCAGCGGCCGGCGGATCAGGTACTCCGGCCCGAAGAGCTCCTCCTCCCGCACGGTGCCCTCCTGCGCGGCGCGGATGTGGAGCAGCTGGCGCGGGTAGTTCCACTCGTAGACGGCGTGCGCGACGTCGAGGCCCTCGTAGCACTGGAGCCGGATCAGGCGCGCCTGGAGGACGGTCGCCAGCGCCTTCGCCGCCTCGGTCTTGCCGACCCCTGCCTCTCCCTCGAGCAGCACCGGCTTCGAGAGGACGAGCGAGAGGTAGAGCGCCGTCGAGAGGCCCCGGTCGGGCAGGTAGTCGGCGTCCCGCAGGGCGCCCTCGAGCTCGTCGATCGAGCCGAACTCCACGAGCCCAGCGTAGACGAGGCCTGCGATCCCGGACACGGCGGTCGCAACGGCGTACGATCGATCGATGCGGTGGGACGGGCGATGAGCGCGACCGGTGTGTCGGTGTCGGTGCTCGGGGGCGTGCCCCTGCTCGCCGGCGCGGACGAGGTCTCGCTCGCCGCGCTCTCGGCCGAGGCCGAGCCCCTGCGGGTGCTGGCCGGCGACTGGGCTTTGCGGGAAGGCGACGAGGCGCGCGAGCTGTACGTGGTGCTGCGCGGCCGCTTGCAGGTCGTCGCCGAGGACGGGCGGACGCTGAGGACGCTCGGGCCGGGCGCCGCGATCGGCGAGCTTGCGTTGCTGACCGGCGCACCGCGCTCCGCGTCCGTGCAGGCGGTTCGCGACTCGACGCTCCTCCGGCTCCCTCGGGAGCGCTTCGACGAGCTGATGGAGCGCGACGCGCACTTCGCCGCGACCGTGGCCCGCGAGCTCGCCGTCCTCCTGCAGGCGAGCGGTGGGCTGAGCGCGCCCGCCTCCCGACCGTCGCTCTTCGCGCTGCGGGCGCTCGGCCCGGGGGTGCCGCTCGCCGCGGTCGCCCGCTCGTTGGCATCCTCGCTCGGCCGCTACGGCACCGTGGAGATCCTGGGCGCGGACTCGGCCGGCACCGGTGCGGTCGAGCGCGCCGAGGACGAGTCGACGCACGTGCTGCTCGTCGACGAGACCGGGGCCGGCGCGTGGAGCGACCTCTGCACGCGCCAGGCCGACCGGCTCCTGCTCGTGGCGACGAGCGACTCGGCAGGCGTCGCGCCCGCGCCGAACGCAGACCTCGTGATGCTCGGGCCTGCCGAGGGCGGGGTCGTCGGTCGCCTGGTCGACACGATCGCGCCCCGTGCCCTCCACCGGCTGGCGACGACCGAGCCGGGCGACCCCGGCGCCGGCCGTCTCGCCCGCCGGCTCGTCGGTCGCGCGCTCGGCATCGTGCTCTCCGGCGGCGGCGCACGCGGCTTCGCCCACATCGGGGCGCTCGAGGAGCTCGAGCGAGACGGGATCGAGCTCGACCGCTACGGCGGCTGCTCGATGGGCTCGTTCATCGCCGCGATGGCGGCCGCCGGCTGGAAGCCGGCGGAGATCCGCGACCGCTGTCACGAGGAGCTCGTCCGCCGCTCGCCGTTCAACGACTACACCCTGCCGCGGGTCGCGCTGATCCGGTCTCGCAAGGCCGGTCGCATGCTCGAGCGGCTCTTCGGCGAGCTGGCGATCGAGGAGCTCGCGAAACCGCTCTTCACGGTCAGCGCCGACCTGCTCTCGAGCCGGCTCGTCGTCCACCGCCGGGGCAGCCTCCTCGAGGCCGTTGGCGCGAGCATGTCGATTCCGGGCCTCGTGCCGCCGCTCCCACACGCTGGCCGGCTGCTGGTCGACGGCGGCGTGCTGAACAACCTGCCCGTCGACGCGATGGCCGAGACGGCCGAAGGCCCGATCGTCGCCGTCGACGTCGTGCGGCGCCTCGATCCGGCGGACGTGACGGGGGAGCAGCCGTTACCGTCGATCATGGAGACGCTCTCGCGTGCCACGGTCCTGGGCAGCGTCGAGCGGGCCGAGGCGAACCGCGAGCTCGCGCTCGTCGTCCTGACGCCGGAGGTGCAAGACGTCCCCCTGCGGGACTTCCGCTCGCTCGATCGGGCGATCGAGGCCGGGCGCGTCGCGACGCGGGCGGCGCTCGACGCAGGCGCCCGCGCGACGATCCTCGACGCCCTCGACGCGCCGGTCGCCTGACCGCCCCACCGGCGTTTGCCGGTTCGCGCCCCGGGTAGCACGGACCCATCGCAACCCGAGGAAAGGGGCACCGCACGATGTCGACCCAGTACGACATCTGGACGTATCGCATCGAGACGACCGACCCTGGCATGGGGACCGATGTCGTCGGCTACAGCGTCGAGGCTCTCGACGGGGGTATCGGCAAGGTCGACGAGGCGTCCGACGAGGTCGGCGCGAGCTCGATCGTCGTCGACACCGGGCCGTGGATCTTCGGCAAGAAGGTCGTCCTCCCGGCGGGCGTGATCGACCGTGTCGACTCCGAGGAGGAGACGGTCTACGTCAACCGGACGAAGGATCAGATCAAGGATGCGCCGCAGCTCGACGAGGGCATGATGGCGGACGACCGGCATCGCGACGAGGTCGGCGGCTACTACGGCCCCGGCGGCGCGGGCTGGCACGACGACCGGCGCGACTGACCGCCACGGGGAAACGGACGCGAGCGAGGGCCGGCGGAAGCCGGCCCTCTCCTCGGTCCGACGTGCGAGACTCGTCGTTCCACGTTCATGCCGAGGAGGGACGCATGCCGCTGATCGAGGTGAAGCTGTACGACCGCAGGGTGACCGAAGAGTCCGTGCCCAAGATGATCGAGGCGCTGACGAACGCGCTCGCGGAGACGAGCGGTGCCGACCCCGCGCACATCCAGGTCGTGATCCAGGGAGTCGAGCCGAAGCACTGGGGGATCGCGGGGAAGCAGCAGGCCTGACTGCGGGATCACCGATAATCGATTAGGCATGGCGTGCCCGGTTACACTCGCTCGGCTTTCCCTGACGAACCACGGACGAAGGGTTGTCGATGACGCAAGCCACTGAGGTCTTCTCCCCGACCTCGGCCGACGAGGCGGTCGCCCGGTTCGGCGACGGGTCGGGAGTGACCGTGATCGGGGGCGGCACGATCGTCGTGCCCGACATCACGTACGGACGGCTCAGCCCGACGAAGGCGCTGCTGCTCGGGAGAGCCGGGCTGGACACGCTCTCGACCGACGACGCGACGGTGACCGTCGGTGCCGGCCTGCCCGTCCAGCGGCTGTCCGAGCTCGCGCAGGAGGTGGAGGCGCTCGCGCAATGCGCGCTCAACGTCGCGGACTTCGAGGTTCGCCGCCAGGGCACGGTCGGGGGCAACCTCTGCACGCGCGCCGGCGACGACGCACCGCGCGGCGACCTCCAGGGCCCGTTCCTCGCGCTCGAGGCGACGGCACGGTCGGTCGGTGCCGGCGGCGAGGCGAGCGAGCCGCTCGCCGACTTCCTGTCGCACCGGGAGGGCCGTCTGCTCCTCGACCTCCGCTTCGACAAGCCTGCGGCCTCGGCGTTCGCCTCGCTCGACTATCCGCACACGCACGAGTACACCGTGCTCGCGGTCACCGGCGTGCGGACGGATGCCGGCGAGACGAGGCTCGCGGCCACCGGGCTCGCGGGCGACGGGGCGCGGCTGCGGTCGGCCGAGGCCGCCGCGAACGACCCTGGCGCGGCGGGAAACGCCGCGCTCGGCGACGTCACGTTCCGCGACGACGCGCTCGCCTCGGCCTGGTATCGGGAGCGGGCGCTTCCCGTCCTCGTCCGCCGGGTGCTCGCGAAGCTCGGGGAGGCGGCATGAACCTCACCGTGAACGGGCGAGCGCACGAGATCGAGAGCGGCGCGCTGACCACGCTGCTGGACGTGCTCCGGGAAGAGCTGGGGGTCACGAGCCCCAAGGCCGGGTGCGAGCAGGGCGGCTGCGGCGCCTGCACCGTCCTCGTCGACGGCGATCCGCAGCGCGCCTGCCTCACCGTCGTCGGGGCGGTCGACGGAGCCGAGGTCACGACCGTCGAGGGCATGGGCTCTGCAGGGTCGCTCTCGGCGCTCCAGCAGGCGTTCACGCACCACTACGCCGCGCAGTGCGGGTTCTGCACGAGCGGGATGCTGGTGGCTGCCGAGGCCTACCTCCAGCGCGGTGGGACGGACGACCGCGAGGCCATCCAGGAGGCGCTGGCGGGTCACGTCTGCCGCTGCACCGGCTACGTGAAGATCGTCGACGCCGTCGCTGCCGTGGCCCGCGGCGACGAGTTCGACCTGACGGTCACGGCGACGAGCCCCGGGATGACGAACCTGGGAGGAGTGCAATGAAGGCGGTCGGCGCACGCCTCCCGCGCTACGACGGGATCGAGCACGTCACGGGGCGCACGCAGTACGTCGACGACGTGCGGATCCCCGGCACGCTCCGGGTGAAGGCGCTCCGCTCGCCGCACCACAGCGCGAGCTTCTCGGGCCTCGACACGTCGAGGGTCGAGGCGATGCCGGGCGTTCACGCCGTCGTCACGGCGGACGACGTCCCGCTGCTCGAGTACGGCCACCTCTCGGCGCTCGGGATCCCGGCCGACGAGCCGCTCCTCGCCAAGGACGAGGTGCGCTACAAGGGACAGCCGATCGCGCTCGTCGCCGCAGAGGACGAGGACACGGCCCAGGCAGCGGTCGAGGCGATCGGGATCGACTTCGAGGAGCGCGAGCCGCTGCTCGACATCCGCCGCGCCTTCGACGACGACGCGCCGAAGATCCACCAGTGGGGGAACTGGTACCCGCACTTCGAGGGCGAGATGGACCGCCGCCAGATTCGCAAGGGCTCGATCGAGGCCGCCTTCGAGCAGGCGGACACGATCGTCCAGGGCGTCTACCGCCCGGCCGCGATCGAGCACGTCCCGCTCGAGACGCAGGTCTCGCTCGTCGTACCCGAGGCGAACGGCCGCCTCACGATCTACTCGTGCACCCAGGCGCTCTACTTCTCGATGGGGGTCGTCGCGGCGCACCTGCAACTGCCGCTCAACAGGCTCAAGGTCGTCGGCGGCACCGTCGGCGGCGGGTTCGGCGGCAAGGTCGACACCGCGACCGAGACGATGTGCGCGCTGCTCGCGCAGAAGTCCGGGCGGCCCGTGAAGTGGCGCTGGACGCGCGAGGAGGAGTTCCTCTGCTCGTCCACGCGGGCGCCGTGGCACATGGAGATCGCCGACGCCGTGACGAAGGACGGCTGGATCCTCGGCCGGAAGATGCTGACGCTCCACGACTCGGGCGCGTACTCCCGCTTCTCGCCGTACGGGCTGACGAAGCACTCGTTCCACCACACGGGCGCGTACACCATCCCGAATCTCTCCTTCGACGGGTACGTCGTCTACACGAACCGCGTGCCGACGACCGCGATGCGCGGCTTCGGCGTCACCTCGATCTCGTTCGCGACGGAGACGCACATGAGCCGGATCGCCGACGTGCTCGGGCTCGACCCGTACGAGGTACGGCTCAAGAACGCGAACCGGATCGGCGACACCTCCCCGAACCGGATCGTCTACACCGACCCCTCGACCGTCCCCGTCGTCAAGGCCCTCGCGGGCGGCATGGACGTCCAGCTCGCACCCGACTACGCGGCGATGGATCGCGACAAGCGGGTGGGCGACCTCCTGCCGGAGCACCTCGTCGGCCAGCTCGCAGATCCGGAGGACCACTGATGGCCGTCAAGCAGGGCCGCGGGATCGCGGCGATCGAGTACCCGACCGGGATGAACCAGAACGGCGACCCGTCGCAGGCGTGGATCAAGGTCAAGCCCGACGGGCGCGTGGACGTCTTCGCCGGCACCTCCGACATCGGGAACGGCTCGAAGACGATCCAGTCGCAGATCGTCGCCGAGACGATCGGCGTGCCCTACGACTGGGTCACGTACGACAACTCGAACACGGACTCGTCGCCGGTCTGCACGGGGACGTTCGCCTCGCGGGCGACGTTCGTCGCGGGCAAGGCGGTCGAGAAGGCCGCGGAGCGCGTCCGCGAGCGGATCCTCGACATCGCCGGCAAGGAGATGGAGATCGACCCGGCCGACCTCGAGGTGGTCGACGGCGAGGTCGTGGCGAAGGGGGCACCGCAGAAGAAGCTCGGCGTCGGCGACGTCGCGGCCGCCGCGACGTGGACGTACGGAGAGCTGATCACCGGCACGGGCGCGCAGCTGAAGGAGTACGCGTCGATCGTCGACCCCGAGACGGGCCAGGTCGACCTGCCGCCCCACTCCGCGATCTCGTACGCGGCGTGCGCCGCCGAGGTCGAGGTCGACGACGAGACCGGCGTCGTGCGCGTGACGCGGCTCGTCCAGGTCTACGACGTCGGCCGCGCGATCAACCCGACCCTGGTCGAGGGTCAGATCGAGGGCGGCGCGATCCAGGGGCTCGGGCTCGGCGTGCTCGAGAACTGCTACCCGTACTACCCCTCGGTCGAGCACCGTGGCGGCCAGTTCGGGTCCTACCTGGCACCGGGATGCGAGGATCTCCCGCAGCTCGACACGATCATCATCGAGAACCCCTCCGCGGACGGGCCCTACGGCGCCAAGGGGATCGGCGAGATGGCGAACAACGCGCAGCCCCCGGCGATCGCCGCGGCCGTGTACGACGCCGTCGGCGTCTGGGTCACCGAGCTGCCGATCACGCCGGAGAAGGTGCTGCGGGCACTCGAGGCGAAGGCCGAGCCCGCCCGCGAGGGCAAGCGGATCGTCTTCGACGCAGAGCTCTCGGTGAACGCGGTCTCGCAGGGCGGCATCTCGTTCGAGGTCCCCGTCTAGCCCGGACGCATGGCCGACTCGCCCTTCGGCAGCTTCGTCGACCGGAAGCCCTACGCCATCTTCGACGGCGTCGGGCTCCAGGCGATCGCGGGCGACCAGGTCTTCCTCGGGCGCGTCACGTACGAGCCGGGAACGACGGTCGCCCGCCACAGCCACGAGCACACCGAGCAGGTGATGCTGATCCTCGAGGGCTCGGTGACGATGACGATCGAGGACGAGTCGCGCGAGCTCGGCCCGGGCGACGTCTGCGTCGTCAACCGCGGGAAGGAGCACGAGCTCTTCTCCGCCGGAGGCGTCACGTTCGTCGAGGCGCTCGGCCCGGTGCCGCTCGACCACGTCCCTGATCGCGAGCGCGACCTCGTGCTCGGCGACCTCCAGGGATCCCTGCACGTCGAGCGGTAGCCGAGCGTTGCGAACCGATCGCGGTGTCCGACTTGAAGTCGGACACCTGAAGCCGCCCGCTTCCTCCGGTGTCCTGACTTCAAGTCGGACACCTGGCTTCGCGGTCCTCTCGTACAGTGACGTGCATGTCGACGCTGGCCGCGACGCCACCGACGAGCTCTGGAGCGCCTGGTCTTTCGACCCCCTCGCACTCGTCCTCGCGGCAGTCGCGGTCGCGTTCTTCCTCCAGGGCTGGCGCCGGCTGCACCGCCGTCGGCCCGAGCTCGCGCCGTGGACGCGGATCCCGCTCTTCTGCGGCGGCGTCGCGATCGTCCTCGTCGGGATCGTGTCGCCGCTCGACGCGATCGCGGAGGAGTACCTGCAGTCGGCGCACATGCTCCAGCACGTGTTGATCGCCGACCTCGGCGTCGCGCTCGCGCTCGTCGCCGTTCGAGGCCCGCTGGCGCTCTTCTTCCTCCCCCGCGACCTGCTGGCGCCGCTCGCGCGTGCGCGGCCGCTGCGTCGCGCGCTCGCGTTCCTCCTGCGACCGCCTGTCGCGCTCTCCCTCTGGGTCGTGGTGCTCGTCTCCTGGCACGTGCCGGCCGCCTACGAGGCCGCCCTGAGCTCACCCGCGCTGCACCGGGTCGAGCACGCCTCGTTCGTCGTCGTGGGCGCGCTCGTCTGGACGTTGCTGATCGACCCCGCGCGCCACCTGCGGTTGACGACGGGCGAGCGGATCGGCGTTGCGGTGCTCCTGTTCTGGCTCGGGCAGGTGCTCTCGTACGTCTTCGTCTTCGGCCCGGAGCCCTTCTACGACGTCTACGTCGCCCAGCCCGAACGGCTGCTCGGGCTCTCGCCGCTGGCCGACCAGAAGCTCGCGGGCGTCGTGATGATGGTCGAGCAGGCGCTCACGCTCGGCCTTGCGGTCGTGCTGCTCTTCCGGATCGCGCGGCGCGAGCGACCCGCGGTCACCGCCCGTGCCGAGCCCGTCTCGTGATGCCCTCGCCGTGGTCGTTCTCGTTCGAGCCGCTCTACCTCGTCCTCGCGCTCGTGGCGCTCGTCCTCTACGTCCGCGCCTGGCGGCGGGCTCCCGGCGCCTCCTGGCGCGCATTCTCCTTCGGGGCGGGGCTCCTACTCGTCGTCGGCGCGCTCAACTCGCCGCTCGGGACGATCGCGACGGAGTACCTCGTCCTCTTCCACCTGCTTCAGAACGTGATGATCAGTGACTGGGGGCCGCCGCTCATCCTCATCGGCCTGACCCCGGCGATGCGGGCGGCGGTCGCGACGCGCGGCGGCCGGGCGTTCGCCACCCTCACGCGCCCGGAACTCGCGCTGCCGGTCTGGCTCGTCGGCTGGTACGTCGTCCATCTCGGCGCCGTCTACGACGCGGCCGTCCGGAGCACTCTGCTGCTCGCCGTCGAGCACGGCTTCCTGATCGCGATCGGCCTCCTCTTCTGGTGGCCCGTGCTCTGCGACGTCCCGCGTGTCGTCCCGACGCTCGTCCGCCTGGGCTACGTCTTCGCCGCGTTCGTGCTCTCGGCCTTCCTCGGCCTCGCGCTGACGTTCTCGCCGCCGATCTACGACTACTACGAGTCCCTGCCCGAGCGGCTCTGGGGCATCTCGGCCGAGCAGGACCAGAACCTCGGCGGGATCCTGATGTCGACCGAGCAGGCGCTCGTCTTCTTCGCCGCGATCGTCTGGCTGCTCGTGCGCCTGCTACGCGAGGAGGCCGAGGCGGAGGAGCGCCTGGCTGCGGAGCAACGCGCGGCGGGACTGCGCGAGCACTAGCGAACCCGTGTCTGGCTTCAGCCGGACACGCGCTCTTCCTCGGATGCAAGAGCAGGTGTCTGACTGAAGTCAGACACCGAGGAACGACGAAGCTCGACCGGCGGAGCGCCCGGGACGACGGCCGCGGCCTCCCGCGCGTGCAGCAGCGTCGTGCGGACGATCAGCTTGGCGCGCGCGAAGTTGTCCAGCTCGGTCGGGACCGGGCCGACGCGCTGCCCGAGCGCGTAGCCGGCGGCGTTCCGGCCCATCGCGCGGTAGCTCTCGAGCGTGTAGAGCGGGCTCATCCCGAAGAGCTCGAGGTTGTCGAGCGGCTCGAGGTCGGCGCGGTGGATCACCGCGGTCCCCTTCGACTGGAGACCGAGCGCGATGCCCGAGCCGGAGAGCCGGGCGCCGTCGTGGGCGATGAAGCCGACGTCGGCCACCCGCCGGACGCGCACGAGCCGCGCGACGGCGCCTGCCGCCTGCACGCCGCCCGTCACGGCGGCCAGGACCTCGACGTGCGGCAGCCCGTTGATCGTCTCCCTGAGGCCGTCCGCGAATGCCGGGCCGACCGCGATCACGACCTCCGCCGGGTCGTCGCCGGGGCCGGCGGGCGCGGACTCCTCCAGGATCGCCGCCAGGCTCTCGTCTCCGCCGCCGAGCGTGCGCGGGTCGACGACGTGCGGCAGCGACTGCAGGAGCTCCCACCGCTCGCCCTGGAGCCGGTAGCCGGTGCCGGGGCCGAGGTAGGCGTTCGGGTCGTTGACCGCCGAGCGCACGAGGCCGTCCGGCTCGATCACGGCGGCGGTCTGGAGGTAGTCGGCCGCGACGCGCTGGCGGAGCATTCCGACCACCGCCTCGGCGACGTCCTCGAAGCCGTTCCGGTCGAGCGCGAGGGCGACGTCGAGCGCCGAGGTGCCGCGTCGAAGAAGCTCGTCCGCCGCCTCGACGTCAGCCGCGCGATCGCGATCGGGCATGTCCGGGCTGCCGTGCGCGTGCGTCGCCGCCTCGACCTCCTCGTCGGTCACGTCGGGCAGCCCGAGCGCGGCGAAGACGGCCTGCGTCGCTCGCGCCGCCCGTTGACGCACGCGGATGAGCTCGTCCTCGGCGACGGGCTCGATGCCGCCGTCGACCTGCCAGTCGCGCTGGAGCGTGAGCCACTCGTCGATGTCGTCGGCGTCGTAGTTGCCGCCGCCGAACGTGTTGTCCCGGCGCGGCATGACCGAGTAGCCGGAGGTGACGAAGTCGGTGCCGGGCAGGAACTGCCCCATCAGCTTCGCCGTCTTGCGGATGGCCGAGTGTGAGGCGATGGCGTCGTTGCCGGAGGCGACCTCGAGGTCGTGCCAGGCCGCAAGGACGTTCTCCGCGAGGATCGCGCGCGTCCCGCCCGGCACGGCGAGGACGAGCGCGACGCAGGAGATCGAGCCGTTCTGAATGCCCTGCGCCCCGGCCGCGCGGACGACGGAGACACAGCGCGCCTCGAGGTAGAGCATCGAGAGCCCCTGCGCATGCCCCATCAGCGCCTCGGAGCCGGTGCCGGAGGTGAAGCGCACCTTGACGCCGCGCGAGGCGTACGCCGAGCCGAGGAACGCCTTCGACCAGGGCGTGTCGTCGCCGTCCGCGAAGACCGGCTCGGTGCCGTACACGGAGAGCGTCTCCGCGTAGGTCACGAGCCCGCGGATCGCGAGCTCGAGGTTGCGCCGCTCCTCGACCGCGCACTGGGTCATCACGCCCGGTCGCCCGGTCTGCGACCCGACGAGGAGAGCGAGCGCGTTGAGCGGCGCGTAGCGCGCGACGCCCACGGTGGTCTCGAGCTCGTCGAACCCGCGCCGCGCGGCTTCGGCGGCGTCGGCCGCGAGCAGGGCCGGGCTCTCCTTGAGATTCGTCACGTGCGCCTGGTTGCCGGGGTCGCGGCGGGCGCGCAGCTTCTTGAGCGCCATCATCAGCTCCACCGGGTCGAGCATCCCGACGACGCGGGCGAGCTTCGCCGGCGTCAGGCCCCGCGAGAGGCGGACGAGCTCCTCCCGGGGCACGTCCACGTCGACCAGCATCCGGGCGAGGCGCTCGTCCGGCAGCGCCATCGCGTCCACCGCGACCGCGAGGTCGAGCCCGTGCGCGACGAGAAACCGGTCGATCACGTCGAACTCGGCCGCCGCACGGCCGTCGAGGCGCGTCACGACGCCGTTCTCGACCACGAGCTCTGGCTTCGGGTCGGCAGGGCCGTCGGCGGCGACGAGGCCGAGCTCGGCCCACGGCTCGACGAGCAGCTCGCGCCGGAGCTCGGAGCCTTCTCGCGCGACGAACCGTCCGCTGCGCCGATCAGCCACGGGCCAGCAGGCTGCGCTCGACGTAGACGCCGGCCGCCTCGCGGACGAACGCGGCGCTTCGCGCCGCCCCGAGCTCCTCGAGCCTCGCGGCCCAGCGCTCGAGCTCCTCGGCGGTCGAGCGCCCCGGTCGCAGGGCCGTGTAGATCGCGAGCAGCTCGTCGTCGGCGACGTTGGTCAGCTCGGCGGCGCGCTCGAGCCCGTCGGCGAGCTGGGTGCGGCCCGCCGCCCGCGCGACCGCCGCCTGACGGTCGAGGGTCTCCGCGGTCGCGCGCGTATCGGCGGGCACGAGCGCCCCTGCTCGCGCCGCGGCGAGCGTCACGTCGTCCAGCGCGCGTCCCGTCGGTGTCCGGACGAGGTCGGGCCGCCGAGACCCGAGCGGATAGTCGGTGACGGGATCGAACGCCATCGCGCAGAAGTTAGGGTAGTCGCCGTGACGCGAACGATCGACGATCGGTTCTCGGGTCGCGTCGCGCTCGTCACCGGAGGCTCGAGCGGCATCGGCGCGGCGACCGCCGAGCGCCTGCTCGCCGAGGGCGCGCGGGTCGCGACGCTCGACCTCGACGGAGCTGCGCCCGACGGCGCGCTCGCCCTGCAGGGCGACGTCTCCGACTCGTCCCAGGTCGACGCCGCCGTCTCGAGGGCGACCGCCGAGCTCGGCCCGGTCGACGTCCTCGTCTGCTCCGCCGGCATCCCCGGCGCCTCGTTGCCCACCGTCGAGGTGACGGACGAGGAGTGGCGGCGCGTGATGGCGATCGACGCGGACGGCGTCTTCTTCTGCAACCGCGCGGTGCTGCCGGGCATGGTCGGTCGCGGGTACGGCCGGATCGTCAACGTCGCCTCGATCGCCGGCAAGGAGGGCAATCCGATGGCCGCCGCCTACTCGGCCGCGAAGGCCGCGGTCATCGCCCTGACGAAGGCGATCGGGAAGGACGTCGCGCGCACGGGTGTCCTCGTGAACTGCATCGCTCCGGCGGTGATCGAGACCCCGATCCTCGACGGCCTCACGGAGGATCACGTGGGCTACATGGTGGAGCGCATCCCGATGGGTCGGATGGGCGCCTCGGAGGAGGTCGCGGCGCTGGCGTGCTGGCTCGCGAGCGAGGAATGCTCGTTCTCGACGGGCGCCACCTTCGACATCTCCGGAGGCCGGGCGGTCTACTAGTGCCAGGCCCGGTGGACTGACCCATGCGCCGCCTGATCCGCTGGATCGACGAGGAGGGCCGGATCTCGCTCGGGGTCGAGCCGCAGAAGGACGGCGTGTTCCACGCGATCGTCGGGACGGACGACCCGATGCGCCTCCTCCAGGGCGAGTCCTTCCCGGTCGACCAGGCCCCGATCCCGATCGAGGACGAGGTCAGCCTCGAGCTCGGTGGCGGACGCACCCTGCTCATGCCGTGGGATCCGCCGGAGGTGTGGTGCGCCGGCGTCACCTACCGGCGGAGCCGCGACGCGCGGATGGCGGAGAGCTCGGTGCAGGACGTCTACGACCTCGTGTACGAGGCCAACCGCCCGGAGCTCTTCCTCAAGGACGCCGGCTGCCGGCGAACGGTCGGCCCGCTCGACCCGATCGGGATCCGCGGCGACTCGGTCTGGAACGTCCCGGAGCCGGAGATCGGGGTCGTCGTCGGGGAGCGGGGCCGGATCCTCGGCTACACGATCGGCAACGACGTCTCGTCGCGCGAGATCGAGGGCGCGAACCCGCTCTACCTCAGCCAGGCAAAGGTCTACGCGGGCGCCTGCGCGGTGGGCCCGGCGGTCTTCGTGCCGCTCTACGAGCCGCAGGCCTTCCAGATCGTGATCCGCGTGACGGACGAGAACGGCTCCGTCGCGTACGAGGATCGAACGACGACGGCCGAGATGGTCCGCAACTTCAAGGAGCTCGTCGCGTGGCTCGTCAAGGAGAATCCGGTTCCTCCGGGAACGCTCCTCCTGACCGGCACGGGCCTCGTGCCGGACGACGACTTCACGCTGCTTCCCGGCCATTGGGTCGAGATCCACGTTCCCGAGGTCGGCACGCTCGCGAACCCCGTCGCACACGCCGGTGAGCTCCTGACCGTGCGCGATGGACGCTACGCGTGACCCGCACGCGACGGGCGACGTTCGCTGCGCAGGCGACGAGGTGAGATGCGTCGCGTGATCCGCTACGCGGACCTCAGGGGCGAGATCAGGGTCGGCGTCGAGCTCGAGCAGGAAGGAGAGTTCTCCGTGTTGCACGGGGTCGACGACCCGCTCCCGGTGCTACGCGGCGGCACGGTCGAGGTCGAGGAGGACTTTCTCGTCATCGCCGAAGACTCCAGGGCGCTGTCGTTCGCGAGCGACGTGACGTTGCTGACGCCGATCGACGCCCCCGAGGTGTGGTGCGCGGGCGTCACGTACCGCTCGAGCCGCAAGACGCCGGCGAACGACGCCGACGGCCAGGACGTGTACGACCTCGTCTACGGGGCCGAGCGCCCCCAGCTCTTCCTCAAGGACGTCCGTGCGCGCCGCACGGTCGGCCCGCTCGACCCGATCGGGATCCGCGGCGACTCGGTGTGGAACGTGCCCGAGCCCGAGATCGGGCTCGTCATCGGCGAGCGAGGGCAGATCCTCGGCTACACGATCGGCAACGACGTCTCCTCGCGTGAGATCGAAGGGGCCAACCCGCTCTATCTCAGCCAGGCGAAGGTCTACACCGCGGCCTGTGCGATCGGGCCTGCGGTCTACGTCCCGCAGGACGGCCCGCAGGACTTCGCGATCGGGATGCGCATCCTCGACGAGTACGGCGTCGTGGCATACGAGGGCCGGACGACGACGAAGGAGATGGTGCGCTCGTTCGCGGAGCTCGTCGACTGGCTGCTGCGTGACAACCCCGTCCCACCCGGCTCTGTGCTCCTCACGGGGACGGGCCTCGTACCCCCCGAGTCGTTCACGCTCCTCCCGGGACACTGGGTCGAGATCCACGTACCCGAGATCGGCACGCTCGCGAACCCCGTCGCGCTCGCCGGTGACCTGTGACGGGGGCAGAAGGGAGTCGGACATGAGCGAGACGGCAACCAGAGCGCCGGCGCGGAACTACGTGGGCGGCGAGTGGCGCGAGGCATCCAGCGACGAGACCTACGAGAAGCGAAGCCCGTGGCGGCCGGACGAGGTGACGGGCTCCTTCCAGGCGTCCGGCGCCGACGACGCTGCCGCGGCGGTGGAGGCGGCCGCCGCCGCCGCGCCGGCCTGGGCGACGCTTCCGGCGCCCGCGCGCGGTGCGTTCCTCGCCAAGGCCGCCGACGCGCTCGAGGCGCGCGTCGAGCAGGTCGCGCGCGACATGACGGCCGAGATGGGGAAACCCGTCCGCGAGTCGCGCCTCGAGGCGGCCCGCGGCGCGGCGATCCTCCGGTTCGCGGCCGGGGAGGCGTGGCGGCCGATCGGCGAGGTCTACGCGGCCTCGGTGCCGCTGCAGCGGCTGTACACCGTCCGGCGCCCGCTCGGGGTCGTGGGTCTGATCACCCCGTGGAACTTCCCGCTCGCAATCCCGGTCTGGAAGCTCGCCCCGGCGCTCGTCCACGGCAACACGGTCGTGCTCAAGCTCGCCTACGACTCCCCACGCACGGGTCTGCACGTCGCGGAGGCCTTCGCCGAGGCCGGGCTTCCGCCCGGCGTCCTCAACGTGCTCACCGGGCCCGGGTCGAAGGTCGGCGCGGCGCTCGTCGAGAGCCCCGAGGTGCGGGCGCTCTCCTTCACCGGCTCGGTGGAGGTCGGTCACGGCGTCCGCGAGGCGGCGACGGCGCGAGGCTGTCGGGTGCAGCTCGAGCTCGGCGGCCAGAACCCACTCGTCGTGGCGGCCGACGCGGAGCTCGACCGCGCCGTCGAGGCCGCCTACGCGGGGGCGTTCTGGTCGGCCGGGCAGAAGTGCACGGCGACGCGCCGCATCCTCGTGCAGGAGACGGTGTACGACGCGTTCCGGGACAAGCTGCTCGCGCGCGTCGAGGCGGGGAAGGTCGGGGATCCGCACGAGCCGGACACCGAGGTCGGCCCGCTCGTCACCGAAAGAGCGTTCGACGAGGTGCTCGGCGCGATCGAGCAGAGCCGGAACGAAGGCGGCAGGGTGCTCGCGGGCGGCGACCGAGCCGACGACGCCGGCTACCTCGTCGCACCGACCGTCTTCGAGGACGTCGCCGACGACGCGCTCCTCTCCTGCGAGGAGGTCTTCGGGCCGGTGACGGCGCTCTACCGGTACTCGACGCTCGACGACGCCCTCGAGCGGGCCAACGGCGTGCGCTTCGGGCTCGCGGCCTCGATCTTCACGCGCGACCTCCACACCGTGCAGCGGTTCTCCGAGGAGCTCCAGGCGGGCATCCTCCACGTCAACTCGCAAACGGCCGGAGCCGACGTCCACGTCCCGTTCGGTGGCCTGAAGGGCTCGGGCTTCGGCCCGCACGAGCAGGGCCGCGCGGCGCTCGAGTTCTTCACCGAGGCCGTGACCGTCTACCAGGACGCGCCGCTTGATTAGAACTCATCGCTGCCCGAAGCCTGGTGTGCGAAGCGTCAGACCGCGATGAGTTCTGAACGTCTCCTCGTCACCGGCGTCCTCGGCTGTCTCGGCGCCTGGACGGCTCACGCCGCCCTTGCGGCGGGCGACGACGTCGTCGGCTACGACCTCGGCGACGACCCTGCGCGCCTCCGGCTCGTGCTGGGCGCCGACGCCGAGCGCGTGTCGCTCGTCCGGGGGGACATCACCGACCTCGAGGCCTTCGAGCGGGCGCTCGACGAGCACGAGATCACGAGGGTGATCCACCTCGCGGCGCTCCAGGTGCCGTTCGTGCGGGCGAACCCGCCGCTCGGGATGCGGGTCAACGTCGCGGGCACGGTCAACGTCTTCGAGGCGGTCGCAGACCGGCTCGACCGGATCCCGGGCGTCGCGTACGCGAGCTCGGCGGCGGTGTACGGCGCGGCCGACCCCTCGCCCGCGCCCGAGCGCGGCGGGACGGCGCCCGCGACGCTCTACGGAGTCTCGAAGCTTGCCGACGAGGGCATGGCGCGCGTCTACGCGGCCGAGCGCGGCCTCGCCTCGGTCGGTCTGCGGCCGTACGTCGTCTACGGTCCCGGGCGCGACCAGGGCATGACCTCGGGCCCGACCGCGGCGATGCTCGCGGCGGCCCGCGGCGAGGCCTTCACGATCGGCTTCACCGGCACCGCCCAGTACGACTACGCACCGGACGTGGCGCGGGCGCTGGTGGTCGCGGCCGGGGCCGGTGGCGACGGCGCCGCCGTCTACAACGTCCCGGGCGTCGTCGCGTCCGTGGCGCAGGTCGTCGAGGCGATCCGGGCCGTCGTCCCCGGCGCGGAAGTCACGTCCGAAGGCGAGCCGCTGCCGTTCCCCGCCGAGCTCGAGGCGGTCGGCTTCGACCGCGAGGTCGGGGCGTTTCCCCGGACGCCACTCGGCGACGGCGTCGCGGCGACGATCGCGCACTTCCGCGCCGCCGCGTGACGACCGGAGGCGCGGCCCGCTAGCGCCGGCCTCGGCTAGCTTGAGGCGCCGTGAGCACGACCCGAGTCGTCGACATCACCGCGCTTCCGGGCGCCCGCGAAGCGGACGAGCGCGCTGCCCGCGTCGCGTCCCGCCTACCGGCGGAGCTCGCGCCGCTCGCGCGGATCGCGTTCGACTACCGCTGGTCGTGGGACCCCGATGGCGCCGAGCTCTTCCGCTCGCTCGACCCACTCGCGTGGGAGCTCAACGGCCGCAACCCGGTGCGCCAGCTCGAGGACCTCCTGCCGCACGCGTCCGAGGCCGCCGCCGGTGACGTCACGATCCGTGAGCGCGTCGCGCGGCTGGCGCAGGTGCTCGAGGACGATCGCGCCCGGCCGGACACGCATGTAGAGGGTCTCGACGGCCCGGTCGCCTTCGTCTGCGCGGAGTTCGGCATCCATCCGTCGCTCCCGATCTACTCCGGCGGCCTGGGAGCGCTCGCGGGGGACATCCTCAAGCAGGCGAGCGACCTCGCCCTGCCCGTCGTCGGCGTCGGCCTCCTCTACCGCAAGGGCTACTTCCAGCAGCGCGTCGACCGCACGGGGCTCCAGCACGAGTACTGGACGCAGATCGTCCCCGAGCATCTCCCGACCGTGCAGGTCCTGGCGGACGACGGGGCGCCCCTCCGCCTGACGTTCCCGCTCTCGGGCCGGCACGTCGCGTTCCACGTGTGGCGCGTCGAGGTCGGCCGCGTCCCGCTCTACCTCCTCGACACGGAGCTCGACGAGAACGACCCCGTCGACAGGTGGATCACCGCCCGCCTCTACGAGGGGAACCCGCTCACGCGCCTCGGGCAGTACGGGCTGCTCGGGATCGGCGCCGTGCGCGCGCTCCGGGCGCTCGGGATCGAGCCCGGCGTCCTGCACTTCAACGAAGGGCATCCGGCGCTCGCGGCGCTCGAGCTCGCCGCGGACGACGTCGCCGCGGGAGCCATGCTCGACGACGCGCTCGCGCGGGCGCGCGAGCGGTGCGTCTTCACGACCCACACGCCCGTGCCGGCCGGCAACGAGGCCTACGAGCCCGAGTCCCTCCGCGACGCGTTCGCCGACCTGCCCTCACGCCTCGGCATCGATGCCGCCCGGTTCCTCGACCTCTGCCGCACGCGTCCCGCGACCGACGAGTGGCCGGGGATGACGCCGCTCGCGTTGCGGCTCACGCGGCGGACGAACGCCGTGAGCCTGCGACACGGGGAGGTCGCGCGCGAGATGTGGCGACCGCTCTTCGGCGACGCGCCGGCCGACGAGGTGCCGATCACGCACGTCACGAACGGCGTGCACCTCCCGAGCTTCCTCTCCCCTCCGCTCCGCGTGCTGCTCGACCGCCACCTCGGCGACGGCTGGCTCGGGCGGGCTGCCGACCCTGCGACATGGGAGGCCGTCGACCAGATCCCGGACGCGGAGCTGTGGGCCGCGCGCAACGAGGCGCGGCGACTGCTCGTGGACTACGTCAGGGTGAAGTCCGTGCAGGACCGCCTGCTCCGAGGCGAGGACCCGGAGACGGTCACAGCGGTCGCCGAGACCTTCGCGGAGGACACGCTGACGCTCGGCTTCGCGCGCCGCATCGCGACCTACAAGCGGCTGTTCCTGCTCACCTACGACCCCGAGCGCGTGCGCCGGATCGTCGCCGACGGGCCGCCTCTGCAGATGATCGTCGCAGGCAAGGCGCATCCGCTCGACCTGAACGCGAAGCAGATGCTCGTCGACGTCTTCGCGCTCTCGCAGTCGATCGGGATCACCTCGCGGGTCGCGTTCCTCGAGAACTACGACCTCTCGGTGGCAGGGCCGATCGTCGGCGGCTGCGACGTCTGGGTGAACGTGCCGCGTCCGCCGCTCGAGGCGAGCGGGACGAGCGGCATGAAGTCGGCGGCGAACGGCGGGCTCAATCTGAGCGTGCTCGACGGCTGGTGGGTCGAGGGGTACGACGGCCGCAACGGCTGGGAGATCGACGGAGCGGCGCCGGAGGGCGAGGACGAGACGGCGCAGGACGCGCGCCACGCGCACGCGCTGTACGACCTGCTCGAGCAGCAGGTGATCCCCCTCTTCCACGACCGCGACGAGGACGGGATCCCGCGCGGCTGGCTCGCGATGGTGCGCGCCTCGCTGAAGTCGAACGGCCCCCGCTTCTCGGCCGCTCGCATGGTGAACGAGTACGCGGAGCGGATCTGGCCGCCGGGCGCGTGACCCGCTGCGCCAGGTGTCCGACTTCAAGTCGGACACCTCTCGTCAAGCGACCGCGTCGCGCGACGGTACGAGCCGCACGAGCACGACCAGCAGCGCCAGAAAGCCAGCGCAGACCCAGAGCACGGCGTCGAACGACCCGGTCAGGTCGCGCACGGCGCCGAGCACGAACGGCGACACGGCGCCGATCGTGTAGCCGACTCCGAGCATCAGGCCGACGAGCGCGGCGACACGCTCGCGCCGCTCCTCGAGGTCGAGCGGCAGCGTCATCACGAGGGCGAACATCCCGCCCTGCGAGATCCCGGCGAGAAGCGCCCAGAGGTATCCGGCCGCAGGGAAGGCCACGAGGCCGACACCGCCCGTGACGAAGACGAGGCTCATGCCGGTGAGCCACGGGCGCCGCCCGCCGTGGCGGTCCGAGAGCCACGGGACGAGGAACGAGGCCGGGATCGCGGTCAGGTTCATCGCGGCCAGGAGCACCCCGGCGGACTCGTCGCTCCAGCCGCGCTCGCCGTACGCGTCGGGAAGCCAGGCGTTGAGCCCGTAGTAGGCGGAGGCCATGGCGCCGAAGATCGCTGCGAGGAGCCAGGCCGTGCGCGACCGCCACGGAAGCCGCGGCATCAGTCGTGGCGGCCGCGCGTGCGGCTCGCCTCCTCGCTCGAGCACCACCCAGGCGACGGTGACGACGCAGGCGCCGACCGAGAGCGCGATCAGCGCTCCGCGCCAGCCGCCGAGCACCGCCGCGAGCGGCACCGCGAGCGCGGCCGCGACGGTCGAGCCGATCTGGATGCCCGTCGTGTAGACGCCGGTTCCGGTTGCGGGCCGCTCGGGCACGGTCTCGCGGACGACGAGCGGCGCGAGCGCGTTCCCGAGCCCCATCCCGATGCCCACCGGCCACGTGAGGAGCACGACGAGCCAGGCGCTCGGCACGAGCGCCCGCAGGATGCCGAAGAGGCCGATCAGCGCGAGCGCGATCGTCATCGCACGCCGCGTCCCGAGCCGGGCGCCGAGGTAGGCCGCGACGGGCGCGAAGAGGCCCATGCAGAGGACGGGAATCGTCCCGAGCAGGCCGACGAGCGCGTGGGAGGCGTCGAGGTCGTCCTGGATCTGCTCGATCAGCGGGCCGACGCCGACGATCTGCGGACGCAGCGCGAGCGCCGCGAGGAAGAGCCCCGCGAGCGCGGGGACGGTGCCGCGCGCGGTCAGCTGCCGGGGCTCTTGACCCGGCTCCGGGCGATCCGCGCGAACGCCTCGACGTGCTTGCGCGCCTCGCGGCCCGCGGCCGCAGGCGGCCCCGAGCGGATCGCCTCGAGAATCGGGACGTGCAGCTCGGCGGCCTCGGTGGGCTCGACGTACGTCCCGTACAGCGAGATGGTGATCCGGCCCTCGACGCCCAGGGACTTCCAGCACTGCTCGAGCACCGCGTTGCCCGCCGACTCGACCATGACGCGATGGAAGGCGATGTCGTGCTCGACGAGGCCGTTCATGTCGCCTCTCGCGGCGGACGCGCGCATCGCCTCGACCTCCGACTCCAGCAGGGAGACGTCGCCGTCGAGCCGCTTCGTCGCCTCCTTCGCGGCGAACTCCTCGAGAACGGCGCGAACGGGATAGACCTCGATCAGCTCGGTCTCGCCGAAGCCCCGGACGCGAGCGCCGCGGAACGGCTCCGACTCGACGAGCCGCAGGAGCTCGAGGTCGCGCAGCGCCTCGCGCACGGGCGCCTGGCTGGTGCCGAGCTCGGTCGCGATCCGTGTCTCGACGAGACGCTCGCCCGGCTTCAGCTCGCCGCTCACGATCCGGTGGAGCAGGATGTCCTTCACCTGCTCGCGCAAGACTGTCCGCGAGATCGCGCTCACGGCGAGTTCCTCACCCCTGTGCCACGACCGGATTCGTGAGCGAGCCGACACCGTCGATCTCGATCGTGATCTCGTCGCCGGGCTGCAGCAGACGTGGGGGGTCGCGGAAGACCCCGACCCCCGCGGGAGTGCCGGTGAGGATCAGGTCGCCCTCCTCCAGGGTCGCCGTGCGCGCGATGTAGCTCACGATCTCGTCGATCCCGAAGATCAGGTTGGCCGTCGTCGAGTCCTGGACGGTCTCGCCGTTCAGGATCGCGCGGATCCCGAGCGCGTGCGGATCCGGGACGTCGGCGGCGGGCACGAGCGGCCCGACCGGGCAGAACGTGTCGGGTGACTTCCCACGCGTCCACTGGCCGTCGGCGAACTGGAGGTCGCGCGCGGAGACGTCGTTCGCGACGACGTAGCCTGCGACCGCCTCGAGCGCGTTCTCCTTCGAGACGCCGCGCACCGTCTCGCCGATCACGACGCCGAGCTCCGCCTCGTAGTCGCATTTCGTCACGAGCGAGGGGATCACGATCGGGTCGCCGGGCCCGCCGAGCGACGTCGTGAACTTCGCGAAGAGGAGCGGCGCGGCAGGCAGCTCGGCTCCCTGCTCCTCCGCATGATCCTTGTAGTTGAGCCCGACGCAGACGATCTTGCCGGGCCGCGGGATCGGGACGGTCATGGGCGCGACCCTATCCGATCCAGCGATCATCGATCATCGATGTTGTCGGATCGCGCGGGAGTAGGATCGTCCTCGTGCCGCTCGCTGCGCAGCTCGTCGGCGACCTCCGGGAGGCCCTCGGCGACGAGTTCGTGATCACCGAGCCCGAGCAGCTCGCCACCTACGACTGCGACGGGCTCACGGGCTGGCGTGCGCAGCCGGCCTGTGTCGTCCTCCCGGGCTCCTCGGAGGAGGTGCAGGCGGTGCTGCGTCTCTGCTCGCGCGACGGCGTCCCGTTCGTCGCGCGCGGCGCGGGAACCGGTCTCTCGGGTGGCGCGCTCCCGGTCGCGGACGGGATCGTCGTCTCGCTCTCGCGCCTCAATCGGATCCTCGAGATCGACCTCGCGAGCGAGCGGGTGGTCGTCCAGCCGGGCGTCGCGAACCTCGACGTCACGCGCGCCGTCGCCGACGAGGGGTACTTCTACGCCCCCGATCCGTCGAGCCAGCAGGTGTGCACGATCGGCGGCAACGTCGCGGAGAACTCGGGCGGAGCGCACTGCCTGAAGCACGGGTTCACGGTGAACCACGTCACGGGCGCGAAGGTGGTCCTGCCCGACGGAGAGCTCCTCGTCCTCGGCGGCAAGTCGATCGATGCCGACGACGGCCCGGATCTCCTGGGCGTGATCATCGGCTCGGAGGGCACCCTTGGGATCGCGGTCGAGGTGACGCTCCGGGTCGTGCGCCAGCCGGAGCTCGTCGTGACGCAGCTCGCCGCCTTCACGAGCATGGACGCGGCGGGCGACGCCGTGTCGCGGATCGTCGCCGCCGGGATCCTGCCCTCGGCGATGGAGATCATGGATCGATTCACGATCCAGGCGGCAGAGGCGGCGTATGCGCCCGGCTACCCGGAGGGCGCCGACGCGGTGCTCCTCGTCGAGCTCGACGGAGTCACGGCGCAGGTCGAAGAGGACACCGCCGCCGCCGATGAGCTCTGTCGCGCCGCCGGGGCGTTCGAGCTGCGCACGGCGAGTGACACGTCCGAGCGCGCGCTCCTCTGGCGTGGCCGCAAGGGGGCCTTCGCCGCGATGGGACGCGTGTCTCCCGACTACTACGTGCAGGACGGCGTCGTGCCGCGCACGAAGCTCCCCGCGGTGCTGCGACGCATCGACGAGCTCTCCTCCGAGCATGGGCTCCGGGTCGGCAACGTCTTCCACGCGGGTGACGGGAACCTCCATCCGCTCGTGCTCTACGACGCGACGGTGGACGGCGAGTACGAGCGCGCCAAGGTGCTCGCGGACGCGATCCTCGCCGCCTGCGTCGACGCCGGGGGCTCGCTGACGGGCGAGCACGGGATCGGCGTCGACAAGGCCTGCGCGATGCCGTCCATGTTCTCCGAGCGTGACCTGGAGGCGTTCGAGCGCGTGCGACGCGCCTTCGACCCGGAGGGCCTCGCGAACCCCGGCAAGGTGCTGCCGACGCCGAGGTTGTGCGGCGAGGTCCCCGGCCCCTATCGCGCCCACCCGCTGGAGCGGCTCGGCCTGGCGGAGCGGTTCTGATGCACCCGACGACGGTCGAGGAGGCCGCGGCCATCCTCGCCGAGGCGAGCGCCGCAGGTCGTCGGGTGCGCATCGGCGAAGACCTCGCGATCGACGCGCTCGACCGTGTCCTCGAGCACGAGGCCGGCGACCTCACGTGCACCGTCGAGGCCGGGATCAGGCTCTCGGCGCTGCGCGACGCCCTCCTCCCCGCCCGGCAACGACTCTCCCTCGACCCGCCGGGCGACCCGTCGCTCGGCGCGTGCCTCGCGCAGCGGCTCTCCGGACCGCTCTCGCATCGCTTCGGCACGCCGCGCGACCTCGTGCTCGGCGTCACGCTCGTCCTCGGCGACGGCACGATCGCGAGCTCCGGCGGCAAGGTCGTGAAGAACGTCGCCGGCTACGACCTCGGCAAGCTCGTCTGCGGCTCGGAGGGCCACCTGGCGCTCGTCGTGCGCGTCTCGCTGCGCCTCCATCCGCTCCCGCGCAGCGCCGCGACGCTGGTCGTCGAGACGAGCGACCCGGCAGGCGTCGTCCAGGAGCTCGGCCGCTCGCGCCTCGAGCCGAGCGCGCTCGACGTCCTCCACCCCGGCCGCGTGGCGCTCCTGCTCGAAGGCTCCGAGAGCGCCGTCCGCCAGCAGCTCGACGAGGCGCGCGCGCTCGTCGGCGGCAGCGAGAGCGACGACGCGGTCTGGGGCGAGTCGCGTGAGCGCCAGGGACGTGCGCTCGGGCGACTGCGCTTCGTCCCTGCGGACCTGGCCAACACGCTCACCACCCTCGACGAGGCGGTCGTTCGCCCCTCCGCCGGGATCGCCTACGTCCCGCACCGTGTCGGCGGCGTGCCCTCCGCGGCAGCGCGCCGGATCCACCGTGCCCTCGCCGAGCGGCTCGACCCGGCCGGCGTGCTGGCGTGATCCCGGAGCTCACGCGGGCCTGCGTGCACTGCGGGTTCTGCCTGCCGACCTGCCCGACGTACGTGCTCTGGAGCGAGGAGATGGACTCGCCGCGTGGGCGGATCCAGCTGATGGAGAAGACGGCCGAGGGGACGCTGCGGCTCAGCCCGACGGTCGTGGAGCATTTCGACCGCTGTCTGGGCTGCATGGCCTGCGTCTCGAGCTGTCCCTCGGGCGTCCAGTACGACCGCCTGATCGAGGAGACCCGCCACGTCGTCGAACGCGAGCACGAGCGTCCGCGCGACGAGCGACTGCAGCGCCGGCTCCTGTTCGCGACCCTGCCGTATCCGCGCCGGATGCGCTGGGCGCTGCGCCTCGCACCGCTCGGCCGCGCGCTGCCGGCGCCCGCCTGGGCCCGACCGATGCTCGAGCTGGCCCCGCGGTGGCGCTCGAGCAGAGCGACCGCCGCCCCTGACGAAGGCTCGTGGTGAAGCACCACAAGCCCTCGCGTCGGCCTGCTCACCGGCTGCGTCCAGTCGGTCTGCTTCGGCGACGTCAACACCGCGACGGCCCGCGTGCTCTCGGCGGCCGGATACGACGTCGCTGCGCCGTCCCAGGGCTGTTGCGGCGCGCTCTCGGCCCACGCGGGGCGGGCGGAGGAGTCCGCGCGCCTGACCGAACGACTGCGCTCGAGCTTCGAAGGGATCGACACGATCGTCGTGAACGCGTCCGGCTGCGGGTCGCACCTGAAGGACCGGGCGCTTCCCGCCGTCGACGTCACGGAGGCGCTGCGCGACGCGCGGCTGCCCGAGCTCTCGCCGCTCGAGCTCACGGTCGCCTACCAGGACTCGTGTCACCTCCGGCACGCCCAGGGCCTCCCGGCGGCGTGGCGCCCGCTCCTCGAGCGGATCCCGGGCGTCACCGTCGTGGAGCCCGACGAGCAGGATCTCTGCTGCGGCTCGGCGGGGATCTACAACGTCGTCCAGGCCGACGCCGCCCGCGCCCTCGGCGACCGCAAGGCAGGTCATGTCCTCGCGACCGGCGCCGAGGTCTTCGCGAGCGCGAACCCCGGGTGCCTCGTGCAGCTGGCTCAGGCGCTCGGCCGGGCCGGTCGGCCGCTGCCGGCGTTGCACCCGGTCGAGCTCCTCGACGCGTCGCTCCGAGGGGTCTCGGCGGACGAGCTGGTCGAGAGCGCGCGCCGCTGACTCAGACGCGCCGGAGGCTCGGCGGCCCGCCGGCGCCTTCCAGCCGCTCGACACGTCCTTCGAGACGGTCGAAGCCGCGATGCATCTCGCTCCGAAGGGCATCGAGCGAACGAGCGATCCAGAACGACTGGAGCCCGATCACCAGCCCGATCACAGCCGTGTGTGCCGCGATGATCGTCGCTGCCTGGGTCCACCCCATGCGACCATCCTGCCCGCCCTTCGCTGCCTCGGCAAGGTGGCCGCTCAGGGCACGGCCGTCGGGGCCGGTCGCAGCTCGTCGAGGCGATCGACGCGCGCAAGGTCGGGGAAGAGCCGCGTCCAGGCAAACGCGATCCCGATCGTGACGACACCGCCGATCACGACGGCCGGCACCGCGCCGACGAGAGCTGCCGCGACACCGGACTCGAACGCGCCGAGCTCGTTCGAGGCGCTGATGAAGACCATCTCGACGGCGTTCACGCGGCCCCGGAGCTCGTCGGGCGTCACGAGCGGCAGGATGGTCTGTCTCAGCACCATGCTGACCATGTCGACCGCGCCTCCTGCCGCGAGCGCGACGAGCGAGAGCCACATCGTCTCCGAGAGCCCGAAGACGACGATCGTCACGCCGTAGAGGGCGACGACGGTCAGCAGCGTACGGCCGGCATGACGATGGATCGGCCGGCGCACCAGGACGATCGCCGCGAGCAGCGCGCCCGCCGCGGGCGCCGCACGGAGGATCCCGAGGCCGGCAGGCCCGACCTCGAGCACGTCCTTCGCGAAGATCGGCAGGAGCGCAACGGCGCCACCGAAGAGGACGGCGAAGAGGTCGAGCGAGATCGCCCCGAGGAGCACCGGGGTTCGGCGCACGAGGCGGACACCGCCGAGCAGGCTGCGGAGGTCCGGGGAGCCCGTGCCGACGCCGTCCCGTCCCGCGCGCATCGCCAGGACGGCCGCGAGCGCGACGAGCGAGAACGCCGCCGAGACCGCGTAGACGAGCTCCGGACGGATGGAGAAGAGCAGGCCGCCGAGCGCCGGGCCGCCGATCACCGAGAGCTGGAACGCGACCGACCGCTGCGCGAGCGCGCGGACGAGCATCGTCTCCGGGACGAGCGACGGCGTCAGGGCACGACCCGCGGGCGCGCCGAGCGCAGACGCCATGCCGGTGCCGAACGCGAGGGCGAAGAAGGGCCACGTCTCGTCCGCGCCCGACCGGGTGACCAGCAGCAAGCCGAGCGCGACCGCCGCGTCGAGACCGATCGCGGCCGCGAGGATGGTCCGTCGCGGGTAGCGGTCTGCGAGATGCCCTGCGGGCAACGCGAGGAGCGGGAGCGGAACGAACATCGCGAGCCCGACGAGCCCGAGATCGAGCGGGTTGCGGTGGATCTCGTAGACCTGCCAGCCGATCGCGACGAAGGACATCTCGATCGCGATGGCTGTCGCGACGGTGGCCGCGACGTACAGCGAGAAGTCGCGGTGGCGGAGCGGCGACGTCAAGCGCGCGGTGGGCTAGATGCTGACCGGACATTCACGGCGGGCGCCAATCTCCGGCAACTCTAGGCGGCTTCGGGCGTGTCGTCCGCGCCGACCCGGGCGGGCAGGAACTCCACCTCGAGCCGCTGGATCCGCGTGCCGCTCGTCTCGAGGACGCGGAACGCGAGGCGTCCCTCCGATACCTCGTCCCCGACCTCTGCGGCCCGGCCGAGATGGCCGAACACGAACCCGGCGACCGTGTGGAAGTCGTCGGTGTCGAGCTCGGTCTGGAACTGCTCGTTGAAGTCGTCGATCGTGAAGGAGCCGTCGATCCGAATCGTGGTCTCGTCGATCCGCTCGACGGACTCGTCCGGGAGGTCGAACTCGTCCTCGATGTCGCCCACGATCTCCTCCAGGAGGTCCTCGAGGGTCACGATGCCGGCGGTGGCGCCGTACTCGTCGACCACGATCGCCATGTGCTGGTTCGTCCTCCGGAACTCGCCGAGGAGAGCGCCGAGGTCCTTCGTCTCCGGGACGACGTACGCCGGGCGGAGGAGCTCCTCGATCGCGACGGAGGCGATCGAGTGGTCGTTGAGCGCCGAGACGAGGGCGCGGACGTGGAGGATCCCGAGGATGTCGTCGAGGGACTCGCGGAAGACCGGGTAGCGCGTGTACGGGGACTCGAGCACGAGTCTCAGGGCCTGTTCCGGTGGGAGGTCGACGGAGAGGCCGACGACGTCGGGCCGCGGCACCATCACGTCGGCCGCCTCCTTCTCGGCGAAGTCGAAGACCTTGTAGAGCATCTCCTCCTCGGCCGTCTGGATCTCGCCGACGTCCTCCGCCGCGGCGACCGAGTGACGGATGTCGTCGCGCGTGAAGGCGATCATCCCGGCCGGCGCCGGCTTCACCCCGAGCACGTGCAGGACGGCGTTCGCGGAGTGCTGCAGCACCCAGACGATCGGCGCGAAGACGCGCGAGAGAAAGTCGATCGGCACCGCGAGCGCGAGCGCGAGCACCTCGGCGCGCTGCAGGGCCACCGCCTTGGGGACGAGCTCGCCGAGCACGACGCTCAGGTACGTCAGCACGGCGAAGGAGATCGCGAAGGCGACGCCGCGGGGCAGGAAGTCGAAGTAGCGCGAGAGGAGCGGCTCGCCGATCGCGCCGAGCGCGATCCCGACCACGGTGATCCCGACCTGGACGGTCGAGATGAAGCGGACCGGCTCGTCCATCGTCTTCAGCGCCGTGCGGGCCGGGCGGCTGCCGTTGTCCACCCGCTCCTCGAGCCGGGCCCGGCGAGCAGTGATGAGCGCGTACTCGGCCGCGACGAAGATCGCGTTCAGGAGGACGAGCGCGAGCACGACGAGGATGCGCGTCACGTCACTCATCGGGTGCGCCTATCGCGAAAGGGGGTCGCCCCGCATCCCGGGGCGCAGGTACTGGGCGGTAGCTCGCCGTCCACTCAGGCCGCAGTATAGGCCACGACCCCGTCGGACTCTCCGCGCCGAGCGCCACCCTGGTGCACCAGTCGCTCGAGATGTGAGAGCGTCTCGGCGACCGCGAAGCGCCGCGCCCCGGGCTTCAGGTCGTCGCCGAAGAGTGGGAACGAGACGTCGTACGCCGTCCGCGGCTCGCCGGCGAGGGCGGCCGCCGTCGCGTCGAGGCGCTCGCGGTGATGAAGGACGAGCTCACGTGCTCTCCCCGCCGGGTCGTCGATCGGGTCGCCGTGACCGGGGAGCGCGACCCTTGCGTCGAGGGCGATCGTCGCCTCGAGCGCGTCGAGGTAGTCGCCCAGCGGATCCGGTCGGCTCGCCGGCCAGAGGCCGACTGTCGGCGTGATGCGACCGAGCAGGTGGTCCGCGGCGACGAGCACGCCATCGCGCAGGAGCATGAGCTGCCCGTCCGCGTGGCCCGGCGCCGCGACGGTGCGCCAGCCGCCGAGGGCGTCTCCGGGCTCGAGGAGCTCGGGATCGGGCTGGAAGCGGATGAAGGGCCGATAGATCGAGCCCTGGCCGATCAGCTCCTCCGTCACGTCCTGCGGGACGCCGTGCCGACCGAAC
This sequence comes from uncultured Actinomycetes bacterium, assembly GCA_963791895.1. GTDB lineage: Bacteria > Actinomycetota > Thermoleophilia > Gaiellales > Gaiellaceae > Gaiella. The sequence goes on from CAWBTY010000007.1 coordinate 45,306, forward strand.
CAGGCCACGAGCACGTCCGCCCAGCCCTCGCCACCCCAGACGAGCGTGCACTGCTCGTAGTCGAGGCGTCCCTGCGCGACAGGGGCACCCGTGAGCTCGGCGACGACGGCGGCCGCCCCGACGTGGTCGGGATGGAAGTGCGTGACGAAGATCCGGCGCACGTCGCCCGGCAGCTCGTCAAGCTCCGCCGCCCAGCGCTCGCGGGCGTCGGGCAGCCCGAGGCCCGTGTCGACGACGGTCCAGCCGTCCTCGTCGGGCAGAACGTACGCGTGGACGTGACCCGGCCGCGTCGGCAGCGGGAGCGTGACGCGTCTGATCCCGCCTGCGAGCTCGTCCACGGAGCTAGCCTATGCGCGAGGCAGGCGGCCGACTCCAGCCAGGTCCGACGCGGCCGTCTTGACAACTCCGGTGCCTGACACCGATTTCATCCCTCCGCGCGCGCCGCGGCGCACGACGACGAGTTTACGGCGTGGACACAGGGCAGAGCGTGCACGCCTCGTCGATCTGGGCGAGATCACGGTGAGAGCTGGTTCACGAAGCACTAATGCGACGGATAAGCGATCCTCATGAGTGGTACCGTTGCCCGCGTGGAGCGCGACGTCGCGGAGCTCGTCGGCACGACCGACGTCGAGACCCTGTCCGCGGAGCAGGTCGTCGAGCTCACCCTCGAGACGCTCCATCCCTCGATGGCACTCGCGTGCTCGTTCCAGAAGGAGGAGAGCGTCCTCCTCGACATGCTCCTCGAGCGCGAGCCGAAGGCCCGGGTGTTCGCGCTCGACACGCACGTCCTCTTCCCCGAGACGTACGCGCTCTGGCGCGAGCTCGAGCAGCGCTACGGCATCCGGATCGAGGTGCACGAGGGCCCGTCGCTGGGGCGCCAGGCCGCGATCCACGGCGAGGCGCTCTGGGAGCGGAACCCCGATCTCTGCTGCTCGATCCGTAAGATCGGGCCGCTCGGCGCCGCGCTCTCGGGGCTCGACGGCTGGATCACCGGCGTCCGCCGCGACCAGGCGCCGAGCCGTGCCTCGACGCCCAAGCTCGGCTGGGACGACCGCCACGAGCTCTGGAAGGCGAGCCCGCTCGCCGACTGGACGGACGACGACGTGTGGGCGTACCTCCGTGAGCGCGAGCTCCCGGCCAACCCGCTGCACGAGCGTGGGTACGCGTCCATCGGCTGCACGCACTGCACCCAGCCGGGCACCGGTCGCGCCGGCCGCTGGGTCGGCTCCGGGAAGATCGGAGTGCGGGCTACACGCATGACCATCGCCCGTCGACACCGGGAGCACTCCCGTGAAGCCGCCCCGGCGGCTTCACGCTTCAGGGATCTGCCGACCGAAGGTCGGCCGCGGATGGCCGGGATCCGCTTCTGCGGATGTCGGCCAGCCGAGACAGCGGAGTGCGGGCTACACGCGTGAGCACGACAGACTCGCCCGTCCGTCTCTCCCACCTCGACGCGCTCGAGTCCGAGGCGATCCACATCATGCGCGAGGTCGCCGCCGAGCTCGAGCGGCCGGTGCTCCTGTTCTCGGGTGGCAAGGACTCGATCGTGCTCCTTCGGCTGGCCGAGAAGGCATTCCGCCCCGGCCGGTTCCCGTTCCCCCTGATGCACGTCGACACGGGCCACAACTTTCCCGAGGCAATCGAGTTCCGCGACCGACGCGTGGGCGAGCTCGGCGAGCGGCTCGTCATCGCGTCGGTGCAGGAATCGATCGACAAGGGCCGTGTCGTCGAGCAGACCGGCCCGCGCGCCTCGCGCAACCAGCTCCAGACGACGACGCTGCTCGACGCGATGACAGAGCACGGCTTCGACGCGGCGATCGGCGGGGCACGACGCGACGAGGAGCGCTCGCGCGCGAAGGAGCGGATCTTCTCCTTCCGCGACGACTTCGGCCAGTGGGACCCCCGCGCGCAGCGCCCGGAGCTCTGGAACCTCTACAACGGCCGGATCCGCAAGGGCGAGCAGGTGCGCGTCTTCCCGATCTCGAACTGGACGGAGCTCGACGTCTGGCAGTACGTCGCGCGCGAGGGACTCGAGCTGCCCGCGATCTACTTCGCGCACGAGCGCGAGGTCTTCGAGCGCGACGGGATGCTCTACGCGGCCTCGGAGTTCGTCGAGCGCTACCCGCACGAGGAGCCGTTCACCGAGTCGGTTCGGTTCCGCACCGTCGGAGACATGTCCTGCACGGGCGGCGTCCGCTCGCGGGCGGCCACGATCGAGGAGGTCGTGACCGAGATCGCGGCGACGCGCATCACCGAGCGGGGTGAGACCCGCGCCGACGACAAGGTCTCGGAGGCCGCGATGGAGGATCGCAAGCGGCTGGGGTACTTCTGATGGCCGGGCTCGCCGAGCTGCTGACCGAAGAGGCCGCCTCGAGCGAGCTTCTCCGCCTCGTCACCTGCGGGTCGGTCGACGACGGGAAGTCGACGCTGATCGGGAGGCTGCTCTACGACACGAAGCAGATCATGGCCGACCAGCTCGAGCACGTCGAGCAGACGAGCGAGCGCCGCGGCGACGGCTACGTCAACCTCGCGCTCCTGACGGACGGGCTGCGCGCCGAGCGCGAGCAGGGGATCACGATCGACGTCGCGTACCGCTCGTTCGTGACCGCCTCACGCCGGTTCCAGCTCGCGGACGCGCCCGGTCACGTGCAGTACACGCGCAACATGGTGACGGGGGCGTCGACCGCGGACGTCGCGGTCGTCCTGCTCGACGCCCGCCGAGGGGTGATCGAGCAGACGCGGCGGCACACCTACATCGCGGCCATGCTGGGGATCCCCCACCTCGTCTTCGCCGTCAACAAGATGGACCTCGTCGAGTTCGGCGAGGAGCCGTTCCGCTCGATCGAGCGCGAGCTCGAAGCCCTCTGCGAGCAGCTCGGCGTGCACGACGCGCTCGCGATCCCGATCGCGGCGCTGCCGGGCGACAACGTGGTCGACCCGTCCGAGCGGCTGCCCTGGTGGGAAGGCGGCACCTTCCTCGAGCGCCTCGAGACGATCGAGATCGCCGGCGACCGCGACGCGGCGCATCGTCGCTTTCCCGTCCAGTGGGTCGTGCGGCCGATGAGCGACGACCACCACGACTACCGGGGCTACGCGGGCGAGGTCGCGGGCGGCGAGTGGCGGGCGGGCGACGCGGTCGTCCTGCTGCCGTCGGGGCTGCGGACGACGGTCGCCGCGGTCGAGACGTACGACGGGCCGCTCGACGTCGCCGTCCAGGGCCAATCGGTGATCGTCCGGCTGGCGGACGCGCTCGACGTCTCGCGCGGCGACATGCTGTGCGACCCAGACGATGCGCCGGTCGCCGCCCGCGAGCTCGAGGCGACGATCTGCTGGCTGAGCGAGCGCCCGGTCGCGACCGGAGCGCGGCTTGCCGTGAAGCAGACGACGCGATGGACGCGTGCCATCCTCGAGGAGGTGCGGTCGACGCTCGACCTCGAGACGCTCGAGCAGGTGCCGGCCGAGGGCCTCGCCCTCAACGACCTCGCGCGCGTTCGGCTGCGCCTCTCGGGGCCACTCCTCCTCGACCCCTACGCGACGAATCGCCAGACGGGCTCGTTCGTGCTGGTCGACGAGACGACGAACGAGACCGTCGGTGCCGGCATGGTGCTGGCCGCAACGGCTTGACCCCGCCGTCGGGCGCTCGACAAGAGACGAACGTATGTTCTATGCTGAGGCATGCGGGTCGAGTACCGCGAAGAGCCCTGCCGCACGGCTCTCAACCGGGTCAAGGGGATGCCCTTCAGCTGGTCGCTCAACCCGTACACGGGCTGCGCGCACCGGTGCACCTTCTGTTACGTCCGGGCGTTCGAGGCACGCGCCGACCGTCCCGCCGACGACCGCTACGGGCGGTCGATCCGCGTCAAGGTCAACGTCGCCGAGGTTCTTCGCGCGGAGCTCGAGCGTCGCTCGTGGAAGCGAGAGAGCGTCGCCGTCGGCGCGGCGACGGATCCCTACCAGCCGGCCGAGGGCAGGTTCCGGCTCACGCGGGCCTGCATCGAGGAGCTGGGCCGCTCGCGCACCCCGTTCTCGCTGATCACGCGCGGGCCGCTGGTCAGGCGCGACGTCGACGTGCTCGCGGAGGCCGCCCGGCGCGCGAAGGTGCACGTCACGTTCTCGGTGCCGACGCTCGACGAGCGGATCTGGCTGGCGACGGAGCCCGGCACAGCCCCTCCACGACGCCGGCTCGAGACCGTTCGCATCCTCGTCGAGGCGGGGATCGACACGGGTGTCGCGCTCGCCCCGCTCCTCCCGGGGCTGTCCGACGACCCCGAGCTCCTGGCGGACGTCGTGCGCGAGGCGAGAGAGGCCGGCGCCAGCGGCGTCTGGGCGAACGTCCTCTACCTGAGGCCGGGCACCCGCGAGCACTTCCTCGAGGCGCTCGCGCGGGACTGGCCGGAACTCCTGCCCGAGTACGAGCGCTTGTATGCGGGACGCTCGTACCTCCCCTCCTCCGAGACCGAGCAGGTGCGCGCGACCGTCCGCGAGCTCGCGCGCGAGACCTGGGTTTCCCGACGTCCGCCGATCAGGCCCGCGGGGGAGCCGGAGCAGCTCGCGCTCACCGTTTGAGGCAGGTCGTCTTGACCGGCTCGTAGAATCCCCGGCCGGTGAGCTCCACGGACAGCAAGGGCGAGAACGGCGAGATCACGGTCCTGATCGCGGACGATCACGAGGTCGTCCGCGAGGGCCTGCGACTGGCGCTCCTGCGCTCGGCGCACATCCGCGTCGTCGGCGAGGCGCCGGACGGCGAGACCGCGGTCGCGCTCGCGGAGCGCCGCCGGCCGGACGTGGTCGTGATGGACTTGCGGATGCCCCAGATGGACGGCATCGAGGCGACGGAGGAGATCGTCCAGCGCGTGCCGGACACCAAGGTGCTCGTCTTCACCGCCTACAGCGAGCGAGCGCTGCTCCAGCGCGGGCTCGAGTCGGGCGCCAGTGGCTACGTCCTCAAGGAGACACCGCACGAGACCCTCCTCAAGGCGATCGAGAAGGTGGCGGCGGGAGAGACGTTCGTCGATCCCGCCCTCATCCCGTCGCTCGCGACGGGGAGGGACGGCCAGGAGATCCTCACCCAGCGAGAGCGGGAGATCCTCCAGCTCCTCGCCGACGGGATGTCGAACGTGGACGTCGCGCAGCGGCTCTACATCTCGCCGGAGACGGTGAAGAGCCACGTGCGTCACATCCTCGCGAAGCTCGAGGCGGAGACCCGCACCCAGGCAGTCGCCATCGCGCTCCGCGAGGCGATGATCGATTGAGCGACGAGCACCTGCTCGGCGAGCGGCTGATCGCGGAGCGGGCCGAACGCCGGCGAATCGCAGAGCAGCTCCACGACGGCCCGGTGCAGCACGTCGCCGCGCTCTCGCAGATGCTCGACGCCGCAGTGCAGGCGCTCGAGGACGGCGACGCACCCGCCGGGCGCACGCTGGCCGCCCGCGCGTTGCAGGTCGCCCGCGACGCGTCCGAGGAGCTGCGCGGGATCGTCTCGGGGCTCGAGCCCGTCGCGCTCGAGGAGCTCGGCCTCGCGGGTGCCGTCCGCGAGCTCGCCCAGCGCACCGCCGGTCGTCGGGGCGCCGCGGTGGAGGTCGCGATCGACGAGACCGACCTCGGCGACGGCGCTCGCTCCAGCCTCTTCCAGGTGATCCGCGAGTCGCTCGACCAGGCCGTCCGTCGCGGACCGCCGCGGAGCGTCACGATCGCCCTCACGAGGACGGCGACGGGGGGCGTCGAGCTGGTCGTCTCCGACGACGGTCAGCCGGAGCGTCGGCAAGCGGTGATCGACGGTCTCGCAGAGCGCGCCTCCGAGCTGAACGGCACCTTCGAGACGACGCGTGACCGCGACCGCACGACGATCCGCGTCGTGCTACCGCCGAGCGCGGCGCGGCTGTAGCCGACGACGCGGCACGATCGGTGTCCGACTTCAAGTCGGACACCTGGGGGTTGCCCTACGGCAACGGCTCGTTCTGGACGTCGTTCTCGTCGGCGTACGTCTGGACGAGCGGGTCGATGGCGCCGGCGCCCTGCGGGAACGCGTAGTTGATCTTCACGAACGGCTCCCACTTGTCGGGCAGCGCGTCCTCGGGGAAGATCGCCTCGACCGGGCACTCCGGCTCGCACGCACCGCAGTCGATGCACTCCTCCGGGTCGATGATCAGCATCCGCTCGAACTCGTGGATGCAGTCGACCGGGCAGACGTCGACGCAGGAGCGATCCTTGATGTCGATGCAGGGCTCGCTGATGATGTAGGTCATCGCGGCGAGCCTACCAACCGCTACCCACGGGGGAACGGCCCAGGAACGTCCGCCCCGACGAGTTCGTCGACGACCTGGCGCGCCCGCTCCACGAGCGCCGAGCGGACGATCACCTGGTCGAACCCGGCCGTGTGGGCGCGCTGCAGCCCGACCGTGTCCGTGTGGTTCGTGAAGCCGAGGATCGGGGTCTCGGGCCACGCGTCGGAGACCTCCTCGGCATCGACGCGCGCGATGTCGCAGATCACGAGGTCGGGTGGGTCGGCGCTGTCGGTCGTCACGAGCCGGTGCCCCGCGAGCGGCCCCTCGAGCCTCGAGCGGAACATGAGGTCGACCCCGACGAGCAGGATCGTCGCCATACGCATCGTTGTAGCAGGTCGTGACCGTCCCCAGCCGGGTCACCCGGACCGACGACCCGCCTAGAAGATCGGTTCGATCCCCAAAGCCTCCAGCCCGCGGTTGACGTAGATCCGCAGGACGTAGAAGCGATTGAAGAAGAGCAGCAGCCCGAGCGCGACCATCACGAGCCCGCCCGCGAACTGGATCGCGCGGTAGTGGTCGCGCAGCCAGCGGAAGGCGCCCATCATCCGCGTGAAGGCGGCGCCGACGAGCACGAACGGGATCGCGAGGCCCAGCGAGTACGCGGCGAGCAGGACTGCGCCCTCGAGCGCCGTCTCCGACGAGCCGGCGAGCACGAGGATCGCCGCGAGCACCGGGCCGATGCACGGTGCGGCGCAGATCGCGAACGCCCCGCCGAGGAGGAGCCGCGAGCCACGTGAGCGGGCGCCCTGGACGAGGCCGGCACCGACGAGCCGCTCCGGCCACGGCAGGAGTCCCATGAACGCGAGGCCGAATACGACCAGCACGAACCCCGAGACCTGCTCGAGCAGGAACTGGTCGCGGAAGAGCCCGTCGCCGACGAGTGACGCGCCGACGCCGAGGGCTACGAAGATCGCCGTGAAGCCGAGAACGAACGGGATGCTCGAGACGACGACCCGTCGGGCCGTGCCGGGCCGGCCGAGCTGATCGGCCTCGACCGCGGAGACGGCCGACAGGTAGCCGGGGACGAGCGGCAGGACACAGGGGGCGAGGAACGAGAGGAAGCCCGCGAGCAACGCGATGGGGATCTCGCCGGCGCTCACCCGTCGAACCGATCGAGCTCGTCGTCGACCCGGCGCTCGAGCTCGGGTTCGAGCCCGACGTCGGCCGGCTCGCCTCGGCGGCGGTGGCTCCAACCCCACGCGACGACCCCCACGCCGATCGCCCCGGCACCGAGCAGGCCGAGCGGCACCACCCACGCGAGCAGGTCGAAACCGGACTTCGGCGGCTCCGCGAGAACGCCCGGTCCGAACTGATCGACCAGGTCCGCCTTGATCTCGGCCTCGGTTGCGCCCGCGGCGAGCTGCTCGCGGATGATCTGCTTCATCCGCCGGGCGACCGGCGCGTCGGACTGGTCGAGGGTCGTCTTGCACGTGGGGCAGACGAGCTCCGCCTCGAGGTCCGACGGGCTGGGCGCCGCCCCGGCGGACGGCGTGCCCACCACGAGCAGGGTGAGCGTGGCGAGCAGCGCGAGCCGGATCACGGGGTGTCGCCGAGCGCGAGCGCGACGCCGCGCTCGTAGGCATCGCGGTTGCGCGCGATGTCGACCGCGCCCGCGATTCGCTCGCCGACGAGCTTGCCCGACCGGTCGACGAAGAACGTCTCGGGGAAGGCGCGCACGCCCCAGCGCCCGACGGTCGAGCCCTTGCCGTCGTAGACGACCGGGTACGTGAGACCGAAGCGACGCATGAAGCGGCGCGCGTCGAGCTTGAAGTCGTTGACGTCGACTCCGAGGACGACGAGGCCCCGAGCGCGGTAGCGCTCGTACGTCTGCTGCAGCACAGGAGCCTCGTCACGGCACGGAACGCACCACGAGGCCCAGAAGTTGACGACGACGGCCTTTCCGCGAAGGTCCTCCATGGAGAGCTTCCCGGTCCGGTCGAGGCGGTCCAGCGTGAACGGCGGCGCCTGCACGAGCTTGCCCTGCGCGAGGTCGGCTGCCGCGCCACCCTCGCGATCGAAGGCGACCTTCCAGACGAGCAGGCCCAGCAGCGCCGCCACACCGACGAGCGCGATCGCCTGTCCGACGCGCTGCACTATGTTGCTCTGCTTCGCACTGCTTCCGTGCTTCGCCTGCCGGTCACGCCCGGACGATGAACACCGGCGTGCCGACCTCGACCTGCTCGAAGAGCCACTCGACCTGAGGGATCAGCATCCGGATGCAGCCGTGCGACGCCGAGTAGCCGATGGACGCGGCGTCGGGTGTCCCGTGGATCCCGACGTACGGCGCCGAGATCCCCATCCAGCGGGTGCCGAGCGGGTTGCCGGGCCCGGGTGGGACGGGCTCTGCGCCTTCCGCCCAGGCGGAGCCCTCGGGTGGGTACCACCACGGATTGCGCTGCATGTTGATGACCTCGTACTCGCCGATCGGGGTCGGGTACGAGGACTGGCCCGTCGCGATGCGAAACGAGCGCTTGAGCTTCAAGCCGTTGAAGTACAGGAGCGTACGCGAGTCGCGCTTGATCACGATCACGTGTCCGAGGTCCTTCTCGGTCGTGGCGGGCTTCAGCTCCTGGTAGGGCAGCTTGTAGGTGCGCTCGTGCTTGCGGATCGCGAGCGAGAGCTTCTGGAACGCGACGAGCTGCATCAGCCGCCTGCCCGGCGCGGACTTCTTCGCCACGGGCTGGAAGTTGCGCAGCCGGAGCTCCGCGTCGACGGGCTTGCGGTCGGTCTCCCGCGCGATGCCGGCAAGGAACCCCTCGAGCCTCGCCTTGGACACGTCGACCCTGAGCGGCACCTGGTACTCCGGGCGGAGGACGCTGCACCGCGAGCTTCACCGCCTTGCCGACGAACGGCGACGCTCCGAGCTCGCTCGGCTTGACCTCGAGCTTGCGCTTGGGCGTGAGGATCGAGAGCGGCGCGTCGAAGCGCCGCTCGACGAGCTTGCGCGCCTCGGCGCCCGTGAGGCCGCCGACGAGCATGCCGGCGATCGTGACACCGGGCTGGATCAGCTTCGGGCCGGCCGGGAGCGGTGCGACCGGGGTGGTCCTCGTCGGTGGAGCGGTGGTCGTCGGCGGCGTCGTGGTGGTCGGCGGTGGCGTCGTCTCGTCCGCCGACGCCACCGGCGCGAGCGCGATGAAAAGCAGGACTGAGCAGGGAAGAACGGCGAGCGTGGCCAGACGGCGCATCGGCGAAGAGTGTAGCCAGGCGGTTGGTCGGCGAAGGTGAAAGATGTGTTAGGCGTCTCTCTTGCTCGCGAGGCAGGATTCGGCAGGAGCCGAATCCTGCGGCTTGGTCCCGCCTACGGACGGGGCAGACCCCTGAAGGCGTCGCCTTCGGCGCCGCAACTGCCTCTTTGCAGCGGCGGCCGAGTCCTACGACGAAGATCCGCGGATCGTTCGTGATCACGCCGGTGACGCCCGCCGCGACGACGCGCTCGAGATCGGCCCGCTCGTCGACCGTCCAGGCGAGCACGGGAACACCGGCCGACCGCGCCGCCGCGACCGCGCGCGGGGTCACGAGCGTGTGGTTCAGCATGAGCGCCGTCGCCCCCGCGCGACGCACCATCCCGCTGACGCGAGGTGGCACCGAGGCGCGGAGGGCAGAGAGCCCGAGCCTGACGAGCGGCCAGAAGACGGGCCGCCGGGAGACGCCGAACCTGTCCTCCGGGTAGGTGAAGCCGATCCGCACCGCCGGCGCATGACGCCGAAGCGCGTGGAGGCTCGGCACGTGGAACGAGGAGACGACCGTGCGCCGCTCGAGCCCGTGCCGGTGCAAGCCGGTCGCGAGCTCGTCGAGCCTGGTCGTGAGCTTCAGATCGACGTGAAGGCCGACGCCCGGCGCCTCGTTCGCGAAGAACGAGAGTGCCTCGTCCAGCGTCGGCAGCTCGGGTGCGACCTCACGGAGCTCCCCGAGGGAGCGCGACCTGACGGAGCCGCTGGCGACGCCGTGGCTCACCTCGTCGAGGTGATCGGAGTGCGCGATGACGAGCGGCCCGCGCGGCAGGTCGAGGACGTCGAACTCGACGAGGTCGACGCCGAGCTCGACGGCAGCGCGGAACGAGCGCAGCGTGTTCTCCGGCTCGACGAGTGCAGCGCCGCGATGGCCGATCCGGAGGACGCGTCCGTCCCTGCGCTCGAGCTCGATCACCGGGCGCTCCTGCGCGCGCGCCGGAGCCACCACCACGCGAGCGGAGCGAGCAGGAGCGCCTGCCCCACGGTGAGAGCGGCTGCCGTCGTGGAGACGTCCTCCCAGAACCGCTCGGGGTAGATCCGGATCAGGGTGTCCGTCGTGGAGAAACGCCACGAGTCCCCTTCGAAGAAGAGCTCGTGGAAGCGCGTGAAGAAGCGGTCGAACCCGAGGAGGATGAACGGCACCGCGAGGACGGCGATCGCGAGCGTGGCGAGGGCTCCCCAGAGGAGCCCTCGCGGGACGGCCGTTCGCAGGCGGGTCCGCGCGAGCACGAGCGCCAGCACGACCAGAGCCACCAGGACGACGAGTTGCGCGCGAAGCGCAGCGCCGAAGATCGTGCGGACGTCCTCCATGTGAGCCAGCTCGCGCTCGTCGAAGGCGGCCGAGCCGTCGGGCAACGTCGCGCCCTCCAGCAGCGCAATCCCGGCCGAGCCCGGTTCGATCGAGCGCAGCCCGATCAGGGCCAGGGCCTCGCGCTCGTCGTCGGCGAGGCCGTAGCGATCGGGCGGAAACCCGTCCCGCCCGAGCTCGTAGCGGACGTACGTGTCGGTCGCGAGCACACGGAGCGCATTCACCACGAGCGTCGGCGGGACGACGAGGGCGATCAGGATCGCGAGGGCGACCGCCGCGGCTCCTAGCCCACGCGGGGCGCGCCGCTCTACAGTCCGAACAGGCGTCCGATCTCGCGCCACGTCGTCAACGCGAGCAGCACGAACGCGGCCACGAGCAGGACGAAGACCACCCAGAAGCGGGCGCCCGCTCTCTTCGTGCGACGCGAGTGCTCCACCCTCGCCCGGCGGCGAGCCCGGTGGTGGTGGTAGGAGCGCCTGACGGCGTCCGGATCGAGCGCGGGGCTCTCGTCGGGCCTCGCCGCGCGCGCGACACCCGGCCGCGCCCCCTCGCGTACGTCTTCCGCCACCGACGAAGCATACGACCGCACGCCCCGTCAGCGCGTCCGACATACTCTGCCCCGATGGCGATGCGCGAACGACGCCTCGACACCGGGGTCATCGGCCTCGGTGACGGACTCGGCATCGTCGCCGGCGCGCTTCTCGCCGCGTCGAGCTTCAGCGGCTGGTACAGCGGCGAGGGAGAGGGAGTCACGATCTCCGTGCTCGGCTGGCACACCGGCGTGCTCGGAAAGCTCGTGCTCTTCGTCGGGCTCGCCGTCGTCCTCGTCCTCGTGTTGCGCGAGGTGGGGATCGAAGCGCCCGCGACGCTCCCGCAGAGCCTGCTCACCGTGGCGCTCGGCGCGCTCGCCACGATCTTCGTCCTGATCCGGGTGATCTCCGTGCCGGACGACTTCTTCTTCGCCGGGCGCGGCGTCGGGCTCTGGATCAGCCTCGCGTCGGCGATCGGCGTCATCCTCGCCGGGCTGCTGCAGGCCAGCGACGAGCTCTAAGGCGCCGTCTGTGGTAACGGCTCGAGCGTCCGGACGAAGGTCTGCGTGCCGCCGGGCACGGGCCGGTCGTCGAGCGCCAGCCCGAGCGCCAGCCCGACCGCGAAGAGCATCGCACCGCCCGCGACGAGCAGCGCGATCCTCAGCCACGGGCGCCGGCGAGGCGGCGGGCGCCTGGTCCGAGGGAGAGGATCGATGCTCATCGAACGAGCGCCCAGCGGCCGTTCATGGTTCGTAGTCCTGGGCGCCGAGGCTGTAGGCGTAGAACGCCGCGTCGCTCGCCACGGCGAGCGTCCGCGCCCAGCCGGCCGAGGGCGCGCGCTCGCCGACGACGCGATGCAGCCACCGCTCCGCCCCCGAGTACACGTCGGCGAGCTCGGCAAGCGTGAAGACGCCGCCGACGCGGCGGTGGAGCTCCTCGAGCACCGCGTCCCGCTGCCGGTGCAGCGTGTCCGCCCGGGTGGGGTCGCGAGCTGCCTCGACGAACCGTCGTCGCCCGTCGATCCACTCGCGTCGGGCGCTCGCGACAGTCGTCACGACGCCGCCGCGAGCATGCAGCAGGTCGAGGGCCAGCGTTCCGGGAGCTCCGCGAGCACGAGCTCGCCGAGGCGATACCCGGGGCGCGCGAGCGCGAACGCGACGTGGGCGTGGAGGCACTTGAGCGCACCCGGGTTCCGGGACCCGCCGATCCCGAGCCCGAGCGAGGCGCCCTCGTCGGACCCCTTCTCGCCGGCCGCGAGCTCGCGTCGGATCCGGATCTGGTCGGCGGTCGCCCGCTCGAGGTCGTCACGAAGCGAGGCGTCGCCGCCTACGGCCGCGCTCCAGCGCTCGACGCCGCCCGCAGCCTCGAGCCGCGACACGGCGGCCACGAGGTGGCGGCACGTCAGGTAGTACGTCGTCGGGAACGGCTCGCCGTCCAGTCCGTACGGCTCCTGCTCGGTCACGGCCGGCAGGCCCCAGGGGCACCGGACGGCGACCCTGCGAAACGTCCTTGGCTCACGCCCGAGCTGCGCGGCGACCGTGGCGCGATCGTCCATGCCGCGAAGGTACCCACTTCGCCACGCGGCATTCGGGGCGTCGGTGTCCGACTTCGAGTCGGACACCCCTTCCTCAGCGCTTGTTCGCCCTCTTCCAGTCGGCGGTGCCCTTGACGATGAAGAGGTGCTCGCCCGGCCGGACGTAACCGATGCGCCGCGCCGCGCGTGCAAGCTCGTCGAGACTCGTGGCGCGCTCGAGCCGCGCGGCCGCGCGATTCCGTTCGACGCGGAGCGCGGCGACCTCCGCTCGTCGCTCGGCGAGCTGGTCGCGCGTCTCGAGATACGAGCCGATCGGGCGCACGTAGAGGAACGCGACGATGCCGAGGACGACGATGGGCAAGAGGAAACGCGGCGCCCTGAGGCGCTTCACGCGCAGGCGTCTTCTCTCCGTGCGCCGAGCCACTCCCCCCACTTCGCCGCCTCGTCCGGCGGCCCTCTAGACGACGTCGACCTTGATGACGTTCGTCGAGCCGGCTCGGTTGACCGCCGTGCCGGCGGTCGTCACGACGCGGTCTCCCGCCGCGACGAGCCCCGAGTCCCTCGCCGCCGTGAGCGAGCGCTCCCAGAGGTCCTCGACGTCGCCCGCCTCGGGGATCGGGATCGGGGTCACCCCCCACTCGAGCGTCAGGTGCCGGAGGGATTCCGGCTTGTGCGTGAGTGCGATGATCGACCGCTGCGGCCGCAGCCTGGCGACCGCCGAGGCGGTCCGGCCGGAGAACGTCGGCACGAGAATCGCCTTCGCGGAGAGCGCTTCGGCGAGGTCGCAGGCGGCATTGGAGGTCGCCTGGTCGATCGTCGGCAGGTCGCTCGCCTGCGGCGTCTCGTGGCGGTAGCCGAGGTGCGGCTCGATGGCGAGCGCGATGCGATCCATCACAGCGACCGCCTCGACCGGGTACGCCCCGACGGCCGTCTCCCCCGAGAGCATGATCGCCGAGGTGCCGTCGAGGATCGCGTTCGCGATGTCGGACGCCTCGGCGCGGGTCGGCTCCGGCGCGTGGATCATCGACTCGAGCATCTGCGTTGCCGTGATCACGGGCTTCGCCCGCTCGAGCGCGCTCAGGATGATCCGCTTCTGGAGGAGCGGCACCTCGGCCGCACCGATCTCGACGCCGAGGTCGCCGCGCGCGACCATGACCCCGTGCGCCTCGGCGAGGATCTCGTCGAGCGCAGCGACCGCCTCCGCCTTCTCGATCTTCGCGATCACCCAGGCGTGCGAGCCGCGTGCCTCGATCAGCGTCCTCAGCGCGAGGACGTCCGCCGCCGAGCGCACGAACGAGAGGGCCACGAAGTCGACCCCGAAGCCGAGCGCTGCGTCGAGGTCGTCGAGGTCCTTGCGGGTCAGGGAGGGGATCGGCAGCGGCACGCCGGGCAGGTTGACTCCCTTGTGCGACGCGACGACCCCGCCCACGAGGACGTCGCAGCGGGCCCGCCCACGCTCGACCCGCTCGACGCGCAGTCGGATGTGACCGTCGTCGATCAGCACGTCGTTGCCGGGTTGCAGCACCGATCCGAGGACGGCCGGGCTGACCGGCAGATCGCCGTCCTGGACGGCGTCCTCGCCCGCAATCACGATGGACTCGCCGATCTCGAGCAGGCGTGGGTCGGAGAGCTCGCCGACGCGAAGCTTCGGGCCTTGCAGGTCGGCGATCAGCGCCACGGGCCTGCCACAGTCCTTCTCGGCCTCCCGGATGAGCTTCGCCGAGTGGGCGTGGTCCTCGCGGGTTCCGTGGGAGAGATTGAGGCGGGCGCCGTCCATTCCCGCGTCGATGAGCGCGGCCACCTTGTCGGCGCTCGCCGAGGCGGGGCCGATCGTCGCGACGATCTTGGTGCGGCGCGTGTGCCCGGTCACTCCGGTCAGAGTAGACATCGACGCAAGCGACCCCGAGCGGCCGTTGTCAGCGAGCGGCACGCGGGAAGGCCGACCAGCCCGGGTACTCGGCCTCGTCACCCAGCTCCTGCTCGATCCGCAGGAGCTGGTTGTACTTCGCGACGCGGTCGGAGCGCGCAGTCGCGCCCGTCTTGATCTGACCCGCGTTCGTGGCGACCGCGAGGTCGGCGATCGTGGCGTCCTCGGTCTCGCCCGACCGGTGCGAGATGATGGCGCGGTAGCCGTTGCGCTGCGCGAGCTCGACCGCGTCGAGCGCCTCGGTGAGCGTGCCGATCTGGTTCACCTTGACGAGAATCGCGTTGCCGATCCGCTCGTCGATCCCGCGTCGCAGGAAGTCGACGTTCGTGACGAAGAGATCGTCGCCGACGAGCTGCACGCGTGCGCCGAGGCGATCCGTCAGCGTCTGCCACCCCTGCCAGTCGGACTCGCCGAGGCCGTCCTCGATCGAGACGATCGGGAAGCGGTCGCAGAGATCGGCCCAGAGGTCGATCATCCCCGGCGTGTCGAGCGTCCCGCCCTGGCGCTCGAGTCGGTAGACGCCGTCATCGTGCAGCTCGCTGGCGGCCGGGTCGAGCGCGAGCGCGACCTTGTCCGCATGGCCGGCCCGGTCGGCGGCCTCGAGGATCACCTCGCACGCGTCGTACGCGGACGGCAGGTCGGGCGCGAAGCCGCCCTCGTCGCCGACGGCGGTCGACAGGCCTCGCTCGCCGAGGAGCCGCTTCAGGTGCTGATACGTCTCGGCGCCGATCCTGAGCGCCTCGGAGAAGGTCTCCGCGCCGGCGGGGACGAGCATGAACTCCTGGAAGTCGAGCGAGTTCTGCGCGTGGGCGCCGCCGTTCACGACGTTGAGGAGCGGCACCGGGAGAACCCGCGCGTTGGCGCCGCCGACCCAGCGGTAGAGAGGCATGCCCGCCTCGGCGGCGGCGGCTTTCGCGACGGCGAGCGAGACGCCGAGGATCGCGTTCGCACCGAGCCGGGCCTTCGTCGGCGTGCCGTCGAGCGAGACGAGCCTACGATCGATGCCGCGCTGGTCGTCGGCCTCGAGGCCGACGAGCGCGTCGGCGATCTCGCCGTCGACGTGACCCACCGCGCGGGAGACACCCTTCCCGAGCCACGCATCACCACCGTCGCGCAGCTCGACGGCTTCATGCTCGCCGGTCGAGGCGCCGGACGGCACCGCGGCGAGCCCGAACGCGCCCGACTCGAGCCCGACCTCGACCTCGACCGTCGGGTTCCCGCGCGAGTCGAGCACCTGGCGCCCGTGGACGTGGACGATCTCGGTCATGTCCTGTTCCGCCAAGCGGGATTCGGCAGGAGCCGGATCCCGCGGCTCGATCCCCGCCTTCGGCGGGGCAGATCCCTGAAGGCGCTCGACTTCGCGCCGCAACTGCCTCGTTGCCATGGTGGCCGACTCTACTCGGTGTTCGCAGGTGTCCGACTTCAAGTCGGACACCTGCGTGTCGCGCGGCTAGGCAGCAGTCGAGTTGGCGCGAACGCGCGCGCGAGCCGGTCGACGGTGTCGCGCCACCCGTCGCGGATGCCGAGGGAGAGCCATTCCTGCGACGCCCTCCTCCGAGAGACCCGCCGGCAGCTCGATGTGGACGGTCATCTTCGTCCGCGCGTCGTCCCGACGGAGCCTCACTGTGACGAGCGGGCTCTCGTCGAGCCGCTCGGGATCGCAGCTCGGGCCAGCCGTCGGTCGCTCCCCAGGAGAAGACGAGCTTCTCACCGGGCACGATCTCGCGGTAGACCCCTCCGGTCGTGTACGCCGTGCTCTTCGTCGATGACCATCCGCTGGCGCCAGACGCCGCCGACCCTCAGGTCGAGTTCGATGCGGCTCGGCAGGGACGGGCTGCGCGTCGTTGTAGAACCAGCCGAGGCGGTCGGGCTCCGTCCAGGCCCGGAAGACCTCCGCCGGAGACGCGTCGAGCGTCCAGGTGAGGATGAAGTCGCGTCGCGTGTCAGCCGTGCTCGTCATGCGTCCTCCTGCTCTCGTTCGTTCGACAGTTGCCGCTCGAGGCGTCGCCAACCGCGCCTCGAAGAAGGTCCGGTACGGCGCCATCCACGCCTCCGCTTCGACGAGCGGAGCGACGTCGAGACGGCATGGACGCCATTGCGCGGAACGGCCCTTGACGATCAGCCCTGCGCCCTCGAGCACCTTGAGATGGCGTGAGATGGAGGGCAGGCTCATCGCGTGCGGGCGCGGCCAACTCGCCCACGGTGGCTTCGCCCTCCGCCAGCCGACCCAGGATCGCCCGCCGTGTCGGGTCGGCAAGGGCGGCGAACGTGGTGCTGAGTGGGTCGGCCTCTCATTTAGCCAGTACATTAATTAATGAGTTGGCTAAATGTCAAGTGATGCGCACGGAAAGCAAGGTGTCTGACTGAAGTCAGACACCAAGCGACCCCGCCCGCGTTCCCCCGGTGTCTGACTTCAGTCAGACACCTGCTCTGCCGAACCGGCCGAGCGGAGCGCCGCCTTCGCCCGCTCGTACCACTGCTCCTGTCCGGCAAGGTCGAGCTCGGCCCACGTCTCCCCCGCGTCGGCGGCGAGGCGCTCGGCGAGCTCGATCCGCTCGCGGGATCGCCGCGTCGCAGCGCGTAGCGCGAGCTCCGGATCGACGTTGACGAACCGCGCGACGTTGACGACGGTGAAGAGAAGATCGCCGAGCTCCGCCTCGACCCGCTCGTCTGGCTCCGTCTCCGGTGCGGGCCGCCCCGCACGCTCGATTTCCACGAGCAGCTCGCCCAGCTCCTCGTGCAGCTTCTCCGTCGGCCCCTCGAGGTCGGGCCAGTCGTAGCCGACCGCGGCGGCGCGGCGTTGGGCCTTCCGGGCGAGGAGGAGCGCCGGCAGGGTCTCCGGGACGTCGTGGAAGACGCCACTCCGCCCCTCCTGCTCCGTCTTGA
The DNA here is from genome assembly GCA_963791895.1 of uncultured Actinomycetes bacterium. Taxonomy (GTDB): domain Bacteria; phylum Actinomycetota; class Thermoleophilia; order Gaiellales; family Gaiellaceae; genus Gaiella. The sequence continues at coordinate 63,006 of CAWBTY010000007.1, forward strand.
TCGCCTCCCAGCGCTCGCGGACGCGACCGGCCGTGCGCGCCTCGGCCTCCCCGAACACGTGCGGATGGCGGCGGACGAGCTTCGCGTGCACGCCGCTCGCGATCGTGTCGAGGTCGCCCTCGCCCTGCTCCTCCAGCAGCAGCGCCAGGAAGTAGACCTGGAAGAGCAGGTCGCCGAGCTCGTCGTGGAGCTTGGCCGGCTCGTCGGCGAGCGCTGCGTCGGCGACCTCGTAGGCCTCCTCGACCGTGTGCGGGACGATCGTCCGCGCGGTCTGCTCGCGGTCCCACGGGCAGTCGGCCCGCAGGCGACGGGTCAGCGCTCTGAGCTGCTCGAGGGGCTCGTCGGTGCCGCTCACGCGGCGGACGCTAGTCGCTACTCGCCGTCGGGCGAGGTCTCGTCGGCGGTGCCCGTGGAGGTCTCGGGCGGCTCGAAGCCGGCGGCGTACTGCACCTTGTCCTCGTAGCTCTTCTGCGTGTCCGCGACCCAGTCGGTGACGGCCTCGTTCTTCCGCTCGGACTCGAGCTGCGTCTTGATCTGCGCCTTGACCTGCGCGAACGGCGTGACGGAGCCCTTCTTCACGGCCGCCGTCGGCTGGATCAGGTGGTAGCCGAACTCGGTCTTGACGGGAGCGGAGAGCTCGTTCGTCTTCAGCGTGAACGCCGCCTTGTCGAACGGCGCCACCGTCTGGCCCCGGGTGATCGTGAGCTGACCGCCCTGGTCCTTCGACCCGGGGTCGAGCGAGCTCTGCTTCGCGAGCACCGCGAAGTTCGCGCCGCCCTCGAGCTGCGCCTGCAGCTTGTCGGCCTCCACCTTCGTCTTGACGAGGATGTGCCGCACGAGGCGCGACTCGGCGACGGTGTAGTTCTTCTTGTTGTCGTCGTAGTACTTCTGGAGGGCGTCCTCGGTGACCTTGACGTCCTTCGTCACGTCCTCGTAGATCGCCTCGGTCGTGAGCTGCGAACGGATGTCGTCGCGCAGAGTCGCGACCGTGTAGCCCTGGTCGGCGAGGCCCTGCACGAGCTTCTTCTGGTCGTTCGCGAAGTACTGCTTCTTCACCTCGTCGAGCTTCTTGTCGATCTGCGCGTCGGTGATCTCGATGTCGAGCTCCTCGGCCTCGCGCGCGTACTCCTCGCGCTGGACGAGAAAGGCGACGGCCTGGGTCTGGAGCGACTGGTACTCCGGCGTCCCCGCCTTGGGGAACTCGCGCTTCTGCGCCACGTACGACTTCTTCGCGCGGGCGAGGAGGTCGTCGAGCTCCTCCCGGGTGATCGACGTCCCGTCGACGACGGCGACGGCGTCGGCCGGCACCTCGTCGGAGTCGCCGCAGCCTGCGGCGACGAGGGTGAGCGCGGCGAGAGCGGCGGCGGCGAACGTGAGCGAGCGCTTCATCGAGACCTCTTGTAGACGACGTGCGGTTACGGACGGGTTACGGCGTGTTCGAGATTCGTTCGGGCCTTGGCGAGCCTCGGAGCGACACCCCTCAGGCAGCCCGGCGGGCGGCAACGATAGCAGCGGCGAGACCGAGCGCACCGTCCAGGCCCTCGGTCCGCAGCGCCACCTCCTGCCTGGCCGACGTGTAGACGGCGGTCTCGACGAGCGAGCGGAGCTTGCGGAGCTCCGACGCCGCGAGCCCGACGGGCCCGACGGTCGCCCGCCCGCCACGGAAGACGAGGTAGTCCGCGCCGACGAGCGCGAGCGCGAGCTTCGCTTCCTGGATCCGGAAGAGGTTCTCCACCGGCTCCGGGATCGGCCCGTAGCGGTCCTCGGTCGCGGCCCGCAACTCACGCAGCTCGTCCTCGTGCTCGGCGAGCGCGATCCGCCGGTGCAGGTCGATCTTCAGCGCCTCCGCCTGGATGTAGGCGGCCGGCACGTACGCGTCGACGCGTGCGTCGATCCGCACCGGCCTCGCGACGACGCGGGCCTGGCCCGAGAGCTCTGCGACGGCCTCGTTCAGCATCTCGACGTAGAGCTCGAAGCCGAGCGCGGCGACGTGACCGGACTGCTCCGACCCGAGCAGGTCTCCGGCGCCTCGGATCTCGAGGTCGCGCATCGCGATCTGGAAGCCGGCCCCGAGCTCCGTGTGGTCGGCGAGCGTCGCGAGCCGCGCCCGCGCCTCCGGCGTGAGCTCGCTCCGGTCGGGATAGAAGAGGTACGCGTGCGCGCTGACGTCCGAGCGGCCGACGCGGCCGCGGATCTGGTAGAGCTGCGCCAGCCCGAGCGTGTCCGCCCGCTCGACGACGAGCGTGTTCGCCTGCGGGATGTCGAGGCCCGACTCGATGATCGTCGTCGAGACGAGCACGTCGGCGTCGCCCGCGAGGAACGCGTGCATCCGCTCCTCCAGCTCGCGCTCCGGCATCTGCCCGTGGGCGACGAGGAAGCGGAGCCCGGGACAGAGCTGACGGAGCTTCTCGGCGGCCTCGTCGATCGTCTCGACCCGGTTGTGGAGGTAGAACGACTGGCCCTCGCGTGCATGCTCGCGCTCGAGCGCGACGCGGATCGTCTCGTCGTCGAGCTCGCCGACGACCGTCCGGATCGGCCGGCGGCCCTCGGGCGGGGTCTCGATGATCGAGATGTCGCGCAGCCCCGAGAGCGACATGTGGAGCGTGCGCGGGATCGGCGTCGCCGAGAGCGAGAGCACGTCGACCTCGAGGCGCAGCGCGCGCAGCAGCTCCTTCTGGCTCACCCCGAACCGCTGCTCCTCGTCGACGACGACGAGGCCGAGCTGCTTCGGGATCACGTCGCGCGAGAGGATCCGGTGCGTTCCGACGAGCACCTCCACCTTTCCCTCGGCGAACTCGCGGAGCACCGCCTTGACCTCCGCGGGCCGGCGGAAGCGCGAGACCATCTCGACGCGGATGGGGAAGTCGCGATACCGCTCGCGGAAGGTGTTCCAGTGCTGCTCCGCGAGGATCGTCGTCGGGCAGAGGACGAGCACCTGGCGACCGGAGACCGCGACGGCGAACGCCGCCCGGACGGCGACCTCCGTCTTGCCGAAGCCGACGTCGCCGCAGACGAGACGGTCCATCGGGCGCGCCGACTCGAGATCCTCCTTCACCGCTTCGATCGCACGCTGCTGGTCGTCGGTCTCGCGGTAGGGGAACGACGCCTCGAGTTGCTCGAGCCAGTCGTTCGAGAGGTCGTAGGGCGTCCCCGCGGCCCGCTGACGCTGGGCGTAGAGCTGGAGCAGCTCTCCGGCGAGCTCGCGGACGGACGCGCGGGCGCGCGCCTTGAGGTTCTGCCAGGCCTTGCCGCCGAGCTTCGAGAGCGTCGGCGCGGTCGCATCCGCGCCGATGTACTTCGAGAGCTTCCCGAGCTGCTCGTGCGGGACGTACAGCCGATCCTCGCCGCGGAAGGCGAGGTAGAGGTAGTCGCGCGTGACGCCGGCGACCTCCTTCGTCTCGAACCCGAGGAGCTTGCCGACGCCGTGGTCCTCGTTGACCACGTAGTCGCCGACCCGCAGGTCGGCGAAGCTCGCGAGCGCACGCCCGAGGCGCTTGTCGGTGCGTGGCGGGCGCTTGCGGAAGACCTGCGTGTCCGGCAGCAGGACGAGCCCGAGCTCACGCCAGACGAAGCCGCGGCGGGCGGGTGCGACCGCGAACCGCGCCGCTGGGTCGGTCGGGAGCGCTTCGCCCGGCACGAGGAGCGGCGTCTCGACCTTGCGCAGGAGGCTCGCCTGGCGCTCGGCCTCACCGCGGTGGGCGAAGGCGACGACGACGCGATTCCCCGAGCGCACGAAGCCCGCGAGCTCGTTCTCCGCCTCGGCGAGCCCACGCGCGGCGATCGCGGGTCGCTGCGCCTCGAAGGCGTAGGGCTGGCTCCGCGGGAAGGGGTCGAGCTCGGCCGAGCCGTCGAGATCGAGCGTCGGGAGGCCCTCCTCCTCCCAGACCCGGCGAACCTCGTCCGGTTCCCAGACGAGGTCGGGGAGCCGGTCGACGGGTGGCACGAGGTCGGTCGGCCTCGCCGGCTGCTCGTCCTCATCGGATGGAAGCGCACCCTCGTCGAGATCGGCGCGCCGCTCGGTCGCCGGATAGACGAGCGACTCGTCTGCGGCATGCAACGCGCGCTGGGTGAACGGCGAGAAGGCGCGTACCTGCTCGACCTCGTCGCCGAAGAACTCGACGCGCAGCGGCTCCCGGCCGGTCGACGGGAAGACGTCGACGATGCCGCCGCGCACGGCGAACTGACCGCGTTCGTCGACCCGTTCCACTCGCTCGTACCCGCCGAGCGCGAGCTGTTCGGAGAGCCCATCGACACCTGGCTCCTCGCCGACCCGCAGCACGACCGGAGACGGCCGGGCCGCGCTCGGCGGCAAGCCCTCGGCCAGCGCGAGCGCCGACGCGCACACCAGCCCACCCGCCGCGAGCACGTCGAGGGCCCGGTACCGCTCGCCGACCAGGTGAGGCGGCGGCGCAAGCCCGGAGTCGAGCCCCACGCCCCGACCGGGGAGGAGCGCGACGTTGGCGCCGCCCGCGAACCACCCAGCGGCTTCCGCGGCGTCGCGCGCGTCGGCATCCTCGGGGAGAAGGACGAGAAGACCGCGTCCGAGCTCCTCGTGGAGCGCGGCGAGAAGCAACGGCAGCACGGGCTCCGAGACGCGGGCGCGGGCCGGCAGCGCGCGGGCGAACGCCTGGAAGCGCTCGTGCCGGCGGAGCTCGCCGACGAACGCGGCAAGCGGCGCGGGCGCAGTCTGGTGCCGCCGGGCGGAATCGGTGAGCAAGGCGTGGTCCATGCGATCGGGCGGGCACCGGCCCGCCGCGGCCATCGTACTGCCGCTCGCCAGCCGGCCCGCTCCCGGTCTCGCGGCGATCCCGCCCGTCCCCCAACTGCCCCCAAGGGCACCCCCGGTGCCCTTCTGACACGCTAGCGCCGATCTCGTGACGCGTGTGTACCGAGAGTGCGCCGCAAATGCGCCCGTCTCGGGCGCCGCCGACGGGGTCGCTCCGGCTACGCCGCGTGTACGCGGCGCGCGAGCCCCGGGTAGTCGACGACGAGCCCGTCGTCGTCGACCTCGAGGTCTGCCGAGAAGTCACCGGCCCGGAACCGCACCACACCGGGCGACACGGGCTCGTACCGCTGATCCGAGCGCGTGACCTCCAACGACGGCACGTCGACGAGCGCCATGACGTAGTCACGGGGCTCGCCGCCGACGTGGAGGCCGTCGCGGAGGATCGGCAGCGTGTTGGTGAGCGGCGAGAAGCCGAGGTCGACGAAGTCGGCGTCGTCTGGGCGCACGATTCGCTTCCGGCCACCTACGACCTCGAGCTCGAGCGTGCCGGCTTCGAGCGCGTAGCGCAGCTCGTATGCGATGCCGATCTGCGTCCCTTGCGCGCTCAGCTCGCCGGCACGCACCTCGACGCGGACGATCTCGATCCGCGGCTCGTCCAGACCGGTCCAGACGAGAGTCTTCACGCGCACGAGCCTAGACGGGTTCACGGCCGAGCCCGCGCGCGCCGCCACTGCGCCGTCAGTTGAAGCGTCGCTGCGTCTCTTCCAGGCCCTCTGCGATCAGCGTCTCGACCGCGTCGGCCGCCCTCGCGACGAGGGCTTCGCCGTCGTCCTCCGGGTGGAAGGGCGAGAGCACGTAGTCGGCGACGGGGCGCGGGTCGCCGCGGCCCGGTCGCCCGACGCCGACCCGTAGCCGCAGGAAGTCCTGCGATCCAACGCGGGCTGCGATCGAGCGGAGCCCGTTGTGGCCCGCCAGTCCGCCGCCGAGCCGCGCCTGCAGCCGGCCGGTCTCGAGGTCGACGTCGTCGTGCACGACGACCACGTGCTCCGGGGCGACCTTGTAGAACGCCGCCGCCGACTGGATCGACGCACCCGATTCGTTCATGTACGTCTCGGGCTTCAGCAGCGCGAGCCTCGCGTCACGCACCCGGACGTCCGCGATCCGCCCCCGGAACTTGCCCTTGAACGAGCCGTCATGGCGGCGCGCGAGCTCGTCGACGACCATCCAGCCGACGTTGTGGCGATCGCGTGCGTGCTCGGGGCCCGGATTGCCGAGCCCGGCGACGAGGAGATCGAGCGACGAGCCGTCCTCTCCCCTACGGAAGAGGCGCACGACTCACTCCGAGTCGGACTGCTCGCCCTCGCCGGAGGCCTCCGCGGCCTCCTCGCCCTCGCCGGCCTCGCCCTCGGCGGCAGCCTCGCCCTCGGCCTCCGCAGCAGCCTCGGCCTCGGCGTCCGCCTCCTCGAGCTCGATCGCCGCGCGCGAGATCGCGCACGTCGCGAGCACCGTCTCGGGATCGTCCAGGTACGTGACGCCCTCGATCGCGGGAAGCTCCTCGAGCCGGATCGTGCCGCCGACCTCGAGCGACGAGATGTCCGCGTCGATGTGCTCGGGAATCCCGGTCGGCAGCGCCTCGACACGCAGCTCGCGGGTGACCTGCTGCACGACGCCGCCTTCCTTCGCCCCCGGCGACTCGCCGACGAGCTGAACCGACACGGCCGCCTGGATGGGCCGGTCGAGTCGCACCTCGTGGAAGTCGACGTGCGTGAGCGTGCCGCGGATCGGATGCTGCTGGTACTGCTTGAGCACTGCGTGGTGCGGCGTCGTCTGCCCCTCGATCATGACGTCGAGGATCGCGTGCAACCCCGACCGCGTGGTGAGCGCCGTCCGCAGGTCGCGCTCCTTGACGAGGATCGCACGGGTGTGGCCCTTGCCGTACAGGACACCTGGAACGAACCCCTCCTTGCGGAGGCGGCGAACGCGACGCGAGCCGACCTGGTCGGAATCGCGGGCGGTGACCTCCAGAGTGACGCGGTCGCTCGACATCGGCGCACCATGGTAGCGGAGGGGATCTAGGATCGCGCGGTGCGCGGTGCGCCGCTCGGCCTCGACTTTCCCGACGGGCGACGGCTCGACGTGTGGGCGAGCGACGGGCGCCAAGGGACCGCCGTGCTCCTCCACGTCGGGACGCCCAGCGCCGGCATCCCATACGGCCCGATGGTCGCGGCAGCCGTCGAGCGTGACTGCCGATTCGTCACGTACTCGCGTCCGGGGTACGGCGAGTCGACGCGCAAGGTCGGGCGATCGGTCGCGGACTGCGTCGATGACGTCGCCGGCATCGCACGCGCCCTCGGTCTGGAGCGTCTGCACGTCGTTGGCTGGTCCGGCGGAGGCCCACACGCCCTCGCCAGCGCAGCGCGTCTGCCTTCCATCGTCGGATCGGCGGCGACGCTCGCCGGCGTGGCACCGTCGGCTGCCGAGGGACTCGACTGGCTCGACGGGATGGCTGACGAGAACCGCGACGAGTTCGGAGCCGCATTCGAGGGCGCGGACGCTCTGTCCGCGTTCCTCGGCAAAGCAGCCGAGGACCTGCGGGAATGCACCGGCGAAAGCGTCGCCGAGGCGCTCGGAGGGCTCGTCGGCGAGGTCGACCGTCGGGCGCTTAGCGGCCCGTTCGCGGACTATCTGGCGCGACTGTTCCGCGAGGGTGTCTCACAGGGGATCTGGGGCTGGCTCGACGACGACCTGGCGTTCGCGCGCGATTGGGGATTCTCGCTCGGGGAGATCTCGGTTCCGGTGACCGTGTGGCAGGGACGGCACGACGCGATGGTTCCGTACGCGCATGGCGAGTGGCTGACGCGCAACGTCCCAGGGGCGCGCGCGAAGCTCCTCGACGACGAGGGGCACCTCTCCCTCGCGTTGCGCTTCGGCGACGTCGTCGACGATCTCCTCGCCGGCTGACGGATCACGCGACGAGTGAGCGGCCGAGCGCGTCGTACGCCTCGAGCGCACCGCCTGCTCCGCCGAGCGACTCGAGCTGATCCGCGAACAGCGTGAAGACGATCGCGTCCCGCGGCGCCTCACCCTCCTCGCTCGGCAGACGGCGGCGGAGCGTCGCCTCCTCGACGAAGCCGAGCCGGCGAGGGATGCCGAGGCTCGCCGTGTTGGCCGGATCGACACGGATCTCGACGCGATCGACCCGGCAGACCCTGATCGCGGCACGTGTGAGCGCCGCAGTCGCCTCTGTCGCGTAGCCCTTTCCCACCTGCGAGGCGCGGATCCAGTAGCCGATCTCGAGCGCGCCCGCGCCGACCCGGGTGTGGAGACCGGTTCCGCCGACGACCTCGCTCTCGTCACGAGCGAAGATGCCGAACACGAAGTCCTCGCCCAGGTCGAAGCGTCCGCGGAAGAGTCGCAACAGCTCAGCTTTCTCCTCGACCGGCTTCGGCTCGTCTGCCGCCCACGGCATCCACGGCCGCAGGTGGTCGAGGCTCGTGTCGAGCGCCTCCTTCAGCAGCGGTGCGTCGCGCGGCTCCCAGCAGCGGATCGTCAGGCGTTGCGTGCGGATGAGGTACGGCGGCGGCGGGTGCTCGACCGGGCTCACCGAGCCGCGCGGCTAGAAGAGCTGGTTCTCGCCGGCGAAGATCGCGGAGACCGAGTCGTCCGCGAACACGTTCTGGATCGTCTCCGCCAGCAGGCCCGAGATCGAGAGCACCTCGACGTTGGCAGGTTTCGTGAGGACGCTCACCGGGACGGTGTCGGTCACGATCACGCGCTCGAACGCGCTCCCGGCGATCCGCTCCAGGGCGGGCTCGTTCAGAAGGGCGTGGGTCGCGCACGCGTAGACCTTCGTCGCCCCGGCCTCCCTCAACGCCTCGGCCCCGGCACACAGCGTCCCCGCGGTGTCGATGATGTCGTCGGTCATCACGGCGATCTTGCCCTCGACCTCGCCGATCACGCCGGTGACGCGTACCTGGTTGTGTCCCGGCCGCTCCTTGTTGAGGACGACGAGGCCGCCGCCGATCATCTCCGCGAACTTGCCGGCGAGCTTGGCGCGACCGGTATCGGGCGCCACGGCCACGCGCTCGACGTCCGGGCCGAGGAGGTCGCGCATGTACTGGGCGAACATCGGGACGGCCACCATGTGGTCGACAGGGATACGGAAGAACCCCTGCACCTGGCCGGCGTGCAGGTCCATCGTCACGACGCGGTCGACGCCCACGGTCTCGAGCAGGTCGGCGACCATGCGGGCGGTGATCGGCTCGCGCGGGCGCGACTTCTTGTCCTGTCGCGCGTAGAAGTACCAGGGGATGACCGCGGTGACCCGCTTCGCCGACGCGAGCTTCGCCGCGTTGACCATGATCAGCAGCTCGACGAGGTGCTGCGCGACCGGCCTGGCGGCGGTCTGGATGATGAACATGTCCGCGCCGCGGACCGAGTCGTCGTAGCGGCAGTACGTCTCGCCGTCGGCGAAGGTCTTCAGCTCGCGCGCGCCGAGGTCGACGCCGAGGTGACCGGCGATCCTCTCCGCGAGCTCGGGATGCGAGCTACCCGACACGACGACGAGGCGCTTCCGCGGCTGGAGCCCGAGCGCCTGGCCGACGCTCGGCTGGGGCTGACAGGGGCACCTCCGGGCCGGTCAGACCCGGCAGGGTCTGCTCAATCGTTCCGCTTTCCACCTCGTCCTTCCTTGATCTCCTGGCGGGGAGCGAAGCCGACGAGGGCGTTCGCAGGGACGTCGTCGGTGACGACCGTCCCGGGCGCCGTCCACGAATCGTCTCCCACAGTGACCGGAGCAACGAACATAGTGTCCACTGCGACCTTGACGTCACGCCCGATCCGCGTGCGACTCTTGCCCTTCTCGGGGTCGTGCGCGAGGTTGGCGGTGATCGAGCCGGCGCCCACGTTCGAGCCGTCGCCGATGTCGGCGTCGCCCATGTAGGAGAGGTGAGGCACCTTGGCGCCCTCACCGACGACGGTGTTCTTGAGCTCCACGAACGTGCCTGCCTTCGCCGAGGACTCGAGCACGGTGCCGGGGCGAAGGTAACAGAACGGCCCCACGAGGGCATCGCGTCCGATGCTCGCGTCGATCGCCACCGCGTGCGGCCCGACCTCGGCACCGGTCGCGACGGTGGTCGTTCCCCGGAGAACCGTGAACGGATGCACGACCGAGTCGGGCTCCAGCGTGACCGTCGGCTCGATCCAGGTCGAGCGCGGGTCGACGATCGTGACGCCGGCGAGCATGTGCGCATGATTGATGCGCTCGCGGAGGGCGTCGCCCGCGACGGCGAGCTCGACGCGCGTGTTGACGCCTTCGGTCTCGTCCGGCTCCGGCGCCACGTGCACCGCGACGCGCGATCCGCTCTCGACGATCCCGCGCACCGCGTCGGTGAGGTAGAGCTCGCCCTGGGCGTTCGCGGGGGTCAGCTGCTCGAGTGCCGGCCACAGCGCGTCGGCCCGGAAGACGTAGATCGAGGAGTTCGCCTCCCGCACCTCGAGCTGCTCGGGGGTCGCGTCGGCCGCCTCCACGATCGCGACGAGGTCGCCCTTGGGGTCCCGGAGCACCCGGCCGTACCGAAGCATGTCGTCGGGCATGAACGACAGCACCGTCGCGGCCGCCTGCGCGGAGCGGTGCGCGTCCAGCAGCCCACCGAGGAGCGCGGTCGAGAGCAGCGGCGTGTCGCCCGAGAGCACGAGCACCTCGTCCGCGTCGCCGACCGCGTCGCGGGCCGAGCGGACCGCGTCGCCGGTGCCGAGCGGCTCGTCCTGGACGGCCACCTCGAGGCCCGCGAAACCGCCCGCCGTCGCGGGCGAGGCGACCACGACGAGCGGATCCGCGCCGAGCGGCCGCGCGGCCTCGACGACCCAGTCCACCATGCGCCGCCCGAGAATCGGATGCAGGTGCTTCACGAGCGAGGAGCGCATGCGCGTTCCAAGCCCTCCGGCCATCACCACTGCGGCGAGTCTCGTCGGCATCGTCGGTGTCGTGTCGATGGCTGGGGCGCCAGGATTCGAACCTGGGATCACGGGACCAAAACCCGTTGCCTTACCGCTTGGCCACGCCCCAGAGCAGGGACGGGCAGTCTACCCCCGCCCACCGACGACGGGCGGTTACCGCCGATCGAGCAGGAGGGCGCCGAGCGCGACGACCGCGAGCAGCACGACGACGAACGTTGCGAGCACCACGAGCGTCCCGGCGGCGAGCGGCACGACGACCACGAGGAGCTGCGAGACCGCCGCCGTCCACGTGACGACCCGGACGTCCGGATGCTCGTGCTCCCTGCCCCAGGCCGCATAGACGGCGAGCGCTGCGAGGGCGAGCAGGACGACGAACCACCACGGGATCGCGCCCGCCAGCACGAGGATGCCCTCGAGGGCGGCAACGGCGAGCGCCACCTTCACCCGATTGCGTCGCACGCGGCGCGCGAGGGTGCTCTCGCCGTGCTCGATCAGGATGTGGCTCACACGGCGACGGTAGCAGCGGTCAGGCGCTGTCCACGCCGGGCCGCGCGTCAGCCGGGAAGCCAGTCCCGGTACCGCCTCCGTGCCGAGGCCCCGAACCGCGCGTATGCCTCCTCGGCGTCGGTGGTCTCCCGCTCGACCCCGGCGTTATGGCGGCGTGCTGCGTCGGCGACCGTGTATGCGCCCCACTCGGAACCGGTCGAGCGGTCGCGTGCACCGACGGCGACGATGACGCACGGCGTCTCTCCCGCACCGACGATCGTGTGCTCGGTCCTCGGTGGGCAGTGCACGAGATCCCAGCGGCGAATCGGGCGCTCCTCTCCCTCGACGATCAGCAACGCCTCGCCCGCAACGACGAGGAAGTCCTCCTGATCGGCCTCCCAGTGATACATCGCCATCGGCTCGCCGGGCCTGAGCACCGTGAGGTTGATCCCGAGCTGCGAGAAATCCGGCGCGTCGTCCTCGAAACCCTCGAACTCGCAGTAGAACCCGCGACCATCGCGTTCGTACCACGGCGCGTCATGGGCGTTGAGGACGAACCAGCCCTTCCCGGTCGCCACCAGGCCGTGCTCGGTCGCTCTCAGCTCCGACTCGTCGAGCACGACCGCAGTATTACGCGCACGGCCTCGTGACCCAGGTCGTCGCCCGCCCCTCGAGTCCCTGGGCGGCGTGCTCGGCCCCGGCCTCGGTCGCGAACAGGCCGTAGACGACGGGGCCGGCGCCTGCGACGTCGGCGCGAAAGGCGCCTCGCTCGTACAGCTCGGCCGCGAACGGCGACGAGGCGAGGTCGTTCGGTGGGAGGCGCGCGAGGTCGAGCGGGTTGCGGACTTCGGCGAGTGCATTGCGAAGCATGTCGCGGCGCTCGTCGAACCCGTCAACGCCATCCCGGTCGTCGAATGCCGCGTAGACGTCTCGGGTGGACGACTTCGCCTGGCCGGCTGGCAGCGCGAGCAGGACGGCGTAGTCGCGAGGCAATGCGAGCGGTTCGAGCGTCGTCCCGTCGCCGCTCGCGAGCTGGGCGCCGTCGCGCAGGAAGAACGGGACGTCGGCACCGAGGCTCGCCGCGAGATCGTGCAGGGCAGCGGCCGACAGCGGCGACCCGAGGACCCGATTCGCGAGCTCGAGGGCGGTCGCCGCATCGCTCGAGCCGCCGCCCAACCCGGCCGCGACGGGGACGCGCTTCACGAGTCGCGCCTCGAAGTGCCGGGTCGTCTCCGCTGCGGCACAGACCGCCTCGAGCGCCGCGCGCACGAGCGTGTCCTCCGCGAAGCCCGTCACCGTCGTCGCGTCTGCCTCGCGCAGCGCCAGGGTGTCGGCGAGCGAGAGCCGCTCGAGCACGGTGACGACCTCGTGCTTGCCGTCGCTCCGCAGCGGCCCGACGACGAGTGCGAGGTTGAGCTTCGCCGGCGCGAGGGCGTCGACCCAGCCGCTCATCGCCCGAGCGCCGCCGTGAGCGCGACGAACTCGCCGGGCTCGAGCGCCTCGGCTCGCACGTCACCGCGACGCCCGATCGCTCCGAGCGCCGTGACGACCGCCTCGCGCTGCGCGACGCCTGCGAGCGTCAGCGAGTTCGCGAGCGTCTTCCGCCGATGCGCGAACGCGGCGGACACGATGCGACGCACGCGCTCGGCTTCCGCGGGAGCGGGAATCCGCTCGAAGGCGACGAGCGCCGACTCGACGTTCGGCGGTGGTCGGAAGACCGTGCGAGAGACGGGATGGAAGCCCGTGCGCACCGCGTGGAGCCGGACGAGCACGGAGACGGCGCCATAGGCCTTCGTTCCCGGCTGGGCGAAGAAGCGGTCGGCGACCTCGCGCTGCACCATCACGCACCACGACCCGAGCCTCGGCGAGCGCGTGAGAGTCTCGGCGACGAGCGGCGTGGCGATGTTGTAGGGCAGGTTGGCGACGAGCTTCGTCGGCTCGGGCTCCAGCCGTCCGATGTCGAGAGCAAGCGCGTCACCGAAATGCAGGTCGACGTTCCGGCGGTCCCCGAGGGCCTCCCGCAGCGGCCGCTCGAGCGACCGGTCGAGCTCGACGGCGTGCACGTGCCGCACGCGATCTGCGAGGAAGGACGTCAACACGCCGAGGCCGGGGCCGACCTCGAGCGCGACGTCGGTCGGGTCGAGCCGGGCGAGCCGCTCGATCACGCCGAGCACGTTTCGGTCGACCAGGAAGTGCTGGCCGAGTGCCTTCTTCGGCGCGACGGATCTCATGCCGGCTCGAGCCCGAACGCGGCGCTGGCGTTCGCGTCGATCCGTGCCTCGAGCTCATCGGCTGCCTCGCCTCGCACCTGCGCCAGAGTCGCGAGCGTGTACAGGACGTGGGCCGGCTCGTTCGGCCGGCCGCGGACCGGCTGCGGGGCGAGGTACGGGCTGTCCGTCTCGGCGAGGAGGCGGTCTGCGGGAACGCTCGCGGCGGCGATCCGGAGGGCCTCGGCTCTCGGGTACGTGACGTTCCCCGCGAACGAGACGTAGTACCCGCGCTCGATGGCCGGCTCCAGCAGGTCGGGCTCGGAGAAGCAGTGGAGGATCACCGTGCCGGAGAACGGCGCGAGCGCCGCCGCGGTCTCGTCGCTCGCCTCTCGGCTGTGGACGACGACGGCGCGTCCGAGCTCGGCTGCGAGAGCGAGCTGGGCGTCGAAGAGGACACGTTGTTCACTGAGCGAGTCGGCGCCGTGGTGGCCGTCGAGACCCGTCTCCCCGACCGCGACCGCGCGCGGGTGGCCGAGGAGCTCGCGCAGCTCCTCCACGCGGGCGGCGTCGGCCGACGTCGCGCGATGGGGATCGATCCCGAGGGCGGCAACGACACCGGGGTGGGCGTCCGCGATCGAGAGAGCGCGGCGGCACGACTCGATGCCCGTTCCGATCGTGATCACGCGCGTCACACCCGCCGCGGCGGCGCGCTCGAGCAGCTCGCCCGGCTCCGCGTCGCACCCGTCGAGGTGCGCGTGGGTGTCGATCACGCCGCCGGCGCGGGCTCGTCGACGCGCGGGAAGAGCGGTGTCGCGGCCTCGACCCCCTGTGCCGGGCGGGTGTGGCCGTAGGCGACCTCGTCCCAGTCGAGGCTCGCGGACTGGCCGAGGGCCTCGAGGATTCGTCCGGCCGTCTCGGGCAGGTAGGCGGCGAGAGCGATCGCGACAGCGCGGAGGCCGTCGACGAGGTCGTAGAGCACGCGATCGAGCTCGCCCGCACGCGCCCCGTCCTTCGCGAGCTGCCACGGGGCCGTCGCCTCGACGTGCCGGTTGAGCGCGCGCACGACCTCCCAGATTCGCTCGAGCGCGCCTGTGAGGTCGAAGACGTCGAGTCGTGCGGCGACATCGGCGGCGAGCGGCTCGAGCATCGCCCCAACGGCCGAGTCGCCCGACGGCGCGACCGGCAGGTCGCCGTCCCGGTAGCGCGCGATCATCGCCGTGACTCGTGAGAGGAGGTTCCCCAGGTCGTTCCCGAGCTCGCGCTCGTAGCGCTCGCGCACGCCTTCGACCGCCGCTATGCCGTCCTGCCCGAAGGAGACGGAGCGAGCGCACCAGAACCGGATCGCGTCCGCCCCGTAGACGTCCAGGAGGTCGAGCGGGTCCGCGGCGAGGTTGCCGAGCGACTTCGACACCTTTCGGTCTCCCGAGAGCAGGTATCCGTGCACGAAGAGCTGCTGGGGCGGCTCGAAGCCCGCGGCGAGCAGCATCGCGGGCCAGTAGACGCAGTGGAAGCGGAGGATGTCCTTTGCCAGCAGGTGATGCGCGGCCGGCCAGAAGCGGTCGACGAGATTCTCGCCGGGTCGCGCATACGTCAGCGCGCTCAGGTAGTTGACGAGCGCGTCCGCCCACACGTAGGCGACCTGCTCGGGGTCCCACGGGATCGGGATGCCCCAGGGCTGGCCGGCACGGCTGATCGAGAAGTCCTGGAGCCCGCCCGCGACGAACGTCCGCGCCTCGTTCGCCCGGAACGCCGGGAGGACGAAGTCCGGCCGCTCGTCGTAGAGCGCGAGCAGCCGCTCCTGGTACGCCGACAGCCGGAAGAACCAGTTGCGCTCCTCGATCCACTCGGGCTCGATGTCGTGCTCGGGGCACTTGCCGTCGACGAGCTCCTCCTCCGTCTTGAAGGCCTCGCAGCCGACGCAGTAGAGGCCCGCGTAGACGTCCTGGTAGACGTCGTCGCGGCCGTTGTCGCGGATCCGCTGGAGGAACTCCTGGACGAAGCGCTTGTGGCCCTCGTCGCTCGTGCGGATGAAGAAGTCGTGCGCCACGCCGAGGCGGGCGGGGAGCGCCCGCCACGTATCGGCGATCCGGTCGACGTACTCCTGTGGCGCGAGCCCTTGTTCCTCGGCGACGCGCGCCACCTTCGAGGCGTGCTCGTCGACCCCGGTGAGCAGGAACGTCTCACGACCGCGCTGCCGCTGATGACGTACGAACACGTCCGCCGCGATCGTCGTGTACGCGTGGCCGATGTGCGGCGTCGAGTTGACGTAGTAGATCGGGGTCGTCAGGTAGTACGGCTCCATCCCGCTCGATTCTACGGGCGGCCTTCATCACGATCCGCGCCGCGACGAGCCCCGCCAGAGCAAGCGCGGCAAGGAGCTCCGCGAGCCCGAGACCTCTACCGGAGCCGGATACGGCGACGAAGGAAGGGAGCCTGCCCGGACCCTGGGCGAGCTCGCCGAGCGCCGGCGGCCGTATCGACGGCGCTGCCGGCTCGCGCCGCTGGGGCTCGGCGCGGTGCGGTACGTCGAGCGGCGGCGACGTCAGCTCCTGCTTGCCGCCTGCGGTCGGGTGGCTCGTCGCGAGCACGGAAGCGCGTACCGCCCGCGAGCGGACGCCGGCACGGTCCGCGTGCGAGGCGACCACTGGCGCGCTCCGCCCCGCTCCGGGCGCCGAGGCCTGGTCGGGATGCCCGACATCCTCGCGGCGGGCATGCGACGGCGCCTCGCCGCGCACTCCCCTTGGCGCGTCGCCGGTCGGCGTCGGGCCGAGGTGCTCGGGAGCCGCGATCGCCGCCTCGAATGGTGCGCCGTCCTGCGAACGGGGAGCGCCGTCGACGATCCCGCCGCCGAACGCCGCGCGCGAGGGCTCGCCCGTGCCTGCTCCCGCAGCGTCCCTCCCCGTGTCGGCGCCGGCGGACGCGATCTCCGGCGCGGCGACGCGGACCGGCTCTGGTGGAGCCGCGGGCGATGCGACCGCGGGCGGCGAGACGACGATCGCCGGCGCAGCGGGCGGGGTCGCCGGCGCGGGAACCGCCGGCGGGGCCTGCAGGCTGCGTCGGTGGCGGTGTCGCCGCAGGCGGCTGGGCCACCGGCGTGGGAGCAGTCGGTGCCGGCGCAGGTGGCGCCGCAGGTGCCGTCGCAGGGGCTGGAGCGGGCGGGGGCGGCGGCGAGGCCGGCTGCACGGGTCGCGCCGGGAGCAGGCCGATGGGGTCGACGTAGCCGTCCTGCCGGTCGGCGACGCGGATCCCGAGATGGACGGTCGGAACGCTGTGCTCGGCCTCGCCGCTCGAGCCCATCGTCCCGACCACCGCACCCTCGTCGACGACGTCGCCCTTCGCCACGCCGACCGACTCGAGGTGGAACAGCGTCACGGAGTAGCCGTCCGCCGTGAGGATCGTGACGCCGCGCCCGTGGGTGGGCACGGAGCCGGCGAACGTGACCGTGCCGGCCGCGGGAGCGCGAACCGGCGTGCCGGGCGCGCCGGCGACGTCGATGCCGCGATGCTGTCCGGCGGCGTACGTGTCGGAGCCCAGCTCGAACGCGCGGAGCACCTGGCCGTCGGCGGGCCACGACCAGGCTGACGCGACGCCGCTCAGGGCCAGTGCCACGACGAGCGTTGCGCCGAGCACGAGGAATCGGTGCACGAGACACCTCCTTCGTTCTCTGCGCGGGCAACGCGGGAGTCGAAGAGTATCGTCGCCGTCGGACGGCGTCAATCCCGAGGCGACAACGAGGAGCGGTAGAGCTCGTTCCGGGACGCGTTCGCGAGTCGGGCGACGACGTCCGCGGCCACCCGCCGCGACGCGCCCGCCTCGACCAGCTCACGCACCGCGTCGACGGCTGCTCCGGCGTCGAGCGCCTCGGGGCTCGCGGCGCCGACGACGACCGTCACCTCGCCCTTCACCGGCTCGCGAAAGCGGCCGGCGAGCTCGGTGGCGGTGCCCCTCACGACCTCCTCGAAGCGCTTCGTCAGCTCACGGCAGACCGCGACCTGACGATCGGGGCTCACCCGGGCGAGCTCCTCGAGGGCCCCCGCCAGCCGTCGCGGCGACTCGAAGGCGACGGCGGCGTAGCTCCACGACCGCGCCTCCTCCCACAGGGCGCGCAGCTCGGTCGCACGTCGCGGGAGATAGCCGAGGAAGCGGTACTGCGAGGCGATCAGCCCGCTCGCGACGAGCGCGGTCTCGACCGCGCTCGCGCCGGGGAGCACCGTGACGGGCACGCTCGCGGCGAGTGCCGCCTCGACGAGGCGGCTTCCCGGGTCGTTCACGCCGGGCAACCCCGCGTCCGAGACCAGCGCGAGCGTCTCCCCGGCGACGAGGCGCGGCAGCAGCTCCTGCGTCCTCGCCGCCTCGTTGTGGCGATGGAAGCTGACGAGGCGGCGGGCGCGGATCTCGTACCGGTCGAGCAGGATCCGAGTGCGCCGGGTGTCCTCGCAGAGCACGGCGTCGGCCTCGCGTAGCGCCGAGAGCACCCGCAGCGTGACGTCCTCGAGGTTGCCGATCGGCGTCGCGCAGACGACGAGCATCAGCGGCTCGTCGGCGGACGACGCACGGGTTCTAGCGCTCTCCGTCGAGCGCCTCGAAGCCCACGAGCCCGGCGCCGACGAGCCCGGCGTCGTCCCCCAGCTCCGCCGGCACGATCCGCAACGTCTCGTCCGCAGGGCTCAGCGCCTCGCGCCTCGCCGCCGCGAGCGCCGGCTCGTGCAGGAGCTCCCAGGCGGCCGCACCGAAGCCCCCGCCCACGACGACCACCTCCGGCTCGAGGACGTTGACGAGCGAGCCGATCGCGATCCCGAGGTAGTGCCCGATCCGCTCGATCGCGGCGCGGGCACGTTGCTCTCCCGCGAGCGCCTCCGTGACGAGGCGGTGCGCGTCCGGCTCGCCCCAGATGTCACGAGCCGCCCGCTCGGCAGCCTCCCCCGAGGCCAGCGCCTCGAGGTGCCCGCGCCCGTCGCAGTTCCCCTGGCAGGGCGGGCCGTCCGCCTCGACGACCATGTGACCGAGCTCGGCCCAGCCACGATAGAGGCGTCCGTCGAGGACGATCCCGCCTCCGACGCCGGTCCCGAGCGCGAGCGCGAGCATGTCCGTTGCACCCCGCCCCGCGCCGAGCCGCCACTCGGCGAGCGCCGTCGCGTTGCCGTCGTTCTCGAGCCCGACCGGCAACCGGAACCTGTCCCGTAGGTGTCCGCCGAGGTCGAGGTCGAGCAATGGAAGGTTGTTCGCGCGCAGCGCGATCCCCGACGTGCGGTCGATCGTCATCGGGACGCCGACGCCGATCCCGCTCGCCTCGTCGGCGAGCAGCCCGTCGATCACGGCGTCGAGCTCGCGGAGGAACGACTCGGTCCCGTCGGTCGGTGTCGGGACCTCGATCGTCCGGCCGACCGAGCCGTCGCGCTCGATCGTGCCGCCGAGGATCTTCGTCCCGCCGACGTCCACTCCGATGACCCGGTCAGGCGGCACGACGCGGCTACCATACCCCGGCTCATGCCCGATCAGGACAAGCCGTACCGGGTGTATCGGGGCGGCCGGGCCAAGGGGCGCGTACCGCTCACGCGACACGAGACGAAGGGCCGCTCGGGAGCGTCCGAGCCGGCGAAACAGGGCCCGCCGCGGAAGCGGCGGCGCCCGGGTCGTTGGATCGTCCTCGCGCTCGTGCTGCTCCTCGTCCTCCTCGTCGCGTGGGGTGTCGGGAGCTACCTCGCCATCGCCGGCGGGGTCGAGAAGGCCAACGACCGTGTGCCCGCGGGCGTACGTCGGCAGCTCACGAAGACGGACGGCCTGCTCGTCTCGAAGCCCACGACGATCCTCGTCCTGGGGAGCGACGGTGGGAACCGCCCGGGCCGCGAGGACGCGAACCGCTCCGATTCGATCATGCTCCTCCGCACCGACCCCGGGAAGCGACGGCTCGCGTACCTCTCGATCCCGCGCGACCTGCAGGTCGAGATCCCCGACGTCGGGTTCTCGAAGATCAATGCGGCCAACCAGATCGGCGGCCCGGCGCTCGCCCTGCGCACCGTGGAAGGGCTCACGGGGCTCGACGTGAACCACGTCGCGTTCGTCGACTTCGACCGGTTCGAGGAGCTGATCGACGCCGTGGGAGGGATCGAGGTGAACGTGCCGCGCCGGATCCGCTCCAACAAGTTCGACTGCCCGTACAAGACAGCCGCCCGCTGTCGCGCGTGGACGGGTTGGCGCTTCGAGCGCGGGAACCAGAAGATGGACGGCCGCCGGGCGCTCGTCTACTCGCGCATCAGGCAGAACTTCTTGAACCCGCGCGAGACGGACTTCGAGCGAGCACGCCGCCAGCAACAGGTGATCTCCGCGACGCTCGACAAGATGACGAGCCTCGGCACCGCCGTGAAGCTGCCGTTCGTCGGGGACGACCTCGTGACGCCACTCGCCACGGATCTGGGCGCCTGGGAGCTGATGCAGCTCGGGTGGACGTACTTCCGGGCGGACACGGGCCGGGCGCTCCACTGCCGCCTCGGAGGCGACCCGGCAACGGTCGGCGGCGAGTCGGTCATCCTCGGCACCGAGGACAACGTCGCGACCGTCGCGATGTTCACGGGACGCTCGGCGCCGCAGCCACCGCCGCGCGGCCTGCCCTACGCCCCCGGCTGCCTCGTCGGCGAGCGGCGCGCATGACCGCGCCCATGCGCCGGTCGGAGCGCTACGCGTCCGACTTGGGCGAGTCGGACTTCTTCGTGTCCGCGGCCGCCGCGGGCTTCTCGGACTTCCCGGCGCCGTCGCCGGAGCTCGTTCCCGACTCGCCGTCCTTGGCCTCGGACTTGCGCGAGCCGCGACCGTAGTCCGTCGAATAGAAGCCCGAGCCCTTGAAATGCACCGCGACGGGGAACAGCACCTTCTCCACGGGGCCGGCGCCGCACGTCTCGCAGACGCTCGCGGGCGGGTCGCTCATCCGCTTGAACACCTCGAACGTGTGGCCGTTCGGGCACCGGTACTCGTAGATCGGCATGGCGGGCCAATCTACCAGCGAAGATGCCGGAAACCGCGATGACGCAAGGGATCGAGGCGAGGACGGAGAGCACGGCGGTGAGCACCGCGCAGGTGTCGCTGCGCTCGCTCGCGGCCGAGCCGCGACTGTGGCTCGGCCTCTCGGGCATCGCGCTCGCCGCCGCCGTCTTCCTCCTCCATCAGCTCATGGCCTGGCCGCCCCACGAGGACGAGACGCTCGCGCTCTTCGTCGGGCGGGACTCGCTCCCGGCGGTGATCGAGCACGTGACACAGGAGCGTGGCGGGGCACCGCTCCACTTCCTCCTCGCGTGGGCCGTGGCGCACCTCGGGTTCGGTCTCGGCGGTCTCCGCTTCGTGTCAGCCCTGTTCGCGGTCGCGAGCCTCCCTCTCGTGGCGCTGCTCGGGCTGCGCCTCGGAGGACGAAGGGTCGCGCTCGTCGCCACCGCCCTCGTCGCCCCGAGCTGGCTCTTTCTCTTCCACGGCGTCTACGGCCGGATGTACAGCGTCTTCCTCTTCTGCTCCCTCGCCTGCTCGCTCGCCCTGCTGCAGGCGCTCGAGCGGGGCGGTCGCGCCCGCTGGGCGCTCTGGGTGGCGACCGCGCTGCTCGCGGTCGCGACGCACCCGTACGCGGTGCTGCTGCTGGCCGGGCAGGGCGCGTACGTCCTCGTCGCCGCCCGCGACCGCCTCAAGGAGGCGGTCGTCGCAGGCCTCGCGGTGCTCCTCCTCGGCCTCCCGTTCTGGCTCACGGATCTCGTGCTCGTCGAACGCTTCGAGGTCGGCGTCGGCGGCGGCGGTCAGAAGCTCGGCGGGCCCGAGGCGGTTGCGCGTTACCTGTGGCGCTCGCTCGGTGACGCGACGGCCGGCTGGTGGCCCGTCGCGCTCGCAGTCCTCGCGGCGGCGATCGTCGGCGTCGTCGGCATGCGGCGTCGAGCCCGCGCCTTCGTCCTCTGCTCGGTCGGCGTCACCGCGGCCGCCTTCGTGCTCGCGCGACTCGGCGGCTCCGCGGCGCCCGAGTCCAGGCATCTCATCTTCCTCGCCCCGCTGCTCGCCGTCGCGGTCGCCTCGGCGATCGTCCGTCTCGGCCGACGCGCCCCGCTCGTGGCGCTCGGCGCCGTTGCGCTGCTCGTCACGCTCGAGGTCGCCTGGGCCTGGCAGCGGACGCCCGCGCTCTTCGAGTGGGAGCCGGACGCCCGACAGGCGGCACGGGCCGAGGCCGAGGAGTGGCTCGCGACGACGAGCCGCGGCGACGACGTCCTCTTCGGCTACGAGCCGCTGTACCTCGGGGCCTGGGAGCGGAATCGCGCGCTGCCGACGACCGTCGTGCCGCGGGCCGATTCCCGGCTGGCCCTGCGCACGCTCGAGCGGTCCGTCCCGCTCGGGCGCGGCGTCTGGGTGCTCGACGCGAGCGAGCGCAACAACCTCCGCCCGGCGCTCGAGGTCGAGCGGCGGCTGCCCGATCCTGCCGCCGCGTTCGAAGCCCGGGTGTTCGGGCCGTTTCTCGTCCTCCGTACGAGAGAGCCGACGATCACGCCCGAGGCGTACCTCTACTACGGCGCTCGGGCGCTCCTCGTCGGCCAGTCGCTCGGGATCGGCGACGCCGACGTCAACATCCGCACCGTCGTGCTCGCCGCGCGCGACCTGCGCGGCTACGGGCCGTCCCTGCGCTCCCGCTCGAGCAACTCGCGGTAGCACGGCGCGCTCTCGAAGGCGCCGAGCCCCGTCTGGACCGGACGGGCGCGGCGACGCCGCGCTCGCCGGAGCGCCGCCGCGACGGCGGATGCGCCGACGAGGCCCCCGAGGACGAAGGAGCGCACGCGGGCGCGGCGCCCGCGCAGGTCGTCCGGCTCGTCCTGACGTGCCATGCGACGATCGTAGACATGCGGGTCGTATCCCTCGGCGATCTCGTGCTCGACGTGGTCGTGCGGGCGGAGCGCGAGGTCGCCCGCGACGCGGACACCCCCGCCCGGATCTCCGTCTCCGCCGGGGGGCAGGGAGCGAACGTCGCCGCCTGGGTCGCGGAGCTCGGCGGCGTTGCCCGTTGGCTCGGCAAGCGCGGCTCCGATCCCGCCGGGCGGCTCGCGGCGGAGCTGCTCGCCGACCGGGGCGTCGAGCTGTGCGGGCCGGTCGAGGCCGAGCGGAACGGAATCGTCGTCTCCCTCGCCCAGCGTGACGGTGCGCGATCGATGTTCCCGGATCGCGGGGTCGCCGTGCGCTTGCGGCCCGACGAGCTGCAGCCCGAATGGCTCGAGTGCGACCACCTCCACGTCTCGGGGTACGCCCTCCTCGCGCAGCCGGTCGCGAGCGCCGCCGTCCGGGCGGTGGAGCTCGCGCGCGAGCAGGGGGCCCGCGTCAGCGTCGACCTCTCGTCGTGGAGCACGATCGAGGCGGCCGGAGCGCCGGCGTTCCGGGAGCTGGTGGCGTCGCTGAGGCCGGACGTGGTCTTCGCCAACGAGGACGAGGAACGGATCTTCGGCGGCCCGCTGCCCGGGGCTGCCAGGGTCCTGAAGCGCGGCGCGGACGGGTGCTCCTTCGACGGTGACGAGCGTCCCGCGCTCCCGGTCGACCGGGTGGTCGACACGACCGGCGCGGGCGACGCGCTCGCCGCCGGGTACGTCGTCGGCGGGCCTGCGGTCGCGCTCGAGGCTGCCTCGCGTTGTGTCACCCGGCTCGGTTCCATGCCCTGAGCCTCCGACAGCGCTCCGGCTCGCGGATCGAAGGGCGGATGCTCCCGGGCGGCCCGTGCCCCCGCTGCCGCGTGCTGGGGCGGGACGAAGTCGGCACAAAGCGGGCACTCACGCGTCACGGTTCCTGCGATAGCGTGACATCAGGGCACGGGGGTGCCCCTGGGGGTGGTTGTCTGACGTGTCGGCCGGTTCGTCCGCCGGCCCTCCGCCAGACGGCGGTGGGGCGCCGGCGCCCACAGGCCGCACTCGCCCGTGCGGTCTCAGCGGTCGATGCGAACCTGACGGCCCGCGAGCTCGTCCTCGAGCAACCGCACGTCGGCGTCGACCATCAGCCGCGCGAGCTCGTCCCAGTGGGTGCTCGCCTTCCACCCGAGCTCCGCCTCGGCGCGGGTCGGGTCACCGAGCAGGTGGTGCACCTCGGAGGGACGGTAGTAGGCCGGGTCGATCTCGATGTGCTCGCGATGGTCGAGCCCCGCGGCCTGGAACGCGACCTCTGCGAACTGCTCGACGCTCGCGCCGACCCCGGTTGCGAGCACGACGTCTCCCGGACGGTCGGCCTGGAGCATCCGCCACATGCCCTCGACGAACTCGGGTGCGTACCCCCAGTCGCGAATCGAGTCCATGTTCCCCATGTACAGCCGCTCCTGCATGCCCGCCTTGATCCGCGCGACGGCCCGCGTGATCTTGCGCGTCACGAACGTCTCGCCCCGCCGCGGCGACTCGTGGTTGAAGAGGATCCCGTTGACGGCGAACATGTCGTACGCCTCGCGGTAGTTCACGGTCGCCCAGTACGCGTAGAGCTTGGCGACGCCGTAGGGCGAGCGGGGATGGAACGGCGTCGCCTCGCTCTGCGGCGGCGGCGAGGTGCCGAAGAGCTCCGAGGTCGACGCCTGGTAGACGCGCGTGTCGAGCTTCGCGGCGCGCACGGCCTCGAGCAGCCGGAGGGCCCCGAGCCCCGTCACGTCACCGGTGTACTCCGGCGTCTCGAAGCTGACCTTCACGTGGCTCTGCGCGCCGAGGTTGTAGATCTCGGCGGGCTGCAGCTCGCGCAGGAGGCTGACGAGCGACGACGCGTCGCTGAGGTCGCCGTAGTGGAGGAAGAGGCGCCTGCTCGCGACGTGCGGATCCTGGTAGATGTCGTCGAGGCGCTCGGTGTTGAAGCTCGACGAGCGCCGCACGATCCCGTGCACCTCGTACCCCTTGCCGAGCAGGAGCTCCGCGAGGTACGAGCCGTCCTGGCCGGTGACGCCGGTGATGAGGGCGGTCTTCGTCATGCTCCTCCGGGGCAACGGGGCACGGCGTCGGCAGGGTAGCCGGTCACGCGGCGCCGGACCGCTCGAGCGCGCGGGCGAGGATCGTGGCGGCGCGATCCAGTGCCGCCAGCTCGGAGCGCGAGGCGTCCGACAGGAGCGACGACAGGAGCGCCACCCGACGGCGGCGGCCGGCGTGCATCACGCGGGCGCCGCGGGCGGTCGCGCGGACGCGAACGAGGCGTCGATCGCCCGGGACGCTCTCTCGTCGCGCGAGCCCGTCCGCCTCGAGCCCGTTCACGATCCGCGTGATCGCTGGAGGGGTGACCTGCTCGGCGGAGGCCAGCTGCGAGACCGTCCTCGGGCCACCGAAGACGAGCACCGAGAGAAGCGACGCACGCTCGGGCGTGAGCCCCATCTCCCCGTCGACCGTGCGCACTCGGCGCAGAAGGTGGATGGACAGTCCGTGCAGCCGCTCCGCGACTTCCGCCGCCCTCGAATCTTCTTCATGATATGAACTATTCACACCATGAACGATATGTGCTGAGGAGGCCGGCATGACCCCACTCGCGAAATCGACCGTGGGTCAGATCCACATCTCGGTGACGGACCTCGACCGCTCCGTCGCCTTCTACCGCGACACACTCGGGATCCCGTTCCTGTTCAGCGTGCCCGGCCAGCCGATGGCCTTCCTCGACTGCGGCGGCACACGCCTCTACCTCGCCGTTCCCGAGCCGGGGTTCCACTCGCAGCCGATCCTGTACTTCACCGTCGACTCGATCGGCGCCGCGCACGCCGCGTTGAGCGCGAAGGGCGTCGCGTTCCGCGACGAGCCGCGCGTCGCCCATCGGGACGAGAGCCACGAGCTCTGGCTCGCCTTCTTCTCCGATCCGGACGGGTGCGTCCTCGCACTCATGGAGGAGCGACCCCGTTAACCTCCCGCGCCTATGCACGACCTGATCCACGTCGCGGAGGAGGTCGACGAGGCCCTCGCCGCAGGGCGCGCCGTCGTCGCGCTCGAGACGACGCTCGTCGCCCATGGCTTCCCGGCCCCGACGGGAGTCGAGGTGGGGCTTGCGAGCGAGGCGGCCGTGCGTGCCGCCGGAGCGGTGCCGGCCACGATCGGCGTCCTCGACGGTCGGCTCGTGATCGGCCTCACGGCCGACGAGCTCGGGCGCTTCACCCCGGAGGCGCGGAAGCTCGGGCCGCGCGACCTCGCGGCCTGCGCCGTCCAGCGCGCGGTCGGCGCCACGACGGTGGGTGGGACGCTCACCGCCGGCGCCGCGCTCGGGATCCGCTTCCTCGGGACCGGTGGGCTCGGCGGCGTGCATCGCGGGTTCCCGACCCCACCCGACGTCTCCGCCGACCTCGGCGCCTGCGCCCGGATTCCGGCCGTGATCGCGTCGTCGGGGATCAAGTCGCTCCTCGACGTGCCCGCCACGATGGAGCTGCTCGAGACGCTGGGCGTGCCGGTGCTCGGCTACCGCGTCGACACCCTGCCGCTCTTCTACTCATCCGACGGGGGACCGCCCGTCTCGGCGCGCGCCGACGACGCGGAGGAGGTCGCGCGGATCGCGGACGCGCACTGGCGTCTCGGCGGCAACGGCATCCTCGTCGGCCGCGCGCCGGACGAGAGCCTCGACGTCATCGACCTCGTCGAGGAGCTCGTCGGGGAGGCGCGCACCGCAGGTGTCGCCGGGCAGGCCGTCACGCCGTACGTCCTCGCCCGCCTCCACGAGCGCTCGGGCGGCGAGACGCTGCGCGTCAACCGCGACCTGATCATCGCGAACGCCGGCCTCGCCGCGGAGATCGCCGTCGCCTGGGCGGCCTAGCGACGGACGGACCCGTCGTCGCGGCAGCCGGCGATGGGTAGCGTCCACCTCGTGCGCTCGAGGAGCAGGCGAGAGGCATGAGCCTCTACGAGACCGTGCGCGACCTGCCACTCGTCGTCGAGTCGTACGCGCTGGACGGGCGAGAGTACGTCGTCTCCCCCGAGTTCACGCGCAAGACGACGACGATCCGGCTGGCGGGCGCCGGCGAGGAAGGTCTCGGCGAGGACGTGACGTACGGCGGCGCCGAGCAGGACGCGCAGCAGGCCCGCGGGCCTGTGCTGCCCCTCGCCGGCACCTGGACGCTCGACTCCTTCTCGCGACACCTCGACTCACAGCCGCTCTTCGAGGCCGAGCCCGAGATGCACGCGTATCTCGACTACCGTCGCTGGGCGTTCGAGAGCGCGGCGCTCGATCTCGCGTTGCGGCAGGCAGGGCGGTCGCTCGGGACGGCGGTGGGCCGCGAGCCGCGACCCGTGACGTTCGTCGCCTCGGGCGGGCTGGGCGATCCGCCCTCGACCGCCCGGCTCCGCTCGTTCCTCGAGCTCTACCCGTGGCTCCGCTTCAAGCTCGACGCGCGGCCGGACTGGAGCGAGGCGATCTTCGCCGAGCTGGAGGCACTGGGCTGCGTCGACTCGATCGACCTCAAGGGCCAGTACTCCGGCACCGTCGTCGACAACCCGGCGGACCCGGATCTCTACCGCGAG
Source organism: uncultured Actinomycetes bacterium (assembly GCA_963791895.1). Classification (GTDB taxonomy): domain Bacteria; phylum Actinomycetota; class Thermoleophilia; order Gaiellales; family Gaiellaceae; genus Gaiella. The sequence continues at coordinate 89,834 of CAWBTY010000007.1, forward strand.
GTGATCGAGCGGTTCCCGGAGGCGTGGCTCGAGGATCCTGCGCTCACGCCGGAGACCGAGGCGCTGCTCGAGCCGCATGTCGACCGCGTGACGTGGGACGCGCCGATCCACTCGGTGGAGGACATCGAGGCGCTTCGCTGGCCACCCAAGACCGTCAACGTGAAGCCGTCGCGGTTCGGCACGATCGCGCGGCTCTTCGAGGCGTACGACTACTGCGAGGCGCGCGAGATCGGCGCGTACGGCGGCGGCCAGTGGGAGCTCGGCGTCGGCCGCGGGCACATCCAGCTCCTCGCGGCGCTCTTCCATCCGTCGACGCCGAACGACGTCGCTCCCGGAGGCTTCAACGCGACCGAGCCGCCGACGGATCTCCCGGCGAGTCCGCTGACCGTAACGGAGCGCGCGACCGGGTTCCAGCCCGGCTGACGGCTCATCGTCCTCTCATCGGGCCGGAGTACCGTCTACCTCGGATGCTCCTCCGAGCAAGGGAGTGACGATGAGACGCAGAATCGCAATCGCCACGGCCGCCCTCGCGGGGGCAGGCGCCGTCGCCGGCGGAGCTGCCGTCGCGGCGAGCGGTGACGACGAGCAGCCCCTCACGGGAGCGACGCTCGAGCGGGCCACGGACGCCGCGCTCCGGGCGACGAAGGGAGGCGTCGTGCTCGAGACGGAGACGGGCGACGACGGCGCGGCCTACGAAGTCGAGGTCCGCCTGCCGGACGGACGAGTCGTCGAGCTCGCGCTCGACGAGCGTTTCGCGGTCGTCGGCCGCGAAGCCGACGACGATGGCGCCGAGGACGGAGCCGAGTCCGACGACGACTGACTGAGCGGATCGCGGGCGCCGTTCAGCTCTTGCTCGGGCGGCGCCCCTCGATCTCCAGATGCGGGAGCCAGTCGAGCCACCCCGGCAGGTACCACGTGCGCTCGCCGAGCAGAGCGAGCACCGCCGGGAGCAGCACGAGTCGCACGACCGTCGCGTCGATGAGGAGCGAGACGGCGACCCCGAAGCCCATCTGCTGGAACTCGACCTGGTCTCCGGCGGCGAAGCCGACGAAGACGGCGATGATGATGAGCGCTGCGCCCGTGACCAGCCTTGCGGTCGAGCTGACGGCGTACGCCACGGCGTCCCTCGTCGGAGCCCCCTCGGTGACCCGCTCCCGGATCCGGCTCAGGATGAAGACCGTGTAGTCCATCGAGAGCCCGAAGAGCACGGCGAAGAGGAAGAGCGGCAGCCACGCGGCGATCACCTCCACCTCCGTGAAGCCGAGGAGATCGCGACCCACGCCTTCGAGAAACACGAGCACGATCAACCCGTACGCCGCGCCGACCGAGAGCAGGTTGAGGCCGATTGCGACCGCGGCGAGGACGATCGTGCGGAACGCGACCGTCAGCAAGACGAAGCTGAGAATCAGCACGAACGCGAACACGATCGGGAGCCATGTGTCCGTCAGGTCGCGGTAATCGATCACCTCGGCCGTCTCGCCGGTCACGAGCGCGCGTGCGCCCGTCGGCTCGATCACATCGGGCACGACGTCCGAACGCAGTCGCTGCACCGCCGCGAGCGAGCGCTGGTCACGGCTGTCGCCGGCGACGAGCGCCTCGACCGTGGCCAGGCGGCCGTCGTCGCTCACCGAGACCTCGGGTGGGCGGAATGCGCCGTCCGCTCTCGATCCTGCGACCGAGCTCCACGATCGCGGCGCGGAGCTCGGGTGAGCGCACGTCGCCCTCGACGACCACCTCGACCGAGTCGACGGTGCCGACGCCGAACTCCTCCTCGAGGAGGACGAAGCCCTGCTTCGCCGCGAACCTGTCGGGCAGGTCGCGGACACCCGTCAAGCCGGTCTCGAGACGGAGCACCGGAACCGTCACGAGCAAGAGAAGGCCGATCGAGACCGCTGCCGCGAGCACGGGCGCGCGCATCACGGCTGCGACGATCCGCGACCAGACCCTGCCCTCGACGCCCGCGCTCTCCTCGATTCGCCGTCCGAGCCACGGCACGCGGAGGGCGTTCACCCGATCGCCGAGCAGGGAGAGCACCGCCGGGAGCAACGTGAGCGCGGCGACCACGGTGACGACGCCGACGAGCAGCGCGCCGGTCGCGAGGCTGCGCAGGATCGTGTCGGGAACCAGCACCATCCCGACCATCGCGAGCACGAACGCCGAGCCGCTGAAGAGCACGGCGCGGCACGCGGTCGATCCCACCGTCGCGATCGCGTCGAGCTTCTCGCTCCCGAGCCGGCGCTCTTCGCGAAACCGGGAGACCACGAAGAGCGAGTAGTCGATCCCGAGGGCGAGCCCCATCCCCGAGATCATGTTGACGACGAAGACCGAGAGATCGAACGCCTGCCCGACGAGCGCTGTGAGACCGAGCGCGACGACGATCGAGACGAGAGCGACGACGACCGGCAACAGCCCCGCGACGACGGCGCCGAAGACGAGCAGCAGGACCAGGAGCGCGACGGGCAGCCCGAACTGCAGCTCACCCTTCTGGAGGTCCTCCTCGGAGAGCGTCGAGAAGTCCTCGTCGGCCGTGAACTCGCCGGTGATCGCCGTCTCGAAGCCGTCGGCCTCCGCCGCGTCGACGATCTCGATCACCTCGCCGATCGCGTCCTCGCCGTCCCCGCGGAAGCCGAGCGGGACGATCGTCGTACGGCCGCTCGCCGCCACGAGGGTCGGATCGGACGTCGAGTAGAAGCTCCGCACGGGCTGCACGGCGCCTGTGGCCTCGATCGCGCTCACGATCGCTTCCACCTTCGACCGGAACTCCGGGTCCGAGACGTCGAGGCTCGTCGAGCGGATCGCGACGACCTCGTTGACGTCGTCGTCGCTCGGCGGGAAGTGCTCTGCGATCAGGTCGTACGCCCGGTACGACTCCGGGTCGTTCGTCATCTCGGCATCGGTCGTCAGGCTCGAGCCGAGCAGGCCGCCGATGGCGGCCACCGAGAGCACCAGCACGACGCCCCAGGCCGCGAGCGTCCGGCCGGGACGGCGGCTCGAGGCGCGAGCGAGCCTGCCGGTGAGGTCGTTCACGCCTCCAGGGCGCCGAGCAGGTCGTCGACCGACACGAGCGGGAGCGTCTCGAAGCGAACGCTTCCCCGGGCGCCGAGCCGGAGCGACAGGTTCGCCATCGTCAGGTCGTCCGGCGCCTCGACGACGTTGACGAAGTCGTACTCGCCGAGAGAGGCCCACTGGTGGAGGACCCGGGCGCCGAGCTCCTCGACGTCGCGGTTCACCTCGCGGAGCCTCGCGGGATTGGCGTTCAGCGTCTGCGTTCCCTTCTCGGTCAGGGACGACAGCATCAGGTAGGTCGGCACGCTGCTCTCCTCTCGGCTGGGGGCTTCGAGCCTACTTCGCCGCGCGACCGAAGGCGGTGTCCCGCAGGCGGCGCCGCTCCTCGCGGCTCACCCCGACGCGGGCGACGAGGTCGAGGTAGACGATCGCGGCGCCGAGGTAGAGGAGCGGCGAGACGACAAGGTCGGCGAGGAGGATCGACACGCGGACCGTCGCATCCGCCTGGCTCGAGAGCAGGAGCCCGAGCGCGAGCCGGGTCAGCCCGAAGAGGAGCGCAAGCGTCGCGAACGAGCCCGCGGCATGGACGTAGTCCGCCCGGCCGAGCTCGACGGTCCTGCGAAGAGCCTGAACCGGGCCAAGACGCTCGGCCATCACGGCCGGCACGGCGTGCCCGGCGATCCCGAGCCAGAGGATCGCCGCGATCACGAACCACGCGAAGAAGAACGCAGCCGGGAAGAAGGTCACGACGCCGACGCCGACCGCGACGAGCCACGTACGGACCGGCGGGCTCTCCCCCTGGCGGATCGCGCACGCGCCGGCATAGGCGAGGCTGAAGAGGGGCGAGACGGCGATGAGAACCAGGACGCGCGTGCCCAGGGCCCGGTCGACGACCAGCTGGTCGACCGCGGCGACGGGGATCCCGAGCGCGAGGGCCGGCCCGAGGTTCGCCTGGTACAGCTTGATCGCCTCGGCGACGACCTGCCCCACCGTGCGCGACACCGGCGGGAGCGGAGGCGGGGTCTCGCTCGTCGCCGGATACCGGGGCCGCGGCACGCGGCAACCGTACCCTTGTCACGCTCCTGTCACGGCACGCGACCAGGGCTCGACCAGGTCGGCCCGGCCACCGCGGCGACGACGACCGGAAGCGCCGCGGCGAGGGCGCGGAAGCCGCTGTCGAGATCCCAGCGCGACCGATCCGCCTCGCCGACCGGATTGGACACCGCGCGCACCTCCACCGCCGGCACCCCGGCGAGCGCCGCGGCCCGGAGCACGCCGAAGCCTTCCATGGCCTCGACAAGCGGGCCCTGCGCCGGGCCGGTGCCCGCCCCACCGACCGCGGCGGAGGTCAGGATCGGAGCGCCGATCGCATCGGGCAGGGCCTCGACCACGAGCTCACGAAGGCGCTCGTCCGGCGAGGCCCGGTCGACGACCGGCCACTCTGCCGAGAGATCGCAGTAGACCGCCTCCGTCCCGACGACGAGCGACCCCGGCGCGAGGTCGCGGGCCCCGGCGAGCCCGACGTGCACGACCGCTCGAATCTCGTTGAGCGCGAGTGCCCGCGCAGTCGCGACGGCAGCCTCGACCGGCCCCACGCCGCAGACGAGCCCGTCGTGCCCGCACAGCTCTCGCTCGGTCGCAGCGACGAGGAGGAGCACGCTCAACCCGCCTTTGCGTCGAGGCGCTGCAGCAGGTCGTGCGCGGCGAGCTCGATCTCCTTGTGACGCCACTCCGCCGCCCGGTAGACGCACGCGATCAGTCCCGTGCGGTGCACCCGCCGCAGATCGCCGTAGACGAAGGCATAGCGGGCCTTCGTCTCGTCGGCCGCACCCTCGGTGAGCCCGAGATGCCACGCGGCGTAGTCCTCCCAGCTGTGCGACTCGAGGTAGCGGTTCTCGGTCTCCGCACCCGGCTGCACGTCGCCCCAGTCGCTGTCGAGCACGTACTGCCGGCCGTCGATCAGGCGACGAGCGTGCGCGACGGCGGCGTCGTTGACCGAGTACGAGGCCACCCGCCGATCCTAGGCGCCACAGGCGTGGCAACGCTCGGGTCGATTCGACCCGAGCGTTGCCACGCCGTCTCCCCCCAGCTCTGGCGCAGTGCGCCGCCGCCCCTCGCGCTACCGACTCGCCTGCGCGCCTCACGGCCCGCTCGAACGCATCCGGCCCCGCCGAGGCGGCCTGGAGCTTCTGCGCTTGCCGCTTCGTGGCGCGCTCGAACGCGTCAGGGACGACGGCGATCGCGCGGGACGCATGGAGCGGCTCGTCGGCGTCGACCGACGGGATCCAGGCTGCCGCATTCGCCGCGAATGCCGCCGCGACCGCGAACGAGACAACGAGTGACGAGGTGACTCGGTGTACGCACTTGCTGGTCATGACCGTCCCTTCCGTGGGTGGCGACCGATCTGCATGGGCAGATCCGAGGCTAGGACGGCCCGGCCCGAACGTCGTGCGCGCGTGCGACCCCCGTTGTGTCACCGGCGCGACAGAGCCGAGCCGCCGGGGTCAGGCGGTCGGCGACGCGGCGTGCGCGACGGCGAGGCCCTCGGTGAGGGGCAGCGAGGCGCCCCGCTCCCGGGCCGAGGCGAACGCGTCCGGCCCGCAGAGCGCGCGGGCGCGCTCCTCCGTCGTCTCGTGCAGCTGGCGCTCGAACGGCTTGAACTCCGCGCCCATCTCCGCGAGCAGGGCGCCTGCGACGCCGTGCAGCGTCGCGGCCCGCTCCCCGTCCCCCGCGACGGCGGCGACCGAGGCGAGGCCCTCCAGGCACCAGGCGATGTCCTCCTTGTCCCCCGTCTCCCCCGCGAGCACGAGCGCCTCGCGAAGCAGCCGGTCGGCCGCTGCGTGGTCGCCGAGCATCAGATCGACAGCGCCGCGGTTGAAGAGCGACCGGGCGATGTTCGCCGTGTCGCCCCGGGCCACGAGCAGCCCGTGGCTCTCCTCGAAGAGCGGCCGGGCGCGCGCGTAGTCCCCCGTCGTCAGCGCCAGGTCGCCGAGGTTGTTGATCGCGAGCGCCGCGATCCTCGTGTCACCGACCTCGCGGGCGAGCTCGACCGCCTCCTCGAGCACGGCAGCCGCGCGCTCGTGGTCGCCCGCCGCGAGGACGATCGCGCCGAGGTTGCTCAGCGCGTTCGCGACGAACCGCGGCTCGCCGTCGCGCCGGGCGGCGTCGAGGGCCGCCTCCGACGAGCGGGTCGCCGCTGCGTAGTCGCCCTGCAGCAGGGCGTGTGCGGCGGAGGCCGTGTGCGCCCTGCGCACGAGCTGCGCGGGGAGGTCGCCCCCGTCGGCGAGGGCGTCGTCGAGACGGCCGCGGCCCTCTGCCAGGTACCCGCGGACGTACCAGAAGCGGCTGAGCGCGACCGTGAGGCGCAGCCTCAGCGCTCGGTCGCCGCCCTGCCCGAGGTGGTCGAGCGCGGCGCGGAGGTTGTCGTGCTCGGCTTCGAGCGTCGCGAACCACCGCGACTGGTCCTTGCCGCTGAGCTCCTGCTCCGCGGTCTCCGCCAGGGCGAGGCACCATTCGGCGTGGCGCCTCGAGGTCTCGGACGCGTCGCCGTCCTGCAGACGGCCGGCGGCGTACTGACGGACGGTCTCGAGCATGCGATACCGCCGCTCGACCGGACCGTCGTGCACGGCGAGCAGTGACGCGTCGAGGAGGCGCTCCACGAGGTCGAGCGCGCGTCCATCGTCGCCGTCCAGGCACACGCATCCGACGGCGTCCAGGGTCGCGCCGGCCGGGAAGACGGAGAGCCGTGCCAGCAGCGCGCGCTCGTCCTCGCCGAGGAGGTCGTAGCTCCAGTCGATGGTCTCCCGCAGCGTCTGCTGGCGCGCCGGGAGGTCGCGGGGGCCTCCGGTGAGGAGGGCGAGGCGCTCCTCGAGCCGCTCGCGCAGCACCCCGGTCGCCAGGGTGCGGATCCTGGCGGCCGCGAGCTCGATCGCCAGCGGGAGGCCGTCGACCCGCCGGCAGATCTCGAGCAGGTCATCCTCGTTCTCCGGCGTCCGGGCGAACGACGGGTCGAGCAGCCGCGCGCGCTCGACGAAGAGGTCGACGGCATCGGCGTCGCCGAGGGGCGCGACCGGGAAGACGTGCTCGCCGGAGACGTGGAGAACGGCCCGGCTGGTGACGAGGATCGTCAGGCGCGGCGACCGTGCGACGAGCTCCGTGTAGAGCGGCGCCGCCTGCCGCACGTGCTCGGCGTTGTCCACGACGAGCAGCAGGTCCTGGGCCGCGAGCGCGCGCACGACGGCCTCCGCGGGGTCCTCGTCCGAGGCGGGGGCCGCGCCGAGGCTCGCGAGGATGGTCTGGGCGACGAGCGCGGGATCGCGGAGCGGCGCGAGCTCGACGAGCGCGGCGCCGTTCGCGAACGACGCAGCGGCCCTGCGGGCGGCCTCGAGAGCGAGTCGCGTCTTGCCGCTCCCGCCGGCGCCGGTGAGCACGACGAGGCGCACGTCGTGGCGCTCGAGCAGCCCGACGAGCTGCGTCACCTCGCGTTCGCGGCCGACGAGCGTCGTAGGCGGGACGGGGAGCGGGGCGGCGTCGCCCCCGGGCGCCTCGACCTCGAGCGCCGGATCGTGTCGAAGGATCTGCTGTTGCAGCGAGCGCAGGGCACGCCCCGGCTCCAGCCCGAGCTCGTCGAGCCGCCCGTGCGCGAGCGTGTAGTGCGCGAGAGCGTCCGACTGCCGGCCGCAGCGGTAGAGCGCCAGCATCGCGAGCTCCTGCGCCGGCTCGCGCAGCGGGCTGGCCTCCGCGTGCGCGACGGCGTCGGACACGACCGCGTCGTGACGGCCCAGCGCGAGCTCCGCCCGGACCCGCTCCTCCGTCGCCGCGAGGCGCAGGTCCTCGAGCCGCTCCGCCTCGTCGCGCAACGCCACGTCGTAGGCGAGGTCGCCGAACGCCCGGCCGCGCCAGAGCGCGAGCGCACGGACCGCGAGCGATCCGGCGCGGGCGGGGTTCCCGGCCCGACGGGCCGCGACCGCCTCCGCGAGAAGCTCCTCGAACCGCCCGCTGTCGACGTGGCCCGGCTCGACGGCGAGCGCGTAGCCTCCCGCGCTCGTCTCGATCACGAGCGGCGGCGGCAGGACCTTCCGGAGCTGCGAGACGTAGAGCTGGAGCAGCTTCCGGGCCGAGGCCGGGGGCGCGTCGCCCCAGAGCCCGTCGGCGAGCTCGTCCAGGGAGCGCACGCTGCCGTCGGCGACGACGAGCCCTGCGAGCAGGCGTCGCTGCATCGCGGGCAGCGCGACCGGCGTGCCGTCGACGACGACCTCGACCGGACCGAGAACGCGCAGCTCGTCCACGCGGCCGATTCTGATCGTTGGGCGTCCCTCTACCGGTTCTCTACCGGCCCGTGCGAGCGTGCGGCGCATGTCGTATGCGGTGGTCCAGGACGTCCCGGCCAGCTGGGAGCGCTACGCCGCCTATGCCGCCGCGCTCGAGGACGAGGCCCCGGCGGGCCTCATCGTCCATGCCGCCGGTCCGACAGACGAGGGCTTTCGCACCATCGACGTCTGGGAGAGCCAGGCCGACTGGCTCACCTTCCATACCGGCCGGCTCGAGCGCGTAGCCCGCGGCCTGCCGCGGCCACTCGTCTCGCGCGAGCTGGAGCTCGCACACCTCGTCGTCGGGGGTCGCGTCGGATGACCCGGTCCTCGGCACACGCCCGCTTCGCACCACGACGACCCAAGGAGGTCACGATGAGACATGCACGCCCACACCGTCGACCCGGAGCCCGCGTCGCGCTCGGCGCGGCGCTGCTCCTTCTCACCGTCCTGCTCGCCACGGCGGCCGCCGCGCCCGGCGCGACCTGCGGGGTGTGCGGGAAGAACCTCATCAAGAACCCGGGCGCGGAGGGAGGCGCGGGGATCACCGCCGTCGGCGCCTTCGGCGCCGTGCCCGGCTGGACGAACGAGGCGGGCCAGTTCGGCGCCGCGTCCTACGCCTTCCCGAACGGCTGGTTCTCCGCACGGTCGAAGGGCTCGCCGAAGCGGGGCAAGAACTACTTCTTCGGAGGGACGACGACCGACGCAGTCTCGGCGAAGGCGACGATCGGCAAGCAGACGATCAGTCTCCCGGCCGCCGCAGCTGGACGTCGGGCGACGCTCAGTGGGTGGCTCGGCAACTACGTGACGCAGGCGACGACGCAAGTGCGGGCCCAGTTCACCGACGCGAGCGGCAAGGTCCTCGCGACGATCCGCCTCGGCCCCGACACGACCATCTCCGGTCAGGACATGGCCTCGCGCAGCCGGAGCGCCACCGTGCCGCGCGGCGCGAAGCAGGTCATGGTCGTCGTGACGTTCAGCGGGGGGGCGAACTACAAGCTGGCGGGAGCCGACGACCTCTCGCTCGTCCTCGCCTGACGGCACCCGCCGGGGGAGGGGTGACGCGGCGCGAGCCGCGTCACCCCGAGGTGCTCAGGACTCGACCGCGACCGGCTCCGCGTCCTCGGCCGCTCCGGCGTCTGCGGAATCGGCCGTGAACCGGATCTCGCCAAGCTCGGCGTACGCGTGGATCGCATCGCCCTCGCGGAACTCGCCCTCGAGGAGGCGGAGCGCGAGCGGATTCTCGAGCAGGCGCTGGATCGCCCGCTTGAGCGGTCGCGCGCCGTAGGCGGGATCCCAGCCTGCCTCGGCGAGGAGCTCGCGGGCGCCCTCGGTCAGCTCGAGCGTGAGCCCGCGCTCGGCGAGCCGGTCGTTGAGACGCGCGAGCTGCATCTCGACGATCGAGCCGAGCTGCTCCCGGGTGAGGGCGTCGAAGACGACGATCTCGTCGATCCGGTTCAGGAACTCCGGCCGGAAGCGCTCGGTCAGGGCCTCCGCCGAGCGGAGGTTCGAGGTCATGATCACGACGGTGTTGCGGAAGTCGACCGTCCGGCCGTGCCCGTCCGTCAGGCGGCCGTCGTCGAGCAGCTGGAGAAGGATGTCGAAGACCTCGGCGTGCGCCTTCTCGATCTCGTCGAGCAGGATCACCGAGTACGGCCGCCGCCGGACCGCCTCGGTCAGCTGGCCGCCCTCCTCGTAGCCGATGTAGCCCGGCGGGGCGCCGACGAGCCGCGAGACCGTGTGCTTCTCCTGGTACTCCGACATGTCGAGCCGGACGATCGCGCGCTCGTCGTCGAACATGAACTCGGCGAGCGCGCGGGCAAGCTCGGTCTTCCCGACGCCCGTCGGCCCGAGGAAGATGAACGAGCCGATCGGCCGGTTCGGATCCTGGAGCCCAGAGCGCGCCCGCCGCAGGGCGTTCGAGACGGCCTCGATCGCCGCGTCCTGGCCGACGACACGTTCGTGGAGGCGCACCTCCATGTGGACGAGCTTCTCGACCTCGCCCTCGAGCAGGCGCGAGGTCGGGATCCCCGTCCACTGCGCGACGACCGAGGCGATGTCGTCCTCGTCGACCTCCTCCTTGACCATCGGGGCGGCCTCGGGCTCGGCGCGCTCGGAGAGCTCCCGCTCGAGCTCGGGGAGGAGCCCGTAGCGGATCTCCGCGACGCGGGCGAGCTCGCCGGCGCGCTCGGCGCGCTCGGCCTCCATCCGCAGCTCGTCGATCTGCTTGGTGACGTCCTTGATCCGGTCGAGCACGTCCTTCTCGTTCGCCCAGCGGGCCGCCAGCTCGTCGCGGCGCGTCTTCGCCTCGGCCAGCTCCTTCTCGAGCGGCTCCCTCGTCTGCGGGCGCCTCCTTCGCCATCGCGGCGAGCTCGATCTCGAGCTGCGTCACGCGGCGCTCGGCCTCGTCCAGCTCGACCGGGGAGGAGTCGATCTCCATCCGCAGGCGCGACGCCGCCTCGTCGACGAGGTCGATCGCCTTGTCGGGCAGGAAGCGGTCGGAGATGTAGCGGTCGGAGAGCACCGCCGCGGCGACGAGCGCGGCATCGCGGATCCGGACGCCGTGGTGCGCCTCGTAGCGCTCCTTCAACCCGCGAAGGATGCCGATCGTGTCCGCCACCGACGGCTCGCCGACGAGCACCGGCTGGAAGCGCCGCTCGAGCGCCGCGTCCTTCTCGATGTGCGAGCGGTACTCGTCGAGAGTCGTCGCGCCCACCGCGCGCAGCTCCCCGCGCGCGAGCATCGGCTTCAGGAGATTGCCCGCCGAGACCGCGCCCTCCGCCGCGCCGGCGCCGACGATCGTGTGCAGCTCGTCGATGAAGAGGACGATCTCGCCCTCGCTCGAGGTGATCTCGGCGAGGACGGCCTTCAGCCGCTCCTCGAACTCGCCGCGGTACTTCGCGCCGGCGATCAGCGCTCCGACGTCGAGCGCCCAGACGCGCTTGCCCTCGAGACCCGACGGGACGTCGCCGGCGACGATCCGCTGAGCGAGGCCCTCCGCGATCGCGGTCTTCCCCACCCCCGGCTCGCCGATCAGGACCGGGTTGTTCTTCGTGCGCCGCGAGAGCACCTGGATCGTGCGGCGGATCTCCTCGTCGCGACCGATCACCGGATCGAGCTTCCCCTGCTCGGCGAGCGCGGTCAGGTCGCGGCCGTACTTCTCGAGCGCCTGGTAGGAGCCCTCCGGGTCCTGCGAGGTCACGCGCTGGCCGCCGCGCACCTGCTGGAGCGCGGCGAGAAGGGCCTCCCGCGGCACGAGCGCGAGCGCGAGGAGCAGGTGCTCGACCGAGACGAACTCGTCGCCGAGCGTCGTCGCCTCCTCGAAGGCGGCGTCGAGCACCCGCCGGAACGCCGCGGAGGCCTGCGGCTGCGCCGCGCCGCCCGACACGGACGGCTGCTGCGCGAGCCGCGCCTCGGCCTCGCTCCGCAGGGCCGCGGCGTTCGCGCCGGAGCGCTCGACGAGCGTCCGTGGGAGCTCCTGGTCGAGCAGCGCGAGCGTCAGGTGGTCGGGGGTCAGCTCGGGGTTGCCGGCACGCCGCGCAAGCTCCTGCGCGCCCGCGACCGCTTCCCCGCTCTTCAGCGTCAGCTTCTCGAAGTCCATGTCTCTCCTCGGGTCTGCCGGGCGGGCGGCTGCGGCGCGCGGTACGCGACGATCTCCCGCCGGTACTGCTGGTGGGTCGAGCGAATCTCGTCGCGCAGGTCGCGCTCGAGCTGGCGCATGCGAGCGGTCAGCCGCCGCAGCTCGTCCTCGAGCCGCAGGACCTGCTCGACGCCGGCGAGGTTCAGGCCGAGCTCGGTCGTGAGCCGCTGGATCAGCTTCAGGCGCTCGACGTCGCTCTCGGAGTAGAGGCGCGTGCCGCCGGGCGTGCGCGCCGGCCGGACGAGGCCGCGGCTCTCGTACATCCGCATCGTCTGCGGGTGGAGGCCGGCGAGCTCGGCGGCGACGGAGATCATGTAGCGCGGGCGGTCGGGCATGGCTATCGAGCTCCTCGCAAGATGCTCGCGCGGCGCCTCGCGCGAGGAGCGCTGGTACGCCTCGAGCGCCTCGCGCTCGGCCTTCGAGAGCTTCTGCGGCACGGTCACCTTGAGCCGCGCGAGCAGGTCGCCCTTGCCGCCGCCCTTCAGCTTGGGCGCGCCGCGGCCCTTCACCCGGAGCAGCTTCCCGCTCTCGGAGCCCGACGGCACCTTCAGCCCGACCGGCCCCTGCGGGGTCGGGATCTGCACCGTCGCGCCCAGCGCGGCCTCGGCGTAGGTGACGGGCACCTCCAGCACGAGGTCCGAGCCACGGCGCTCGTAGAGCGGCGACGGCTCGACCTCAACCCGGACGAAGAGGTCGCCGGCGGGGCCGCCGTTGCGCCCGGCCTCACCCTTGCCCTTGAGCCGGATGCGCGTGCCGTCCTTCGCGCCGGCGGGGACCTTGACCTGGTAGCGGCGCGTGACGCGCTCGCGCCCGCTGCCGCTGCAGTTCTTGCAGGGCGTGTCGACGATCACGCCGTTCCCGCGGCACCGCGGGCACGGATGCGAGAGCGCGAAGAGGCCCTGGCTGTCGGAGATCACGCCCGAGCCCTGGCAGTCCGGGCACGTGCGCGGCGCGGTGCCCGGCTCGGCGCCCGACCCGCCGCAGACGTGGCAGGCGGTCTCGACCTCGATCGGGACGCGGATCTGCACGCCCTCGAGCGCGTCCTCGAAGGAGATGCGGACGCGGGACTCGAAGTCCGCGCCCCGCTCGGGCTGCGGTCGCCCCGAGCGCTGGCCGCGCCCGAAGAACGAGCCGAAGTTCCCGAGCAGGTCGGAGAGGTCGCCGAGATCGACGTTCTGGTACCGGGCGCCACCCGGACCGAACCCGCCCTGGGGTCCGGGGCCGTTGGCGCCGAAGCGGTCGTACGCCCGGCGCTTCTCGGCGTCCGAGAGGATGTCGTACGCGGTCTGGACGTCCTTGAACCGCTCCTCCGCGGACGCGTCGTCCGGATTGCGGTCGGGATGGAGCTCGCGGGCGAGCTTCCGGTAGGCCTTCTTCAGCTCGTCGTCGGTCGCCGTCTTCGGCACGCCGAGGACGGCGTACGGGTCGCGGGGCGCCATCTCAGCTCTCGCTCGGCCCCTCGGCCACCACGACGCGCGCGGGCCGGAGCACGGCGTCGCCGATCCGGTAGCCGCGCTGGACGACCTGCGCGACGTGGCCCGGCTCGACGCCTTCCGCGGGCTGCGTCATGAGCGCCTCGTGGACGTGCGGGTCGAACGGGCCGTCCGCGGCGATCTCCTCGACGCCCTCCGAGGCGAGCAGGCCCGCGAGCGCGTCCTTCGTCATGCGGACGCCCTCGAGCACCTTCGCCTCCTCGTGGTGCTCGGCCGCGTCGAGCGCGCGCTCGAGGTCGTCGAGCACGGGCAGGAGCTTGACCACGACCCGCTCGCCGGCGCGCTCGAGGAGCTGCCCCTGCTCGCGCACGACACGCTTGCGGTAGTTGTCGAAGTCGGCCGCGACCCGCCGCAGGTCGTCGAGGTTCCGGTCCCGCTCGCGCTCCGCGTCCTGGACGCGCGCGAGGAGCTCCTCCGCGTCGAGCGGAGTCGACTCCGCGGTGCCGTCCGTGGACGGCGAGCCAGGCTCGCCGTCCCCGTGCGTCGGCTCGACGATCTCGTGACGCTCGTCGGTCACGTCGTCTTCGCCGCCTCGTCCTCGTCGATCACCTCGTAGTCGGCGTCCTCCACGACCTCGTCGCCGTCGCCGGCCGGCGTGCCGCCGTCGCCCGCGGGGGCGGACGAGGCTGCCTGCTGGCTCGCCTGGGCGTAGACCGCCTGGGCGAGCGGCTGCGCCGCCTGCTCCAGAGCCGTCGCCTTCGCCTGGATCTCGGCCGGGTCGTTCGACTCGAGCGCCTGGCGGAGCTCCATCACGCGCCCCTCGATCGTGCCCGCGTCGGACGCGTCGAGCTTGTCGCGGTGCTCGCCGAGCGCCTTCTCGGTCTGGTAGGCGAGCTGCTCGGCGGTGTTCCGCGCATCGGCGAGCTCGCGCAGCTTCCGCGCCTCGTCGGCGTGCGACTCGGCCTCGCCGACCATCCGCGAGACCTCCTCCTCCGAGAGGCCCGAGCCGCCCTCGATCCGGATCTGCTGCTCGTTCCCCGTGCCCACGTCCTTCGCGGTCACGTGGATGATCCCGTTCGCGTCGATGTCGAACGACACCTCGATCTGTGGCATCCCGCGCGGTGCAGGCGGGATCCCGACGAGCTGGAACTTGCCGAGCGTCTTGTTGAACGTCGCCATCTCCGACTCGCCCTGGAGCACGTGGATCTCGACCGACGGCTGGTTGTCGTCGGCCGTCGAGAACGTCTCCGACTTGCGCGTCGGGATCGTCGTGTTCCGCTCGATCAGCGGGGTCATCACGCCGCCCTTCGTCTCGATCCCGAGCGAGAGCGGGGTGACGTCCAGCAGGAGGACGTCCTTGACGTCGCCCTTGAGGACGCCGGCCTGGATCGCCGCGCCCACCGCCACGACCTCGTCCGGGTTGACGCCCCGGTGCGGCTCCTTGCCGATCAGCTCCTTCACCTTTTCCTGCACGGCCGGCATGCGGGTCATGCCGCCGACGAGCACGACGTGGTCGATGCCCGAGGCCTCGACCCCGGCATCCTTCAGCGCCTGCTTCGTCGGGCCGACCGTCCGCTCGAGCAGCGCCTGCGTCAGCTCCTGGAGCTTGGCGCGGGTGAGCTGCAGGTCGAGGTGCTTGGGGCCTTCGGGCGTCGCGGTGACGAACGGCAGGTTGATCTGCGTCGTCATCGTGGACGACAGCTCGATCTTCGCCTTCTCGGCGGCCTCGTAGAGGCGCTGCAGGGCCATCTTGTCCTGCGAGAGGTCGATGCCCTGGTCCTTCTTGAACTCGGCGGCCATCCAGTCGACGATCGCCTTGTCGAAGTTGTCGCCGCCGAGATGGTTGTCGCCGTTCGTCGACTTGACCTCGAAGACGCCGTCGCCGAGCTCGAGCACCGAGACGTCGAACGTCCCGCCGCCGAGGTCGAAGACGAGGATCGTCTGGTCGGTCGCCTCCTTGTCGAGCCCGTAGGCGAGCGCGGCCGCGGTCGGCTCGTTGACGATTCGCAGGACGTTGAGACCGGCGATCCTGCCGGCGTCCTTCGTCGCCTCGCGCTGCGCGTTGTTGAAGTACGCGGGCACGGTGACGACGGCGTCGGTCACCGGCTCGCCGAGGAACGCCTCTGCGTCGGCCCGGAGCTTCTGGAGGATCATCGCGCTGATCTCCGGCGGCGCGTACTGCTTGCCCTCGACCGCCACGCGGGCGTCGCCGTTCTCGCCCTGCTCGACGGCGTAGGGGACGATCGTCATCTCCTCGGAGACCTCGTCCCACTTGCGCCCCATGAAGCGCTTGATCGAGAACACCGTGTTCTCGGGGTTCGTCACCTGCTGGCGCCGGGCGGGCGCCCCGACGAGCCGCTGACCGTCCTTCGCGAACGCGACGACCGACGGCGTCGTGCGCCCGCCCTCCGCGTTCGGGATCACGGTCGGCTCGCCGCCCTCGAGGACGGCCATGCACGAGTTCGTCGTCCCCAGGTCGATGCCGATGGTCTTCGCCATTGGGTAGTGCTCCTTCCTTGAGCCTTCTTCGGGGGAAAATCTGAGTCGGATGATATCAGGTTGGTGCCACCCGCGCCGACGCCCTGTGCGTGGATACGTCGCGGCCGTGACACACCATCCGACGAGGATCACATGGAACTCACCCCGCGTCGCGACGGATCCTGGAGGAAACCGACAAGGGGGGCACCACCATGTTCC
Source organism: uncultured Actinomycetes bacterium (assembly GCA_963791895.1). Lineage (GTDB taxonomy): Bacteria > Actinomycetota > Thermoleophilia > Gaiellales > Gaiellaceae > Gaiella. The sequence continues at coordinate 105,919 of CAWBTY010000007.1, forward strand.
GACACATCCGACGTGCGCTGCTTGCCTCCGCCGCGACCGCCGCAGCACTTGCGGCGCCGGCGGTGGCCCAGGCGGACGTCCTGAACGACTGGAACGTGATCGCGCAGAACCAGGCGATCACCCTCCGGCCAACCGCACACGGACAGACCCGCGGGATCGCGATGGTGCAGGGAGCGGTCTACGACGCGGTCAACGCGATCGACCGCGGCCACCAGCCGTACCTCCTGAACGTCCAGGCCCTCGGCGTGCAGCCGTGGGCGTCGGCGGACGCGGCCATTGCCACGGCAGCCCACCACGTGCTCGTCAAGCTCGTGGCGCCTGCCCAGGTGGCGGCGCTCGACACGGCGTACCAGGCAACACTCGACGGGGTCCCGGACGGGCTGGTCGAGCTCGAAGGCGTTCGCGCCGGCGAGGCGGCCGCGGCTGCGATGCTCGCGGCCCGAACGAACGACGGGTACTTCGACGCCCTTCGACTTCGGCGCCGTGATCGGGCCCGATCCGGGCGACTGGCGGCCTGTGACACCGACGGCGCTCGACCCGGACGCGTCGGTCGGGGATGCGAGGCCGTTCCTGATCGAGAGCCCCTCGCAGTTCCGCTCGAAGGGCCCCAACGCGCTCACGAGCAGGAAGTACGCGCGGGAGTTCGACGAGGTGAAGACGCTCGGGGCGCTGAACAGCGCGACCAGGACGGCGGACCAGACGGCGGCCGCGATCTTCTGGCAGTTCGCGCCGGCGGTGCTCTACAACCGGCTCACCCGCGAGCTCTCGGCGGCACGGCAGCTCGACGTCGTCGACGAGGCGACGACTCCTCGCGATGGTGAACCTCGCCGCCGCGGACGGGGCGATCAGCTGCTGGAACGACAAGTGGCACTGGCACTTCTGGCGCCCGAGGGCCGCGATCCAGGAAGCGGCGAACGACGGCAACCCGGACACGGTCGCAGACCCGGCCTGGGAGCCGCTGTTCCACCCGTCCACGCCGACGACGCCGCCGCTCGGGACACCGCCGTTCCCGGACCATCCGTCCGGACACGGCTGCGTCAGCGGGTCGGTCCTCAACACCCTCCGGGAGTTCTTCGGCACCGACAAGATCGGCTTCGACATGCACTCGGGCCGGTTCCCGGTCGGGGACCCTCGGGAGACCCGGCACTTCGACAGGTTCTCCGAGGCACTCCAGGAGGTCGTCGACGCCCGGGTCTGGGGCGGGATCCACTTCCGTACCGCCGACGTCCAGGGCGCGGTGATCGGCAGGAAGGTCGCCCGCTTCATCCGCAAGCACCACTTCAACCGCGTGCGCTGACGCGCTAGCGGAAGACGGCGATCAGGGCGCCGCCCGCCACCACGAGGGCGGCGCCCAGCACGAGCCGGGCGCCGACCCGCTCGCTCCGGCGCAGCAGGAGCGCCGAGAACGCGACGCCGAAGAGTGATTCCGTGGCGACGATCGGCGCCACCACCGACACGGTGCCGCGGTAGAAGGCCTCGAACAGCGCGATGTACGAGAAGCCGACGAACGCGCCCGGCAGCAACCAGCGGGCGATGACCGGCGCGGGCCAGACGATGCGGTTCCCGCGCGCGAGCGCGAACGCCGAGGTCACGACGAGCCCGGAGGCGAGCATCGCCGCTCCGGCCGTCATCGACGGGACGTCGGTGTCCAGCGAGAGGTCCCGCACGAGGTTGTCACGGAGCGCGAACAGCGCCGCGCCGACGAGCGCGAAGACGACGCCGATGCGACGCACGTGCGCAGGCCGTTCGCGCTCGCCGGCGAGCGCCATGCCGCCGCCGACGATGAGGAACGCTCCCGCGAGCACCGCCGGCCCCGGGCGCTCGTCGAACACGAGGACGGCGAGCGTCACCGCGAAGAGCGGCGCGGTGCCGAACGCGACCGACGCGCGCGACGAGCCGGCCTCGCGGATCGCGACGGTGATGAAGAGGTTGGAGAGGCCGGGCGCGATCGCGCCCGCAAGCAGGAACGGCCACAGGCCGTGGAGCGTGACGCCCCCCTGGATCGCCGCCGCCACGCAGAGGACGGCGAACGTCGCCACCTGCATGAGGAGCGCGCCGACTGCGGCCGGCACGAGCGGGGGAACGAGCGCGAAGCGCACCGCGACCGGCATCGCCCCGAAGAGGGCTGCCGAGATGAGCGCGAGGAGGACGGCGTCCAAGCTCAGCCCTTCGTCGGCACGAGGCGGCGGAGCACGGCCGCCGCCGCCGGCTCGGCCAGGACGATGCCGGTCAGCATCACGGCACACCCCGTCCAGCCGACCCAGCCGAGCCTCTCCGAGAGGAGCAGCACGCCGAAGAGCGCGGCGAACGGGGCCTCGAGCGTGAAGACGAGCGCGGCCCGCGCCGCCGTCGTGCGCGACTGCACCCAGGTCGCGACGAGGTAGCCCAGGGCGCCCGCGAAGACGCCCGTGACGACGAGCGCATACCACGTCCTCGCGTCGGCGGGCCACTCCGCCTGCCCGGCGACGAGGGCGATCACCGCGAATCCCGACGAAGGCGACGGCCATCTGGAGGAACGTCAGCGCACGCGCGTCGTACCGCGGCGCGAACCGCTCCATCGCGACGATCTGGAGGGACTGCGCGACGGCGTTCCCGAGCACGAGCGCGTTGCCCGCCCACGAGCCGCCGGGCGCTCCGCTCAGGAGGAGAAGCCCGGCGAGCGCGAGCACGACGCCGACCCAGACCGCCGCGGGAACAGGGGTGCGAAAGGCCACGAGCGCGATGATCGGCGTGAGGACGACGTAGAGGCCCGTGATGAAGCCGGTGCTCGAGACGGTCGTCAACTCGAGGCCCGCGGTCTGGAGGCCGTAGGCCGTGGCGAGCAGCGTCCCGGCGCCCAGCCCCGCCGCCCACCCGGCGCCCGGAAGGTGACGCAGTGGGGCGAGCGCGAACGGCGCCAGCGTCACGGTGGAGATCGCGAACCGGACGGCGAGGAACGCGAAGAGCGGGTAGACCGCGACCGCCTCCTGCACCGGGACGAACGTGTACCCCCAGACCGCCGTGACGGCCACGAGGGCGACGAGCGGTCGGGTGCGCGACACCGCGCGAGGCTACCGAGCTTGCAACAGCCTGTTACAAGCGTCCGATCCCGAGCTGCGTCGCCGTCGCGCGGAGCCACTGCCTGCGGATCAGGGCAGAGAAAGGCCCGACGACGAGCCAGTAGGCACGAAACGCGCGGCGCGCACGCCGGTCGACGGCAGCGATGCGCGTCTCCGTCGAGAGGCGCGAACGGCCGTCGGTGAGCGGCGTGGCGCGGACGTCGAGCGCGACCCGTACCTCTCCGGGCCGCGCGTCTGCGAAGCCGTGGATCCCGCCGCGTAGTGTCCACGGCCGACCCGCCGCGCCGAGCACGACTTCGGTCGGCGAGTGATGGAGCACCGCGAAGCCGAGCTGCACGAGCAGCTCCTGCACCGACGGTGCGGATCGAAGGCCGCGGGCTCGGAGTAGCAGCCGGGTAACGGTGACCGAGCCGGACGGGAGCGAGAGAAACGTCGCGACCGCAACCTCGGGGCTCGCATCGACGACCACCGCGTGGGCCTCGTGCCGGTCGTGCCTCGGAAGGACGCTGTCGAGCGCGCGCACGTCCCAAGTCTCGTCGGCACGGCGCGCGGCCGCTCAGCGCTCGACAGCGATCGCCGCTCCGATGCCCTCGCGGTCGGCATGCAGTGCCAGCTCGACGTCGCGCTCGTCCTCCATCGCCCGCGTCGTCGCGGTGGCGAGCAGCTCGAGCTGCTCGTCCACGACCTCGACACGATCGGACGGCGCGATCGACCGCAGATCCTCGAGTGCGGCGGTCAGCCGCCTCGAGACCTGAGGGGATCCCGCGCCCGCCATGCGGATCTCGTCGAAGGCGAGGTGCACGTAAGCCTCCCAGCTCATCGAGCGGACGACGAGCCGTACCTCCCCTTCTGCATCACGATGACGTCCGTCGGGGAACGGCCGCCGGGCAAGCTGCCGAAGAACGTCGTGCAGGCGGTCGATCGCCTGGACTGCCGTCGTCGGGTCCTGGAACGGGGAGTCCGCGAGCGAGCGTTCCGCGATGTCGACGAGGAGCCGGAAGCCGTAGGCGACGTCCTCGTCGAGGGTCGGCTCCAACCTCATGATCAACGCCCGTTGGACGCGCTGCTCGTCCAGGCGGTCCGCCTCCCCCTGCACCAGGAAGAGCGGCGCACCTGCAGGGACGAACTCTCCCAGAGCGGGAACGAGCTCGAGCCGGACCTCGGCCTGCTGCGCCGCCTCGACCAGCTCCTCATGGCCGATCCCGGTGATGACGCCCGAACGCGGGGCGCACACGACCCGCCGTCCGCCGGACTCCGGCTCGATCGCCGGGCCGGCGTTCGGATACTTGCGATCCACGAGCTTCCGGGTGTCCTTGCCGACGAGCTCGATCAACGACGACACCCGTAAGGACTGACCTATGTGGTGGACGTACATCACGAGGACCGCGATGCTGACGAGAACGAGCACGAATGCCATCACCACGGCGATTCCCGGCACGTTTCCGGTGCCGTCCCCGTTGTTCGTCACCTCGCGGAGCGCGAGGATCGCGTGCACGAAGGTCGCCACGAACAGCCCGATCGCGAGCTGACTCGGCTTGTCCTGCAGGATTCGCTGCACGATCCGCGGCGAGAACTGACCCATCGCGAGCTGCACGACGACCATCGTGATCGTCAGCACGAGGGCCGCGAGGCTGACCATGGACGCCGCGACCGTGCCGAGGATCACGGTCGCCGCATCGGGGCCGCCGACGACGTTGCCGGGAAGCGCCTCGTAGTCGAAGTACCGGTCGAGGGCGATCGTCCCGAACGAGATTGCCGCCCCGGCGAGCACGCAGAGGACCGGGACGAACCAGAGGCTCGTCGTGACGTGCTGGAGGAGCTTCGCGAGCCTCATGCGGCGCTCACGGTGCCCGACCCGCGGGTGCGGGCCGGGCACCGCTCACGAATCGTCGACTAGCGCTTCGGCTCGTCGTCGTCGCCGTCGACCGCGTCCTTGGCCCGGTCCCAGAGGTCGTCGGCCTTCTCCTTCGTGTCGCCCCAGGCCTCCTGGACCTTGCCCTCGCCCTGCTTGGCCTTCCCCTCGGCCTGATCCGCCTCGCCGTCGGCGCCGACCTTCTCCTTGACGTCTCCCCAGGTCTCCTGCACCTGGCCCTCGCCCTGCTTGAGCTTGCCCTCGGTGCGATCGTCATCCATCTCGACTCCCTGCTCTCGTTGGGGAATCGGGGGTTCCCCGGAGCACGATCCTCGAAACACGAGGCAGGAGCAGGTGTCCGACTTGAAGTCGGACACCGACGGCGCCACCCTTCCGGATACCCTCAGGTCGTGGAGCCCCTCGACACGCTCGGCCGGCCTGTGCGTGACCTGCGGATCTCGGTCACCGACCGCTGCAACTTCCGGTGCGCGTACTGCATGCCGCGGTCGGTCTTCGGTCAGGACTACCGCTTCATGGACCGAAAGGAGCTCCTCTCGTTCGAGGAGCTCGAGCGGGTCGCACGGGCGTTCGCAAGTCTCGGCGTCGAGAAGATCCGGCTCACCGGTGGGGAGCCGTTGCTCCGAAAGGAGCTCGAGACGCTCGTCGAGCGGCTCGCGGCCATCGAAGGGCTCGACCTGACGCTGACGACGAACGCCTCCCTCCTCGCGCGGAAAGCGCAGCGGCTGCGCGACGCCGGCCTCGACCGGGTGAACGTCAGCCTCGACTCGCTCGACGACGCGACCTTCCGCGCGATGAACGACGTGGACTTTCCCGTCGACCGCGTGCTCGAGGGAATCGACGCGGCAGCGGCGGTGGGGCTACCGGTAAAGGTGAACGCCGTCGTGAAGCGCGGCGTCAACGACGTCGGCATCGTCGAGATGGCGCGGTACTTCCGCGGGACGGGGCACACGCTCCGCTTCATCGAGTACATGGACGTGGGGACGACGAACGGCTGGCGCCTCGACGACGTCGTCCCGGCCGCGGAGATCGTCGAGCGGATCGGCGCCGTCTTCCCGCTCGAGGCTGTCGAGGCCGCGTACCGCGGGGAGGTGGCGCAACGCTGGCGCTACCGGGACGGAGCGGGCGAGATCGGCGTGATCTCGTCGGTGACGCAGCCCTTCTGCGGCGACTGCACGCGGTCGCGGATCTCGGCGGAGGGGAAGCTCTACACGTGTCTCTTCGCGAGCCGCGGCACGGATCTCCGTGCGCTGCTGCGCTCGGGCGCGAACCAGGACGAGCTGCGGGACGCCATCGCCGGCGTGTGGACGCGACGCACGGACCGCTACTCGGAGCTCCGCACCGAGGGGACGACCGAGCTGCCGCGCATCGAGATGTCCTACATCGGCGGCTAAACGGACCTGGTGTCTGGCTGAAGCCAGACACCCTGCGCACCTCGGTGTCTGGCTTCAGCCGGACACCTGCTCTTCGGTCATGCCCAGCCCATCGGCTCGTAGCCGCTCGTCACCGGCGCGGACACGATGAGCACGCGGGCGACCGAGTCGCCGTCGTTCCGCACCGTCCGCTTCGGCTCGGGGTCGAGACGGGCGAACGAGCCGGGGCGCAGCCCGTGCTCGGCCCCGTCCGCGACGAGCGTCGGCGTGCCCTCGAGCACGAGGAAGAGCTCCTCGTGCCCCCGTTCCGTCTCGTCGTGCTCCGGGATCGAATCGCCCGGAGGAAGCTCGACGGCGTTGATCCCGAACGAGCCCACGCCGAGCGAGCGCCGCACGAGCACCCACTTGCCGTAATCCCGCTCGAGCTCGTCGTCGTGCCTCACCGTCACTGTGCCCATGGAGCCCTCCTCACCCGTTCGGGGGATCCTCGCATACCGTTGGCCCGACCTGCCCGCCGCGCTGCCTGGATAGAATCGAGAGCTTGACCGGGTACGCGGAGGCACGCCGGCTCCCGCGCGGCTGGGCGCACCTCGCCCTGCAGGTCGCGCTGTGGTTCGGCTTCTACGCCGTCTACCAGGCGGCGCGCGGCGCTGCGGACCGTGGCGTCGCCGAGGCGTTCTGGAACGGCACGCTCGTGATCGAGGCCGAGAACAAGCTCCAGGCGCTCATCGAGCCCGGTATCCAGAACTTCGTCGAGCAGTCGAAGCTTCTCGTCGTCGCCACCTCCTATACGTACTGGCTCTCGCAGTTCGCCGTCGTCGGGATCACGCTGCTCTGGATCTACTTCCGGCACCACGAGCGGTTCGCCGACTTCCGCAACTGGCTCATCGGAGCGAATCTCGTCGGGCCTCCTCGGCTATGTCCTGATGCCGACGGCACCCCCGCGCATGTTCCCGGAGTGGGGATTCAGCGACACGCTCGTCGAGTCCGGGTCGGTCAGCCACGACAGCGGGCTGATCGCGTTTGCCTCCAATCAGTACGCAGCGATGCCCAGCCTGCACGCGATGGACGCGCTCATCGTCGGGATCGTGATGGCCTCCGTCTGCCGGACGCGCCTCGCGCGCGTGCTCTGGCTCGCGTGGCCGGCGTGGGTGACGTTCGCCGTGATGGGCACCGGCAACCACTTCTGGCTCGACTGCGTCGCGGGGTTCGTGGTGGCGCTCGTCGTCGCCGCGATCCTCTTCCGCGGCCGGTTGCGCCGCGTGCTCACCCGCGCCGCGTGAGCGAGTCGCGCGAGGAACCGCGCGTCAACCCGTTCGACCGCCTCAAGCAGGAGTACATGCAGGCGGCGCGGGAGATTCTCCAGCGCTACATGCAGAGCGTCGCCAAGACGAAGCTGACGCCCGACATGCTCACCCTCGCCGGGGTCGTGCTCTGCCTCGCCGGGGCGGTGCTCGTCGGCTTCGAGCAGCGGAACGAGTACCTCTTCTTCTGGCTCGGCGGCGCGCTCTTCGTCGTCGGCTCGATCGCAGACATCCTGGACGGCGCCCTCGCGCGGGCCGCGAGCAAGGGGACGGTGTTCGGCGCCTTCCTCGACTCGACGTTCGACCGGGTCGGCGAGGCGGCGATCCTGGCCGCGATCGGCCTCTCGTTCATGCACGACGGGAACGAGGTGGCGCTCATGGCGGCCTTCGCGGCCGTGATCGGCTCCTTCCTCGTCTCGTACACGCGCGCCAAGGCCGAGGCGATCGGCCTCCGCGGCGACGTCGGCTTCGGCTCGCGCGTCGAGCGGGTCGTGCTCATCTCGGTCGGCCTCGGGCTCGCCCCGTGGGGCCTGCTCCAGTGGCCGATCTACGCGCTCGCCGCGATCGCCTGGCTGACGGTCGGGCAGCGGATCCTCTTCGTGCGTCGCCAGCTGCGCGAGCTCGCCGAGCCGGTCGGCTAGACGACTCGCCCTCGAGCGCACTCGTATTCCCGCCCTGGCCGCGCTACCCTCGACCGGAATCGCCACGGCGATCGGGAACCACGGCTGCGGCAGGAGGAGACTGGATGAGGTACGCGCGCGCACTCCGCTCGTCGCGCTCGCGCTGTGTCTCGCGGCGCTGTCGATCCCCGCGCGCGCAAACGGGTCGGAGTTGATCGCGCGGGATGCGACCGGCGTCCGGCTGCAGGCGGACGCGCAGGGCCGCGCGCTGATCTCGTTCCGTTCCGAGGGCCAGTCGCGGCAGCTTCTCGCCTGGGGCGCCGTCAATGCGCGCCCGCCGAGCCAAGCAGTCCCACAGGTGGCGTTCAAGCTCCAGTACGGCGGCTCGATCGGGCCGAACGTCTGCGGCGCGTACAGGGGCCCGCCGCTCGCCTGGAAGGTCGCCGCCTGCACGACCCCGGACGGCGAGCACTGGGCGCTGCAGGCGTGGCAGCGGATGCTGCCGAACTACGGCGTCGCTCCGACTGCGGACCGGGGCGCCTGGGAGCTCCGGCTTTCGCACTGGTCGGGGCCGGTGGCGGAGCTCGAGCTCTGGACTGATTGGTCGTACCGGCGCTTCCATCATCTGTACGGACGGCTCACGTACCGCGACGGCGGTGCCTACGGCTTCCGCTCGACGCGCTTCGGCGTCCCCCTCGACACGTACGGCCGCAACGTCTTCGTCGACACCTTCGGGAGCACCTACGGAGCGGGCTGGAAGCGCGAGAACAGCTTCCTCACCCACAAGCCGACCGGCGGCTTCTGTTACGGCTTCTACCCGCACGGGCCGCACCCCGTCGGCAACGGCAAGAAGTACCGGGCGACGGTGATCGGCCCCGGCGTCACGCCGGACGTGATGTGGGAAGGCCCCGCGCCAAACGCCTACGACGCGGCCGTCGATGCGCAGGCCAACACGGATCAGCGCGCCGTGCTCGGCAGCGATCCGCTCTGCAAGATCAACTAGCTCCCTTCCGACCGCAGGTCTGGTAGAGTGCTAGCACTTTGCCTGCTAGCACATTGCACCGGACGAGCATCCTGGTCAGGATGCCCGCTCCCCTGAAGGAGGCGCTCGTCCGCGAGACCGCCCGCCGCGACTCCAACGTCAACGACGTCGCCGCCGGCATCCTCGCCGAGCGCTTCGCCGTGCCATACGAGCCGAGCGGCCGCCGTCGCAAAGTGCTAGCAGGTCGAAGCCCCGTCCTTCTCCTCCGGGTTCCGCAGGAGCTGAAGGACGAGATCCACGCCGAGGCGTCGCGAGGCGGCACCAACGCGAACGACGTCATCCTCGCCGCGCTCACCGAAGGGCTCGGCATCCCACACGTGAGCAAGCGAAAGGACACCATGGCCGAGACCAACGGCTCCAAGAACGGCGGCGCCCGCACGAAGGACAAGGTGCGCGTCGCGATCATCGGCGTCGGCAACTGCGCCAACTCCCTCCTCCAGGGCGTCGAGTACTACAAGGACGCCGACCGGGACGCGTTCGTCCCCGGTCTCATGCACGTCGACCTCGGCGGCTATCACATCTCCGACATCGAGTTCACCGCCGCCTTCGACGTCGTCAAGGGCAAGGTCGGCGAAGACCTCGCCGACGCGATCTGGGCGCACCCGAACGACACGATCGAGTTCGCCAAGGTTCCCAAGACGGGGATCAAGGTCTCCCGCGGCATGACCCACGACGGGATCGGGAAGTACCTCGCCCAGATCGTCGAGAAGGCGCCGGGCGAGACGGCCGACATCGTCAAGATCCTCCGGGAGACGGGCACCGACGTCGTCGTCAACTACCTGCCGGTCGGCTCCGAGGCCGCGACGAAGTGGTACACGGAGAAGATCCTCGAGGCCGGCTGCGCGATGGTGAACTGCATGCCGGTCTTCATCGCGCGCGAGGCGTACTGGCAGAAGCGCTTCGAGGACGCGGGCGTGCCGATCATCGGCGACGACATCAAGTCGCAGGTGGGCGCGACGATCTCGCATCGCGTCCTCACGAGCCTCTTCCGCGAGCGCGGCGTGCACCTCGACCGCACGATGCAGCTCAACGTCGGCGGCAACTCCGACTTCCGCAACATGCTCGAGCGCGACCGCCTCGAGTCGAAGAAGATCTCGAAGACGAACGCCGTCACCTCGATGCTCGACTACGACATGGGTGACGACAACGTCCACGTCGGCCCGTCCGACTTCGTGCCGTGGCTGACCGACCGCAAGTGGGCCTACATCCGCATGGAGGGGACCTCGTTCGGCGACGTGCCGCTCAACATCGAGCTCAAGCTCGAGGTCTGGGACTCGCCGAACTCGGCCGGCATCGTGATCGACGCCGTTCGGCTCGCGAAGCTCGCCCTGAACAACGGCATCTCGGGCGCGCTCGAGGGACCGTCGAGCTACCTGATGAAGTCGCCGCCGGTGCAGATCGTCGACAGCGAGGCGCACGAGAACACCGAGCGCTTCATCACGAAGAACACGCTCAAGCCGACGAAGGCGAAGGCCGCCACGTCTGCCTGAGCACGATCGCGGTCCCGGGGCGGCCGACGGCGCCGCCCGGGACCGCTCCTCTAGGCTCGTCGCCGTGGCAGACGTCGAGCTTCGCTCCGCGGACGGCCTCTCGGACGACGAGCTCGCCGCGCTCTTCACCGCCGCCTACGCGGGCTACCTCCGCCCGATGCAGGTGAACGCGGACGCACTCCGGTTCCTGACCGAGACGTACGACCTCGACCGTGCTGCGTCACGCGTCGCCGTGCGCGACGGGAGACCTGTCGGTCTCGTCAATCTCGGCCTGCGCGGCACGCGACGCCTGGATCGGGGGTCTCGGCGTGGTGCCCGAGGAACGCCGCCGCGGCACCGGTCGCGCACTGATGCTCGCCGCGCACGACGAGGCTCGGGCGCGCGCCGTCGAGCGCGTCTGGCTCGAGGTGATCGTCGAGAACACGCAGGCAGCGGCGCTCTACGAGGCGCTCGGCTACGAGCGCGTCCGCGAGGTCGAGGTCTGGTCGCTCGACGGCGGCGACGGCGAGGCCGACGAGTGCGACCCGGACGAGGCTCACGCCTGGATCCGTGCCCGCCGCACCGAGCCCGAGCCGTGGCAGCGGGCAGACGCCTCGCTCGCGAAGCCAGGCGGGGACGCGCGGGCTGAGAGTCGACGGCGCGGCTGCCGTCGTCCGGCTCGTCGGGGATCGGGTGTGGGTCCTGCAGCTGCACGGCGACCGTGAGCCGCTCCGGGCGCTGCTCGCCGGCGCGCGATCCCTCGGTACCGGGCTCAACATCCTGAACCTCCCGACCGAGCACGCGGCTGCGTGGGCGCTGCGCACGCTCGGTGGGCACGTCGACGTTCGCCAGCACGAGATGGTGCTCGGGCTCTAGCCAACGCCACCCAGGTCGGCGGGCCGTCCTACAATCGGGGCCCGTGGCGCTTCGCATCTGCCTCGTGACCCCGCATGCGTGGTCGGTGCCGCACGACACGAACGAGCACGTCGCCGGGTTGGCCGAAGCGCTTCGCAAGCGGGGGCATCACGTCGTCGTGCTCGCGCCGTCCTCGCGGTCGAAGGACCTGCTCGCGGGTCGCCGGGCCCTGCAGGAGGGACGTCTCGACGGCGTCGTCGCGCTTGCCCGCGCGGTGCCCGTCTCGCCCCGGTCGGCCGTCGGGATCCACGTCGGCGTCCGGGCCAACGTCGCGACCGCGCTACGCCGCGGCGACTTCGACGTCGTGCACGGCTTCGACCCCGGCGTCCCCGGACTGTCCTACGTCGCCCTCCTCGAGGCCGAGACGACGACCGTGGCGACCTTCGTCGATCCCGAGCGGCTCAGCTTCCCACCGCGGCGGAACCAGCGCGACAGGCTCCTCGCGCGGATCGACACGCTGCTCGCCTCGAGCGAGGAGGCGGCCGCCCGAGCCCGGGAGCGGTTCCCCGGCGAGTTCGCGATCGTCCCCATGGGTGTCGATCTCGACCTCTTCGCACCGGCCGCCAAGCTGTCTCGAGTCGTGATCGAGAGCTCGGCCGGGAGCCTCGCCGGTCGTTCGCGCAGTGCTCCGTTCGCTGCGGGCGATCGAGGGCTGGGAGGCGATCGTGCTCCGGACGGGACGGCTGGCAGCCCGCCCGTCGATTCCGCTCGCGCTCCGCGATCGCGTCCACGTGCGCACCGCCCTCAGCGGCGAGGCGCGCGCGGACGCTCCTCCGCGCGACCGCGATCGTCGTGCCATCGCCCGACGGGCTCCGCCGCCTGCGCGCGGAGGCAGCCGCGGCCGGGTGCGCGGTCGTCGAGCCACCGGGGCTCGCGGGCCAGCCGGAGCTCGCGGCCGCGGCGGTTCTCCGTCTGACCGAGGATGCGCCGACGCGCGAGCGCGACGCCGCCGGGCGCCGGGCGACGATCGAGGGCGAGGATTTCGGTGCCGTCGCGGAGCTCGTCGAGCGCTACTACGCGGAGGCACGGCGACGCCGCCGTCCGGCCCGCCGCCACGAGACCGAGCCCTTCGCCGACCGCGACTGGATCGTCGCCGACCTCCACATGCACACCAACCACTCCCACGACTGCTCGATCGAGCCCGCGGCGCTCGTCGCGCACGCGGAGGCGGAGGAGCTCGGCGCGATCGCGGTGACCGACCACAACGTCTTCGGCGGGGCGCTGGAGGACGGTCGAGGCCGCGCGTGGGCGCGACCTCGATCGTGATCCCGGGCGAGGAGGTCAAGACGGATCGCGACGGCGAGGTGATCGGGCTCTTCCTGCACGAGGAGATCCCGCGGGGAATGTCGTTCGCCGACACCATCGCGGCGATCCGCGAGCAGGAGGGCGTCGTCTACGTCCCGCACCCCTTCGACCGGATGCACTCGATCCCGTCACCCGCGGTGCTCCACCGGCACCTGCCGGAGATCGACGTGCTCGAGGTCTACAACGCGCGCCTGCTCTTCGACGCCTACAACGACGAGGCGCTCCGGTTCGCACGCAAGTACGGGATGCTGCAGGGGGCCGGATCGGACGCGCACGTCCTGCAGGGCGTCGGGACCGGAGCGCTGCGGATGCGCCGCTTCGACGGTCCCGAGGAGTTCCTTCTCTCGTTGCGCACCGCGACCGTGCTGCGCCGGCCCAAGTCGCTCGCGTACCTCCAGTCGCTCAAGTGGGTCGCGCAGGTGCGGGAGAAGGTCGCCGGGTCGAGCTGAGCGCGGTCGCGAGTAGAGGAAGCAGCCACGGCCTCCGCGAAGAAGACACACGATGGCGACTGCCGACGACCGGCCCGCTGAGGCATCGAGGGGTGTGGTCGCGCAGCGACCCAACCGGGACGAGATCCAGGAGCGCTACCTCCGCCGCGCGATCGTCGGAGATCAACGAGCTGGGCGACGAGCTGCTCGCGCTCGGCGACGAGCTCCACGTGCCGGTGCTCGGCAGCGGCCATCCGCTCGGCGACATCTTGCTCCTCAAGCACTCGCCCCACGCAGAGCGAGATCCACGAGGGCGTCGCGTTCTTCGGTCGCGCCGGTCAGGCGCTCCTGAAGTCGCTCGAGCGGCTCGCCGTCGACCCGCTCGCCGTCTACGGCACGAACTGCCTCAAGTTCGGGACGGAGGAGCCGGAGCAGGCGCGCGCGTGGCTCGACCCGCGAGCTCCACATCGTGCAGCCGAAGCTCCTCGTCGCCATGGGCGAGCCGACCGTCGACTTCGTCAACGCGCTCGAGTTCCCCCTCTCCCGGGACGCTCGACGCGGAGACGGCTCGGCGAGCTGCAGAGCTTCACGCCGACGATCGAGGCGCTCGTGACGCCCGACATCGACGCGTCCCTCGACGAGCAGGACGCGAAGACGCGCTTCTGGAACGCGTTCAAGGCGCTCGGTGCCTGGTGGGCCGAGCTTCCGCCGTACTGAACCAGGCCGGCTCGACGCCGGGCCTCCGCGCCCGACTGCTGCTCGCCGCGCTCGCGCTCGGCGCGCTTGCCGTGTGGGACGCCCACGCGGCGCGCCTGCCTGAGCTCGCCGACCGCTGGGACGTCGCCCTCCTGGCGCTCCTCGTGATCCCGGCGACGTTCCTCGTCGTCTGGCTGCTCGAACCGCTCGCGACGGGGCGAGCGCTCCTGCCCGCCGCTCGCTCACGAGCGTCGTGCTCGCCGTGCTGCTCGACCTCGCAGGGCTCGAGTCGCTCTTCAACGTCACCAAGGTCGTCGTCTTCGCACTCTTCGGCTTCTGGTTCCTCCAGCTTTCGAGGCGCTCTCGTGGGTCGTGCTCGTCGCGGCGGTCGTCCCGTGGTCGACATCGCCTCGGTCTACCGCGGCCCGACGAAGGTCGTGGTCGAGGAGGAGCCCGGCCTCTTCGAGCGGATCGCGATCGCGTTCGCCCTGCCCGGGCGAGGACGCCGCCGCGAGGCTCGGCCCGCCCGACGTGATCTTCTTCGCGCTCTTCCTCGCGGCCGCGGCCCGCTTCGAGCTCCGCGTGGGGCGACGTGGGTCGGGATGACCGCGGCGATCTCGCGCGACGCTCGTCCGACCTACGCCTTCGAGCTGAACGGCCTGCCCGGCCTGCCGGCCGTCTCGCTCGGGTTCCTCGTCCCGAACGCCGACCTGCTCTGGCGGCGGTGGCGCGAGCGTCGGGCGGAGCCGGTCTCCGACTGACGTCGGAGACCGGCTGCCTCCACGTCAGCAGTTTTCCTCCGCCCAGGCCTCGATGTTCTCGGATCGCCTCCCGCACCTCGGCCGAGTCGAGCGACGCGGTCAGCTCCTGGAGCTTCTGCAGGTCCTCGGAGCTCGGCGTCGCGCCGCTGCCCAGGTCGAGTCCTTCAGCGCCTCGGCGATCTCCCCGAAGTTCTCGGCGAGGACCTCGTAGTCGTCCCTGATCTCCTCGGGCACCTGGTCGGCGATCTCGTCGAAGAGCTCCTGTGCCTCGTCGAGGTCGCCCGCCTGGCCCGAGAGCGACTGGGCGAGCTTCGAGCCGAGCCCCGCGAACTCCGCGCAGTTCTCGCCGAGCGCGCCCGTCGTCCGTCGTCCTCGGTCTCCTCCGTCGTCTCGGTCGTCTCGTCGGCCGTCGTCTCCTCGACGACCGCCGTGTCGGTGTCGCCCGAAGCATCGCTCGCGTCGTCACCGCCGCAGCCCGCCGCCACGAGCGCGAGCGCCGCGAGCAGCAGCACTGTCAGCCGTCGTGCGTTCACGTTCTCACCGCCTCTGTCGTAGTCCCCCGTGTGCGTCCCCATCATCGCTGTCGGCGCGGACGCCCGTGTGGGTGAGCAGCGAGACGCTCTCGATGTGCGGCGTGTGCGGGAACATGTCGACCGGCGTGCAGCGCTCGAGCCGGTAGCCGTACTCGTCCCGGAGCACGGCGAGGTCGGACGCGAGCGTGGTCGGGTTGCACGAGACGTAGACGAGCCGCGGCGCCTCGAGCGCCCCGGTCCGGCGGAGTGCCTTCCCCGCGAGCCCGGCACGCGGCGGATCGACGACGACGACGTCCGGGCGGCCCTGCCTTCTCCCGC
This sequence comes from uncultured Actinomycetes bacterium, assembly GCA_963791895.1. Taxonomy (GTDB): domain Bacteria; phylum Actinomycetota; class Thermoleophilia; order Gaiellales; family Gaiellaceae; genus Gaiella. Next base: position 121,612 of record CAWBTY010000007.1, read on the forward strand.
AGCTCCTCGAGCGACTGCCCGACGTTGCCGGCGAAGAACCGTGCGTTCGCCGATGCCGTTCGCCTCGGCGTTCTCGATCGCGCACGCGACCGACTCCTCCGAGATCTCGACGCCCCAGACCGACGCCGCAGCGCCGGCCAGCGCCAGCCCGATCGTGCCCGTGCCGCAGTAGAGGTCGTAGACGACCTCGGTCCCCGTGAGCCCGGCGGCGTCGCGCGCGAGCGCGTACAGGGTCTCCGCCATCTCCGTGTTCGTCTGCAGGAAGGCGTTCGGCCGCACGCGGAACCGGAGGCCGAGGAGCTCCTCCTCGATCCAGGGCTCGCCCCAGAGCAGCCGGGTCGGGAGGTTCGTCACCTCCGCCGGGCGGTCGTTGACCGCCCAGTGGAGCGAGCGCACCTCGGGGAAGCGCGTGAGCGGTCTCGATCAGGAAGTCGGCGTCGAACCGCTCGCCCGGCGCGGTGACGAGCAGCACGAGCACCTGCCCCGTGTTCCGGCCCTCGCGCACGACGAGATGGCGCAGGTAGCCGGTCTGGGTGTCCTGGTCGTAGGGCTCGAGGCCCTCGTCGCGCGCCCACTCCTTGACCGCCTCGCGGATCGCGTTGCCCGACGTCGGTCGTGAGGAGGCACTCCTCGACGTCGATCACCTCGTCCCAGCGGCCCGCCCGGTGGAACCCGAGCACGAGGCCGTCCGTCGTCGCCCGCGAACGAGTACTCGAGCTTGTTCCGGTAGCCGAAGATCGAGCGCGCGGGCACGATCGGCTCGACCGGCGGCTCGTCGAAGCCGCCGAGACGCGTGAGCGCGTCGCGCACCTGCAGCTCCTTCGCCGCGAGCTGGCGCGTCGTAGGCGAGATCCTGGAAGCGGCAGCCGCCGCAGATCCCGAAGTGGCGGCACGGCGCCTCGACCCGGTTCGGGCCGGGCTCGAGCAGCGCCGACCTGCGTCGCCTCCGCGAACCCGCGCTTCACCTTCGTCGCGCGGGCGCGCACGAGATCGCCCGGCAGCCCGCCGCGCACGAAGACGACGAAGCCGTCGAGCCGCCCGACGCCGTTCCCGCCGTAGGCGAGCGAGTCGATCCGGACCTCGACCTCCTCTCCCTTGCGCACCGGCGCGGCCATGCGTCCAGGGTAGCCGCGCCTCGATCGTACGGTTAGCCGCACTGGTCGAATCCGTGGCCAGGCGTAGGCTGCGAGCTCGTGTCCAGGTAGCGCACGCATCCACGAGCGCCTCCCCGACCGTCGTCGGACGGTCGCGGTGTGCGCGTGCGCGCGGACTCGACGAGACGTGCCGTAGCAGGCTCGCCGTGTCCGCTCCGACCCTCGACCGGGCAGGGACCGTGACACGACGAACCCTCATCACGAGCGACGCGAACGACCGTCTCAAGGCGGTGCGCCGCCTCGCGCGGAAGCGGAGCTCGTCGTCGTTCCTGCTCGAAGGCCACCGCCAGCTCCGGCGCGCGCTCGAGGCGGAGGCGGCGATCGAGGAGGTCTATGCCGCGCCCGACCTGTTCCTCGGCAAGGCGGACGACGAGCTCGTCACGCTCGCCGAGCGACGGGGAGCACGCGTGGTCTCGCTCGGCGCGGGCGCCTTCCGCTCGATCTCGACCGCGACCCGCCCCGACGGAGTGCTCGCGGTCGCGCGACGCTGGCCGACGACGCTCGAGACGGTCGCGCTCGACGACCGCCCACTGCTCCTCGTCGCCGAGGGGATCGAGCGGCCGGGCAATCTGGGCACGCTCGTCCGCTCCGCCTGCTCGTCCGGCGCGACCGGCCTGCTCGCCTGTGACGGCCGCACCGGCGTCTTCCATCCCGACGCCGTGCGTGGCTCGGTCGGCACCCTCTTCCACCTACCGGTCGCCGAGTGCACGAGCAGCGCTGCCGTGCCGTGGCTCCGAGAACGTGGCGTGAGCATCGTCGTCGCGACGCCGGAGGCCGAGCGTCGGTGCTGGGACGCCCGGCTGTGCGGGCCCGTGGCCGTCGTCGTCGGGAGCGAGCGCCACGGCGTCTCGGCAGGCTGGCGCGACGCCGCGGACGAGCTCGTCTCGATCCCCATGCCCGGGGCGTCGGACAGCCTCAACGTCGCCGTCGCCGCGGGCATCGTCCTGTTCGAGGCGGTGCGACAGCGGATGCGACCGGTGTCGACTCGGTCGACACCTGCTCGCCCCGAGCAGGTGTCGGACCGAGTCCGACACCGTGGTGCTGCTACGCGAGCACGGAGACGTGCACCGACCGCTCGCGCGGGCCGTCGAACTCGCAGAAGAAGATGCCCTGCCACGTGCCGAGCGCCAGCGTCCCGTCGTCCCGGAGCGGCACGACGACGCTCGGCGCCCATGAACGACGGCGCGGATGTGCGTCGGCGCGTTCTCCTCGCCCTCCTCGACGTGCTGCCAGCGCCAGTCGGCCGGGACGATGCGCTCGAGCGCCGTCTCGAAGTCGCGCGCGACCATCGGGTCGGCGTGCTCGTTGACGGTCACGCCCGCGGTCGTGTGCGGCACGTAGACGAGGACCGCGGAGCCACGCTCCCCGGCGACCGCGTCCTGCACGGCGCTCGTGATGTCGACGAGCTGGCTCTGCCGCTCGGTGCGGACCGTCAGCGTGCGCACCGAGCTCAGAGCGCGCCGCCGGCGGCAGGTGGCGCGCCGGCCTCGAGCGGGTTCTCGCCGCCGGACTCGCGGGCGAGGAAGTCCTCGACGTGCATGACGTTGTCCTTCGAGCGCGTGACGACGTCGAGCAGGGCCGACATCGACGAGACCTCCTCGCGCTGCTCCTGCAGGAACCAGTGCATGAACTGCTCCGCGACGAGGTCGCCCTCCTCGCGGGCCGTGAGCGCGAGCTGCTGGATCTGGCTCGTGACGCGCTTCTCCTGGTCGAGCGCGAGCTGCACGGGCGCGACGACGTCGGCGAACTCGGCCTGCGGCGCCTCGACGGCCGGGACGACGACCGCCTCGTCCGCATCGAGCAGGTACTGCACCATCATCATCGCGTGGTTCCGCTCCTCGAGCGCCTGCCGGTAGAAGTGCGCGGCGAGCTGGGGGAGCGTCTGCGCGTCGTAGTGGACGGCGATCGCGACGTACTGCTGCGAGGCGGCGAACTCGTACGCGATCTGCTCGTTGAGCGCGTCGGTGAAGCGCGACATCGCGCGACCGAAGACTCGTAACGCGGAGGCGCAGCAGCCGATCTAGCATCGCGCCCATGCCGGGGATCCCCGACACGCTCAAGGGCCGGAGCTACACGCGCGTCGCGGACTGGAGCGCGGACGAGCTCCGTCCTCGCGCTCGACCTCGCCGACGAGCTCAAGGTCGAGCGGGCGCGTCGCAAGGAGCTGCGCATCCTCCCCGGCCGCACGGTCGGGCCTCATCTTCCGCAAGCCCTCGACGCGGACGCGCATCAGCTCCGAGGTCGGGATCGCCGAGCTCGGCGGGATGGCGCTCTACGTGCCTGCGGCCGACCTCCAGCTCTCGCGCGGCGAGTCGACGCGCGACACGGCGCTCGTCCTCTCCCGCTTCCTCAGCGCGATCCTGATCCGCACGTTCGACCAGGCGGAGGTGGACGAGTTCGCGCGAGCACGCGACGATCCCGATCGTCAACGGGCTCACCGACGCGTCCCACCCGCTCCAGGCGCTCGCCGACGCGATGACGATCCGCGAGCGCTTCGGCACGTTCGACGGCGTCCGCGTCGCCTACCTCGGCGACGGCAACAACGTCTGCCACTCGCTGATGCGCATCGCGGCCCGAACCGGGATGACGCTCGTCGCCGCGTGCCCGCCGGGCTACCGGCCCGACCGAGGCGATCGTCGCCTCCTGCAGCGAGGACGCCGCGGCGAGCGGCGGTAGCGATCGAGCTCGTCACCGACGCGCGCGAGGCCGTCGCGGGAGCGCAGGTCCTCTACACCGACGTCTGGACGAGCATGGGCCAGGAGGAGGAGCGCGACCGCCGGCTGCGCGACCTCGAGCCCTACCGCCTCGACGGCGAGAAGCTCGCACTCGCCGACCCGGACGCGGTCGCGCTCCACTGCCTGCCGGCGCACGTCGGCGAGGAGATCACCGCCGACGTCCTCTACGGCGACCGCTCGCTCGTCTGGGACCAGGCCGAGAACCGGCTGCACGTCTACAAGGCCGTGCTCGCGCTCACGGTGCGCTGAGTGACGTTCGACGACGTCGTCCGCTCGGCGCTCGACACGCCTGCCGCCGCACCTCGCGGCGGCGCTGCGAAACGTCGCGGTCGTCGTCGAGGACGAGAACCCCGAGGAGCCCGACCTCTACGGGCTCTTCGACGGCATCCCGCTGACCGAGGGCGGCCCGGCGCCGGGCGAGCTCCCGAACCGGATCGCGATCTACCGGCGTCCGCTCGAGGCCGACTTCGCCGACGTGGACGAGCTGCGCGAGGAGATCCGCGTCACGGTGCTCCACGAGCTCGGCCACTACTTCGGGCTCGACGAGGATCGCCTCGCAGAGCTGGGCTACGAGTGACGACGTTCCTCGAGGTCGTGACCTGGGTCGCGTTCCTCGCAGGCGCGTCGTCGTCGCGCTGTTCCTCTTCGGACGCCGCGGCTGAGCGCGTTTTGCCCCGGAATGCCGGGGGAAGCAACGTCGTTGTACGCAGCATGGACATGATTGCGCAGATCCACGTCGAGATCGACGAGCTGAGCGAGCGCCGCGTCGCAGCTGTGGAACTCGCTGTCGCAGGGTCGCGATCCGGCGCTGGTCGAGGAGATCAAGGCGCTCGATGCTCGCCTCGACGAGCTGTGGGCGCTCCAGCGGGCCGATCGGGCACGCATCCGCTTCGGCGAGCGCGACGAGATCGTGCGACGCGCCCGCGCCGAAGAGCGACTCGAACGCGCAGCCTAGAACCGCGATTCGGCGCCGAACGCGTTTCCTGCAGGGAACGCGGGCGGTTCGCCGTACCATGTGATGGTGCTCACACGGCGCCCCGCGAGCGAGGATCCGATCGCCCAGGAACGCGCGGCGCTCGTCGAGCAGCGGACGGCGCTCGAGAGCCTGAAGCGCCAGCTCGCAGAGCGCGTTGCCGCGGTCAAGGAGCGGGAGGACGAGCTTCGCGCCGCGATCGCCAAGGTCGCGGCAGGGAAGGAGCCTGCGGTGGCGCTGCCACCGCGCGTCGACCCCGACGCCGACCGCCTCGCGGCCCGCGCGGCAGCGCTCGCGGAGCGCGAACGCACCTTGGCGGCTCGGGAGGCGGCGCTGGCGTCTGCGCCGCCGCCGGCTCTCGGCGTGGACGCAGCCACGAACGGTGGCGAAGCCCTGGCGCAGAAGGCCGCCGAGCTCGAGGCGTCGGAGCCGGGAGCTCGAGGCGCGTCTCGCACAGCTCGAGGCGCGCGAGCGGGCCGTCGAGGAGCGCGAGCGAACCCCACGCGATCCCGACGCCGCGAGGCTCGCCGAGATCGAGGCGCGGCTCGACGAGCTCCGCGAGGCCGAGGAGGCATTCCTCCGCACCCGACGCGAGCTGGCGGACCGCAGCGACGCGGTGGACGCCCGCGAGCGCCTCGCCTCGCAGCGCGAGCGCGAGCTGGACGAGCGCGAGGACGGCTGGGGCGGCGACGACATGCGCGAGCTCGAGACCCGCCTGCGCAAGCTCGAGACCCAGCGGTCGTCGGTCGACCAGACCCGCAGCTTCAGCGGGGGCTTTCGGAAGCTCGAGCAGGAAGGCACGCGCCGCCCGCCGAGCGGGTAGCTCCGCCTCGGCGAGCAACCGATACGCCCGCCGGCGTCGAACCGACCCGCGGCGACATCCACCGTCTCTATCCTCCCGCGCTCATGGCTGTGAGCGTTCTCGCAGGCTCGACGTTCTGCATCTCCGACGACCGCGGTGACGTTCGTCCCGGGGCGCTCGGCTTCTTCGCGCGCGACACACGGCATCTCGCCCGCTCGCTGCTGACGCTCGACGGCGCGCCGCCGCAGCTGCTCTCGAGCACGCAGGCGGCGCCGAGCACCGCGCGATTCTTCATGCGAAACGCGCTCACGAACGGTCTCGTACAGGACCAGCTCCTCGTGATCCGCGAGCGTCGCGTCGCCGACGGCCTGCTGGAGGACGTGACCGTCCGGAACCTCTCACCCGAGCGGCGCCGCGTCGAGCTGGCGCTCGAGCTCGGAGTCGACTTCGCGGACATCTTCTCGGTCAAGGAGCGCGACACGCAGTTCGGTGACCCGCAGGCCGCGCGGCCGCTGCCACCCGAGGCCGAGGGGCACTGGGACGCCGAGCGGCGGGAGCTCGCCTTCTCCCGCGCGGACGATCCCGAGCTCGTGACGCGCGTCTTCGTCTCTCAGGTGGCCGAGGCCGACGGCGGGATGCTGCGTTGGTCGCTCGAGCTGGAGCCACGTGAGGAATGGCACCTCTCGATCGACGTCGTGCCCGGGATCGGGAGCGAGGGACTGTCGGCCGAGCAGGTCCGCCTCCAGCTCGAGCAGCGCCACGCGCGAATCGGCGACTCGCTCCGAGCCTGGCAGGCGAACGTCCCGCGCCTCACGACGTCGTGGCGCAGCCTCGGTCTGTCGTACGAGCAGGCGGTCGTCGACATCGGGGCGCTGCGGATGGAGGTGGAGGGCCTGACGGGCCGCAACCTGATCGCTGCCGGGGCGCCGTGGTTCATGACCGTCTTCGGACGGGACACGATCATCGCGAGCCTCCAGACGCTGATGCTCGGCGGCGACCTGGCGCGCGACGCGCTGCGCACCCTCGGTGACCTGCAGGCCACCGAGGATGACCCCGAGAACGACGCGGAGCCGGGGAAGATCCTCCACGAGATGCGTCGCGGCGCGAGCGCGAAGGCCTGGACGCCGTGCTACTACGGAACGGTCGACGCGACTCCGCTCTTCCTCGTCCTGCTCTCGGAGTACTGGCGCTGGACGGACGACCGGGCCGTCGTGCGGGAGCTCAAGCCGGTCGCCCTGCGCGCCCTGCGCTGGATCGACGAGTACGGCGACCTCGACGGGGACGGGTTCGTCGAGTACGAGCGTCGCGGCACGGGGATCCTCAACCAGACGTGGAAGGACTCGGAGGAGTCGATGACCTACGGCGACGGGTCGTTCCCCGAGGGTGCGATCGCGCCGGCCGAGGTGCAGGGGTACGTCTACGACGCAAAACGACGCCTGGCGGAGCTCGCGCGTGAGGTGTGGCGCGACCGCTCGCTGGCGGAGAAGCTCGAGGGAGAGGCGGAGACGCTACGCACGCGCTTCAACGAGTCGTTCTGGTGCGAGCGCCACGGCGGCTGGATCTACCCGATCGGGCTCGACAGCCAGAAGCGCCCGCTCGACTCGCTCGGCTCGAACATCGGCCATCTGCTCTGGAGCGGCATCGTCCCCGAGGAGCGTGTGGACGCCGTCGTCGACCTCCTGATGGGTGACGAGCTGTGGTCGGGCTGGGGCGTGCGGACGCTCGGCACGAGCGAGCCGGCGTACAACCCCCTCCGCTACCACAACGGCACCGTCTGGCCGCACGACAACTCCCTGATCGCGCTCGGGCTCGCCCGCTACGGTCGCCTCGCCGAGGCGCGCCGGATCATGCGGCGCATGACCGACGCCGCCGCCCGGCTCGGGCACCAGCTACCCGAGGTCTTCGCCGGCTTCTCGCGCGACGAGTCGGGCGTGCCGATCGTCTACCCGACGGCCACGAAGCCGCAGGCCTGGGCCGCCGGCACGACGATCTCGCTCCTCGCGATGCTCCTCGGCCTGGAGCCCGACCCGCGCCGCGGGGCGCTCGTCAGCACGATGGAGGAGCCCATCCCCTCGTGGGCGGGCGCGGTCGCCCTGTCGGGGATCAGCGCCTTCGGGCGCACGTGGCACGCGCACGTCGAAGGCGGCCAGGTCGTCGTGAGCGAGCTCGGCACGCCGTAGTCGTGTTCGCCAGGCGGCTCGATCCCGCCCGCGGCCGGGCACACACCTGAAGGCGCCCGCTTCGCGGTCGCGAACCCATCCCTGCCCTCCCGACATGAGAGCGCCCCCGAAGATCGAGGGCGCTGCTCATCGTCACTGGGCGTCCGTCTGTCACCCAGACGATCGAGCGCGCCCCCGTTCTTCCTGCTTCACCACAAATCACGTGTGCTCTTGAACCTCGCCAACCTCGATGCTGATCGGCGTCACCGAAGGCGGCGGGTTCGCCTCAAACCGCTCTTTCGCCGTCCTGGCCGCCTCTTCCGTCTCGAACAGGATCATCGAGGCGCCAGCCTTCTCCCCAAGCCTCACCCAATGACCACTGATGAAGCCTGGCATCTGCGAGAGGCGAGGAATCCCCTCTTCCCTCAAGAACTTTCTTGCCTGCTCGAAGTCCTCGATCGTGCTTCTGGCGACCACCGCGTACATACGTACCTCCCTCGTCGTGTCACTCGACGATACGCCGTATGAGGTCGCCGAACATCACCGAGATCCATCAACTTCGAGAGACGCGAGCGTGGTCAGTTCTGACCAATCTCGGTCGTCTCACCCAGGGTCGATCCCAGCAGCGCCCACTTCGCAGCGGCAGTGAAGCTCAGGCGGCCACGTGAGACGCGGCACCACTACGGAGTAGATTCGGCCCGTGTCACGCGGCATGCGTTCGGCAGTGGCCCTTGTGACCGTTACAGCGGTCATGCCGCTCGCGTCCGTGCGGTGGTGGCGGCGGCAACAGTCTCCTTGCGATGTTGACCGACGACGGCTGCACCTACGAGGGAGACACGTCGCCCGCCGCTGGGAGGTTCACGATCGACTTCGCGAACAAGACGAAGTTCTTCGCCGAGGTCGCGTTGGCGCGGCTCTCCGACGGCAAGACGATCAACGATCTGCAGCCGTATCTTGAGAAGGCACGGCCCGTTCCCGGACTTCTACGAGCAGGTCGTCCGCTGGGGCGTCGAGGCCGGACAGAACAGCGTCCTCGCAGCGGACCTGCCCGCAGGCACGTACGCCCTCATGTGCTTCGACAACCTGCCGATGCGGGACGTCTACAGAGCCGCGCAACTCGACGTCACCGGCCCGTAGATCAGCGCGTCGCTCGGCTCGAGCGGCGCGACCGCCCTTCGTGACGCTCAGGCGGCGAGCACGGCGAGGCGCTCCTAGATCCGCGCCCGCAGCTCCACGAGCTGCCGCCTCTCCTCGCGCAGGCGCTCGTCCTCGGGGAAGAGTCGCGCGGCCTCGCGGGCAGCATCGACGGCGTCTCGACGAGGGCCAGGTGTCGCCTGCTCGTCTGGCACTCGCACACCGCCATGCCCGAAGTGTGAACCCCGCTCCGGCCGGGTGTAGACACGAACGCCGATTTCGTAGACACGACCCCTTCTCGCAAGGCCGAGGAGACCCGGATCCCGCTAGAATCCAAGCTCCGGGGCGTTAGCTCAGTTGGGAGAGCACCAGCTTTGCAAGCTGGGGGTCGCCGGTTCGAGCCCGGCACGCTCCATCTTTGAGAATGGCTTGAACAAGCCGTTCCGCCGGGAAGAGTGCGGGCTCGGATTGCTCCGAGCCCTCTCGATTTGGCGATCTGGTCAGATTTGGTCAGATTCGACTCGACCCGAACGCGGCGTCGATCGAATCCCTCACGTCGTCGAGCCGCAGTCGCCGATCAGGGAGAGGACGCGCTCCTGAGCGCGCTCGCGCGGTGGGAGCCGGACATGCGCCAGACCGTTGCTCGTGCATTGGCACAGGTCGCCTGAACCCGTCCACGATCTGACATCCGTCTGACACGTCGTCGCGACGCGTTTATCCATCAGCGATTCCAGGCGACCTCCGACTCGGCGGGTCGGTGAACGGCCGGCTCGGCTGCCACCATACCCACCCCCGTAGCGATCGTGGTGGTCGTGGGGCCTGGTCGGCGTCCAGAGTGGCGTAGATACAGGGTGCACGCGCGTGGCCCAGTGCGTAGCGTTTGCGCCAGGTCCGTCGTCGTGAATCGCGCATGAACAAACCGCGCATTTTCCTCGGGTCATCTGGCGACCAGGCCAAGCTGCTCCGGGCGATCGAGAAAGGGCTCTCCGACGTCTCCGATGTCGAGCCGTGGACGACGACGTTCAACCCGGGGCGGTCAACCCTCGACCGGCTCGTCGAGCTCTCTCAGGAGGTCGATTTCGCCGCCTTCGTGTTTGCCCGAGACGATTGGACCACGACGGATGCGTCGCAGTCCGGCCAGGCGTCGCCGCGCGACAATGTGGTGTTCGAGGCAGGACTGTTCGGCGGCGCGCTCGGCATCCGGCGCACCTTCATTCTCCACGCGCACGGTTCGAAGCTGCCAAGCGACCTGCTTGGGCTGACCTCCGTCCGCTACGACCCGGCTACCAGTCCGGCGGAGGTTCGCGCGATCAACCAGAAGCTGCGCAAGGCGATCGAGACCGAGGGCCGCCGGGGCCCGGTCGAGGGGCTGTGGTGGCAGCTCTCGCTCACCATGCGGAGCGAGGACGAACCCTCGGCCGTGGGGCTCCTGCGCATCTCGCGAGACCGCGACGGTGGCCTGAACGTGAACGGCCGGGCCTGGCAGGAGGACGGCACCCTGTCCGCCCGCTACTGGAGCGAGGCCGCGAAAGAGCGCAGGGATCCGGCCGGCATCCTCTACTTCTGGAAGGGCGAGCGCCCTCGGCACCCGAACGCCCCTCAGCTCGAGGGCACTGGCGAGGTCACCTTGGAGGGCGCCGACCGCGCCACCGGGTACTGGACGACGCGGTCGGATCGCGACCCAGGGCTGAATGCCCGAACCGCCGGCGTCTACTTTCGAGCCGACCCGTCAGACCTCCAGGTGCTGGACGGCGGGAGCGAGGAGGAGCGGGCCGAGCTCATCGCGCAGCGCCTCCGGGAGTGGAAGTCGGCCGCCAACGCTTTCTGAGCACCGAACGCCTCCGCGCGGAGAGAAGGGGAGCGGATGATGTGGAGGAGCGCGGTCGTTCCCCCACGCGGGCAGCTGGGTCGCCGGGCTTGCTCGCGAAGAGAGGCATGCCCGGTCGCTTCGCGGGCGCGGCGCGCTCAGCTAGCGGCGAACCTGCTGACGAGCTTCTCCTGCCCAGAGGTCTCGAGCGCGCGCGGCGCCCCGCGCCGCCCGGACCGACGCAATCGCGGCCGTTGGCGAGGCGCCGATGTCGACCAGCGTGCAGGCGCCGATCATCCCGCTTCGGCCGAGCCCACCCATGCACGTCAGGACGACCGACTCGCCTCGCTCGAGCCCGTCGCGACACCACCGGACGAGGTCGACGGCCTCGCTCAGCGAGCACTTGTACGCTTGGGCTCGAGATGAAGGGGCTGAAGGCCCGCCGCCACGATCACCTGCTCGAGCTCGACGAGGTCGAGCGGCGACTGAAGCCGTTTGGACGCCGGTACCTGGGCGTCCACGCAATCCCGCTCGATGCGCTCGTCGGCACAGACAGCCGCGCCAGCTCGTTCACCCGCGACTTCCGCCCGCTTCACGCCTTCAGCCGCGACAGGCTGCGCTCTCTCGAGGCGGCGTTCGCCGACGGTGCCTTCCCGCCGATCGTCACGGTCAAGCTCGGTGAGGCGTACTTCGTGATCGACGGACACCACCGCGCCTCACTCGCGCGGCGCGGAGGCGCAGAGATGATCGACGCCGACGTGACCGAGCTCATCGCGCGTGTGCCTCTGCAGGCTGGGGCGGACATGCTCGAGGTCGTCCTGCGGGAGCTCGAGCGGATCTTCCTCGAGGACAGCGGACTCGCCGAGGCGCGTCCCGGACTGCGCGTCGCGGTAAGCCGGCCCGCGCACTACCTCGAGTTGCTGGAGAACATCCAGGTGCACGGCTACCACATGATGCGAGACCACGGACGCGTGCTCGAAAACGCGGCGATCGCGGCGAACTGGTACGACGCCATCTACACACCAACGCTCGCCGCAATCGACAGCCTGCACTTCGCCCACCAATATCGGGACGCGCCACCCGGAGATCTGTTCCTTGTGCTCCACCGGCACCGGCGAGATGCGTTCCCCTCGACCGGCTGCCCACACCTCGCGCAGACCGTCGTCTCGGTGATCGGCGACGGGGGGCGGCGGCGCCGGCTGAGGTTGCCGGGCCGCGGGAGCCGTTCGCCGGCCTAGCGTTTGTGTCGAGGGCACGTCGGCCCCTGTTCGGGCCTCTTCGACGTCATCGCCGCAGGAAGACGTTCAGCACAATCGTTCCGACGATGGACACGAGAAGCATGAGTCCGATCGGGAAGAAAACAGTCACGTTGTCCGACTTCCACGAGAGCATCCCAGGCACGCGATCGACGCCGAGCTTGGCGAGACCGAGCGCACCCAACCCAATGACGGCGAGGACGACCGCGCTCACGAGCAGAACTTTGCCCGCTGTCTCCATGTGGCGGGGCTACCCCGCTCTCGTCGCCTTGAACCGACGGGTCGGCCTCCATCCGGGGCTCCCTCCTCCTCGCGACGTGCTCGGGCGTCGGGCCTGCTTTCGGGGGAACTGAGGAGCGCCTCGTCGAAGAAGCCGATGACTTGCTCCTCATACTCCTGTGGCGGTTGAACTCGATCTCCATTGGGAAGCCGGCCGCGATGAGAAGGGGTCGGATGAGGTCGCGGGACGCTCTCGTCGAGCGGCGGGCCGGGCGCGTAGCCGGAGCCCCGCGTTCGGAACGCCCCCATCAATCGCGCGCACGCGCGCGCACGCGAGGCACCGACCTGGGCTGAGGGTGGCCCACCCCCCTCGCGATGTTCTGAGCGGTGGGGCTGATCCCGGCCCGCTCGATGGCGGCTGCCGCCGCTCGGCTGTTCCGCGGTCGCGCTAAGCGGCCACCAGGAGGCCGTCCATCTGGCCGACGGCCTCGCGCAGGCCCTCCTCCATGCCCATCTTCAGCATCTCCTCCATCTGCTCGAGGGTGGGGAATTGGTCGTGCAGCTCCATCCGCGTGCCGCCATCGTGCTCGAAGAGGCGCATCCGCAGCTGTCCGGTCTTGTCGGTCAGCGGCTTCCCGTCGGCGTCGCCGAAGCCGTCCTCCATCGTGAGCTCGCGTGGCGCGTCGACCGTCCCGATGCGCCACCAGCCGTAGTGCTGGTCGCCGGTCGGGCCTGTCATGTAGTAGGTGACGAGCGCCCCGGGGGTCAGGTCGTGCTCGACGAACGTCGCCGGGTACGTCGGCGGGCCCCACCAGCGCTCGAGCTTGCGCGGATCGGCGAACAGCTCCCACACTGCCTCGACCGGCGCGGCGAAGTCGGCGACGAGCGTGAGGGTGAGCGCCTCGGTGTCCTTGTCGATCGTGGTGACGGTCATCGGTCCTGCCCTTCGGTCGGGGGGGTCAAGAGGTCGGCCATGCGGCCGACGCGGTCGCGCCAGGTCGACTCGAGCTCGTCGAGCGCGTGGCGCGCGCGGGCGACGGCGGCGGGATCGGTGCGGACGAGCTGCTCGCGGCCATGGCGCGCCTTGGTCACGAGGCCGGCGCGCTCGAGCACCGCGACGTGCTTCTGCACGGCGGCGAAGCTCATCGCGTAGCCGTCGGCCAGCCGCGAGACCGACAGCTCGCCGTCGGCCGAGCGGCGCAGCAGGTCGCGTCGCGTGGCGTCGGCCAGGGCGTGGAACACGCGGTCGATCTCGGCTTCGGTGAACTCATCTACAACCATTAGGTTGTACGTTAGCACGCCGGGCTAGATTCGTCCACGCCATGTGCGGGATCGCCGCCATCGTGGGCGGCGCGCCGCCCGATACCGCGACGCTCGAGGCGATGGCCGCGCGCCTGGCCCACCGCGGCCCCGACGGCGCACTCGCAGGACCCGTCGCGAACGGCGACCTCCTCCCTCGCGCGCACGCGAGGCGGAGCGTTCGACTGGCTCCAAGGTCGAGTTGGTCGACGTCCTTCCGAGATCTGACAATGATCTGACACGACCTCGGGAAGTCAGTGTCCACCGGCCTTCCGGCGCGACCCCCGACTGGGAATGTCGGTGCAGGGCAGCGTCATCGGGTGTTCCCACCCCTCCGAGCTTGGCGGTCGGCATGGGGCCTCGTCGCCGGCCGCGCCGGATGGCCTAGCCTGCGGCACGACCTTCCCGGATGAAGTCGCCTGTCGCTGCGTGGCAGACTGAGGCGAGAGGGGGTGATCGTCGCGACAAACCTCGCGCCCCGGGTGACGTAGTCGTACCCTGCAGATCCACGTCTGGCTCTATCGCACTCCGGGCATCCACTGACAGGCGCTTCGACCAGGCGGCGTTGAATACGAACGCGCCGGGGGTCACCCCTCGGGTTCGATGCCGTTGGACTTCGGCCCGGACGATTGCCTCCAACTGCTCGCGGCGCTCTGGCGAACTCCGATCAGAGATCGAGAGCTGGGGGCCGGAGACACGGGCAACGTTCGCGCGTTTCCTCGCTGAGGTCGCCTGAACCCGCCAAGATCTGAAATCCGTCTGACACGCGGCGCGGAGGGTCTATCTATCGAGCGGTCGATTAGCATCGTCGGGCCACAACGATCATCGAGGAGGGCTGCTTGGGACGTCCCGTTACGCTGTTCACGGGCCAGTGGGCCGATCTGCCGCTTGCGGCGCTCGTGCCCAAGGTCGCGACCTGGGGGTACGAGGGTCTCGAGCTCGCCTGCTGGGGTGACCACTTCGAGGTCGACAGGGCGGTCGCCGACCCGGGGTATGCGAAATCGGTGCGGAGCCTGCTGGAGGAACAGGGCCTCGGTGTGTGGGCGCTCGGCGCACATCTCGTAGGTCAGGCCGTCTGCGACCCGATCGACGACCGCCATCGCGGGATCCTCCCCCGGACATCTATGGTGACGGCGACCCCGAGGGCGTGCGGCGGCGGGCGGCGGTGCGCATGGCCGATACGGCACGGGCGGCGGCCGCGATCGGCGTCGAGCAGGTGAACGGGTTTACGGGCTCCGCCGTCTGGCACCTCCTCTACTCCTTCCCGCCGAACGACTTCGTGGTGGTTGAGCGTGGGTATCAGGACTTCGCGGAGCGCTGGGGGCCGATCCTCGACGTCTTCGAGCAGGAGGGGGTGCGGTTCGGGCTCGAGGTGCACCCGACCGAGATCGCTTACGACTTCGTCACGACCCGCAAGGCGCTCGAGGCGATCGACCGCCGTCCCGCGTTCGGGATCAATCTCGATCCTTCCCATTTCGCGCACCAGTTCCTCGACGCGGCCGCCTTCGCTTTGGAGTTCGCCGACCGGATCTACCACGTCCACGTCAAGGACGCCGTCCGCCGCCTCGACGGACGGCGCTCGATCCTCGCGTCGCACCTCAACTTCGGCGACGAGAGCCGCGGCTGGGACTTTGTCTCGCCGGGACACGGCGACGTCGACTTCGAGGCATTCTTCCGGGCGCTCAACCGGATTGGCTACGCGGGTCCGCTTTCCGTCGAATGGGAGGACTCGGGCATGGACCGCGAGTACGGCGCGCAAGACGCGCTCGCCTACGTCCGCCGCACCGACTTCCCCGCCTCCGAGCTCGCCTTCGACGCGGCGATGCAGCGGCGCGAGGACTGACGATGGCAGACGAGACCGGCTTCGCCACCATGGGGCGCGCTGCAGCCGCCAACGATATCCCGGAGATCGGCGTCGGAATGCTCGGCTACGCATTCATGGGAAAGGCGCACTCGAACGCCTTCAAGACGCTTCCCTACATGGCGTGGCCGCCGCCGCTCATGCCGCAGCTCGTGGCGATCGCAGGGCGCGACGACGCGGCTGTGACCGAGGCCGCGCGCCGGTACGGCTTCGAACGTGCCACGACCGACTGGCGCGACCTGGTCGCAGACCCGGCGATCGGCCTGTTCGACAACGCCGGCCCGAACGACCTCCACGCCGAGCCGACAATCGCCGCGGCCGAGGCAGGCAAGCACGTCGTCTGCGAGAAGCCGCTCGGCCGCGACGCGACGGAGTCCTACGAAATCTGGCAGAGGGTCGCGCAGACGCGCGTCGTGCACATGTGCGCCTTCAACTACCGCTTCGTGCCGGCCGTGCGGCTGGCTCGACAACTGCTCGAGAGCGGCGAGCTTGGGGAGATTCACCACTTCCGCGGCCGGTACCTCCAGGAGTGGGGTGCGACTGAGACGGCGGCGTGGCGGTTCGAGAAGGGGCGGGCGGGCTCGGGCGCCCTCGGCGACCTCGGCACGCACGTGGTCGACCTGGCGCGCTACCTCGTGGGCGAGATCGATACCGTCAGCGCCGAGACGGCGGTCTTCCAGCCCGGCCGCGAGGTCGACGACGCATTCGAGGCCGCCGTGCGGTTCGAGAACGGCGCGATCGGAACGATTGAGGCCACGCGCTTCGCCACGGGACGCAAGAACGCTTTCAGCTGGGAGATCAACGGCTCGAAGGGGTCGCTAGCGTTCGACCTGGAGCGGCTGAACGAGCTCCGGATCAGTGCAGGCAACGACGGGTTCCGGACACGGCTCGTCTCCGAGGCGGAGGACCCATTCTGGGGCTGGTGGTGGCCCCATGGCCACATGATCGGCTGGGAGCACACATTCGTCCATGAGCTCCACCACCTGCTCGAGGCGATCGCCGGGCGAACGGCGATCGCCCCGCACGGCGCGACCTTCGAAGACGGCTACCGAGCATCGGAGGTGTGCGAAGCGATCGTCGCCTCCGCCGAGACGGGGCAGCGCAAGTCGGTGCGCTACCGGTCGCTCGAAGACTGACAGTCCCCACGCTCAAACACCCACGCCCGTCTCGAACGCCCACCACT
>CAWBTY010000008.1:0-91693 GCA_963791895.1 uncultured Actinomycetes bacterium
GTCTCGCGCACCTTCTTCGCGTTCGCGTACGGGCCGAAGTAGACGTTGCCGCGGCGGTGGCGCTCTCGCGTGAACATCACGCGCGGGTACTCGTCCGCCACGGTGACCGCGATGTACGGGAAGGACTTGTCGTCGCGGAGCCTGACGTTGAACGGTGGACGGTGGCGCTTCACGAGGTTCTGCTCGAGATGCAGCGCCTCGGCCTCGCTCTGCGTGACGATCACCTCGACGCGGCCGATTCGCGACACGAGGTTGCCGATGCCCTGGCGCGCGTCGCCCCCGCGGTTGAAGTAGCTGCGCACACGGGCCCGGAGGGACTTCGCCTTCCCGACGTAGAGGATCTCGTCGCGCGCGTCGCGAAAGAGATAGACGCCCGGTCCCTTCGGCAGCCGACCGAGCTGGCCCCGAACGGAATCTTCACGCACGAGAGCTAGCGTACCCCCACTTTGCTCCGGCACTCCGTCACCGTTCTCGGCTCGCTCGTCGCGCTTCTGGCGCTCGCGCTCCCCGCGCACGGCGCCGGGCCGACGATGGCGCTCGGTGTCGCAGAGGACGTCGTCAGGGCTCCCGACCTCGTCACCGCCCGGACGAAGATGGCACAGCTGCGGCTCGCAGGATTCACGGCGGTGCGCGTCACCTCGAACTGGCTGCCCGGCCTGACGGCGCCGACGAACAACGAGCTCACCGTGCTCAGGAACGTCGAGGCGGCAGCCCGTCTCGCCGGCGTCAAGGTCTACGTCTCCGTCTACCACCCCGGCTCGCGGACGACCCCGCTCGAGCCGGCCGCGCAGGCGGAGTTCGCGCGGTACACGGCGGCGCTCGCGACCGCGATCCCGAGCTTCGACGACATCATCGTGGGCAACGAGCCGAACCTGAACCGCTTCTGGCTCCCGCAGTTCGGGCTCAACGGCGCGAACGCCTCGGCGCCGGCGTACCTCCAGCTCCTCGGTCGGACGTACGACGCGCTCAAGGCCGCCGACCCGAAGCTCCGGGTCTGGGGCGGCGCACTGGCGCCGCGCGGCTCCGATCGCCCCGACGGGATCCGCCCGACTTCGTCGCCGACCGCGTTCATCCAGGCGTTGGGCACGGCCTACCGGGCGAGCGCCCGCGCCACGCCCGTGATGGACGGCTTCGCCATGCACCCGTACCCAGACAACTCCTCCACGAGCCCGGACACCGCGAACCCGCGCAACACCTCCATCGGGCTCGCCGACTACGAGAAGCTCGTCGGGCTGCTCGGCGCCGCGTTCGACGGCACGCCGCAGCGCGGCTCGACGCTCCCGATCATCTACGACGAGTTCGGGATCGAGTCGATCGTCCCCGCGGGCAAGCGCAGCCTCTACTCGGGCACCGAGCCGACGACGACCAAGCCGGTCGACGAGTCGAAGCAAGCAGCGGCCTACGACCTCGGCCTGAAGCTCGCGTTCTGCCAGCCGAACGTCGCGGGGATCCTTCTCTTCCACTCCCACGACGAGGAGGCGCTCCTGAGCTGGCAGTCCGGCGTGTACTACGCGGACGGCACGCCGAAGGCCAGCCTGACCGCCGTGCGCGACGCACTCGACCGGTTCCGAGGAGGCTCGATCAGGCAATGCGACGCGCTCCCGCTCGACGTCGTGCTGAGGAACGTGCGCTTCCCGGGCCAGGCCGAGTTCCTGAAGGGGAAGCGCGACGTGCGCTTCCGCTGCTCGCTCGACTGCGCGTGGGAGGTCGTCGCGATCAGGACGACGACGGGCACGCAGGCGCTTCGCATCCGAGGCTACGGACGGTGGGGCCGCCCGATCGTCGCGTCGCTCAAGAACCGCAGCCTCGGCAAGGCGCCCGTCCGGCTGACGCTCTCGGTGACGCACCCCGTGAACCCGGGCACCCCGGTCACGCGCACGAGCCTCCCGCTGCGCCCCGCCTAGCCGACGCCGTAGACCAGTAGCACCTGTTGCCCGTCCTTCCGGGCCGACTCGAGCCGGATGCGCTCCGAGGTCAGGCGTCGAGGGAGGAGCGGCGCCCCGGCACCGAGGAATACCGGCTGCATCCCGAGCCAGATCTCGTCGAGGAGCCCTTCGTCGGCGAACGCCCCGACGAGCTCGCCCCCGCCGACGAGCCAGACGTTCTTGCCCCCCGCAGCCTCGACCATCGCCGCGTGGACGGGTACGACGTCGCCTTGGACCATGCGGATGTCGAGTCCCGGCACCGCAGTCAGGTCCCGGTGTGCGAAGACCCAGGTCGGCGTGTCGCCGTAGAACTCGTGCCATCGCTCAGGGCGCTCCACGAGCTTCTCGTGGTCGACGACCCACTCGTAGGTCGTCGCGCCCATCGCCATCGCCCCGACGCTCTTGAAGAACTCGGTGAACGCCTCGTAGCCGCTGCCGCCGTCCCGCGGCACCTCGAAGAGCCAGTCGAGCGAGTTGTGGGAGTCGGCGATGAACCCGTCGACGCTCGTCGCGGTGTAGTACTGCGTCTTCGTCACGGCCTCATCGTGCCGGAACGCGTGCGTACCATGGAAGCCGTGGCGGAGACGTCGTACGAGCGGATCGAGGGGGTCGAGGTCGGCCAGTACGTCGGCTACCGCTTCTTCCGCGTCGACCCTGCCTGGCGCCGTCTCCCGATCGAGGAGCGGGTCGCGGGCAAGGACGCCTTCGCCGAGGTCGTCGACGAGTTCGCCGAGCGGATGGAAGGCCTGCGTGTCTACTCGACGGTCGGGGTCCGGCCCGAAGCGGACTTCTTCCTCTGGTCGATCACCCAGAGCTACGACGACCTCCTCGCGCTCGGGGCGGCGCTCAACGGCACGCCGCTCGCCGGCTGGGTCGAGACGCCGTACTCGTATCTCGGCACGACCAAGCCGTCCGTCTACACGGACAAGAAGCGCATCCGACAGGGCCGCGTCGACCCGCGGAACGCGCCCTACCTCGTCGTCTACCCGTTCGTCAAGCTGCGACCCTGGTACTTCCTCACCTTCGAGGAGCGCGCGAACGCGATGCGCCAGCACGCCGAGGTCGGCGCGAAGTTCGTCACGATCACGAACCACACGACCTACTCCTTCGGGATCGACGACCAGGAGTTCATCCCCGCCTTCGAGGCCGAGGAGCCGGCCGACTTCATGCACCTGATGATGACCCTCCGCGAGACGGAGGCGTCTCGCTGGACCGAGCGCGACACGCCGATCTTCGTCGGCAAGCTCGTCGACGTCCGGGTCGCGCTCGACGCGCTGGACGGCGCCGTCACGGAGCTCCCGAGCGCGGAGACGCTCTATACGGCCCCGGACGGCACGAGGTATCCCTCCCCGACCCGCTGAACGTCAGGGTGTCTGGCTGAAGCCAGACACCAGGCGCCGCGAGGGTCCGAACGATCGGAGTCTGGCTTCAGCCAGGCACCTGCTCCTCGCCCTCCCAGTAACCGACCGCGTCCGCGAGCCGGAAGAAGCCCTCGGTCGTCGAGACCCCGATCTTGTCGCTGTCGGGATACACCCAGACGACCGGTTGCCCCTTCGTCGAGAGAATCAGCACGCGCACCGTCGCGTCCGTCCGGTTCGTCACCTTGTGCGCACCCTCCGGCCCGTCGTGGAAGCAGGCGACGTCCCAGGGCTCGAGGTCCGTCTCGCCCTCGGGGGTTCGCACGCTGGGTCGCCCTTCGAGCACGAGCAGCCACTCCTCGCGACCGTGCTCGTAGTGGTAAGGGCAGATGCTCTGCCCGGTAGCGAGGTCGTAGAGGCTCGCGCCCAGCGCCGTCGCGCCGAGCAGCTCGCCGACCTTCGCCGTCGGCGAGCGATACCCCTCGGGGCGCCGCCCAGGCCGGGCCTCAGTGGCGAGCTCGAGCACGTTCACCGGGTCGCTCACTCGCCCTCCCAGTAGTCGACTGCATCGCCACGCCTGAAGTTCAGGACGTCCTCGGGCACACCGGATCCCGGTCGCGTGCCGAGCTTGTCGCTGTCGGGGTAGACGGAGATCGAGGGCTCGCGGTTCGCCGAGAGCAAGAGGATCCGGCCAGGGCCACGGACGGCGTGTGCGCCCTCCGGCCCGGCCGGGAAGCAGACCATGTCACCGGCACGCAATCGTCGTTCGTTGTCAGGCGTCCTCACGGTGGGCTCGCCCGAGATGACCAGCAACCACTCCTCGACGCCGTGGTGGAAGTGGTACGGGAACGTCTGCTCACCGTCCTCGAGCTCGTAGACGCTGCCGCCGATCAGCGTCGCGCCCATGCGGTCGCCGACGCGAGTTGCGCGCCACCGGCTCCCGGGGCGCTCGCTCTCGTGCTCGAGCGCGCTCGCTCGGAGATTGATGCGTTCCATTCGAGCGAGTATCCCAGCGACAGACTGGTGTCCGACTCGAAGTCGGACACCAGTAGGGTCGCGGCGCGGCTCCGCTAGAGCTAGGTGTCCGACTTCAAGTCGGACACACCGGAGACACGACGGGACGTGACTGGCAAAGAGTCGTTGCGACCGCGACAGCGGGCGCCTTCAGGGATCTGCCCCGCCGCAGGCGGGGATCAAGCCGCAGGATTCGGCTTCTGCCGAATCCTGCTGGCGAACTAGCCGTAACTGTGCTCTCTCCGCCAGACACGGAAGATCGCCCACGCGCAACAGGCGAGCACGACGAAGAAGACGATCGCGTCCGCGCCGGTCGGGCCGAGCCCGAGCGCCGCGCCGATCGTCAGGACGGCGAGCACGATCGCCCCGTAGAACGTCCGCCGGGAGACGTCGCTCCAGGCCTCGATTTCGGAGCGGCGCTCGCGCCAGAGCAGGAAGAGGAAGAACGCGATCGCGAGGAGGAACGCGATCCGCATCAGCGCCCCGGCGGTGACGACCGACTCCTCCAGCGAGAGGAGGACGATCCCGAGCGAGACGACCGCGACGAGCGCCATCCCGCGCAGGAAGCCGTTCTCCCACAGACGTCTCATGCGACGCCCGTCATGTAGGCGCGAATCGCGAGCGCGCCGGCCACGGCCGTCGTCCCGGCGAACCAGAGCAGACGACGAGGCCCGCGCTCGGGCGCGTAGAACCAGGGCACGAGCGCGACCCCGAGCGCCATCGCCCCGTACGCATAGTGGAGCTCGTCGCCGGTGCGGCGGTCGTCGGCCAACAGCAGGAGCCCCACCGCCACCTGCGCGACGAGCAGCGTCTGCGCGAGCGACAGAAGGTGCGTCGCGACCGTTCCGGCGCCGCGTCCGCGCCAGTAGAGGAACCCGCCCACGAAGGCTGCGCACACGCAGACCGCGATCACCGCAACTCCGAGCCACGGATGGAGCCCCGCCACGCGGCGAGCGTAGCCGAGCCTCGCGAGGACGCTCGAACGAAGGTGACGAGCCGGCCAGCTTGCCACGCCGCCGGCCCGATCGCCCGGGCGGAGACATACTTCCGGTCGCAGCCGGCACGGTGAGGGAGGGCGGATGGAATCGGTCAACATCTTCAGCGCCGAGAACATCGAGGGCAGGGTCGACGTGGCTCGTGCAGTGGGGTCGACGGCGACTCTGATGTTCATCTACGACATGGCCCCTGGTGAGCGCCAATCGCCATATCACTACGAGTACGAAGAGGAATGGCTCCTCGTCGTCGACGGCGCGCTGGTGCTGCGCGCGCCTGACGGGGAGCACAGGCTGGAGCGCGGAGACGTCGTCTGCTTCCCGGCCGGTCCCGCCGGAGCGCATCAGCTCATGAACCGCAGCGAGTCGCCGGCGAGGACGTTGATGTTCTCGAGCTCGCGGGCGCCGGCCGTCTCCGTCTATCCCGACAGCGACAAGATCGGCGTCTGGCCGGGCGACGCGGAGAACGACCTGGTCTTCAGACGCGGGAGTGCGGTGCCGTGGTCGGAGGTAGAGGAAGGGCCGGACTGACGGAATCGGGGTTCCCGGCAGTCCGCCTCGACGTCTACCCGAAGGGCGAGGCTCGAGCCCCGGTCGTCGCCGCCGAAGCTATCGTCTCGCCGTGGCCGAGCTCGAGGCGTTCGGGATCACGACCGCCAACCTAGCCGCATCGCTCCGGTTCTACGCCCTGCTCGGGGTCGAGGTGCCGGACGCTGGCGAGGAGCACGTGGAAGCCCAGGTGCCGGGCCGGCTACGCCTGATGTGGGACACCGAGGAAGTAATCAGGCAGATCGAGCCGGATTTGCCCACCCCGGTTCGTCAGCGGGTCGTGCTCGCCTTCCGCTGTGCGGACCCCGCCGACGTCGACGCGACCTACGAGCACATCGTCGACGCCGGGTTCGAGGGCAAGCGGGAGCCCTGGGACGCGTTCTGGGGACAGCGATTTGCATACCTACGCGACCCGGACGGCAACACGGTCGCGCTGTTTGCGCCGCTCGAATAGGCCGCGCGACCGGCGTCGAGCACGACGAGGCGAGTGAGGCGACATGGTGGAAGAAGGCGCACCGGCCCCCGGACTTCTCGCTCACGAGCGACGGCGGGGAGACTGTGACTCTGAGCGAACTGCGAGGACGCCGTGCTACGAGGGCGGCTGCCCTCGTAGCACGGCGCCGAGTTCACTGCTTCTTGAAGTAGTGCTGCTTGCGGTACTTCGCGATATCGCTCCCGATCCGAGCGCCGTCCTCGTCCGCCTTGCGGAAGTGGATACCGGACCAGACGCGCGCGTCGACGACCTCGGCGACCGCATCCGCGGGCCTCGTGAAGGTACGCGTCTGCCCGCCGACATTCGTGTCGGTCCAACCGATCTTGTTCGAGCCGAAGAAGTCCTCCAACGTCGCGCAGACGGCGCCGCTGACGCCCGAGAGCCCCGACGGATGATCAGGGTACGGCGGGCTCGGGATCAGCGACGTCCAACCGTCCTCCTTCTCGGTTCTAGCGTTGCCGTCGGTATCGCCGAGCTGGATTGCACTCAGCGGCCGCCAGAACGACCATCTGGCCTTGTCTTCCCAGACGGCGATGAACGTGTCCGCAACCGTCAGGTACAGCATCGCGTAGAACCGAGCCGCGTCGGCCGTCGAGAGACCTCGGTCGGTCGCGATCGTGCGGAAAACACGGCTCCACGTCCGCGTCGGATTCTCCGCCCAGTACCGAGCCGCGGTTGTCTGATCGGCGGTCCGCAGCGTGCTCCCGAGAGAGCCTATCGCCTTGACCTCGTTGAACTCGCGCGCGTACTGGGGACTGTCCAGCGACCACGGGCCGTCCGATGCGAACCGCGACGGATCGTCGATCAGGAAGGGCTCCACGTCCTTGAGCCACGCGGCGCCGTCGTTACCGCTCGCGAGGGGACGCCAAGCGCCCGGGAAGAGCGGGTCCGGAACGAAGAAGCCGGGCAAACCCCACGGCGGGGTCGGGCTCGCCGGGCGGCCATCGCCTGTTCGAGCGCCGATCATGGCCTGTGCCGCAGCCTCCCCCACGGCAGCTCCTGCGTCTCGAGCGACCGCCGGGATCCCGCTCACCGAAGCGTTGTATTGCGCCAGGTACGTCGGCTCGTTCGCCGGGAAGAGGCTGCTCAGGATGCGATACGCAGCGCGCGCCGCTGCCGCCTCCTGAGAGGCGCCCGGAACAACAGGAGGCGACGCGAGATACGGCTCGTAGCGGCCGTCGATCGCGTTCACGGCGTCGTACATCGCGCCATGCATCATCGCCAGGTGCAGCACCCCCACCCGCCCGTCCTGCGGCGGGTTCAGGAGAATCGGAGCGGCGTACGCGTTCCAGTCCGTGACCGTGTTCGCGCTCGCAACTCCAGGCCCGATCAAGGCGACAAGCGCCCCGACGGCCAAAGACAGTAGTCCAACGCGCCTACGACATGACTTCATCTCTTGCCCCCCTCAACGTCGTATTTGGCGACTGCGTCAACAGGCGCCCATGAGTCACGGCAGCTGGCGATCCTCATCTCCCCTCCCTGCCTACGATGCCACCCCCCCAAGCTCGAGCAACTATCCGCTTCTGACCCACAGATGTCAACGGGCCGAGCATCCGCACCCTTGGCGAAGCGGCGAGGCGAGCACGAGACTCGACAGGCGCCCATTCGCGTCAGGTCCAGACGCACTCCTCGACCGCGAGAACGTCGTCGAGAAGCGCCCTGACGCTTGGGCCGGTGGCGTGCATGGCGCGCACGACCGTTCACTCGCGCGCCGCACGTACGAAGTAGCAGCCCCCACGAGCGAGGCCTTCGCCGTGGCCATGCAGCAGCCGGGGAGTCCGGGTTAGCATCCGGCCCATGGTCACGGAAGGACAACCCGCGCCCGAATTCTCGCTGCCGTCCGACTCGGGCGAAGCCGTCTCCCTAGCGGATCTGAGAGGAAAGCCCGTCGTCCTCTACGTCTATCCCAAGGACGAGACGCCCACAACCATTTGAAGTAAGGACGGCGCGCCGTGCGCACGGAGAAGACCGAACTCGAGACGTACAGCTTCTGGCACCTCGACTACGGCGAGGTTGCCTACTACGACCAGCCGGTCTTCAAGCGCCACGAACCGATCCCGCCGAAAAGCGAAGGCACGACGCCGAGCTCGCCGGTCGGTGACGCGCCGCAGACCGCGCCGAAGCTAACAGGCGGTGCGCGTCCGGACCGCGGGCGAATTGACCCAATCGTGTCATCTACGGCCCCGTCGCCCGCACGTACGGTGCGCGGCGATGCTCGAATGTGACTTCTGCGGGTGCGTCGCCTTCCACCCCGACAAGGGCTGGGCTGGCTACCACCGGGACGAACCTGAGGGGATCGACGAGCCGCGCGTTGCGCTGTTCTGTCCGCCGTGCGCCGCAGCCATGCACGGCCGCTCACCCGAGATCGCCGCCACGCATGTCCGCGGCGAAGAGCTCCGCGAGCTCTGTGGAGCCTTGATGGTCGCGCACGTCGGCTGAGTGAGAACCGCCTCGTCTAGCCGAGGAATTGACCCAGTCGCGTCCTATCGGGCGAGGCGAGGGCAGGCTTTCAGTTGATTGCCTGCAAACAAGGGAGCGACGTAAACAAGATCATCCTCGCGGTCGCCGTCGCGGCGATCCGCTAGGAATCGAAACCCGCCGACGAGTTCGCGAAGCACCGTCGCGTCTGCCGCGCCTGCCGTCGCGCGGACGGCGACGACGACGACCTCCGCCTGGCCGGACTCGACGAGCTCGACCGCCTGGCGGAGCCCGTCGCGGCGCTCGAGCGGGGCGCCGCTGGAGACGTTGTCTCCTCCAAGCTGCTGACGAAGGTCAGTCCGTCGGGGGCGCATGCCTGCTGGATACGCTCGGCCTGCTCACTCGGTGAGACAGGATCGTCGCCGAGCCGGGAGACGAACGACACCGACGGCACGACGCAAGGAGGGCGAGATGGTCGAGGAGGGCGCACCGGCACCCGACTTCACGTTGACGAGCGATTCTGGAGAGTCGGTGACGCTCTCGTCGCTCAGAGGGAAGGACGTCGTACTGTATTTTTACCCCAAGGACGATACTCCGGGCTGCACCGCGCAGGCGTGCGGGATCCGGGATGCCTACAAGGAGTTCGAGGACGCAGGCGCCGTCGTGCTGGGCGTCAGCCCGGACGGCGAGGCCTCGCACTCGACGTTCAAGGACAAGTACGACCTTCCCTTCACGCTCCTCGCGGACACCGATCACGCCGTCGCGGACGCGTACGGCGTGTGGGGCGAAAAGTCGTACGCGGGCAAGACGTACATGGGAGTCGACCGCTCGACGTTCGTCATCGGCGCCGACGGCAACGTCGCGAAGGTCTTCCGGAAGGTGAAGCCGGCCGAGCACGCCGATCAGGTGCTCGACGTGCTGCGTGCCTAGCAGGGCGGACGGTAGAGCAGGTGTCTGACTGAAGTCAGACACCGGGTACCGGCCGGCGCGAGCTGGCACGCCTCGCGCTCGCCGCCTTCCATGGCAAGTCAGTTGCGACCGCGACAGCGGGCGCCTTCAGCGGTCTGCCCCGCCGTAGGCGGGGATCCGAGCCGTGGGATTCGGCTCCTGCCGAATCCCGCTTGGCGGGTAAGCTCAGCCTGCCGGCGGATGTGGCGGAATTGGTAGACGCGCACGGTTCAGGTCCGTGTGCCCGTAAGGGCGTGGAGGTTCAAGTCCTCTCATCCGCATAGCCAGGCCGTTTCAGACACGTCAGGACAACGACGTGATGCGCGTGACATCGCGCTTCACTTCGGCCACCAGCATGGCGGCGAACTCGTCCGGAAGCTGTACGGGCACCCCAGACGCGGCGCTCGCGCGCGAGCGCGTCCGCAAGGCGTTCCGGAAAGCACCGCCCGCGCGCCCGGTGCGCTCGTGGCAGTGGCTCGCTGAGTCAGACCCTGCGAGTGGATTGAGGTCGTGGAGGGGGCGGCACGGTAATTCGCGTGCCGCCCCCTCGCGATGCACGAGTGTTCTAGGGAGACGAGGGGGGAACGAAACCACACGGACGACCTTGCATGTCCGAGCCGATCCCGTTGTGCAGGCCCGGCGCACCGTCCTGCGGCCCGTTGGTCTCTATTGGAGTCCCAGGTGGGTTTTCCGAATGGTGAATGTTGACATGGAACTGGTTGAAGGCGTTCTGCAGTTCCGGTCTGGATCCCGCAGGACAGACCTGCGGGCCGATCGATTTCCACGCACCCTTTGGGGTGACGACGAAGTGCTGGTGTGGCTGGATGTTGGGCACGTTCGGATCGGCGAAGCCTGGCCCGGCGAGCGCTAGTAGCGCAAACGAGCCGACTACGACGAGAGAAAGCAGGAAGATCGGAATCTTCACGCTTCACCACCCCCCTAGATCTGGCGCTGGGCAGGAAGCCCAAGCATCCTGGGCGATCCTGCGCAGAAACCAGGTCAGGTGTCAACCACGTCCGACTCGAGTGTTCGATTCCCATCGTCGTTACGTCCTCACACGCACGTTCCGGTTCCAGGTTCGCTCCGGCTCCCCGGCGACACCACGCCGGGAAGCAGACCCTCGGCGAGGTCGAGCGCCGCGCAGCGTTCGGAGCGTCACTTGTGCCGGTGCCGCTCGTCGCGGTCGGGAGCTAACCCGCCGTGAACACAAGCGAAGGCATCGTTATAACGCCCGGCATGCCACACGGCGTGCCACGACTACGCGATTTGCAGGGATAACTTCCTATCATCCCCATCGAGCACGTAGCGCCACCGACCATCCAGGGGCCGGCGGCCGGCGTCTCAATGAGTCCAGCGGATGACGCGCGCCTTTTTCCTCACCCTCGCTCTCGCCGCTGCGGCGGTCCTCGCCGTCGGCCTCGGGCGGCCACCGGCGAACGATGCAGCCGAGGAGCGAACGCAGGTCGTCGTCGGGCTGGCGGCGCCACCGCTCGCCCTCGGGCGCGCGAACGGGGCGGCAGGGCGGATCGACGCGGAGCAAGGGCGCTTCGAGGCGGCGCTGCACGCTGCGATCCCCGCGGCCTCGGTCCGGTGGCGGTACCGGCTCGTCGCGAACGGCATGTCGGTCGTCCTTCCTCGCGCTGACGTGCGTCTCCTCGCCGGGCTCCCCGGCGTGCGACACGTCTACGGCAACGTCACGTACCGCACGGCCGCGGGGCCGGACGCCACGACGATCCGCGCTGCAGGGCTGCGCAGCACGACCCTGGCGAACGGTGGTGCGGGGATCAAGATCGGGATCATCGACGACGGCGTCGACCAGACGCACACGTTCTTCGATCCGGCCGGGCTCACGATGCCTGCGGGCTTCCCGAAGGGACAGCAGGCATTCACGACCGCGAAGGTGATCGTGGCCAGGGCCTTCCCGCCCTCCGGCGCGACCTGGCGTCACGCCGGAAAGCCGTTCGACCCGGCCGAGTCGGGACATGGAACGCACGTCGCGGGCATCGCGGCAGGCAACGCGAACGTCCTGGCCGAGGGCGAGCGAGTGAGCGGGATCGCGCCCCGGGCGCTGATCGGCAACTACAAGGCGCTGACGATCCCGACCGACGCCAACGTCGGGCTCGACGGGAACGCGCCGGAGATCGTCGCCGCGATCGAAGCTGCCGTGGCGGACGGGATGGACGTGATCAACCTCTCGATCGGCGAGCCCGAGGTCGAGCCGTCGCGCGATCTCGTCGCGCTCGCCCTCGATGCCGCGGCGGCAGCGGGTGTCGTTCCCGTGGTCGCTGCCGGCAACGACTTCGGCGACTACGGGCTGGGCTCGCTCGCGTCGCCCGGCACCTCTGCCGACTCGATCACCGTCGGGGCCACCTCGTCGGGCGCGGCGCCGGTGATCGCCGGCTTCTCGTCCGCCGGCCCGACGCCGGTCTCGCTGCGCCTCAAGCCCGACGTCGTGGCGCCGGGACAGTCGATCCTCTCCGCGACGCCGGAAGGTTGGGGCACCTCGTCGGGAACGAGCATGGCGGCGCCGCACGTCGCCGGGGCCGTCGCGCTTCTGCTCGAGCGCCACCCGGAATGGACGCCGGCTCAGGTGAAGGCTGCCCTCACGGCGACGGCGCGGCCGCTCGCCGTCGGCGAGCCGACGCAGGGTCGGCGCGGGGCTCGTCGACGTCGCCGCGGCGGACGTGCCGCTCCTCCGGGCAACGCCGACCGCGGTCTCCTTCGGCCTCGTGGACTCTGGCACGACGCTCGTCCGTCGCATTTCCCTCGAGGACGCCGGCGGCGGCGCCGGAACGTGGACGGTCTCCGTCGAGCCGGGCGCCACGCCCCGGGGAACGTCGCTCGTCGTTGCGCCACAGGTCGTCGTCCCGGGAACGCTCGAGCTGCAACTCGTCACCGGCGCGACGCAGGGGGAGATGTCCGGGACGCTCGTCCTCTCGGGCGCGGAACGAGTCCGGCGGATCCCGTTCTGGGCGCGTGTCTCGGTGCCGCGGCTGGCGGCGTCGACGGCGCGACCGCTCGTTCGCCCTGGAATCTACGCGGGGAACACGCGTGGCCGGTCCGC
Organism: uncultured Actinomycetes bacterium; assembly: GCA_963791895.1. Taxonomy (GTDB): domain Bacteria; phylum Actinomycetota; class Thermoleophilia; order Gaiellales; family Gaiellaceae; genus Gaiella. Next base: position 12,762 of record CAWBTY010000008.1, read on the forward strand.
CCGGGTCGACTCCTACCGGTACCCCGAGGTGGCGCCGGGCGGCCCCGTGAGCGCCCGGCTGGCCGGGCCCGAGCAGGTGTTCGCCGTCCGGCTGACGCGGCCGGTCGCGAACTTCGGCGTCGCCATCCTCTCGCGAGGGCCGGGCTCGCGGGTCGAGCCACGCATCGTCGCCGCCGGCGACGAGAACCGGCTGACCGGCTACGCGGCACTGCCGCTCAACCACAACCCCTACGTCGACGAGTTCGGCGATCCGGCGCCGGTCGCGGGCGCCGTGCGGCCGCGTGCCGGCCTCTACCACGTCGTGTTCGACAGCCCCGGCAGGAGCAACGCGGGCACCTTCCGGTTCCGTTTCTGGATCGATGACGGGATCCCCCCGAGCGCGCGCCTCGCGACCCGCTCGGTCCGCGCGGGCCGGCCCGCCACGGTTCGGGTCGCCGACACGGGGGCGGGGATCGACCCGACCTCGCTCGAGGCGACGTTCGACGGTCGCCGGGCGTCGGTGCGGCTTCGCGGCCCCGTCGCACGCATCGAGACGAACGGCCTCTCGCCCGGCCGGCACCGCCTCCGGCTACAGCTCTCCGACTACCAGGAGACGCGGAACAACGAGAACGTCACGCGCATTCTCCCGAACACGCGCGTCCTCACGGCCTGGCTCACCGTCCGCCCCGCGTAGACGACTCGCCCGATCCCGGGTAGCTCGCGCCCGCGATCGCGGTCTATCGTGTGACAGCCGCAGATGGAAGCTCACCATGGGTCGTAGCAGTGCGACGGTGCAGGCCGCCCGTTCTCGCGCGCCCACGACCTCGGCGATCCGGCTCCGGCCCCCGGTCGCGCCGGCGCCACTGCTCCGCCGCGAGCGGCTGCTCGAGGACCTCGCGGAAGCGCTGAGTCGTCGGCTGACCACGGTCGTGGCGGGAGCAGGATTCGGCAAGTCGACGCTGCTCTCCGACTGGGCGAGCGAGATCAACTGCGCCTGGTACACCGCCTCCTCCGACGACGCGTCGCTCGCAGGCTTCGCCCGGGGTCTCGCCGACGCACTGAGGTTGCGCGTCCCGGCACTGCCGGTGGACGCGGCCGGGCCGGTGACGGCCACGGCCGGCCCCGGCGCCGAGCAGGACGAGACCGCGCGAGCGCGGGGATTCGCTGCGGCGCTGTGCGAGACGCTGCAGGCCGCGCTCCGGCGCGACCTCGTGCTCGTCGTCGACGACGTGCAGGCCGTCGCGGGCTCCGCCGGAGCGGTGCAGGTGATCGAGTCGCTCTGCCGCCAGGCGCCTCCTCGTCTCCACCTCGTGCTGGCGTCGCGCTCGGAGCTGCCGTTCCCGATCGAGCGGCTCCGAGGCCAGGGCCAGGTGCTGGAGCTTGCCGGCGCCGAGCTCGCCTTCGACGCCGACGAGACGGCGACTCTCCTCGCCTCGCTCGCGGGTGCCGCCGACGCCGAGACCGCTGTTCAGCTCCACCACGCCACCGGCGGGTGGCCTGCCGCCGTGCGGCTCGCCGTCGAGGCCCTCCGCGGGGTGCCGCCTGCCGAGTGGCAGGCGACGCTCGACCGCATCCGGCGGCCGGGCGGGCCGCTGCTCGCCTACCTTGCCGCCGAGGTCTTCGCGCACGAGCCGCCGGAAGTCGAGGCTCTGGTACGGACCGTGGCGCCGCTCGAGCGCTTCACGGCCGGGCTCTGCGAGTCGCTCGGGGTCGTAGGTGCCGCGGAGACGCTGCACTCGCTGGCGCGGCGAGGGCTCTTCGTCGAGCTCCAGGGCCATACGGTCGGCTGGTACTCCCTCGGCGCCCCGGTGCGCGAGTTCGCGCTGTCCCGCGGCGGCCCGAGCGCTGCCGAGATGCGACGGGTGCGCACCCGCGCGGCACGCTGGTTCGAGGCGAACGACGAGCCCGAGGAGGCACTTCGCGCGCTGACCGCGGCAGGTGACCGCGCCAGGCTCGCGCGGCTACTGGCGAGACACGGGCCGACGCTCCTCGCTCACGGCGCGATCGACGCCGTGCTCGACGCCGTGGAGCTCCTCCCCCACTCGCTCCGCTCGCCCGAGACCGAGCTCCTCGCGGGCGAGGCGCACCAGGTACGCGGCGACTGGGACGAGGCGCTGCGCTGCTTCGACCGAGCGGCCGGGGACGACTCCGAGCTTGCGCCCGGGCTCGCCTGGCGCACCGGCCTCCTGCACCACCTCGGCGGGCGCCTCGACGAGGCGCTCGCGACGTACGACCTCGCCTCGGAGGACGGCGAGCCGCGCGACGTCGCGCTGCTGCTCGCCTGGAGGGCCTCGGCGCACTGGCTGCGCGGCGCAGCGGACGAGTGTCGCCGGGATGCGACGCGCGCGTTCGCGATCGCGTCGGAGGCGGGCGATCCGCAGGCGCTCGCCGCCGCGCACACCGTGCTCGCGATGCTCGCCGCGCTCGAGGGGGATCGAGGCGCGAACGACGCGCACTACCTCAGGGCGCTGGACTACGCGCAGCAGGCGGGTGACGTGCTCCAGCTGATCCGCGTGCGCGCGAACCGCGGCTCGCGGCACGTCGAGGAGTGCTCCTACGAGGAAGCAGTGGTCGAGCTCGACCTCGCTCTCCGGCTCGCCGATCTCGCCGGCTTCGCGGCGTTCCGCGCGCTGGCCCTCACGAACCGCGGCGAGGCGCTGCATAAGCTCGGGCGCCTCGACGAGGCCGTGGCCGACCTCGAGGCGGCGAAAGACCTGTACCAACGGCTCGGCTCGCGCATGGTCGCCTACCCGCTCGAGAAGCTCGGCGAGGTCTACCGCTCCCGTGGAGAGTGGGCGCTCGCACGTGGCGCGTTCGAGGAGGCCCTCGCGCACGGCGAGGCGTCGGGAGACCTGCAGGCGCTCGTGCCGTCGCTCGCCGGTCTTGCGCACGTCGTCCTCGCGGACGAGCCGGAGGCGGCGACGCGGCTCGTCGAGCGGGCGCTCGCGTGCCCGCCGGGGATGAATCGCGTGCACGCGCTGCTCGCCGCAGGGTGGGTCGCGCTCGCGCGGGGCGACACGTGTGCCGCCACCGAGCGCGCTGCGGAGGCGACGGCCGCCGCCGGTGTTCGCCGCGACCGCGCCTCGCTCGCCGAGGCGCTCGAGCTGCGCGTCCTCGCCTCGACGGAGCCGGCCCGGCACGTCGAGCGGCTCGAGGAGGCGGCGGCCATCTGGCGTGACCTGCGAAACCCCGCCGCCGAAGCTCGTGCCCGCCTCGAGCTCGCGCTGCTCCAGGGCGACACCGAGGGCGCCGCTCGGGCCGACGAGGCGCTGCGCATGACCGGGTGCGCACGGCTATCGCTCCACCGTCTCGCTCCTCGGCGTGCCCGAGAGGGCGCGCGATCGTCGTCCAGTCGCTCGGGCGCTTCAGGGTGCTCCGCGACGACGAGGTGGTGCCGCTCGCCGCCTGGCAGTCCCGCAAGGCACGTGACCTCTTCAAGATCCTGGTCGCCCGTCGTGGGCGTCCGGCGCCGCGAGAGCTCCTGATGGAGGCGTTGTGGCCCGAGCAGAGCCCGGGACCGCTCGCGAACCGGCTCTCGGTGCTCCTCAGCACGGTGCGCGCGGTCCTCGACCCCGGCAAGCGCTTCGAATCCGACCACTTCGTCGCCGCCGACCGGAACGCGCTCTGGCTCCAGCCGGACCATGTCACGATCGACGTCGACGGGTTCCTGGCGGCCGCGCGAACGGCTCTCGACCTGCGTCGCAGCGGCGCGCACGACGCCCTGGAGCGCCTGGAAGCGGTCGAGGCGGCGTACACCGGCGACTTCCTCGAGGAAGACGCGTACGAGGACTGGGCGATCGGTCTTCGCGACGAGGCGCGCGCCGTCTACACCGAGGTCGTGCGGGCGCTCGCCGGCGACGCTCTGGCGCGGTCGGACGTCGAGGCGGCGACGCGCTTCCACCTGCGCGTGCTCGAGCGCGATCCCTACGACGAGCCGGCACATCTCGGTCTCGTCGCCACCCACGAGGTCGCGGGGCGGCACGGCGAGGCACGCCGCTGCTTCCGTGCCTACTGCGCGCGAATGGACGAGATCGGCATCGAGTCCGCGCCGTTCCCGCGTGTCGAGCCGACCACTGCACCCGGCTCTAGGACCACCTGAAACCTGCCGCGGAGAATCGCGGCATGCAGGAGCCCGAGGCGATCACGACGAGCACTGGGGAGCCGCCGGCCACCGGGGGGTCGCTGGCGGAATCGTTCATCGTGCGCCTCTGGGAACAACCCGAGCGCTCCCCTGACGGCGGGGACGCGCTCCGGGGTGTCGTCCGGCACGTTCGCAGCGGCCGTTCCACGACCTTTGTGGACGGCGTCGGGCTGCTCGCGTTCCTCGACGAGGAACGACGTGCACCGGGCTCCGTGCTGCAGCGGGATCGCTGAGCGATCCCGCTGCAGCACACGCTTTCCTGCGCGAAGCGCCCCTGCGCCGCTTTCGCGGTCGCGACTACCTCTTTGCCACGATCACGGACGCTTGGATCGAGGCTCTTCGATCGTCGGCAGCGCGTCGAGGTCGCGCTGGACGCTCTCGACGAAGTCGTCGTCGTCCGTCGACACGACCCGCAGCTTCGCCTTCCGCCGCTCGCGGTCACGACGCCGACGTGCATCGGCGCCGACGACGCCCGAGACCCTCGGCCACTCCGCGGCGACGACCACGAGGACGCCGAGGGCGAGCAGGACGATCCACGGCCAGCTCACGAGGCGATTCTACGCAACCGGCCGCACCAGCGAGCGGCGCGCCCGCTCGACCGCGAGCGCGCGCGTCGCAACCCTCGAGGTGGTCGTTCACGAGACCCATCGCCTGCATGAAGGCGTAGACCGTCGTCGGGCCGACGAAGGTCCAGCCCCGCCGCTTGAGCTCCTTCGCGAGTGCCCGCGACGCGTCGGTCTGGGCGAGCTCCAGCAGCGCCTCGCGCGTCATCACAGCAGGACGCGCGTCGGGAGCGGGCTCATAGGCCCAGACGAACGCCGCCAGCGAGCCCTCCGCCTCGACGAGCTCGAGCGCGCGCGTGGCGTTGCCGAGCACCGACTGGATCTTGCCGCGGTGCCTGACGATGCCGGCGTCCGTGAGCAGGCGCTCGACGTCGCGGTCGCCCCACTCGGCGAGGAGACGGAAGTCGAAGCCCGCGAACGCTTGCCGAAACGCCTCTCGCTTGCGCAGGATCGTGAGCCACGAGAGCCCCGCCTGGAACCCCTCGAGGGAGAGCTTCTCGAAGAGCCGCACGTCGTCGACGACCGGACGCCCCCACTCGTCGTCGTGGTAGGCCCGGTACGCGAGGTCGTCCCCCCCGCCCCACCAGCAGCGGGTGACGCCGTCCTCGTTGCGGACGAGCCCGTCGGCGAGCTCCGTCAACGGACGACGATCTCCATCGGCAGCCCTGCGAGCGGCACCCCGCCGTCCGCGGTGACGAGCCAGGTGTCCTGCATGTAGAGGCAATCCTCGCCGTTCGCGGCGATCGCGTGCGGGTGCATCGAGAGGACCATGTTCTCCGCGAGCTCCGTCTCGACGCCCTCCCCCACCTTCGGGAACTCGATCATGGTCATCCCGATCGAGTGACCGGTGACGTGGCCGAGGCGGTAGCCGCGGTCGAGAAAGCCACGTGAGACGGCGGTGTGGACGTCGTGGCAGGTCGCGCCCGGCCGCATCGCCGGCCCCGCGGCGGCGAAGTACTCGTCGTACGCCTCCGCCATCGCCTTCGTGTCGTCCGAGAGCGGCGCTCCCTCGGCCGCGACCGCGCGCGAGACCTCGACCCAGTGCATCCCGGGTCCCGCGACCTCGAGCGAGGGCAGCACGAAGTCTCCGAGCACTTCGTCCTTGCGCGCGATCTTGAACTCGGGCAGCGCGATCCCCGAGCGCCCGGGTGCCGTCAGCACCATGTTCATCGTCAGGCGGCCACACCCCTCGGCGACGAAGTACTCCTCAGCGACGGCCATCACCTCGGCGGCGGTCCGGCCGGGCGCGTACGCCTCCGCCCAGAGCTCGAAGCCGCGCGTGTTGATGCGCACGGAGTCCCTGACGCTCGCGAGCTCGGCGTCGCTCTTCACGGCGCGGGCGAGGTCGAACTCGACGTCGAACGGGACGACGTCGAAGCCCTCGAGCGCCCGGTAGTCCCGAACGCTCATCACGTAGTCGAGCCCGTAGACGCCGATCCTCGTCCAGGCCGCGTCCCGGGCGTGCGTGGCGATCGCAGAGCCCGGGTGCGGATCGAACCGCTGCTCGATCTCGGCCGTGCCGTGCTCGCCGACGTAGCGCGCCTCGGCGGGGAAGACGACGAAGGGCTCGCCGTCCGCCGGCACGACCACGTAGGCGTAGCGGTGGACGATCTGGAACCCGGACAGGTACGTGACGGCGCCTTCGAAGCCGGAGTACTCGCTCCCCGAGACGACGAGCGCGTCGAGGTCGTGCTCGGCCATCGCGGCCCGGACGTTCGCGTACCGGCGATCCAGTTCACTTCTCACGTCGACGGCTGTAGCCATGAAGCCTCTACCCCCTTGATGAGCGCGGTGATCGTGTCGTGGAGCGGCGTCGGCACGGCGAGCTCTCGCCCGAAGCGCGCGATGCCGCCGTTCAGGAAGTCGATCTCGGTGGGTCGGCGGGCCTCGACGTCCTGCAGCATCGAGGCCTTGTGCCCGTACGCGACGTCCGGGCGCGCGGCATGGTCGATGAGCTCCTCAGGGTCGGCGTCGAGGACGATGCCCTGCGCCGCGGCGACCGCCTTGCCCTCGTCGACCAGGCCCGTGACGAGCGCGCGCAGATCGGGCCGCTCGCAGACGCGACCGTGGGTGAGGCCGGTCAACGCGCCGATCGGGTTCGTGGCTGCGTTGAAGATGACCTTGCGCCACTGACCGGGACGGGCGTCCGCCACCGCTGCCGTCGGCAGGCCCGCCCGCGTACATGCGTCCGCGAGGGGCACGATGGCGGCCACGTCCACCGGGCTCGGCTCGTAGGGGCCGAGCGTCGTGTCCCCCTTCACGTCCCACTGCACGACGCCGGGCTCGAGCAGCTTGCCGGCCGGGAAGGTCGTCCCCCGGATGACCCGCTCGACATGCGCCGCGAGGGTCTCCTCGTTCCCGACCCCGTTCATCACGGACGCAACCGCGCCGCCGGTGAAGGCGTGAGCCGTCGCGGCGATCGCGGCGTCCGCGTGCATGGCCTTCGTCGCCACGATCCCGTAGTCGCAGGCCGGCAGCGCGTCGGGATCGCTCGTCGCGTGCGGGTGACCCGTCACCTCCCCGGCGCCCGTGAGTTGCAATCCGTTCTTCTTGATAGCCGCGATATGCAATTCGTTCAGATCGAACGCCCAGACCTCGACGTCGTCCAGCACCGCGAGGTTGGCCGCGAACAGCGACCCGACCGCACCGCAGCCGACGACGCACACCTTCAAGCCCCACCCTCCTTCACCGGTTGCGGGCGTGTGAGCCTCGGGAGCCGGAGCTCTCTCCCGCCCGTGATCCCGGAGGGGCGGAGGATCAGCACGAGCGCCATGAGCGCGCCGACGACGACGATGCGGCTCCCCGACGGGAGGTCGATCCCCACGGCGCCGTTCTCGGCCTCGGCGAGCAACGAGTCGAGGCCGGAGACGGCGAGTGCGCCCACCACCGCGCCCCAGAGGCTCGTCATGCCTCCGATCACGAGCATGGCGAGCGTGATGAACGTGAGGTCGAGATACACCGCGTCGACGTTGATCGGCAGGTAGTGGACGTAGAGCCCGCCGGCGAAGCCGGCGAGCGCGCCCGAGAGCGCGAAGGCGACGAGGCGCTGACGGTACACCGAGATGCCGACCGCGCGGGCCGCAGGCCCGTCGTCGCGCGCGGCGCGCAGCTGGCGGCCGAAGCGACTCACCTGGTAGGCGAACGCGATCACGACCACGACGACGGCGCCGATCGCCGCCTGCTGCATGTCCGTCGTCTCCGGCACCGACGAGAAGACGTTGAGCCCCGGGCCGAGCTTCTCGTAGTACCGGAGGAGGTTCGAGGTGATCTCGAGCACGGCGAAGGTCGCGATTCCCGCTGCGAGGCCAGAGAGCCGCATGAGCGGCAGGCCGGCGACGAGCGCGAACACGCCGCCCACGAGCGCGGCGAGGAGCAGCGACGGCACGTTGCCGACCGTCGTGTCGGCGAGGAAGCCGTAGAGCGAGGGCATCGTCGCAGGCTTTTCCTCGACCGGCACCGACAGCACGCCCGCCGTCCACGCGCCGACCGCGACGAAGCTGATGTGCCCGAACGAGAGCACGCCCGAGTTGCCGACGAAGACGTAGAGCGCCACGACGATCGCGACCGCGACGAGCGCGTTGATGAAGTAGATCTCGGTCGAGCGCTCGAAGAACGACCCCACGACCGCCGTGGCGGCGACGAGCACGACGGGGGCCAGCACGGGCAGGAAGGTCCGGAAGCGCCTCATACGCGCTCCACCGGGCCTCGTCCGCGCGTGAAGAGCCCTCCGGGCCGCACGAGGAGCGTGAGGATCACGAGCCCGAAGAGGAAGGAGGGCAGGTACTGGCTCTGCTCGGTGGGGAGCGCGCCGCCGAGGAGACCCGATGCGTAGCCGATCGCGAACCCGCCGAGCGTCGCCGAGGCGAGGCGGTTCATGCCGCCGACGACGACACCTGCGAGCACGACGATCGTCTCGCGGAGCGCGAACGTCGAGGTCACGAGCGGCTGCTGGACGGTCAGCATCACGGCGACGATCCCCGCCAGGACGCCCGAGAGGAGGACGGCCGAGCCGATCACGCGATTCGCGCGGACGCCGAGGAGCCGCGCGGTCTGGAAGTCCATCGCGGCCGCGCGCATCTGGAGGCCCACGCTCGTGCGGCCGAGGAAGAGGACGAGCCCGACGAGGCATACGGCCGCGGTCACGATCGCGACGACCGTGATCTTGCGCACGTCCGTGCCGAGGATCGTCCAGGGGAGGTTGAGCTTCGCGAGCGAGGCCGCGGGCTCCCCGAGGGTGTCGTCGCTCTGGTCGACGAGGAGTGCGATCGCCTGGAGCAGGAAGGCGACGGCGAAGGTCGCGACGAGCATCGTCGCCGCCGACTGGGTGCGCAGCGGCCGGAACACGACCCGCTCCATCGCGAGCGAGAGCGCGAGCACGACCGCGAAGCAGAGAAGGATCCCGACCCCCACCGGCCAGTCGCGGTCGGAGGCGAACGCGAGCGCGAACGCACCCGCCATCACGAGCTGGCCGTAGGCGAAGTTGACGAGTCGCAGCACGCCGAAGACGAGGCCGATCCCGACCGCCATGAGCGCGTAGATCGCGCCGATGCCGATCGCGTCGACCTGCACCTGCGGCTCGACCGCGGCGCGCAGGAACTCCGTGAGCCCGCTCGCGACGAGACCGTTCATGAAAGGTAGGCGTGGATCATCCGCTCGGTCTCGCCGGCGTCGTCGGGGGTGAGCGTCAGGCGGAGCTCGCCGTTCGCGAGGACGAGCGAGCGGTCGGCGAGCGCCACGGTGCGTTGTGCGCGCTGCTCGACGAGCAGCACCGCGAGCCCGCGGTCGCGGATCGCGGCGAGCGCCTCGAACACCGCGTCTGTCATGGTCGGCGAGAGGCCGAGCGACGGCTCGTCGAGCAACAGCACGTCGGGCGCCGCGACGAGCGCCCGCGCGATCGCGAGCTGCTGCTGCTGGCCGCCGGAGAGCGCGCCCGCGTGACGGGCGCGGAAGTCCGCGAGGATCGGGAACAGCTCGAGCACGCGCTCGACGTCCTCGGCGGCACCGGCCTGCGAGCGCCTGCCCGCGAGCCCCAGCCGCAGGTTCTCGTCGACGGTCAGCTCGCCGAAGATCCGGCGCCCCTCGGGGACGAGCGCGATCCCGTTCCGTGCCACGACCTCCGGCGGACGGCCGACGAGCGACCGCTCGCCGAGCCGGATCGTCCCCGCAGCGGGCCGGATGCAGCCCCATGATCGCGTGCAGGGTCGAGGACTTGCCCGCGCCGTTCGGGCCGATGAGGCCCACGATCTCGCCCGGCCCCACCTCGAGCGAGAGCCCGCGCACGGCCGCGACCGGCCCGTACCGCACCTCGAGCGCGTCCACGGCGAGCGTCGGGCCCGTTCACGACGGCCCCTCGTGGACGGCGCTCTCGCCGAGGTAGGCGGCGGCGACGTCGAGGTTGGCCCGCACCTCGCCCGGCGTTCCCTCGGCCAGCGTTCGGCCCTGGTCGAGCACCTGGATCCGGTCGCAGACGTCCATGATCAGCGCCATGTTGTGATCGATCAGGAGGACGCCCGCTCCGTGGGCGTCGCGCACCGACCGCACGACCGCCGCGAACTCGGGCACCTCGGCCTCCGGGAGCCCCGCCGCGGGCTCGTCCAGCAGGACGAAGCTCGGACGCGTGGCGAGCGCCCGGGCCACTCCGAGCCGCCGCTCGTCCCCATGGGCGAGGGCCCCGGCCGCAGCCTCGGCGGAGCCTTCGAGGCCGAGGAGGCCCAGCAGCTCCTCCGCCGTGCGGCGCGCCCCCGCCGGTGAGGCGCCCGCGCCGAGCGCCGACACCTCCACGTTCTCGCGGACGGACAGCGAGCGGAAGGGACGGCTGTGCTGGAACGTGCGGGCGAGCCCGTGCCGGCCGCGGCGACTCGCGCTCCAGCGGGTGATGTCGCGCCCGTCGAGCTCGACGTGCCCCGAGGTCGGCAGATCGAACCCGGTGAGGAGATTCACGAGGGTCGACTTGCCCGCGCCGTTCGGCCCGATCAGCCCGACGACCTCGTGCCGATGCAGGGTGAGGGAGACGCCCCGGACGGCGTGGACGCCGTCGAACGAGCGCTCGAGGTCGGCGGCCCGGAGTGCTCCTCCGGGCCGCCCGTCCTCGGACTGCTCGTCCGCGCCGGTCGAGACGGTCGTACTCAGATCGTCGGGACGACCTTGGCGACGACCGTTCCGATCCGCTTGCCCTTGTTGCTCTGGATCTGGATCACGCGGTACTGCCGCCCGAACACGGAGTGCAGGGTCGGCGAGAAGCTCACGAGGCCCGAGAGCGTCGGCACCTTCCTGAACTTCTCCATCGTGGCCGCGAGCACCACGCCCCGTCGTCGAGCCCTTCGAGCGCTTGATCGCCGTGACGACGCCGTCGATCGCCGCGGAGCCGGTCACGAACCCGCCGGTGCCCGCCTTGAGCGCCTTTGCGAGCGCGTTGACGCCCGGCGCGGGATCGTCGCCGAAGATCGACGCGTACGTGACGAAGTAGTAGTTCGTCACCTGCGGCTCCTTCGTCACCCAGTAGGTCCCGTCACCGGCCCACGAGTTGAGGACCGGCGTCTGGTTGCCGAGCGTGCGGAGCCCGGCGATCATCTGCGGCAGCGCCCCGAACGCGCCGGCGGTCGACGTCACGATCACGTCGGCCTTCTGACCGTTCAGCCGGGTCACCGCGTTCGTGATGTTCGTCGAGCCGAGCGACTGGTAGCTCTCCTCGGCGACGATCTTGCCGCCGAGCTGGGTGAAGCGAGCCTTGAACGCCTTGACGACGTCCTTGAAGTAGACGATCACCGTGTCGGTCGCGAGGCTCGCCGTCCGCCAGCCCTTCGACCACGCGAACTGCGCCATGGCCGAGCCCTCGTCCTGCGCGACGTTGCCGAACGAGAACGCGAGCCTTCCCTTCGCGCCGAAGCGCTTCGGGCCCATCTGGTCGGTGCCGATGCACGGCGCCACCGCGAGGACGCCCCGGTTGATCGCCTCCTGCACGACCGGCGTCGCGAAGTCGACGTCGCACGTCGTGAAGATCACGTTCGCACCCTGCGAGAGCAGCTTCGCAGCGCACGCCCGTGCGATCGCCGGCTTGTTCCCCTGCGTGTTGCACGTGGCGATCCGGAGCCGCTTGCCGTTGACCCCGCCCCGGGCGTTCACCTGCTTGACGCGGATCTGGGCCGCCGCGAGCGCCGGCCCGTCGAACGGGGCCATCGCGCCGTTGCCGTCGAACGCCCAGCCGATCACGATCGTGCCTGCCGGCGCCGCCGACGCCGAGGCGGCCGCGAGCGCCGCAATCGTCGTGAGCGTCGCGAGTGCCGCCGCGATCGCCCCAGTTCTCCTCCTAGACATCACGCCTCCTGCGCTTGACGGGTGGACACCGCTTTCCATGATTCCTCCTTCGCCTTGACGAGGCGGTACAGCGCCGTGTGCAACGGCGCCGCGACCCCGTGCCGCTCCGCCTCCCGGACGAGCGAGCCGTTGATCAGCTCGACCTCCGTCTGTCTCCTTGCTTCGACGTCCTCGAGCATCGACGGATAGTGCGCCGAGCCACGCTGCGTCGCGTGCACGTTCATCTCCCACGGATCCTCGTACAGCTCGATCCCTGCCGCCGCCGCGACCGCTTTGCCCTCGTCCACGAGGTCGTGGACGAGGTGCCCCAGGTCGCCCGGCGCCTCCTCCGCCGCGAAATGGGCGTCGTGCGGGAGCCCGGTCAGCGCGGCGACGCCGTTCACCGTCGCGTTGAACACGAGCTTCGACCACTGCGCCGGGCGGAGATCCTCGAACGGCCGCGCCTCGAGCCCGGATGCCTCGATCAGCCCCGCGACCTCCTCCACGACCGCGTACGGGGTGTCCTCGTACGGCCCGAGCCACGTCTCGGTGTCGAGCACGTACTCGACCTCGGTGTCGGAGTGCTTCGTGCCCGACATGAACGTGACCGCCGAGATGAGCGGCCAGTCGCCGTGAGCGCGGACGACCTCCTCCGCTCCGAGCCCGTTGAGCGCGGTCATCAGCGTCGCATCGCCGAAGCGCCCCTCGAGCGACGCGGCCGCCTCCTCGAGGCCACCCGCCTTCGTCGCCACGATCCCGAGATCGAACGGCTCGAGGTCGTCCGGGTCGGAGGCCGCGGCCACACGAGCGTGGCGGTCGCTCCGGCCCGTGACGCGCAGCCCGTCACGGTTGAGCGCGTCTGCGTGCTCGTGCCGACGTGTTAGCACGCTGACATCGACGACCTGCGCGAGGTGTCCGGCGTAGAGGCTCCCGATCGACCCTGCCCCGATGACACAGACCCGCTCGATCACCGAGCGACCGCGGCCCTCGCAGGCGAAGCCGCGCGCACGCGCGGGATCACCTCGCTCGCGAAGAGCTCCTGGTTCTTGATCGCCATCCAGTGCGGCGCGCCGCCCGCGTTCACGGTGATCCCGATCTCCGTGATCCCCGCGCAGAGCTCCCGCGTCTCCTCGATCCGCTCGACGATGTCGTCGGGAGTACCGACCCAGACGTAGTCCTCCGCGACGAGCTGCTCGAACGGCACCTCGGCGAGCTGCTCCATGATCCCGGCCGCGTAGAAGCCGTAGCCCGCCTTGCCGAGCGCCTCGGCGTCGGGCTTCTCGTACTCGAGCAGCGGCGAGCTGTTCCCGTAGATGAACTTCGTGACCCAGTCGCGCGCCTCGCGCATCGCCGTGTCGCGGTCCTCGTCGAGGTGGCACGCATGGATCCAGACGATGTCGGGCTCGGTCCCGTGCTCGGCGCACTTGGCGCGGTAGAGGTCGAGCTGCTCCTCGAGCGCCTTGTAGGGCAGGAGCGGCGGCACGGCGACGCCCCAGCCGTGCTCCGCGGCCAGCTCGTACGTGCGATCCGAGGTGCCGCCGAGGAAGATCCGGAACTGCCGGTCGGGGAACGGCACGACATGTGAGTCGGCGACGTGGAAGTACTCGCCGTCGTGCGAGAACCGCTCGTTCCCGAGCGCCGCGAAGAGGAGGTCGACCGCTTCCTCGTAGCGCGGCCGCGCGTGCTCGTCGAGCTGGACGCCCGCCTTCTCCGGGATCCAGCCGTGGCCGCGCCCGACGCCCCACTCGTACCGGCCGCCGGTGAGGATGTCCGTCACGGCGATCGCAGAGGCCAGCACCATCGGGTTGTGGTACGGCAGGGCATGCAGCATCGTCCTGAACCGGATGTCGCGCGTGCGCTGCGCCGCAGCGGCAAAGAGCGCCGTCGGGTTCGCCGAGACCGAGAACTTCGGGAAGAAGAAGTGCTCGATCGCGGCGTAGCAGTCGTAGCCGACGCGGTCGGCGTTCACGATCTGCTCGAGCACCTCCGCGTACAGCTGCTCGGCGCTCTTCCCCTCGTGCAGCTGCATCTCCGTGTAGAGGCTGAACCGCATCAAGCCACCTCGCTCCCGTCGTTCCCGTCGTGACATGTCAACCAGAGCGAGTATCCCATTCGCGTGTCATGACAGTCAATTTCCTGTTCGGCAGGCAGGAATCCGCTGAGCGGAATCCCGCCTGGCGAGCAAGAGCGTGCGCGAGAGCCAGGTGTCCGACTTGAAGTCGGACACCGCGGCAGTTGCGGCGGCGAAGCCGACGCCTTCAGGGATCTGCCCTCGCCGCAGGCGAGGGATCAAGCCGCAGGATCCGGCTCCTGCCGGATCCCGCCTGGCGAACAAGATCAGAACTCTGCTCCTTGCCAGCGCAGATCGCGGCCGCTGACCTCGATCGCGGGAATCTCGACGGCTTCGGGGTCGGTCGCCTCGTGCGCGGGCGTCCAGACGCCCCAGGAGCGGCGGTAGTACATGAGCGGCTCGACGTCTCCCTGGACGCCGCCGTCGACGACCCGGGCGACGAAGAGGACGTGGTCGCCGACCTCGAGCTCGCTGTCGACCGAGCACTCGGCCCAGGCGAGGACGTCGTCGTGGAGGACGGGGATGCCCGCCTCGGTGGGCCGCCACGAGACGTGGGCGAACTTGTCCACCGTCTTCGACGCGAAGCGGGTCACGAGCTCGGTCCGACCGTTCCCGACGAAGTTGACGACGAACCGGCGCCGGTCGCGCAGCGCGACGAGCGTCCGCGAGGCCAGGTCGACGCAGACGAGGAGCGTCGGCGGGCTCGCCGAGACGCTGCAGACCGCCGTCGTGGTCAGGCCGCGCGGGGCTCCGTCGCGGTCGAGCGTCGTCACGATCGCGACCCCCGTCGGGAACGACGCCATCACGTCGAAGAACGCCTGCTTCTCGATCGCCATCGCGCGCCTCTAGCTCATGACGGCGGTGCACTCGATCTCGATCAGGCAGCCGGGCACTGCCAGCCCGGTGATGCCGACGATCGTCTGGGCGGGGTGATCGGCGCCGCCCGTCACCTCGTCGATGGCCTGCGTGATCACGTCGTAGGCCGTCGGCTCGGTCGTGTAGATCGTGCGACGGACGACGTCGTCCCAGCCGACACCGGCGGCGCGCATCGCAATCTCGACGTTCTGCATCGCCTTGACCGTCTGCCCGTGGAGATCGGTGGCCGCGAGCGAGAAATCTGCTTCGAGGCCGAGCTGACCCGCGAGATGGACGACGCGCGTTCCCTCCGCGATCGCGACGTGACTGAAGCCCGGGGCGGGATGCAGCTCGGGTGGGTTGACGAGCTCACGTGCCATCGCTACCTCCTGTCGTCCGCTTCACGAGCCGTCGTAGCTCGGTGTCCGTGACGAGGCGCTTCTTCGCCGTCCCGAGCTTCTTCACCGCGGCGAGCAGCTCCGGCTGACGTTCTGCAGCCACCTCGAGCCCGAGCCGGTCGAGCGCGATCCGGATCGAGTCGATCCCGCTCTTCTTGCCGAGCACGATCCCGCGCTCCGCCCCGACGAGCTCCGACGCGTACGGCTCGATCGCCGGCGGGTCGTGGAACTGTGCCGCGACCGCGCCCGACTCGCGCACGAAGAGCGCCTCGCCGGTGACGGCCTTCCAGGGCGGCAGCGGCGTTCCGGCCCGCTCGGCGACGAGGCGGGAGAGGACGCGCGCCTGCGTCAGGTCGAGCCGTGTCGGGATCCCGTAGAGCGCCTCCAGCGCGAGCGCGACCTCGGCCAGATCGGCGTTCCCGGCGCGCTCTCCCATCCCGTTGATCGTGCCCTGGACCCACGTCGCGCCGGCCTGGACGGCGGCGACCGCTGCGGCGGTGCCGAGGCCGAAGTCGTCGTGGCCGTGCCAGTGCACCGGCACGTCGAGCCGGTCGAGGGTCCGTGAGACGAGGAGCGCCGCCGCCTCGGGGGTCGCGATCCCGAGCGTGTCGACGACGACGACCTCTGCTGCGCCCGCCTCGACCGCGGCTGCGTACGCCCGGTCGAAGAACTCGAGGTCGGCGCGCGAGGAGTCGACGCCGAAGAACGCGACGCGGATGCCGTTCTCGCTCGCGAACCCGACCGCCGTCCGGATCCGCTCGAGCATCGTCTCGTGCGAGACGCCGAGCGCTGCGAGCTTGCCGTCCGAGATCGGGCTCTCGATCACCGACGCCTCGACGCCGAGCTCGACGAGCGCCTCGACGTCGGCCTGCACCGCGCGAGAGAAGCCCCACACCTCCGCCCGCAATCCCGCGCCGACGATCAGCTCGACGGCGCGGTAGTCGTCCTCGGAGACGCGCGGGAACCCTGCCTCGATCCGGTCGATCCCGGCGGCGTCGAGCGCCTGCGCCAGCTCGAGCTTCTCGTCCGGCCCCAGGACGACGCCGATCGTCTGCTCGCCGTCGCGGAGCGTCGTGTCGTACAGGCCGACGGTCCCCCGAGGCTGTGGATCGAGCGCCTGCTCGTTGATGGTCCCCGTCCAGAGCTTCGAGCGGTCGATCATGCGTGTGCCTCCACGATCCCGTCCGGAAATGGGCTGAGCTTCTCTGGGCCGTCGGCGGTGATCAGGAAGTTGTCCTCGAACCGCAGGCCGCCGCCTTCCGGCCAGTAGCATCCTGGCTCGATTGCAAGCACCATGCCCGCGCCAACCTCACCGCCTCCGGCCTGGTGGGCGTAGGGCGGCTCATGCGCTCGGGCACCGACGCCGTGGCAGATCGGATGCGTGGGCTGCCCCGGGTAGCCGATCCGCTCGATGCCCTCCCGGACCCGCCGGTCGAGCTCCGCGAGGCTAGCCCCGGCGACGCAGAAGGCAACCGCGGCGTCGTAGACCTCCCGCAGCCCTGCCTCGAGCTCGCGATAGCGGTCGGTGAGCTCGCCGACGACGACGTTCTTCGTGTGGTCGGCCCAGTAGCCGTCGGCGCAGACCCAGATCTCGAAGAGCGTCGGCTCGTCCTCGAGCACCGGCCGGCTCGTCGTCGCGGTGAACGTCTTGATCCCCGGACCGGCCCAGACGAGCGAGAAGCCGAGCGCGAGCTCGACCTTCCCTCCCCAGCCGGTGCCCTCGCCGTGGACGAAGCCGAGCCACTCGGCGGCGATCTGCGCCTCGGTCATCCCCGGCCGGATCACGCCGAGCACGTGATCCATCGCAGCGGCGGCGATCTCGTTCGCGAGCCGCAAGCGCTCGATCTCCTGCCCCGACTTGATGGCGCGAGCCTCGACGAGCACGGGCGTCGCGTCGACCGCATCCGGGAAGGCGTCGAACCACGCCTTCGTGTACGTCGTCGGCTCCCCGACCATGCGATCGGCCGCCTGCGTCCCGAGCGACAGCTCGAGACCGACCGCGCCGTGCTCGGCGGCGAGCTCGGCGGCACGCTCCAGCGTGCGCGCACCCGGCGGGCGCGGATCGGTCGCGTCGTACCCCGCGACGAGGCGGACGTCGTTCGTCCAGGCCGTTGCGGCCGCGTCGTCGGCCGATGCTTCGAGGCAGAGGAGCGTCGGCTCCCCCTCGCGCGGGAAGACGACCGCGTCGTATCCCTTCATCCCCCAGAAGTTCGTCAGGTAGAGCACGTTGTCGGGGGCGCGGGCGACGATCGCGTCCAGGCCGTTCTCCCCCATCGCCGCGCGAACGCGATCGAGCTTCGCGTCGTCACGGGCCCAGGTCACGTCGCGATCCTATTGACCTGTCCGACGCGTCAGACGCGGTCGATGCCGACGTAGTTCTCGGCCAGGGACGTGGCGGCCGGCCGTGACGTCCAGAGGTAGCGAAGCTGCGCCTCCTGCAAGCGCAGCGCGAACTCGTCGTCGCCGGGGCTCCGATGGAGCGTCGTCGTCATCCACCACGAGAAGTGCTCGGCCCGCCACACTCGGCGCAGGCAGGTCTCGGAGTAGGCCTCGAGCGGGCCGCCATCGCCCCGGTACCAGGCTGCGAGCGCGTCCGCGAGCACCTGCACGTCGCGAACGGCGAGGTTCAGGCCCTTCGCGCCGGTCGGCGGGACGATGTGGGCCGCGTCGCCCGCGAGGAAGAGTCGTCCCCACTGCATCGGCTCGACCACGAAGCTCCGCATCGGCGTGACGCCCTTCTCGAGAATGGCGCCCTCGTCGAGCGTCCACCCGGCGACACCGAGCCGTGCTTGCAGCTCCTCCCAGATCCGGTCGTCGGGCCAGCGGCCGAGATCCTCTTCGGGTTCGCACTGGAGATAGAGCCTGGACAGCTCGGGTGAGCGCATGCTCAGGAGGGCGAAGCCCCGCTCGTGGTGCGCGTAGACGAGCTCCTCGCTCGAGGGCGGGACCGCGGCGAGGATCCCGAGCCAGCCGTACGGATACTCGCGGTGGAACGCGCGCAGCACGCCGCCCGGGATGCTCTGTCGCGAGACGCCGTGGAAGCCGTCGCAGCCTGCGACGATGTCGCATTCGAGCTCCTGCTCGGTCCCGTCCCGGGAGTACCGGATCCGTGGCCGGTCGGTGTCGAGGCGGTGGAGAGAGACGTCCTCGACCTCGAAGACGAGCTCCCTGCCGCTTGCGAGCCGGGCCTCGATCAGGTCCTTCACGATCTCGGTCTGCCCGTAGACGACGATCGACTTGCCCGTCAGCTCGTCGAACGCGAGGCGATGCCGTTCGGACCCCGACTGGAGCTCGACTCCGGTGTGAACGAGGCCCTCACGCCGCATCCGCTCGCCGACCCCGGCCTCGTCGAGCAGCCGCGCCACGTCGTGCTCGAGGACGCCCGCCCGCAGGCGCGCCTCGACGTAGTCGCGACTGCGGTTCTCGATGACGACCGAGTCGATCCCCTCACGGTGGAGCAGCTGCGCGAGGGTGAGGCCTGCGGGGCCCGCCCCGACGATGCCTACCTGGGTACGCGTCACTGGCGACGTTCGGGCTCGTCGCCCGCGTCCACGCCCTCGAGCACGCGCTGCGCGATCGCGAACGCCCCGTTCGCCGCGGGCACGCCGCAGTAGACCGCGCACTGCAGCAACACCTCCTTGATCTCGTCAGGCGTGAGGCCGTTGCGGAGCGCCGCCCGGACGTGCAGCTCGAGCTCGTGCTCCCGACCCGCCGCCACGAGCGCCGTCAGCGTGATGCAGCTGCGCGTGCGCCGATCGAGGCCCGGCCGGGCCCAGATCTCTCCCCACGCATATCGCGTGATCAGGTCCTGGAAGTCCTCCGTGAACCCCGTCGTGCCCGCGATCGCGCGGTCGACGTGGGCGTCGCCCAGCACCGCCCGCCGGATCTCCGTGCCGCGGTCGTGGATTTCGTCGCCGCTCGACTCGCTCATACGTCTCCTCTCGCGCGCTCGGCCTCGTAGCGTGCCAGCGCCCGGTCGACCAGCGTCCCGGCTGAGCCGAGGTACGTCGTCGGGTCGAGCGCCGCCGCGATCTCGTCGCCGGTGAGCCCCGTGTCGAGGGCTCCGACCACGCGGACGAGCGGCTCCCCCGACTCGCTCACCCGCAGCGACGCATCCCGGACGAGCTCGCGCGCGGCAGTACGTCCGAGTCGCTCCGCGAGGATCGACGCGAGCCGCTCGGTGACGACCAGCCCGCCGGTCAGGTCGAGGTTCGCCTGCATCCGGGACGTGTCCACCTCGAGCCCGTCGAGCGCGCCGGCGAGCGCCGCGGCAGCGCCGCCGGTGGACGCGAGCGCGCCCGACAGCGCATCCCATTCCGCCTGCCACGCGCCGCCGGCCCGCTCGTGCTCGCCGACGAGCGCGGCAGTCAGCACGGACGTATGGCCCCGCGCGAGGGACGCGCCCGCTCGCGCCCACATCGCCCCGACCGGGTTCTGCTTGTGCGGCATCGCGGATGACGCGCCCCCGCCGCCGCCCTCGCGCGCCTCGCGCACCTCCGTCTGCGCGAGCAGCTCGAGGTCGAGCCCGATCTTCGCGAGGGCTCCGGCCATGATCTCGAGCGCCGCGCCGAGCTCGGCAATCCGCACCCGGTTCGTGTGCCACGGGATCGTCGGCTCCGAGAGACCGAGCTCGTCGGCGAACGCGGCGGCTACCTCCAGCCCGCGCTCCCCGAGCGCCGAGAGCGTGCCTGCCGCTCCGCCGAGCTGCGCCGCAAGACCCTGTCGGCGGAGCTCCGTCAGCCGCCCGGCGGCGTCCATCACGGCGACGAGCCATCCGGCGGCCTTCAGGCCGAAGGTCGTCGGGACAGCCTGCTGCAGAAGCGTTCGACCGACCATCGGCGTATCGCGGTGCTCGCGGGCGAGGCGGGCGCACCCCGTTCGCACGCGCGCGACGTCCTCGAGGATCAGGTCGAGCGCACGTCGCGTCACGAGCATCGCGGCGGTGTCCATCACGTCCTGGCTCGTCGCGCCGAGATGGACGAAGCGCGCATGCTCCTCCCCCACGCGCTCGACGATCGCGCGAACGAGCGGCTCCGCCGGGTTGCCCGAGGCGCGCCCCTCGGCGAGTAGCCGGTCCCAGTCGAACCCGTCGACGGCGCAGGCATCCGCGATCGCCGCTGCGGCGGCGTCCGGCACGAGGCCGGCGCCCGCGCCCGCCTTCGCGAGCGCGCGCTCGGCCTCGAGCATGGCGGCGAGCCACGCGCGTCCCGAGACGGCTTCCGCCAGCTGCTCGGGCACGAACAGAGGTGTAAACGTCGTCACACCGCGAAGAATGTCGTTTGCCCCGGGCCCTGCAAGCGGATGTCGAACCGCAGCCCGCCGTCGTCGGGTACGGCAACAAGCGTCTCGCGCTGCTCGGGCGTGAGGCGGGACAGCACCGGGTCGACCGCGTTCGCCTCGCTCTCGTCGGGGAAGTAGAGCCGGGTCACCAGCCGCTTGAGCAGCCCGCGCGCGAAGATGCCGACCGCGATGTGCGGCGCCTGGAGGCCCCCATCCGGCCACGACACGCGACCGGGCTTGAGCGTGACGAGCTCGAACCGGCCGTCGTCCTCCGTCCCGGAACGACCGAAGCCGTGGAAGCCCCCGTCCCCGTAGCGCCCGGCGTCGTCCGCGTGCCAGATCTCGACCAGCCCGTCCGGGACGCCGTCCCCCGCTCCGTCGAGCAGGCGCCCACGGATGCGGAGCGCCCGCGGATCGGCCGGATCGACGAGCGCGCTCGGGACGACGTCGCGGAGAAGGCCGATCGAGAGGTACGGCCCCGTCGTCTGCGACGGGGTCAGCCCCAGCGCCTCAGTCATCGTGCGGCTCCTCGAGCGGGGTGGCCTCGCGACCGCCGAGCACGATGTCCCAGCGGAAGCCGAGCGCCCGGTCCGGCTGCGTCAGCTCGAGGTCGAAGGTGCTGACGAGCCGGTTCCGCGCGGCCTCGTCGCGGACGGAGTTGAAGATCGGATCGAACGCGAACAAAGGGTCGTCCGGGAAGTACATCTGCGTGACGAGGCGCTCCGAGAAGGCGCGCCCGAACAGCGAGAAGTGGATGTGCGCCGGCCTCCAGGCATTCGGGTGATTCCCCCAGGGGTAGATCCCCGGCTTGATCGTGACGAACCGGTACCTGCCGTCGTCGTCGGTCAGGCACCTCCCTGCGCCCGTGAAGCTCGGGTCGAGCGGGGCATCGTGCGTGTCGACCGCGTGGAGGTAGCGACCGGCCGCGTTCGCCTGCCAGATCTCCACGAGCTGTCCGCCCAGCGGCTTGCCGTCGCTCCCGAGAACGCGCCCCTCGACGACGATCCGCTGCCCGAGCGGCTCTCTCTCGTGCTGCCGTGTCAGGTCGGCGTCGAGCGGCTCGACGGCAGACTCGCCGAACGCGGGGCCGGTGAGCTCCGTCTCGGTCGACGGGAGGATGACGAGCGGCTGCTTGGGCGCGCGGAGCCGCGTCCCCACGTAGTCCGGGTGGTCGTTCGGCGGGTCGACGCCCCGGCGGGTCGCGTCGTCGACCACCCCGAAGCCGGTCTCACCGACCTGCACGACTCGCCTCCAGCGCGACGACGAACCGCGCTCCGGTGACCTCGGCGACGTCGTCGACGCTCGCGCCTCCGAGGAGCTCGGTCAGGTGCAACTCGCCGTCGACGAGCCGGAACACCGAGAGCTCGGTGACGATCACGGCCGCTGACTCCGCGGCGGTGAGCGGGTACGTGCACTCGGAGACGACCTTCGGCTCTCCGCGCGACGACGTCGCGGTCATCGTGACGATCACGCGCCGCGCGCCCACGACGAGGTCCATCGCACCGCCCACGCCGAGCACGTCCTTCCCCGGCACCGCCCAGTTGGCGATGTCGCCCCGGGCGCTCACCTGGAGCGCGCCGAGCACGGCGACGTCGACGTGCCCGCCGCGGATCATCGCGAAGCTCGCGGCGCTGTCGAAGTAGGCCGCGCCAGGCAGTGCCGTGATGGGCTGCTTCGCGGCGTCGATGAGGTCGGGATCCAGGTCGCCGCCGCCGGGGCGCGGCCCGACGCCGAGCAGGCCGTTCTCCGTGTGGAGGACGACGCCCGCCTCGGGCTCCAGGAACGCAGGGATCAGGTTCGGGATCCCGATCCCGAGATTGACGATCTCGCCCGGCCGTAGCTCGCGCGCGGCGCGCTCCGCGATCCGTGCCTTCGGGTCGTCGCTCATAGGCCAACCATTGTTGGCGGAGCGGGCCGCAGGCGAGCGACGCTCATGCGCGTCGCACCAGGTGGTCGACGTAGAGGTGCGGTGTCCCGACCGACTCCGGCTCGAGGTCCCCGACGGGCACGATCTCGCCGGCCTCGGCGATCGTCACGGTCGCGGCAGTTGCCATCAGAGGATTGAAGTTCCTGGCGGTGCGCCGGTACCAGAGGTTCCCGAGCTCGTCCGCACGAGCCGCGTACACGAGAGCGACGTCAGCGCGGATCGGCCGCTCTAGCACGTGTGGCACGCCGTCGATCAGACGCTCCTCCTTCCCCTCCGCCAGCAGCGTGCGGGCGCCGACGGGAGTGTAGAAGCCGGCGATCCCCGCACCGCCGGCGCGGATCGCCTCCGCGAAAGTCCCCTGCGGCACGAGCGTCGCCTCGATCTCCCCTGCGTTCACGGCAGCGACGGCCTCCGGGTTCGACGTGAAGTACGACGAGATCCCTCGCCGGATCCGACCCTGGCGGAGGAGCTTCCCGAGACCGCGGCCGGGCTCGCCGATGTTGTTCGAGACGATCGTCAGGTCGGTTGCGTCGGAGGACTCGACGAGCGCGTCGATCAGGGTCAGGGGGGCCCCGACAAGGCCGAACCCACCCACCATCACGGTGTCGCCCGTGCGGACGACGCTCACGGCCTCCTCGGCCGAGACGGCCACTGCCGTCGTCATCCGGGCGCAACCGGGCAGCGCCCCGACCGGCTACCCGTCGAACCGTTCCCAACGTGAGCCTTCATGCGCCCAGCCGACCCTCGCAGGCAACTGTCCGCTTGTCAAGACGGTGTTCCATATAACGGTACAGCTGCCCAGCCTCCGGTCAGCCACCGAGGAGCGCCGACGCGTCGATCGCGCGCTTCAGGATCTTCCCCGTCGGCCCCTTCGGCAGCGCCTCGACGAACACGATCCGGCGGGGGTACTTGTACGCCGCGACACGCTCCTTCGCCCACGCCTGGAGCTGGTCCTCGACGACCGGCGCGCCGGGCCGGCGAACAACGAGAGCAGCCACCTCTTCCCCGAGCGACTCGTGCGGCATGCCGACTACCGCCGCCTCGAGCACGTCGGGATGGGCGTACAGCACTTCCTCGACCTCTCTGGGGTACACGTTGTAGCCCCCGCGGATGATCAGCTCCTTCTTGCGGTCGACGAGGAACAGGTAGCCGTCCTCGTCGACGCGACCGAGGTCTCCGGTCGAGAGCCAGCCATCGACATCGATCGCGGCCGAGGTCGCCTCCGAGTCGTTCCAGTACCCGCGGATCACCGACACGCCGCGGAACTGCACCTCGCCGACGCCCTCGGCATCCGCCTCGTGGATGCGCAGCTCCGTGCCGCCGAGCGGCATCCCCACGGAACCCGGCTTCCTCGGTTGGCCGACGCGGTACGTGGTCGCGATCCCACTCAGCTCCGTCAGGCCGTAGCCCTCGTAGACCTCGCCGCCGAACGTCCGCTCGAAGTCGCGCGCGACCTCGACGGGAACCGCGGCGCCGCCGACATGGGCGATGCGAACCGGCGGCAGCTCGGACGCCCTCCGGGCTGCCTGGCAGAGCGCGATGCACATCGTCGGGACGCCGAGGAGGATCGTCGTCCGCGTCTCCGTCATCGCCGCGAGCGTCTGCTCCGGCTCGAACCGCTGGACGACGGACACGGCCGAGCCCGCAAGGAGCGTCGCGACGATCCCCGTGGACAGCCCGAGCACGTGCGAGAACGGGGCGGCGCCCAGGACGACGTCGTCGTTCCCGAACGCCATCGCCTCGGCAGCGTTTCGCGCGGCGGCTCGAATGCTGCCGTGCGTCAGGACCGCGCCCTTCGGCCGCCCCGACGTCCCGGACGTGAAGAGGATGACAGCCGTGTCGTCGTCGCTACGCTCGACGACGTCCGGGGCGGCGTCGCCGTCAACGGGGAGCGCCTCCTCCACGAACGCAGCGGGTGTCGAGCGGGCGATCCGCTCCTCCACCTCCGGCGGCGCGAGGAGGACGTTGAGCGGCACCACGACCGCACCGAGCCTCAGCGCCCCGAAGAGGGCGGCGACATAGCCTGGCGCGTTCGGTAGCGCGAGCGCGACCCGATCACCCTCGCGGACACCCGCCTCTCGGAGTTGCCGCGCCGCGACAGCCGCGCGGCGGTCGAGCTCGGCGAACATCACGGGCTGCCCCTCGAACCACAGCGCGGGGCGGTCGCCGTGGTGGGCCGCACCGTCTGTCAGGATGCGGGCGAGGTTCATCCCGTCAGAATCGCAGGTTGCCTGACAGTATGTGGTCATGAGCGAGGCGGCACGAGTTCCGGAGCCCGACTGGCAGCAGCCCGAGCCCCGGATCAGCTACGTCGTCGCGCGCCTGGAGCGCGCCGTGCGCGTGGAGATCAACGAGCGCGTGAAGCCGCACGGGCTGACGACGCTCCAGTACACGACGCTCAGCATCCTCGAGCGCGGTGGCGAGCTCTCGAACGCCCAGCTCGCGCGACGCGCGTACATGACGCCGCAGTCGATGAGCGAGGTCCTCGACGCGCTCGAGAAGAAGGGCCTCGTCTCGCGGACGCCCCATCCCAACCATCGGCGCGTGTTCCCGGCCGCTCTCACGCCGAAGGGCAGGAAGGTGCTCGAGGCGTGCAACGCAGCCGTGGACGACCTCGAGCGCGAGATGCTGGCCGAGCTGACCCCGCACCAGGTCGAAGAGCCTGCGCAACGGGCTGATCAGCGCCGTGCGGGCGCTGCACGCGGGCTTCCCGGAGCACTGACTATCAGGTAGCCTGATTCTCCTCGGATCGAGAGGAGACGCTATGGGAGTCCTGGAGGGAAACGCCGCAGTCGTCACCGGGTCGGCGCGCGGCATCGGCCGCGCGGCCGCTGAGCTCCTCGCCGCGCACGGAGCGCGCGT
Source organism: uncultured Actinomycetes bacterium (assembly GCA_963791895.1). Classification (GTDB taxonomy): domain Bacteria; phylum Actinomycetota; class Thermoleophilia; order Gaiellales; family Gaiellaceae; genus Gaiella. Next base: position 38,131 of record CAWBTY010000008.1, read on the forward strand.
GCTGCTGACCGACCTCGACGAGGGAGTCGCACAGGACACTGCCTCGGCGATCGACGGCGAGACCGCGGTCTTCGGCGGCGACCTCACGAAGGACGGTGTCCCGGAGGCGATCGTGCAGCGGGCGATCGACGAGTTCGGGCGGCTGGACATCGTCGTCAACAACGCCGGCTACACGTGGGACGGCATGGCGCACAAGATGAGCGACGAGCAGTTTCGCGCGATGCTCGAGATCCACACCGTCGTCCCGTTCAAGCTGCTCCGCGCCGCGGCGCCGTACCTGCGAGATGCCGGGAAGGCAGACAAGGAAGCGGGGCGCGAGGTGTTCCGCAAGGTGGTCAACGTCACGTCGATCTCCGGCACGCAGGGGAACCTCGGCCAGGTGAACTACTCGACGGCGAAGGCCGGGCTGATCGGGCTGACGAAGACGCTCGCACGCGAGTGGGGCCCGTTCAAGGTGAACGTGAACGCGGTCGCGTTCGGCTTCGTCGAGACGCGCCTCACCGCCGCCTCGGACGACGGCGGCGAGAGCTTCGTCAAGGACGGCGTCGAGATCCCGCTCGGGATCCCGGAGAAGATGCGGCAGCTGGCGCCGATGATCATCCCGCTCGGCCGACCCGCCACGCCCGAGGATGCGGCCGGGCCGATCTTCTTCCTCTGCTCGCCGTGGTCGAACTTCGTCCACGGCCAGGTGATCACCGCGAGCGGCGGGCAGACGACCGGCATGACGTCGTGAGCTGAGACGCGCTGCCCTCCGCGGACGGGCTCGCTTGACTATCAGGAAGCCTGATACTAGGTTGACGCTGGTCAGGTCGCCCTCGGCGTGATCGAGCAAGCGCGGGGGTTGACGTTCGAACAGAGGAGGAGCGATGGTGCATCCCCTGTCTCGGCAACGGCGCCGCCTCGCCTCGAGCCTTGTGGGAGGCGCGCTCATCGCATTGGTCGTGTGCAGCGGCGCCGCTTCGGCGGACCCGCCGGCGGGCGGTATCGGGGAGATCACGGTGCTGTCGAATCGCGCGGATCTGATCTCCGGGGGCGACGCACTCGTCTCGGTCGACCTCCGCGCCAACGCGCGAGCCGTGAAGGTCGAGCTCAACGGCACCAACATCACGAGCGCTTTCTCGGTCCGCCCGAACGGCCGCTACGAAGGGCTCGTCACGAACCTCGTCGAGGGGAGAAACGTCCTGCGCGTGCGGCCGGGGAACGGCGTCGGACGTTCGCTCGAGATCCATAACCACCCCATCGGCGGGCCGGTGTTCTCGGGGCCGCAGCTTCAGCCATGGCTGTGTCGCTCGCAGGTCCAGACGAACCCGTCGCTCGGAACGGCAACCGACACGAAATGCAATGCGCCGACGGTGGTCGAGCGCTTCTACCGAAACGCCGCGAACCAGTTCGTCGCGTACAACCCGGCGAGCCCGCCGGCTCCTGCGGACCTCCAGCAAACGACGACGGATCAAGGCAAGACCGTTCCGTTCATCGTCGACCGCGTGACCGGCACGGCCAACCGCGGCATCTATCAGTTCGCGCTCCTGGTGGACCCGACGAAGCCGGTGTCGCCGTGGACGGAGCAGCCGTGGAACCACAAGTACGTCAATACCTTCGGTGGCGCATGCGGTGTCAACTACCAGCAGCCAACGGTGGGCAACGTGCTCACCGGCCAGAACGTGTCGCTGCTCGGGAGCGGGTTCGCGGTCGGAACCTCGAGCCTGAACACCTACGGCAACCAGTGCAACGACATCATCTCCGCCGAGGCGCTGATGATGACGAAGGAAATCCTGACCGAGCGCCACGGCCGGATCCGGTACACGATCGGTACCGGGGGCTCAGCGGGAACGATGCAGCAGCACCTCATTGCCGAGGCATACCCCGGTCTGCTCGACGGCATCACCACCAGCCTCCTCTACGAGGACCACTGGTACCAGGTCGTCGGCTCGTTCGACTGCATCCTGCTCTGGCGCTACTTCGGGCTGCCGAACGGGTTGCTCGGTCTGCCGAACAACCCGAACCCGCTGTTCCTGACGCCGGCCGAGCGTCAGAAAGTGTGGGGCTCGAACCCGGCGGGACCCGACAACATGTGCGGGACGAAGATCAACTTCACGGTGGTCGAGCTCATCGCGGACTCGCCTTTCGGCTGCTCCGGCCCACCCGAGCCTCCGCTCTGGCGCTGGAACGCCGTCACGAATCCGAACGGCACCCGGTGCACGATCCAGGACTACCAGAAGGCGCTGTTCGGGGTCGGTCCGGACGGGAAGGCGCCGAGCCCCGTCGACAACGTCGGCGTGCAATACGGGCTCAACGCGCTCCGGGCCGGAACGCTGACACGCGAGCAGTTCGTCGATGTGAACGCCCGTATCGGCGGGCTCGATATCGACGGCCTTTGGCAGCCCCAGCGAACCGAGGGGAACGTCGGCGCGCTGGAGAACGTCTATCGCAGCGGCCGGATCGTCAGCGGACGGGGCACCGCAAGCGTCGCCGAGATCGAAGTGAGGTCCAACATCACGGACACGGGCTTCCATCCGCCCTTTCATTCGTTCACCTACCGCGCTCGGCTCGACCGCACCAACGGAAACCACGACACCCACGTGATCTGGGTTCCGAACGGCGGCCCGTCACCTGACCAGATCCTCACGGTCGACAAGTGGCTCGCAGGTGTCGAGACGGACACGAGCGCAGATCCGCTGTCCGTCAAGCTCGCTCGGCACAAGCCGGCCGAGGCCGTCGACGCGTGCTTCCGGGCTGGCGGCGTCGTGCAGGACGTGATGTGCAGACGGCGACTGGCAGTACTACGGGAACCCGAGACTGGTGGCAGGTTGGCCGTTCACCCTCGACCACTTCAAGTGCCAGCCGAAGCCGCTCGATCGCGCCGACTACATTCCGATCGCCTTCACCGATGCCCAGTGGGCTCAGCTCGATCAGGCGTTCCCGACGGGCGTCTGCGACTACAGCAAGCCGCCGGTCGGACAGCAACCGTCCATCCCGTGGCTCACGTTCGCCGACGGCCCGGGCGGACGGCCGCTCGGCAACCCGCCCACGTCGAACGGGGCCGGGGCCGGGCTCTTAGGAGGCCGCTCGACTACGCCGCATGCGAGGTGCAGCCTCGCTGTACCTCGCATGCGGTCAATGCCAGGTAAGGGAAGGGCCCAATTGAGCACAATCAGGGAACCTGATATAACCGCGGCCATCCTCGACGATGCGAAGCCGCACCGTGCTCACCGAAGCCATAGGAAGGACTGGCGGTGTCCGCGCGTGGTCGAGTCCCGCAGCGAGCTCACGATGACCGGGGTCGGACGGTGCGACGCGCGGGCACTGCGCGAGAGCTGCGCGGAGCGGCCCGCATCCGTGCCGCCCATCGAACAAGGAGCGAAGCGATGAAGAGAGTGCTCGTCCTCTTGGCCGGCGCACTGGCGGTGGCGGTGCTGACAGGCTTCACGACCGGCCCGAGCGCGACGCGCGGGACGGTCTACCTCGGCATGGACGCGCCGCTGACGGGGCCGCAGGCGATCGTCGGCCAGGGAGACCGTGAGACGGTCCTGGCGCTCGTCCGGTACTGGAACGCGCGGGGCGGCATCAACGGCCGTCGTCTCGTCGTCGACATCCTCGACAACGCGTCCAATCCGTCGCAGGGAGTCCAGAACGTGCAGCGGTTCGCCTCCGATCCCAAGTACGTCGGCATCCTCGGGTCGGGCAACGCGGCCGCCGCGGTCGCGACCGCGCCGCTGGCAACAGCTGCGCAGATCCCGTTCCTCGCGCTCTCACCGCCGACGACACTCGTCGCGCCTCCCCGCCCGTACGTCTTCGTCGCCCTGCCCACGTCGCGCCTCTACGCCTACAGCATGGCGCAGTACCTGAAGACGCTCGGCGTCCGCCGGATCGCGCTGATCGGCGACAACGGGGGCTTCGGCCGCGACGGCGTCGCGCAGGTGCAGACACTCGCGCAGCGGTACGGGTTCACGATCACGGACTCGATCATCTTCTCGCCGACGGCGACGAGCTTCGCGGCCGAGCTCGCGAAGGTGAAGAACTCGGACGCCCAGGCGCTCTGGATGTGGACGGTCACTCCGGCGGGGAACACGATCGTCAAGGAGTTCCGCCAGCTCCAGCTCTCCCAGCGGCTCGTGCTCACGGGCGGCAACCTCTCGCCGCAGTTCCTCGAGGCGACGTGCCCGGACGTCAACGGCGCCCTCGTCAACGGCTTCCTCGGGAGCGTGTGGCAGCAGCTTCCGCGCAACAACCCGACCCGCGCGCTTGCGCAGCTCGTCGAGCGTCAGGTGGGACATCCGATCTCGGTGTTCAACGTCGACGCGTCGACCGCGCTCTTCGCCCTCCAGGCCGCGATGCAGCGCGGAGGGTTCACGCGGGCAGGCGATCACCACCGCGCTCGAGACGAGGCTGCGGCGGCTGCCGACACCGGGCGGCCGCCTGTACTTCGGTCCCAACAACCACAGCGGGATCCAGATGGACAGCATGTGGGCGGGAAGAATCGCCTCGTGCAAGCCCAGGGCCCTGTTCGGAGCGGCGTTCCGCCGATAGCCGAGCTCGCCGCAACACCGGCGCCGCGGACCTCGCATGTGAGGTCCGCGGCGTCACGAAGATCGTTCGGCGCCGTCGCGGCGGTGGACGACGTCAGCCTCGCGATCGAGCGCGGCTCGCTGACGTGCCTGATCGGCCCGAACGGCGCGGGCAAGTCGACGCTGCTCGGCTGCATCTCCGGGCTGCTCCGCACCGACGCGGGAAGCGTCGTCGTGGAGCGGAACGACGTCACGCGCTGGACCGCGCACCGGCGCACGCGGGCCGGGCTCGGCACCGTCTTCCAGACGACCCCGCCGATCCCACACCTCGACGTGCTCGGGAACGCGATGGTCGGGTGTCACTCCTGGACGCGGACGGGGTTCTTCGAGGCGATGCTGCGCGCGCCGTGGGAGCGGCGCGAGGAGCGCCGGATCGAGGAGGAGGCCTACGGAGCGCTCGCGCTCGTCGGGCTCGTCGACCGCGCGTCCGTGGCGGCCGGCTCGCTGCCCACTCGGCCAGCTCCGGCTGCTGGCCGTGGCGCGCGCTCTCGCGCAGCGGCCCAACGTCCTGCTGCTCGACGAGCCCGCGGCAGGCCTGCGCAGCGCCGAGAAGACCCGGCTCGCCGACACGTTGCGCGCGCTCAAGCAGCGTGGCCTCACCCAGATCCTCGTGGAGCACGACATGGCGTTCGTGGGCTCGCTCGCCGACCGCGTCGTCGTCCTCGACCGCGGGCGCGTGATCGCGGACGGCACACCGTCGGAGGTGCGCGGGAACGAGCGCGTCGTCGAGGCCTACCTGGGGTCGGCGACGCTGTGACGATCCTCGCGGTCGAAGACGTGGTGGTCCGCTACGGCCAGGCTGTCGCCGTCGACGGGGTCTCCCTCGATGTCGGCGCGCGGGAGCGCGTCGCGTTGATCGGGCCGAACGGCGCCGGCAAGACGTCTGTCCTCAACGCCGCGTGCGGCGTCGTGCGCCCGGCGTCGGGTCGCGTGCGGATCGAGGGCGACGACGTCACCGGAGCGACCCCGGCGCGGTGGTCCGGCGAGGGATCAGCCAGGTGCCGGAGGGACGCCACGTCTTCGCGACGCTGCCGGTCGAGGCGAACCTCCTGCTCGGCGCGTACGGCCGCGTGTTCAGCCTCGAGATCGTCACCTCGACGCTGCGGTACGTCCGCAGCAAGGAGGAGGTGCGCGAGCGGCTCGAACGGGTGTACACCCTGCTGCCGCAGCTCCGCGAGCTTCGCGAGCGGCCGGCCGGGCGAACATCCGGCGGGCAGCAGCAGATGGTCGCGATCGGCCGCGCGCTCATGGCCGAGCCCCGGCTCCTGGCCATCGACGAGCTCTCGCTCGGTCTCGCTCCGCTGCTCGTGCAGCAGCTCGCAGAGTTCCTCTTGCGGCTGAACGAGGAGGACGGGGTCGCGATCCTGCTCGTCGACCAGAGCGCGTCGCTCGCGTTCTCGCTGTGTGAGCGGGCCTACGTCCTCGAGACGGGTCGCGTCGTCCTCGAGGGCGCGAGCCGTGATCTCGAAGGGCGAGCCGAGGTGCGCAGCGCGTACCTCGGCGAGGTCCTCGGAGGAGCCGGCGTGACGACGTTCTTCCAGCTCGTCGTCGTCGGCATCTCGACCGGGTCGGTCTTCGCCATCGTCGGCATGTCGCTCGTTCTCGTCTATCGCGCGACCGGGATCGTGAACTTCGCCCAGGGCGTGTTCGCGGTGCTCGGCGGCCTGTTGACGTACTCGCTCGGCAAGCACGTGTCGCTCTTCGTTCGCCGCTCTGCTCGGCGATGCTCGATCACGGCGTTCGATCGCGACGCTCGTCGCGGTCGTCGCCGTCGGCATCCGAGGGCGCACGACGCCGCTCGCGAGCCTGATCATCACCGTCGGGATCGCTCTGCTCGCCGAGGCGGTCGCTGCTCGCCGCCTTCGGGGAGGTCCCGCGCTCGTACTCGGCGGTCTCGGATCGCGCCTGGGACATCGGCGGCGTGCTCGATCCAGCCGCAGTACGCCGTGCTGGCCCTCGTCGCCGTCGCCGCCGCGGTCGGGCTCACGCTCTTCCTCCGGCGGACGATCGTCGGCCAGGCGCTCGTGGCCTCGGCTGACTCGCCCCGCGCCGCGGAGCTGATCGGGCTCAACCTTCGCTCCGTCGCCGTCATCGCGTTCGCGATCGCCGGCGCGCTGACCGCGATCGGCGGCGTGCTGCTCGCGCCGACGGTGCCGGTCACGTACAACGCCGATCTCTCGATCACGATCAACGGGTTTGCCGCGGCGGTCTTCGGCGGGCTCGCCTCGATCCGGCTCGCGTTGCTCGGCGGCTACGCGCTCGGGATCGTCGAGCAGCTCGTCGTCGGCTACGTCGACCCGCAGTACAACCTCATCATCGCGCTCGCCGTGATGCTCGTCCTGATCGGCTGGCGCTCGCGGGGTGAGCTGGCGATATGAGCACGGAGGCTGCCAGCGACTTCTGTGCCTGGCGCGGCGGCGCTGGATGGGTGCGCGCCGCCTCGTCGTGCTCGGCTGTCGCAACGGCCTTCGCCTGCTGGCTGCCGTTCCAGCTCGGGCGCGGCGACGTCGGGCTCTACGACCGCATGGGGCTCTACGCGCTCGTCGCGATCGGCCTGACGCTGCTCATGGGGTTCGCGGGCCAGGTGTCGCTCGGGCAGGGAGGCTTCTTCCTCATCGGCGCCTATACGTCCGGCTTGCTGACCGTGGGCCTCGATCCGGCCACTCGGCTCGTCGACCCCGAGGCCGGCATCGACCCGCTGCTCGCACTCGCGATCGCGCCCGCTCGTCAGCGCCGCCGTTGCCTTCTGATCGGGATACCGCTGATGCGCCTCCGCGGCCACTACCTCGCGTTCGCGACGCTCGCGTTCGCGCTGATCGCGTGGTCGCTTCTCTATGCGCAGGACCGGTTCACCGGCGGCCAGTACGGGGTGACCGTGACGAAGCGGCTTGCGGTCGGCAGGCCACGACATCACGGGTGCGACGCATGCCGCCGTCGTCTGGGGCCTCGTCGGCGTCGCGCTCCTGCTCTCGACGAACCTCGTCGCGTCGCGATCCGGGCGGGCGCTGCAGGCGATCGCCGCGAACGAGCCTGCGGCTGCCGCTTCGGGGATCAACGTCGCCGTCGTTCAAGCTGAAGCTCTTCGTCTACGCGGCTGCGCTCGCCGGCCTCGCGGGTGGGCTGTTCACGTTCTACGCGCAGTTCCTCGGGCCGGAGGACTTCGTGATCGTCCTCAGCCTGCTGTTCGTCGTGATGGTCTCGATCGGAGGGCTGGGCAGCGTGTACGGCGCGGTCGTCGGCGCGGTCACCATCGTCTGGGTGGAGCACGAGCTGCGCGACCTCGGGACGCGCGAGAGCCTGCTCGGCTGGGACCTTCCGGCACAGGGCCCGTCGATCCTCTCGCTCGGCGTCTTCGGGCTGCTCCTCATCGTGATCATGCTGTTTTTCCCGCACGGCCTGCTGCCGGGCGTTCTCGGCGCGATCGACGCGTCGCGCCGGCGCCTCACGGCCGGCGTCCGGAAGGAGGCTCGGCCCCAGATGAGGCAGGCATGCCCCGAGACTATCAGGTAGCCAGATTCTTCCGAACGGAGAGGAGACGCGGATGGAAGCCCTCCGTGCCAGGCTTCGACCTCGACGCGATCGGCGCGTTGCGGGCGAGGAGCGCGCGTACGAGGTCACGGAGGAGGCGATCCGCGCGTACGCGGACGCGACGGACGACGTGCCGGGCGGAACGGTGTTCGCGATCGTGCCGGTATGGCAGACCATCGCGCCTGCCTCCCGGTCGGTCGCGTCGGACGAAGCACGCAAGCGCGTCGTCCACTACGAGCACGACATCGTCGCGCACCGCCCGATCGAAGCCGGGATGACGCTGCGTCGCACGCGACGCCGATCGGGCTGCTCGCACGGCCCAACGGCACATCGCTCGTGATCAGGACGGAGACCCGAACCGACACGGGCGAGCTCGTGAACGAGCAATTCGTGACGGAGTTCTTCCGCGGCGTCGAGACGGACGCGAGCGTCGGTGAGCGCGCACCCGATCATCATCTGGCGGTCGACGACGCCGAGCCGCTCGCCGAGATCGGCTACCCCGTCACCGAGGACCAGACCGTGCGCTATGCGGCGGCCTCCGGCGACGACTTCGCGATCCACCTCGACGACGAGTTCGCTCGGAGGGTGGGGCTGCCGGGACGGATCGTGCACGGCCTCTGCTCGCTCGCGTTCGCGGGGCGCGCAGTGCGCGAGGCCGCCGGCGTGGACGATCCGCACGCCGTCAGGCGGCTCGCGGTCCGCTTCTCGGCGCCGCTCTTTCCCGGTGACACGCTCACGACGCGCGTCTGGAAAGATCGCGGGCGGCTACGGTTTCGAGGCCGTCAACGGGGACGGCACGGCGGTCCTCAAGGACGGAAGGGCGGAGCTCCGCTGACGGTCGACCTCGAGCGGGTCGTGGCGATCGACGTGCATACGCACGCCGAGGTCGGACGCACGGGCGAGGACGGCCTTCGCCCCGAGTGGCGCGACGCAGCGAGGAAGTACTTCGGCGAGGGCGGCACGCCGACCGTCGAGGACGTCGCCGCGTACTACCGCGAGCGCAACATGATGGCCGTCGTCTTCACCGTCGACGCGGAGACCGTCACCGGTCGCGCCGCCGTTCGGAACGAGGAGATCGCCGAAGTCGCGGCCGCGAACCCGGACGTCCTGATCCCCTTCGCCAGCGTCGACCCGAACCGGCCGAACGCGGTGGACGAGGCGCGACGACTGATCCGCGACCACGGAGTGCGCGGCTTCAAGTTCCACCCGAACATCCAGGCGTTCTTCCCGAACGACCGCGCGGTCTACCCGATGTACGAGGCGATCCAGGAGGCAGGACTGCCGGCGCTCTTCCACACGGGGCACTCGGGAATCGGGTCCGGTCTGCCCGGCGGCGGCGGCATCCGGCTCAAGTACTCGAACCCGATGTACGTCGACGATGTGGCAGTCGACTTCCCCGACCTGAAGATCGTGCTCGCACATCCGTCGTTCCCGTGGCAGGACGAAGCGATCTCCGTCGCATTGCACAAGGAGCAGGTGTACATCGACCTCTCCGGTTGGTCGCCGAAGTACTTCCCGCCGCAGCTCGTGCGCTACGCGAACACCCAGCTGCGCGACCGCGTGCTCTTCGGCTCCGACTATCCGATGATCACGCCGGACCGCTGGCTCGCCGACTTCGAGCAGGCGGACTTCAAGGACGACGTCAGGCCACTCATCCTCAAGGAGAACGCGGCGCGTCTGCTCGGCCTGCGTTGACGACTGCGTGCCCACCGCTGTCGACTCGTCGAGACGCCGTTCGATTATGTAGAACGCAAGGATGAGCCCGGATGGCGACGGCCGGACCGGCACGTCACAGTCCCTCGAGCGCGGCCTCGCGATCCTCTCGTCGTTCTCCTCGGGACGCCAGCTGATCGGCGTCAGCGAGCTCTCGCGCGAGCTCGACCTCACGCGGAGCACGACGCACCGGTACGTCGCCACCCTCGCGCGCCTCGGTTACCTCCATCAGGACGCGGGAACGCGAAAGTACTCCCTCGGCCCGCGGGTCCTCGACCTCGGCTTCACCGCGATCAACTCGATGGAGCTTCGGCACGTGGCAGCGCCGTACCTCCAGCGGCTCTGCGACGAGACCGGGCACACCGTCAACATGGCGATCCTCGACGACGTGGACATCGTCTACGTCGAGCGCTGCCGCGCATCGCGCCGCGGCCAGACCGAGATCGACCTCGACCTCCACATCGGCTCTCGGCTGCCCGCGTACTGCACCTCGCTGGGCAAGGTGCTGCTCGCGTTCCTCCCCGACACCGAGCGAGATGACGTTCTGGGACGCATCACCTACGCCAGGCGGGGGCCGAACACGCTCACCTCGAAGGCGGCGTTGCTCGCAGAGCTCCGGCGTGTCCGCGCCACCGGCATCGCCGTGAACAACGAGGAGCTCGCCTATGGGCTTCGCTCGGTCGCGGTGCCGGTGATCGCCGCGAGCGGCGAAGCGGTCGCCGCGGTGAACCTTGCCGCCCACCGGACGATGGCGTCGCTCGACGACCTCGTCGCACGGATCGGACCGCTGATGCAACGAACCGCCGCCGAGATCTCCGCCCAGCTCGGCTACCGCTCAGTCACCTGACGGCTGCAAGGCCGGTTTCCCGCGGAGGCGGGCGAGAACCCGGTCGAACAGGGCCACGACGGCTTTGACGACGCCGCGCCGGAAGAAGAGGAAGATCGCGATCACGAAGACGCCGTAGAGCACCTCGCGCAGCTCGAGGCTCGTCGTCAGCTGCTCGTCGAGGATGGCGAAGATGCCCGCGCCGATCACGGGGCCGAGCAGCGTGCCGAGCCCACCGAACGCCACGAGCACCAGGACGCGTACGTCGACGCGCTCGAAGCTGTACGTCGTCGGGCTGATGAAGCCGGCGCTGTAGGCGAGAAGCGCCCCCGTCAGGCCGATCATCGCCGAGCCGAGCGTCGCCGCGTAGATCCGGTAGCGCGCGACGTCGATGCCCGCGAGCTCGGCGGCAACCTCGTCGTCGCGCAGGGCGCGGAACGCCCACCCGACGTGCGAGAGCTGGAGCGCCCGGAAGACGATCAGGAAGAGCGACGAGCAGGCCGGCGAAGAGGTAGTAGCCGCCGACCTGGTCGTCCGCGAGGTCGTCGGCGGCCGCCGTCACGACGAGACCGGTCTCGGATCCCGTCAGGTCACGCTGACCGAGGAGGAGGTTCGCGAACCCGAGCGAGAAGACGAGCGTGACGATGCCCGTGAAGATGATCCCGAGCGAGCGCCGCACTGCGATCCAGCTCAACAGCCCGCCCACGAGCGCCGCGCTCGCCGTGCCCACGACCACGCCCGCCCCCATCGGCAGCGACGTCTCGTCCGTGAGGATCACGGCGCCGTAGCCGCCGATCCCGGCCAGCGCGCCGACGCACAGGAAGAGCTGGTTCGTGCTCCCGAAGATGAGGTTGAAGCCGACGCCGTACGCGGCGAAGACGAGTGCCTGGACGGCCAGCGACGTCGTGTACGGCGAGTCCCCGAACCAGATCGACGGGAGGAGCGCGAGGATCGCCGCTGTGCCGACGATCGGCAGGAGCGCCCAGCCGACGCTCCTCGTCCTCGCCATCATCGCCCGAGCAACCCGCGCGGCCGTATGAGGATGGTCACCGCGGCCGCACCCAGGAGGATGATCGTCGTGATGTATTGCCCGATGTAGTGGGCGCTCAGCGTGTTCACGACGCCGAGGAGCACGCCGGCGAGGAACGCTCCCGCGACGCTGCCGAGGCCGCCGACGACGGTGACGATCAGCGCGAAGGTCGTGAGCTCGAACCCGGCGTTGACCGTCAGCGGGCCGCTCATCGACTGGGTGATCGCGACGATCCCGGCGAGCGCGCCGCTCAGCGCGAAGATCACCGTGCGGACGAACGAGGGGTTGATGCCGACCAGCCGCGCGCCGGTCTCGTCCTGGATGATCGAGCGGACGCCGCGCCCGAAGGTCGTCAGCCCGAAGAACAGCAGGAGCACCGCCGCGACGAGGAGCGCGATCACGGAGGCCCAGATGCTCCCCACCGCCATCGGCACGCCGAGGATCGAGACCGGGTCGCCGCCGATGTAGATGTACAGCGCGCCGGACGGGTAGCGCCAGGTGAGCAACCCGGCGATGACGAAGGCGACCCCGAGGGTCAGCAGCAGTCCCAGCAGGGTTCGCTCCTCGCCGTGCTCGCGGTAGACCGCACGCATCAGGGTCAGATCGAGCAGCACGGCGACGCCGGCGACCGCGAGCACGCCGGCGGCCGCCGCCAGGACGGTCGCAAACCCGTCGTCCATGACGAGCATGACGACGATCGCGGCAAGGACGACCATCTGGCCGTAGGCGAGGTTGAGGACGCCGCCGAGGCCGTAGACCAGCGTCATCCCGACGCCGAGCAGGCCGAACGCGAGCCCGAGCACGATCCCGTCGAGGACGACCGCCGTCATTGGTCAACCTCGTTGACCAATGCGGGGAGGGGTGTGGGGAACCGGGAGGTTCCCCACGCCTTCGAGAAGAAGGGGGCAGGCGGGGGAAACATGGTTTCCCCCGCCAACGCGAGTCGCAGACGAGCGTTCATGCGACACCCAGGTACGCGCGTCGGACCTCCGGGTTCTGGTCGAGCTCCTCCGACGTCCCGCTGAGGCGGATGCGGCCGTTCTCGAGCACGTAACCGCGGTCTGCCACGGACAGGGCGAGCGGTACCTGCTGCTCCGCGATCAGGAGCGTCATGCCTTCGTTCTTGAGCCCCTCGAGCGCCTCGAACGCGATCTGCGCGATCTTCGGCGCGAGCCCCGTCGTCGGCTCGTCGAGCATGAGGAGCCGCGGCCGCGCCATCAGCGCGCGACCGACCGCGAGCATCTGCTGCTCGCCGCCGCTCAGGGTCCCCGCCTGCTGTCGCTGACGCTCCTTCAAGCGGGGGAAGAGGTCGTACACGAGCTCGAGGGTCGCGCGATCGGGCCGCTTCGGGTACGCGCCCAGGACGAGATTGCTCTTCAGGGTCATCGCCGGGAACAGGTGCCGCTCGGCCGGGACATAGGCGATCCCCGCACGCGAGATGCGGTGGGCGGGACGACGGGTCAGATCCTTCCCGTCGAGGAGGACCCGGCCCTCCATCGGCGGGAGCAGCCCGGCGATCGCGCGGAAGAGCGTCGTCTTGCCCGCGCCGTTCGAGCCGACGATCGCCACCGCTTCACCGGTGCCAACCTCGACGTCGATACCGTCGATGACCCGTTCGCCGAGATACCCGGCCGCCAGACCGACGACCTCAAGCAACGCGCGCCCGCCCGAGGTACGCGTCGACGACCTGCGGGTCACGCATCACGACCTCGGGCGCGCCCTCGGCGATGAGCTTGCCGAAGTTGAGGACGATCGCTCGCTCGGCGAGCTGGATGACGGCGCTCATCACGTGCTCGACCCACAAGATCGCCGTTCCGAGCTGGTCGCGGACGTTCCGGACGATCTCGACCGAGGTGGCGAGCTCCGACTCGTTCAGGCCCGCCATCACCTCGTCGAGCAGGAGCAGCCTGGGCTGTCCGGCGAGCGCCTTGGCCAGCTCGAGAAACCGCAGCTGATGGAGGTTCAGGCTCGAGACCGGCTGGTCGGCCCGCTTGTCGAGCCTCGACGAACGCCAGCGACTCCGCCGCCCGCCGCCTCGCCTCTCGCTCGCCGACGACGCCGTGATCGACCCCGAACATCGCTCCGAGGACGACGTTCTCGAGGACCGTCATCGAGCCGAAGGGGGTCGGTCGCTGCATTGCCATCCCGACTCCCTTGCGCCGGACCTGGTGGGCGGCGAGACCGTCGACCCTTGCACCGTCCAGCCGAACGCTGCCGCTCGTCGGCCGCTCCAACCCGACGATGACCTTCAGGAGGGTGCTCTTTCCGGCCCCGTTCGGGCCGACGACGGCGACGATGTCGCCGTCGTCGATCCCGAACGTCACGCCGTCGACGGCCGGGAGACCGCCGAAGCGCTTCGTGATCCCGTCGACCTCGAGAAGCAGATTCGGCCTCCGGCTACGACGGAGGACGATAGGGCGGCAACGGCCTCGACTTGTAGAGCACTCTCGGCCAGAAGGTGGTCGACGCGGTGTTCAGCCCGGCCTCGGGCGGATTGCCCCTGGTCAGGACGGAGAACTGGATCGTCGGCCGATCGAGCTCACCCCACGCCGTCCACCTGAGCGGGAACGCGTACCCGGGGATGTTGAACGTCGTCCGGTGGACGTAGGCCGCGATCGCCTGCGGGCTCGTCCCGACGTTCTGGATCGCCTGGGCGACGATCTTCACGTACGCGTAGCCGGCGAGCGCGTCGTCCTCGAAGAACTCGTTCTGCGGGAACGTCCGCAGGTAGCGCTTCGCGAGGGTCTTGTACTGCCTGCTCGCCGTGGCCATGCACTTGAAGTCGCTGTAGCGGCCGAACGCCGTCGCCGCGGCGCTCTTCGCCGTGAGCGACCACGGCCCATCGGCACCCAGTACCGGCGCCTTCAGGCCCAGCTGTGCTGCCTGAGCCAGGACCAGCGGCGCGCCCGGCGGATGACCCGTCGCCACGATCAGCGACACGTCGCCGAACGCGCGCAGATACGGCGTGAAGTTGCGTCGTCGGAACCGGCGCAACCTGGACGTTGAACTTGACGTTCGGCGTGGACTTGGCCGAATCCTCGAGCGACGACTTGAACGACTGGCCCCACGCGTAGTCGGCGATCATCACGCCCACGCTCGTGATCGAACGACGCTGCGCGAGCTGCACGACCGACTGAGCGACCATGGCAGCGGAGGGCAGGCAGGTGCGGAACGTGTAGCGAGACGACTGCGTCAGGATCTCGTTGTTCCCCGACTTGACGAGGAACAGCGGCACCTTCGCTTCCTCGGCCAGCCGCGAGGTCGCAAGCCCGATGGGGCTGCCGATGATGCCCCCGATCGCGACGACGCCCTCCTGCTGGGTCAGTCGCCGGAAGCCGTCGATCGCCGCGTTCGTGTTCGTGGACTGGTCGTCGGCGACGACGAGGTTGAGCATCCGCCCCTGCCCCCGTCCTTTCACGCCGCCCGTCCTGTTGATCTCGTTCACCGCAAGTGCCATCCCGGCGCGTACCTGAATTCCCCACGGCGCGAAGTTCGCCGTCAGCGGCGTGATCGCGCCGATCTTGATCGGGGCGGCAGCGCTCGCCGAGCTCGACCCCCCATAGGCGGTCGACCCGCCCAGAGCTGCCGTGAGCACCGCGAGGGCGCCAACAGCCGCAACCATCCAGAACCGCTTCACGGACCTCCTCCTTCGTCGTCGGCCGTCCATGACCCGCATACCGTGCCCTGACCGGTCAGTCCCTCGTTTGCGAGCCGCATGAGGGTCCCCCTCGTTGGCCCTCGCGACCGTCCGGTCAGCCACGGGGTGAGCGTACTCCGGCAAACGTCGATTTGTCGAGACGATGTTCGACTATCTGGAAAGCGGCCGGGACACTGCTCAACGCCCCCAGACGTCGTCCGCGACCTCGACGACCAGCGCCAGCTTCGCCGCCTGCTCGTCGAAGCTGAGCGCGTTGCCCTCCACGGTCGACGAGAATCCGCACTGCGGCGAGAGGCAGAGCTGGTCGAGCGAGACGTGGCGGCTCGCCTCGTCGATGCGGCGCTTCAGCTCGTCCTTCGATTCGAGGGTGCCGCGCTTGGTCGTGACGAGGCCGAGGACGACCTGCTTGGTGCCCGCCGGGAGCAGGCGCAGCGGCTCGAAGCCGCCCGACCGCTCGTCGTCCCACTCCATGAAGTACCCGTCGACCTCGAGCTCGTGGAAGAGCGCCTCGGCGACGTGCTCGTAACCGCCCTCCGCCACCCAGGACGACCGGTAGTTGCCGCGGCACATGTGCGTCGTGACGCTCATGCCCTCGGGGCGGTCTCGGAGCGCCTCGTTGATGTGGCGGATGTACTCGACGTGCTGTGCGTCGGGGTCGCCGCCGATCGAGGCGACGTACCGGCGCTGCTCGGGATCGTTCAGGTACGCGAGGCTCGTGTCGTCGAGCTGCAGGTACGTGCAGCCGAGCTCGCCGAGGCGGCGCACCTCCTCGCGATAGCCGGCCGTGAGGTCGCTCCAGAACTCGTCGAGGTCCGGGTAGACGCGCTCGTCGATCGCGGCCCGGCCGCCCCGGTAGTGGACCATGCTCGGCGACGGGATCGTCAGCTTCGGCACAGCGCCGTCGGCGCAGTCCTGGAGGAACGAGAACGCGTCGCCGAAGATCGTCTCCGACACGCCGACCTTCCCGTCGACGTGCAGCGCCGCCGCCATGAACTCGATGTCGCCGCGCTCGTTGTGGAACGAGACCTTGACCTTGTCGTCCGCCGTGGAGATGCCGTCGAGCGCATAGATGAAGTCCATGTGCCACGACGTCCGGCGAAACTCGCCGTCCGTCACCGCCCGGAGCCCGACGTCCCGCTGCATGCGGACGGCATCACGGATCGCCTCGTCCTCGACGGAGCGGAGCTCGTCGGAGGTGATCCTCCCGGCGGCCGCGTCCTCGCGCGCGCGGAGGAGCTCGGGCGGGCGGAGCAGGCTGCCGACATGGTCGGCGCGGAACGGAGGCGTCGTGCGGGCTGCCATGGTCCTCCTCTCGCTACGGGTCGGGGAGGCTATCGCTTGTAGAGTCGCCCAATGGCGAGGTCCCCCGGGTCGCGGAGGCTTCTCGTCGTCAGCGCACACTCGGCGGACTTCGTGTGGCGCGCGGCCGGCGCGATCGCGATCGTGACGGCGAATGGCGGCACGGCGACCGTCGTCTCGTTGTCGTTCGGTGAGCGCGGCGAATCGGGCGAGCTGTGGAAGGAGGCCGGCCAGACGGTCGACAACGTCAAGGCCATCCGCCGGGGCGAGGCCGAAGCTGCCGCCGGGATCCTCGGCGCGGAGGTCGTCTTCCTCGACCGCGGCGACTATCCGCTCGAGATGGACAGCGATGCGGTCGCCGAGCTGACGGACCTGATGCGCGACATCGAGCCCGACGTCGTGCTCGGGCATGCGAGACGCGACCCGTTCAACCCTGACCACGGCATCGCATCCGACGCGACGATCCGGGCGCGACAGCTCGCGAGCGGCGCGGGAGTGGCGAGCGGCTTCAAGACGATCACGCCGCCCGCGCTCCTGCTCTTCGAGCCGCACCAGCCGGAGCTCTGCGGCTTCGTGCCGACGACGTTCCTCGACATAACGCCGGTCTGGGAGCAGAAGCTCGCCGCCATGGAGGCCATGGGGGCACAGGAGTACCTGCGCCAGTACTACAGCGAGCGCGCGGGGCATCGAGCGAACCACGCGCGGCGGATCTCCGGCCGGTCCGAGATCCAGTACGCCGAGGCGTTCGAGCGCGAGATCCCCCAGGTGGTCGACACGCTGTGACGCAGTTCGAGGAGCTGGCACGGCTCGGTGTCGCGACGGTGCACGAGGCCCAGGGGAAGACGGGGCTGCTCGATCTCCCGCTCGTGCAGGTCGTCCCTGGCTCGAGGGTCGCGGGCCGGGCGCGAACTGCGCTCTGCGGCAACGGCGACAACCTGATGGTGCACGCGGCCGTTGCGCACGCGGAGCCGGGGGACGTGCTCGTGCTGACGATGCCCGAGCCGACCCCCGTCGCCCTGATCGGCGACCTGCTCGCGACGCAGGCGCTGGATCAGGGCGTCGCCGCGATGCTGGTGGACGGCGCCGTGCGCGACCTCGACGAGCTGCGTGCAGCTCGGGCTCCCGATCTGGGCGCGCTACGTCCGGGCACAGGGAGCGACGAAGGAGCACGTGGGTGAGCTGGACACGCCCGTCGTCGTCGGCGGCGCGCGAGATCGACCCCGGCGACGTGATCGTCCTCGATGCCGACGGCGCCGTCGTCGTGAAGGCCGACGACGTGGACGACGTCGTGACCGCGGCGCTCGAGCGGGAGGCGCGGGAGCACGACCTGAGGGCGAGGTACGCGGCGGGCGAGCGCTCCTACGACGTCAACGACCTCCGTCGGCTCGTGGAAGGGTGAGCCTCCGGGTCGCGGTCCTCGGCCTCGGCGAGGCGGGCGGGACGATCGCGTCCGGACTCGCCGCCGCGGGATGTGTCGTGCACGGCTGGGACCCGGCCGTCGACTCGCCCCCCGGTGGAGTCGAGCGAGCGGGCAGCGCGACGGACACCGTGGCCGGCGCGGACCTCGTGCTGAGCCTTGCGACCGCGGCGCACGCGGTGGAGGCGGCGGCGAGCGTGACGGCGTCCCTCGGTGCGGGGCAGGTCTACGCCGACCTCAACACGACCTCGCCCGCTCTCAAGCGCGGCGTCGCTGCGGTGATCGAGCCGACGGGCGCGGGGTTCACGGACGTCGCGCTCCTCGGGACGGTGCCGGCCCATGGCGTCCGCACGCCGGCGGTCGCTTCGGGTGACGCTGCCGAGCGGTTCGCCGAGCTCGTTCGCCCCTTCGGGATGCCGGTCGAGGTCGTCGGCAGCGAGCCGGGCGACGCGGCGGGCTTGAAGCTCCTCCGCAGCGTGTTCATGAAAGGGCTGGCCGCGTCGGTGCTCGAGAGCGTCGAAGGGGCGAAGATGCGCGGCGCGGACGCGTTGGCTCCGCCGTGAGATCGCCGACGTTGCTCGGAGAGCCGCTCCTGGAGCGCCTCCTCTCGGGGAGCGTGACGCATGCCGAGCGGCGGCTCGAAGAGATGGAGGCCGCGGCCGCCTACCTCGAGGAGCTCGGGGTCGAGCCGCGCGTCTCGCGCGCAGCCGCCGCGTGGCTCGAGCAGCTGACTCTCGAGCGGCCGCGCTTAGCGCACCGCCCCCTCCTTCCGCCACCCCTCCGCGTACGACGACCGCACGACCTCCGAGTACGGCACCGGGCTGACGACCACGCGCACCTCCTTCTGCCGGTGCGGCTGCACCGTCGTCTTGCGGGACCCGCCGTCGGGCTCCCCCCAGACGACCCGGAGCTCAGTGCCGATCTCGATCTCCGGATCGACGGTCGCGAGCGAGAGCGCCCGCTTCTCGTTCGCGCTGTACCCCGTGAAGAGCGAGAGGCCGACGACGTTGTCGTCCTCGTCGAGCACGGCGTCGAAGTTCGAGGAGCCGTAGTTGGCGTTCGGGATGTCGAAGGGCATGTACCCCTCGCCCTCGGGCGAGAAGACAGACGCGAAGATCTCGGTCACGTCGTCAGTCGACCACGCCAGCGTGACCTTCTTCCGCTGCGTCTCGGGGTCGATCTGCTCGAGTGCCTCGCGTCCGTGGAAGTCGTGGTCGAACTTCACGAACGGCCCGTACCCCAGCTCGAACGGGTTGAGGTAGTAGTCCTCGATGTCGTCCGACACGAAGCTTCCCGCGAGCGCGTTGACCGCCTCGTAGCTCGACGGCGTCAGCCACTCCCGGTACGAGCGCAGCTCCTCGCCCGTGTAGATCGCGGGCAGCGGGGACGGGATCCAGCCCGACTCGAGCGTGTTGGACGAGTACGCGCGCGACCCGACCGGCTCGAGGCCGAGCTCCTTCCCCGCCTCGATGATCGTCTCGCGGACCTCGTCGTACGTCTCGTACGGCCCCCACAGCTCGAGGCCGGGAGCTCCGGCCATGCCGTGACGCAGCGTTCGGACCTGCTGCCCGGCGACGGTCATCACGGCCATCCGGAAGAACTTGACGTCCTCGATCGGGCCGCCGTTGACCTTCTCCAGGACCTGCCACGCGTTCGGCCCCTGGACCTGGAACCGCCAGAGCTTCCGGGTGACCGGCTTGCCCATCGGCCGCATGGGCGACCTGTCGTCCTCCTCGACCTCGACGTCGTACCCTCCCGTGTCGCTCTGGAACTTGAGCCAGTTCGCCGCCGGGGCGCGGCCGACGAACACGAGCTCGTCCTCGTCGAGGTGGAAGAGGATGCCGTCACCGATCGCGTTGCCCGCCGGCGTCGTGGGCACGTACTGCTTCGCCATGTCCACCGGGAACGTCTCGACGCTGTTGATCGCCGTATCCGAGATCAGCTTCAGCGCATCGGGGCCCCTGACGAAGAGGTTGACCATGTGGTGGGTCTGGTCGTAGAGGACCGCCGTCTCGCGCCAGGCGCGCTGCTCCCGACGCCAGTTCGTGAACTCGGCGGCGACGACGGGATAGATGTACGCGCCGATCTGTGAGTTGCGCAGAAGCTCGACCGGGTCGGTCTGGTCGAGGATCTCCTGCAGGTTCTTCGGTGCCATCTCCGCCTCCTCCGCTTGTCGGTGTCTGGCTTCAGCCAGACACCTGCTCTTGGTGTTCGGGGCTCGCGACGTGCGGCGTCGCGTAGGTGAACCAGCTCTCGGGCATCAGCGTGCCCCAGGCCTGGCCGCGCTTCCGCTCCTCCATCGTCCACGTGACGGGCGGCCAGTCGGGTGCCAGGAGCAGCCGGCCGTCGGTGATGATCTCGATGCGGTTGCCGCCCGGCTCGAACGCATAGAGGAAGCACGTCTGCTGCACGGCGTGCTTCGCGGGGCCGCATTCGATCGTGACGCCCGCGTCGAGGAACACGTCGGCGGCGCGCATGACGTACTCGCGTGCGTCCACGGCGAATGCGACGTGGTGGAGGCGACCGCCGACGCCTGCCGGGTCGACCCGTCCGTAGGCGAGGTCGTACGACTTCGGCGTGACATGGAGCCACGAGCCGACCAGGCGGCCGTCGTCGCCGATCACCTGCTCGCTGATGCGGAAGCCGAGCGTCTCGACCATGTACGCGCTGTTCAACGTCGATGTCCCTGCACCAGACGTTCACGTGGTCGAGGCGGCGAACCGCGGCGCCGCGAGTCGACATCCGCTGCGGCTGGTTCTTCAGAGCCGGAACCCGGTCGCCGACGGGCTCGTGGTACTGGCTCTCGAAGTAGATCGACATACGGTGTCCGTCGGGATCGCTGAACCGATACGCGCGGCCGTGCCCGGCGGCACCCGGCGCCCAGCCGTCGCCGCGGCCGGTCGCCTCGACGGCCGCAACGCGCCGCTCGAGAGCCGCGTCGCTGGTCGTGCGCCACGCGATCGTCCCGACCCCCGGCCGGTCCGAGGACGTCAACTGAAGCGATGCGCGCTCGTAGTCGCCCCACGCGCGCAGGTAGACGGAGTCGCCCACGCGCTCGACCTCCTCCATGCCGAGCACGTCGACGAAGAAGCCGACGCTCGCCGACAGATCCGGCGTGAGGAGCTCGACCCGGCCGAGGTGCGCGACGTCGTAGACGGGCTCCGTCACGACGCCTCCGGTGCGATCTCGACGGGCCCCTCGGTCAGCGGCTCGACGCCCGCGACCCGCCGGGTGTTCGCGACGGCCATCGTGCGGATCTCATCGTCCGTGAAGCCGTCGGCGAGAAACGCATCGGCCATCAGCGCGAGGCCGTCCTCGACGGGCGGATTCGCGTCCTGGCCGAGATCCGTCGCCCACACCGTCTTCTCCGGCCCCACGGCGCGCGTCGCCTCGAAGATGCGCTCCCACGAGACCTTGCCCGTGTAGGGCGTCGTGAAGGTGCGCTCCATCAGCGCGCCCAGGCCGGCAAGCTCGACCTGGTCGTCGGGGACGATCGACTGCGAGGGGAACTCCGGATGCGTCACGACGATGTCCCGGATGCGCCGTTCCGCCGCGGCTTCGACGAGCCTGAAGATCTCGTCGCGGCCGAGATGACCGGTACAGAGGACGAGACCGTTGCGCGCGACGACGTCGAGCACCTCGTGCGCCTCGGGCAGCAGCGATCCCTGATCGTCGAGGACCGGCACGGGCGCACAGGCAAGGCCGGCCTCCCGGAGCGAGAGCTCGAACGAGACCCAGACGGGCACCTTCTCGTGCTTTCCCGCGTCCAGCACCTCGTGCTGCTCGTTGACCGCCGAGACGGTCGGGAACCACACGATCCGGGCGCCCTGCCGCGCCGCGACCTCGACGGCGAGCGGGTTCAGCCCGCCGACGGACCGATTGAGCGTGATCGCTCCCAGGACCACGACGCCGGGCACTGCGGCTGCCACCACCTGCGCCCGTTCGACCGTCGACCAGTAGTGGGACTTGAGGCCGAACCCCGCCTGCCCGGTCTCGAGGCAGCGCCGGGCGAGGTCGAGGTCGGAGATGCGCCGGGAGACGAAGTCCGGCGCGACGTGAACGTGGTAGTCGACCGCGCCGCGAACCAGGGCGCGGGCGTGCTCGCTGGGCGTCGGGTGACGGTCGGCCGGCGTCACGCGCCGGTCCTTCTCGGCGTGCTGCGCATGGTGATCCCGGCCGAGGAAGGCGTTCGCCCAGGCGCTGGTGCCGGCGAGGGCGTTGTCCTTCACGACGACCGGGCCGTCGAGCATCTCCTCCTCCTCGCCGTAGGCCTTCAGTCGCTCGTAGGCCTGCGACCAGATGCATTCGGTGTCGTAGACCTCGCAGAGCCCGTCGCGCGTCCCGCCGCAGGGGCCGTTGCGCTGGTTCTTCGCGCACATCGACTCGGGGCACACGTAGGCGATCTCGGGGAGTGAGCAGTCGCCGCAGTCCTTGCATGCGAAGAGCGGCACCTTCGCGACCTGCTCGAGCGCGTGCGCTGCCTTGCCGACCGACCTGGGTGCCCGCTCGATCGCGCGGTACACGGCTCGGCCGGTGGGACGGAGCGGCGCGTCCTCGGCGAACGCAACCTGGTGCAACCTCCGGCTGAAGCGGTACTTCACGGGCACGCGCAGGGCGGTCTTGCGGCGGCGCTTCGACTCCAGGTAGCGAGGCGCTCACCACGTCGGAGGAGAGGCCGGTCTCGGGGTCGCGCTCGAAGAAGTAGAACTCGCCCTCGAGCGGGAACTGGATCTCGCGGGCGAGCGCGACCCAGTCGTCGGCCGCGTACCGATCTGCCGTGTCCAGGATCTCGTCGAACATCGCCGCCGGCATGTGCCCGCCGAGGTACACCCCCGCGAAGCCGAGACCGCGCGCAACGGCCACGTGCCTCGCCGCAAGGTCCACGAAGAACGCCTTTCCCTTGTCGGGCGAGGCGGCCTGGCGCTCCACGATCTCGAGCAGCTCGTCGGTCACGATCACGCCCGGAATCGCGCCGCGGTGGAACGCGCGTGCGGCTGCGAGCGAGAGCACGTACACGTTCGCGAGCGAGGCGACCGGCAGCTCCTCGCGTCGGATCCAGCGCAGGAGCTCGTCGTCCTTGCGCGTGTCGTAGCCGATCTGGTTGATGACGAACCGCGCGCCCGCCGCGACCTTCTTCTTCAGCTTGAGGTACTGCGGGACCACCTCCCGCTCGTGCCGCTTGTGGTTCGTCACCACGCACCCGAGGAAGAAGTCGGTGCGACCGAGCGCGAGGTTCGGCCGCCGCTCGTCCCGTAGCCCCGCGTTCATCTCGGAGAACAGGCTGATGAGCCCGACGGAGTCGATGTCGAACACCGGAGCCGCATGTCCCTTGTGCCCCGTCACCGGGTAGTCACCCGACATGCAGAGGACGTTGCGGAATCCCTCGGAGCCGAGCTTCCAGCCGCGGCTCTCCAGCGCGTTCCGGTTCCAGTCCTTGCAGGACAGGTGGATGATCACCTCCTGCCCGAGCGACAGGAGGTCGCTCCCGAGCGTGTCCGGCGCGAGCATCGCGTGCCCGCCCGGGTTGTCGGTGATCGAGAGCACGTCGATCCGCGGGTTTGCCGCGAGCTCCCGCGCCTTCTCCCGCAGCGCGCGACCGCTGTCCGCCGAGAAGAGGCCACGGCTCGTGACGAGCTCGGCGGCGGTCACGAAGGCTCCCGGACGTTCGAGGTGCTCGCGAAGCGTCGACATCGTCCCTCAGACGACGCGCCGCAGGAGCGGCGCGCCCCGGAGGCGCTCGAGCGCGGGCTCGCTCTCCAGCACGAGCTCCAGGTTGAGCTTCGCGAGCCTCGCATGCTCGCGCGCGATGTCCTCGGCGCGCGCCCCGTGCCCGGCCCGCACCGCCTCGACGAGCATCCGATGCTGGTGCTGGGCGACCAGGAGGATCTCGTGCTCGCGGCGTCAACGTCGCCTGCGACGCGAGCAGGGCGCCCGGCGAGGCGAACGGCAAGGCGACGGCGTTCGCGATCGCTCTCGCGAGCGCATCGCTCTTCGCAAGGGCGACGAGCGCTGCGTGGTAGTCGTCGTTCAGCTCGACGTACCGCTCGAGGACCGGCGCCTGCTGGGCGACGACCGCGTCGAGCTGCGCGGTGACGGCGGCAAGGTCGTCGAGCTCCGACGTCGACTCGAGCCGCTCGGCTGCGAACCGCGCGGCCGTTGCCTCGAGGACGCCTCGGAGCTCGATCGCATCGGCGACGTCGCTCAGCGTGAAGGAGCACACGACGAACCCGCCGCCGGAGAGCGGCCGGAGCAGCCCTTCGTGGGCGAGCGTCGCAAGCGCCAGCCGGAGCGGTGTGCGCGAGACGCCGAGCCGCTCGGCGAGATCGATCTCGGGGACGCGCTGTTCCGGTGCCAGCTCGCCCGCGAAGACGAGCTCGCGCAGCCCGAGCGTCGCCTTGGTCGTCTGCGAGCGGGCTGCGTCGCCGCGCGGCACGTCGGAGACCTTATTGCATGCAGTTCGCCGCGCGCCAGTCGCCTCATGCGGCCCGATGGGCCGGTTCTGCATGCGACGCGCTACGCGTCCCCCCACGGCCGGATACGCGGCGGCGGCGGCTCGCCGTGACCCTCCTGCCACGAGATCACGGGGTTGCGGAGGATGCCGATCCTCTCGATCTCGGCCTCGATCACGTCACCCGGCTTGAGATAGAGGCGCGCGCGCTCCTCGGGTGACTTGAAGCCGGCGACGCCCGCGACACGGTTCCGGTCGACAGCACGTCGCCGGCGGAGTAGCCGAGGCCCGAGAAGTTCGAGAGGATCTCGGGGATCGTCACCGACATGTTCCCCGAGTGGGACTCCTGGCGCGCCTCGCCGTTGACGCGGAGCTCCATCCGCAGGTCGTGCGGGTCGGGGATCTCGTCGGGCGTGACGATCCACGGGCCGAGCGGGCAGAACGTGTCGATCGCCTTGCAGAACGAGAAGACGCCGGAGCGCATCTCGCCCCGCTGGATGTCGCGCGCCGTGATGTCGTTGAAGATGACGTAGCCGCCGACGTAGTCCATCGCCTCCTCCGGCGAGAACCACTTGCCGGGCTTCCGGAGGACGACCGCGAGCTCGAGCTCGTAGTCGAGCTCCTCGGTGAGGTGCTCGGGGTAGATCACCGGCTCGTCGGGGCCGACGATCGCGTCCACGTTCTGGAAGAAGTTGATCCAGGGCGCGATGTCGTGCGACCAGCCGACGTTCTCCGACTCGGTCTTGTGCTCGCGGAAGTTGCCGGCGGTGTGGAAGAGCTTCTTCGGGACGATCGGCGCGCGGAGGCGCGTGTGGGCGAGCGCGACGCGCTCCCCGGTGACGTCCGCGCCGCCGCGCTCGAAGTACCGGCGCATCGTCGGGACGTCGAGCACGGCGATCTCGTCGCCGTCGAGCACGCCGACGCGGCCCTCGCCGTCGCCGAACGTCACGAGCTTCACGTGCGTCGCTCCGTCGCGGCGGTCAACACAAGCTGTCAGGCCACACCGCAGACCTCCATCGCGACCCTCGCGTAGACCTCGGCCGTCCGCACGAGGCCGTCGATCTCGAGGTTCTCGCCCAGCTCGACGTCCATCAGCCCCGTCGAGGTGCCGTAGTTGACGGTCGGGATGCCGTAGCGCGTCAGCACCGACGCGTCGGAGAACCAGCGCGTCACGTCGCGGCCGGGCACCTCGCCGAAGACCTCTTCGTGGGCACGGTCGATCGCGCCGACGAGCTCGTGCCCCTCGTCGATCTCCGCGCCCGGAGCCGTGACGTACACCTCGCCCTCGAGACCGTAGTCCGGGAACCGCTCCGCGAGCCCGCGCACCAGCTCGAGCACCTCGCGTCGCGCGACGGCCATCGGCTTCGTCGGCGGCACCCGGACGTCGAGGCAGAGGTCGGTGTGGTGCGGCGTCCGCGAGACACGCCAGCCGAAGCCGCCGTCGATCGCGCCGACCGAGACGATCGCCTTCGCGCCGCGGTACGCGTTCTCAGGGTCGTCCTCCCAGGTCGGGATCCACTCCTGGACCGCTCCGAGCACCTCGTGCATCCGGAGGATCGAGTTCTCGCCCCGCTTGCCCTCGCTGAACGCCGTGTGGATGAAGCCGCCGTGGACGCGGATTCGCAGCCAGAGAGCCCCGAAGTGCCCCAGCACGACCTTCCCCTCCGTCGGCTCTCCGAGCAGGCACATGTCCGCCACGCCGCCGTGCGAGACGAGGTACCGGGTGCCCGCCGCGTAGCCGCGGTACTCCGCGCCGGTCGCGTCGCCGTACTGGGTCTTCTCGATCTCGCCGCAGACCGCGGCGAGGAGCAGGTCGCCGCGCAGGCGCACGCCGGCGTCCCGGAGCGCGCGCACCGCCTCGACGTAACAGGCGAGCGCGCCCTTCATGTTCGAGATGCCGAGCCCGTAGAGCCGCCCGTCGCGAACGAAGGCGTCGGGCTGGAAGCCGGGCACGTCGCGGAGCCACGGCTCGCGGCCCGAGTACGACGTGTCGGTGTGCCCGTTGAGCATCAGGCTCTGGCCACCTCCGGCGCCCTCGAGGAGGCCGAGCGCGTTCGCGCGGCCGTCCTCGACCTGCTGCCACTGGCAGCGCAGGCCTGCCTC
Organism: uncultured Actinomycetes bacterium; assembly: GCA_963791895.1. GTDB lineage: Bacteria > Actinomycetota > Thermoleophilia > Gaiellales > Gaiellaceae > Gaiella. The sequence goes on from CAWBTY010000008.1 coordinate 64,718, forward strand.
CTCGAAGAGCTCGGCCATCAGCTCCGCCATCGCCTGCTCGTGCCCGGTGTAGCTCCAGGTGTCGACCATCCGGCTCGCCGTCTCGACGAGCCGGTCGCGGTCGATCTCGAGGGCCGCCATCAGTCGCGGAAGTGTGGCAGGACGCGCTCGCCGAAGAGGCGGATCTGCTCGAGGCGATCCTCGCCCCAGAGCTCGAGCATGATGTGGGTGCAGCCGGCGTCGCGGTACTCCTCGATCGCAGCGATGCAGTCGGCGGGTGTCCCCGCGATCGGCTTGCACTTGTCGAGCAGCGCGTCGTCACCCTCGCCTTCGCCGCGAGCCGCCCGCCCTGCTCCATCGCCTCGGCGACCGGGCGGATCTCGTCCTGCTCGATCTCCGCGAGCTCGAGCAGCGTGTCCGCCGAGCCCTGGATGTTCTGCACCTTGTTCGCGAGGTACATCCCGGCGATCTCGCGCGCGCCGTCGCGCCCGGCGTCGCGGTCCGAGGCGTGGATCGACGCGACGATCGTGCAGCCGATGTCGATGTCCGCGCCGACGTTCTCGCGCGTGTAGCGCACGAAGTCCGGCGTCGTGATCGACGGGGTGAGGCAGCCGTCCGCGATCTCGCCGGCCAGGGCTTGCATCTTCGGCGCCGTGGCGGCGACGTAGACCGGCGGCACGCCCCGCGGCGTGTGCGCGCCTTCTTGCAGCGCCGGGACGGAGGCGCTCCAGGTGTCGCCCTCGTACTCGAAGGCGTCACCGCCGAGGACACCGCGCACGATCTCGACCGCGTCGCGCATCGGACCGAGCGTCTTCGACGTCTGCGAGCGGATGTTGTTGAGGAAGATCTTCGACGTTCCGAACCCGAGCAGGAACCGGCCCGGCCCGGCCGCCTCCTGGACGACGCGCGCGTCCATCGCCACCTGGACGGGGTGCCGGGTGAAGGGCGAGATGATCCCCCAGCCGATCGTCAGCCGCGTCGTCTCGCGGGCCATCAGCGCCGAGACGACCGTCGACGACCGCGCCTCCATCCCGTGCTTGCGCCACCACGGGTACGCCTCGGCGAGCCAGACCGTGTCCATGCCCGCCTCGTCCATCACGCGCGCGGAGGCAAGCATCTCCTCGAGCGGCTCCATGGTGAGCTGCATGACGCCGATCCGGAACGGGACCTCGTCTGACATGTCACGGGACCCTAACACCGTGCCGCTCGTCAGGGGCTCGCCGGCGTCGTCCTCTCACTCGTCTTACGAGCGCTCTTTGCCGGGGGCTTCGGCGTAGTCAGGCGGAGCCTCGTCACGAGGCCGTTCCAGACGAGGATCGGATGTCGGACGTCCTCCTGCTTCGATGCGTTCTCCCGCGGTTTGCTCACGACGCGAGCTCGGCGATCGCAGGAGGCGCCGGGGCGACACCGCGCCGGCTCGCTCGCCGCGAGACGATGTGCTTCGCGACCCGCTCGGCATCCCGTCCGGTGCCGTAGATCAGCATCGAGGTGAAGGAGTGAAGGAAGAGGAGCCCGACGAAGTACAGGCCCGGTGCGGAGTCGACGACGCCGCGGTACTGCACGGGGTAGCCGTCGTCGCCCACCTCGAACGGGACATCGATCCACGAGAAGTCTCGCCGGAAACCGGTACACCAGACGACGTTCCGGACGTCGAGGACGCGGCCGTCGTCAAGCACCGGCCGGCCGTCTCGAACGCCGACCGTCCGCGCGAGGGTCCGGTCGACGCCCACGGCGAGCAGGTCCTTCCGCCGGTACCGCAGCAGCGGCGCGCCCTCGTGCCGGATGTGAGGGCGCATCTTGCGGCCCATCGGCGTGTCCATCGTGAAGATGTGCTTGCCCGCGAAGGCGAGCACGCGGAAGCCCATGCGCCCACGGCGGGTGTCGACCCTCACCGGAATCTGCCCTCTGTCTGCTCCCGAGAGGATCGTCTCGTGCTCCGCGGCGACCTCGTAGGCGATATCCGCCCCCGAGTGGCTCGCACCGACGACCAGCACCGGCCCCTCCTGCAGCTGCGAGGGGTTGCGGTAGTCGTTCGAGTGGAGCTGCGTGATCCGCGGGTCGAGCTCGGGCGCGAAGCTCGGGACGTACGGCGTCTGCATCACGCCCGTCGCGACGACGACGTTGTCCGCCTCGAACTCGTCGTCGCCGGCGGTGACCACGTACCGGTCACCGTCCTTCGCCAGCGTGTCCACGGTGGTTCCCGCCCGCACCGGCAGCTCGAAGTGCGCCGCGTACGCCTCGAGGTAGTCCGCCATCTCGTGCGTTGTGGGGTAGTGGGTGCGCTTCGCGGGGAAGCGCAGCCCGGGAAGCCCGTCGTAGCTCGCCGGCGAGTAGAGCCGCAGCGAGTCCCAGCGCCTTCGCCAGGGATCGCCGACGCGCTCGCTCGCGTCGAGGATCACGAACGAGCGGCCCTGCTTGCGAAGGTGGTATCCGGTCGCGAGCCCCGCCTGGCCGCCGCCGACGATCACGGTCTCGAAGGATTCGGTTGCCATCTCTGCCTCCTCGTCGTTTCGCTCAAACGTAGGCGGGCGGCGGCCGCCGAACATCGCGCGGGATCCACCAATCTCGCGAGGCCGCGACGTGGTCAGATCTGACCACGTCGAGCAGCGGTCAGACGAGGTCGTGCTCGAACGCGAACGCCGTGGCAGCGGCGCGGGAGGAGAGCCCGAGCTTCGCGAAGATGTTCTGGACGTGCCGCGCGACCGTGTGCTCGCTGATCACGAGCGACGCGGCGATCTCGCGATTCGACTTGCCTGCGGCGATCGAGCCGCAGGACCTCGAGCTCGCGGCGCGAAAGCCCGTGCCGCGCCTTCGTCGGCATCTCGAATCGTGCGAGATCGGGCTTCGCGCCGAGACGCTCGAAGATGGTCCTCGCCGCCTCGTGCTCCAACCTGGCCGCCTCGTCGTCACTGAGCAGACGGCACGCGTCTCCCACGAGGACGCGCGTGCGGGCGATCTCGTACGGGGCGTCCAGCTCGTGCCACGTCTCGCCCGCCTTGCGCAGCGCGACGAGCGCCTCGCGCGGCTCGCCCTCGGCGAGGTGCATCGCGCCTCGCGCGTGTGCGACCAACGCCGCCAGCATCGCGCTCTCGTACCCGGTCGCGATCTGCTCGAGCTCGATGCAGGCGCGACGGGCTGGCTCGACGTCACCCGCCGCAAGCATGATCTCGACGAAGGCTGGCAGAAGTCGCGCGCGGTCGAGCGGGGTCGTCGCTGCGGACTCCGCGCGCCGGATCGCCGCGACCGCGGCGTCGGTGCGGCCTTGCGCCAGGCGCAGCTGGGCGAGGCCCGGCTGCGGCTCCCACCCGAACCCGCTCGCCTTCCGGTACGCGTCCTCGGCCGCGCCGAAGTCACCCTGCAGGCGCAGGAGCTCGCCCTGTCGATAGCAGGCGAGCCCAGCTGCGCGATTACCCGTCTCGACGAAGCGCTCGCCGGCGCGGCGCGCCTCCTCGAGCGCGTCGTGCCAGGAGCCGTCGAGCTGCATGATCTCGGCCCGATGCACGAGGCAGCGGCCCGTGAACGCGACCATCTGCGGCTGCAGCGCCCACCAGTTGGCGAGCGCCCGCGTCCACTCGCGAGCCCGGCGCACCTCGTAGACCTCCTGGCACGCGAGTATGACGCCGCAGTAGACGATCCCGGTGACGATGGGCGAGAGCTCCTCCGCGGTCACCGCGACCATGCCCTCGTCCATGGCCGCGAGCCCTTCGCGCACCCGACCGCCTTTGATCAGCATGTAGCCCTTCGCCTGAATCGCGAGCGCGAACAGATCGCGGTCGCCGAAACGGTCGCCAATTCGCAGAGCCTCGTCGGCGACGGTCGCCGCCGCCCACGAAATCCCCTGCGGCCTCCTGCTGGAAGACGCCCGGCAGGAGCAGCCACCCGCGCTCGGCGCACTCGCCCTCCGATTCGACGAGCCGCTGAGCGCGACCGAGCCAGCCGCTCGCCGGGCCGATCTCGCCGCGGGTCGCGAGGTTCAGGACGATCCACGCCGCGCAGCGAACGGCGCGAAGCGTCTCTCCGCCGTCGAGATACCGCTGATGCGCCCCCTCGAGCCACGTCGACGCAGTCGTCGTCCCGACCGAGCATGAACGCGGTCGTCGCGAGAAGCTCGAGATCCGGCAATTCCAGCGGCCCCTCGTCATGCGCGCGGGCGAGTAGGTCGTGCGCCTCGAGCCACGCTCGGTTCGCGTAGGCCTCCCGACCCCGCTCGAGGTCATCGATGCGATCCGGCACAGGCCTACACTGGGCCATGGCCAGGGAGCAGCGCAAGACCGTGACCGTGCTGTTCTGCGATCTCGCCGGCTCGACGGCGCTCGGTGAGTCCGTCGATCCCGAGCGGCTGCGGGCTCTGCTGGCCGCCTACTTCGAGCGCATGAAGGGCATCGTCGAGCACCACGGCGGCACCGTCGAGAAGTTCATCGGCGACGCCGTGATGGCCGTGTTCGGCGTGCCGACCGTGCACGAGGACGATGCACTGCGCGCCGTCCGCGCCGCGGTCGAGATGCGGGACGCTCTGCCCGAGCTCGGGCTCCAGGGCCGCATCGGCGTGATGACCGGCGAGGTCGTGACCGGCACGGAGGAGCGTCTCGCGACAGGCGACGCCGTCAACGTCGCCGCGCGGCTCGAGCAGGCGGCGCCGCCCGGTGAGGTGCTGATCGGGGAGCCGACGCTCGCCCTGGTTCGCGGTGCGGTCGAGACGGAGTCGATCGAGCCACTCCAACTGAAGGGCAAGACCCGCCCGATGCCTGCCTACCGGCTCGTCCGGGTGAGTGATGCGCCGGAACGCCGTCATGAGGCCGGGTTCGTCGGTCGCGACCGCGAGCTCACCGTTCTCATGAATGCGTGGGAACGTGTCCGGGCCGAGCGCGCTGCGAGCTCGTCACCGTCGTCGGCGAGGCCGGCGTCGGCAAGTCCCGGCTGGCCCACGAGTTCGTCGCAGAGGTGAGGTCGAGGGTTGTCAGCGGCCGCTGCCTTCCGTACGGCGAGGGGATCACCTACTGGCCCGTCGTCGAGGTGCTGAAGCAGCTCGATCTCCTTCCTCCGGACGATGCCGCCGCGGAGGCGATCCGCTCGCTGCTCGGCGAGAGCGACGCGGCAACCTCGGCCGAGGAGATCGCCTGGGCGTTTCGCAAGACCCTGGAGCATGCCGCCGGCAGAACGAGCCGCTCGTTGTCGTCTTCGACGACATCCAGTGGGGCGAGGAGACGTTTCGCGACCTCATCGAGCACGTCGCGCTCCTCTCGAGCGGCGCAGCCATCCTCCTGCTCTGCATCGCCCGTCCGGAGCTCAGCGAGCGACACCCCACCTGGCCCGTGACACTACGGCTCGAGCCTCTGGGCGACGACGACGTCGAGGCTCTGATCCCGGAGACGCTCGCCGGGCCGCTGCGCTCGAGGATCGCCCGCGCGTCGGGCGGCAACCCGCTCTTCATCGGCGAGATGCTGGCGATGAGCAGCGAGACCGACGGGGACGTCGCCGTACCGCCTACCCTGCAGGCGCTGCTCGCAGCACGCCTCGACCAGCTCGAGCCGGCGGAGCGGAGCGTGCTCGAGCGAGGCGCGATCGAGGGTGAGATCTTCCACCGCGGCGCCGTCCAGGCTCTCGCGCCGGATGAGCCCCAGGTCACTCCACGTCTGGCGGCACTCGTCCGCAAGGAGCTGATCAGGCCCGACCGGCCCCAGCTCGCAGGCGAGGACGGCTTCCGCTTCCGCCACATCCTGATCCGCGACGCCGCCTACGACGCACTCCCGAAAGCCGTCCGCGCGGATCTGCACGCGCGCTTCGCGGCCTGGCTCGAGGAGCACGGGCAGCGAGCTCGTCGAGCTGGACGAGATCCTCGGCTACCACCTCGAGCAGGCGTCTCGCTACCGCGCCGAGCTCGGCCTGCCCGCTGACGACGCGCTGGCCGCGGCGGCGAGGCGCCGCCTGACCGCCGGCGGCCAGCGAGCGCGCCCGCGCCAGGACTACGGCGGCGGCGGCGAGCCTGTACGAGCGCGCAGCCGCGCTCATGCCGCCGACGCGAGCTCGACCTCGCCCTCGAGACCCAGCTCGGCGAGGCCCTGCTCTGGGCAGGCAGGGGCGACGAGGCGCTCCGGCGCGCGGATGTCCTCGCGCAGCGCGCCGCGAACGCGGGCGACAAGGTCGCGCGAGCTCTGCGGGAGGATCCAGGCGAACCTCCTCCGCACGCACCTCGAGCCGGAAGGCGCGACGGAGAGGCTGAGTGCGCTCGTCGAGGAGGCATTGCCCGTCTTCGAGGCAGCCCGCGACGACGTGGCTCTGCTACATCGCCTACTCCGCCGCTCGGCTGGAGTGGCGGTCATTCGTGGTCGGATGGACACGGCGCTGGCGAGCCTACGAGACGGCCGCCGCCTACGCTCGGCGCGCGGGCATGTCGGACCGATCACTGGGCTCATCTGGCGCGCGCCTGCCCCGCTTCTGCGGCACGACACCCGTGTCGAGCTGCTGGCGTGGCTCGACGAGAACGAGCCGGGAGCAGGGACGGGACCACTTCCTCCGCGCCTCTCGTGCCGAGGCGCTGGCGATGCTCGGCCGCTTCGACGAGGCGCGCGCAATCCTCGCCGAGTCACGTGCGGAGCTGGCCGAGCGCGGCGGCGGCATCCTGCTCGCGGAGTTCACGCCTCGAGAGTTCGTGTGAGGTCGAGCTCTTGGCCGGCGATGCCGCTGCCGCGGCCGAGCTTGGTAGCAGAAGGGTGCAGGTTGCTCGCGGAGCTCGGGCGAGACGAGCTACCTGTCGCACCGCGGCCGCGAACCTCGCGCAAGCGCTCTACGCCCTCGATCGGCTCGACGAGGCGGACGCCTGGGCCGGCTCGCGCAGCGGAGCTCGGCGCCAGCGACGACGCCATCGCACGAGACTGCTCTGGCGCCAAGTCAGGGCGAAGGTGCTCGCGCGTCGCGGCGAGCACGCGGAGGCGCAACGGCTCGCGCAGCGAGGCGGTCGCGATCGGCAGACGCAGACCGAGATACTCGACCGGCCAGGGCGACGCGTATGCCGACCTCGCCGAGGTGCTCCTGCTCGGTGGCAAGACGCGCCGAGGCAGCCGTCGGCGCTCGAGCAGGCACTCGAGCGGTACGAGCGCAAGGGGAACCTCGTCTCGGCGGAGCGCGTACCGGGCGCGACTCGGCGAGCTCGCGGAACGGCGTACCGACGCCTAGCCGCGCGGCTTCGCCGCCTGCACCTCGGCCTCGAGCGCCTGAAGCACGTTCCCGACCTGCTGGTTGACGATCGGCTGGAGCACCCGCTGGCCCATCGACCCGACCGGGCCTGCGATCTTGACGTCCGCCTCCCACTTCATCGACGTCTTCTCGCCCTCGTCCGAGAGCGTGAACGACGTCGTCATGTTCATGAGCGCGCCGACGCCCTGGCCCTTCGCGTTGAGCGAGGCGAACTCCGGCTCGCCGCTCCTCGAGCTTCGTGAAGGCGATGGACATCTTGAGGCCGCCGAGACCGAGCGGCACCTTCACCTTCGCCGACCAGTGACGATCGTCGGCGATCTCGAAGCTCTCGACGCCCGGCATCGTCTTCGCCATCTTCGACGGGTCGTTGATGACGCTCCACACCACGGCGCGCGGCGCGTCGAACTCCTTCGTACCTTCCAGCTTCACGTCGACGTCACCGCGACCTTCTCGCGCGAGCTCTCCGGATCGCGGAGCATCTCCCAGACGCGGTGGTAGGGGTTGTGGCTCGAGGTCACGATCGCGCCGCCGGCCGCGCGAAGCGCATCCTGGAGCGCGGCGCAGACGCAATGGATCCCGCCGCCACCGCCCTCGCCCATCCCCTTCGTGCCGAGCGGCGTGAACGGGGAAGGCGACTCGACGGCGGCCGTCTTCAGCGGCGGCATGTCGAGCGCGTGCGGCACGTGGTAGTCGTAGAAGTTGGGCGTCAGGAGGTTGCCGTCCTCGTCGTAGGGGAACGACTCGAACATCGCGGCGCCGATCGCGTGCGCCGTCGCGCCCATCACCTGCCCCTCGACGATCTGCGGGTTGATCCGCACGCCGCAGTCGTCCACGGCCGCGTAGTCGACGATCTCGTAGACGCCCGTCTCGGGGTCGACCTCGACCACGCAGGCGTGGATCTGCATCGCGTAGGTCAGCGTCAGCTTCCCGAACTTGCGCTCCTTGTCGGGGACGTCGAACGGCGGCCGGTACACGAAGCGCGCGTTCATCGGCGGCGGATCGATCGGGAAGCCGGCGTTGTTCGCGTTCGGGATCGCGCCGAGCGCCATGAACGGGAGCGCAGCCTCGTGGTTCTCGGCGATCCGGGCGAAGCCGTCCGCGAGCTCGATCGCCTCGACCGGGCACTGGAAGACCATCGAGGCGAGGGTCTTCATCTGGTTCGCGAGATCGTCCGTCGCACCCTTCACCGCGCCGAGCCCGGTGACCGCGAACTGGCTCGCGTAGGTGCCCGAGAAGCCCGCGTGCGAGTTCCAGTAGCTGTCGTGACCGGCGCGCACGTGGACGATGTCGACGTCGCAGCCGAGGATGTCCGCGACGACCTGCGCAGCGGTCGTCTCGTGCCCCTGCCCCTGTGGCGTCGTCCCGAGCGTCACGACGATCTCGCCGAAGATGTCGAGCTTGACCGTCGCGACCTCGTTGTTCCCCGAGAACTGGAGCTCGGGGTTCAGGAGCTGCGACTGGCCGAAGTTGTTCGTGCCGGAATCCAGCGTCGAGCCGATCCCGACGCCGAGCAGCTTGCCCCGCGCCTCCGCCTCGGCCCGGCGCTCCTCGATCGTCTCGTAGCCGATCAGCTCGAGCGCCATGTCGAGTGCCCGCGGGTAGTCGCCCGAGTCGTAGACGCAGCCGTTCGGCGTCTCGTAGGGCATCTCGCCGGGTTGGATGTAGTTCTTCTTCCGCAGCTCGACGCGGTCGAAGCCGAGCTCGTGGGCGACGATGTCGACGATCCGCTCGGTCAGCCAGAGGTGCTGCATGCGCGAGTAGCCGCGGTTCGGCGAGACCGGCGCCTTGTTCGTCATCGCCTGCGTGAAGTCGACGCGGAGGTTGCGCCAGCCGTACATCCCCGGCGCGACCTGCGACCAGATGACGCCCCCGAGCGGCTCGTAGCGGAGGTAGGCGCCCGCGTCGTCGATCGCGCGCGTCCGGAAGGCGGTCATCGTCCCGTCGGCCTTCACGGCGACCTCGGTGTCGAGGAACCAGCGCTCGTTCCCGTGCGACATCGACTGGTGGAAGTCGGTCCGCCACTCGGTCCACTGGATCGGCCGGTTGAGCTTGCGCGCCAGGAGACAGCACGCGACGAGCTGCGGGTGCGACGTGATCTTGTTGCCGAAGCCGCCGCCGATGTCCTGCGTGACGATGCGCAGCTTGTCGGTGCCGACGCGCATCGCCGGCGCCATCATGATCACCGCGAAGCCCGGAAACTGGTTGTTCGTCGTGAGCGACCACTGGCCGGTGCCGCGGTTCCACTCGACGAGCGCCCCGCCCAGCTCGAGCGGCGTCGAGTTGAAGCGGTCGAAGTGGAGCTCGGAGATCTTCACGACGTGGTCGGCCTCGGCGAACGCGGCATCGACGTCGCCCCACTCCCAGACGCCCGTGTACGACATGTTCCCGCCGCAGTCCTCGTGCAGGACCGGCGCGCCGTCCTCGAGCGCGACCCGGGCGTCGACGACGACCTCGAGCGGCTCGTAGTCGACCTCGACGAGCTCCGCCGCGTCGCGCGCGAGCTCGCGCGTCTCCGCGACGACGGCCGCAACCGGCTCGCCGATGTAGCGCACCTTCCCGACCGCAAGCGCGTAGTCCTTGACCTGGCCACCGGGGTCGGCGGCGATCTGGAAGAACGGATCCGTGAGGATCGCGACCTCGTCGCCCGTCAGCGTCCCGTAGACGCCCGGCAGCTCGTGCGCAGCGCTCACGTCGACCGACTTGATCTGTGCATGCGCGTACGGCGAGCGGACGAAGTGCAGGTAGCCCATCCCGTGCCGCTTGACGTCGTCGAAGAAGAGCCCCTGCCCCTCCACGAGGCGGCGATCCTCCTTCCGCGGCACGCTCTGGCCGACGAACCCCTTCTGCAGGGTCGTCGTCTCGGTCGTCTCGGTGGTCGTCACGCCGACGCCTTCCCGGCCGCCACGACCGCTTCCACGATGTTCCAGTACCCGGTGCAGCGGCAGATGTTGCCCTGCAGCGCGATCTTCACCTCGTCCTCCGACGGGCTCGGGTTCTCCTCGAGCAGCGCGCTCGCGCTCATCAGCATCCCCGGTGTGCAGTAGCCGCACTGGAGCGCGTGGTGCTCGCGGAACGACTGCTGGAGCGGCGAGAGCTCCTCCCCGGCGAGCCCTTCCACCGTCGTCACCGTCGAGCCGTCGGCCTGCACCGCGAGGACCGCGCAGCTCTTCACCGCGACGCCGTCGAGGTGGACGGTGCAGGCGCCGCAGCTTCCGGTGTCGCAACCGACGTGCGTCCCGGTCAGGTCGAGGTCGTCGCGCAGGAAGTGCACGAGCAGCCGCCGCGTGGGCACGTCGTACTCGATCTGCTCATCGTTGACCGTCACCGTGATGCGCTGGCTCGTGGTCGGCTCTGCGGACACGCTCACCCCTTCGCTCGCCCGGCTGCTTGCACGACGGCGCGGACGACGGAGGTCTCCGCGAGGCTGCGGCGGTAGTCGGCGGACGCGTGCACGTCCGACGGCGGGTCGAGCGTCGAGCCGAGCCCGTCGACCGCCGTCCGCACGGATGCCTCGTCGGTCTCGCCGGACACCAGGCGCTCCTCCACGGCCGTGGCGCGCACGGGCACCGCGGCAACGCACCCCAGCGCGATGCGCCACGCACCGTCGACGACGGACGCGGCGGCGTTCGCGACGTACGTGCCGTGGACGCCGAGCGTGACGCCCGACATCCCGTCGCCGCCCCCGGCCGGCACGGAGATCCGCGTCAACAGGTCTCCCTCCCCGACCGCCGTCTCGAAGACGCCGACGAAGAACTCCTCGGCCGGAACGGTGCGCTCGCCGCCTGCGTTCCGGATCGTCATCGTCGCGTCGAGCGCGACGAGCAGCGGCGGGAAGTGGTTGGTCGGATCGTTGACGCAGATGTTCCCGCCGAGCGTGCCGCGATTCCGCACCTGTACGTCGGCGACCGTGGCCGCGACCTCGGCGAGAATCGGGCGGCTGACCTCCACCTCGGAGGAGCGGACGATCGAGGTGAGGGTCGCCATCGCGCCGATCTCGAGCGTCTGCCCGGAGACGGCGATCTCCCGGAGCTCGCCGAGCTTCGCGAGATCGACGAGCACGTCGGGCGAGGCGGCGCGCTGCTTCATCACGTTGACGAGCGTCTGGCCTCCGGCGAGCGCCCGGGCGCCGTCGTGCCCGGCGAGGAGCGAGAGCGCCTCCTCGATCGTCTCGGGGCGCGCGTACGAGACCTCCCGCAGCAGCATCCGGGCGATTCTGTCATACGCGCGCGGCTGACATGTCAAGCAGCCGGAGCGTGGTAGCCTCGCGCGCGTGGCGGGCTTCGACGCGGTTCTCGTCGGGTCGGGCATCAACACCCTCACCGCTGCGGCGCTCCTTGCGAGGGACGGGTGGAGCGTCTGCGTGCTCGAGCGCTCAGAGCGGCTCGGCGGCGCGATCCGGACGGAGGCGGACTACACCCTGCCCGGGTTCACGCACGAGGTCCTGAGCTCGTGGCACCCCCTCTTCACGGGCTCGGCCGCCTACGCCGAGCTCGGTGACGAGCTCCGTCGCCGAGGGCTCGAGTACCTCAACACGGACCACCCGACCGGCACGGCCTTCCCCGACGGCGAGGCGATGTTCCTCCGGACGTCGCTCGAGGAGAACGTCGCCGAGTTCGAGCGCTTCGCAGCCGGCGACGGCGTCGCCTGGCAGCGGCAGTTCGAGAGCTTCATGGCGAATGCCGACCTCAGCTTCGGAGTCCTCGGCACCGAGCTCTGGTCGGGCGCGGGCCTCTCCCTCGGGCAGAAGACGCTGCGCCGTTTCGGTCGTCGCGGGCTGCTCGAGTTCGCGGGGCACGCGCTGTCGACCTGCCGGGACTGGACGACGACGACGTTCACGTCGGAGCGGGCGCACGGCCTCCTGGCGCCGTGGGTGCTCCACACGGGGCTCGGGCCCGAGCACGCCGTCTCGGGCTTCATGACGCAGGTGATCGCGTGCGCCGTCCAGCTCGGCGGGATGCCCGTCCCGCGGGGCGGCGGGATCCGGCTCGTCGACGCCCTGGCAGGCATCGTGCGCGACGCGGGCGGCGAGCTCCGGCCGGACGCCGAGGTCGAGCGCATCGTCGTCGTCGACGGCGGCGCGACAGGCGTCGTGCTCGCCGGCGGCGAGGAGATCCCCGCCGTCCGGGCCGTGATCGCGGGTGTCACCCCGACGCAGCTGTACGGCCGACTGCTCGGCGACGGAGACGCCCCGGCCGAGGTGGTCGAGGCCGCGGGCCGATTCCGCTACGGGCGCGCCGGGATGCAGATCCATCTCGCGCTCGACGAGCCTCCTCGTTGGAGGGGCGAGCGCGGCGAGGCGCTCGGGAAGACGGCCATCGTCCACGTCACCCCCGGGCTCGACGGCGTCTCGCGCGCGGTGAACGAGGCGGACCGCGGCCTGCTCCCCGACGAGGCGACGATCGTCGTCGGGCAGCCCTGTGCCGTCGATCCGGCGCGCGCGCCCGAGGGCAAGTCGATCCTCTGGCTGCAGCTGCAGGAGCTTCCGGCGGGGCGCGTGCGCGGCGACGCCGCGGGCGAGCTGGATGTCGGCGACGGCACCTGGACGGAGGAGCTGCGCGAGGCCTACGCGGACCGGATCGTCGCCCGCCTCGGCGAGTCGATCGAGAACCTCGGCGCCGCGACCCTGAAGCGCGTTGCGCTCTCGCCCATCGATCTCGAGTCGCTCAACCCGAATCTCGTCGCCGGCGACATCTACGCCGGCAGCTGCGCGCTCGACCAGAACCTCCTCTGGCGACCGTTCGCCCAGTCGCCCGGCCACGGGACCGCGGTCGAAGGGCTCTGGCACGTCGGCGCGAGCACGCATCCCGGGCCCGGCCTCGGCGCCGGCTCCGGCTACCTCGTCGCGAAGGAGCTGACGAAGCCGCCGCTCGGTCGGCGCGTCCTTGCAAAGCTTCCAGGACGCTCGTGACAGGGACCGGTGTCCGACTTCAGTCGGACACCTGCTCTCAGACGCCCCGATGAGACTCTCCCTCTCTTCGATCTCGACCGTCAACGCGTCGTTCGCGGAGGACGTAGAGGCCTACGCCGCCGCCGGATTCGACGCGATCGGGCTCTGGGAGATGAAGCTTCCTGCCGCCGACGCCGCGAACCGGGCGCTGCTCGCCAAGCATGGGCTCTCGGTCTCGAACTGCATCCCGACCGTGCCGTCGTTCCTCCAACTCGGGATTCCCGGCATGGAAGGGCCGGCTGATCCCGAGGAGCGGGCCGACGCGATCTGCGCCTCGATCCGGCGCCTCGCCGCTTACGATCCGGACTGCGTCGTCTGCCTGAGCGGCCCCGTCGGCGAGCGAACGGAAGCCGAGGCTCGCGCACTCGTGCTCGACGGGTTGAAGCGGGCGGCGACGACGGCGCGCGAGGTTGGCGTCCGGCTCGGCCTCGAGCCGATCCACCCGTCCCAACGCGAGACAGCCGGCTTCGTCTGTTCGCTCGCGGAGACGCTCGGGCTCCTCGACGAGGCGGGTGTCGGCGACGTCGGGATCATGGCCGACACGTACAACCTCGCTCAGGAGAAGATCGCCGACGTGGTCGCCGCGGCGCCCCGGTTCACGGGTCTCCACGTCGCCGACGAGCTGCCCGAGCCGGAGCCGGGCGTACGCGCCCTGCCGGGCGAAGGTCTCGGCCGGTCGGCCGAGCTCGTCGCCGCCCTCCGTGACGCGGGCTGGGACGGCACGCTCGACGTCGAGATCTTCTCGACGCCGGACGCGTTCTGGGCGCTTCGGGTCGACGAGGCGGCCCGCCGCGCCTACGCCTCCGTCGCGACGCTGAGCGACTAGACAGCGCTTGCAACAGACTGTTGCAAGCGCTTTCGGCATGGAGCGAAGGAGGCCAGGGACACATGGCCACGGCGCCGCCGCAGGGCACCGTCACGTTCCTCTTTAGCTAGTTGTCTGGAGAACCCGGACATCCTCGCAGTGGCTGACCAACCAGGGGCTAGCGACCATCGACGCGAACAGCAACAGGCTCACCGCCATTACGGGAGAGCTCAGCGCACGGAGTGCGCGGCTACATCGCCAGCGGGGGACGTCGCTCGGGTTTCTCGACGTGGCTTACGCGGCCCTCCAGGTGTTCTCGCTGGGTTCCTTGTAGTAGTACCTCTCGTCCTCGCGCGCGGGCGGCTCGACGACGCGCGCGGCCTCCTCGCGCGTGTCCGTGACGGAGGGCAGCAGCCCGTCGAGCTCCAGCCTCCCGTGCATGGTGTACGCGGAGAGCAGATCCAATCGCGCCGTGGTCGCCTCCTCTTCAGTGAGCGGGTCGACCTCGTCCTCGTAGTCGCTGTCGTGTGGTTTTGGAATAGACATGCTGGCCTCCTCAATGCCCCGATCCGGGGAATGCATGCACGGTAGGCGCGGATGCCGAGTTCGCAAATGACACGAATGAGTCCATTGGCGGCGGCCGTTCTCGGGGCGAGGCGGCGCGAAATAGGGCCAAGCACCTCGGGCCGATGGTCGCGACTACCCGTGCGCTCGGCGAGGCTCAGACCGAGCCGTAGAGCTGCAGGATCACCGACACGTACTGCTTCGTGTCGTCGAAGAGCCCGTGCTCACGTACTGCTCGCGCGCCCTGGTAGTACGCAGCGAGGGCGAGCCTCACATCCCCTCCGAAGTTGTCGAGCTGCCACCGGAGGAGCCGCACGCCGGCGCGGATGTTCCCGTCGTAAGTGCGCGGCGTCGCCTCGCCGAGGAGCACCTCGTCGACGAACTCCCACGTCTCGGGCAGGAGCTGCATGACGCCGATCGCGCCCGCGCTCGAGACGACGTCCTGCTGGAAGCCCGACTCCATCCACGCGACCGCGCGGGTGAGCTTCGGGTCGACGCCATACGTCGCCGACCAGCGGTCGATGGCGGCCCGCACCACGTCGCGATCGACGTCCTGGCCCGCTTGCCCGACGTGCGCACCCCGCGGAAGCGTGAGGCGCTGCCCGGGGACGATCGTGGCCATCAGGGAGAGGCTGTTCGCCTTGGCGACGCGCCAGGGGCTCACGTGGTAGCGCTGGGAGATGGAGAAGAAGCTCTCGCCCTCAGCGACGCGGTGCGTCAGCCGCGCTTCCGTCCTCACGACCGGCTTGGGGCGCAAAGTCGGTCGGCCGATCGATCCTCCACCTGGGATTCGCAAGCGCTGCCCCGGGGCGATCACGCTCGTGAGCGTCAACCCGTTGAAGCGCGCGATCGCGGTTGCGTCGACCCTGTACTTGCGACCGATCACGAAGAACCCTTCGCCCGCGAGGACGACGTGAGTCAGCGTCGGGCGCACGCGCGGGGCGTTGGCCCGCTTCGAGCGGACGCGGCGGGTGACCACCGCCTTGCGTCCCCGAGCCAGCGCCCGGAACGTGCGGCCGCCGGCGATCCCGTCGGCGGCGAGCCCGCGCGAGCGCTGGTAGCGGCGCAACGCGCGCGCCGTGGCGGCGTCGAAGCGCCCGTCGACCCGCCGTCCGGAGAGACCGAAGCGTCGAAGGCGGAACTCGAGCACCGAGACGTCCCAGCCGATCCGTCCACGCGAGAGGGAACGCTGGCCGAGGAGCGGCTTGCCGAGCCGCCCGAGCTCGCAGCGGGTCGCATGACCCACGCGACCCGTCGGCCTGATTCCCGTGCGACGTTGGAGCCGTAGCACCGCGCCCTTCGTGAGAGGCCCGGAGAGGCCGTCGATCGCGCCGCCGTAGAGCCCGTTCGCACGCAGCCCGATCTGGAGCGCCGCCACCTTGGCGCTCGGGGCCGCGATGGCCGGCGCGCTGAGCACGAGGGCCACCGCCGCGACGACGACGATCGAGATGCTGGACCGCACCGGAATGACGGTCCTTCGCCACGTGTGCTCCAGGCCCTTCCTCTCGATGCGCTCGCCGCTTCGGAGTCGGTCGGACGGAAGAGTGTCGGGCTACAATGTGCGCGCGCTGCTTTCCCCGGTAGCTCAATTGGCAGAGCATCCGGCTGTTAACCGGAGGGTTGTTGGTTCGAGTCCAACCCGGGGAGTTTCGCCCCTAGCGCCCATGCCGGGACCGCTTGAAACCGTGGGTCAGGTGTGCCAGGGATGTCGCAGATGAGCATCTGGTGCTGGGGCGGTGCTGGGTCGGGATCTCGCCAACTCCGACAACACACGCGCGTACCTCAGCCGATTTCCTCAGCCAGCCCAATGAGAATGCCCTCGGGGCCTCGGATGTAGCAGAGCCGATACACGTCTTCGTACTGCACCACTTCGTCGACGAGCTGCGCGCCGTGTCTGCGGAGCCGGGCGAGCGTATCGTCGAGGTCGTCCACGGCGAACATGACACGCAGGTAGCCCAGCGCGTTCACCGGGGCGTTCCGGTGATCGGCAACCACGGGCGGCGTGAGAAATCGCGACAGTTCGATCCGGCCGTGGCCGTCCGGCATACGCATCATGGCGGTCTCGACGCGCTGGTCGCGCAGTCCAGTGACACGCCCTGACCAGTCTCCTTCGATCATCGCTCGCCCCTCGAGTTCGAGGCCCAGCTCGGCGAAAAAGGAGATCGCGGGATCAAGCGACTCCACCACGATGCCCACATTGTCCATCCGTTGAAGCGCCACGCGGTCATTGTCGCGGATCGCAAAGATCGCCGATGAATTCTTGGTGCGCTGCCGGTCTCTACTGCGTACTGAAACAGTGCGTGGTAGTCACGCTGGAAGACCCTGTACCGACGTAGAAAGTGCAGCTCCACGCCGGTGAAGTAGGCGATGCTCGCAGCCGCCGCCGCGATCGCGACTACCACGCCCGGCGCATCGGCCGCATTGCGCGGCAAGACCCTGCGAGGACACCCGCGACGACAGCGTCGACCACGAGGATGAACATCATGCTGCCTCGCGAGGGGCTGGAGAGACTTCTGAGCCGTGTGGGAAGTAGGCGTAGGTCTGGCCGATCCCTCGGTCGTCATCGTGACGTGAGGCGACGAAGTAGTGGTCGAATGCTGGGCAAGCCGATTGCGAGCGCGACGCCCTGTGCATTCCCACGGCGTTGAACGGGCATCCCAGGGCGGTTCCTCGCCAGGCGTGGCGGTGCATCAGCGCGCAGGAGCCTGGCACTCCCACGGTCGGACTGGGCTGGAAGTCCATGGGACTGCTGGAGCTCACCGCGCTGCCGAGCCTCGACGCGGAGCGCTGGATCCCGCTGGTCCGAGAGACTGATGTCCTGCTCGTCGAGGGCGGCGATGCCGCTTTCTTGTGCCACTGGATGCGGGCGTCCGGCTTGGCAGACCTTCTGCCGTCGCTGCCCGAGACGGTCTGGGTTGGGGTGAGCGCCGGAAGCATGGTGATGACCCCCCGGATCGGTGACGACTTCGTGACTGGCCGTCCGCGACTGATGACCGCACCCTAGGGATCGTCGACTTCTCGATCTTCCCGCACCTCGACAACCCTGACCTGCCGTGGAACACGATGGCCACCGCAGAAGAATGGGCGGCTGGCTTGACACGCCCCGCATACGCGATCGACGACGAGACCGCTTCAAAGTGGTCGACGGTACCGTCGAGATCATCTGCGAAGGGCACTGGAAACTGCTCACGCCCTAGGACTGGGCCTGGACGAGCGTGCTGTCGCTAGAGCGCAGTCGGGGATAAAGACAACTCTGTAGTTACAGAGGCGACATCCCGGAAGACCCAGTTCGGTTGGCCAGCGTGCGGGATTGTCACTCGAGCAGACGAGCCTGGAGAATGGCAGCTGATGGCAACTGAGCAGGAGTACCTCGACGCGTACGACCGGAAGCTTCGTACGGACGCCGAAACCCGAGTGCGGTGGCCGTGACAACGCCTCGGCCCGCTGAGGCTCGTGACGTTCGCGGGCGGTCGGGTTTCGTCACCTACCGGGATCTCGGAGGTGCGGATGGCGCGGTGATCGCCCGGTGGGTGGAGGGCGCTCTTGCGCACTACCGTGAGGATCCTGGGATAACCCGCGTGGAGTGGAAGACGAGCGCGCACGATCGCGCTCCGGCGCTCACGACGCGCTCGTTCGAAACGGGTTCGTGCCCGAGGAGCCGGAGTCGATCATGATCGGCGAAGCCGCTCTCCTGGCGGTTGATGTTCCATTGCCGAGGGGGATCCACCTCCGGCGGGTCACGAGCGAGTCGGATGTCCGCTCTCTCAGTGCGATGCAGGAAGAGGTCTTCGGGGGCGGGTTCGCCCAGGAGATGGCGGATGCGTGCTCCGAAGGCTGGGGTTCGGGGATGGGATGGAACTCTGGGTGGCAGAGGCCGACGGAGAGATCGTCAGCTCCGGCCGCCTGGAGCCGGTGCCCGGAACGGAGTTCGCCGGGATCTGGGGCGGCGCCACGCGACCGGAATGGCGTGGTCGCGGGCTCTACCGAGCGCTCACGGCGGCCCGTGCACGATCAGCGCTTGTGCTTGGCAAGAGGCTGATCCACAGCGACTCGACCGAAGGCTCGCGCCCGATCCTCGAACGAGCGGGACTGGTCAAGGTCTCGACGACGACGCCCTACCAGTGGGTCGCCGCCGGGTAGGGGCTCGGCCGAAGCCCGGATCGTCGCGCTCGACACCCCACCGGGAGGCGATCCTCCGCGTACTCGAGGAGTGTCCCGACGAGCTGTTGGAGTTGCGGGCGACGCTTCTACAGGAGCACGTCTGGCGCAGGAGTGAAGGGCTCGGCTAGCGACTTCAACACGTGACGCTCGTAGACTCGAGCCGCGTGCTCCGATTCCTCAGACGCGCCCTTCGTGCGGTCCGTATCGCCGCGACCGACTCGCGCATCCCCAGACCACTCCGCTGGCTCGCCGCGCTCGGGTTGGCACCAATCCCCGGCCCGATCGACGAGGTGGTGCTCCTCCTCGTCGCCGCCCCGCTCGCGCTCTTCTATCGGACACCGCTCGTCGAGGCGTGGCACCAGGCCGACGAGCGATAGCCGCAATACGCGTTCATCAGGTTCGCGCGAAACGCGCAAGTTTCGCGCTGCCGCGAGGCGGCAGACGAGTCGCGCTCGAGAACCAGCACACCAACTTGCTGCAGATCGCCGGCGCCTTCCAAGAGATCAGCCAGCGGGTCCACGCGCTCGCCGAACGAGTCACCCAGCTCGAGCGGGCCACCGGCCACGCAAACACAAACGGTGACGCCCAGCCCGCAGCACCCGTGACCGCTCGCCCGAGCACACGCATCTACTAGCCAGGCAACACCCAGGCAAAGTACGGCGACAGGACCCTACGCGTCCAGCTCGAAGAGCCGGGTGGAGAAGATGGTTTGGAATCCGAGCCGCTCGTAAACGCGCTGCCCCATCGGCGAGGAGCCGAGGACGGCGAACGTGGCTCCGGTGCGCGCCGCGTGGCGCATCGCTTCGTAGGTGATCGCGGCACCAAAGCCACGTCGGCGGGCGTCGGGCCGCGTGCAGACGAAGTAGATGCCTGCGGTCGAGTCGGTCAGCAGGGTGGAGGCGGTGGCGACAGGATCGTCTGCCACCGTGCCGACGAAGTGGCGCCATCGACTCTGTGGTTCGAGTCCAATGATCGCGAAAACGCTGGCGACCCAGTCGGCCTCCTTGGGCCCCTCACCGAACCCCGCGGCGAGAACCTGGCGGTACTCGTCGAGGGCAGAGGAGTCCTCGACAGGCGTGACCTGCAGCTCGGTCGCCATCGGCACGTCAGCCAAGGCGGCGAGCTGTGCGGCCATCGCAGGTTCATCGCCCCCGTCTTCGAAGCCCGCGTCCAGAAGGAGACGCGGGAGATCGTGAGGATGCATCCCTGGCGTCCAGTGCCACGAGCCCGGCAGGGAGCGCTGCCGCAGTGCGTCCCGCCACTCCTCCACCAATAGACCGCTGCGCCCTTCGGAGGCGGTGCATCGGACAACCGCGTTGTGGTACCCGATCGGCGAACCCCCGATCGTCCACGCGATCTCGTCGTCTAGCCGTTCGACAGCGCCGCCAGCTCTCCCCATCGACAGTAGGAACTCGACGAAGTTTGTCTCGATGAGGTCAGCGGCCTGGGCGCTCATTGACTCAGTCTTGACCGCATCGTCGCACGAGCCGAACGTGAGGCGATAACCCGGCGATCAGCGCACCGAAGCACCCCGCCCGGCTCCGAGGGTCCGACAACACTCCCCGCCCCTCTAGCTCTTTATCCCTCTGGTTGTCTATTTTGACAACGCATGGTTTTGCCTCGGCCGGGCGGGGCTCGGATCCGGCGCGTTGGCTCGATTGACCCGATCGTGTCAGCGACCGAGCGGCTGCCCGCACCTACCGTGACGATGCGAGTCCGGTGCGGTGCTCCGTTGCGAGGACCAGCCACCGCCCAACCCACTGCGGAGGACGAGTCTCCACCGCCCAACCCACTGCGGTGGGGTGGGAATCCGCCCGGACTCGCTTTCCCATGCGGTTTTGTAATCGGGCGATGAACGATGGGCGAAGGTGGTCGCGGGATGGTGACGAAGAAGCAGCCTCAGAGGTTCTGGGAACGACCGCGGCCGAGTCGTTCGAGAGCGCCACAGTTCCCCGGCCGCTGTCTGCCGTTCCCGCTAGACCAGGCCGTCCCGGACTCGACCGAGGACGGCTCGCGAGGCCCGCTTGCACACCCCCCGGGCACTGCGTAGGGTCGTCCGACCCTGAACGAGAGGAGTTCGGTGCCTTTCGATCGCTTCGCGCGCTTCCTGCCGCTCGTGTTGGCTGTTGTTCTGAGCGGATGCGGTGGCGGGGATGACGCCTTGCAAGCCACCACCGTCTCATCCGATGCCCGTATCGACCGAGTTGTCGCCGTCGCCGGCGAGCGTGGGCTCTATCTGAGGTGCTCGGGGACCGGCTCGCCTACGGTTGTCATGGAGGGAGGCGACGGGGACACGAGCGACTCCTACGCGTTCGCCGAGAGCCGCCTGGCGGCGGTGACGAGAACATGCGTCTATGACCGGGCAAACCTGGGCCGCAGCGATCCCGCGCCGGGGCCTCGCGGCTTCACTGATCTCGTACGGGATCTAGACGGGCTACTCGTGAACGCCGAGGTCCCGGGGCCATACGTCCTCGTCGGGACCTCGGGTGGCGGATACATCGTCGCGGGCTACGCCTTTGACCACCCAACGCAGATTGCCGGGATGGCCTTCATCGAGGTGCCTATCCCCTTCCGCGACCCACCGCCACCGATCGTCGATGAAACGAGGTGGAACCACCCCTCGAACGTCGAGCGACGCGACTATCTCCAGGTCGAGAAGGACGCTTGGGCAGCAAGAAAAGAGGTTGGTGACATCCCGATCACGATCGTCAGCAACGCCTACAGCGACGACGAGATCGAGGCGGCGACGTTCCCGTCCGAGCGCAAAGGGATGCGAGCGAACGTCCAGGACCAACGAGGCTGGCTGACTCTCAGCCCTCGGGCCAAGCAGACCATCGTCCACACGGGCCACGCAGTGGAGGAAGCAGACCCAGAACTCGTCATCAACGTGATCCTGGACGTCATCAAGGCCGCAAGGAACCAGTAACCGGCAAGCGTCGTGGGCCTGTCGTCGCATCGCGCGGTGGGTCCGCCCCGTACGGCCCGCGAACCACGGAGGGCGCCCGCGTGAGGCGACCTCCGTGGTTTGACAGCAGGAGAGAGAAGGGTCAGTATCGCTCGAGTACGGTCGCCGGCGTCCCGGACTTTCCCCCCGCCGGGAGTGGAGGAGCGGCCGCAACTCCTCCACCGCGCCGGCGGCCGTGCTCGTCAGGGCTCGAGGTCGTTGACGTAGGCCGTGCACTCCTCTTCGCTCGCGAACTGCGGAAAGTCCTTCCACCCGTCGTCGAGACACTCCTCGACCGTCAGCGGATAGACCGACGCCGGCATTGCGGGGGGCGTGAACGGGCCGTGGCTCACCGGGTCCGAGGTCGAGCCGAACAGGTCGCCGATCCGGCCTCCCAGGATCAGCGCGGCCAGGAGGCAGGCGATCGCGATGCCCCCGATCAGGAGTGCGTACTCGGGCACGACCTGTCCAGACTCCGGTGGACGTTCTCCCCGCGCCACCGCCCGAGGGTAGCGCGACCGCAGGCCCGTGAACATGCCGTGGTCCTACCCCGAACGACGGTCACCCGCACGTTCTAGCGCTGACGGCTCACGGTTCAGCCGAGCTCGGCGAGGGCGGAACGGACCTTCGCGAGCTGGGCCTGGAGCGCGGTCGCTCGCACGAGGTCGGAGCCACCGAGCTTGAGCTCCCGGCGGAGCTTCTGCTCGTGGACGCGGAGCAGAAGCTCTCGCCCCATCCGCTCGTCGATCGCGTCTCGGTCCGCGCGAGCGGCCAGCTCGGCGCGTAGGGCGACGAGCTCCGCGTCCTCGCCGTCACCGCCGTTCACGAGGAGATCACGGAACCGCCGGTGGAGACCGTCGGCGAAGTGGTCGGGCGTGAGCGCCGCAAGCTCTGGCAGGAGCGACGGGTTCCTGACGACGGCCGCGAGCAGATCCCGCTCGCGCTGCAGTCCCGCCCCGAGGACTCGAGGCGTCGACTCGTCCGGCAACGACGGCGCGGCGGCGGACGCGGTCCGCGCGGGAGCGAGACCGGCGAGTGTCTCGCGCGGAAGATCGAGACGGTCGGCGAGGAGCCGCAGGGCATCCTGGCGCTCGGGAGAGTCCTCGGTGCGCGCGAGAATCTCCCGGGCACGCACGAACGCCTCCTGGCGGTCGTCCGTCCGCTCGAGCTCGATCCGGACGCGGTAGAGGACGTAGCTCTCGGCGGCACCGAGCCGACCTGCGAACGAGTCGGGCGCATCGGCCGGATCCTCGCCCTTCGGCAGCGCGACCACGCGGACGTCGAATCCCTGCCGGACGGCGAGCTCCATTCCTCGCAACGTCGCGTCCTGCCCTGCGGCATCGGCGTCGAAGCAGAGGAAGAGGCGCTTGGTGAGACGGCCGAGCTCGCGGAGCTGGTTCTCGGTGAGCGCCGTGCCCATGGACGCGACGACGGGCTCGACCGCAGCCTGGCGGAGGGCGATGACATCGGTGTTGCCCTCGACGACGATCGCGCGATCCTGCTTCGCCACGGACGCCCGGGCGAGATGCAGGCCGTAGAGCACGTTCCCCTTCTTGAAGAGCTCGCTCTCGGGGGTGTTGACGTACTTCCCGCGGAGCGGGTCGTCGTCGCGGAGCTTCCGCGCCTGAAAGCCCACGATCCTCCCCCTCGCGTCCGCGAGCGGGAACATCAGCCGGAACGGGAAGTAGTCGTTGCCGCGCGCGTTCGCGAGCCCAGCGGACTTCACCTCCTCGACGGTGAAGCCACGCTCCTGGGCCTTCGCAGCGAGCCCCGTCCCGCGCGAGAGTCCGAGACGGAACTCGCGGGCGATCTCGTCCCCCAGCCCACGGCCTGCGAGGTACTGCCGCACGGGCTCACCCGCGTCGGTGTCCCAGAGCATCCGCTCGAAGTACGTCGTCGCCTGCTCGAGAAGAGCGGTCAGCCGCTCGCGGCGCTGCCGAGCCGCATCCTCCCGCGGCGAGGAGTCCTCGTACTCGAGCACGACCCGGAATCGCTCGGCGAGCCACTCGATCGCGCCGACGAAGTCGAGGTTCTCGGTCTCCTGGACGAAGCGCACGACGTCGCCGCCCTTGCCGCACCCGAAGCAGTAGTAGAGCTTGCCGACCGGGTCGACCGAGAAGCTCGGAGTCCGCTCCTCGTGGAACGGGCAGCGGCCCGTGTATCGCGCGCTCGACGCGCGTCGCAGCGCCGTTCGGGCCGAGACGACGTCGACCATGTCGGCCGCCGCTACGACGGCGTCCTTGCTCGCGTCCTTGATCCGCGGCACTTCGGGCCGAGCCTACTCCGCCCCGGCGAACGCGAGCGCGAACCGGTCGGTCATCCCCGCGACGTAGTCCGTGATCCGCGTCGCGAGGTCGCCCTCGCCGTCGGGCAAGAGGCCGGGCTCGGCGACGAGTCGCTCGAGGATGGTCCGAACCACCCGCTCGGCTCGCCTGTGCTCGGGGACCGCCTGCGGCCCGAGGTAGACGCGCTCGAACATGAACGCCCGGAGCGAGAGCATCGCCTCCCCCACCTCGTCGCCCTGGACGATCGCGCCCGCCGCCTCGGACGCCTCGACCAGGTCGTGGACGAGCGCGTCGATCCGCTCGGAGCCGCTCGCGCCGAGCAGCGCGATCTCGTCTGCGGGCAGGTCGTCCTCCGAGAGCAGCCCGTAGCGGAGGGCATCGTCGATGTCGTGGTTGACGTAGGCGATCCGGTCGACGATGCGCACGATCCTCCCCTCGTGGGTCTGCGGCTCCTGCGGGCCGGTATGCGTGAGGATCCCGTCACAGACCTCGTACGTGAGATTCAGCCGACGAGCGAGCCGATGGGAGTGCTCGTTGTGCCGGAAGCCGCCTCCGAACCGCTCTCGAAGGGCCTCGTCGAGCGCCTGCTCGCCCGCGTGCCCGAAGGGCGTGTGGCCCATGTCGTGGCCGAGCCCGATCGCCTCGACGAGATCCTCGTTGAGCCGCAGCGCCCGCGCGACGACTCGGGAGATCGCCGTCGTCTCGAGCGTGTGGGTGATGCGTGTCCGGTAGTGATCGCCCTCCGGGTCGATGAAGACCTGCGTCTTCCCCTTCAACCGCCGGAACGGCTTCGAGTGGACGATCCGGTCGCGGTCGCGCTGGAACGGCGTCCGGACGCCGCACGGCTCCTCCTCGAGCTCGCGGCCTCGCGTCTCGTACGAGCGGACGGCATGCGCGGACAGCGTGACGTCCTCGAGCGCACGGATGCGCTCGGCGAACGAGTCGGCGATGCGCCCCGCGAGCTCCATCTCCCAACCAGCGTAGATGCGAGCTCGGCGTGCGCCGCGACCAGGGCACCCCGCTCAGAACGAGCGGGACTGGCCGCCGTCGACCGAGACACACGCGCCGACGACCCACGAGGCCCGCGGCGAGACGAGGAACGTGACGACGTCGGCGATCTCGTCGACCGTGCCGAAGCGGCCCCACGGGAGCTCGCGCTCGACGAACGCCGCCATCCCCTCGGGATCCTCTCGGACGCGGCGCTCCCAGCTGCCGCCCGGGAAGAGCGTCGAGCCGGGGGCGACGCTGAAGACGCGGATGCCGTCCTTCGCGAGATCGCCGGCCATTGCCTTCGCGAGGCTGATCTCGGCCGCCTTGGCGATGTTGTAGCCAGGGCTGCCCCCCGCCTCACGCCCCCAGACCGAGGCGACCATCGCGATCACCCCGCCGCGCTCGCGCAGGTGCGGCAACCCCTCCCGTGAGATCGCGAGCGCCGGGAAGACGTTCCGGCCGAGCACGTCGTGGAGGTCGGCGACATCCATCTCGGCGAACGTCCTGGCGCCGGAGCCGCCCACGTTGTTGACGACGACATCGAGCCCGCCGAACGTTGCGACGGCAGCGGCGACGGCGCCGGCCGCGCCCTCCGCAGTCGTCACGTCGGCGACCACCCCGTGCGCGCGACCGGGGCCGCTCGCGGCCGACACCGCCTCGGCCAGCGCGTCCTCGCCGCGCGCGCAGAAGACGACGTCCGCCCCCTCTTCGACGAGCCTGGTCGCGATGCCGCGCCCGATGCCGCGACTCGAGCCGGTGACGAGCGCCACCTTGCGGTCGAGGCCGAGATTCACCGGGCTAGCCTAGTCCGATGGCCGCGACCCGGATTCTGCTTGCACGACACGGCGAGACCGACTGGAACCGCATCGGCCGCTGGCAGGGGCAGGCCGATCCTCCGCTCAACGGCGACGGCAAGGCGCAGGCGGCCGAGCTCGCGGAGCAACTGGTCGGTGACGGGATTGCAGCGATCTACTCCAGCGACTTGCGGCGGGCCAGCGACACCGCCGCCGTGATCGGCGCGCGCCTCGGCCTCGAGGTCGTCCTCGACCGCGGGCTCCGCGAGATCGACGTCGGCTCGTGGTCGGGCCTGACGCGCGCCGAGGTCGAGAAGCGGTTCCCGGAGGGCTTCGCGCGGTGGCGGGGCGGGGAGATCGGCCATGACGGCGAGACGAGCGAGGAGCTGACCGAGCGGGTGGTCGCGACCGTCGAGCGGATCGCCGCGGCGCACGAGGGCGAGACGGTGCTGGTCGTGACGCACGGCGGCGCCATCCGGGCGCTGCGACGTCACGCGATCGGCGACCCCGGCGAGGTGCTCTCGAACTGCGACACGGTCGAGATGGAGCTCGTCGAGGGCGTGCTCGCCGTCCGTCCGGACTGACCCCGCGCCGCCTCGCGCCAGTCCAGCGGCCTGGCGACTGGCAGCCCCTCTCAGAATTGACCCAATCGTGTCACGTACGGCCCCGTCGCCCGTATCTACCGTGGCCCATGCGAGCCCGGCTGCCTGACGAGGGGCAAAGGCGGCACCCCTGCGCAGGCGGGGGCCTGCGCGGGCTCGCGTTACTGCGCGAGAGACTCAGCCATCTCCCCCGGCGGGTCTCTCGCGCAGCCTCCTCCTGGGGGCTCCCGAGCACGCCACGAGCGAGCCGAGGGGGCTCACCCCGGGCTAGCCGAACGCCCAGAGATACAAGACGACGAAGGTAATGACCCTGGACAGAAGAACCGCGACCACCACGAGCAGGACGCTCAAGATGATCTGCCACGGACTCGCACCTGCCCGCGAAGCCAGCCACCCGACGAACGCTGCCACGACGGCGACGAGCAGCCCGTAACGACCCCCAGCGTCTGGGCCGACGAACGACAAGACACCGACGAGCGACCCCGCTATGAGGGCCACTCGCTGCGCCGTGCGAGGTCGCGGTGCGCTCTGGGTCATCGGCTTGAGGGGTTCTACCTGCGACCCGTGCGCCCTCCGCGGCTACGTGCGGCCACCTCTCGGCGACCTGACGTTGGAGCTCGAGGAGTTGGTGTGGCACTTCGCCAGCACGCGCAGGATCGACTCGCGGTCGGTGATGTCGAGCGCGACGATCCGGGCTTCGCGGTCGTAGGC
>CAWBTY010000009.1:0-649359 GCA_963791895.1 uncultured Actinomycetes bacterium
CTCCCGGGAGGAGCTCGTGGAACGCGCGCGCGAATGGGCGGTCCGCGAAGCTCACCATCTGCTGATCGTCTTCGACGGCGAGCCGCCCCAGCAGGCGCCCGACCTCCTCGGCTCGCGCAACGCGGACGACACCATCGTCGGCGTCACGGCGAACCTCGACCGTCCTTGGTGGCCGGTCAGCTCCGATCGCGGCCTCCGCGACGGCTCGGCGAGCGCCCCGCACGCATGATCGGCGGCGGGACGTTCAGCCAGACCATCTAGGCAGCGGAGTCTCGGCACGGCTCTGCGAAAGCGTCGGTAGCCGGAGGTTCGCGTAGCAGCCCGACCATGTGGCACGCCGCTGGCGGTGGTCGAGGTCGTTTGCAGGCCCGTCGTCTCCCTCTCATCCGGTGGGTTGACGTATTCGTTGCGCCGCCCTCACGGTGCCCGCCTCCCCCTCGCGATCGGCATCTTGGTTGGGGCCCGGCGAGGCGTTCGTCCACGCGGGGCGTCATCGGTAGCGACTGCCGTGGTGGGTGTGGGCCGGACCGCTCACGGTAGGTGCTAAGTCTTCGAGCAATCGCTGCCGGAATCGAATCCAGTCGGGTTCACGCGGAAGAGGAGATCGTGACGGCGAGCGCGTCGCACGCGTTTCCCGAACTGTCACCTCAAACACAAGGAGGGCAGCATGAGCAAGCGATACTTCGTGCCCCTGGTTCTCGTCGTCGCGGCACTGTCACTCGCCGTCTCGCTCGGTACATCGTCGGCCCAGCCCACGGGCGCCAGGCGGCGCCGCGGCCGGCACACTGAGGGTTGGAGCGGCCCAGGGCATCCCTCAGCTGAACCCGGTGATCCGGACATTCGCCTGGGAAGAGGTCCTGTTCCCACTCTTGTGGGCCGGTCTCACCAAGTGGACTCCGTCAGGTGCCACCGCACCGGATCTCGCGACGTCGTGGGTCGGTGCCAAGGACAGCAAGACGTGGACGTTCAGGCTCCGAAGCGGAGTGAAGTTCTCGAACGGCGATCCGCTCACCGCCACCGACGTCGTGAAGACATTCAACTACTACCTCGACCCGAAGACGGTGTCGCAGGAGACGAACAGGATCGACATGGTGAGCTCGGTCACTGCCGTGAATCCGACGACTGTGCTGTTCCGTCTCAAGACCGCCAATGCCCTGTTCCCGACGGCGATCATCAACGTCAAGATCGTAAAGACGGACGATCTCGCGAACTTCAGCAAGAATCCGATCACGACGGGGCCGTACAAGGTCGCGAACTTCGTACCGGACTCGTCCGTGTCCCTCGTGAGGAACGATGGGTACTTCGGCGCCAAGGCGAAGCTGGACAGGATCGAGATCGTCAGGGCAGCAGATCCGACCGCCGCTACCGCCGCACTCCTGTCCGGCGACCTCGACGTCATGTGGGGACTTCCCGCGCTCGCGGCGAAGAGGGTGTCGCAGGACCCGGGCGGCTCGGTCAAGCTCGTGACCCCTCGGGCGGCCTCGCAGTCTCCGTTCTGGGAGGCCGACACCACGAGTCCGCCGTTCAACAACGTCAAGAACCGGCAGGCTCTGGCCTACGCGATCGACCGCCCGACGATCCTGAGGACGGCCTTCGCAGGGCTAGGGGTCGTGTCGCCGACCAACACGTTGCTGTCGGTCAACAACCCCTCATACGGCGCGCCGGCCGGCCGAAGCTGATCAACTACTCGTACAACCTGGCCAAGGCGAAGAAGCTGTTCGCCGAGGGAGGGCTCAAGCCCGGCACCACGCTCACGTGGTGGAGCACCCCGGCCCTTCCCGAGTTCCGGACCCAGGGTCTGATCCTCCAGGCAAGCCTCGCCAAGATCGGCATCAAGCTCGTGATCAAGGAGAGCGAGGTCGCCACCTGGGTGGCGAAGTTCTATCCGGGAGGGAAGAAATTCCCCGGCCTGATCGTTCCGAACGCGAATTCCGGACCGGTCGAGGCGGCGTACAATTTCAACTTCTATCTGCCGAAGCGATGTGAATGCAACTGGTCTCCGGCGAACTTCAATAGGCTCTACTCGAAGGCAATTCAGACGGCCGACCCGCAGAAGCGGATCCAGGCCTGGCATCAGGTTCAGGCGGTCGAGAACCGCGAGGTGCCGATCTGGGTGCCGCTTCAGGCTCAGATTGCCTCCGCGGTCAGGAAGAGCGTCACGGGCGCCTGGGTCGAGGGCGGCGGCCAGCTTCATATCGAGAGCGCCGCAAACAGCGGTTAACAGGCGAGAATCGGCAAGCGAATGCTCCGATTCGTCGTCAGGCGAGTGGCTACCAGCATCCTCCTGCTGGTAGCCACCTCGGCTCTCGTGTTCTTCACGCTGCGGCTGCTCCCGGGAGACCCTGTGATCACGAGCCTCGGCGCAAGCCCGGGCGTCAGCGCGGAGACGATCGACCGGCTCCGTCACGAGGCAGGCATCGACAGACCGATCATCGAGCAGTACGTGAGCTGGCTCTCGGCCGCGTTTCACGGCGATCTCGGCAAGTCCTACTTCAGCCAGTTCCCGGTCTCGACACTCATCAAGACGAGACTCATGCCGACCCTGGAGCTCACGTTCCTCGGCGTGCTCCTGTCGGTCGTCCTCGCGGTGCCGGGCGCGCTCTGGGCAGCTCGTCATCCGGGTGGAGTGGTCGACACGGGATTGGATGCCGTCTGGACGGTGTCCCTCTCGCTGCCCGCGTTCGTCGTCGGCATCTTTCTGACCTACTTCCTCGCCGTCCGTAGCCGGCCTCCTTCCCGCGCGCGGCTACGTGCCGCTCGTCGACAACCCCGTCGACAACCTCAGGCACTTCGTGCTTCCCGGCCCTGACACTGGCGCTGGCCGGAGCCCCGTTGCTGTACCGGTTCCTGCGCGCCTCGCTCCTCGAGCAGATGAGCGAGGCGTACGTGCGGACGGCGCGAGGCAAGGGGCTGACCGAGCGGCCCGTCGTGCTGAAGCACGCGGTTCGGAACTCACTCGGCCCGAGCCTGACGATGCTCGGCCTGATCGTGGGCTACACGCTCGGCGGCGCCGTCATCATCGAGTACGTCTTCGGGATTCCCGGGCTGGGCACCCTCGCAATCGAGTCGGTCCTCAAGCGCGACTACAACATCCTGCAGAGCGTCGTCGTCCTCGTCAGCGCCGCGTTCATCGTCACCTCGCTGGTCGTCGACGTTCTGTACGCGGCGCTCGATCCGCGGCACAGGCTCGAGGCAAGGTCGGCAGCGTGAGCGACACGGTGGTCAGCGTCGGGCTGGCCGTACCTCGCGGTGGCCGTCTCCAGCTGCGCCGGAAGCCGGGTGCCGTGGTCGCGGTGTCCGTTCTCGCCGTGATCGTGCTCGCCGTCGTCGCGGCGCCGCTCCTGACGTCCTACGGGCCGTACGCCATCGATCCCGGCCAACGCCTTCAGCCCGCCGAGCTGGAACCACTGGTTCGGGACCGACGAGCTCGGCCGGGATCTGTTCTCGCGCATGCTGTACGGCGGGCGGGTCACGCTCGGGGTCGCGTTCGGCGCGACCGCGCTCAGCATGGTGCTCGGCATCGCCTGGGGGTTCGGGGCTGCGCTGGGTCTGCCCCTGTTCGACGAGGTGCTTGATGCGCATCGCGGATGTCGCGATGGCCATCCCTCAGATCCTGTTCGGCCTGGTCTTCATCGCCGCCTTCGGGACGAGCCTCGTGAACCTGATCGTGATCGTCGGGATCCTGCTCAGCCCGACATCGGCGCGACTCATCCGTTCGGTCGTCCTCGCCGAGCGGGAGGCCGACTACGTGCGTGCCGCGGTCGCCTTCGGTGCGACGAGGCGGTCGATCGCCGCCAAGGAGATCTTCCCCAACACGACCTCTCATCTCAGCGTCCTCGCCGCGATCAACATGGCGAACGCCCTGCTCCTCGAAGCCGCCTTCAGCTTCGTCGGCCTCGGCGTGCAGCCACCGAGGGCCTCATGGGGGACGATCCTCCAGCAGGGCTACTCGAACATCTACTACGCGTTCTACTACGCCGCGTTTCCGGCGGCCGCCATAGTGCTGGTGTTGCTGCTGCTCAACGTTCTCGCTCGATCTCTGCAGGGCTCGTCGGCCGCGGGTGCGAGGTGATCCCCGAAGCTCGCGCGCCTGACGAGCCGCCGGCCCTCCTCGTCGAGCGCCTCCGGATCGAGCTTCGCTCGAGAGGGGCTTCGACCGAGCTGGTGCACGACGTCGGGTTCGTGCTCCGACGTCGCGAGCGGCTGGCGCTCGTGGGCGAGTCGGGGAGCGGCAAGACGATCACCGCCCTCGCGCTGATGCGGTTGCTGCGCCCTCCGCTCGTCCTCGCGGGAGGCTCGATCACGCTGGGCGGCGACACCGAGCTGACGACGATGCGCGACCGCGAGCTGGCTTCGATCCGTGGCCGTCGGGTGGCGATGATCTACCAGGACCCGCTCACCGCACTCAACCCGGTTCTGCGAATCGGAGACCAGCTGGTCGAGGCGATCAGGCTCCACTCGCCGCTCTCGAAGGCGGCTGCCCGTACCCGGGCGATCGAGCTGCTCGGGCAGGTCGGGCTCAGCCAGCCGGCCTCCCGTATCGACGCCTACCCGCACGAGTTCTCGGGAGGAATGCGACAGCGCGTCATGATCGCGATGGCGTTGAGCGGGGACCCCGAGGTTCTGATCGCGGACGAGCCCACGACCGCGCTCGACGTCACGACCCAGGCCCGCATCCTCGCTCTGCTCGACGACCTCGTCTCGGAGCGCGGGATCAGCGTGCTCCTGATCACCCACGACCTCGGCATCGCGGCCGGGTTTTGCGACCGCGTGCACGTCATGTACGCGGGACGAATCGTCGAACGCTCCGACGTCTTTTCGATCTACTCGAACCCGCTGCACCCGTACTCGGAGGCGCTGCTCGCGGCGGTGTGTCGGCTCGACATCGACATCTCGCACGCGATCCCGGCGATTCCCGGCTACCCGCCCTCCCCGACGGCCTTGCCACAGGGGTGCGTGTTCAACCCCCGCTGCCCCTACCGGGAGCCGATCTGCCTCACCGACCCACCCGACGACGTGATCGTCGGTGAACGCATGGCGGCATGCCACTTCACCCTCGAGCGACACGAGCGCGTAAGCCGGCCGCTCGACGAGCTGGGGCTGCCGCGGTGACCTCGACATCGCTTCTCCAGGTCGCCGAGCTGCACAAGCAGTTCCGCGCCGGCCGCGGTACCGTCGTGCGGGCTGTCGACGGCGTCTCCTTCGCCGTCGGCCGGGGCGAGACGCTCGGCCTCGTGGGCGAGTCCGGCTCGGGCAAGTCGACGATCGCGAACTCCGTGCTCGGTCTCACGAAGGCGGACGGCGGCACGATCGAGTTCAACGGTCGGTCTCTGGCAGAGCTTCCGCGCACCGAGATGCGAACGGTCCGCCGCTCGCTCACCGCGGTCTTCCAGGACCCATCGGGCTCCCTCAACCGGCGGCATACGGTCGGAAGGATCGTCGCCGCCCCGCTCGTGGCCCACGGCATCGGCAGCAGGACGAGCCGGCGCGACCGCGTCGTCAAGCTGCTCGAGCTCGTGGGGCTCGGCCCCGAGTTTCTCGGTCGCCGACCGTCCGAGATGTCCGGCGGACAATGTCAGCGCGTCGCAATCGCCCGGGCGCTCGCGACGGGGCCGAGCCTCGTCGTCCTCGACGAGGCCGTCTCCTCGCTCGACGTCTCGATCCAGGCGCAGGTCCTGAACCTCCTCCGTCAGCTCCAGCGCGAGAACGACCTCGCCTTCCTGTTCATCTCTCACGACCTCGCGGTGGTGCGATTCCTGTGCACGAGGGTCGCGGTGATGTACCGGGGACGGATCGTCGAAACGGGGCCCCGCGAGGTGCTGTTCGGTCGGCCTCTCCATCCCTACACGCACACGCTGATGCGGGCGATCCCCGTCGTCGATCCGGTCCGCGCCCGAGAGCTGATCTCGGTGACCCCCGCCACCCAGGGTGCGATCGACATGCCGACCGTCGAGACTGGATGCCGCTTTCGGGCGCTCTGTCCGATCGGGCGCGACCAGGAGATCTGTCGGACGAACGACCCGGAGTTACGCACGATCGAGGCCGATCACGCGGCAGCCTGCCATTTCCCGCAGGCCGCTTTCGACGCGTCCTTGCCCGAGGGGAGCTGATGCCGGACATCTCGGCACCCGTTGGGCCGAGGTGAGTGCTCGTCTCGGCTCGAGGAAGGGCTCTGTGCCCGACCGGAAGCAGGTTCAGCCACGCAAAGGAGCCGTCATGGATCGAAGCGTTGTCGTAACCGGCGCGGGGCAGGGGATCGGCCGCGCGTGCTTTGACCGACTGCTCGACGACGGCTGGTTCGTCGTCGGCGTCGAGCTCGACGACGAGCTCGCTGCACGGACCGAAGCCGTCGCGGCCGGGCGGGGCGCCGTCGTCCGCGGCGACGTGGCGGACACGGCGACGCACTTGCGCGGCGCAGCGCGGGCACGCGAGAACGCGCCGCTCGCTGGATGGGTCAACAACGCAGGCATCGGTACGCGAGGCACCCTCCATCGCCCCGACGCCGACGCGATCCGGCGCGTTCTGGACGTGAACCTCGGCGGCACGATCTGGGGGTGCTCCGCGGCCGCCACCGCGTTCGTCGAGCAGCGAAGCGGCGGCGCGATCGTGAACATCTCTTCGATCCACGGCCGCCGCAGCTTCGCGAACCACGCCGCCTACGACGCCTCCAAGGGAGCCGTCGATGCGCTGACCAGAAATCTCGCCGTCGAATACGGCCCCGTAGGAGTGCGCGTCAATGCCGTAGCCCCCGGAGGGATTCGAACGCCGCTCCTCGAGCACGGGATCGCGCAAAGCCCTGACCCGGAGCAAGCGCTTCGTACGCTCGAGTCGTTTCCGCCGCTCCGCAGGGTGGGCGAAGCCGACGAGGTCGCGGCGGTCGTCGCCTTCCTCCTCTCCGACCAGGCTTCGTACGTGAGCGGGCAGTCGATCGCCGTCGACGGAGCCTGGACTGCGACATGCGCCCCGTCTGCTCTCGATCCCGAGCTCGCCGAGAGGTACGGCGTGTGAGCGAGGTCGTCCCAGGCGTCCACCGACTCGTTGCGCCCCTGGGCGACCGCTACGTCTGCCTCTTCCTCGTCGTGGGCGCCGATTCCGCCGCCCTCATCGACACGGGCGTCGCGGACTCCCCTGCCGCAGCTATAGCACCCGCGCTCGCTGCTCTCAGGGTCGACGTCTCGCACATCGTCGTCACGCATGCCGATGTCGACCACTCGGGCGGTCTCGCTGCGGCGCGCGCGCTCGCGCCTCGCGCGCTCGCCGTGTCTCATGCGCTCGACCGGCCGCTCGTGGACTCGGTCGAGCGGATGATCGACGAGCGGTACCGCGAGTTCCGTTACGCGCACGAGATCGATCCGGAGACCGAGTTCTGTGACTGGGTGCGTGCGAACGACGGCGGCGGAGCGGTCGACGCCGACATCGCGACGCCTGCGCACATCGACCTCGGCAACCGATCGCCTGACGGTCCTCCACACCCCGGGGCACACGCGAGGCCACCTGACCGTGGTCGACGAGTCCACCCGCACGGCGATCGTCGCCGATGCGGTCATGGCGGGTGCCATACCGGATGCGTCCGGAAAGCCCGCGTTCGCACCCACGTACCGCTACGTGGCCGACTATCGAGCGAGCTGCGAGACCCTCAGGCGCCTCGAACCGGCGCGGCTCCTCTGCTCGCACTTCGCGGTCGTCGAAGGGTCGGCCGAGGTCGCCGCGTTCCTCGACGAAACCGAGTCGTTCACGGTTCGCCTAGAGCACGAGATCGCCGGTGCCCTTACGGCAGCGTCGCGTCCGCTGCGAGCCGTCGACGTAATCGCCGCCGTCGCGCCTCGCACGCGTACCTGGAACGCAAGCATGGATGCGACGCTCGCCCAACCGGTCATCGGGCACCTCGAGTACCTGGTTGCGCAAGGTCTCGCTCGGGTCGTGCCGGGCCGCCCCTCGACGTTCGCGGCGGCCGAGCATCGATGAGCCGGGCGCAAGCGGCGGAGGAGCTCCTCGACGGCGACAATCGCGCGCTCGTGATCGCCGACGATCGGGTCCGGGTGACCCTCCTGCCCGATCGGGGTGGGGATATCCACGCCGTCCTAGACCTGCGAACCGGCGTCGATGTCCTCTGGAAGACCCCATGGGGTCTCCACATCCGCGCCGACGACGACGTTCCGACGGGCTCGGCGGCGGCGTGGGTCAACAGCTACGCAGGTGGCTGGCAGGTCCTGCTCCCCTCGGGAGGAGGGCCGTCGAGCCACCGCGGCGTCGACCATCCCTACCACGGCGAGGCCTGCTCGCTCCCGTGGACGGCGACGGTCGCGACGGACGCCGACGGAGCTGAGCGAGTAGATCTCCGCGTCCAGCTCGCCGACTCGCCGCTGCTCCTCGAGCGCACCGTCTCGCTCGCGCCCGAGCGCGGCGAGGTCGTCGTGGCGGAAGGGGTGACCAACGAGGGCGATCGCCCGCTCGACTACATGTGGGTCCACCATCCTGCGTTCGGCTCGCCGCTCGTCGCCGCGGGCGCGCGTATCCGGACCTCGGCCTCGACGATTCTGGCGGATGCGGCCCTCGACGGGCCCGCCAACCCGCTCGAGCCCGGAACCGTTCATGCCTGGCCCGTCGTCGCCACGCGCGACGGTCGTCAGCTCGACGTGTCGCTCGTCCCGGACGCTTCCCGAGGCCGGCAGCTACTCGGATACCTCTCGGGATTCGACGAGGGCGCCGTCTCGATCGAGAACGAGGGCCTCGACCTCGTCTGCACCTTGTTCTGGCAGCTCGACGTGTTCCCGTACGCGTGGCTGTGGCAGGAGTTCGGTGCGACCACGGGCGCCCCCTGGTTCGGCCGCGCGTTCACGATGGCGATCGAGCCGGCGACGAGCTTCCCGGCATCGGGTCTCGGCGGCGTGGTCGGCACGACCGCCACGCACCGCACCCTCCACGCGGGAGCGTCGGTCGAGACGGAGCTCCGCCTTCGCCTTGCACCCGTCGGGCTGGCCTAGGTGAGCTCTCTGGTCCCTGCCGCGCCGCGCCTCGTCTGAGGCGCGGCGCAGTGTACGTCTTGCGTCAGGCGCTCCACTGCGTCGTGGACAGAACGATCGTCGGTTTCATGTGACCCTCCCTTGGGTGGCGAGGTTCTGCCCCGCTGTGGACTGGCTCAGCCAGTCCTCGAGCAAGGTCGGGGCGATGCGTGCGTTGTCGCCTGGAGTGAGGGAGTGCTTGTCGAGCTCGGCGCCGAAATAGCGTGCGTGGACGTCGGCGGTCACCCGGCGCGGGTCGTTGTTGGCGCTGAGGAAGCGTCGGGCGAGCTCGTCGAAACGGAACGCCTCCGGGCCGGCCAGCTCGACGATGCCGTTCACGGGTGCGCTCACTGCGACGTCGGCCAGCGCGGCGGCGACGTCATCGGCGGCCTCGGGCTGAACGAGCACGGGCGGCAGACGAACCGTGTCGCCGTCGGTGCTCGAGTCGGCGATGCGGCCGAGGAACTCGAAGAACTGCGTCGCGCGGAGGATCGTGTAGGGGACGGACGCGGCCTCGATCGCCTCCTCCTGGGCGAGCTTCGCGCGGAAGTAGCCGCTGTCCTGTAGCCGGTCGGTGCCGACGACGGAGAGCGCGACGTGGTGGCTCACCCTGGCGGCTGCCTCCGCGGATCTCCGCAAGCGCGTTGCCGAGGTTGGCGGTCCTGCGGGATTCGAGGACGTCGTGGCGAGCATCAACCCGATCGCGGACGACCAGCCCGATGTCCCGGCTCATTGGAGCGTGACGTTCGCCGTCGACGACGCCGACGCCACCGCCAGGAGGGCCACCGAGCTCGGGGGCAAGGTGATCGTCCCGCCATTCGATGCCCCGTGGGTCCGGATGACCGTCGTCGCCGACCCGCAGGGCGCCACCTTCATCGCGAGCAAGTTCGTGCCCGAGAGCAAGGACGTCCGCGGCGAGACAGACGCTGCCGTCGGGGCCGCCTAGGAGCGCGCTCGAGTCCCGTCGCCCGTCCTCTCCGGATGCAGGTCTGCACGGCAGGGTCCGCTCGCGGTTGCCCATCCGGTCGCGGAGGTGTTTGATCGGCGGTGGAGGTTTCGCCGCTGACGGTTGCGACTCACAATCGCCTCGCACGCGACGACGTCGAGGAGGAGCCCGCTCTGCGCGACGTCGGTCGCGGTCATCGGGTCGCCTGTCACCTCGTCGGCCCCGGCGGCGAGGCTCCGCGACTCGCGTACGAGCGCCTGGGGGTCGCGTGAGGTTCACGACCCGACCGGAGCTGCGCGGAACGTTCGGCATGGTCGCCTCGACGCACTGGCTCGCCTCCGCGGCAGGGATGTCGGTGCTCGAGCGGGGAGGCAACGCCTTCGACGCGGCCGTCGCGACGGGATTCACCCTGCAGGTGGTGGAGCCCCACCTGAACGGGCCCGGCGGAGAGGTACCGGCGGTCTTCTGGCCGGTGGCGCGCGGCGAGCCGCTCGTCCTCTGCGGACAGGGCGTCGCTCCCGGTGCGGCGACGATCGAGCGGTTTCGCGAGCGCGGGCACGACCTCATCCCGGGCACCGGCCTCCTCGCCGCGTGCGTCCCCGGCGCGTTCGGCGGTTGGCTGACGCTGCTGCGCGACTTCGGCACCTGGCGGCTGGAGGACGTGCTCGCGTTCGCGATCGGCTACGCAGACGACGGCTATCCCGTCGTCGAGGGCGTGCGGATGACGATCGAGCGCGCGGCGGAGTTGCTCGAGACCTGGCCGGGGTCGCGCGACCTGTATCTCCCGCCGCCGGAGGTCGGCACGCGGTTCCGCAACCCGGCACTCGCCGCGACGTATCGCCGGATCGTCGACGAGGCCCGCGGCGGCTCACGCGACGATGAGCTCGAGCACGCCCGACGCGCGTTCTACGAGGGCTTCGTCGCCGAGGAGATCCACCGCTTCTGCGACATTGGAGACGGCCTCCTCACCGGTGACGACCTCGCCGCCTGGGAGGCGACAGTGGAGCCGGCGGCGACCTCCGACTACCGCGGGATCACCGTCTGCAAGACGGGGCCCTGGGGCTCGGGGCCCGTAGCGCTGCAGCAGCTGGCGCTGCTCGAGGGCTTCGACGTCCAATCGCTCTCGGAGGCCGAGCTCGTCCACGTCGTGACCGAGTGCGCGAAGCTCGCCTTCGCCGACCGGGACGCGCTCTACGGCGATGCCGACGTCCCGCTCGACACGCTGCTCTCGCGGGACTACAACGACGCGCGTCGAGCACTGGTCGCGGACGAAGCAGCGGCGAGGTACGAGCCGGGGCTCGGGCGGCTCCCGGGTCTCGTTCCGGCGGGTCGCACGGCCGGCTCGGGCGAGCCGACCCGCGGCGACACGGTCCACCTCGACGTGGTCGACCGGTGGGGGAACATGGTCTCGGCGACGCCGAGCGGCGGCTGGCTGCAGAGCTCGCCGGTGATCCCGTCGCTCGGCTGGCCGCTAGGCACACGCGCGCAGATGTTCTGGCTCGAGGAGGGCCTCGCCTCGTCGCTCCGTCCGGGCGCCCGCCCCAGGACGACCCTCTCCCCCGGCCTGGCGGTCCGCCAGGGCGAACCGTGGCTCGCCTGGGGGACGCCGGGCGGCGACCAGCAGGAGCAGTGGGCCCTGCACGTCTTCCTCCGTCACGTCGACAGGGGGATGAACCTGCAGGAGGCGATCGACGCGCCCGAGTTCCACACCGACCACCTGATCTCGTCCTTCTACCCACGTGGCTTCGAGGAACGCTCACTCGCAGTCGAGGGTCGCGTCGGCGAGGACGTGGTCGACGGGCTCCGCGCGCGCGGCCACGACGTGACGGTCTGGCCGGACTGGTCGCTCGGCCGCGTCACCGCGGTCGGCCGGGAGCCCGGCGGGATGCTGAAAGCCGGCGCCAACCCCCGCGGCCAGCAGGGCTACGCGGTCGGCCGCTGAGACCTCGTAGACGCCATGCCGTCGGGGCAGCCCGCGCCTAAGGGCGAATCAGCCGCACCATCTACCGGCCGTCCGGATCGCTGTCGCCTGGAATGACGTCCTTGGCCGCGGCGGAGATGCGGTCGACGACAGAGTCGCCCTGCTCACCCTTCTCGCGAGCCCTGGCAGCGTCTTCCAGATCCTCGGCCTGTTCGCTGAGATCGTCATGATCGCCTCATCGTCCCGTCCGACTTCCGGTCGCGCCGTACTGCGTCGCCGAGGCACCCCTCGGTCCATCTACCGATGCATCGATGAACGCATCCGGCGCGCGCGACGAACGGGGAGTGACCGGGCGACGGTACTGGGAGCGCGGCGAGCCGGTGACGGTGGTCGTGCGCTGGGGTCGCGGCGGAGGTCCTCGCAATGTCCTCGTCCGGCGCGCCGACGGCTCCCGCGTCGTTCGTCCGTTCCGCGGGCTCCGTTCGCGTGCTTGACCTCGATCCTCGGACGGCCAGCCAGAAGGTCGGAAGACCTACCGGCCCGGGGACAGAGCGCACGCCACGAAGCGAAGCGGTGGCCCTGCGACGCCGGCGCTCTCGAGCGCATCGGCGTCGCAGGTACCCACAGCGGCGTGTTCTCAGACGGCCGCTTTGGCGCTCTCGTTGCTGACGCGCGTCGCGATCTTCTCGACCAGCTTCAGCGCTTCCTTCTCTTCCTTGAGGTTGGAGTCGAGAAGCTCGACGGCCTGCTCCTCGCCGAGCGCCTTCGCCATCCGGCGGAGGCCCTCGTAGGCGGCGATCTCGTAGTTCTCGGTACGGGCTGCAGCCCCGAGATCGACGGAGTCGATCAGCTCGGCTGATGTCTCCTCGAGCATCTTGTCGTGCTCGGCCTTCAATCCCTCGAAGCCTAGGCACTTCTCCGCCGACGGCTCCTCACCGAGCAGCTCGAACACCTGCTCGACGTTCTTCACGTGACCGCGGGTCTGCTCGAGGTGAGTCTCGAGCGCGCTGCGGAACTCCTCGTCGCTGACTTCGGAGATGAGCTTTGGCAACGCCTCGTCCGCCAGTTGTCGTTCGACGTAGAGGATGTCGCCGAGCTCATGGGTGAAGAGCTCCCGGGGTGATGTGATCTGGGACACAGAACTATCCTTTCGTTGAGAGGGTTGCCTTGCGCTTGCCCGTCGCGGGCGCGTCCGTGGCCGATCTGCCGCTACTTCCTGGCCTTTGCCCGCGGCTTCCGGCGGTTGGCAGGCTGCTTCGCTGCAGGCGTCCGCCGGCCGGCGCTCGCGCCTCGCGGCCCGTTCGCGACCGCGCCCGACGGCTCCTTCGGCAGACCTGCTTTCTTGCGCAGCTCGACCGCGATCTCCGCGACCCAGCCGGGGTCGACGTCTGGTGCGAAGACGGCGGGCTGAGCCGGCAGATCGCGGGGAAGCTCGCCCTCCGGCGCCTCGTCGATCACCGCGAGGTCTTCGCCCGTCTCCGGATGCGGGCCGTTGAAGACCGCCGCGAGCTCGCGGTAGTCGCTGGGCGAGAACCGGTAGAGGCGCAGGTGGTCGCCCCGCTCGATGTGCGGCCGGCACTCGGGGATCTTCTCCGTCGGAATCCGGGGCGCCGGAAACAGCTTCATCAGGTTGGCGCCGGTCAGGTTCTCGACCGCTCGGGCGTAGGCGACCTGATGGACGCCACCGCGGACGAGGAGGTACCCCGTCAGCGCCCGCGCAGCCGGATGCTCGACCATCTCGTACACCTTCAACTTGCCGTTGCGGGCACCGGTCTCGAGGAAGAAGTTGTGCGTCAGATCCTCGACGAGGTCTCCAGACGAGAAGACGTAGTCGCCCGTCCATGGCCGCCCCTGCGAGTTCTGGGGAAGCGCACCCTGACCACCGGCAAGGAAGTGGTGCGGATTGCCGACACCCTTGACGGACTTCAACGGCGCTCGCGAGGGTGACGTGCCATTCGTCGGCGTCGCCCCCGTGAGCATCGTGTTGATCGCCGCCGCGACGAGTTCGACATGCCCGAACTCCTCGGCCGCGATGTTCGCCAGTAGATCGTAGAACGGGCGCGCCCCCTGCCGGTCGCGGAAGTTGAACGACTGGAACGTGTAGTTCAGGAAGGTCGACATCTCCCCGAACCGTCCGCCCATCAGCTCCTGCACAGCAGCGGCACCCTCGGGATCGGGCTCGGAGGGAGGCGGCAGCGCCGTCCCCACCCTGTCGTAACGCAAGATCATCTATGCCTCCACTCGTGGACGAGTAGGACCTCCCCAGCCCTGGAGACGCGAAACATTCGCGCGCTCGCTGTCGACGAGCTCGGGCGAGATACGAAGAGGCGCGGCGCGCTCGTCAGCTGTGCGCGGTCGGCGGGGCTCGCCCTGCAGGCAGGATCCGAGGATGCGCGACGAGACGAGAGGCGACGCCGACGAGCT
This sequence comes from uncultured Actinomycetes bacterium, assembly GCA_963791895.1. Classification (GTDB taxonomy): domain Bacteria; phylum Actinomycetota; class Thermoleophilia; order Gaiellales; family Gaiellaceae; genus Gaiella. The sequence continues at coordinate 14,294 of CAWBTY010000009.1, forward strand.
CCGCATCGAGGACAACCGCGAGCGGAGCCGCTTCGAGGTCTACGTCGGCTCGGCGCTCGCGGGGTTCACGGACTACCACGCCCAGCCCGGGCTGATCACGCTGCTCCACACGGAGATCGAGCCCGCGTTCGAGGGTCGCGGCGTGGGAACGCGCTTCGTCGCCGGCGTTCTCGACGACATCCGGGGCCGCGAGCTCCGCGTCCTTCCGATCTGTCCCTTCGTCCGCGCCTTTCTCCAGCGCCACTCCGAGTACGCCGACCTCGTCGCGTACGCGTGAGCGGCGTCAGCGAGTAGCCTCGAACGAGGCAACCTGGGTCCCGGTGGGCGCGCGCCCGCGCGTCGTCGAGGCTTCGGAGAGGGAGCGGTCATGAGAGAAGACACGTCCGACACCGTGCCCAGCGACGTCGAGACGATCACCGAGCACGAGGCAGAGCAGTGACGGTCTGCGGCCATCTCGACCAGATCCGCGTCACGGAGCTGCCCGCGACGATTGCGGGCTGCGAGGAATGCCTCAAGATCGGGAGCAGCTGGGTGCATCTCCGGATGTGCATGACGTGCGGGAAGATCGGCTGCTGCGACTCCTCGCCGAACCGACACGCGAGCCGCCACGCGCGTGAGGACCAGCACCCCATCGCTCGCTCCGCCGAGCCGGGCGAGGACTGGAGCTGGTGCTTCGTCGACGAGGTCGGTTTCACGGTCGCGCCCGCATGAGCGCCGTGCGGGCCGACCTGCCGCACCTCCCGGAGCTTCCCCTCGAGGGATGGGAGGCGACGAAGGTCACGCTCCACCTGTGGGTACAGATCGTGGGCAAGGTACGGATGACCTCGTCCCCGCCGCGGAACCACTGGTGGCACGCGCCGCTCTACGTCGACGTGCGCGGGCTGACGACCCGGCCGCTCCACACGCCGGGAGGGACGGGCTTCCGGATCGACTTCGACTTCGTCGACCACCGTCTCGTCGTCGCCACGAGCGAAGGAGCGGTCGACTCGTTCGAGCTCCACGACGGGCTGTCCGTCTCGGAGTTCGACGAGCGGCTCCACGCGACGCTCGCGCGGCTCGGGGTCGACGTCGCGATCCGCGAAGTCCCGTTCGGCCTGCCGGTCACGACGCCGTTCGCGGACGACCGCGAGCACGCCGCGTACGACCGAGACGCCGTCGAGCGCTTCTCCCGCAGCCTCGCGTGGACGGAGTGGGTCTTCGAGGAGTTCGCGGGCTGGTACTGCGGCAAGACGAGCCCCGTGCACCTCTTCTGGCACTCGTTCGATCTCGCCGTCACGCGCTTCGGCGCCAAGCGAGCGCCGGTGAGCCCGGATGCCGACCCGGTGACGCAGGAGGCGTACTCGCACGAGCTCGTCTCGTTCGGGTTCTGGGCCGGCGACGAGAACGTCCGCGAGCCGACGTACTACTCGTACACGGCGCCCGAGCCGGCAGGGCTGCGTCAGCGACCGCTGGAACCGGCCGACGCGCGCTGGGTCGATCAGGGCTCGGGCTCATTGGCGATCCTCGCCTACGACGCCGTTCGCTCCTCGCCCGATCCGCGCGCGACGTTGCTCGCGTTCCTCGAAAGCGCCTATCGGGCGGGCGCCGGGGCCTCCGGCTGGGACACCGCGGACCTGGCGTCGTCCTGGTGCCCGGACCCGCCCCGTTCAGAGACGCCCTGACGCGGCCCGACCGAGCGGAACGGCCGGCTCGGGGACGCCGTAGAGCTGGCCTCCCGAGCATGCCTCTGCGTCGACGGCTCGTCTCGGATTGCTGATCCCGAGGATGCCGACGACGCCTCCGGCTGCGGCCAGCGCGGCGCAGATCAAGACGACCTGGTGGAAGGCGCGGACGGACTCGTCGTTCACGGCGAAGGTGCTCCCGACGAGCGTGCTCGCGACGACGACACCGACGACCGCGACACCGACCAGCCCGGCGACACGGGCGATCGCGTTGTTGATCGCGGACGCGATCCCCGCGTCGGTCTCGTCGGCATCGGCGAGTACGGCGGCGGTGAGCGGGGCGACCGTCATCGAGAGACCGATTGCGAAGACGAGCATCGCGGGAAGGAGATCGGCGAGGTAGGACGTCTCGATGCCCGTCCGCAGCAGGAGCAGGACGCCGGCTGCCGCGACGAGCGGGCCGGCGCCCATGAACAGGCGAGGGCCGACGCGGTCTGCGAGCGCGCCGAAGCGGCGGGAGAGGGCGAACATGACCAGCGTCACCGGGAGTGTCGCCAGTCCTGCCTCCAGGGCGCTGTAGCCGGCGACCTGCTGCAGGAAGATGGTGAGGAAGAAGAAGAGGACGGCGAGGCCCGCATATACCGCCAGCGTCTCGAGGTTCCCGGCGGCGAAGTTCCGACGTTTGAACAGCTCAAGCTTCAGCATGGGCTCCGTGACGCGGCGCTCGTGGGCGAGGAAGACGGCAAACGTGACGATGCCGCCGACGAGCGGGACGAGGATGGCCGGGCTGGACCAGCCGTAGCGAGGCTGCTCGATCAGCGCGAACACGACGCCGCCGAGGCCTGCCGCGCACAGGACCGCGCCGAGGTAGTCGACGTGGCGTGTCGCCTCGCGCGGCGCCGGCGCCACCGCAGCCCGGACGAGCAGCAGGGTGACGGCCACCAACGGAAGGTTGAGCGCGAAGATCCAGCGCCACGAGAGCTGGTCGACGATCAGGCCTCCCGCGAGCGGCCCGACGAGCGACGCAATCGCGCCCCAGGCGGTCCAGGCGCCGATCGCGGCGGCACGCTCCCCTGCCGGAAAGGCGGCGACGATGATCGCCAGCGAACTGGGGACGAGCAGCGCACCGGCCGCTCCTTGCAAGCCGCGCGCGACGATCAGCGTCTCGGTCGTCGGGGCGAGCGCGCACGCGAGGGAGCACAGCCCGAAGCCTCCCGCACCGAGCGCGAACACGCGCCGCTCGCCGTAGATGTCGCCCAGCGACCCACCGATCAGGATCAGCGAGCCGAGCGCCAGCAGGTACGCGTTGGCGACCCACTGCTGGGCCTGGAGGCCGCCGCCGAGGTCACGCTCGATCGCCGGTAGCGCGACGTTGACGACGGTCCCGTCGATGGTCGCAATCCCGGAGCCGAGGATCGCCGCGACGAGTGTCGTCTGCTGCTTGCGGGTCATTGCGGTCGGAGCGACGGAGCGTGGTCGTCCTCGGCGCCTCGTTGGCCGTCGCGGCGACGCTAGCAGCGTCACGAGCGTCGCCACCTCCTCGGGCGTCGTGAACCGACCGGGCGAGATGCCGGCCATCGGCGCGACGGGCTACGCCGACGTGCCCGGTGCCGGCGGCATCGTCGCCTCGAGCACGCCGTCGAGCCAGCTGTCGACGGCCGCGGCGACCTCCTCCCAGCCCTCGGCCGCCATCAGCAGGTGCGGCCGGCCCTCGAACTCGAGGTACTCGGTCTTCGCCGGCGAGCGCTCGTACTTCTCGTACTGCTTCCTGGCGAGCGTGGCCGGCACGGTGTGGTCCTTGTCCGCGCCGACGATCAGCAGCGGGGCACGCTCCTCGTTCTTGAAGTGAACCTCGGTCGGCGGGTTGAAATGGAAGTTCGCGAACCCCGCCTCGTAGAAGATCTGGCCGGTCTCCGGAACCGCGTAGCGCTCGTAGGCGGCGGCGGCGTCCTCGGGAGAGAACGTATTGACGAACCCGTACGTGAACTCCTCGAGCGTCAGCGTCACGACGCCGTGCCACTTGGACGGATGCGCGAGCGCCGGAGCGGCGGCCTTGAGGGACGAGAACGGCAGCACGAGGATCCCCTTCGGAGGTGCGGGGCTGAGCGCGACGCCTGCCCGGCCGAGACCACGGTCGAGCAGGAGCTCCACGATCAGGCCGCCGAAGGAGTGGCCGATCAGGACGGGCGGCTCGTCGAGCTCGCGGATCTGCGCCTCGTAGTGGTCGACGATCTCCGCGAGCCCCAGGCCTTTGAGCTCGTCGGCGTCCGCTCGCAACTCCTCGACGTCGCCCTCCTTGCGCGGCCACTCCGGAGCGGAGACGGCAAACCCGCGCTGCTCGAAGTAGCCGGCGAAGTGCTCCCAGCTTCGCGACGAGAGCCAGGCTCCGTGGATCAGGAGCAACGGGATCCGGTCGTTGTCGGTGCGGGTGCTTGCCATGCCGGCCTCCTGTCGGTTGGGTCGACGACGCGAGTCGCGCCTGCGACCGAAGCTACGCCGATTCGACGCCGCCGAGAAAGTTCGATCCGGGCACAGACCCGGACCGAGCGCGACTCAATCGCCGGGTAGCTCGGTCCGCGCGGGCCGGTGCGTCAGCCAGCCTTCGGCATCGCGCAAGCGGCGGGCGGCCCCGGCCACGAGCTCACCGTCCTGGGTCGGCGACGACGCGAGATCGATCGGAAAGCTCAGCGCCGGAGCGAACGGCACCGCGACGATGCCCGTGATCGAGTCCTGCACCCACTCACCGACGAAGACCGAGACCGCCTCGCCGTCCGCGACCGGGAGCATCCTCCGATCCCACGGGGCGCTGAGAGTCTCGAGCGATCGCTCGAGCTCGAGCCCCGCGGCCCTGAACAGCGCACGCAGCCAGGCGTTGAAGACGCGGCCCGCGGGCTCGCGCGGAAGCAGGACGCATTCGGCGGCGAAGGTACTCAGGGGAATCGCGTCCGACTTCGCATGGTCGTGCGACGCCGGGAGCGCGGCGAGGAGCGGCTCGTCCCGCAACGCGTCGATGCGAACGCCGTAGCGGCGCGCCGCGGATGGCGTCTCCATCACGGCCGCAGCCGTCAGCTCGTGACTCCCAACCTGCCGCAGCAACTCCGGCGTCACGTCCTCTTGGAGTCGAGACCGCAGCTCGGGGTGCGTGCTCTCGACCTCGTCGGCGATCCGCGTCGCCTGCACCCGGCTGAACGGCGTGTAGCCGACGGTCAGGACGTCGCCACGGGGCTGCGCCGCACGACGGGCATCGCCGATCGCCGCGTCGACCTCCGCTAGCGCCCGCCGCGCACGTTCGAGGAGAGCGGCTCCGGCCGGTGTCAGCTCGACGCGCCGCGTGGTCCGAACGAACAGGACCAGCCCAAGCTCGCGCTCGAGCTCACGGATGGCGCGAGAGAGCGGCGACTGCGACATGTGCAGGCGATCTGCGGCGCGGCCGAAGTGGAGCTCCTCCGCGACGGCGACGAAGTACCGCAGCTGCCGCAGCTCAACCGGGACGTCCACCCGCTGCAGCCTCGCTCGACATTTGCCCGCCGGAGCCTAGGAGGCGCGGCGGCTGCGGTGCTCGACGACCTCGTCGAGCGCGCGCCGGAGACCGAACGCGAGGGCGCCCGTCAGCACGGCTGCCTCGCCGAGCGCGGACACCTCGACGCGCGGCGGGTAGGGGATCCATCCCTCGAGGCGGGCACGCACCGGCTCGAGCAGAAGGTCCCCGTTCGCACCGAGCCCTCCTCCGAGCACGACGAGCGAGACGTCGGTGACGGCGGCGACGGGGACGATGTGGAGCGCGATCCGGCGCGCGACCTCGTCGACGACCTCGCGTGCGAGCTCGTCCTCCGCCCGGGCGGCGGCGAAGATGTCGCGAGCGTCGTAGGGCGCTCGGAGCGCGGTCGCGACGCCACGCTCGGCGACCAGCTTGGCTGCGTAGGCGGAGACCGCGCCGGCACACGGGTCGACGTCATGCGCCAGGCCGACGAGCGCGTAGTCGACCTCGCCCGCGGCACCGTTGTGGCCGCGGTGGAGCTCGCCCCGCAACACGAGGCCGGCGCCCATCCCGGTCCCGATCGAGAGGAAGAGGAAGTCGTCGACGCCGCGCGCCACGCCCTGCCAGTGCTCCCCGAGCGCCGCGAGGTTGACGTCGTTCTCCACCAGCACGCGGAGATCGAGTAGCCGCTCGAGATCCGCCGGGAACGTGTCACCCTCGAGACCGGCGACGCTCGTCGCGAGCGCGATCTGCCGGCGGTCGGCGTCGACGACGCCCGGGACGCCGACGACCGCGCCGTTCACGAGCGAGCCGTCGAGGCCCGTCGTGGCGACGAGGCGGGCCTGCAAGTCCACGATCTGGTCGAGCACGCGCCCGGCGTCCGCGCCGTCGATCTCGACGTCGAGCCGCGCGCGGACGTCGCCGCGCAGGTCGCAGATCGCCCCGCGCAGGAAGCGGCCCCCGACGTCGAGCCCGAGGACGACGGCCGCCTCGGGCACGGGCTCGAAGAACACCGCGCCATAGCGCGGGCCGTCGGGCTCGCTCGTCGCCTCGCGGACGAGGCCCGCCTCGAGGAGTGACTGGAGCGCCAGCGAGACCGTGGGCTTCGAGATGCCGGCCCGACGGGAGATCTCCGCCCGGGAGATCGGCGCGCCCGCGCGGATCGCCTCGAGCACGGTCCGCTCGTTCAGGTGCTTGAGGAGCGGCGGGAGCGCGGGCGCGGCGACGCGATTGGAGAGCATCTCGGATGGAATCCTAACGAAACGGGCCGGATTGTACGAAGTGCTTGACGCAAGTCCGCAGACGGTCTAGGGTGCTCATTCGTAAAGTTTCCTAACCCGACCTGGTGAGTGCGAAAGCCAGCGACGGGAGGACCGGCAGCGTCGTTCACAAGGAGGAGGTCCCGATGAGACGCAAAGCGGCGATCGCCGTCGCGCTCGTAGGTTTCGTGCTCGCCGCCGCGATCGGAGCGGCAGGAACGTCCGCGGCGCCGGAGCGCGCCACCGCGACGAACCTGACGATCTGGGTCGGCTGGAGCTCCCGCGAGCTGAGCGAGTTCAAGAAGGTGGTGGCCGAGTACGACGCCAAGAACGCTGACGTCAGCGTCAAGGTGGTCGGCTCGATCAACGACGACAAGATCACCGCGGCCCTCCGCTCGGGGAACGTGCCCGACGTCGTGAGCTCGTTCACGTCGCAGAACGTCGGCGTCTACTGCCCGTCGGGCGGCTGGATCGACCTCGCGCCGTACCTGAAGCGCGACAAGATCAACACGAGCATCTTCCCCGCGACGACGCGCTACTACACGCAGTACGGAGGCACGCGGTGCGCATTGCCGCTGCTCGCCGACGCGTACGGCTTCTACTACAACAAGGCGCTCTTCAAGAAGGCGGGGCTCAACCGGCCGCCGCGCACCCTCGAGGAGCTGACCACCTACGCGAAGAAGCTGACGACGCGGAAGGCGGACGGGTCGCTCGACGTCGTCGGGTACGACCCCTTCATCGGCTTCTACCAGAACTCGATCGGGGCCTACCAGCCGCTCGTCGGGGCGAAGTACTTCGATCCCGCGGGCAAGTCCTCGCTCTCGAAGGACCCGGCCTGGCAGCGGCTTCTCCGCTGGCAGAAGAACCTCGTCGACTACTACGGCCACGAGAAGCTCGTCAAGTGGCAGACGGGGGCCGGTGACGAGTGGTCCGCACCGCACGCGTTCGGGCGCGGGAAGCTCGCGATGATGATCGACGGCGAGTGGCGCGTCGCGTTCCTGGCGGCCGACCACAAGGGCCTCTCCTACGGCACCGCCCCGATGCCCGTCGGCAACAAGAGCCTCTACGGGTCCGGGTACATCAATGGCACGATCATCGGCATCCCGAAGGGCGGCAAGAACACGGACGCAGCGTGGGCCCTCGTCAAGTACCTGACGACCGACACGCACGCCCTGGCCTCGTTCTCGAACGGGATCCGCAACGTGCCGTCGACGGCCGCTGCGGCGAAGTCGAAGGAGCTCAAGCCCGACCCGAACTTCGCGTCGTTCACCAAGATCTTCGTCCATCCGCGCTCGGCGACGATCCCGGTGACACCGCTCGGCTCGGCTCACCTCGAGACGTTCACGAGCTTCCTGGCGAAGTGGCAGTCCGGGAAGGTGAAGGACCTGCGCGGCGGCCTCGCCGAGGTCGACAAGCAGATCGACGCCAAGCTCAAGCAGTCCGGCGGCGGCGTGCCGTGACCTCCGTGTCGGCCGCGACCGAGGCGGTACCCGCCGCGGTCGCGGCCGACCGCCGACGAGCCAGGCGCGGAGCGGGTTGGCGCCGTCGCCTGACGGTGCTCGCCTTCCTCTCGCCCTGGCTCGTCGGCTTCAGCGTGTTCTTCGGCTACCCACTCGTGATGAGCGCCTGGCTCTCCCTCCACAGCTACGACCTGCTCACGCCGGCGCGCTGGGTGGGGCTCGCGAACTACCGCTACATGTTCGGCGACGACCCGCAGATCTGGCCCGCGGTCTACAACACGCTCTGGCTGGTCCTCTTCGCGGTCCCGCTGACGGTGCTGTTCGCCTTCGGGATCGCGCTGCTCCTGACGCGGGCCCGGGCCGGCGCCGGCGTCTTCCGCACGATCTTCTACCTCCCGGCGCTCGTGCCGCCGGTCGCCGCCACGCTCGGGTTCGTCTACCTGCTCAACCCCTCGACCGGCCCGGTGAACGTCATCCTCGGCTGGGTCGGGATCGAAGGGCCGCTCTGGTTCAACGACCCGGGCTGGTCGAAGCCGTCGCTCGTGATGCTCGGGCTCTGGGGCGTCGGGACGACCATGATCATCTTCCTCGCCGCGATCCTCGACGTGCCGCAGCACCTCTACGAGTCGGCGGAGCTCGACGGGGCCGGCGCGTTGCAGCGGTTGCGCTACGTCACGCTGCCCACGATCAGCCCCGTGATCCTCTTCGCGGTCGTGCTCGGCGTGATCGCCTCGCTCCAGTACTTCACCCAGGCCCACGTCGCGGCGAGCGTTGCCGCCGGGTCCGCCGTGCAGGGCGGGTCGACCAGCAACATCGAGATCGGCTACCCGGAAGGCTCGACGCTCTTCTACCCGATCCTCGTCTACAACCACGGGTTCCGCTACTTCAACATGGGCTACGCCTCGGCGATGGCGATGCTGCTGCTGGCCGTCGCGTTCGCGGTCACCGCGGTCATCATCTGGAACTCGCGTCGCGTGGTGCACTACCAGGGGATGGCGCGATGACCGCCGTTGCTCACGCCGAGCCCGCGACCGTCACCCGCACGGTGCCGCGCTCGATCCGCCGGCGGCGGCTGCTCGTCGCGATCGCCGATCACAGCCTCCTGATCGCCGCCGCCATCGCCTTCGTCGCGCCGGTCGTGTTCGTCGTGCTCACGTCGCTGATGACGAACCGCCAGGCGCTCTCCGCGGACATCTGGCCGCAGCCGTTTCGCTTCGAGAACTTCCTCGACGTCTTCCGCGACGCGCCGCTCTGGCGCTGGGCGATGAACTCGTTCATCTACGCGGGCCTCGCGACGCTGGGTCTCCTGCTCTCGAGCATCCCGGTGGCCTACGCGTTCGCCTGCCTGCGCTGGCGTGGCCGCGACGCGGTGTTCATGGTCGTCCTCGTCGCGTTGATGCTGCCTCCGCAGGTGACGGTCGTCCCGCTCTACATCATGTGGGCGAAGCTCGATCTGGTCGGCGGCCTCTGGCCGCTGATCATCCCCAACTGGTTCGGCGATGCATTCGCGATCTTCCTCCTCCGCCAGTTCTTCCTGACGATCCCGGGCGAGTACCTCGACGCCGCGCGGGTCGACGGCTGCGGCGAGCTCCGCGTGATGACCCGCGTCGTCCTGCGGCTCGGCAAGCCGGCGATCGCGGCCGTCGCGCTCTTCTCGGTGCTCTACACCTGGAACGACTACTTCCTCCCGCTCCTCTACCTGAGCGAGAACCCGGCGAACTGGGTGACCTCGATCGGCCTCTCGCAGTTCCGCTCGCTCCACCAGGTGCAGTGGAACCTGACGATGGCCGCCACCGTGCTCGTCATGCTGCCGGTGGTCGTCGTCTTCTTCCTCGCGCAGAAGGCGTTCGTCGAGGGCGTCACGCTGACAGGAGTCAAGGGATGAAGCTCGCGGTCGTCGGTGGGGGCTCCACGTACACGCCGGAGCTCGTCTCGGGCCTCTCGCGCGAGCGCGACCGCGTGCCGGTCGACGAGCTCGTCCTGCACGACATCGACGAGGAGCGGCGCACCGTCGTCGGCGAGATGGCGGCGCGCATGCTCGAGCGGCAGGGGTTCGGCGGGACGCTGAACGTGACGGACGACCTCGACGCCGCGGTGGACGGAGCGTCGTTCGTCCTCCTCCAGCTTCGCGTCGGCGGGCAGGCGGCACGGCTCCGGGACGAGACGGTCCCGCTCGCCTGCGGATGCATCGGCCAGGAGACGACCGGGGCCGGCGGGTTCGCGAAGGCGATGCGCACCGTGCCGGTCGTGCTCGAGATCGCCGAGCGGGTCCGCGCGCTCGCGGAGCCCGACGCCTGGATCGTGGACTTCACGAACCCGGTGGGGATCGTGACCCGCGCGCTCCTCGATGCGGGCCACCGCGCGATCGGCCTCTGCAACGTCGCGATCGGCGTCCAGCGCGAGGTCGCACGGCTCCTGGGCATCGCGCCCGAGCGCGTCCTCGTCGACCACGTCGGGCTCAACCACCTGACCTGGGTGCGACACGTGCTCGTCGACGGGCGCGACGTGCTCCCCGAGCTGCTCGAGCGCCAGGGAGACGCGCTCGCGAGGCACGCCGGTCTCCCGCTGCGGCTCCTCGAGGAGCTCGGCGCGCTCCCGTCCTCCTACCTGCGGTACTTCTACGCCCACGATGCCGTGCTCGCCGAGCAGCGAGACGGCGTGCCTCGCGCGGCGGCGGTGGCCGAGATCGAGGCACAGCTGCTCGAGATCTACCGCGACGCCGAGCTCGCCGAGAAGCCTGCGCTGCTCGAGCAGCGGGGCGGCGCGTTCTACAGCGAGGCGGCCACGGCCCTGATCGCCTCGCTCACGGCCGACACGGGCGACGTGCAGGTCGTCGACGTCAGAAACGGCGGGATCGTGGAAGGGCTGCAGGACGACGACGTCGTCGAGCTCCCGGCGCGGGTGGGCGCGGCGGGCGCGGCGCCGCTGCCCCAGGCTCCGCTTGCCCCGGAGCTCCTCGGTCTCGTGCAGCACGTCGCGGCCTACGAGCGGCTGACGGCCGAGGCTGCGGTGACCCGCGACCCCGTGACCGCCCGCAAGGCGCTCCTCACCCATCCGCTGATCGGACAGGACGAGCTCGCGGGATCGCTCCTGGACGCCCTCCTCGCGGAGGAGCCGCTCTCCGTCGCCGGGGTCACTCGATGAGCGACCGCATCGTGCTCGCCGTCGACGGCGGCAACTCCAAGACCGACCTCGCGCTCGTCCGTGCGGACGGCTCGCTGCTCGCGCACGTCCGGGGCCCGCTGTCCTCGCCGCATCATCTCGGCCTCCCCGAGTCCATCGGGCTCCTCCAGCGGCTCCTCGACGAGGCGCTCGGCGCGGCCGGCGCGAACGGGCAGACCGACCTGACGGTCGCGGAGGTGTTCCTCGCGGGCGTCGACTTCCCGTCGGAGGAGCAGAGCCTGCGCGAGGCGCTCGAGGAGCGACGGATCGCCGGCCACGTCGTCGTCGGCAACGACACGCTCGCCCTGCTCCGCGCGGGCACCGAGCGAGGCTGGGGCGTGGCCGTCGTCTGCGGCGCCGGGATCAACTGCGTCGGTGTCGCGCCCGACGGTCGGCACGTTCGCTTCCCCGCACTCGGCGCGATCACGGGCGACTGGGGCGGTGGCTACGACGTCGGCGCCGCCGCGCTGTTCGCCGCGGCGCGTTGCGAGGACGGGCGGGGCGAGCCGACGAGCCTCGCGCAGGCCGTGCCGCGGCACTTCGGGCTCGACTCACCGCAGGTGCTCGCCCAGGAGATGCACGCCGGCCGGATCTCGCACCGCCGCCTGATCGAGCTCGCGCCGGTCGTGTTCGCCGAGGCGGCCAGCGACTCGGAGGCGGCCGCGATCGTCGAGCGGCTCGCCGCCGAGGTGGTCGCGCTCGCGCGCGTCGCGCTCACACGGCTCGGTCTCGAGCGGCAGCCGGTCGAGGTCGTCCTCGGCGGCGGCCTGCTCCGCGCGGCTGACGAGCGGCTCCAGGCCGCCATCGTCGCCGGTCTCGCCGAGGTGGGTGACGACATCGTCGTGCACACGACCGACGCGCCGCCGGTCGTCGGCGCGGCGCTCCTCGGACTGGACTGGCTCGAGGCCGACGACGCGGCGAAGGAGCGAGCCCGCCGCGAGCTGACCGCGGCCGCTGACGCGGACGACGACCTCGAGCCACCGCGACCGGTGGGAATGGAGGCACGCCGTGGCTGACATCCGGTACGAGCGCGCGACGAGGACCTACCCCGGCACCGACGCCCCGGCGGTCGACGCACTCGATCTCCACGTCGCCGACGGCGAGCTGATGGTGCTCGTCGGCCCCTCCGGGTCGGGAAAGTCGACCGCGCTCCGCATGCTCGCGGGGCTCGAGGACGTCGACGACGGCGGGATCTGGATCGGGGACCGTGACGTCACCTACGTGCGCCCTCGGGACCGCGACGTCGCCATGGTCTTCCAGAGCTACGCGCTCTACCCGTACCTGACCGTCGCGCAGAACATCGCGTTCCCGCTCAAGATGGCGCGCGTCAAGCGCGGCGAGCGCGATCGTCGGGTCGCGGAGGTCGCCGAGCTGCTCGGCCTGACGGAGCTCCTCGCGCGCAAGCCCGGTCAGCTCTCCGGCGGCCAGCGCCAGCGGGTCGCGATGGGTCGGGCGATCGTGCGCGAGCCCCTCGCCTACCTCATGGACGAGCCGCTCTCGAACCTCGACGCGAAGCTCCGCGTCCAGATGCGCGCCGACATCGCCGATCTCCAGGCACGGCTCGGGGTCACCACCGTCTACGTCACGCACGACCAGTCCGAGGCGATGACGCTCGGCAGCCGCGTCGCAGTGCTCCGCGACGGGCGGCTCCAGCAATGCGCGCCGCCGCGAGAGCTGTACGAACGGCCGGCGAACGCGTTCGTCGCCGGATTCATCGGCTCGCCGGCGATGAGCCTCGTCGACGTGCCGCTCGGGACGAACGGGTCGATCGACCTCGCAGGCGTCGGCGTGCCGCTCCCCGACAGATGCGCGTCGGAGGCGAGCGCGCGTGGGCTCCAACGGCTCCTCGTCGGGCTCCGCCCGGAGGCGATCCGCCTTGCGGGTGACGGCATCCCGGCGCGTGTCGAGGCGGTCGAGGTGCTCGGCGCAGATGCCTATGTCTTCTGCTCCGCCGAGATCGCAGGCGCGGAGACCCGTCTCACGGCACGCGCCGACGCTCGCGACGCGCCGGCTCGTGGGGATGCCGTTCGGCTGACGCCGCAGGGTCGCGACGCACATCTCTTCGACCCGGCCAGCGGTGAGCGACTCCCGTCCTGACCCTGCGGGAGCTCGCTTCCGCGCCGAGATCGCCGAGCAGCCGGACGCCCTCCTCCGGCTGCTCGGCGACGCAGGTGCGATCCGCGAGGCAGGACGCGCGATCGCGCGAGGACAGCCGGCGTTCGTCAGGCTCGTCGCGCACGGCTCGTCGGACAACGCGGCGACCTACGGCACGTATGCGTTCGGCCTGCTGTCGCGCGTCCCGGCCTTTCGCGCGTCGATCTCCCTGTCCGTCTACTACGACGCCGAGCACGACATCGCCCGGTCGCCGGTCGTCGCGCTGTCCCAGTCCGGGCGCACGCCCGATGTCGTCGAGTACGTCGAGCGGGCCCGCAGCCGCGGCAGCCTGACGATCGCGGTCACGAACGAGCTGCAGTCCGACCTCGCGGACGGCGGCGGAGATCACCGTGCCGCTTCGGGCCGGACCGGAGCGAGCGGTGGCCGCCACCAAGACGTACGTGAACCAACTGGCGACCCTCGCGCTGCTCGCCGCGGCGGTCGGCGACCGCACCGCGGCCGTCGCCGACGGGCTCCGGCGGACGGCCGACCGGCTCGCGGACGCGGTGGAGAACCTGTCCGCGCCCGCGCGGGACGCGGCGTTGCCGCTCGCCTTCACCGGCCGCCTGTTCGCAGTGGGTCGCGGCGTCGAGTTCGCGACTGCGCGCGAGGTGGCGCTGAAGCTGACCGAGACCTGCCGCATCGCGGCCGAGCCGCTCACGACGACCGACCTCGCCCACGGGCCGGTCGCCGCTCTGGATCCGCTCTTCCCGGTGTGGGCGGTTGCGACCCGTGACCCCTGCCTGCCCACCGTCCTCGAGGCCGCGGCCCGCGTGCGCGCGGCCGGCGCAGCGCTCATCGCGAGCGGCGACGCCGCGCACGAGGTGACGGGCGCGGCCGTCGTGCTGTCGGTCCCCACGGCCCCCGTGCCGGTTCTGTCGCCGCTCCTCTCGATCGTGCCCGGCCAGCTCGTGGCCGGAGCCCTCGCGGCTGCGCGTGGGCTCGACCCCGACAAGCCCACCGGGCTCCAGAAGGTCACCCTGGCAGCCTGAGCGCCGACCCTCGAGCGAAGGAGACCGCATGGCCCGAGACGCCCTCTTCCCCGACGGGCTCGCCCGCCCGAAGGCGCCGTACTCCCCCGTCGTCCGGAGCGGCGAGCACGTCTACACCGCCGGCCAGGTCGCGTTCGACGAGGACGGCGTCCTCGTCGCAGGCGGTGTCGCGGAACAGACGGAGCAGGTGCTCGCGAACCTCCGAGCCTGCCTCCGCGCCGCCGGCTGCACGCTCGACGACGTCGTCAAGGTGAACGTGTTCCTGCTCGACCTCGTGGACTTCGACGCCTTCAACGAGGTCTACCGCGCGGCACTCACCGAGCCGTATCCCGCGCGAACGACCGTGCAGGCAGGGCTGCCCGGCGGGATTCGCGTCGAAGTCGAGGCGATCGCGAGGCTTCCCGGCGCCGGACGCTGATCCGCTCCTCAGCCGTCCCCCGGGAGTCGCGAGTACACGGCGAGGTCGACACGGACACCCTCCTTGAAGTGCGCCGACCGGAGCACGCCGTCTCGGACGTAGCCGAGCCTCTCCGCGACGCGGACCGAGGCCACGTTCGCCACGTCGATGCGGAGCTCGATTCGTTCGAGGCGTAGCGTGAGCAGGCACCAGTCGGTCAGCAGGCGCAGCGCTCGGCCCGCAACCCCGCGGCCGCGGGCTGCCGGCGCGACGATGTAGCCGATCTCGCCCTCGCTCCCTTCCGGGTCGTAGCGGACGAGCGCGATGAAGCCGAGGAACTCGCGGTCCTCCTGCGCCTCGATGGCGAACCCGGCCAGGGACCCGTCGCGCCAGCCGGCCTCGTAGCGCTCGACCCACGCCCGCGCCGACTCCTCGTCCATGGGCGCCCGCACGAAGGTGAAGCGGGCAACATCCGCGTCGTCGCCGAGCTCGCGCATCGCGGCAACATGCTCCGCGCCGAGCGGCGTCAACCGGACGACTTCGTCGTGAAGGGGTGGGTCCGGCGGCTCGAGCTGCACGGCGTACGAATGCTCGCAGACGCCCTGTTACGCCTCAGTCGAGGACGTAAGCGACGCTCACGACACGAGCGGTCCGATCGCAGAGGCTCGCCTTTCTACTTGTAAAGATCGGATCTTTATGGGCATAATCGCAAATCATGGCCGCTGTGACCGTTGTTTCGCCGTCAAACATCGGGTATTTATCTCGCTCTCGGGGCGTTTCGTGAATGGGACGACCATCATCGGGGTCGAGGCATGTGACGTCCGCTTTCCGACCTCGCGCTGGCTCGACGGGTCGGACGCGATGCACACCGACCCGGACTACTCCGCCGCGTACGTGATCCTCCGCACCAACCGGGACGACGGGATCGACGGCCACGGGTTGACGTTCACGAGCGGCCGTGGCAACGAGGTGTGTGTCGCGGCGATTCGTGCGCTGGCGCCACTCGTCGTCGGTGAGAGCCTCGATCGGATCCGCTCGGACATGAGCGGATTCTGGCGCCGTCTCGTCTCGGACAGCCAACTCCGTTGGCTCGGACCCGAGAAGGGCGTGATCCACCTCGCGACGGCTGCGATCGTCAATGCCGTCTGGGATCTGTGGGCGAAACTCGAGGGGAAGCCGCTCTGGAAGCTCCTGGTCGACCTGTCTCCCGAGGACGTGGTCGCCTGTGTCGACTTTCGC
This sequence comes from uncultured Actinomycetes bacterium, assembly GCA_963791895.1. GTDB lineage: Bacteria > Actinomycetota > Thermoleophilia > Gaiellales > Gaiellaceae > Gaiella. The sequence continues at coordinate 30,096 of CAWBTY010000009.1, forward strand.
TACATCGACGACGTCCTGTCGCCGCAGGACGCGCTCGAGCTACTGCGCGACGCGCGGCGCGGCCGCGAGGCGCGCGAGGCCGACATCGTGCGCCTCGGCTACCCCGCCTACACGACGTCGGCCGGGTGGCTGGGCTACGACGACACGAAGGTCGAGGCGCTCGTGCATGCATCGGTCGCGGAGGGCTTCACCCACGTCAAGATGAAGGTGGGCGCCGACCTCGCGGCCGACGATCGGCGCGCCGCGATCATTCGCCGGGCGCTCGGTGCCGGTGGCGTCCTGATGATGGACGCGAACCAGGTCTGGGGCGTGGACGAGGCGATCATGGCCATGCGCACGTTGTCGGTACACGACCCGTGGTGGATCGAGGAGCCGACGAGCCCCGACGACATCCTCGGCCACGCCAGGATTCGCCGCGAGATCGCGCCCGTTCGCGTCGCGACCGGCGAGCACATCCAGAACCGGGTCGTGTTCAAGCAGCTCTTCCAGGCAGAGGCGATCGACGTCTGCCAGCTCGACGCCTGCAGGGTGGGTGGTGTCAACGAGGCGCTCGCGATCCTCCTGCTCGCGGCGCGGTTCGGGGTGCCGGTGTGCCCGCATGCGGGCGGAGTCGGCCTGTGCGAGTACGTGCAGCACCTCGCGCTCGTCGACTACGTCGCGGTCAGCGGCTCGCTCGAGAACCGCTTCGTCGAGTGGGTCGACCATCTCCACGAGCACTTTGTCGACCCCGCCGAGGTGCGCGGCGGTCGCTACGTGACACCGCTGGCGCCCGGCTACAGCATCGAGATGCTTCCCGAGTCGCGCGAGGAGTTCGCGTTTCCGAGCGGGCCGGCGTGGACCGACGTTGCGATCGGTGCAGTGCCTGGAGGAGACTGATGGTCGTCACCGAGCCTGCGACAGCCAGACACGGATCTCCCAGGCGGTCGCCGGCGCTCGACCGCGCGAGCCTGCTCCGTGCGGGCCTGTTCGCCCTCCGGGCGGGGCCGGCGCTGATCCTGCTCGTGCTCATCGTCGTGGTCGCGATGACGACGCCGGTCTTCCTCACGAGCCGCAACATCGGCAACGTCTTCTCCCAGACCTCGGTGATCGCGGTGCTCGCCCTAGGCCAGCTGCTCGTGATCGTCACGCGGGGAATCGACCTCTCCGTCGGTGCGACGGTGGCGCTCTCGGGAGTCGTCGGTGCGCTCGTCTTCGGCCAGACGGACTCGAGCCTGGTCGTCATCCTCGCGATCCTCGGGACTGGTGTCGCCGTCGGGGCGGTCAACGGCCTCGTCTTCGTCTACGGTCGCGTGCCGCACCCGTTCATCGTGACCCTGGCGACGCTGAGCATCGTGAAGGGCATCGCGCTCTGGGCCTCGGACGGGACCTTGATCTTCGGGATGCCTACGAGCGTGCAGACGATCGGGGGCGGCACGCTCGGCTGGCTCCCGTACTCGATCGTGGTCGTCGCCGCCCTCGCACTCGTCTGCCTGCTTTTGACGACCCGGCTCGTCTGGGGCCGCTGGCTCTATGCCGTGGGAGGCAACCCCGATGCCGCTCGTCGTTCGAGCATTCCCGTCAAGCGCGTGCTCGTCATGGTGTACGTGCTGAGCGGCCTCGCCGCCGGGGTCGGTGGGCTGATCACCGCCGGGCTGATCAACGGAGGCTCGCCCACGACGGGCGAGCTCGCCGAGCTCGACTCGATCGCGGCGGTGATCATCGGCGGGGCGGCCTTCGCGGGAGGTCGCGGGAACGTCGGCAACGCTCTGGTGGGGGCCTTCACGATCGGGGTCATCCGGAACGCCCTCAACCTCCACAACGTCGACGCCTTTTACCAGTTGATCGTCATCGGCATCGTCGTGCTGCTCGCTGTGGAAGCCGACGTGCTGCGCGGCGCCATCGAGAGGCGCGTCCGGGTCGCGAGGGCGGCAAGGCTCGCATGAGCGTCGTCATCGACGACCGCGCCGCGGGAACGGACACGCCCACACCGGTGCTCGCAGTTCGGGGCGCGGTGAAGCGGTTCGGCGCCGTCACGGCGCTCGACGGAGTCGACCTGGACGTCAACGCGGGCGAGGTCCTCGCCCTCCTCGGTGACAACGGCGCCGGCAAGTCGACACTGATCAAGTGCCTGAGCGGCGCGCACCGGCTCGACAGCGGCTCGATCGAGATGGACGGCCTGCCGGTCGCGATCAACACACCGTCGGACGCGCGCGCCCTCGGGATCGAGACCGTCTACCAGGATCTCGCGCTGTTCGACAACCTCTCGCCCGTCGACAACTTCTATGCCGGCCGAGAGCTGGCCCGTCCGGCTTGGCTGCCACGCTCGCTCCGCTTCCTCGAGCGGAGGCGCATGGTCGAATCGACGCGCGACGTCCTCGACCGCCTCCAGGTCGACCTGCCGGAGCTGAACGGTGTCGTCGGTCTGATGTCGGGTGGACAGCGGCAGGCTGTCGCCGTCAGCCGTGCGGCGGCGTTCGCATCCAAGGTCGTGGTGCTCGACGAGCCCACGGCGGCGCTGGGCGTCCGCGAGTCGAGAGGAGTGCTCGACCTCATCACCCGGCTGCGAAGCCAGGGAACGACCGTCGTCGTCGTCTCCCATGCCATGGATCACGTGATGGAGGTCGCCGACCGGGCCGTCGTGTTGCGCCGCGGGCGCAACGTCGGGGAGCTCGTTCCGTCGACCGAGACCTACGCGCAGATCGTCTCGCTGATCGTGGGAGGTGGTGAGTGAGAGGACAGTAGTGCCGTCGCCTGTCACCGCCGAACCCGCTTGGCGCCGGCAGGCTCTCCGCCGCTACTGCAGGGCAGCGGAGTCGATGCTCACAACCCGTTGTGTCAATTCTCCGTGCCTGAAAGGACGACATGTTCAAGTACAGGTATCCGGGAGGTCTGCTCCTCCTGTTCGCACTCGTCGCGGGTGCTCTGCTCGCCGGGAGTGCGACAGCCAAGCCGACCACGCAAGAAGCGTCGCCGGTCAAGCTCGGCTTCATCACGAAGTTTCCGGTCGACTTCTTCTTCACGCTCCAGAACGCGGCGAAGAAGTGGGACAAGGGCCACGCGGGAGCGACGGTCATCTTCGCCCAGGGCAAGAGCGGCACCGACGACGCGGGTGAGATCGCGGCGATCCAGAACATGGTCGCCCAGGGCGTGAAGGGCATCGCGATCACGCCGACCAGCGCCGCCGTCTCCGCCGCGCTCGACAAGGCCATCAAGGAGGGCGTCAAGGTCGTTCTCATGGACAACGACATCCCGAGCTGGAAGAAGAAGACGTCGGTGGTCGCGACCAACAACTACAAGGGTGGCGTGCTCGCCGGCAAGTTCCTCGCGACGAAGCTGAAGGCCGGCGACACGCTCGGGATCCTCGAGGGGGTCCCGGGTGTCCCGGCGCTCGACGACCGCGTCAAGGGCATGCTCGCCGGTCTCGGCCCCCTCCGCAGCAAGATCAAGGTCGTAGCGAAGCTCCGAACCGACTGCGACCAGACGAAGGGAGCCGCCGCAGCACAGACGATCCTGACCGCCAACGAGGGGCTGACGGCGATCTACGCCGCCTGCGGCCCGCCGGCACTCGGTGCGATCCAGTCGATCAAGAACGCCGGGATCAAGCCCGCTGACATCATCCTCGTCGGCTTCGACGCCCTCCCTGACGAGGTTGCCCAGATCAAGGCCGGCACCGAGACGGGAAGCGTCGCCCAGTTCCCGTCGAAGATCGGGTTGCTGGGGATCGACACGCTCTACAAGGCAGTGACCGGCAAGAAGGTGCCGAAGAACGTCGACACCGGCACCGCGTTCGTGACCAGGGCGAACGCGAGCAAGTTCGGCTAGTCGTCTCCTCCCTCCTGGAGACGCACGGCGGAGCTCCCGACGCACGGCGTCGGGGGCTCCGTGCACTCGCCGGAGCACCCGACGCCATGATCATCGACGCGCACCAGCACTTCTGGGATCTCGAGCGGACGCCGCAGCCGTGGATGACGGCCGCGCACGAGGCGATCGCGAGGGCGTTCGCCCCGAGCGACCTGCTTCCGCTGCTCGCGGCGTGCGGCATAGCGCAGACCGTGCTCGTGCAGGGGGCGTGCCTCGACGACGACACCGACTACCTCTTCGAGCTGGCCGACCAGCACGCCTGGATCGGAGCCGTCACGGCGTGGGTCGCACTCGACGACCCCGAGGCGTGCAGGCGCCGGCTCGGAGAGCTGCGACGGCACCCGAGGCTCCGCGGGATTCGCCATCTGATCCACGACGAGCCCGATCCACATTGGATCGTGCAACCGCGCGTGCTCGAGGGCATCGCCCTGGTCGAGGAGGCAGGGCTCCTGCTCGAGCTCCCCGTCGTCTATCCGAATCACTTCGGCGACATCGCCGAGCTGGCGCTGAGCTTCCCCCGCCTCGTTCTCGTCGTCGACCACCTCGGCAAGCCGCCGCTCGGGACGCCGGAGATGGTCGGCTGGGAGACCGCGCTTCGCGCGTGTGCCGAGCATCCGAACGTCGTCGCCAAGGTCTCCGGCCTGAACACCGCGACTCCCCGTCGCGACTGGAGCGCCACCGACCTCCGGCGCCCGCTCGAGGTCGCCGTCGACTGCTTCGGGGCCGACCGGCTGATGTGGGGCAGCGACTGGCCGGTCTCGCTCCTCAACGGCACCTACGAAGGGGTACTCACGGCCAGCATCGCCGCCCTCGAGCAGGGCGCGCCCAACGACGCCGCGCGCATACTGAGCGGCACCGCACGACGCGTCTACCAGCTCGACGAGAGCGATGGCCCGGCATCGCTCTCCTCGGGGGAGGCACATGGTCGCACTCACTGACCAGGCGATCGAGAAGATCAAGCAGCTCATCATCGACGGCGAGTTCACCGCCGGCTCGCGCCTGCCGAAGGAGCAGGAGCTCGCGCTCCGGCTCGGGCTCTCCCGCAACTCCCTCCGCGAGGCCGTGCGGGCGTTGACGCTGGTCGGCGTGCTCGAGCCGCGTGTCGGCGACGGCACGTACGTCACGAGCCTCGAGCCGGAGCTCCTGCTCACCGGCATGGGCTTCATCGGCGACCTCCTCACCGGCCCGACGATCCTCGAGCTCTCCCAGGTGCGGCGGATCCTCGAGCCCGTCGCGACCGGCATGGCCGCCGGCCGCCTGACAGGAGCCGACTTCGACGCCCTGGAAGCCTGCCTCGCCGAGATGGACGTCGCGGAGACGACGACCGCGTTCATCGAGGCCGATCAGGAGTTCCACCGGGTGATCGTCGTCGCGTCGGGCAACTCGACGCTCGCGTCCCTGATCCAGAACCTCTCCGGCGGCACGCTCAGGGCGCGTCTCTGGCGGTCGGTCACCGAGCAGGGCGCGGTCGAGCTCACCCGCAAGCGCCACCAGGACATCTTCGAGGCGCTCCGGGCAGGCGACGCGGAGCGAGCGAGCGCCGCCGATCTCATCCACCTCGCCGAGGGGGAGCAGTGGCTGCGCCGGATGATCGAGGACGAGGAGGCGCTGATCGGAATCGGTGCGGCCGACGCGTGAAGGCCGCGTGCTACCTCGGGGACGGGGTCGTCGACGTCGTCGAGCTGGCGCCTCGGGTGCCCGAGCGGGGCGAGGTCGAGCTCGAGGTCGCCTACGCCGGGATCTGCGGCACGGATCTGCACATCGTCCACGGCGCCATGGACGCACGCGTCGTGATCCCGACGGTGCTGGGCCACGAGATGTCCGGCGTCGTCGCCACCGTCGGTGACGGCGTCGACGAGTGGGGCGCGGGCGATCGGGTGACCGTCATGCCGCTCCTCTCGTGCGGTGACTGCCCTGCCTGCCTAGCGGGACACACTCACGTGTGCCACAACCTGGACTTCATCGGGATCGACTCGCCGGGGGCGATGCAAGGGCGGTGGACCGTTCCGGCGAAGGTCCTCGTGCCGCTCCCTGACGACCTCTCCCTCCGTGTCGCCGCGCTCGCCGAGCCGACGGCGGTTGCGGTGCACGACGTCCGCCGCGCCGGGCTCGTCGCCGGTGAGCGGGCGCTCGTCGTCGGCGGCGGCCCGATCGGGCTCCTCGTCGCGCTCGTCGCCCGTGCACAGGGCGCCGAGGTGCTCGTCCTCGAGCCGAGCCAGGATCGGCGAGTACTCGCCGGATCGCTCGGGCTCGCGTGCCTCGACCCCGAGGGAGACGACGTCCCGGCGCGGATCGACGAGTGGTCCGCGGGCGCAGGCGTGCCGGTCGCCTTCGAGGTCTCCGGTGCGGTCGCCGGACTGGACGCCGCGATCCAGTCGCTCGGGGTGCGCGGACGGCTGGTCGTCGTCGCGATCCATGCTTCCGCCCCGCCCGTCGACCTCTTCCGCGTCTTCTGGCGCGAGCTGACGCTCATCGGAGCGCGTGTCTACGACCGCCTCGACTTCGAAGAGGCGGTACGGCTGCTCGCGTCCGGCGACGTCCCCGCCGAGCTACTCATCACCTCGGTCGAGCCGCTCGCCCGCGTCGCCGCGGCCTTCGAGACCCTCGATGAGGGCCGGGCGATGAAGATCCTGATCGAGTGCGGCGGATCGTGACGGCGACCGGCGAAGAGCCGGGCCTCTTCGCGCTCACGGGCAAACAGGCGCTCGTCACCGGGTGCCGCCGTGGGATCGGGCTTGCGATGGCGGAGGCGTTGGCTCGCGCCGGCGCCGATATCGTCGGGGTCAGCGCTCAACTCGAGCCGAGCGGAAGCGAGGTCGAGGGCCGGGTCGAGGCCGCCGGTCGCTGCTTCAGCGGCCACCGCGTCGACTTCGCACGCCGCGACGAGGTCGCGGCGTTCGCACGCGAGATCGCCTCCGGTGAACGGCCGATCGACATCCTCGTCTGCAACGCCGGGACGATCGCGCGCGCGCCTGCGCTCGAGCACGACGACGAGACCTGGGAGACCGTCCTCCAGGTCAACCTGAGCGCGCCGTTCACGCTCACCCGCGAGATCGGTCGCACGATGGTCGCGCGCGGACACGGGAAGGTGATCTTCACCGCCTCGCTGCTCAGCTTCCAGGGCGGGATCCTCGTCCCGAGCTACGCCGCTTCGAAGTCGGGGATCGTCGGCCTCGTGCGTGCGCTCTCGAACGAGTGGGCGCCCCACGGTGTGAACGTCAACGCGATCACGCCTGGCTACATCGCGACCGACAACACCGCGCCGTTGCGGGCGGATCCGGTGCGGAGCCGCCAGATTCTAGAGCGGATCCCGGCCGGACGCTGGGGCGAGGCCGACGATCTCGCGGGCGCGACCGTCTTCCTCGCCTCGGCCGCGTCGGACTACGTCTGCGGCACGATCATCCCCGTCGACGGCGGGTGGCTTGCGCGATGAGGCCCGCCCTACCGGGACGATGACCGCTCGAGGCCGGTGACCGGATTATGACCGCATGGCGCCGGAAGCGACGCAACGGAGACCAAGGCTGCACACCCGTGCGCGGCCTGCTCGCCGCCTCGGCCGTCCGGGCCTTCGTCCCGTGGCACGGTGACCGTCGGGATGCTCGGGCGGCGAGTAGAGCGAGTACAGCTTCAACTCGCCGTCGCCGGTGTTGACGCAGGTCGTGCCAGACGCCCGCCGGGATCGATGATCGCCCAGTCGTCGGTGACCTCGTGCGTCTCGTCGACCGTGTCCTCCGAGCGCCCGAGCTCGACGCGGCCGCTCCCGCGCTCGATCCGGAGGAACTGGTCGATGCCTTCGTGCGGACCTCGCGACCGATCGATCTCGCCGGGCCCGAGGGCTCGCGACGCAGGTCGAGCTGACGTACTGCCCGCCGCGTGACGACGGCCGTCGCCCGCCGTCGATGTTCCGGCCGACCGTCTCCTGGCTCGATGTACGCAACCCAGCCGAGCATGTGCACTCGGCTCGTCACGATGGACCGCCGCCTGCGAGAGCACCGCTACCCCCGCACGGCCACGGGCTGGTAGAACGCCGGTGGCGTGCGGGCTCCGAAGGCACTGGCATGATGCGCCGCACGTAGCGTGGGAGGACGTGGCAACGCCTCGCTCGATCCAGCTCACGTACCTCGGGCTCCTGCTCGGGAACACGCTCGCAGCGTCGCTGATCTGGGGGATCAACACGATCTTCCTGCTCGACGCCGGGCTCTCGAACCTCGAGGCGTTCGCCGCGAACGCCTTCTTCACCGCCGGGATGGTGCTCTTCGAGGTGCCGACGGGGGTCATCGCCGACACGGTCGGCCGTCGCGCCTCGTACCTGCTCGGCACGGTGACCCTGTCGGCCTCGACGCTCCTCTACGTACTCCTGTGGGTCGTCGAGGCGTCCTTCTGGCAGTGGGCGGTCGTCTCGGTCCTGATCGGGCTCGGCTTCACCTTCTTCTCGGGCGCGGTCGAGGCGTGGCTCGTCGACGCGCTCGCAGCGACGGGGTTCGCGGGCGACCTCGACAACGTCTTCGCGCGCGGCCAGATCGTCTCCGGAGCGGCGATGCTCGTGGGCTCGGTCGCCGGCGGCTTCATCGCCCAGCAGTTCGGCCTCGGGGTTCCGTTCGTCCTCCGCGGCGCGATCCTGGTCGTGACGTTCGTCGCGGCCTACTTCCTCATGCACGACATCGGCTTCACGCCGGAGCGAGGCCAGGGCCTGCTGCCGGAGATGCGACACGTGGTCGCCGATTCGGTCGAGTACGGCTGGCGCGTGCCGGCGGTGAAATGGCTGATGGTCGAGGCTCTCTTCACGGGCGGCGTCGCGATCTACGCGTTCTACGCGCTCCAGCCGTACCTGCTCGAGCTCTGGGGCGACCCGGAGGCGTACCAGATCGCCGGGCTCGTGGCCGCGATCGTCGCCGGCGCGCAGATCCTCGGCGGGATCGTCGCACCCCGCATCCGACGCCTCTTCCGGCGGCGTACCTCTGCCCTGATCGTGCTGGCCGCCCTCAACGTCGTCACTCTCGGGCTGATCGGGGTCGTCGAGAGCTTCTGGGCCGTCGTCGCCCTGATCGTCGCCTGGGGACTGCTCTTCGCCGCCTCGACGCCGATCCACCAGGCGTACCTCAACGGGCTGATCCCCTCGCGGCAACGGGCGACGATCCTCTCGTTCAACTCGCTGATGGGCTCGACCGGCGGCGTCTGGGCGCAGCCGGTGCTCGGACGCGCCGCGGACGTCTGGGGGTACGCGCCGTCGTACCTGATCGGCGCCGGGATCACGGCGCTCTCCCTGCCGGCGCTCGCCCTCTCGAGGCGGCAGAACGCGCCCGCCGACACGATGCGCGCGAACGACGCCGAGCCGCAGTCCGTCTCGCCGCCGAGAGCTCAGCGCACCGAGTCCGAGCCCTCGTAAGCCGGCTCGAGCGCGGGGGCCGGCTCGGCTCCCTTCCTCGTCGCCAGCACCGAGCCGAGCAGCACGAGCACGAAGCCGACGCCCATTCCGAGGGTGAACGCCTCGCCGAGGATCGCGACGCCGAGCACCGCGGCGACGGCGGGGTTGACGTAGGTGATCACCGTCGCCCGGACCGGGCCGACCTCGGCGATGAGGGCGAAGAAGACGACGAACGCGAGCGCCGTGCAGACGACCGCGAGGCCGACGACCGAGGCGAGCGCCTCGGGCGACGGCACTTCCTCCGGAATGCTGAAGGCGGCGACGGGCGCGTAGATGAGCGCCGTCACGGCGAGCGAGGCGGCGATGACCCCCAGCGCGGGAAGGTCCGCCAGCCACCGCTGCAGGATCGCGGGACCGACGGCGTAGCAGACAGCGACGAGCCCGACCTGCGCCACCGGGACGACGCTTGCCCCCTCCAGGCTGACGCCGACGATCGCCGCGACGCCGAGGACGCCGAGCGCCAGGCCGAGCCCCGTCTGGAGCCCGAAGCGCTCGCGCCGACCCGTGGTGGCCGCGATCAGGACGGCGACGAGCGGGACCGCCGCGATCAGAAGCCCGGTGAGCGAGCTCGAGAGCTCCGTCTCGGCGGCGCCCAGGAGCACCCAGGGAACGGCGATCTCGATCACCGCGAACGCGAGGAGCGGCAGCCAGTGGGTGAGAAGCGGACGCAACTCCCGTCTCGCCGCGGCGAGCGGCAGGAGGATCGCCGCGGCGATCACGGTGCGCCCGAGCACGAGCATCGCCGGGCTCATGTCCTCCACCGCGACCTTGATCAGGAGGTACGGAATCCCCCAGATGACGCACATCGCCGAGAACAGCACCCATCCGCGCGAAGACACCGTCCTACGCTACGGGTGGGCTGGTGCGCTGGGCCAGAAGGGAATCTGCTCGAGTTCATCAGTCCGCCGATTCGGGCGCGGCGAACGCCGCACGCAGCGTGTCGATCACGAGCAGCTGGGCGTCGTCGGCGGCAGCGAGGACGCCGCCCCGCGAGAAGAAGCCGTGCGGGACCCCGGCGAAGCGGACACATTCGACGGGGACGCCGGCCAGGCGCAGGCGCTCGGCGTAGAGCTCGCCTTCGTCGCGAAGCGGGTCGAGCTCCGCAGTGACGACGAGCGCCGGCGGGAGACCTGCGAGCTCCTCCGCGAGGAGCGGTGAGGCGAGCGGGCTCGTCGCGTCCTCGGACGGGACGTAGTGCGACCAGCACCACTCGATATCGCCGACGCCGAAGAACGCGGGATCGTCGTATGCGTGCCGCGAGTAAGTCCCGGGGTCGCGTGCGAGCGCCGGGTACACGAGCACCTGCGCAGCGAGAGCGAGGTCGCCGCCGGTGCGCGCGAGTTGCGTGACCGCGGCGGCGAGGTTCGCGCCCGCGCTTGCGCCCCCGACGACGACGCGCCCGGGATCGAGCGCGTGGTGCGCGGCGTGCGCGACGAGCCAGCGGATCGCGGCAACGGCGTCCTCGAGCGCGGTGGGGAACGGATGCTCCGGCGCGAGCCGGTAGCGAACGGCGGCGACCGCACAGGGCGTCTCGCGCGCCAGTCGTCGGCAGGTCGACTCCGAGGCAGCGAGCGTGTCCAGCACCCACCCGCCACCGGGGAGCCAGACGAGGAGCGGCGACGACTGCCGTTCCGCAGGCCGGTAGAGGCGAAGGGGGACAGGGCCGCCGTCGAGGTCGAGGGCGACGACCCCGTCGCTCGCCGTCTCGCGCACGATCGACTCTGCGGCCTGCTCGGCCCTCGCCTCTGCGACCGACAGCTCGTGGAGAGGACGGGCAGCCGCCGCGAGCCGCTCGTGCCGCCACGCGGCGACCTGCGAAGCGGTCGCGCGCGCGTGGCGGACGACGATCCGCGCCGAGGCGACCGCCGCTCCGAGCAGGGCCGCGTCGTCGAGTCGTTCGGCCGGGCGTATCGCCTCGAGCGACGCGACGCTCTCGAGTGAGCCTCGCAGCGAGGCCTCGAACAGGTCCCAGCCACGCGCGATCGATCCGCCGACGACGAGGCACGTCGCTGCGAACGAGCGCACCCATGGCCCGAGCACCTCGCCGAGTGCCGTGCCCACCTCGGCAAACGCCGCCCGTGCGCGTCCGTCGCCGGCTCGGGCGAGCGCAGCAAGCTCCTCGACGTCGAGTGAGGGGTCGCCGTACCGCCGGATCAGCGCTGCGCGGGAGATCGACTCCTCCACCGGCTTCGCCAGGTACTCGACGAGATGGATCTCGCCGTTCGGCGGCACCGTCGCTCCGTCACCGACGATCCGCCCGTCCGCGAGGAAGGCGCTCCCGAGACCGGTCCCGAGCGTCACGCCGACTGCGCGGGCATGACCTACCGCTGCCCCTGCCAACGACTCGCCGAGCAGGAACGCATCGGCGTCGTTCACGAACGTGATCGCGTGTCTCGGCAGCTCGAGACCGGTGGCCAGCGCAGCGCCGAGGTCGACGCCGTACAGCGGCTCCAGCTTGTGCCCGATCCAACCGACGCCTTCCGCGTAGTCGAACGGGCCGGGAACCGCGCACGCGACGCGGGTGCTCTCGCCGAGCATCTCCCGCGCTGCGCCGACGACGAGCGCGAGCAGCTCGCTCCGGTCGGCGTCCGCAGGGAACGAGACGCGGGGCCCGCGCTCGACCGTCGCCCGGGGCAGGTCGACGCTGCCGGCGAGCACGTGGCTGCCCCCGAGATCGAGCGCCGTCACGACGCCGGTCATGCGACGAACGCCTTCACGACCTTGCAGGCTCCGCCACGCCGGCGTCGCAGGCGGTACGCGCCGACCGAGGCCGGCACGACGATCGTCTCGGCGTAGGCGAGTGGGTGGAGATCGCCTGCGCTCGTCTCGATCTCCACCTCGTCTCCGGCGACGAGGTTGAGCACGTGGAAGCGTCCTCGCGTGTCGTCCTCCGCCACCTCGTCGAAGTCGTGTCGGTGGACCGCGTAGAAGAGGTCAGGGTGGCGGCCGAGCTGGAGCTCGACCGAGGTCGCGCTCCGCCGGACCTCGACCGGTTCCTGGATCAGCTCCGCGACGGCGTTCCCGCTCCGGCGCTGATCGAGGTTCGCGAAGGCGTGATCGACGTGCACCGGCCGCAGCCTGCCGTCGAGGTCCCGTCTGAGCCAGTCGTAGAAGCGAAGCGTGTAGAGGTAGGGCGTCGCGCTGATCTCGAGCACGACGTTGCCCGCACCGCTCGCATGCACCGTGCCGGCCGGGATCAGGTAGAGCCGATGCTGCTCGGCCTCGTGTGCCTGCACGAACCGCGAGACGTCGAGCTCGCTCCCGCGCTCCGCACCTTCGGCGGCCGCCCGGAACTCCGCCGGGTCGGCGTCGGCGCGCAGGCCGAGGAAGACCGGAGCCCGAGGCGTCGTCTCCATGACGTAGTACGTCTCGTCCTGCGTGTAGTCGAGGCCGAACGTCTCGCGCGCATAGGCGAGTCTCGGGTGGCACTGCAACGAGAGGTGCCCGCCTTCGAGGGTGTCGAGGTAGTCGAAGCGGATCGGGAAGGAGCGACCGAAGCGCTCGGCGACGTCGGCGCCGAGCACGCGCAGGCTCTCCTGACCCAGGAGGAGCTCGAAGCCGACCTCGAGGGGGGTCTCGAGCCCGAGCAGGATCCCGCTCTCGGGGGTTATCAGCTCGTACGACCACGCGAGGTTCGGCGCGTCGGTCTGGATCCCGAGCGTCCGTCGAAGCCACTGACCGCCCCACGGGCCGGGGAAGAAGCTCGGGCGCGTCCGGAACGGCCGCCCGGCGAGATCGTGCAGCGAGGCGCGCAGCGACCCCCCGGCGAGCGAGCGGGGCTGCGCCGGGTCGCTCACGTCGAGGAGCCGGTCGAGCGACGGGAGGAGCGCCTGCTTGTGGCGGTCGAGCAGCGGCCAGTCGACGAAGAGCAGGCGTTGCTCGCTCGAGGGCTCGTCGTCCGGCTGTCCGAGGTTGCGCGCGGCACCGCTGCGGATCGCGGCGAGCGACGTCCGCTTCGGGACGTCGGCGTACCAGAGAAGATCGTGCGGGACGAGCGCCGCCCCGGGGCCGAAGACGAGCGTGACGCCGTCGCGGTCGGGTCGGGAGGGCAGCTCGTCGAACAGGTCACCCAGCGAGCCGTCCGCGAGTCGCGCGAAGACCGGGTCGCCGGGGAGGTCGGAGGCGGCCGTCCGACGTCGGACCTCGTCCCACGGCACGACCGAGCGTCGGATGTCGAGCGTCTCGGCGCCGACCAGCTGGGCGAGCGGGTCGACGACGCGTTGCCACGGGAGCGCCGCGGGGCCGTCGAGCGCCACGACCCGGGCGCCGCGCTTCGCCACCTCGGCGGCGAGCGGCGCATACCCGAGGTCGACGTCGCCGCCCGTGACGGCATAGCGCGGCTCAGGGTCGTATGTCACGCAGCAGGTCGAGCGTGAGGGAGGCGCTCCAGGAGAAGACGCGGCTGCCGAGCGGGGCTCCCGACGTGGGCTCGAAGTACTCGGTGAAGCCGGAGCGCCTGACGAGCTCCAGGGTCGAGTCCCGCAGCGCGGCTGCCTCCACCTGCATCCCGTACCGCTCGAGGCTCCGGACGAAGAACCAGTTGACGTTGATCCAGACCGGGCCGCGCCAGTAGTTCCGCGGCGCATATGCGGGGCTCGACTTCGCAACGGTCGTGACCGCCCAGGGAGCCTCCGCCGACGGCCCGAACCGGGTGGGCTCGAGGAGGTGCTCGTCGACGAGTCGGCGCGCCTGGCGCTCGTCGGGTACGCCCGCGTACAGGGGGAACAGATCCGCGACGGTGTCCGTGACACCCGCCGCGGCGTGGAGGTCGCGCTCGCGGTAGCAGCCGGCCCCCTCGTCCCAGGTCGAGGCGAGATTCGAGCGAAGCGCGGCTGCGGCCTGCCGCGCGCGCGACCCGTCCGCGCCGATCTCCCCGAGGAGGACTGCGAGATCGTCCTCTGCGACGGCGAGGATCGAGTTGAGCGGGAGGTCGTGGTAGGCGAAGGGTGCGTCGAGCGGCGACGCGGGGCGATAGCCGGAGGCCCGCAGCGCCTCGACGAGCGCAACGTAGCGCCGGTACTCCAGGTCGGAGGGGCGCTCGGCCGCGTCGACGTGCTCCCGGTCGGTCCGGTCCGGGGGCTCGATTCCCTCGATGTCGACCCGTTCGAGCGCCTGGTCGAAGCGTGGTGCGTTGTCGGCCGATTCCCAGGGGTGGAGCACCGCGACGAGACCGTCGACGAGACGCTCCCGGCCGAACCAGACATGCCATGCCTCGACAGCCGGGAGGACATCCTCCAGGAACGCGCGATCCGGTGCGACCTCGTGGAGGACGCGGATCGCGGTCGCGAGCACCGGCGGCTGCGTGAGCCCGCTCGTCGCGACGGCCGGCGCGCCATCGCAGTCGGCCGACCGCCAGAGCTCCGGTCCGGGGCGGTAGTCGACCGGTTGAGGGTGGAAGACGATGTGCGGCACCATCCCGTCGGCCCACTGGCCGCGCAGGAGCGACCGCACCTCGGTGCGGCCGCGTTCCGGGTCGACGCCGGCGAGGCCGAGGGCGACGAAGGCCGAGTCCCAGTTCCACTGGAACGGATAGAGCCGCTGGGATGGCTTGACGAACTGCCCGGTGTCGTTCTCGCGGAGCACCGCCCGCGCCTGCTCGGCAAGCGTCGTCGACACGACTACCGTGCGACGACCTGCGTCGTTCGGACGTAGCGCTGCGCGAGCTCGGGCTCGGCCACCTGGAGACGTCGCGGCGGCAGCCCCAGGACGAGTGCCTCGAGGTCGTCGACGACGCGCCGACCGATCTCCTGGAGCGCCTCCTCGACGAGCCCCGCCCGGTGCGGCGACAGCACGGCGCCCGGCGCGTCTCGGATCGGGTGATCGTGAGCGAGCGGCTCGGTCGGATAGACGTCGATCGCGGCGCGAAAGCGACCGGCGACCACGAGCTCGGTCAGAGCCTCGAAGTCGACGACGTGCGCTCGGCTCACCAGGACGAGCACGGCGTCGGGGGCGAGCAGCTCGAGGCGCTCGCGCGAGAGCAGCGCCTCGTTCTCGGTGGTGGGTGTCGCGAGCACGAAGATCACCCGCGAGTCCTCGAGAAGCCGGTCGAGCTCGCGCGGCTCGACACGCTCTTGTCGCAGGTAGGCGTCTGTCAGCCAGGGGTCATACGCGCAGACCTCGCAGCCGAACGGCTCGAGAAGCGCTCTGAGCCGCGTGCCGATCGAGCCGAAGCCGACGAAGCCGACGCGTTTCCCGGCGAGGAGGAACGTCTC
Source organism: uncultured Actinomycetes bacterium (assembly GCA_963791895.1). Lineage (GTDB taxonomy): Bacteria > Actinomycetota > Thermoleophilia > Gaiellales > Gaiellaceae > Gaiella. The sequence goes on from CAWBTY010000009.1 coordinate 45,573, forward strand.
CAGGTCGCCCGCGGAGCTCAGCCAGCGCTCGTCGCGTGACCGCATGGCGCGATCTCCCGTCACGATGTCGCGGCTCGAGGCGAGCGCCAGCCCGAGGGCCATCTCGGCCACCGCTCCGGCGAATGCCGGTGCCGCCGAGAGCACGCGAATCCCGCGCGCGAAGCAGTGCCCGTAGTCGAGCTCGGGCGGCCATCCTCCCGAGACGGTGAGGATCGCCCTCAGGCTCTCGGCCTCGTCCAGCACGGGGCCGTAGCGCCAGCCGCCGCTCACGATCGCGAACGCGTCGGGCAGCGCCAGGCGAAACGCGTCGGCCGGCATCGGCTCGTCTCGCCCCCAGACGACCTCGACCGTCGCGGCGAGGCGCTGCGCGTCCTCGACGGTGAAGACGTCGCCCATGGCACGGAAGTGGGGATCGACGATGACCCGCGGCCGGTCTGTCATGGCGTACGTCGCGGACGATCCGATCCGGCTTACGTCGTGACGACCGCGGTCTCGGTCGCGAGCTCTTCCGCGCCCGTGTGAATCGCGAGACCCGTATCTCGATCCATCCAGCGAATTCGCGCCGGTTCCAGGCGCAGCCAGACGTCGCTCTCCAGTGAGGGGAACAGGTCCGGCTGGATCGAGACCTTCAGGGTGTCCTCGCCGCAGCGCACCGTCAGCAGGTTGTACGAGCCGAGCGGCTCGAGCACGATCACCTTCGCCCGCACGAGCCCGTCGGCAGCCGCGGTCTCCACGCCGATCGCCTCGGCCCGGATGCCGAGCAGGAGGTTGTGGCCCGCCAGCGCAGCGGTCTCGCCGGGCAGCTCGAGCGACCCGCCGCTGAGCTTGGCGATCGGCACGGCGCCGTTCACGGCGACTTCTGCGTCGAGGAAGTTCATGGGCGGGTTGCCGATGAACCCACCGACGAACGTGTCGGCCGGGTTGTCGTACACCTCGAGCGGGTTGCCGAGCTGCACGATGCGACCCTTGTTCATGACCGCGATGCGGTCGCCCATGCTGAGCGCCTCGATCTGATCGTGCGTGACGTAGATCGTCGTCGCCTCGAGGCCGTGCAGCAGCGACTTGAGCTCGGCTCGCATCTCCAGGCGGAGCAGTGCGTCGAGGTTCGAGAGCGGCTCGTCCATCAGCAGCACGTCGGCTTTCGTGGCGATCGCCCGGGCGACCGCCACGCGCTGCCTCTGTCCGCCCGAGAGCTGCGACGAGTAGCGGTCGAGCAGCTCCTCGATGTGGAGCAGCCCGGCGGAGGAGCGGACGCGCTCGTCGATGACGGGCTTCTTCTCCTTCTGCATCCGCAGGCCGAAGGCGATGTTGTCGTACACCTTCATGTGCGGGAAGACGGCGTAGCTCTGGAAGACCATCGCGATGCGCCGTCGCCGCGGCGGAAGGTCCGTGGCATCCCGGCCGCCGATGAAGACCCGGCCGTGATCGACCCGCTCGAGCCCCGCGAGGCAGCGCAGGAGCGTCGTCTTGCCGCAGCCCGAGGGGCCGAGCAGCACCACGAACTCCCGATCGTGCACCTCGAGGTCGACGCCGTCGACCGCGGCGAACTTGCCGAAGTTCTTCTGCACGCCCTGGAACGTGATCTCAGCCATCGCCTGAGCGCCCCTTTCGATCCGTGTCGGCCGTCACCGGGCCACCCGCCCCCAGGTCGTGAGCAGGTACTTCCGGATGAAGAAGATCACGACCAGCGCGGGCGCAAGCAGGAAGAAGCCGCCGGCGAGGCGATACGGAAGCGGAGACGTATCGAGCGCGGCAAGCATCTGGGCGGGCAGCGTGCGGTTCCTCAGGGTCAGGAGAGCCGCGGCGAACACCTCGTTCCAGGTCGTCACGAAGATGAAGATCGCCGATGCGGCGACCCCTGGAAGAGCCTGCGGAAGCGCCACCCGGCGGAAGGCCGATAGCCGGCTGCAGCCGAGCGTCATCGCAGCCTCCTCCAGCTCGTACGAGATCCCCGCAAAGACGCTGGCCATGACGAGCACCGTGAGTGGCAGCGTGAAGGCGATGTGTGCCATCGCCACGCCGTAGATGGTGTCGTCGATGCCGAAGCGGAGATACGTCACCGCGAGCGGGATCGCGATGATGATGAGCGGGAACGCGCGAGTGCTGACGAGCGCCAACTGGAAGGGGTTGGCCGCCCGGAACGAGAACCGCGCGAGCGCATAGCCCGCGGGCGTGCCGATCGCGAGGCACGCGATGATCGTGATGATCGCGACCCAGACGCTCCGCTGGAGCGAGTCGGTGACGCCGTCGGAGTCGAGAAAGATGTTCATCGACTCCATCGAGACATCGGTCGGGAGGAGGTTCTTCGGGTACTCGTAGACGGCATCGAAGCTCGAGAAGGCCGAGATCGTGATCAGGTAGATCGGTGCGAGGATGAAGACCGAGATCGCCACTGCCGCGAGATAGGCGAGCGCCCGTCCGATCGGGATGCGTTGCAGCGCCATCAGCGAAGCCTCCGCTCCCGGGGCGTGCGAAGCACGATCAACACGACCGCCGCGGCGGCGAGGGAGAGGCCGAGAATGACCATCGAGTACGCGGCCGCGACGTGCTCGTTCTCGTTGGTCGCCTGCCACTTGTAGGCCTCGGCCGCGAGCACCGTGGCGCCTGACCCGGCCAGGGCGATCACGACGGCGAAGACCTCGAAGGCGAAGATCAGGCGGAGGAGAACCGCGACCTGGATCGAGGGCTTGAGCATCGGCAAGATGACGTGGCGGACACGCTGGAAGAACCCGGCGCCGAACACCTCCGCGGCCTCGACGTAGTCCCTCGGGATCGCCTGGAGCCCGGCGAAGAGGATGACCATCATGAACGTGGTCGAGCGCCAGATCTCGGCCGCGGCGACGGCGATGACGAGCTGCGTCTTCGAGGTCGGGTCGAGGAAGATGAACGGCTGCTCGATCACGCCGACGCCCTCGAGCATCGTGTTGAGGTACCCGCGTTCGGTGAAGATCGCCGACCAGGCGATGCCGGCCGCGAGATCCGAGATCGCGAGCGGGAGCAGGAAGATGTAGAGGAAGAGGCCGCTGCCTCGAAGCCGCGCGTTCAGGAGGAGCGCCATGCCGAACGCGAGGACGAACTGGATGGGCAGGATCACGAGGATCAGGAGGAAGGTGAAGCTCATCGCCTCCCCGAAGGCGGCGTCGTTCCACATCGTCTCCAGCGCAGCGGTGGTCCAGTTGCCGCTCTCGTCCCGCAACGCGAGCCCGAAGCCCTGGATCATCGGCCAGACGAAGAAGAGACCGAGGTAGACGACGGTGGGAAGGATCAGCCAGTAGGGCAGACTCTCCCACCGCCGTCTACGGCGCGTGAGCGTCGTCTCGTGGGCGACTGTGGTCATCGCTCGGTCGGAGCCGACGCGTGCTACTTGACCCTGCACCTCGCTTTCCCGCTCGGCGGATCGGGCGCCCAGCAGGGGGCGTTCGTCTTCACGAAGATCTGGTCGAGAAGCTCGCCCTGCTCCCTGAGGACGGCCTGGATGTTCTCGCCGTTGCGGACGATCTTCGTGAACGTGTCGCGGTAGATCTTGTTGAAGTTGCCGCCCTCGGCGCCGATCCCGATGGGAAGCAACGCCTGGACCGCATCCTTCGCCTGTCTGCTGCTTGCGGACGGCGTTCGCCTCTGCGCGCAGCCCGGGGGAGATCGACTTGGACAGCCGCCCGCCGACGACCGGGAAGAATCCCGTCAGCGAGAGGATCTGCGCCTGCGCGCTGAGCTTCACCATGTGCTTGATCAGCTCCCTCGCGCCCGCAGGATTCGGCGCGTTCCTCGGAATGCCGAGCCCGACGAGGACCGGCATGTACGACCGGGTCTTCGGGCCTCTGGGGACCGGGAACGCGACGAGGTCGTCGGGGCGCTGGTCGAGCGCCGTCTTCAACCGCGCGACGTGATCCCAGCCGAGCAGCACCTCCTCGCTGAGCAGCGGGTCCTGCATGAACGCATAGGACAGGGACTGCGGATGCGTGTACTGCCAGAGCTGACGCATGTACTGCCACGCCGCCACGGCCTCCTTCGAGCGGTACCCCGTGACGAAGCCGCCGGTGAACGACGGGACGAGGAAGCCCTGGAGGAAGCGGTGCATCAGACCGGTCTCGCTGGCGGGCAGCCCGAACCTGTTCTGCCCCGTGCGCTGCCGGATGGTCTTGGCCCACTGGAACACCTGCCCGTACGTGAGCGCGTCGACGTTGGCTCCCCTGGGCAGGTACCTGAGCACGTCCCTGTTGGCGACCATCACGTAGGTCGCCTGGGAATGCGGGACGTAGTACTGGGTCTTGGTGCCGAGCTTCCCGTGCTTGACCAACGGCGCCGGCAGGGTCCTTGATCTGCCGGGCGACGTCGTCGACGCCTCGAATGAGGCCTTCGTTCTGGAAGGTGACGAAGTCGCCGTGGAGGCCGACGAGCACGTCGATCGAGCCCTTCCCGGCCTGTGCCTCCGCCCTGACGCGATCGACGAAGAGGTTCGGAGCGGTGATCGGCGCGAAGACCGCGTCGACGTCCCCGTTGAAGCCCCTGAAGACGAACTTCCGGATTCCCTCCTGCTCGGCGATCGCTCCGAACTGGCCGAAGAAGGCCGTGACGTCTCCGGCAGCCGCCGCGGGACCGGCGCTCGCGCCGCCCTGCCGTCAGGAGCCCTCCCGCAGCGAGCACTCCGCCCGCCACCGCCGCCTTGCCGAGCAGCGTTCGCCGGTCGAGCGGCTCCTCCCAGCCGAGGCTGTCGTTTCTCTCGTCGCTCATCTCACTCCCTCCGTTCGTTGCTCGATGGGGCACTGCCGTCCACGGCAGGCGTGATCGCAGCGTCCTCCATTGGTGCTCCTTCCTCCTCTGACTCCATCTCGATGGAAAGGATGTCGAGTACGAGCCCGGCGGTCCATGCGAAGTTCTCGCCGCCGTGGCCCGCGCCGGTCGTCGGGTTGTAGTGCTCCCAGAAGCCGCTGCGGCCGGACAGGTCGATCAGCGCACGCCGGACCTCCGCCGGCGAGCGTCGCGAAGCCGTAGCGGTCGAGCCCGCGTTGCAGGACCCAGTTGAGGATCGGCCAGATCGGGCCGCGCCAGTACCGCGTCGGCACGAAGCCGGGATCGTCGGGCGCAAGGCTCGTCACCGCCCAGGCCGAGGTGTCGACCTCGACGCGTGACCCTGCGAGCCGCTCGACCATCCGCCGCGCGCGGTCGCCCGCCGGCACCCCGGCGTAGAGCGGCGCCAGCCCGGCGGCGGTTCGCGCGCCGACGTGCTCCCCCGCCTCGACGTCGTAGTCGACGTAGAGCGCGTCCGGCTCGCTCCAGAGCCTCGTGTCCAGGTCGACCGCGGTGAGCTCCGCCCACTGCTCGTACGGGTCGGGATCGTCACCCAGCACCCGTGCGATCTCCGCCAGATCCAGGTTCGCCTGCACCAGCAACGAATTGAACAGCACGGGCTGAAGCGCGAAGGGCGTCTCGTCGCTGGATGCGGTCGGCGCGATAGTCGAGGTCGCGGAAGAGCCCGACGAGGTAGACGTAGCGGTCGTACTCCTCGTCGGTCGGGCGCTCCGCAGGGTCTGCCAGCTCGACGTCCACGCGCCGGTACGGAGGAACCTGCGCCGGGGTCAGCTCGATTCGCGCGAGCGCGTCGTCCCAGAGAGGGGAGTTGTCCATCCCCGATTCCCACGGGTGCCAGATCTCGACCAGCCCGCCGCCGTCACGCGTCCGCTCCCGGTAGAGGTACGCATGCCAGGCGTGGAGCTTCGGCGCAAGCTCGGCGAGGAAGGCGGTCGCGCGCTCGCGATCGGCCGCCTGTCGGTAGACGCGGAGCGCCGCGGTCGCGTGGATCGGCGGCTGCGCGATCCCCGACGTCCTGACGTCGGAGGGAGCGTCCGGGCGAGCGCTCGGCCTGCCAGAACTCGGGGCCGGGGAAGTAGCGGCCATCGCCCTCGGCGAAGACGATGTGCGGCACGAGCCCGTTCGCCCACTGACCCGCGAAGAGCGAGCGGAGCTCCGTCTCTGCGCGAGCCTGGTTCCGAGCCGGCGTACCCCATCGCGATGCATGCCGAGTCCCAGCTCCACTGGTGCGGATAGAGCCGCGAGGGGCGCGTCCCGTGACCGAGCCAGTTCGACTCGAGCACCTCGAGCGCGCGCGCCGAGAGCTCCAGGCTCCTTCGCCGATCGGCCGTTCGTTCGACCACGCCTTCGCTCATCTCGAGCTCCCGAGCTGCGAGTATTGTCATCCTCAAATAGCAAATGGCGTTCCGCAGAGTCAAGGACTGCGGCTCTCGCTGACGCCGCTCGGGCAAGACTAGAGTCCGTCTCTCGAATCCGATCCGACAGCTGATGGCGATCGATCCGAACCAGCCGATTCCCCTCTACTTCCAGCTGAAGACGGTGCTTCTGGAGGAGATCCTCGGCGGGGTCTACGGGAGGGACGGACAGCTCCCCACCGAGCACGAGCTCTGCGACCGCTACGAGATCAGCCGGACACCGGTGAGCCGCGCGCTGTCGGAGCTCGCCGAGGAGGGCGTGATTCTCCGGCACAGGCGCCGTGGGACGTTCGTCAACCCGCATTGGCTCCATCGGCGGCCCGACCAGCCCGAGATTCGCGTGGTGGTGCCCGAGGAAGGCCCCTGGGCGCGGATGATCCGGGACGGCGCCGACGGAACGGTCGAGGTCGACGTCGTCACCGTCTCGCGACCGACGCTGCACCAGGCGCTGACCCATGCCGTCGCGGAAGGGCAGGCGCCGGACCTCGCGGTCCTCGACTCGGTCTGGGCGGCGGAGTTCGCCGCCGCCGGGTTCCTCTATGCCCTCGAGGATCTGAACGACGCCTGGGTGCGAGACGAGCACGAGGTGGACTTCCTGGGCGCGCTCGTCGCCGCGAACAGGTACGAGGGCCGGACGTTCGGCGTCTCCGCCTTCGCCGACGTGGCCGGGTTCTGGTACCGGCGTCACGAGCTCGAGACGCTCGAGCTCGCGCCGCCGTCGACCTGGGCCGAGCTCCGTGCCGTCGCGCGCGCGCTCGTCCGGAACGGCCGGCCGCACCCCATCGTGATGCCCGGCGGCTCGCGCGGCGGCGAGACGACCGCCTACTGCCTCATCTCGTTCCTCGCCTCGAACAGCGCCGAGGTGCTCGCGCGCGGAGGGGTGACCCTGCACTCGCGCGAGACGGCGCAGGTGCTCCGGTTCCTGCGCAGCCTGGTCGACGATGCCCTGATGTCGCCCGAGGTCGTCGCCTACGAATGGGATCGGCCCGTGCGCCTGCTCGCCGAGGGGGAGGCCGTCATCAGCTTCGGCGGCAGCTACGAGGCCGCCGCGCTGGCGCGTGCGCTCGGAGTGCCGCTGCGCAAGCTCTGGGAGCACGTCGGCTTCGCGCCCGTTCCGGGCGGGCCGCGGGGCGCGCCCGCGAGCGTCGCGGGAACGATGGTCTACGGGATCTTCCGTCAGGCGGCGCAGCCCGCCCTGGCGATGCGACTGCTCCAGGAGATCCTGGCCCCGGAGGCGCTCGCGCGGATCGCGCGCGCGACGGGGAGGATCCCGTCCCGCCGCTCCTCCGTCGCGCTCGCCGCGCCGCACCTCGCGTTCCTCTCCCAGACCGCGGCCCTCTTCGATCACGCGGTGACGCGGCCGTCGACTCCCGTCTATCCGCGCGTCTCCGCCCAGCTGCAGGCGATGCTCGAAGCCGTTCTCACCGGCCGCCTCGGGCCGGCCGCGGCCGCGCAGCACACCGCGGAGCTGATCGCGGCGATCACCGGCCTGCCGGTGCTCGACGGGGCCGAGCCGACGCGCACGACTGCCGGCGCGGACATCCTCGAGGTCGGTGCGGTCGCGTCGAAGCCGTGAGCGGTCACGTCTCGCCCCGTGCCCGGAACGGTCAATCGGTCGCCGCCGCCGGCTGAGCGCCGGTCGAGCGCGAGGAGATCGCTGCTTTGAGAGCTGCTCTGATGGATGCAGCCGTCGCCGACGGCGGTGACGTCTTCGAGATCGCGGACCGACTCGGGTTCGACGGCGTCGAGCTGTCTCTGGGCCGCAGTCAGCTTCGGACCGCCGACGCCGGGAGCGTTCGTTCCAGGCTCGGAAACCGCTCCCTGGAGATCCACGCCGTCGTGCTCGGCGAGCACAACGACGGCGGGATCGCCGACGCCGACGCGGCTGTCGCGTCGGCCGCCGCGGAGGACATCCGTACGGCGATCGGCTGGGCGGCCGAGCTCGGTGCGGACGTGATCCTCGTCCCCTTCTTCCTGCGGGGGCAGCTCGTGGGGCAGGACGGGTTCGACCGCTGCGCGACGGCGTTCGAGGAACTGTGCCCGCTTGCCGCGGGGCACGGCATCACGCTGTGCTTCGAAGGGCTCCTCGCGGCGAAGGAGATCCGCCTGCTCGCCGAGCGGGTCGGCTCGCCCGCGTTCGGCTGCTACTTCGATCTCGCGAACCCGCTGCGGCGCGGGCTCGACAGCCCGACGGAGCTCCGCGCGTTGGGCGAGCTCGTGCGGCGCGTGCACGTCAAGGACGTGCGGGTCACGCCGGGCGACGTGCGTCCGGGGCTCGGGCGGGTCGACTTCGTCGAATGTGCCCGCGCGCTTCGCGAGATCGGCTACGACGGGTGGCTGACGCTCGAAACGCCGCCCGGCCCTCCCCCGCTGATCGGGCGCGACCTGAGCTTTACGCGATCGGTCTTCCCGCAGCTCGAGCGTGAGCTCGGCTGGCCGCGCTTCGGCGCCATCTCGCACGAGCTCGACGACCGGAGCTGGGAGCACCTCGCCGAGAGCCTGCAGCGAGCGGGCCTCGAGTCCGTCTACGTGGGCCGCGAGCTCCTCGACGACTGCTTCGACGACCGCGACGTCGCCGCGTCACGGCGCGCCCAGCTCGAAGAGCGTGGGATCCGGATCGCCGGGATCGCGGGCTACCGGAACCTGGTTGCTCCCGACACGGCGCTCCGCAATGCCAACATCGACCACCTGAGTCGCTGCCTGGAGCTCGCACCCTCGCTCGGGACGTGGATCGTCGCGACGGAGACGGGCACGAGAGACCCGCACGGCGACTGGACGGACTCGCCCGAGAACTGGGGCGACGAGGCCTGGCGCCTGTTGGACGACGCGCTCGAGCAACTTCTCCCCGTCGCGGAGCGCGCCGGGACGATCCTTGCCGTCGAGGCGACCGTCAAGAACGTCCTCAAGACCCAGAGCCAGCTGCTCGGGCTGCTCGACCGCTTCCCGACGCAGCATCTCCAGGTCGTGTGCGATCCGTACAACTACCTCTCGGGCAGCCTCCTGCCTGCGCAGGCGCGGGCGACCGCAGAGCTCCTCGACCGCTTCGAGGACCGGTTCGTCGCCGCCCACCTGAAGGACGTCGCGTCCGGCGGCGCCGAGACCGGCACCCCAGAGCTCGGGACGGGCGTCTTCGCTCAGGGCCCCTATCTCGAGTTCCTCCGCGACCGGCGTCCGGACCTCGACCTCGTCGTCGAGCACCTGCCGCCCGAGCACGTCCCCGCGGTGATCGAGAGGGTCACCGCCCTCTCGGCCCCCGCGAGCGCCTGACGCTCAGCCGACCTCGTCGAGCCGGACCGGGCGGCCGTCGTGCTCGGCCGAGCGGCACGCCGCCAGGATCAGCTGCAGCGTGAGCAGGTTGTGGCGCCCCGAGTTGAACGGCTCTCGATCCTCCGCGATGGCCGTGCACAGCTCTCCCATCGTCCCGGCGAAGCCGTCCGGGAACCAGTCGCCCTCCAGCGCGTAGCCCGTGGTCGTGCCGCCCCGCTCGAGCTCGACGAAGTCGGTGCCCTTCCGAACGCTGCCGCGAACCGTGCCCTCGGTCCCGTGGATCCAGAACGGATCGCCTGGTCGCTGCGTGTCCGTTCCGACACCGCGGATAACCGCGTTCGACCCATCCGTGTACTCGATCATCACCCACGCCCCCCAGCTCGCGTTGCTCTCGGCCGGCTGGCCCGGATTCCGGTACTCGAGGGCTCTCACCGCCGCGACGTCCTTGCCGTCGAGCCAGCAGCGCGTGATGTCGATCCAGTGCGCGGAGAAGTCGTAAAGGACGAAGTGCTCGAGCTCGTCCGGCCACGTGCCGAGCGTCCACGGAAAGCCGTGCTCGTAGAGATGGGTCACGGCGCAGACCTCGCCGACGGCGCCCTGCTGCACGAGCAACGTCGCGATCCGCCAAGCAGGAGCCCACCGGCCGTTCTGATTGACGGCGAGGCGGAGACCGCGGCGGTCCGCCTCCTCCACGAGCTCCCGCGCGACGCCGACGTCGAGGGCGAACGGCTTCTGCGAGAGCACGTGCTTGCCCGCCTCGAGCGCACGACGCATCAGCTCGGGCCGGACGCTCGGGTGCGTCGCGACGTCGACGACCTGGATGTCGGCGTGCGCCAGCAGATCGTCGAGGGTGTCGAAGACCCTGCCGACAACCGGGTATCGCTCCAGAAGCCCATCCGTCGCCTCCGGCAGCGGGTCGTAGACGCCCACGACGTCGACGCCATAGGCGTCGTACGCCGCGAGGTGGGCGAGCTTGACGATCCCACCGCAGCCGACGATGCCGACACCCGGTCTGTACGTGTCCGGGAAGGCAGGGCGGTAGTGGAGTGCGCCGTCGCTGCGGCGTGCCGTGGCCATTTGCAACGTCGATGTAGCAAATGAGCCCCGGCGGGGCAAGCCGGGACGAGGGACGTGGGCTCAGCCGCGTCCCGGGCACGGCTGCTCAGCCGCGCTCCAACGCCTCCACCAGCTCGTCCTTCGTCATCGTCGAGCGGCCGGTGATCCCTGCCTTGCGCGCGCGCTTCTCGAGCTCGCTCTTGCTCAGTCCCCCGAGCGAGCCGTTGCCGCGTCCGCGCTTGCCGCCGCGGCTGTGCGCCTCGACGCTCGCCCGGAGCGCCTCGAGGAGATCCGCCGGCTCCTCGCGCTCTACCCGTGGCTCGACGTGCACGCCTTTCCCCTTGCGCTTGCGCTCGATCACCCGGAGGAGCGCGGCGCGGTAGGTGTCCTCGTACTTCTCCGGCTCGAAGCTCCCGCGGAAGCGGTCGATCAGGTCGAGCGCCATCGCAAGCTCCTGCTTCCCGACCGTCGTCTTACGAGGCTCGAGGTCCTTCGTCGGCCGGATCTCGTCGGCGAAGAACATCTTCTCGAGCACGATCACGCCGTCCCGCACCCGCAGGCAGCCGAGCTGCTGCTTGCCGCGCATCACGTAGGTCGCGATGCCCACGAGGCCCGAGTCCTCCATCGCCCGGACGAGCAGGGCATACGGCTTCTCGGCACCCTCGCCCGGCCCGAGGTAGGTACTTCGCTCGAAGTAGATCGGATCGACCTCGTCGACGTCGACGAAGTCCTCGATGTCGATCGTCTTGAAGCTCTCGCCGGCCGCGGCCTCGAGGTCCTCGTCGGTCACGTAGACGTACTTGCCCTTCGAGACCTCGTACCCCCGGACGATCTCGTCGTCGGCGACGGGCTTGCCCTCTTTCTTGCAGACCTTCTCGTAGCCGATCCGCGAGTCGTCCTTCTCGTGCAGCAGGTGGAAGTGGACGTCCTGCTCGTCGATCGCGCTGTACATCCGAACGGGCACGTTCACGAGCCCGAACGAGATGGCGCCCGACCAGATCGCGCGCGGCATGCTCATGTTGTTCCCGCACAGGGCCGCGCTGTAACCGCTCGTCGAACAGCGTCGTTCGCGACGGCGTAGCGGGCGCCCTCAGACGGTGTCGGCGCACTCGGGGCACGAGCCGTGGAGGACCACGTCGTGTCCGCCGAGCTCGTACCCGAGAGAGCCGGCCACGCGCGCGAGCGAGGACTCGAGGCGTGAGTCGCTGAACTGCTCGACGCGGCCGCAGTCGTTGCAGACGAGATGGTGGTGGTGCTCGCCCCCCGGCAGGGCCGGCTCGAAGCGGGTCGTGCCGCCGCCCAGGTCGATCCGGTGCACGAGCCCCAGCTCGGAGAGCTGGTCGAGCACGCGATAGACGCTCGCGATTCCGACCTTCCGACCGTCTGACCGAAGGCCGTCGAACACCTCCTGCGCCGAGAGGCAGCAGTCCTGGTCGCCGAGGTGCGAGACGACTGCCTCACGTGCGGCACCCGTGCGAGTTCCGGCGCGGGTCAACTCGGCGCGCGCGTGCTCCTTCCAGCGGTCGCTCACCCCTTGATGGTAGCTGCTCTCATTTACGGCCGAGTGCTACAGTGGCCAGCCGATGCGAACGAGAACTGTTCTCATTTCCGGGCTGCTCGTCCTCGGGATCGCCGGGGCCGGTTGCGGCGGGACGGACGATCCAGCGAGCGGCCGGGAGGTCGTTGCGGCCTTCTATCCGCTCGCGTTCGCGGCGGAGCGCGTCGCCCCGGACGCCGACGTTCGCAACCTGACACCACCCGGTGCCGAGCCGCACGACATCGAGCTGTCGCCCCGCGACGTTGCCGAGCTGCGGGACGCCGAGCGGGTCGTCTACGTCGGCGGAGGGTTCATGCCGTCGCTGGAGGACGCCGTCGCCGGGCGTCAGAACGCGGTCGACGTGCTCGAGCGCGAGCCGCTCCTCGCCGGCGGCGACCCCCACGTCTGGCTCGACCCGACGCGGTTTGCCCGCATCGTCCGCAGGGTCGCGGACGCGCTCGGCGAGCCGGAGGCCGCGGACGCCCTCGTCGCCCGCCTCGCGAGGCTCGACCGCGAGTTCAGCGACGGGCTCGCGGACTGCCGGCGGCGCGAGATCGTCACGAGCCACGCGGCGTTCGGCTACCTGGCAGACGCATACGACCTCGAGCAAATCGCGCTCACTGGAGTCAGCCCGGAGGCGGAACCGAGCCCGGGAAAGCTCGAGGAGCTCGTCGATCGGGTCGAGCGCGAAGGCGCGACGACGGTCTTCTTCGAGACGCTCGTCTCGCCCGAGCTCGCCGAGACGGTCGCTCGCGAGACCGGTGCCGTGACCGCGGTGCTCGACCCGCTGGAGGGCCTCACGGAGGAGGAAGCCGCGCGCGGGGCCGACTACTTCACCGTGATGCGCGAGAACCTGGCCGTGCTGCGCCGGGCGCTCGGCTGCCGCTAGGACAAGCCCCCTAGTCGTCCCAGAACGCCTCGACCGCCTCCGGGTCGTCCACCACGATCCGCACGCTCGTCACGACGCCGCCCGACTCCTCGAAGACGAGCGTCTGACGCGAGTCGAGCCGGTCGCCGTTCCGGGTCGCGAGGTTTCGGATCAGCGCGACCGCCTTGTTCCCGCGTGCGTCGTAGTCGAGGAGCTCGCTCGCGAACTCGTCCGTCTCCTCGAAGCCGGCCGCGACCTGAGCGACGACCGCCTCCCGCCCCGACGAGCGACCGTCGACCGGGCTCACCCAGACGGCGTCCTCGGCGGTGAGCTCCGCCAGCCGCTCGAGGTCGCGCTCGGCTCTCGCGTCGAGCCAGAGCCGCGATGCCCTCGCGAGCGCCCCGGCCGCGCCGCCGGCGGTGTCCACGACGAGCGTCCGGAGCACGTCGGTCATGCCTCCGCGGGCGAACGCGGCTCGCTGCCGCCCCGCCCCGCCCCCCTGCTCGAGGATCCGCTCGATGCCCCCCAACGCGTCCTCGTCTCCGAGCTCGCGGGCGAACGGGCGCAGGCGCGCCACGGTAGCGCGCGCGATCGCTGCGAGCGGCCGCAGTGAGCCGCCGTCGAGCAGCGTCGCAGCGGTTCCGTCGCGGGCGGCGCGGAAGCTCGACCACGCGAGCACCTCGCTGTGCTCCTGCGCGCTCGGTGTGCCTTCTCCGGCCTCGAGCGCGACGGCACGAACGAGAGCCGCGAGCGCGGCGACGTCGGCGAGCGACGCCTGGGCATCCATCTCGCGCACCTCGACGGTGCCGTAGCGGGGATGGAGGCGGACGTCCCACCAGAGGAACGTCGACTCGGGCATGCCCGCCGCCGCGAGCGTCGCCGCCGATACTTCCTCGAGCTCGTCGAGGTCGTGGAGCCCGCGCGGGACGCCTCGACCGGGATAGGCGCGTGCGAGCGCGAACCGCGCGCTCGCCAGGCCCGAGTCGACGCCGAACCACCACGGGCTCGACGCGCTCAGACCCTGCAGCAGGGGAAGGTGCAGGCGGAGGGCGTTGAACGCCGCGACGGCCGCCTTCTCGCCCGGCAGCCCGACGTGCACGTGCAGCGCCGACTCCGGCGTCCGGCGCAGGAGGCCGCGCATCTCGTCGGCGACACGCTCGTAGCGGCTCGCGGGGACGAGGTCGGCGTCCCCCATCCCACCCGTCGGATGGAGACCGCACCCGAGGAGCACTGCCCCGGCGGCGGTCGCCTTCCCGCGGAGCGTGGCGAGCGTGTCGGCCGCCTCTTCCACGGAGGCGGCGGGCGGCGAGCGCAGCTCGATCTGCGCCGCGTATGCCTCGTGACCTGCCGCGCTGGAGTCGACCTCCATCGCGCCGAGCACCGCGCCCGCGACCGGTGCGAGCCGAAGCGTCCGCCGGTCGACGAGCAGGAGCTCCTCCTCGATCCCGACCGTGTACTCGGAGCCGAAGGAGAAGCCGCTCATCGCGACTCCAGCGCCGACGCGGCGGCGATCCTGCCGAGGACGAGGGCCGCCGCGAGACCGCTCGAATACCCGCCGGTCGCGATGCCGCCCACGTCCCCACCCGCTGCCCAGACGCCCTCCGCCGCGCGGGCGGATCCGTCGACGCGCAGGCCGCCGAGAGTGGTCGTGATGCCGGCGACGACCTCGACGGAGACGGTGCCGTTGACGCGACCGACCTGCGCGCCCGCCCGCTCTGCGGCCGCGACCATCTCGCCGATCGTCCGGTCGCGCACCCGTCTCTCGAGTGTGGCGCTGGGGAGCCGGAACGTCGCGCGCGCCCTCGGTTGGCGGGCGACCCACTGGACGACGTCGATCTCCGACCACGTTCTCGGCTCGTAGCGCTCGCCGGTCGCGCTCTCGACGGTCGCGTGGGCCGCGTAGAGCTGCGCGAGCGCCACGAAGCCGCCCGGCTCGACGTGTGCCGGGGGCGCGGGCATCGCGCGACCGTAGAACTCGTCCAGACCGGCACTCAGCTCGGCGCCGGCCTCGAGCCCGAGCCGCAGGCCGTCACCCGTGCTCCCCGGCGCCGCACGCAGGAGGAGAGCCTCCGCCTCGCGGGTGACGTGCTCCCGCACGAGCTCCCGATCGGCCTGGAAGCCGCCGGTCGCGAGGACGAGCGGGCCACCCACAGGCAGCTCGCGTAGGGGCTCCGCGAGCCGGAGCTCACCGGCACGGTCGACGAGCGCGGCCGTCAGCGACGCCGTGTCGAGGCGAGCTCCGATCGTGCGTGGGTTCCCGGTCTCGCGCGCGACGACCCGCACGCCGAGTCCTTCGAGCCACACGAGGTCGTCGTCGAGCCGCTCGTGGACGAGTGCCTGGAGCACGGGGTCACCCGTGGGGCACTCGCGTCGGAAGTCCTCGAGCTCGCGATGACGCCAGACGACCCCGCTCGACAGGCGCATCGAGCCGCCGGGCCGATCGCGCTTCTCGAGGACGAGCACGCGCGCGCCGCGCGAGGTCGCCTCCGCCGCGGCGACGAGCCCCGCCATCCCGGCGCCTGCCACGACGAGGTCGATGGTCATCGCGGAGCTCAGACGAGCGAGAAGCCCGGCTTGTGCTCGACGTATTCGAGCTTGATCCGGTCGGGCCCCCAGACGAAGACGGCGCGCGTGTTCGGTGCGTCCACTACGTCGGCGACCTCGAGACCCCGCGCTCGAGCCTCCAGCTCGACGTCGTCGGCCTTGTCCACGAGGAACGCGAGGTGGTTCAGGAGCGGCGACTCGCCCTCCTCGACGTCACCCTCGCGCACGACGAGCTCCTTGCCCGCGATGCGGAGTCGATAGCCGGCTCGTTCGAGCCCGAGCTCCTCCAGCCGTGACACGGTGGATTCCGGGCTCGGAACCCGGAGAACCACGTGGTCGAGGTCGGTCACGGCCGTCTCCTCGTTCCGAACGAGGCCGAGCGTGAGGCCGGACGGCGTCTCGGCGGTGACCACGCCGTTGCTCGCGTCGGTCGCGATACCCGCGGCGCCGAGCTTGCGCCGCACCTCGTCCGGATCCGCGACGCGCAGCACGACCCGCTCGAGCACCCCCGGCTCGCGTGGCCCGGTGGCGTCGAACAGGGTCAGCTTCCCGAGTCGTGCGTGGCCGCCGACGAGCGTGAAGCGATCCGTGCGCTCGATCTCGTGCATCTCGCAGCACTCGGTCAGCAGGGTCGCAAGCGCGTCGCGCTCGTCCGTCCAGAGGGCGACGTGGTCGAACGTGTTCAGGTTCACCAAGGGCGTTTACCCCGGTTCGGCACGCGCCGAACACGGCGAGCGCGCCTGCAGGAGCGAGGCGGCGTGTCAGAGTGACGGGATGGCAACGGTCACGTACGTCGGGCACTCGACCGTGCTCGTCGCGATGGACGGAACGCGGCTCCTGACCGATCCACTCCTGCGCGGTCGGGTCGCTCACCTTCGCCGCCGGGCGACGGTCGACCGGCAAGAGCTGGGCGACCTCGACGCCGTGCTCGTCTCGCACGCCCATTACGACCACCTCGATCTGCCGTCGCTCGACTTCATCGGCCGCTCGACGCCGATGGTCGTCCCCCGCGGGATCGGCGCCCTTCTCCGGCGGCGGGGCTTCGCCGACGTCACGGAGCTCGACGTCGGCGAGCTCGTCACGATCGGCGCGCTGACGGTCGAGGCGACGTTCGCCGTCCACGACGGCGCTCGCGCGCCGCTCGGAGCCCGCGGCGTGGCCCTCGGCTTCGTGCTCGCCGGCTCGAGCCGGATCTACTTCGCCGGCGACACGGACATCTTCGACGGCATGGAGGCGATCGGCGACGCCCTGGATCTCGCGCTCGTTCC
Organism: uncultured Actinomycetes bacterium; assembly: GCA_963791895.1. Classification (GTDB taxonomy): domain Bacteria; phylum Actinomycetota; class Thermoleophilia; order Gaiellales; family Gaiellaceae; genus Gaiella. The sequence continues at coordinate 62,337 of CAWBTY010000009.1, forward strand.
GATCTGGGGCTGGGGACCGAGCCTCGGCGATGGCCACCTCGACCCCGAGGGCGCCGCCCGCGCGGTCGCGCTCCTGCGGCCGCGGATCGTCGTGCCCATCCACTGGGGGACCTACCACCCCATCTACCTCGGTCTCCGCGCGGTCCCGTCCTTCCTGCGCTCCCCGCCGGTGCGCTTCGTCGAGGCGACCGCCGCCGCCGCGCCGGAGGTCGAGATCCGCGTCCTCCTGCCGGGAGAGTCGCTGGAGCTTTGAGAACGGCGCTCGACGCGCCGGGACGCAGGCGGCGACGATTCATGATGATGCGCCCGTGAGCGCGTTCGCTGCCCGGCTGGCTCGCGCTGCCTCGGGCACGTGGCGGACGTACTCCGACGCAACCGGGAACCAGCGCGCCGCCGCGATCGCCTACCACGTCCTCTTCTCGCTCGTCCCGTTCGTCGCGCTCTTCGTCGCCCTCGGCGAGCTCGTGCTGAGCGAAGCGGCCCAGGGACGCGTCGCGGAGTGGCTCACCGAGTCCTTCCCGCTGCCGGAGAGTGTCCAGGAGGGTGTCGCGAACGTGATCGCGAACGCAGGCCCGGCCGCGTCGGTCGCCGGGATCGTCGCGCTGCTCGGCCTGCTCTGGGGAGCGAGCGGGATGATGGCGTCGATCCGCTCGGCGTTCGCGGTCATCTGGGCAGACGCCGAGGGTGACCCGTACCTCCGCGGCAAGCTCGTCGACCTGGCGCTCGTGCTCGGCGCCGGCGTCGTCGCGGTCTCGGCGTTCGGGCTGACGGTGATCGCGCAGTTCGTCGCGAGCGCCTCCACCGAGCTCGTCGCCGAGCTCGGAGTGCACGACGACGCAGGCGCGGCACTCGGCCGCCTCGCGCAACTCGGCGGCTCTCTGGGGCTCACGTTCGTCGCGTTTCTCCTCCTCTACGACATCGCGCCGCCGGTGCCGACCCGGATGCGCGCGACGGCGCCGGGTGCGCTCCTTGCCACCGTCGGCTTCCACCTCGCGAGCGCCGGCTTCTCGCTCTACCTCGCCCATGTCGCCGACTTCGACGACGTGTACGGACCCCTCGGAGCGGTTCTCGCACTCGTCTTGCTCGTCTATGTCACGGCGATCGTGCTGCTCGTCGGGGCCTGCTTCGCCGTCGCGTGGCCGACGTCCGCCGACCCCGGCTCCGCGCCATCCGGTTCGTCCCTCCCGCTCCGTCGCCGGCTTCTCACCGCGGCCCGCGGGCTCTTCGTCCGCGACAAGAGCTCACCCGGGTGAACAACCCCGGCACGAAGGGCTCGCTCTGGCAACGCCCGCCCGACTAGTAGAGACTTGCTGCGACTCGCCGTCTCCCCGACCGACCAGCACGGAGGTGCGCATGATCGCAGCCGACTACCCGTTCCTCGACATCTTCTGGACGACGATCATCATCGTCCTCTGGATCACGTGGTTCATGATCCTCTTCCGCGTTCTCGGCGACATCTTCCGCCGGCACGACATCGGTGGCTTCAGCAAGGTGATCTGGATCATCTTCGTGATCCTGCTGCCGTTCCTCGGCGTGTTCATCTACCTGATCACCCAGGGCGGCGAGATGGCCCAGCGCGACGTGAAGGACATGCGGGCCGCGCAGGGTGAGTTCGACGACTACGTCAAGTCGGTGGCCGCGAGCGGCGGCTCGGCGGCCGAGATCGAGAAGGCGAAGGCCTTGCTCGACAGCGGTGCGATCACCCAGGCCGAGTACGACGCGCTCAAGACGAAAGCGCTCAGTTAGTTGCGCAGGGCGGGAATCCGCAGGAGCGGATTCCCGCCCGCACAGACTCTTGTTCGCGAGCGGGATTCCGCCGAGCGGAATCCCGTCGCTTGATCCCTCGCCTGCGGCGAGGGCAGATCCCTGAAGGCGCCCGCTTCGCGGTCGCAACTGCCTCTTTGCAAGGAGTTCGTTGCACCCGGTGTCTGGCTTCAGCCAGGCACCCGCTCTGCGGCTACGTCCGCAACCGAGGTCCGGGGCCTACTGCTGGGTCGTCGAGCAGGCCGAGTGTCGCGGCGCGGCGGATCGCGTCCTCGCGTGACGATGTTCCGAGCTTGCGATAGAGGCTGCGCGTGTGCGTCTTCACGGTGTTCAGCGAGAGAAAGAGCTCCTTTCCGATCTCCCGCTGGGTCAGGTCGGTCGCAAGCAGGGCGAGAACGGCCAACTCGGCGCGGCTCGGAAGCTCGTCGAGCGGCTCACCGTTGGCGGCGGCGAGACGGAGTGCCTCCTCGAGCCGGGAGGCCCGCGCGGGGAGGCGACCCGCATCGGCGAACGTCGCGAGGCTCTCCCGGATCAGGTCGAGCCCTGCGACGGCCGCCGCGAGTCGGCCACGCGCGAGCTGCGCTTCGACGAGGACGAGCTGCGCGTGGGCGTGCTCGACGGTTGGCTCCGTCGAGCGACGCAGCTCCTCGCCGCGGCTTGCCTCGCGCTCGACCCTGCCGTGGTCGTGCTCCCCGAGCAGCGCGGTCGCGAGCGCGGTGTGCGCGAGGCCCGCCGACCACGACCCTCCGAGGCCGGTGCGCGCTGCGAGCTCGAGCGCACGCTCAGCGCTTGTCTTCGCGAGGTGTGGACGGCCGGCGTCCGCGTCGAGCAGCGCCAGCGTCGCAAGGGCGAGCACGACGCCGTGGGGGCGGTGAGTCGCCTCTGGGCGGGCAACGGCCTCGTCTGCGCGATCGCGTGACTCGTCCACGTGGCCGCCGAGGTAGAGCGCATACCCGAGCGCGCCGAGCGCCGCGACGACAGTCTCGTCGGCGCCGTTCCTTCCGAGCTCGGCCGCCTTCCGTCCCTGCTCGATGGCGCGCGCCGTGTCTCCGTCGATCCAGGCACCACGTGCCAGCGAGACGAGCGACTCCGTGTACGTCGACCATCGTTCCGGACGGTCGCGGGCCGACCGCTCCGCGAGGGCGAGCAGGTGATCTCGCTCCCTCGCGGGCCTGCTGAGGAGCCCCGAGGCGAGCGCAGCCGCGGCCGGAAGCTGCGGCCAGTCGAGCAGAGCCTCCGCGCTGACGCGATCGAGCCAGCGGAGCAACGTCGCCTCCCGGCCTGTGCGCAACATCTGCGCGTGGTTCTCGAGCAGCACCTCAGCCACGATGCCGTCGTCGCCTGCGGCATCGGCGTGCTCGAGCGCCTCCTCGATGAGCCCTTCGGCGCGATACCACGTGGCCGCCCGGCGGTGGAGCCCGAGCATTCCGGCCGGATCCGTGCGCAGGAGCTCCACCCGGAGCAGCTCGCCGAAGAGGTGGTGGTAGCGGTACCACCGGCCGCGCCCGTCGAGAGACACGAGGAAGAGGTTCGACCGCGCGAGCTGGGCCAGCAGCTCGGCCGAGCCGGTCGTCTCGAGCGTCGCATCGCAGAGCGGACCCGAGAGCCGGCCGAGCACCGAGGTCGCGAGGACGAAGTCGCGCGTGACCGGGTCCAGCGCGTCGACGACCTCGCTGGAGAGGTAGTCGGCGACGTGCCGGTGGTCGCCCGTGAAGTCGCGGACGCCCGCGTGGGGATCGTCGTGCTCACGCAACCAGAGCGCCGCCAGGTAGAGACCCGCCGGCCAGCCCTCGCTGCGCTCCAGCAGCAGCGAGAGGTCGTGCTCGTCGAGATCGATTCCCTCCTGCACCACGAGCAGCTCACGCGCCTCGTCGAGGGTGAAGGCGAGGTCCTTCGCGCGCAATTCCCCGAGCGCCCGCCGCGCGCGCAGCCGCCCGAGCCTGATCGGGGGATCGATGCGCGTCGTGGCGACGACGCGGGCGTTCGACGGCAGGTGCTCGACGGCGTACTCGAACGAGCGAAGGGTTGCCTCGTCGTGGAGCATGTGGAGGTCGTCCAGGACGATCGTCACCGGCTCGCCAAAGGCCGAGATGCCGTTCAGCAGCTCGTCCACGGCCGCCGTGATGCCGGCCCCCGGGCGACTCAGACGCCCGAGGGCGGCGCGGCCGAGACCCGGCCGGATGCGATCGACGCCCGTCGCGATGTACGTCCAGAGTCGCGACGCGTCGTCGTCGGCGGCGTCGAGCGAGACCCACGCGACGGCCGAATCGGGCCGCGCATCGCACCACGAGCCGACGAGCAGGCTCTTGCCGCCGCCGACGGGGGCGCTGACGAGCGTCAGCTCGGTGTCGGCGTGCCCGTCGAGCGCGCCGAGGAGACGCGGGCGTGCGACGACGTGCGCCCGGTTGCGCGGACGGCTCAGCTTCGTCTCGACGAGCGACGGCTCGGCAGGCCGAAGTGTTTGTCCCCCCGGAGGCATGTGCCGAGTATGCCGTCGGGCGCTGCGGCGGCACGCGTAGAGCGGGTGTCTGGCTGAAGCCAGACACCAGGGATGTTCTCTGGAGACGACGCCTTGCGGAATCGGCTTCCGCCGAATCCAACCTCGCGAACAAGAGCACCGCAGGTGTCCGACTTGAAGTCGGACACCGGGGGTTGCGACTGCGCAGCGGGCGCCCTAGCGGAGGTGTCTGGCTGAAGCCAGACACCGGAGGGACGCGGGGCAGTTGCGACCGCGACAGCGGGCGCCTTCAGGGATCTGCCCGCCGCAGGCGGGGATCAAGCCGCGAGATTCGGCTCCTGCCGAATCTCGCCTGGCGAACAAGAGCAGCGCGACACCGGGCAGTTGCGGCGGCGCAGCCGACGCCTTCAGGGATCTGCCCCGCCCGCAGGGCGGGGATCAAGCCGCAGGATCCGGCTCCTGCCGGATCCTGCCTGGCGAGCAAGATCAAGTTCAGTGCACCACCACCTTGAGGCCGACGATCAGGAAGCCGAGCAGCCCGTTGAGCAGTCCTGCGACGAGCATTCCGACCAGGCCGTACCCCTGCTCGCGCGCGTACGCGACGCCCCAGAGGACGAGGGAGAGGACGCCGATGCCGATTGCGACCGCGTACGCGGTGTCGCGCTCGAAGATCCCGATCGTCCCGAGCGCGAGCACGGCCGCCGGGGGAAGGCCGCTCGCGAGGATGGGCCGCTCGTGCCGCGCGACGCGGTGGAGGCGCGACCACGTGAGCCCCCCGTGGCGCTCGAGGTGCTGACCCAGCAAACCGGCATAGACGTGCGCGATCCAGAAGACGATCGAGGTCGAGAGCACGACGAGCGCGGCAGGACCGTCCGCTACCTGACCCCCCTCGGAGAGTCCCGCGACCACCGAGGTGGCGAGAATCGTGCCGTAGATCGCCCCGGCGTAGTTGTGCTCGTCGCGCACCGGTTCGCTCACCTGCTCTCCTTTCCGGCCGCGAACTGCTCGGCGGCGGCGTCGATCGTCACGAACATCCGGCCCTGGCCGAGCCCGGCCAAGCTCGCGCGGGGGAGCCACGCGAGCACGGGGAGGTAGCGCGCGAGTGAGCCGCCCGTCACGTTGCGGATTCTCTACTGGCTCGCAGACGTGCCGTCCGCACGCGCCCGAGGGCGTCGTATGCAAGGCAGGAAGCCCTGCGCAGAGGCCGAATCAGAGCGCCGACCCCCGGAAAAGGAGCGCGCGTCATGTCCCAACAGGAATCCGGCTCGTCCCTCTCGGGCTGGGCCGTGGGCGGCATCACCTTCGCCGCCACGATGATGTTCATGATCGGTGCCTTCCAGGTGATCGCCGGTCTCGTCGCGATCTTCGACGACGGGTTCTACGTGGTCACGGAGAACTACACCTTCGACCTCGACACCAGCGCGTGGGGCTGGATCCATCTCCTGCTCGGGATCCTGTTGCTGCTCGCGGCGTACGGGCTGTTCTCGGGCGCGACGTGGGCCTCGGTGCTCGCGATCGTGCTCGCCGTGCTGACGGCGATCGAGAACTTCTTCTTCATCCCGTACTACCCGTTCTGGTCGATCGTCGTGATCGCGCTCTGCGTCTGGGTGATCTGGGCGTTGACGCGTCCCACCCCCGCAAGTACGTACTGAACGCGCTCGGGGAGGGCGCATCGTCGCCGGTGCGCCCTCCCTACCGCCGGCTCGGGGCTACTGCCTCGCCATCGCGATCCGCAGGCGCTCCTCCGGCGTGATGAGATGGTCGGCGTCCTCGGCGGCCGCGTCGACGTCGATCTGCACCCAGCGGACCTTGCCCGTGAACTCGCTGGTCTTAGGGGTGTAGTCGTCGCTCACCGGTGTCGCGGTGTCCGAGCCGACGTCCGTCGTCTCGTCGGCGGAGAAGAGCATCGGAACCGTTCCGTCGACACGCCCACGGCCCACTTGCTCGCCGTCGAGGTAGAGCGCGACGTCGCCGCCCTTGCCCAGGCCCCCGCCGTCGTAGGTGAACTCCATGCGCACCTGGTGCTCGCCGGCGGGGATCTTGCCGTCCCCGTAGACCTTGAACCGCTGGAGGCCGAAGAGGTTGTAGCAGTACGCCGGCTTGCCGTCGGTGACGTAGAGCACGAAGCCGCCGAACGCGCCGCCCTGGGAGACGATCACTCCTTCGGCACCGCCGTCCGGAACCTCCACCTCGGCGGTGATCGAGAACGACTTGTTCTTGTTCACGACGACAGAGTTCTCCGACAGCCGTCCCATGCTGCCGAAGAGAAGCTGCGAGGTGCCGCGGACGAGCTGCGGCCGTCCGGCCATCTCGGGGTTGAAGCGCTCGAACCGCCGATCGTCCAGAGGCAAGACGTTGTACTTCCCGGCCTCGATCAGGAACAGACGCTGGAGCTCGCGGAGCTTGTCGGGATCGTCGGCGGCGAGGTCGTAGGCTTGCGACCAGTCGTCGGGGGCGTAGAGCTCCCAGACGTCGTCGTCGAACGCCGGCATCTCGGCTGTCACCCACGGGGTGCTGTGGCGCGTCACCGCGGTCCAGCCCTCGTGGTAGATGCCGCGGTTGCAGAACATCTCGAAGTACTGCGTCGTGTGGCGGTCGTCCGCTCCGCCGTCGTCGAACGAGTAGGCCATCGAGACGCCTTCGAGCGGACGCTGCTGCACGCCGTTGACGCTCAGCGGCGCCGGCAGGCCGGCCGCCTCGAGCACCGTCGCCGCGACGTCGATCACGTGGTGGAACTGCGATCGGATCTCGCCCCTGGCCTTGATACCGGCCGGCCAGTGCACGACTGTTCCGTTCCTGGTGCCGCCCCAGTGGGAGGCGACCTGCTTCGTCCACTGGTACGGGCGTGTCCATGGCGTGCGCCCAGCCGACCGCGTAGTGGTTGTAGGCGTCGGGCGTGCCGAAGTCGTCGATCTTCGAGACCATGAACTCCGTCGTCTCGAGCCCGGCGGCGCCGTTGAGCACGACGAGCTCGTTGAAGCAGCCCGTCGGCGTGCCCTCGGCCGAGGCGCCGTTGTCGCCGATGACGTAGTAGACGAGCGTGTCGTGCAGGACCTCCAGCTCGGAGAGCGAGTCGATCAGCCGCCCCACGTGGTGGTCGGTGTGCTCGAGGAAGCCGGCGTAGACCTCCATCTGGCGCGCGAGCACCGGCTTCAGGTCGTCCGGCATGTCGTCCCAGGCGGGGATCTCCTCCGGACGCTCGGTGAGCTCCGCCTCGGGCGGGATCACGCCGAGCTCCTTCTGCTTCGCGAACGTCCGCTCGCGCAGCGCGTCCCAGCCGTCGTCGAACGCCCCCTTGTACTTGTCCGACCACTCAGGCCGCACGTGGTGCGGGGCATGGGTCGCGCCCGGGGCGTAGTAGACGAAGAACGGCTTGTCCGGCATCAGCGCCTTCTGCTGCTTCACCCAGTCGATGGCGTGGTCGGTCATGTCCTCGGTGAAGTGGTAGCCCTCCTCGGGCGTCCGGTCGGGCTCGACGGGCACCGTGTCCTGGTAGATCGCCGGCGCGTACTGGTTCGTCTCGCCGCCGATGAAGCCGTAGAAGTGCTCGAAGCCGGAGCCGGTCGGCCACGCACCGAACGGGCCCATGGGGCTCGTCTCCCACACGGGAACCTCGTGGCACTTGCCGAACTGCGCGGTCGAGTAGCCGTTCAGCTTGAGCGTCTCGGCGAGCGGCGCGCACGTGTTGGGCCGGATCGAGTTGTAGCCGGGCGCCGAGGTGGCGATCTCCGTGATCCCGCCCATCCCGACCGAGTGATGGTTGCGGCCCGTGAGGAGCGCCTGGCGGGTCGGTGAGCAGAGCGCGGTCGTGTGGAAGCGGTTGTACTTGAGCCCGTTCGTCGCGAGGCGTTCCGCGGTCGGCGTCGAGATCGGCCCGCCGAACGCGCTCGAGGCAGCGAAGCCGACGTCGTCGATGAGGATCGACGAGCACGTTCGGCGCGCCCTCGGGCGGCCGGAGCGGCTCGATCGGCGGGAACGACGTCGCGGGATCCTTCGCGTCGTAGGTGACGAGGCCCGATCGGGGCCGGTCGGGGATCGGCAGCACCTGGCGCTGCACCGTTTCTTGCTCGACTCCCACTGCTCTCGCTCCTCTCGGCGGCCTGATGACCGCCTCGGGACGATGCTAGGACGGCTCGTGGAGCGGTTGCGGCCGCCCGGGCGGCCTTCACCCGGGTGAACGGCTACTCGGCGGCGTCACGTGCAGACCGCTTCTCGGCCTTGCGCTCCTTCCGCGCCTCCGCCTGCTCGGCGACTTTCCCCTTGGCCTCGCCGTAGGAGTCGCGGACGAGCTGCTTCCCGCCCGTCCAGCCGAACGCCCAGACGAGGAGCACGATCGCGAAGACCTGGTTCCAGGCGGTGACGATCAGCTGCTGGCCGAGCGAGTACGCCGTCGCCGTCGTCGCGTCGGTGACCTCCGTCAGGCTCGCGGCGTTCACCGCCTGCGTGATCCCGACCGCACCCGGCGTGAACGAGGCGACGTTGGCGAGTGAGTTGCCGCCGATCACGCTCATGATCGTGTGGAACGTGACCGGGATTCCGTACGCGGCGAGGAAGATCCCCGTGACGGCGAGCTTCGCCGACCAGCCGATGAACTCGGGGAGGACGACCCGACCGAAGTAGGCGGGCCGGTCGGAGAGGATCCGCCCGCCGACCTTCGCCTTCTCCCAGAGCTTCTTCACCTGCCGCCAGAAGAGGCGCGCGAGTACGACGAGGAGGAACGCACCCCCCGCGAGCACGATCGCGGTGACGAACGGGTGGTCCGAGACGTTGCCGAGCTCGATGTCGAACGAGCCGGGCACCGACAGGAGGAGATAGAGGTAGACGAAGCCGCCCGCGATCGTGAAGAAGATCTTGTGGACGAGCCAACCGGCGAAGACGCCCGGGAACGTCGAGCCGGGGATGAACGTGAGGAAGAGGAACATCATCACGAAGGTGCCGATGTTCGCCGGCAGGAAGCCGTTCAGCGCCACGCCGACCGCATACGACGCGAGCACGGGCCTGAACGGGATCTCGGCGTCCGGGTACGCGAAGCGCAGGATCGGGAGCCAGGCGAGGGCGGTGAACGTCGTCTGCACCGTCTGGGCCGTGAGCGCTGCGACGAGGTAGCCGAGCGAGATGTCCGTCATCGTGTCCCAGAGGCTCCGGAACCACTCGCGCACGTCCCAGCCGAGCAGGTTCAGCACGAGTGCCGTCAGGAGGACGGCTGCGACGACGAGCAGGATCCGCTTCCAGTGGATTCGCTCCCGGAGCGGCGGAGCAGGAAGCGCATCGTCCATTGCCGGCGAGCATATTCTCCTGCCGCCCGCGTGTCTGCCGAGGAACCGGTCGCGCGCCGCGTCTTCACCCGGGTGATCGCGCTCACGCGTCGGTAGGCAACCGCGCGGGACGGCGTTAGGGTCGCTGACATGTCGGCGGTCGAAACGCCCGCGTACGGTCGTCAGCCGCAGCGGGCGGACGTCCTCCCCAGGCTGCGACCCGGACGGGTGGCTCTCGCGTGGCTCGTGGGCGCGGTGGCGATCCTCGTCACCGCGGCGATCCTCCCCGGTCTCGACGTGGGCGGCTTCTGGCAGGCGCTCGGCGTCGCGGCGTTGATCGCGATCATCAACGCGATCCTCCCGCCGGTGATCGCAGCCCTCCGCCTGCCCTACACGGTCGCGCTCGCGTTCCTGCTCGTCCTGCTGGGGAACGCGGTTGCGCTCCTGCTCGTCGGCCGGCTCGACGGCGGGCTCGAGGTGGACGGCTTCGGCTGGGCGCTCCTCGCCTCGCTCGTGATCGCCGCCGTGACGACGATCCTGCAGGTGATCCTGGGCACGAACGACGACGACGCCTACTCGCTCCGCGTCGTCCACCGAGTGGCGCGGAAGTCGGCCGACCGGCAGAGGACCGACGTTCCGGGGATCCTCTACCTCGAGATCGACGGTCTCTCGAAACCGGTGCTCCAGCGCGCCATGCGCGACGGCAACGCGCCGAACATGGCGAGCTGGCTCGCAGCGTCGACGCACCGCCTCGTCGAGTGGGAGACCGATCTCTCCTCGCAGACGGGTGCGAGCCAGGCGGGGATCCTGCTCGGCTCGAACGAGAACATCCCGGCCTTCCGCTGGGTCGAGAAGGAGCGGATGGAGCTGATGGTGTGCTCCAACCCCGACGACTGCGCGGAGCTCGAGCGGCGGCACGCGGGCGACGGCCTGCTCCGCGACGGGGGCGCGAGCCGCGGCAACCTCCTCTCGGGCGAGGCCGACCATGCCTTGCTGACCGCCAGCCGGGTTCCCGAGGAGAAGAAGTCCAATCCGGGCTACAGGGCGTTCTTCGCCAACGGCTTCAACGTCACCCGGACGCTCGTGCTCGTCGTGTGGGAGGTGATCCTCGAGGTGGTCGCTTCCGCCCGCCAGCGCCGCCGCGACGTAAAGCCCCGCGGCCACCGTGGCGGCATCTACCCGCTCCTGCGGGCGGGGATGTGCGTCGCCGTCCGCGACCTGACGGTGTACGCCGTGCTCTCCGACATGTTCGTCGGCCGGCCGGCGATCTACGCGACCTTCGCGAGCTACGACGAGGTCGCCCACCATTCCGGCCTCGAGCGACCGGACACGCTGGAGGCGCTGCGCAAGCTCGACGAGCAGTTCGGGCGGATCGAGCGTGCACGCGCGTATGCCCCGCGGCCGTACCACATCGTCGTGCTCTCGGATCACGGGCAGACGCAGGGAGCCACCTTCGAGCAGCGGAACGGCTACGCGCTCGAGGATCTCGTGCGCCGCTCCGTCGAGGCGAGCGCAGTGCGCGCGGAGTCGGGCGAGGACGAGAGCCGCACGAACGTCGGCGTCGCCTTCGACGAGGCGACCGGGCAGGGCGACGCATCGGGCGCGAAGCGCAGCAGCAAGAAGGACGTGAGCGGCGAGGACGTCGTCGTGCTCGGCTCGGGGAACCTCGGGCTCGTCTACCTGCTCGACGAGCCGCGACGGATGACCCGCGAGGAGATCGACGAGCGCCACCCACGTCTGCTCCCCGCTCTGCTCGCGCACGAGCACGTCGGCTTCGTGCTCGTCCGCTCGGCGGAGGACGGGCCTGTCGTGCTCGGCGGCCGCGGTACGCGCTTTCTCGCCGACGGCCGCGTCGAGGGAGCGGACCCGCTCCGCGCGTTCTCACCCACCGCCGCGCAGCACCTGCTCCGCTCGGACGGGTTCACGAACGCGCCCGACCTCTTCGTGAACAGCTTCTACGACCCCGAGCTGGACGAGGGTTGCGCGTTCGAGGAGCTGATCTCGTTCCACGGTGGCATGGGCGGCCTCCAGACGCGCCCGTTCGTCCTGGCGCCCGCCGAGCTGCCGCTCCCCGACGCGCCGCTCGTGGGCGCTGCGTCGGTGCACGCGCTCCTCCTCGGCTGGCGCCGCGGGCTCCAGTCCGGGCCAGCACCCGCGGGGTAGCCCGTGGACGGCTGGAGCCTTGCCGTCGTCGCGGGCCGAGCGGGGCGCCCTCGAGCCGAGGTCCGCGCCGAGTGCCGGTCTAGTCACGTGCCGGCCGGACGTCACGCGTCGAGTACTCGCCCATCCCGCGGAATCCCGTCAAGACTCCTCGGGCTCGACCGAGACGAGCTCGAGCCCGAGCCGGGAGACGCGCTCGAGCAGACCGTGCAGCTGTGCCTGGTCGACGACCTCGCCGACGAGGATCGTGCGCCCGTCCGCGCACGTCATCGTCATCGGGTCGAAGCTCTTCGCGAAGCGGTCGCTCAACTCGTCCCGAAGCACGATCCGGTAACGCGTCGCCCCGGTCAAGTCGACAACCTCGCCACGGCGCAAGCATCACACGGTTGCGGATCGCCACCCATCGCCGCCCCGGACGTTCACCCGGGTGAACACCGGCCCGACACGCCACCGATCCCGACGACGTGGGATCGTAGGCTCGTCCGATGAGCCTTCTCCTCGCAGGCGCGATCGTGGTTGCCGCGACGGCCGTGGCCGTCGCGCTCCTGCTGCTCCTGCGCCGCCGCGCTCCCGACGGCGGCTTCTTCAACGACGGAGACCGCGCGGCCGGAGTGTTCGGCGTGCTCGCGACGGGGTTCTCGGTCCTGCTCGGCTTCATCGTCTTCCTCGCGTTCGCGAACTACGACGTCTCGCGCTCGGGCGCCGAGACGGAGGCGATCGTCGTCGCGCAGCAGTTCGCGACCGCCGAGCTCATGCCCGACGGCGCGACGGCCGAGCTCTCGGGAGAGCTCATCTGCTACGCGCGCTCGGTCGTGAGTCAGGAATGGCCTCGCATGGAAGCCGGGACCGCGGGCGACGCCATCAATCCCTGGGGCGTTTCCCTCTTCCGGACGCTCGAGACGGTCGAGCCGCAGGCCAACGCGGAGCAGTCCGCGTACGACCAGTGGCTCGAGCAGACGGCGACTCGCGAGCAGGCGCGCAACGACCGGATCCACGGCGCCGAGGGCGTGATCCCGACCCCGCTGTGGATCGTGCTCTTCTTCATCGGGGCCGTGATCTTCGTCTTCACGCTGTTCTTCGCCGACAGCGGCGAGCGAGCAGTGGTGCAGGGTCTGCTGGTCGGCTCCGTCGTCGCCGTGATGGTCGCGACGCTGCTCGTGATCAAGTGGCTCGACACGCCCTACCACGACGGGATCGGTGCGATCCAACCCGTCGCGATGGAGCGCACGCTGAGCATCGCCGAGCAGGCACGTGCGGCGATCGGGCGCGACGATCCCGTGCCGTGTGACCGCGTCGGAGCCCGGACCGGCTGAGCGTGCCCTCCGTCCGGACCTTCGAGATCGTCGCGACCGTCCTCCTCTCCGTCGCCACGCTGGCAACCGCCTGGAGCGGCTACCAGGCGTCGCGCTGGAACGGGGAGCAGGCGAAGGCGGCGGCACGAGCGAACGCCTCCCGCGTCGAGTCGACCCGCGCCTCCGGTCTCGCGAACCGGAACGCGCAGATCGACCTCGCCCTCTTCACGCAGTGGGCCGACGCCTACGCGCAGGAGCAGACGATGCTCGCCGACTTCTACCGGCAGCGCTTCCGCAAGGAGTTCGTGCCTGCGTTCGAGGCCTGGGTCGCGACCCGGCCCCTCCGCAACCCTCGCGCGCCGCTCAGCCCCTTTGCGATGCCCGAGTACGTGCTCGAATCGCAGACAGAGGCCGATCGCCTGGAGGTGGCCGCCGAGGAGAACGCCGCCGAGGCGCGACGGAACATCCAGCGCTCCTCGAACTACGTCCTTGCCGTGACGCTCTTCGCGGCCGCGCTCTTCTTCGCCGGCATCAGCACCCGGCTGACCCGCCCGGGCCCACGCGTAGCGATCCTCGGCCTCGGGTGCCTCGTCTTCGTCTGCACTCTCGCCTGGATCGCGTCGTTCCCGGTGAGCGTCGCGGTCTGAACGAGGTCACTCGAACGCGCTGATCGCGAACGCCGTCGCGAAGCCGAGCGTCGTGAACACGCCGACGAGCTTGCCGCCGTGCCGGAACGCCTCGGGCATCATCGTGTCGGCCAGCATCGTCAGGATCGCGCCTCCGGCGAAGGCGAGCACGAACGCCACGACGCTCGCCGACGCCTCGTCGAAGAACGCATAGCCGGCGAGCGCCGCGAGGCCCGAGATGAGCGTCACGGAGCCCCAGAGGATGAAGATGTGCCCGCGTCGCCACCCCGCCGCCACGAGCCCCGAAGTGGCCGCGACGGCCTCGGGGACGTTCGAGATGAAGACGGCCGCGAGCATGGCCACGCTCACCGCGCCGCCCTTGAGCAGCGTCAGCCCGATCACGGCCGACTCGGGAATCCCGTCGAGCACGATGCCGAGGACGATCGCCAGTGGCGAGCCTTCCGCCTGCTCGCCGCCCGAGCTCTTCCGCGCCGCGCCGCCCATGCGGTCGATCACCGCGTCGCCGAGCGCGTAGACGGCGCATCCCGCAAAGAGCCCGAGCGCGACGTCGCTGAGCAGGCCCGAGGTCTCGAAGGCCTCCTCCACCAGCTCGAACGAGGTCGCGCTGATCAGCACCCCGGCGCCGAACGCCATCACCACGCCGAGCAGTCGCGGTCCGATCGAGAACGCGATCGACAGCACGCCGCCCACGAGCAGCGAAGAGGCCGCCAGCAGCCCCCACGAGAACGCCTCGAGCATCCGCTACGACGCGGGAGCGGAGGCTTCGTCGGCCGGAGCGCCCGCGGCCTCGCGGGCGGCGCGGGCGGCGGCGACGGTCGCCCGCCGGGCCTTCGTCACCTCCTGGATGACGATCTGCAGCGAGGCCGTGACGGGCACTGCGACGAGGGCGCCGAGCACGCCGAGGAGCGAGCCGAAGAGAGTCACGCCGAGAATCACGAAGAACGGAGAGATGTTCACGGCGCGCCCGTAGATCGTCGGCCCGAGCAGGTTGTTCTCGAGCTGCTGGTAGACGAGGACGACGATGAGCATGATGATCGCCGCCGTCACGCCCTCCTCCGCCCAGAGCGTCGGCACGAGGATGAACCCGGCGATCGTCGCCCCGAGGTTCGGGATCAGGTCGAGCAGGCCCGCGATGACGCCGAGCGCGAGCGCGTAGCTCGAGCCGAGGAGCCAGGCGGTCGTGCCCTGCACGGTGCCGGCGATGCACGCGATCGTCACGGCGCCGATCGCCCAGCGCGAGACGCTGTTCGTGATCCGCTCCCACACCTCGAGCCACCGGTCGGCGTCGTCGGGCAGGAGCACGCTCGCCGCCGCCCGCTTCAGGTTCGTCATGTCGATCAGGAGGAACAGGCAGAGGAAGAGCACGGTGAAGAGCGCGAGCCCGATCGAGAACGCCGATCCGGCGAAGCCGAGGAGCGCCGAGATCGCGTCGGGGATCGTCGCGCCGAGCTGGTCCGCGCCCTCCTGGACGTTCTCCGCGGCGCCCGTGTCGCCGAGCGCGTCGAGCTCGCCCGACTCGCGCAGGTCGGCGACGAGGTCGGGCACCTCCTGCAGGAAGTCCCTGACGCTCCCGGCGAGCGGCACGAGGAAGATCAGCGCGATGATCGTCACGAGCGCGGCCGAGCCGAGGACGACGATCGTCGCCGAGGCGCCGCGGCCTCGCCCGGTCAGCCGCATGAAGGTGCGTACCGGCACCTCGAAGACGAGTGCGAGGAAGATGCCGACGAAGACGAGCAGCAGCGTGTCCCTGATCGAGACGACCGCCCAGGCCAGCAGGAAGACCAGGAGGCCGATGAGGATCGTCCGCACCGCGATCGTGGTGTCGACCGCGTTGCGGAGGGTCGTCCGGACGCTCCTTCCGCTCGTCTCGTCGGACGGCACCATCGTCACAGCGGCGAGCATAGAACAGTCGACGGAGCGCACGGCCCTGTGTGACGATCGCCGGGTGACGGGCGCCGAGCCAGAGCGGGAGGATCCGGACGCGGGCACCGAGCCCCGCGCGACGTGGCTCGGCGAGCGGATCGCGACCGCCCAGATCCTCGGCGAGCGAGGGCTCGCCTGGGGCGTCCAGCGCGTCCGCGGCTTCGAGTGCGGCGTCGAGGCATTCGAGGGCGAGCGCCGCGGCGGGGGAGGGCTGCTCGCCGGCGGCCTTGCCTACCGGCTCTTCTTCTGGCTGCTGCCGCTCGGCCTCCTCACGGCGGCGGTCCTCAGCTTCTGGGAGGGCGCGGATCCGGACGGGCTCGAGGAGGCGGCGCAGAGCCTCGGCATGGGCGCCGCGGCCGCCCAAGCGGCCTCCCAGGCGATCGCCGAGAGCTCGAGCAGCCGCTGGTACTTCCTGGTCGCGGGGCTGGCGTTGACGAGCTACTTCTCGCTCGGCGTCGTCCGCGCCCTCCGGATCGCCCACGCGCTGGCCTGGAACGTCCCCCTCGGCCGGCTGCGCCGCCCCGTTCACGCGGCGGCGCTCTTCAACGGCCTCGCCCTCGGGCTGATGCTCGCCTCGACGGTGACAGCCTGGCTTCGGGACGCTCTGGGCGTCGCAGGCCTCGTCGTCACGCTGGCGATGCTCGTCGTCTACGCGGGCGTTGCGCTCTGGATCATGTGGCTGCTGCCCCACGCCGATGCTCCCCTGCGCGCGTTGCTGCCCGGCGCGGTCCTCATCGGTGTCGGCACGCAGGGGATCCACCTCTTCGTCGTCCTCTACCTCGTGCCGCGGCTCGGACGCTCGTCGGAGCTGTACGGCTCGCTGGGGGCCGCGACGGTGATCCTGCTCTGGCTCTACGTCACGGCGCGTCTGATCGTCGCCGCCGCGTTCCTGAACGCGACCGCCTGGAGACGACGTGTCCGGCTGCGAGGCGAGGCCGCTTGACCGCCGGGCGATCCCGCGAGATAGTTGAGCGCGCACGACCCGAGGCGCACCCCCACCCTTGAGCCGTCCCGACGTCAACCGCGCACCGACCTGGCGCCTGATCCTGGCGCGCGTCCTCGTCGTGCTCGGCGTCCTGCTCGCCGCGGTGACGATCCTCGCCGGCTACCTGCACTGGCAGGCCTTCGACAACGAGACGTTCGAGGAGACCGCGACCGAGCTGATCGCGAACGACGCGATCAGGGCGCAGATCGCCACGTCGTCGGTCGACGCGCTCTTCACGAACGTGGACGTGGCGGCGGAGCTCGAGACCCGACTGCCGCCGGACCAGCAGCGGCTGGCCGGGCCGATCACGGCCGGTCTCCGCGAGCTCAGCGACCGTCTCGCAGACCGGCTCCTCGAGCGCCCGCGCGTCCAGGCGGTGTGGCGCGAGTCCGTCGCCCTGGCGCACCAGCAGCTCGTCGACGTCCTCCGCAACGAAACGCGGGTGCTCCGTGTGGAGGACCAGGCGGTCGTCCTCAACCTACGTCCGCTCGTGCTGCAGCTCGGCGAGCGCTTCGACTTCCTCGGGAACCTGTCCGACCGCCTGCCCGAGGACACCGGCGTGATCACGGTGCTGCCCGCGGAGAAGCTCGACACCGCGCAGGACGTCACCGAGCTCTTCGAGAGGGTCGCGACGTGGATCTGGGTCCTGCCCTTCCTCCTCTGGGGCATCGCCCTCTGGCTCGCGCGCGGCCGCCGGCGAATCGAGCTGCGGGCGATCGCGATCGGGATCATCGTGGCCGGCCTGCTCGTTCTCGTCCTGCGCTCCGTCGCAGGGAGTTACGTGGTCGACGAGCTCGCGACGACGAGCAGCGTCGAGGAGGCCGCGAGCGAGGCCTGGGACATCCTCACCGACCTGCTCGCCGACGGGGCGTGGGCGGCGATCGCCATCGGCCTCGTCGGGCTCGTCGGCGTGTGGCTCACCGGACCGGGGCGCACCGGCGTCGCGTCGCGCCGGTGGCTGGCGCCCGTCTTCGGCCGGCCGGAGCTGACCTACGGGATCCTCGCGCTGGGCTTCCTCCTCTTCGTCTGGTGGGCGCCCTTCGCGCAGGCCCGGCGCCCGCTCTACCTCCTCGTGACGGCGGTCCTGCTCGTGATCGGCGTCGAGGTCGTGCGCCGTGCGACCGTGCGCGAGTTCCCGGAGGCCGCCGAGACCGAGCCCCGCGAGATGCTTCGCCCGCTCGGGCGCTTGCGGCCGGGCTCCGGGGACGACAAGGCGGCCTCGAGCGGCGACACGGCCGCCGCAGTGCAGGTCGACGAGCTCGAGCGGCTCGCCGCCCTGCACGAGAAGGGCGTCCTGACCGACGAGGAGCTCGCCGCGGGCAAGGCGCGGATCCTCGGCGCTGGCTAGCGAGGCGGCCGGCAGCCTAGGCCTGCTCCTCCAGCGCGAACGAGCCGCTCTGGATCTCGCCTGCTCGCTCGTACGTGGCGATCGTGACGCCGGTGGTCGATGTCTGAAGGTCCGCGAGTCGGAGCCCGGCCGGGATCGCTCCGTCGCCGAAGAGCCGCTTGCCCTGGCCGACGACGACGGGGAACGTCCACACGATGAAGGTGTCGACGAGGTCGTGGCGGATGAGCGTCTGGAGCAGCCCGCTGCTTCCGATGACGAAGATGGAGCCACCGTCCTCGGCCTTCAGCGCCGCGACCGCGTCGGCGACGTCGCCCTCGAGGAGCGTCGGAGTTCGCCCACGTGAGGTCAGCAGTCGTCCATGTCCGCGACGCAACGTGCTTTCGTGTCGCGTTGAGCTTCGCGGCCATCGGGTCGTCGTCGCCGACCTTCGGCCAGTGACCGGCCAGGATCTCGTACGACCGCCGCCCGAACAGGAACTCGCCGGCCGCGGTGTGCGACTCGCCCGCGAACCGGCCCATGAGCTCGTCCCAGTAGCCGACCGACCAGCCGCCCTGGTCGAACCCACCGTCGCGATCCTCGTCGGGCCCGCCGGGCGCCTGCATGACCCCGTCGAGCGTCATGAACGTTCCGACTACGAGCTTTCGCATCTCTGCCTCCTCGTCTCATCGTCACCGGGGGCGAATCGCGGTCTGCGATCGCGTCGTTGAATCAGACCACGTCGCCCCCGGGAACTCATCGCGAGGCTCGCTACTTCAGCTGCTCGAGCCGCTCGCGATACTCCTCGCCCGTGATCTCGCCACGCGCGTACCGCTCCGCGAGGATGTCGCGTGCCCGTTCCATGCCCGAGGGCTGGCGTGAGCGGCGGTTCCGCACGAGGAAGTAGATCCCTGCGCCGAGCAGCGCCACCCAGAGGAGCGCGAACGGGAAGAAGCCGTGGTGCTCGCCGTGCGAGCCGACGACCGACGTGACTGCGTTGAGTGTGCTCATGGCGGCCACGCTACGGCCGGCCACCACTCGTCCGAAACGCCCCCGAGCGGGATCCTCCGGCTCCTCCCGTGGGGGGACGCGGATCCTCCCCGGGGGCGACTCGCGGCGGGATCGGGCCGGGTAGCGTCGCAGGCATGCGGGGCGTGCGTCCGGGCCGGCTCGTCGTCGACGCAATCATCGCCTGCGTCGTCCTCGCGATCTCGCTCGGGGCGATGTCGCACGGCGGCTGGGATCGCGACGAGCTCGAGCGGAGCGGCCGCGAGCTCGACGGGCTGGGCGGCGGCCTCGCACTGCTCATGGCGGCGCCCCTCGCCGGCGCGACGCCTCGCCCCTCTGCCGGTCCTGGTGCTCGTGTCGCTCGCCACCGGGGCCCTCTACGGGCTCGGCTACGGCTTTCCGCCGCTCGCGTTCGCGATCGCGCTCTACACGGTCGCGCGTCAAACCGGCGAGGAGCCCCCGCGGATCCGGACGGCGGTGCTCGCGGGAAGCGTCGTCGTCCTCCTCGTGCCCTCCCTCGCCCGGTACGGCGTCGGCCCCGAGGTGCTCGGCGGCATCGTCGTCTGGGGGCTCGCGTGGTTCGCCGGCGATCGGCTGCGCCAGCGCGGCGAGCGTCGCGCAGCGGAGGCGGAGCGGCTACGCCGCGCGGCGCGGGAGACCGAGCGCGAGCGCCGACTCGCGAGCGCCGAGGAGCGGACGCGCATCGCGCGCGACCTGCACGACTCGGCGGGCCATGCGGTCAGCGTGATCCTCGTCCAGGCCGGCGCGGCGCGGCTCCTGCTCGAGCAGGACCCCGCGCGCTCGCGTGCGGCGATCGAGACGATCGAGGAGGTCGCCCGCGACACGCTCGTGGAGATCGACCAGCTCGTGAGGGTGCTTCGCGAGGACGGCCCCCGCGGCGACGTGGAGCCGCCGGCAGGGCTGGCGGCGCTCGAGATGCTCCTCGATCGCTCGCGCGCCGCCGGGCTCAGGCCGACCCTCACGATCGAGGGAACGCCGCGAGTGCTTCCGCCGGCCGTCGACCAGGCCGCCTACAGGATCGTGCGGGAGGCGCTCACGAACGCCGCCCGCCACGGCCTCGGGAGCGCCGCGGTCCTCCTCGAGTTCGGCTCAGGCGCGCTCGAGATCACGGTGACCAACCCGGCGGCGGAAGCCGAGCCCGGCAGCGGCCACGGGATCGTCGGCATGCGCGAGCGAGCGCTCCTGCTCGGTGGAACGCTCGAGGCCGGCCCCTCGGACGGCCTGTTCCGTGTGCACGCGACGCTTCCGTACCGTGAGGGCGCCCGTGACTGACGATCCCGTCCGTGTTCTGCTCGTCGACGACGACGCCCTCATGCGCGCGGGCCTCGCCGCGGTGCTCTCGAGCGACGGCCGGGTGGAGGTGGTCGGTGAGGCCGCGGACGGCGCCCTCGCGATCGAGGCCGTGCGCGAGCACCGGCCGGACGTCGTCCTGATGGACGTGCGCATGCCCGGCCTGGACGGGATCGCGGCGACGCGTGAGATCGTCGCGACCGCTCCCGACGCACGGGTCGTGATCCTCACGACGTTCGAGGACGACGAGTACATCTTCGGCGCGTTGACGGTCGGCGCCTCGGGCTTCCTGCTCAAGCGCGCGACCCCGGAGGAGCTGCTCGGCGCGATCAAGGCCGTCGCGGCCGGGGACTCGCTCCTCTCCCCGTCGGTCACGCGGCGCGTGATCGATCGCATGGCCGCGCTGCCGGCCGGCGAGGCGGTCTTCGACGACCGTCTCCGAGAGCTGACCCCGCGCGAGCGGGAGGTGCTCGAGCAACTGGCCCGCGGTCTCTCCAACGCGGAGATCGCCGCGGCGCTCGTGATCGAGGAGTCGACGGTGAAGACGCACGTCAAGCGGATCCTGATGAAGCTGAACCTCCGCGATCGCGTCCAGGCCGTGATCTTCGCCTACGAGAGCGGGCTCACCCGACCAGGGCCGAAGGCGGACTGAGGCGCGCGGACAACGCTTGTGTTACTTGAACACAAGCGTTGTCCGGGGCTCACGACGGTCGTGTGCCGAGGCGGACCGTGACATCGCGCGAGTCGCCGTCGCGGACGATGCCGAGAGGCACCGACTCGCCCGGGTCGTGATCGTCGATCGCCGCCTGGAGCTCCGCCGGCGTCCCGACCTCGTCCCCGTCGACCGAGACGACGACGTCGCCGACCTCGAGCCCGGCGGCCTCGGCCGGGCTGTCGCTCCGCACCTCCGCCACCTCGACGCCCGTCGAGCCGTCCGCCTCGGTCACCGAGACGCCGAGGTAGGCGTGCTCGACGGTGCCGTCGTCGACGAGCTGCGCGACGACCGCCTCGACAGTCTCGGCGGGAATCGCGAAGCCGACGCCGTCGTTCCCGCCCGACTCGCTCGCGATCTGCGCGTTCACGCCGATCACGCGGCCCTGGAGGTCGAGCAAAGGCCCGCCGGAGTTGCCGTGGTTGATCGCCGCGTCCGTCTGGATCGAATCGTTGATCGTGAAGCCGTTCGGTGCCTCCATCGAGCGGCCGAGGGCGCTCACGATGCCCGTGGTCACGGTGTCCTCGAGGCCGAACGGGCTCCCGATCGCGACGACCGGATCGCCGACTCCGACGTCGGACGAGTCCGCGAGCGCGAGTGGCTCGAGCAGCGACGCGTCGGCGTCCACGTCGAGCACCGCGAGGTCGGTCGAGGCATCCGTGCCGACAACGGTCGCCTTGCGGGTCTCGCCGTTCGAGAACCGCACCTCGACGCTCTCGGCGCCTTCGACGACGTGGGCGTTCGTGACGATGTGGCCCTCGCTCGTCGTAGACGAAGCCCGAGCCCTGCGCCTCCGCGGTCCCGCCTGGAGCACCGAACGGGTCGGTCTGCGCCGCGCCCGAGACCGTGATCTCCACGACGGAGCTATGAGCTCGCTCGTAGATCTCCGCGACCGAGAGCGCGGTCGAGCTCGCCACCGGCGAGCCGGCCGCGACGCCGGCTCGGGAGACTGCGGCGGGGCCGTCGAGTGCCGCGTACGTCGCGGCGCCCGCCGACGCGGCGAGAGCCAGCGCGGCGACGAGTGCTGCGATCCGGGTAAGTGGCCGTGTCATCGTGCGAGTCCTTTCGTCCGGGGTCTCCAGACATGGCACCAGCGCGTCCTGAGTCGGATCTGAACGCCGCCTGTGAGGACCCTGTGAGCCGGAGGACGCGCCCTGAGCTCTCCCGTAGAACGAAGAGGGAGGGACGTGGCCCTCCCTCCCCCACCGAACGCCGCTACCTGCCGAAGCCCCCGAGGCCGCCCTTGTAGCCCGGCAGCTCGGCGTCCTCGAGCTCCTCGCGAGCTCGGCCGCGCGATCCTCGTCGATGCGCTCGTCGTCGAGCGCCTCCTCGATCTTCGCGAGGATCGCCGCCCTGCGCGACGCGCGGAAAGCGTCGTTCAGCCGCGTCGTCGTGACACCGAGGTTCGAGGCGACGGTCCTCGTCTGCGAGAGATGCATCGCGGTGTGCAGGTTGTCGGCCAGGTCCTCCTTCAGGTCCGCAGCGTCGGCACTGCGTGATGTCTCCGTCGGCGACGGCCGCGTCGACCCGGCTCCGCGCGGAGTCCTCGATCGCGTCGACGAGCCTCGCCCGCGTCACGTTGAGCCGCCTGGCCGCGTCGGTCACGAGCGCGCTCGAGCTCGCCCCGCCGAGGCGACCGCCCTTGCCGCCGCGGTCGTGCGCGGTCGCGGTCGTCGCCGCGGCGAGCGCGAGGACCGCCGCGGCGGCGAGTGCCACGAGGGCGGTCGTCCTGATTGCGCGTCCGGTCATGCAACCTCCTCCGTCTCGGTCTCTCCCCCGAGGGTGGCAGGAGCCGCTGGGAGATCGCCGTGATGTCCCTCCGAGTCGTCGGGCGCGAGCGGGATCGCGATCGCGAACGTCGCGCCGCCGTCGGGGCCGGAGCGGGCGGAGACACGGCCGCCGTGCGCCTCCGCGACGGCCGCGACGATCGAGAGCCCGAGCCCGGCACCACCACTCGCACGGGCGCGCGAGGGATCGGCGCGATAGAAGCGCTCGAAGACGTGCTCGAGCTGCTCGGGATCGAGCCCCGGGCCGCTGTCTGCGACCTCGATCACCGCGCTCTGCGTCTCCTGCCGCACGGTGACGACGACCGGGGCGCCGGGCGGCGTGTGCGCGCGCACGTTTGCGAGCAGGTTGTCGACGATCTGCCGCAGACGGTCACGGTCACCGATGACGACGGCCCGCTCCGCGACGAGCTCGATCGGTCGTTCGGGGTCGACCGCCTGGGCTGTCTCGACGGCCTCGCCGACGACCTCGTCCAGGGTCACGGGGTCACGCGCGAGCGGTCGTCCGTCGTCGAGCCGGGCGAGAAGCAGGAGATCGTCGACGAGCAGGCTCATGCGCTCGGACTCACGGCTGATGCCGCGCATCGAGCGCTCGAGGTCGTCGGGACGCTCGGCCGCGCCCCGGCTGTAGAGCTCGGCGTACGCACGCACCGCTGCGAGCGGCGTGCGGAGCTCGTGCGACGCGTCCGCGACGAACCGTCGCAGCTTGCGCTCCGAGGCTTCCTGCGCGCGGAACGACGACTCGATCCGCCCCAGCATCGTGTTCAGCGAGCGGCCGAGCCGGCCGACCTCGGTGCGCTCGTCGTCGCGCTCGACCCTGCGGGAGAGGTCGCCGGCGGCGATGGTCGCCGCCGTCTTCCCGATGTCGTCGAGCGGTCGCAGGCCGAGGCGCACGAGCCACAGGCCGAGCGCGACGAGCGCGCCGAGCACGGCGACGGTGACGACGATCTCGATCGCGAGCAACCGGTCGAGCGTCGAGTCGACGTCGCGGAGCGACGAGGCGACGACGAGCATCGCCTCCGCGCCGTCCTCGAGCGAGGCGCGGACGCGATACCTGTCTCCGTCCTCGCCCGGCACCGTGAAGTAGCGCACGCGCTCCGGCCCGTCCACCTCCTCCGGCGGGTCGATCGTGTCCGGCAGCTGCGGTGCGGGTGTCTCCGCGCCGGGACCGCCGTACGCGGGCAGGTCGGCGATCACCGACGTGCCGTCGGGCGAGCGAAGCTCCACGGCGATGCCGGGCGGCGCGCGGCGCCCGCCGCCGCGCAGCGAGCGAGCGCTGTCCTGGAGCGCCGCGTCCGCCCGGTCGACGAGGAACGAGCGGAGCGAGGTGTACGTGACGACGTTCGCGACCACGAGCCCCACCGCGGCGAGCGAGATCACCGCCAGGAGGAGCCGCGCGCGCAGCGAGAGGCCGGCGAGCCGAAGGCGAGCGACGCTCATTCGTCGAGCATGTAGCCCGCCTGCCGCACCGTCTTGATGAGGGGCGGCCCGCCGGCGTCGAGCTTCCGGCGCAGGTAGCTGACGTACGTCTCGACGACGTTCGCGTTTCCCCCGAAGTCGTAGCGCCACACGTTCTGCAGGATCTGCGGCTTCGAGAGGACGCGGCGTGGGTTCAGGAGGAAGAAGCGGAGGAGCGCGAACTCTGTCGCGGTCAGCTGCAACTGCGTCTCGCCGCGGAACACCTCGTGACGGCTCTCGTCGAGCGTCACGTCCGCGAACCGGAGGACGTCTCCCGGGAGGTCGCCCGCCGTCCGGCGCAGGATCGCCTGCACCCGCGCGACCAGCTCGGCGAGGCTGAACGGCTTCGTCACGTAGTCGTCACCACCGGCCCGCAGCGCGTCGACCTTGTTCTCGACGGCATCCTTCGCCGTGAGGAAGAGGATCGCGTTCCGCTGCCCGCGCTCCCGCAACCTGCGCCCCACCTCGATGCCCTCGATGTCCGGCAGCATCCAGTCGAGCACGATCAGGTCCGGGTCGAAGCGAGCGACGGCCGACAGCGCCTCCCGGCCCGTGACCGCCTCCTCGACGTCGAACCCCTCGTAGCGCAGCGCCGTCGCGACCGCGTCGACGATCGAGGCCTCGTCGTCGACGACGAGGATCCTGGCGCCGGGCCTGCCGTTTCCCTGGACGACCGTCATCGAGCCACCGTGCCATTCTCTGCTGTGAGTCTGCTGAGAATGGCCGACCCTAGCCTGTGAGTCTCCTGTGACGCACGGACGGGCCGGCCGCGAGGGCCGGCCCGTCCTTCAGGCGAAGCTCAGCCGGGGCTGACCGGCTCGGGCCGCGGCTCCGCGACCGGTGCGCGCCCGTTGCCGTCGTGCGGCGGCTCGATCGTGAGGTTCGGCAGCGCCCGGTCGAGCCAGCGCGGGATGTACCAGGACCTCTCGCCCAGCAACGTCAGGAACGACGGCACGAGCGTCATCCTCACCAGCAGGGCGTCGATCAGGATCGCCACCGAGAGCAGGATCCCGAACTCCTTCGAGACCCGGTCGCCGCTCAGGATGAACGCCGCGAAGACGGTGCCCATGATCAGCGCCGCGGCCACGACGACCCGTCCGATCGCGGAGATGCCGTGCTCGACTGCCTCCTTCGTCCGCAGGCCGTGGACGTGCTCCTCGCGGATCCGGCTCATGATGAAGACCATGTAGTCCATCGAGAGCCCGAAGAGGATCGCGAAGGCGATCGGGGGCACGAACGTCTCGATCGGCCCTGTCCGGTCGAGCCCGGTGAGGCCGAGCAGATGGCCCTCCTGCACCACGAGCGTGAGCACGCCGAAGGCCGCGAAGGCCGAGAGGATCGTCGTGATCGCCGCCGTCAGCGAGATCACGACCGAGCGGAAGGCCATCGCGAGCAGGATGAACGTGACGCCGACGACGTAGAGCAGGAAGAGCGGCAGCCGCTCCATGATCCGGTCGCCGATGTCCTTGAACGCGGCCGTCTGCCCGGAGACGTACGCGACGGCGTCACCGCCCTGGGTCGCCACGGGGACGACGTCGCTCCGCAGGCGGTCGACGAGGTTGTCCGTCTCCTCGTCCTGCGGGGCGGAGTCGGGCGTCACGAAGACGATCGCGACCGTGCCTTCCTCGTTCAGCTGCGGCTCGCCGACCGACGCGACACCGGAGAGCCCTTCGACGCCGTCGAAGATCCGCTGAGGTGCCTCGGCGTCGTCGTTCACGTCGACGACGATCGGGATCGGCCCGTTGAATCCCGGGCCGAACCCCTCCGCGAGCAGATCGTACGCGCGCCTGGCGGTCTGCTCCGTGGGCTGTGTGCCCTGGTCGGCGGCGCCGAGCCGCACGAGCCCGGACGTCGCCGCGAGCCCGAGCATGAGCAGGAGCACCACGGGGAAGACGAACCTGGCGTTCCGGGTCACGAACCGCCCCCACCGCGCAACGAGCGTCCGCTCGCGCGCCGCTTCGGAGTCGTCCAGCGCGGGCAGGAACGGGAGCTTGAGCCGATCGATCTTGTGGCCGAGGAGCCGCAGCACCGCGATCAGCAGCGAGTTCGCCAGCAGTACGGTGGTCAGAACGCCGAGCGCGCTGCCGATTCCGAGCTTCGTGACGAAGTCGAGCCCGAAGAACGCGAGCCCGGTCACGCCGATCGCGACCGTCAGGCCGGCGAAGAGCACGGCCCGGCCGGCCGACGCTCCCGCCTCCGCCGCGGCGTCGGTCGGCGACAGCCCGTCGTGCAGGAGCTGCCGGAACCGCGTCACGATGAAGAGCGAGTAGTCGATCCCCACCCCGAGCCCGATCATCGAGACGAGGATCGGCGTGATCGTGTTGATGTCGGTCAGCCCGGCGAGGATGAACAGCAGGAGGAACGCCGTCGCGAGCGCGACGATCGCGAGCACGATCGGGATGAACGCCGCGACGAACGTCCGGAAGACGACCAGCAGGACGATGATCGCCGCGAGCAGGCCGAGAAGCTCGGAGGTTCCCTGCTCGATCGGCGGGAACTCGGCGTCGCCGTTGTACTCGACCGTGACTCCCACGGGCGCCACCGCCTCGCGCACGGCGTCCTGGACCGCGACGACCGACTCGCGGTCCTCGTCGTAGATCACCCGGTCGAACTGGGCCTCCGCGTAGGCGATCCGGCCCTCCTCCGAGAAGCGCCCTTCCTCGAACGGGTCGGAGACGCTGACGAGGCCTGCGGTGTCCTCCGACGCCTCGAACTCGGGCGTCTTCAGGTTGGCGATCGCCTCCTCGATCGCGGCCTTGCGCTCGGCCGTGTCGAGCCGCTCCCCTTCGGGCGCGGCGAAGACGACGTTGAGGACGCCGCCCTGCTCGTCGGCGAACTCCGCCTCGATCAGGTCGGTCGCCCGCTGGGTGTCGGAGCCCGGGATCTCGAACTCGTCTCGCAGCGAGCCGCCGACCGTCGCGACGAGGCCGATCAGGACCACGACGATCGCGAGCCAGCCGAGGACGATGCGCCACGGGTGCGACGCGCACAACCGCGTCCAGCGCGCCAGCCCCCCTGTCGCGAGGCGCTCGTGCGCCGCTCGCCTGCCGTTCCCGCCGGTTTCCGCGCTGTGCTCCGTCATCAGGCTGCCTCCCGCTCTCTCGCTCCGTCGTTGCCTCTCAGACCGGCGGGTCGCCGGAAACTCATCGCCCGCGGTCAGGGTATTCCAGACCTCGAAGCTTGACGGGTGAACAGGCGGCCTGCGTACGGTAAACCGCCGTCTTTTGGTACGCGAAACCGCCTGACGGCGGGGCAGATCCCTGAAGGCGCCCGCTTCGCGGTCGCACCGCCTCTTTGCAGAGAATGCCCCCGGGTGTCCGACTTCGAGTCGGACACCGTGCTCGACGCCTCACTCGTCGGACGACAACAGGGTGGAGCGCGCTCGCGACGGTCGGCGGTCACGCTGCCTCGCTCTCGCCCGGCAGGCCGTGCCGGTCGACGGCACGGTCGTAGTTGAGGCGGAGCAAGGCGATCGCGTCCCGGACGTCCTCGTCGGTCGCGAGCCGGCGGGACGCGTAGCCGGGGCGGCCGGGAAAGACGGGGTGGTAGTCGATCCGTCCGGCGTCGTGGAGCTCGTGCCAGACAGTCCTGGGGAAGCCGATGTGGAGCGAATGGCTGCCGTGGAGGTGTCCGAGCTCTCGTCGCCCGAGCCTGAAGCCGAACTCACCTCGCTCGCCGATGCCGGCCTCGACGCCGGGCCACGTCGTGACCTCCTGGGTGATCCGCTCGTGTGCGCTCTGCGGCGTGCTCATGCGACCTCCTGGGTTGCGTCCGAACTCGCTCGGGCATAGAATAGAAGTTCAAGTGAACTTGAAGTCAAGTCCTACGAGCACTCGGCCAGGCGAGGCCCTGACGATCGGCGAGGTCTCTCGCCGTAGTGGCGTGGCGTCCTCCGCCCTCAGGTTCTACGAGGAGCGCGGGCTCATCACGTCCCTCCGCGAGGGCGCGGGCCACCGCAGGTACCCGCGTCACGTCCTGCGTCGGATCGCGTTCATCGTCTTTGCACAGCGCGTCGGCCTGACGCTCGAGGAGATCGGCGGCGAGCTGGCGAAGCTGCCACCTCACGGTGTCCCCACCCGGCGGGACTGGTCCCGACTCTCGAGCGAGTGGGCTGCGCGGATCGGCGCGCGGATCGCAGAGCTCGAGCGCCTGCGGGCAGGTCTGACGGAGTGCATCGGCTGCGGCTGCCTCTCGCTCGACCGCTGCCGTCTGACGAATCCCGGCGATCGCGCAGCGGGACTCGGCCCCGGCCCTCGGTTCTGGATCGGCGACCCCCGCCCGGCTGACGTCTAGCCGGAGAAGCCCGAGATCGCGTCACCGACGAGCTTCGCCCCGATCACGAGGCAGAGGACGGCCATGATCACCGCGTTGTGCTGTCCATCCAGCTCTTCAACCGGTCGAGCAGCGGCCCCGCGCGGTCGCCGAGCGCGAAGTACATGACGACCGGCACGGCCACTCCGATCGTGCCGATGATCGCGAAGACGACGTAGGCGATCGCCTGCTCTCATCCCGGGATCCCCGTCTGCGGGATCGCCGCCGCGGCGCCGACCGAGAGGAGCAGGATCTTCGGATTGGCGCCCGCGAGCACCGCTCCCGCACCTAGCGACTTCACGGGCGTGAACGCGTCGATCGCGCCCATCCACTTCGGTGTCGGCGCTTCCTCGCCGTCGTGCGGACGGCCTCGCCACTGCTTCGCCGCGACGCCCTCGCCCCGCCCGGCTCCGGTCGTCTCGCGTGGCATCGTGCGTTTTCCCGGACCGAAACCAGCTCGAGGGCGACGGATAGTAGGCTCGATCTGCGGCAGTCGTACCGACCTCGGAGGTGGAGGCGATGGCCAGGCCGTTCAAGGGCAAGATCGAGCTCGACATCCGCGACTCGACGCCGGGCCTGGCGCGCGATTGATCGCGACGACGTGACGGCAACCACCACGATCGAGGCAGGCGCGCACCGGAAGGGGATGCGCTGGGTCCCTGGCGGCACGTTCGCCATGGGGTCGGAGCAGCACTATCCGGAGGAGGCACCCGTGCGCGAGGCCACGGTCGATGGCTTCTGGCTCGACGAGCACCCGGTCACGAACCTCGAGTTCACGCGCTTCGTGAAGGAGACCGGCCACGTGACTCTCGCGGAGGTCGCTCCCGAGGCCGAGCGCTACCCGGGTGCGCAGCCCGAGCTTCTCTACGCCGGCTCGGTCGTCTTCCAGCGCTCGGCGGGGCCGGTCGACCTGAATCAGCCCTACCAGTGGTGGTCGTGGCGCCGCGGGGCGGACTGGCGGCATCCCGAAGGGCCCGAGAGCTCGCTCCACGGGCGAGAGCGTCATCCGGTCGTGCATGTCGCCTACTCCGACGCAGAGGCGTACGCGGCCTGGATCGGGAAGGACCTGCCGACGGAGGCAGAGTGGGAGCTCGCGGCGCGTGGCGGGCTCGAGGGCGCGGAGTACGCCTGGGGCGAGGAGTACCTGCCGAAAGGGCGGCCGCAGGCAAATACGTGGCAGGGCGAGTTCCCGTACGAGAACACCCTGCTCGACGGGTACGAGGGCACGTCCCCGGTGGGGAAGTTCCCCGCGAACGGCTACGGCCTCCTGGACATGATCGGCAACGTCTGGGAGTGGACGACCGACTGGTACGCGGCCGGCCAAGAGGCTCCATCGCCGTGCTGCGGCGGCGATCCGCGCGCCGCGAGCGCCGACCCGAACGATCCGACGGCGATCCCGCGGCGGGTGATGAAGGGCGGCTCGCACCTCTGCGCACCCAACTACTGCCGCCGCTACCGGCCCGCGGCACGTATGGCGCAGGCGATCGACACCTCGACGAGCCATCTCGGCTTCCGCTGTCTCGTGCGGGCGCCCTGAGCGAAGGAGCAGCGATGCCGCAGGACAAGCCGAACATCCTCGTGATCTG
The DNA here is from genome assembly GCA_963791895.1 of uncultured Actinomycetes bacterium. GTDB lineage: Bacteria > Actinomycetota > Thermoleophilia > Gaiellales > Gaiellaceae > Gaiella. The sequence continues at coordinate 92,315 of CAWBTY010000009.1, forward strand.
GGGCGACGACATCGGGATCACGAACCTCAGCTGCTACAGCGACGGGCTGATGGGGTACCGGACGCCGAACATCGACCGGATCTCCGACGAGGGCATGCGCTTCACCGACGCCTACGGCGAGCAGAGCTGCACCGCGGGGCGCTCGGCGTTCATCACGGGCCAGAGCGTGTTCCGAACTGGGCTCAGCAAGGTCGGGATGCCAGGATCGGACATCGGCCTCCAGGCGGAGGATCCGACGATCGCCGACCTGCTGAAGGAGCAGGGCTACGCAACCGGCCAGTTCGGCAAGAACCATCTCGGGGACAGGAACGAGTTCCTGCCGACCGTCCACGGCTTCGACGAGTTCTTCGGGAACCTCTACCACCTGAACGCCGAGGAGGATCCGGAGGATCCCGACTATCCGGAGCAGAACGGCTACCCGGGGTTCCGGGACCGGTTCGGGCCTCGCGGGGTGCTCCGCTGCAAGGCGACGGCGAAGGACGACCCGAAGGAGCATCCACGCTGGGGCCGGGTCGGCAAGCAGCGGATCCAGGACACGGGCCCGCTGACGCGGAAGCGCATGGAGACCTGCGACGACGAGTTCGTCGAGGCCGCGTCCGACTTCATCACCCGCCAGCACAACAGGCGAAAGCCGTTCTTCTGCTGGGTGAACACGACTCACATGCACCTCCGGACGCACACGAAGCGTCGCAGCCTCGGGAAGGCGGGCCGCTGGCAGTCCCCGTACCACGACACGATGCTCGACCACGACCGGAACGTCGGTCAGCTGCTCGACCTGATCGACCGGCTCGGGATCACCGAGGACACGATCGTCATGTACGGGACCGACAACGGCCCGCACATGAACACGTGGCCGGACGGCGCGATGACGCCCTTCCGGAGCGAGAAGAACACGAACTGGGAGGGCGCGTTCCGCGTCCCGCTCATGGTGCGCTGGCCCGGCAAGATCCCTGCAGGCGTCGTCTCGAACGAGATCGTCCAGCACCACGACTGGCTGCCGACGTTCCTGGCCGCGGCGGGTGACCCCGACGTCGTCGAGAAGCTGAAGCAGGGGCACGAAGCTGCCGGCAAGTCCTTCAGGGTGCACATCGACGGCTTCAACCTCCTCCCGTACCTCACCGGCGAGGAGGAGCAGAGCCCACGCCAGGGCTTCATCTATTTCTCGGACGACGGCGACCTCGTCGCCCTGCGCTTCGACAACTGGAAGCTCGTCTTCATGGAGCAACGGGCGCGCGGCACGCTCGAGCTCTGGGCCGAGCCGTTCGTGCCGCTCAGGGTGCCGAAGCTCTTCAACCTGCGAACCGACCCCTTCGAGCGGGCCGACGTGACCTCGAACACCTACTGGGACTGGTACATGTCGAAGGCCTACATGATCTTGGCGGCCCAGGCGATCGTCGGTCAGTTCCTGGCGACGTTCGCAGAGTTCCCGCCCCGCCAGAAGGCGGCGAGCTTCACGATCGACCAGGCGCTCGAGAAGATGGAGGACGCGGTGAGTGGGGCGCGCGGCTGATGCCGCAGCTTTCCTCCTGGCGCGACACGGCGACCCGGGAGGCGCTCGTCGACTTCGCGGAGACGACTGCCCAGACCGTCCCACCCGACGAGCGCGTCGCCGTCTTCGACAACGACGGCACGCTCTGGTGCGAGAAGCCGATGCCGGTCGAGCTCGGCTTCATCCTGCAGCGGCTGGCCGAGATGGCCGAGCGGGACGAGCGCACTGCGTGAGAAGCAGCCCTGGAAAGCCGCGTACGAGAAGGACTACGCCTGGCTCGGCGGCGTGATCGACAGGCACTACGCCGGCGACGACACGGACCTGAAGGTGCTCATGGGCGGGTTGCTGCAGGCGTTCGCGGGGCAGACCGTCGACGAGTACGGGGCGGCTGCGGCGGCGTTCCTCGACAAGGCGCCCCACCCGACGCTCGAGCGGCGCCTCCGCGACTGCGCGTACGTGCCGATGATCGAGCTCCTCCGCTTCCTCGAGAGCCACGGCTTCACCTGCTTCATCGCCTCGGGCGGCAGCCGCGACTTCATGCGCGCGGTGACCCACGAGCTGTACGGAGTGCCGCCCCAGCGCGTCATCGGCAGCTCCAACGGGCTCCGCTACACGGACGACGAGCACGGCGGCGCGCTCACGTACCTCGCGGAGCCCGATTTCTTCGACGACGGCCCGGTCAAGCCGGTCCGCATCTGGAGCCGGATCGGCCGCCGCCCGATCGTCGCCGGCGGCAACTCGAATGGCGACGTGCCCATGCTCCGCTTCGCGGGCGGCAAGGGACGGCCCGCGCTGCGGCTCCTCGTCCTGCACGACGACCCCGAGCGCGAGTTCGACTACGCCAGGGGCGCCGAGACGGCGCTCGAGCGCGCCCGGGCGGAGAACTGGACGGTCGTCAGCGTGAAGGACGACTGGGCGACGGTCTTCGCCACGGACTAGTCGTCGTCGGCGACCCAGGGCATCGACCTGAGGTCGCGACCCAGCAGCGTCCCGAAGGTGATCGCCCGGGCGCCGAACCTGCCGCGAACGACGTCGACCGCGGTGTCGAGGGCCTCGATTCGCGGGTCGTCGAGCGACAGTGCGAGCTGCACGGGCTCGAAGCGGTCGTCGAGGTTCGAGACGGCGACGCCGACGAGCGTCAGGCCACGCTCGAGGACGAGCGGCCGCGTCTCCGCGAAGAGCTCGCGTGCCGTCCCGAGGATCTCGTGCGTCGCAGCGGTCGGGCGGCCGAGCGTGCGCGAGCGTGTCGCCCGCGAGAAGTCGTCGAAGCGGAGGCGCAGGACGACGGTCCGACCTCGCCGGCTCGAAGACCGCATCCGGTAGGCGACGCGGTCGACGAGCCCGAGGAGCACCCCGTCGACTGCGTCCGGCGAGCGCCTGCCGGCCGACTGCGAACCGAACGAGCCCCGCCGGCGCCGCGACGCGACGCGCCGGCGGTCGCGGTTCCAGGCGACGCCGTGCACGTATCGCGCTGCCGCTGGGCCGAGCACGGCAACAAGGTCGGGCTCTGCCCAGCCCGCCACGTCGCCGACCGTGCGGATCCCGCAGGCGTTGAGGCGCTGGGTGGACGCGGGGCCGATGCCCCAGATGCGCTCGACCGGGAGGCTGCGCAGGAACGGGATCTCCGCCGCCGGCTCCACGACGAGCAGTCCGTTGGGCTTCGCGGTGCCGCTCGCCGTCTTCGCGACGAGCTTCGTGCTTCCCCCGCCCACCGTGACCGCGAGCCCGACGCGCTCGCGCACGTCGCGGCGCAGCCGCGCGGCGATCTGCCGAGGCGTGCCCGTGACGCGCTCGAGGCCCGTGACGTCGAGGAACGCCTCCTCCAGCGACAGCCCTTCGACCTTCGGCGCGTGATCCTCGAAGACGCGGAAGAGCGCCTTGCTCGCAGCGACGTACGCCTCGAAGCGCGGCCTCACGACCACGACGTGCGGGCAAAGTCGCCGGGCGCGCCCGCCACCCATCGCGCCACGGATCCCGTAGCGCCGCGCCTCGTAGCTCGCCGCCATCACGACGCCCCCGCCGACGACCACCGGGCGGCCGCGGAGGCTCGGGTCGTCGCGTTGCTCCACGGCCGCGAAGAACGCGTCGGCGTCCGCGTGGAGGATCGCGGCGGTACGGGACACGAACATATGTTCTCATACGGGCGGCGCAGTGTGGACTAGCGTGACTGCGATGGCGGTCCACGCGGTGGAGTGCTTCGCGGAGGAGTTCGACGGGACGACGCTGGACGAATCGGTGTGGCTGCCGCACTATCTGCCGGCCTGGAGCTCCCGTGCGGCAACGGCCGCCTCGTGGCGCATGGACGGCTCGTGCCTGACGCTCGACATTCCTCCCGGCCACGGCCTCTGGTGCGCCGGAGTGCACGAGCCACCGGTCCGCGTCTCGGGAATCCAGTCCGGCAACTTCTCGGGACCCGTCGGCAGCGTCACGGGGCAGCAACCGTTCCTCGAGAGGCAGATCGTCCGGGAGGCCCAGCCACGCTTCGAGGGGTACCTCCCCGCCGGCGGGCACCTCGAGATCCGCTGCCGCATGGAGCTCTCGCCCCGCTCCATGGCCGCGTTCTGGCTGGTCGGCTTCGAGGACGAGCCCAACCGATGTGGCGAGATCTGCGTCGTCGAGGTGTTCGGCTCGTCGATCGACCCGGCTCGCTCCGCCGAGGTCGGCATGGGCCTGCACGCGTTCCGCGATCCGGCGCTCGCCGAGGACTTCGCCGCGCCGCGGCTTCCGCTCGACGTCGAGGAGCTGCACACCTACGCCGTCGACTGGGATCCGGACGAAGCACGCTTCAGCGTCGACGGCGAGCCGATCCGCGTCTGCCCACGGCCTCCGACGTACCCGCTGCAGCTCATGCTCGCGGTCTTCGACTTCCCCGAGCGGTCGGACGGCGACGACCACCTCGTGCCGAGCCTGGTGGTCGACTGGATCCGCGGTCGACCGGCCGAGCCGGCGTGACGGACGGGTGCGACTCGGCCTTGCCCTCCATCGCAACAACCCGGGACGGCTGAGACACTGCATCGGTGACCGCAGAGGAGGGCTTCTTCGGCGAGCGCGTCGCGGCCGCCTACGACGAGCGCGCGGCAGAGATGTTCGCGCCCGAGGTCGTGACGCCGGTCGTCGACCTGCTCGCCGAGCTCGCCGGCGAGGGCGCAGCGCTCGAGCTCGCGATCGGCACCGGGCGGATCGCGCTGCCGCTCGCCGCCCGCGGCGTCCGGGTCTCGGGGATCGACGACTCGGAGGCGATGGTGGCGCGGCTCCGGGCGAAGGCGGGCGCCGACGAGATCGAGGTCGTGATCGGCGACATGGCGACGACCCGAGTCGCAGGGGACTTCTCGCTCGTCTACCTCGTCTTCAACACGATCTTCAACCTCGTCACCCAGGACGCGCAGGTCGCCTGCTTCGAGAACGCCGCAGCGCACCTCGTGCCCGGCGGGCGGTTCGTCGTGGAGACGGCCGTCCCCGACCTGCAACGGCTTCCGCCCGGCCAGACCATCGTCCCGTTCCGTGCCGATCCCGGCGGGCTCGGCTTCGACGTCTACGACGTCGTGACGCAGCGCTTCAGCTCACAGCACTTCGTCTTCGAGGGCGACCGGCTCCGCCCGTCCCCCGTGGAGTTCCGGTACGCGTGGCCCGCCGAGCTCGACCTCATGGCGCGCCTCGCCGGGAATGACGCTCGAGGCTCGGTGGGCCGGCTGGCAGCGGGAGCCGTTCACGAGCCTCAGCGGCTCGCACGTCTCCGTGTACGTGCGGGGCTGACGTCGCGGAGGACAACGCTTGTGTTCAAGTAACACAAGCGTTGTCTGGCGCAGCGGAGGACGCCTGCGCCGGGTCGTCAGGCACCCTGACCGGGTGCGCGCGCTCGCCGCTGCCGCTCTGCTCCTCGCGCTCGTGGGCTCCGCGACCGGGCTCGCGGCACCGGTGGAGGACCGCTCGCGCGCGGTGGGCCTTCCGTGGCAGGGAGCGCTGGTCGACGGGGTCGCGCTGCCGGCGGAAGGGAAGTCGTTCTTCACCTGGGACTTCGTGCGCGAGCGCTCGCCCAACCGCGAGTGGCGGCGCACCGGAACGGAGCGGCTCGTCGCGACGCTCCTCGACGTCGTCCGCGAGTATCGCGCCGCGCATCCGGAGGCGGCGCGGGTCGGGATCGGCGACCTCTCACGCCCTCGCGGGGGCGAGTTCGGCGACCGGTTCGGCGCGCCAGGGCACGCGTCACATCAGAACGGGCTCGACGTCGACGTCTACTACCCGCGCAAGGACGGGCGTGAGCGACCGCCCGGGAGGGCGAGTCAGATCGCCCGGCCGCTGGCGCAGGAGCTCGTCGACCGGTTCGTCGCCGCGGGCGCGGCGAAGGTGTTCGTCGGGCCGCGCACCGGGCTTCGGGGACCGCCGGCGATCGTCGAGGTCCTGCCGGGCTACCACGACAACCACCTCCATGTGCGCCTGCCCGGCGACGGCGTCGCGTCGGCGGAGATCGGCACGAGCACGCTCGGTCAGTCGATTCGCGCCTTCAGGCTCGGCCGGGGATCGGCGCGCATCCTCGTGGTCGGCTGCATTCACGGAGACGAATGCGCCGGCAGCGTCGTCGCCTCGCGGCTGCTCCACGCCCGAGCGCCGGAGGACGGCTCGGTCTGGGTCGTTCCCGATCTGAATCCCGACGGGCATGCCACGAAGCGGCGCACGAACGCGCGAGGCGTCGACCTCAACCGGAACTTTCCCGGCACGTGGCGCGACCTCGCGACGTCCGGCGAGGCACCCGGCTCGGAGCGCGAGACGCAGCTCGCGATGCGCCTGATCCGCCGCCTGCGCCCCGACGTGACGATCTGGTTCCACCAGCCGCAGGCGCTCGTCCGGGCGACGGGGCCGAGCGTCGGCGTCGCGCGGCGGTTCGCACGCCTCGCCGGGATGCGGTTCCGTGCCCTGCCGCGCCCACCCGGCTCCGCGACGGACTGGCAGCACGCCGCACTCCCCGGGGCACAGTCGTTCGTCGTCGAGCTACCTTCGGGCGAGCTCGGGATCCGTGAGGCCGGGAGGTACTCGCGGGCCGTGCTCGCGCTCGCTACGTCGCCGTCGTGACCTGCACGTCACGGGGCTCTGCCGCGCCCGCGGCGAACCGGAGGTAGCGTCGCCCTTCCGCCTCGACGGACGCGGTCGCCCGCTTCGAGAGGCGCTCGGCAAGCGTCACGGAGAGCGTCGCGCCGGCCTTCGTGCGCTCGAGCTTCCACACCCCGGCGACGAAGCCGTCGTGGAGCACCGAGCCGTGCCCGATCCGCCAGCTCCGGCCGAGCGCCGGGCGCCGCGACTCGAGGAACACGCGCGCGCGGTCCGCGTGCGAGAGCACGACGTTGTCGTACTCGGGGAGATAGCGAACCGGGACCGGCGTCTCTGGCTCGGGCCGTGGCGCGTCCGGGAGGTCGAAGAGCTCCCGACCGTTTGCGTCGGCGAACGTCCTGAGCCGCGGGCGCAGGCGCTCGACGACCTCGCGTAGCCGCGTGAGGCGGCACCACGTCGTCACGTCCGCGACGGTCGCCGGGCCGAAGGCGGCGAAGTACCGGAACACGACCTCGTCGAGCGAGGGCCGGCGCTCCAGCGGGCGGCCGAGCCACGACTCCGCCGTCGTCTGCCGCACTTGCGAGGTCTCGCCCCACACCCCGCGCGGCGGCACCTGGACGAGCGCGAGCTTGCACCGGCAGGCGAGGGCAAGCGCGGCTGCGTCGAGCCCGGGAAAGCGCTCGCCGAGTGCCGCGCGCAGCTCGGTCCCGGTGAGCGGCTGCTCGGCCAGGGCGTCCGCGGCGGACGCCAGCACCGGCGCCAGGTCGACGCCGCGAATGGCGGGCGCGGCCTCCCGATGCCGCGACAGCTCGCCGTCGAGAATGGGCTGCATGAGTGGACGCAAGAGCAGGCAGTCCGCAGCCGTGACGAGGTGGATCGTCCCGCGCATGACGACGATCCGCACGACGTCTCGCGCGCGCAGGTGCTCGGCGAGGCTCTCGGGCCGGAAGCCGGCGAGCCGTGACCAGAGCGCCGTGTACGGATCGAGCGGCACCTGGGCCTGAAGGCCGACGAGGTGCTCCACCGCGTCGAGCACCGGTCGCTCGGAGCGCTCGAGCAGGAGCTGGCGGGCGAGCGTCGCCCGGTTGAGCGCGCGTGACGAGAGGACGTCCCGGGCCATCGGTCGATTCTGTCGCTTCTAGTCTGTCCGGATGAGCCGCACGCTCGACGGTCGCGTCGCCGTGGTCACCGGCGCCAGCAGCGAGATCGGGGCGACGATGGCCGATGCGCTCGCGGCCGAGGGCGCCGCCGTCGTCGTCACCTACCACGAGACACCGGGGCTGGCGCAGGACGTCGCCGGCACGGATCGTCGCCGACGGCGGTCGTGCGGTCGCCGTCCGGGTCGACCTCTCCCGCGTCGCGGAGAACCAGCGGCTCGTCGACCGGACCGTGGACGAGTTCGGCCGGCTCGACGTCTTCGTCGCGAACGCCGGGCTGACACTCTGGTCGCCCTTCCTCGAGCTCGAGGAGGAGCAGTGGGACACCGTCTGCGACCTCAACCTCAAGGGGTCCTACTTCGGCGCGCAGGCGGCCGCCCGGCGGCTCGTCGAGCAGCGGGCGGAGGCTCCCGACGACGAGTACGGCGGGCGAATCGTCTTCTCGTCGTCGGTCACGGGACTGGTCGTCACGCCGAACCTCTCCGCCTACGCCGCGACGAAAGCGGCACTTGCCCACCTCGCGAGCGCGCTCGCGGTCGAGCTCGGCCCGCACGGGATCACGGTCAACGCGCTCGGGATCGGCGCCACGGTGAACGAGCGGAATCTCGCGGACGACCCTCGCTACGCCGAGCACTGGGCCGAGGTGACACCGACCGGTCGTGTCGGGACCCCGCAGGACGTCGCCTCCGCGCTCGGCTATCTCGTCTCGCCGGCCGCCGCCATGGTCAGCGGGCATACGCTGACGGTCGACGGCGGCTGGTCGCACCTCGGCAAGGTGCCGTGAGGAGTCAGGCCGACGCGGGATCGGCGGCAGCTCCACGGCCGATGAGTTCTCGCACTCGTCGCGGTCAAGAGAGCAACCGACCAGTGGAGGTGGAGTCATGTTCGCGGAGACCAGGGCATTCAGCGGGTTCGCGGTCGACGACCTGCAGAAGGCACGGGAGTTCTACGGCGAGACGCTCGGCGTGAAGACGTCGGGCGAGGACGAGCTGCTCACCCTGCACCTCGCGGGAGACCGCGACACGTTCGTCTATCCGAAGCCCGACTTCGAGCCGGCGACGTACACGATCCTCAACTTCCCGGTCGACGACATCGACGCGGCGGTGGACGAGCTCGGCAGGCGCGGCGTCCGCTTCGAGCGTTACGAGGGGTTCGAGCAGGACGAGAAGGGGATCTCCCGCACGCCTGACGGTCCTCCCATCGCCTGGTTCAAGGATCCCGCCGGAAACATCCTCGCCGTGCTCGAGATGTAGGCGGGAGCTCCGGTCGACCGCGCCGGCTCAGTGTCCGGAGACGGCGTGCGGCCCGTAGCGGCTCCGGAGAGGGCGACCTGCGCCTGCGCGACGCCCCGCTCGCCGGCGAGTTTCCGCTTTCGCGCGAGCGGCAACACGTCCCTCGAACCCGACGAGGAGGCAGAGATGTCGAAGGTGCAGGAATCGATCGAGCTCGACGTGCCGGTCACGACGGCCTACAACCAGTGGACGCAGTTCGAGAAGTTCCCGCAGTTCATGGAGCATGTGGACGAGGTGCGGCAGCTCGACGACACGCATCTCCGCTGGAAGGTCACCGTCGTCGGCGAGACGGAGGAGTTCGACGCCGAGGTCACGGAGCAGATCCCGGACACGCGCGTCGCGTGGCAGAGCACGAGCGGCAGGCCGAACGGCGGCGCCGTCGACTTCCACCCGCTTCCCGGCGACCGCTCGCAGATCGTCGTCTCGATGGACGCCGAGCCCGAGGGCCTGAAGGAGAAGGCGGCGGACGCGACCGGTCTCGCGAGCCGTCAGGTCAAGGCCGACCTGAAGCGGTTCAAGGAGCTGATCGAGAGCCGTGGCCGCGAGTCGGGCGCCTGGCGCGGCGAGGTCGAGCGCGACGAGAGCTGAGGACGCGGGAAGGTCCCCATCGTACTAGCCTCGGGACATGAGCGACTACACGATCAGGAACCTCGAGCAGATCGAGAACTCGGCCGAGCAGTTCGGGCTCGCGCCCGACCTCGACGCCCGCTTTCCGAGCGGCGAACTGGGATGCGCGAAGACCGGGATGAGCGTGCAGCGCCTCGCCCCGGGCTTCCGCATCCCGTTCGGCCACAGCCACCCCGACCAGGAGGAGCTCTACGTGATCGCGGAGGGCAGCGGTCGCGTCAAGCTCGATGACAACGTGCACGACCTGAAGCAGTGGGATCTCGTCCGCATCGGGCCCGGCGTGATGCACTCCCTCGAGGCCGGGCCTCAGGGCCTCCAGCTGATCGCCTTCGGTGCCCCGGGCCCTCTCCGCGGCGACGCAGCCATGGAGCAGGGCTGGTGGAGCGACTAGCCGGGTAGCGCGGATCCCGTCGCGCTCGGCGAGCGCGACCAACGTCCGCCGGCCAATGAGCGATGGCCACGCGCGAGAATGACGTGATGGCCCTCGCGCATGCCGCGGATCCCGGTTGGGCCGCCCTTGCCGACGGGCTCTGGCTCGAGGCGCGCCGCCACTTCGCGGCGCGCCTTGCGGAGGGGGAGTCGCCCGAGGCATTCGAGGGGCTCAGCTGGGCGGCCTGGTGGCTCGACGACGAGGCGCTCGTGTTCGAGGCGCGCGAGCGCGCGTACGCGCTGTACCGTCGTTCGGGCGACGCCGCGAGCGCCGGGAGGATGGCGACCTGGCTCGCCGCCGACGAGGTCGACTTCCACGGCGCACCGGCCGTCGCAGCAGGGTGGCTGCGACGCGCACACCGTCTCCTCGATCCGCTCGAGGCGGGTCCCGACCACGGCTGGCTCGCGTTCCACGAGGGGTACCTCGCCCACGGTGCCGGTGATTCCGAGGGCGCCCGCGCGGCAGCGATCTTCGCGGCGGACGTGGGACGGAAGTTCGGGAGCGCCGACCTCGAGATGCTCGGCCTCGCGCTCGAGGGGGCGGCGCTCGTCGCGGGCGCCGAGGTCGACGCAGGGATGCAACGCCTGGACGAGGCGACCGCGACCGCCCTCGAGGGGAATGCAACGATTCCGATCTCGGGTGCGTGGGCATGCTGCTTCCTCGTCAGCGCCTGCACTGCGCTGCGAGACCACAAGCGGGCGTATGGCTGGTGCGATCGCATTGCGGCCTTCGCGGAGCGCTTCGGCAGCCGGTACATGCTCGCGTTCTGCCGGTCCGAGTACGGCATCGTCCATCTCTGGCGGGGCGACTGGGCTGCCGCCGACTCGATGCTCGCGGCCTCCGTCGAGGACTTTTCTGCGTCGCGACCCGCCTGGGTCGTCGCTCCCCTCGTGACGCTGGCCGAGCTCCGGCGACGTCAGGGGCGGATGGACGAAGCGGCGACGCTGCTCGATGAGGTCGGTGCAGGCGCGTCGGCGCACACGTCCCGGGCGTGGCTCGCGCTCGATGCGGGCGAAACGGCACGCGCCGTCGAGCTCGCGCAGCGGGCGCTGCGGCGAGTGCCCGGCTCGCGGCGCCTGGCACGGCTGCCCGCCCTCGAGGTCCTCGTCCGGGCGCGAATCGCACGTGGCGAGCTGTCGGAGGCGGCTGAGACGGCCGACGAGCTCGCCCACCTCTGCCGGCTCGTGGGTACGGCCGCGCTTCGCGGGGCGGCGACTCTTGCCGCCGGCATGCTCGCCGCCGCCCGCGGGGAGCACGAGCGCGCGGTCACGTCACTCGAGGATGCGCTCGACGACTTCCAGTCCGTGGAGGCGCCGTACGAGACCGCGCGGGCACGCGTCGAGCTCGCGTTGAGCCTCACGGCACTCCGTCGCCCCGAGGAGGCGGCCCGCGAGACGACGACCGCGGTCCAGGCGTTCCGCGCGCTCGGCGCGGAGGCCGACGCGATCCGGGCGCAGACCGTGCTCGATGGAATCCGCGCTCCGTCGCACCCGGCCGTGACGAAGCGCGAGCGCGACGTCCTCCGGCTCCTGGCCGAAGGGCTCACGAACCGTCAGATCGCCGCTCGTCTCGTCGTCAGCGAGCACACGGTGCACCGCCACGTGACGAACATCCTGCGCAAGCTCGGGCTTCCTTCCCGGACGGCGGCCGCCGCCCACGCGGTGCGTACAGGCCTCGCCGACGAGCCTGACTGAGCCGGAGACGAAGATGGCCGGTCCTGGCGATGCGGGTGCCGCAACGCTGCCCTACCGTGGGGCGTATGGCGCTGACGAAGGATGACCCGAAGGCGGTCGGCGCGTCCGTGTGGGCACTGGGCGACTACCACCGGTTCGCGCGGGAGACGGTCTGGGAGCTCGGGCCCATGCTGGTCGAGGCGGCCGGCGTCGCGGCCGGCCACCGCGTGCTCGACGTTGCGGCGGGAACGGGCAACGTCGCGATCCGCGCGGCCGAGGCGGGGGCCGACGTTGTCGCATCGGACGTGACCCCCGAGAACTTCGCAGCCGGCCGACGAGAGGCAGACGCCCGGGGTGTCGAGGTCGAGTGGGTCGAGGCCGACGCGCAGGCGCTCCCGTTCGAAGCCGCCTCGTTCGACGTCGTCACGTCGTGCTTCGGCGCGATCTTCGCGCCGGACCATCGAGCAGTCGCGGACGAGCTCCTTCGCGTGTGCCGGCCGGGCGGGGCGATCGTCATGGCCAACTTCACGCCGGACGGGCCGGGGGCTGCGTTCTTCGCGCTGCTCGCCACGTTCATGCCGCCTCCACCCCCTGGCGCCCTGGCGCCGACGCTCTGGGGCGACGAGGCCCACGTTCGCCGACTCTTCGGGAACCGGGTCATCTCGCTCGAGCTCGAGCGGCGGAGCTACGTCGAGCGGAGCCGGTCGCCCCAGGCGTACCGCGAGCTCTTCGAGACCGCCTTTGGGCCGATCGTCGCGCTGCGCCAAGCTCTCGGCGGCGACCCCACGCGTCTCGCCGAGTTCGACGGGCAGCTCGCCGAGTTCACCGTCTCTGCGAACCGGGCGACGCCCGGCGCGGCGGCCGAGTATCCCTACGACTACCTGCTGGTGGTTGCCCGGCGGTGACCGCTCAGGTGCCGGGGCGCCCCGCGCGGACGAACGCGTCGACGGCGATCGCCTCCCCGCCCTCGAGCGCGACAGTGCGGCGGACCTTCTCCGCCCGCTCGACGACGAGCCCGCCGAGCGAGGCGACGACCTCCTCCGGGGTGAAGAGCACCGAGACGTCCTTCGGGCCGCCGTGCCCTTCGGTCAGGTTCGTGGTGTCGTGACCGAGCACGAGCAGCGTCCCGCCGGGCGCGACCGCGTCGGCTGCCGTCCGGAGCGCCTGGTCGAGCTCGTCGCGCGGGAGCTGCAGGTAGACGACCGCGACGAGGTCGAACGCGTGCGGCTCGGGCGCGTACTCGAGCACGTCGGCGTGCACCCACTCGACATCGACGCCACGGGAGGCCGCGAGCTCGCGCGCCTTCGCGAGGCCGACCGCCGCGAAGTCCACGCCCGTCACGCGCCAGCCGCGCTCGGCCAGCCAGACGGCGTTCCGGCCCTCGCCGCAGGCGAGGTCGAGCGCCCGCCCGGCCGCGAGGTCGACGACCTCGGCCGCGAAGAGCCGGTTCGGCTCGGCCGTCCAGACGAGCTCGCGCCCCGCGTAGCGCTCGTTCCAGTCCGCCTCCGCGAAGCCGGGACGAATCGAGCCCGCTGGACGTCGGTGCTCGGTCACGACCGTTCGAGGGCGGCTGCCGCGGTCTCGGCCATGAACGGCACGATCGTCTCGTACGCGGCCGCGCCCGTGTCCTCGGCACCCAGCTCGCCTCGCACGAAGCGACCGTAGATCGCCTCGCAGAAGACCGCCGCCTTCCAGAGCGCGAGCGCCTCGAACCAGCCGAGCGGCCCCACCTCGCGACCGCTCCGGTCGGCGTAGCGAGCGACGAGCTCCGACTTGGCCGGGAATCCCTCGAGCGCCGTCACCGGCGTGACGCCGAGTGGGCTCGCCGCGCCGCCGGGCTCGGCGTACGTCGCGAGCAGGTAGCCGAGGTCTGCCCGCGGATCGCCGATCGCGCCCATCTCCCAGTCGAGGACGGCCTCGACTCGGTCGGGCCGATCCCGCACGAGCATCAGGTTTCCCAGGCGGTAGTCGCCGTGCACCACCGTCTCCGGCAAGGACTCGGGCACCTCGTCGGCGAGCCTCCTGCCGACGTCGACCACGACCGGGAGCTCGCGCGTCGCGTTCAGGTCCCAGAGCTGCGTGAACCGCCGCACCTGACGCTCCAGGTAGCTGCCCGACCGGGCGAAGGCCGCGAGCTCGGGCGTGGAGACGTCGGCGGCGTGGATCTCGACGAGCGCGTCGACGAGCTCCTCGCCGAGCCGTCGGCGTGCATCGGGGTCCCCGAGCCCCGGTGGCAGCTCGTCGGTCACGACGTGGCCGTCGAGATACGCCATCACGTAGAAGGCGACGCCCAGCACGGCCTCGTCCTCGCAGACCGCCAGGATCGGCGGCAGCCGGATCCCCTGCGGCGCCAGCGCGAGCTGGAGACGCGCCTCTCGCACCATGTCGTGCGCCGAGGGCGGCAGCGGCGGCCGCGGGGGCCGCCGCAGGACGTACCGCTCGTCACCCCGCTCGAGGAGGAAGGAGAAGTTCGAGCCGCCGCCGGGCCCGATGCGCCTTGCACGAACAGGTCCCTCACCCAGCCCGTGCTCGTCGAGGAACGTCTCCAGGCGGTCGAGCACGAGAAGCGGCGGGCGCCTGGCGCCCGCCGCCTCGGCGACCGTCGCGACGATGTCCGCCACGCGACGATCCTGCCAGGTTCCGGGAGGTGCGCTACGCGAACGACGCCTGGGCGGCGCAGCGCTCACCCGGCCGCGTGGCCCGGGCGACGAACCGGTCTGCGCCCGGCGCGTTCCCCGTCACGAAGCGCGCCTCGAACGAGCCGCTCGGGCCTCGCGTGACGCCGATGCGACGCCCGACCTGCGTCCCGTTCCGAGCGAGCACGACCGTCCAGCGGACCCCGTTCCTGTTCTGGTCGACCTCGAACTCGACCTCGATCCCGCCGTCCTCCTCGCTGAGCTTCAGCTTCGAGCTGGTCGCCTTCGTACACGAGCCGGCGACGCGGACGTCGCCGTCCTTCGCGCCGGCCGTCGGCGCGAGCAGCAGCAGCCCTCCGACCGCTGCCATCGTGATCGCTCCGATCGTCCTCTTCATCTCGATTGCTCCTTCCGGGCTGGTTCCTCCGATGCGCTCGAAGGTTGCCGGTCGCCCGGTCCCGGCCACAATGCGACCTTGGTCGTACACCTGGAGCGAGCCCCGTGAGACGTCCCGTGGCGCAGTTCGCGCTCGCGGGTCTCATCGTCCTGACCGTCTTCGGCGCGGCCGGAGTGCTCGCCCTGCGGAGCCTCGCGCACGACGAGGCCCTCCGCGACGCACGCCAGTTCGCGCTGCTCGCCGGACAGGGGATCGTCGAGCCTGCCATCCGGCCGGAGCTGCTCGACGGCGACGCGGCGGCCATCGAGGCGGTCGACCGGCCCGTCAACGAGCGGGTGCTCGGGGAGCGGGTCGTCCGCGTCAAGCTCTGGGACGCCGGCGGTCGGATCGTGTACTCCGACGAGCCCCGGCTGATCGGGTCGACGTTCCCGCTGGACGCGTCGAAGCGGGACGTGCTTCGCACCGGCGCGACCCGTGCCGAGCTGAGCGACCTTTCGGGACCGGAGAACCGGTTCGAGCACGGATACGGAGACCTGTACGAGGTCTACCTTCCCGTGCGCGCCTCCGACGGCACGCCACTCCTCTTCGAGACGTACCAGCGGCGGAGCGCGGTCGCAGCGACCGGGCGGAGGATCTGGCTCCCGTTCGCCGCGCTGCTTCTCGCGAGCCTCGTCTTGCTCTGGCTCGTCCAGGTGCCGCTCGCGTGGCGGCTCGGCCGGCGGCTACGGCGGACGCAGGAAGAGCGGGAGGCGCTCCTCGTCCGGGCGGTCGAGGCCTCTGCCGACGAGCGGCGCCGGATCGCGGCCGACCTCCATGACGGCCCCGTCCAGGATCTGGCGGGGATCTCGTACTCCCTCAGCGCGGCCGCGGAAGCCGAAGGCGCGCCCGCGACCCGGCGCACGCTGCGCGAGGCTGCAGCGACGACGCGGGACGCGATGCGGAAGCTTCGCACGCTGCTCGTCGAGATCCATCCTCCGAACCTGCAGGCGAGCGGGCTCGAGGCCGCGGTGGCGGATCTCCTTGCCCCCCTGCGAGCGCACGGGATCCAGACGGAGCTCGAGCTGGAGCCCGTGCCCGGCGGCCTCACGGACGCGGACGAGCGGCTCGTCTATCGCGCGACGGCCGAGGCTCTGCGGAACGTCGAGCGCCACGCGAGCGCGTCACACGTGGCGGTGACCCTCCGGGGAATGGAGAACGGGCTGCGTCTCGAGGTCGTCGACGACGGGGTCGGGTTCTCCGACGAGGCGCGCGAGCGGCGGCGGGACGAGGGGCACGTCGGCCTCTCGCTGCTCGAGGAGCTCGCGGCCCACGAGAGCGCCGTCGTCGAGGTACGCTCGGCACCCGGCGCAGGCACGACATTCGCGCTGGAGCTGCCGCGCCGATGATCAGACTCGTGATCGCCGATGACCACGCCGTCGTTCGCACCGGGCTCCGTCAGCTCGCGTCCACGTTCGAGGACGTCGAGCTCGTCGGAGCGGCGGCCGACGGAGAGGAGGCCGTGCGCATCTGCCGCGAGCAGCGGCCCGACGTCGTCCTCATGGATCTCGAGATGCCCGTGCTCGACGGGATCGAGGCCACCCGTCGGATCGCCGATGAGCAGCCCGAGGTCGCCGTCGTCGTGCTCACGTCCTTCTCCGACCGTGAGCAGATCCTCCGAGCGCTCGACGCAGGCGCTGTCGGGTACCTGCTGAAGGACGCCGAGCCGGAGGAGCTCGCGAAGGCCGTGCGGGCCGCCGCCCGAGGAGAGGCGCCGCTCGATCCGCGGGCCGGCCGCGCGCTGCTGAGCGCGCGTGTCGCAGCCTCGCCGCTCGACGCGCTCTCGGTGCGCGAGCGCGAGGTGCTCGCACTCGTCGCGCGAGGGCTCCCCAACAAGCTGATCGCGCGAGAGCTCGAGATCAGCGAGAAGACGGTGAAGGCGCACCTGACGAGCGTCTTCCGCTCGATCGGCGTCAGCGACCGAACGCAGGCGGCGCTCTGGGCCGAGCGCAACGGGCTCGGCGGGTCGTAGGACCGAAGTCCGATTGCACATCCCTCGCGGTAGCGCAACCATGGTCCCATGTCGAATGGCGGGCCACGGGCGTTCGCTCTCTCGGTCGCCGTCGCGCTCCTCGCCCTCGTGGCACCCCTCGGCGCAGGCGCGGACGAGGGCGACGACGGCTCTCGGGCCGAGGCTCGTGTCGAGCTCTCCTGCACCGCGAACAGCAGGGTGCGGCTTCGCGTCCGCACACGCGACGAGGGCGAGTTGAGGATCGACCTCGAGGTGCGTACGCCCCGTCGCGGCGGGAGCTGGAAGGTCGTGACCCTCCACGAGCGGCGGCTCGTATCTCGCGTGCAGAGGAGGACGGGTGAGAGCTCCGGCTCGTTCTCGGCGCGGTGGACGCTTCCCGACTGGCCCGGAACGGACACAGTCACCGTACGCGCCACCGGTCCCCGCGGTGAGATCTGCCAGGCTTCGGCGACCGTCGCGGGGAACTGAGCTCAGGCTAGACCGCGGGCCTTGCGGCTCGACGTCTGCTGCCGCTTCGACGCGGAGAGCTCGACCTTGCGCAGCCGGATCGAGGCGGGGGTCACCTCGACGCACTCGTCGTCGCGGATGAACTCGAGCGCCTGCTCGAGCGAGAGCGGGCGCGGCGGGATCAGCCGCACGAGCTCTTCCGCGGTCGAGGAGCGGATGTTCGTGAGCTTCTTCTCCTTCGTCGCGTTGACGTCGAGATCCTCGGCCCGCGCGTTCTCGCCGACCACCATTCCCTCGTAGACCTCCACTCCCGGGCCTAGGAAGAGCGAACCGCGCTCCTGGAGGTTGAGGAGCGCGAAGGTTGTGGTCGGCCCGCGCCGGTCGGCGACGAGGCTGCCGCTCGGCCGCGTGCGCAGCTCACCGTGCCACGGCTCGTACCGGTCGAACACGTGGTGGAGGATCCCCGTCCCGCGCGTCTCGGTGAGGAACTCCGTGCGAAAGCCGATCAGGCCGCGTGCAGGCACCAGATACTCCAGGCGCACCCAGCCGGTGCCGTGATTCACCATCTGCTCCATGCGCCCCTTGCGCAGCGCGAGGAGCTGCGTGAGCACGCCGACGTACTCGTCCGGCGCGTCGATCGCGACGCGCTCGACGGGCTCGTGCACCTTCCCCTCCACCTCGCGCGTCACGACCTGGGGCTTGCCGACGGTCAGCTCGAACCCCTCTCGCCGCATCAGCTCGACGAGCACCGCGAGCTGGAGCTCGCCGCGTCCCTGCACCTCCCACACGTCCGGGCGCTCGGTCGGGACGACGCGGAGCGAGACGTTCCCGACGAGCTCCTGGTCGAGCCGCTGCTTCAGCATCGGCGCCGTGAGCTTCGATCCCTCCTGGCCTGCGAGCGGTGCCGAGTTGATCCCGATCGTCATCGAGAGGCTCGGCTCGTCCACCTCGACGACCGGCAGCGGGCGCGGGTCTTCCGGGTCGGCAAGCGTCTCGCCGATCGTCACCTCCGGCAGGCCTGCGACGGCGACGATCTCCCCCGGCCCTGCCTCGTCGGCATCGACGCGGTCGAGCGCCTCGGTGACGTACAGCTCGGTGACCTTCGCGCGGTCGACGCTGCCGCCCGCCCGGCACCAGGCGAGCTGCTGACCTTTCCGGATCGTCCCGTTCAGCACGCGACAGATCGCGAGCCGGCCGACGTACGGCGACGCGTCGAGGTTCGTGACGAGCGCCTGGAGCGGATGCCCGTCCTCGAACGAGGGGGCGGGGATGGTCTCGAGCAGGGTCTCGAACAGGGGCCGCAGGGTGTCGTCGAGGCCGCCGGGGGTGAGCCCGGCGTGCCCCGCCCGCGCGTTGCAGTAGACGATCGGGAACTCGATCTGGCTCTCGTCGGCGTCGAGGTCGAGGAAGAGCTCGTAGACCTCGTTCACGACCTCGTCGACGCGCGCGTCCGGCCGGTCCACCTTGTTGACCACCAGCAGCACCGGCAGCTTCCCCTCGAGCGCCTTGCGGAGGACGAACCGCGTCTGCGGCAGTGGCCCCTCGCTCGCATCGACGAGGAGGAGCACGCCGTCGACCATTCGCAGCGCGCGCTCGACCTCGCCGCCGAAGTCGGCGTGGCCGGGCGTGTCGACGATGTTGATCTTCACCTCGCCGTGGCGCACGGCGGTGTTCTTGGCGAGGATCGTGATGCCCTTCTCGCGCTCGAGGTCCATCGAGTCCATGACGCGCTCCGCCACGTCCTGGTTCTCGCGAAACGAGCCCGACTGCCAGAGCATCGCGTCGACGAGCGTCGTCTTGCCGTGGTCGACGTGCGCCACGATCGCGATGTTGCGGATGTCGGTGCGCGCGGCCATGGCGACCGCACGGTAGCGCGCGTCCTATGCGATCGAGGCGCGATCAGCCCGCCTGCCCGGTGGGTCGCGCCACCCAGCGCGCTCGACGGTCGGCGGACCGGCTAGCGCCGTGAGCGCTGGGCGATCTGGCCGTCGGACGGCCGCAGGAGCGTGTAGAGCAGCAGGCCGATGAACGGGAGGATCAGCATGACGATCGCCCACGCCGCCTTCGCACTCTTGGTCAGGTCGCGACGCCGCACGACATCGACGACGGCGCGGATCCACAGGATGAAAAAGAGGACGACGGTCGCGATGATGAGGATCCGGATCACGCGGGCGACCCTACACCGTCCGTGGATCCGCCAAGCGGGTGTGCGGGCGTGAGTTAGTTTTCAAGGCCCGTGCCTCGCCTTCGCACAATCGCTCTCGTCGCCTTGATTCTCGTCCTGACCGATGTCACCTGGGACGGCAAGTCGCTCCGCATCTCGATCGGCTTGCCAGGACGGCGACGCATCGTCCAGCTCGTCTACCCGTAGCGGTCCGACGACCCACCTCTCCGGCCTCGATCGAGGAGGGTGAACCGGCGCGGATCAGCGGCACCGTACGGCTCAGTTCGCTCGGGGCTCCGACCCTATGCTCTCTCCGTGCGGCGCGTGCAGCACCTAGACGGGACGGATCCGGTCGTCGCGCACGGCGTCGAACGTCGAGCGCTCGTGCCGCCCGAGCGCGGCTCGGAGCTCGCCCTCGACCATCTGCGTCTCGAGCCAGGCGCCTCGCTCGACCTCCGCGACGAGCTGCACGACACGCTCGTCTTCGTCCTCCAAGGCACCGGCTCGTGCGAAGCCGACCGGCTCGAGGGGCAGGCGGCCGTGCTCGTGCCGGCGGGCGAGACTCGGACGCTGCGTGCCGCCGCGGACGGCATCGCATGCGTGCGGGCGACCCTCGGGGCGGCAACCGACCTGCACGCGCCGATGGGCCCCGTCGAGCACGTCGTCGCGCTCGATCACGTCGAGCCCGGCCAGGCGACGGGCGCCAGGTCGTTCCAGGTGCTCCACGGCCCCCACAACGGCTCGACTCGCGCGACGCTCTTCGTCGGCTACATCCCGCCCGGCCGGGCGCCGTGGCACTACCACCTCTACGACGAGATCGTCTGGGTGTTGAACGGCACCGGGAGGCTCCACCTCGGCGACGGCGCCGCAGAGCTGTCGCCTGGCTGCGCGTTCCGCCTGCGCCCCCGAGAGGTGCACATCGTGGAGAACACCGCCGCAGACGTCGAGCTCGCAGTGCTCGGAGTCTTCACCCCGGCCGGCAGCCCTTCCGCTGCCTACCTCACCGCGGACGTCGCAGAGACCTACGCGATCTCCGGCTGATGTCCGCCCGCCTCGCCCGCATCGTCGCCGCACCCTGGTTCACGACCGTCGTCCTGGTGGTGATCCTCGCCAACGCCGTCGCGCTCGGGCTCGAGACGTACGACGGGATCGAGGATCGCTTCGGCGAGACGCTCGACCTCGTCAACGACGTCTGCCTCGGGATCTTCGTGATCGAGCTTGCGATCCGGATCGGCGCCTACGGACGTCGCCCCCTGGAGTTCTTCCGCAGCGGCTGGAACGTGTTCGACTTCGTCGTGATCGCCATCGCGTTCGTCCCCGGCGTCCGCGAGTCCTCGACGCTGCTTCGTCTCGCCCGGCTCGCACGCGTCGTCCGAATCGTGCGTCTCTTCCCCGACCTCCGCGTCCTTCTCGCGGGCGTCTGGCGGAGCATCCCGCCGCTCTTCGCGATCGGCCTCGCGACCGCGATGCTGCTGTTCGTCTACGGCATGGTCGGCTGGTCGCTCTTCCACGACGAGCTGCCGGAGGACTGGGGGAACATCGGCCGCGCGATGCTCACGCTCTTCGTGATGCTGACGCTCGAGAACTTCCCGGTCTACATGGACGCGGGGATGGAGGTGCACCCGTGGTCGTGGGTCTACTTCGTGAGCTTCATCCTGATCGCGGCCTTCGTCGTCATCAACGTCCTGATCGGGATCGTGCTCAACTCGATGGAGGAGGCGCGTGAGGAGGAGCGCCGTCGGGCAGTCCGCGAGCGCCTCGGCGCCGATCGGCCCAGCGCCGTCGACCCGGACGCGAGCGCGCCGGTCGTCGAGCGCATCGGGATCCTCCGCGCGGCCCTCGACGAGCTCGAGGCCGAGCTCTCCGTCGGTCGCCCTCGCGGCTCCGGCGCCGAGACGGCGTCGGACGGCGTCGCCGAGCGGCACGAGTACGATGCGGCCCTGATGTCCGCCCGTCCTCCTCGCGGTCGACGAGGACGAAGACTGTCCTCCGCGACGTCGAGCGCGAGCTCTCGACCGCTACGCGCGTCACTACCGCGTCGTCTGCCTCGCGTCCGCCGCGGAGGCGCGGGCGCTGCTCGAGGAGCTCTCGACCGAGGGCGACCCCGTCGCGCTCGTCCTCGTCGGTATTTCGCTCTCGGAGGACGACGAGCGCAGCTCCTCGTCGATGCCCGGCGCCTGCACTCCCACGCGAAGCGCGCGCTGCTCGTGGACTGGGGCTGAATGGATCGACGGGACGACGGGCGAGACGATCTTCGACTCCACCGTCCGCGGCCTCATCGACCACTACGTCGTGAGGCCGTTCGCTCCGCCCGACGAGCTCTTCCACCAGGCGATCTCCGGCTTCCTCGTCGAGTGGATGGAGGCGCAGCGGACGGCGCCCGTACTGGATGCGCGTCGTCGGCGACTCGTGGACCGGCCGGGCCTACGAGATCCGAAACGTCCTCGAGCGCTGCGCCTTCCCGCACAGCTTCTGCCTGGCCGACTCGGCGGAAGGCCGGGAGCTGCTCGCCGGAGTGAGCGAACCGCCCCGCTGCCGCTCGTCGTCCTGCCGGACGGAACGATCCTCACCGACCCGAGCGACGCAGAGCTCGCGCGGGCGGCGGGGTCCGGCCTCGGCCCGCACGACGACCAGTTCGACCTCGTGATCGTGGGCGCCGGGCCGGCGGGCCTGTCGGCAGCCGTTTACGGCGCCTCGGAAGGGCTCAGCACCCTCGTCGTGGACACGGGCGGGATCGGCGGTCAGGCGACCTCCAGCTCGTTGATCCGCAACTACCTCGGTTTCCCGCGCGGGATCAGCGGCGGCCGCCTGGCCCAGCAGGCGCACGAGCAGGCGTGGATCTTCGGGGCACGCTTTGCCTTCATGGAGAGCGTCACGCGAGCTTGCGGCCGGAGGACGACCGCTTCGTTCTCGATCTCTCCCACGGTGGCCGCGTGCGCTCGCGCGCCGTGATCCTCGCGACCGGGGCGAGCTACCGCAGGCTCCGCCTCCCGGCGCTCGAGGCGCTGAGCGGGGCGGGCGTCTTCTACGGCGGCCTCGCATCCGAGGCGCCGGGGACGGCGGGCCAGGACGTCTACGTCCTCGGAGGCGCCAACTCCGCGGGGCAGGCGGCGCTGCACCTCGCCCGCTACGCACGCCGCGTCACGCTCGTCGTTCGCGCCGCGTCGCTCGACGCGGGGATGTCTCATTACCTCGCCCGTCAAGTGGAGGCGACGCCGGGCGTGCAGGTGCGGCTCTCGACCGAGATCGTGGGCGGCGGGGGCGAGGGCTGGCTCGATCACCTCGTCCTGCGCGATCTCGAGGGAGGAGAGGAGGAGACGGTCGCCTCCGACGCGCTCTTCCTGATGATCGGCGCCGATCCGCACACCGAGTGGCTGCCGGACGAGATCAGGCGGGACGCAGGAGGCTTCGTGCTGACGGGCACCGATGTCCCACGGGACGGGTGGCCGCTCGCGCGCGATCCGTTACCGCTCGAGACGAGCATGCCGCGCGTGCTGGCGGTGGGCGACGTCCGCAGCGGGTCGGTCAAGCGCGTGGCGTCCGCCGTCGGGGAGGGCTCGGTCGCGATCCAGATGCTCCACCGGCTGCTCGACGACGCGGAGCTGCGAGGCCCGGCCGGCGAGCCCGGCGTCACCGTCGGACGGGCCGGGCGCTAGCGGCTGAGCGGGAGGCGCGGCACCGGCCCGTCCGGCTGGGGCCGGCGCTCGTCGAGCAGGATCATCTCGTCGATCCGCCCGCGGGCGTCGGCACCGTCGGGATGGTCGACCTCGATCAGATTCCCCGCCGGGTCGCGGAGGTAGAGCTGCGCCTCGCCGCCGGGCAGCTCGGCCGCGGCGTAGCCGAACGTGTCGCGGTCGAGCACGCCGAGCTCGCGCGCTCGCTCGTAGACGCCGACGACGTCGTCGACCTCGAACGCGAGATGGGCGGAGGGCGGTGCCTCGTCCTGCCGCTCGAAGAGGTGCACCTGCTGGCCGCCGACCTCGAGCCACTGCACCGGGAAGCCGAAGTCGGGCGTCGGGACGCGCGCGAGCCCGAGCACGTCGACGTAGAAGCGCGTCGACTCCTCGAGGTCGCGCGCCACGACGCTGACGTGGTTGAGGCCGACGGCTCTGCTGTGCACGCCGGGATCGTCGCACACGCGCGAGAGGCGGTGCCGATCGCCCGTCGCGGGACGGGAGACCGGCACCCGCTTCTCGGGCCGGGCGCGCCGAGGCTAGCCGGGCGGCGTGACCCGGGTCGGATCGTCGGGCTCGTCGCGGCGCTCGTCGAGCTCGGCCCGAGCGCGGTCGACGCCCCGCTGTGTGTCCTCCTTCGCCTGTGCCACGGCGCCCTGCCCCTGCGCGTAGGCGCCTTCGAGCATCCGTCCGGCGACGTCGCGTCCCCCGAGCCCGAAGGCCAGGGCGGCTCCGAGCGCGATCGCGCCGATGAGCCCCGCATACGTGATCGTCACGATCGTCTCCGCTATCTGGAGCTGATCGAGGATCATGAACGTCGCGATCGTCATCACGAGGATCGGCGCCGCGGTGGCGACGATCCGGCCCGTGGGCGTGTCGCCCATGAAGCGCTTCGCGAACGTCGCGGCACCAGCGGCGATCGCACCCGCGACCACGAAGATCAGAAGCGCAGCCAGCACGTTCGGCAGGTACGCCCACACCGATCCGATGAAGTCCTCGAGTGCCTCGATCCCGAGCACGTCGAGCGCGATCGAGAGCGCGGCGAGGAAGATCAGCCAGAACGTGATCTGGCCGAGCAGCCTCGACGGCGAGGACGTGACCTTCGAGACCCAGTTGCCGCCCGTTCCCTGGAGCAACATGCGGTCGAGCCCCGCACCGCGCCCGACACGTTCCACGATCCGGCTGACGACCCGCGCGACGATCCAGCCGATCAGGACGACGATCAAGAAGCCGACGAGTTTCGGCAGCCACTCGAAGAACTCGTCGAAGCCCCGCTCGACGCTGTCGCTGATGGCAGCGACGACGACCATTCCCATCATCTCACTCACTTCCTTCCACAACTCTCGCGAGGGCCGACGACGCGCCGACCAACTCTGGGGCGCCCTGGAGGCGCCTAGCGAGGTACCTCTGTCGACCCCGCTGGAAACACGGTCGTCACAACCGATCGCGCTCCCGAGGGCTAGGTGCGTGCCGCCGCGAGACCGCGCTCGATGAAGCTGGCCACGTGGGCCGCCGTCAGCGGCTCGCCGGTCGCCCGTTCCAGCAGCTCGTCCCAGCGCACGGACTGACCCGGCCGAAAGACGCGCTCCCGCAGGAGCTCGCCGGCGTCGGGCCGACCGACGAGGCCGCCCGCCGCGCCGTCGAGCGTCGCTCGAAGCTGGCAGGCGACGAGGTTTCCGTAGAGATAGGTGTGGTAGTAGACCGGCGCGCAGGCGACGTGGATCTTCGCCGCCCAGTCGGGCTCGTCGCGGCCCTCGGGCGGTGTCAGAAGCTGGAACCGGGCGACGAGCTCCCACCAGGTCGCGCCGAGGTCCGCCTCCGGATCGGTGTAGAAGGCACGCTCGAAGTTCGTCATCACGAGCACCCAGCGCGTGAAGACGAGGAGCTCGGCGGCGAGGGCGGCCTGGAGCGAGCCGTGAAGGCTCTCGGCCTCGTCGGCGTCGACGCCCGCGACGTCCCGGAGCCAGCCGGCCTCTTGCGCGAGCCGTCCCATCAGGATCGCGACGCCCTCGGTCATCGTCAGGTGGCAGTCGCGGAGGAGCCACGGGAGCGACGGGTCGAAGCCGAGGTCGTACGCGCCGTGGCCGAGCTCGTGCAGCATCGTGTCGGCCCAGTAGCGGTCGGGCTCGACGTTCGCGAGCACGCGCACGTCGCCCTCGCGGTCGACATCGATGCAGAACGCGTGCTGGCACTTGCCCTCGCGGGCGAAGAGGTCGCTCCGGCCGAGGATCGCCTCGGTGTCGATGCCGATCCCGGCGAAGGTCGCGCGGGCGAGCTCGACGACGTCCCTGCCCGAGAAGACGTCGGTCAGGTCGACGCCGCCGGCCGCGGGGACCTCCTGGAAGAACGGGTCCTCGTAGTGCCACGGCCGGAGGTCGGCGGGCGCGCAGCCGAAGCGCTCGGCAAGGCGTGCGTCGGTCGCTTCCTTCCAGCTCGCGAACGCGTCGGCGGTGAGCCGGTCGCACTCGGCGAGCGTCTCGAACAGCCGCTGCTCGTCCATCTCGGAGGTCGCGATGGAGAGCGCGAACCAGTCCCGGTAGCCCAGGGAGCTCGCGGCACGGTTCCTGAGACGCGCGAGCTCGCGCACGTCGTCGGCGACCGCGGCGCCGACGGTCTTCGACGCCTCCCACGCCTCGCGGCGCTCGCCGTCGTCGTCGCTCTCGCGGAGGATCCGCTTGATCTCGTTGTCGTCCACCGCGTTGCCGGCGACGACGCCGCGATGCTGGGCGAAGGTCGACTCGACCTTGGCCTCGAGCTCGACGATCCGGTGCCGCAGCTCGGCAGGCACCTGGTTCGGCAGGAGGCTCGCATGGAGGAGCTCGAGCTCGCGCTGAACGAGCCCCTCGGCGCCGTTCGAGCGCGCTTCGCGCACCTCGCGGAAGAGCTCGGGGTCGGCGAGCGCGTCGGAGAGGGCGAGCTCGGTCTCGACGCGACGTCGCTCGTGCTCCTCGGTCGCGGAGACGTTGGCGTCCCACCACGCGAGAGACGACGCGTGATGCAGCGGCCGCAGGCGCTCGACGGCCCGGGTGACGACGTCGGTCGGCGCGCTCACGGCCCGTCAGGCTATCTACGATCGCGGCGTGGGCACGGACGCACATCGCGCCGCCGCGGAGAGCCGCGGCCCGGTCGCCGTCGGCGTGATCACCGTCAGCGACACGCGGACGCCGGAGACCGACACGAACGGCCAGTGGCTCCACGAGCACATCGACGCAGCGGGGGCGACGGTCTCCGGATACCGGGTCGTGCGGGACGAGCCCACCGAGATCCGCGCCGCCGTGGACGAGCTCGTCGAGGGCGCGCAGGTGCTGGTCGTGAACGGCGGGACCGGCGTCTCACGCCGCGACACGACCTTCGACACCCTCGCCGCGATGCTCGAGAAGACGTTGCCGGGGTTCGGCGAGCTCTTCCGGATGCTGAGCTGGGAGCAGGTCGGCTCAGCCGCGATGCTCTCGCGGGCCACCGCCGGCACCTATCGCGGCGCCGTGGTCGTCTCCATCCCCGGCTCGCCGAAGGCCGTTGCGCTCGCGTGGGAGAAGCTCCTCGAACCGGAGCTGGCGCACCTCGCCTGGGAGGTTGGGCGGTAGGGCTGGGCGGTGTCTGGCTGAAGCCAGCCAGCGGCATCGGCATCACGATCCGCGCCGCGTTTCCGCTTGCGGAGCGCTTCGGCGGCGAGGTAGCTACCGACGACGAAGGTCGCGGCCGCGGCCTGGGCGAGGAGGCCCTCCCACGTCGGGAAGAGCCCGAACCACGTGCCGGCCCAGTACGGCAGCGTCAGCCCCTCGACGGGCGTCACCGGCAGCCAGCCGACCACCTGCATCGTCTGCACCGTCTGGCCGACGAGGACGACGAGGACGGCCGTGATCAGGACGCCGGTCGCGACGAGCATCTTCTTGTGCGGCAGACGGCGCTCCAGCGCGATCACGAGCGCGAAGACGGCGAGGACGCCGGCGAAGCCGACGGCGACGCCCTGGAGGACGGTCCAGGCGCCCGCCTCGAGCGTCATCGCCTGCAGGAAGAGCACCGTCTCGAACCCCTCGCGGTAGACGCTCGAGAAGCCGAGCGCGACGAGCCCGATCGCCTGGGCGGAGAGGACGCCGATCGACGCCCCCGCCAGGATCCGCTTCTTTCGCTTGTGGAGGTCCTGGAGGTTCTCCTGCCAGTAGACCCGGTGGTAGAACCAGTTGAGGATCAGGAGCAACACGGCGATCGCGACGAGCGAGACGACGGCCTCCAGCTTCTCCCCCCACCCCGCGAGCGACCCGAGGAGGGTCTGGGCGGCGACCCACGTGACGACGCTCCCGGCGAGGGCGAAGCCGACCCCGATCAGGAGCGGACGCCGCAGGCCGCGCTGCGCGCCGACCATGCTCGCCATCAGCGCGGCGAGGATCAGGACCGCCTCGAGCCCCTCGCGGAAGACGATGATCGCGCTGTTCGTGACCACGGAGGCGCGGGAGCCTGCGCCCGCTCCGACACGCGCCTCGGCGTCCGCGAGCGCCTCGTCGAGGGCGAGCCTCGTCTGCTCGAGCTCTGCCGCGGAGGCCTTGCGCTTCACGAGCTGGACGAGGCCGTCGACCGACCCGTCGCCGTACCAGAAGAGCGTCTCGACCTTCTGGAAGGTGCTCGGCGCGATCCCACGGAGGCGCTGCTCCGGACCGAGCTCGAAGACGCCGTAGGCCTCGAGCCGGGCCTGCTCGGCACGTCCCCACTCGCCCTGGGCCGCCGCTGCCTGGACGCGGTCGAGCGTCGCGGCGATCACGTCGAAGTCGGCCGTCTCCGCCGCCTCGCGCCAGCGCTCGGGGAACACCGTCTCGGCGAGGCGGAGCGCCTCGGCCGCGGTCGCGTCGACCGTCTCGGGAGTCGCGACCCGTTCGCCGCGCGTCGCCGCGCCGAGCGCATCGCCGAGCGTCGCGAGCGAGCGCTTGATCCCGCGTGTCGCGACCGCGTCCCGGCGGAGGAGGATCGACTCGAGATCCGCGAACGCGGCGGCGGCGCCGTCGCGGAACGTGATCGCCTCCTGGATCTCGAAGTCGAGCACGACGCGCCCGTCCTCGACGCCCCGGCCGTACTCGATCGGGACGAGCTCGACGAACCGCAGGAGCTGGCCGGCGCGCCGTAGCTGCTCGGCGTCGCTCAGGGGAGCGGCCCGAAAGCCCTCGAGTGCCCGCTCGACGCGTGGGAGCGAGGCCGGCGCCGCGCCTGCCGCCGCCTCACGGACGAGCTGCGCGAAGAGCGCGTCGGTCTCGGCCGCGAGGGCCGCGCCGCGCTGCGCCCGATAGGTCGGGCGGACGATTCGCCAGTAGCCGGTCGCGCCCGCCGCCGCCTCCGCGCGGCGGACGTCGAAGCCCGCGAGCGTCGCCGCGCGAACGGCGTCGAGAGAGGAGCGGAGCCGACCGTCGTACGTGTCGAGGAGGTCGGCCCGGACTGCCGCCGCGGCTGCAGCGCCCCCGACATCGCGGTCGGCAAGGCGGTCGACCGCGAGTGTCGCGTCGGCCGAGGCCCGCGAGAACCGGGTCGGCGGCCGGAACTCGCGCACGAGCAGCCAGCGCCGCGCCCCCGCGGCATCACCACGCGCAGCAGCGGCGGTGGCCTCGAGGTAGGCGGCGCGCACGATCGTCGTCCGCACCTCGGCCCGCGCCGCTGCGAATGCGCGCGCGTCTCCTCGCACGAGCGCCGAGCGCGCACGCTCGAGCGCGCCGCGAGCGGCGGCGAGCTCCCCGGGGCGACCCGCGAGCACGCTCGCCGTCGCGTCGGACGCCACCTGGACGTAGCGCGCGGCGGCGGCCGGCCCCTCGAGCACGAGCTCGGTCTCGGCGTTCGACAGCGCCTCGCGGGCCGCCGCTGCAGCCTCCCACGGCTCGGGCGCCGCGGACGCCGCCGGCGCGAGCGCGAGGCCGGCGAGGACGACGAGCGCGATCCGGGCCGCGGCGCGCACCGCTCTACTGGACGATCTTGACCCTGAGCCGTGCGGCGGCCTGCGCCACCTGCCCGGCGATCGCGGTGGCCCGCTCCTGCGCCTCACGACCGAGCACGTCCGCCTGCTGCGGCGTGAACCGCCGCCCCTTGCGCTCCTGCTGCCGCAGCTTCGCGACGTAGCCGTCGAGAGCGGCGAGCTCGCGTCTGGTCTGCGCCGCCTGGGCGGAGTCGACCCGACCGATCGCAGGCCCGATGCCCGAGTAGATCACGCGGAGCCCGCCGAGGATGTCGCCGATGTCCGAGAGCCGCGAGACGACGTTGAACGACGCCGAGCTGGCACGGTCGCCGAGGACGAAGCGCGACGTCTTCCACTGCCCGAAGTACTCGCTCATCGTCGGCACCATCACGACGACCGACGTGAACGCGTCCGAGGCGGTGGGCTTCCACGCGCGCGCCGAGCGGTCGAGCTTGCCCGCGTAGAGGACGAAGGCGTCGGCGGCCGCCTTGAACGCGTTCGCCTCGGGCAGCACCTCGCCGAACTCGCGCCGGCCGTCGCCGTCGAGGTCCGCCTGCGCCCCGACGAACGCCGGCAGCGTGCCCCAGAGCATGCCCTCCGTCAGGTTGAACAGGTTGCCCGGCTTGCGGAGCACCTT
Organism: uncultured Actinomycetes bacterium; assembly: GCA_963791895.1. Taxonomy (GTDB): domain Bacteria; phylum Actinomycetota; class Thermoleophilia; order Gaiellales; family Gaiellaceae; genus Gaiella. Next base: position 121,918 of record CAWBTY010000009.1, read on the forward strand.
GCCGTTCGGGAGCTTCAGGTCGAACGGCACCGCGCTCGCCGGATCCTCCTTCGCGCTCGAGCCGGCGTCGAGGATCACGTCGTAGACGGCGAGCGACGGCGTGCCCGCGACCACCCCTTCGACGCGCTCGTAGAAGGGGTTGCCCTTCGTCCAGAGGCTCTTGGCGCGCGCCAGGTCGGCGCGGACCGCAGGCGAGCCGGCCAGTGTCGGATACGTGAAGCCGGAGCGCTTCGCGGCCGCGTAGTAGCGGTTGGCGACGGCCCGGAACTGCTTCGTGAAGCCGTGCAGGCGCGCCGTGTGGTCGAGCAGGTACGTCTTGACCGGGACGAGATTGGCGCCGGGCGCGTTGGCGCCGGGGGCGGCCGAGGCGCCGGCTGCAACGGCGGCGGTCGCGACGAGCGCGGCAGCGAGTGTGAGGAAGCGGATTCGCGTGGTCATGTAAGGCGCACCTTACCGCAGATCCAGAGGCGGCTCGTAAGGAGTGCCTGCCGTGTCGAGTAAGGCCCTCGATGGCTTGTAGATTGGCGGGCGTGGCCACGAGTGCCAGGCTCCGCACGCTGCCGTACGACTGGTACGTCGACCCGGCCGTCGGGCGCCTCGAGCAGGAGCGCCTCTTCGCCTCGAGCTGGCAGTACGCCGCCCGTCTCGACCAGGTCGCCGAGCCCGGTCAGCTGGCGCCGGCCGCGGCCGGCGCACTGCCGGTCGTCCTGACGCGGGCGCGCGACGGGAGGCTGCGGGGATTCGTGAACGTGTGCCGCCACCGCGGTCACGTCCTCTGCGACGGAGATGCGCGGCGGGAGACCATCCAGTGCCCCTACCACGCCTGGACGTACAGCCTCGACGGCGCTCTGCGCAACGCGCCCCGGGCCGACCGCGAGCCCGGCTTCGACGTGTCCGCGATCGCGCTCGCACCGGTCTCCGTCGACACGTGGGGGCCGTTCGTCTTCGTCAACCCGTCCCTCGACGCCGAGCCACTCGCCGACGCCCTCGGCGAGCTGCCGTCCCTGCTCGCCGACGGTGGCCTCGACGTCGACGCGCTTCGCTTCCACGCCCGGGCGGAGTCGGCCGAGTACGCGTGCAACTGGAAGGTGTGCGTCGAGAACTTCCTCGAGTGCTACCACTGCGCCGTCGCGCACCCGAGCCTCGCGAAGGCGCTCGACGTCTCGCCCGACGGCTACGGCCTGAAGACCAACGGAGTCGTCGCGACGCAGATCGGTCCGCCACGGAACGGCGGCGGCGGCGTCTACGACGCGACCGGCGCGGTCGAGCGCGGTCAGTTCCACCTGCTCTTTCCCAACACCGTCGTCAACGTGATGCCGGGGCGACCGAACCTCTCCATCGGCCCGGTGCTGCCGCGCGGAAGCGAGCGCACGTACCGGTTCCTCGACTACTTCGTCGGCACGGACGTCGACGAGGCCTGGCTCGCCGACTACCTCGCGCTCGACGAGCAGGTCGGAGCCGAGGACCGCGCGCTCGTCGAGGGCGTCCAACGCGGGATCGCGAGCGGCGCGCTCGATCACGGGTTGCTGCTCCCGGAGTCCGAGCAGCTGATCGCCTGGTTCCAGGCGCGCGTGGTGGAGGCGCTAGGAGCCGAGCCCGCCTGACGACGCGTGCCCGGTGTCCGACTTGAAGTCGGACACCTGCGTTCCGCGAGCCGCGCGCATGGCACCATCTACCGCGTGGCGACCATCACCGAACCTGCGCAGTCCCGGCTGATCAACCGCGAGCTGTCCGCGGTCGAGTTCTACGCTCGAGTGCTCGAGCTCGCCGAGGACGACGGCCTCCCACTCCTCGAACGGGTCAAGTTCGCGGCGATCTTCGCGCAGTTCATCGACGAGTTCTTCATGATCCGCGTCGCCGGGCTGCTCGAGCTCGAGGAATCCGAGGTGGCGGTTCGCTCGGCCGACGGCCTGGCGCCGAGCGCGGCACTCGCGGCGATCCGGGAGCGCGTGACGCAGCTCACGGGGCGGCAGGCGAAGCTCTGGAAGCGGGAGCTCCGGCCCGCGCTCGCGGCCGCGGGGCTCGAGATCGCGACCGTGGACGAATGCTCGGGCAGCGAGCTCACGAAGCTCGGCAGGTACTTCGAGCGCGAGATCTACCCGATCCTGACCCCGCTGGCCGTCGGGCCGGGCCAGCCGTTCCCGTACGTCTCGGGGCTCTCGATGTCGCTCGGCGTGATCGCGGTCGACCCCGACACGGACGAGGAGCGCTTCGCTCGGGTGAAGGTCCCGGAAGGGCTCGATCGCTTCGTCGCGGTCGGCAAGAAGCTCGTGCCCCTCGAAGCCGTGATCGCGCACTACCTCCCCATGCTCTTCCCGGGGATGGAGATCACGGAGCGCGCGCTCTTTCGCGTCACGCGGGACGCCGACTTCGAGGTCTCGGACGACGCGGACGACCTGCTCGAAGCCGTCGAGACGGAGCTTCGACAGCGTCGCTTCGGCGACGTCGTCCGGCTCGAGCTCTCGAGCTCGGCCTCGCGCGCGATGCGCGACCGGCTCATGGCAGGGCTCGACGTCCGCCCCGACCAGGTGTACGAGGTCGAGGGCCTGCTCGACCAGGCCGACCTGTGGCAGCTCGTCGGGCTCGACCGGCCCGACCTGAAGCACGCCGCCTGGACGCCGGTCGTCCCGCCCCGCTGGGCGCGGGCGAAGACCGCGCGCGGCGTGTTCGAGGAGATCCGCCGCGGCGACCTGATCGTCCACCAGCCGTACGACTCGTTCCGCGCGAGCTTCGAGGCGCTCGCGGAGGCGGCGGCGAACGACCCCGAAGTGATCGCGATCAAGACGACCGTCTACCGGACGAGCGACGAGTCGAAGCTCGTCTCGGCGCTGATCGAATGTGCCGAGGACGGGAAGCAGTCGGTCTGCCTGCTCGAGCTGAAGGCCCGGTTCGACGAGCGGCGCAACATCGAGTGGTCGCGCGCGATGGAGCAGGCCGGCGTCCATGTCGTCCACGGGTTCCCGGATCTCAAGATCCACGCGAAGATGACCCTCGTCGTCCGCCGCGAGCCGGACGGGCTCCGACGGTACGTCCACATCGGCACGGGCAACTACAACGCCTCGACCGCGCGCATCTACGAGGACGTCGGGCTCTTCACGGCCGACGAGGAGATCGCCGCCGACGTCGCCGACCTGTTCAACTACGTCACCGGCTTCGGCCGGCCGCAGCGCTTCCGCAAGATCCTCGTCGCGCCGTTCACGCTGCGAGCGAGGCTCGTCGAGCACATCCGTCAGGTGGCGGAGGCGGCCGCCGACGGCAAGACGGCACGAATCCGCCTGAAGCTGAACTCGCTCGTCGACCCGACGCTCATCGAGGAGCTGTACGCCGCCTCCGCGGCCGGGGCCGAGATCGAGATCCAGGCGCGCTCGATCTGCATGCTCCGACCCGGCGTCAAGGGTCTCTCGGAGACGATCCGGGTCACGTCGATCGTCGGCCGGTTCCTCGAGCACAGCCGGCTCTACTGGTTCGACGCGGGCGACGAGTCCTGCGTGTACCTCGGCAGCGCCGATCTCATGCCGCGGAACCTCGACCGCCGGATCGAGGTGCTGACGCCCGTGGAGAACGTCCGCGCCCGCGGCGAGATCGCGGCGATCCTGGACAGCGCGTTCGCCGACACGACGAACACGTGGGAGCTCGGCGGGGACGGGACCTGGCACCGCCTCGAGGCGAAGGGCAAGAAGCAGCACGCGCACCAGGACGCGATGATGCGTCGCGCGCAGATGCGCGCCCGTAGGGCGCGTTCCTGAACCTGTTCGCCAGGCGCGATTCGGCAGAAGCCGAATCGCGCGGCTTGATCCCGCCCTGCGGGCGGGCAGATCCCTGAAGGCGCCCGCTTCGCGGTCGCAACGGCCTCGTTGCCATGGAGCGTGCGCTCGGTGTCTGACTTCAGTCAGACACCTGCTCGTTTTGGACACTCGCCCGACCGGCCGTCCGGTGGGATCGGGATCATCGAGGCATGCGGGTCGGCGTCCTCGACGTGGGGTCGAACACGGCGCGCCTGCTGGTCGCCGACGTCGACGCGGGCGAGATCGAGCCGGTCGCGACCGCACGGGCATACCTCGGCCTCGGGAGCGGAGATCGCCGACACCGGCACGCTGCGCCGCAAGACGATCGCGGCTGCGGCCCGTGTCTGCCGGACGTACGCCGACCGGGCGCGGGAGCTCGGAGTCGTGCGCGCGCAGGTGATCGTCACGGCGCCCGGGCGCCAGGGCGCCGCGTCTGCGGCGCTCGTCGCGGCGCTCCGGGAGCGCACGCGACTGCCCGTCCGGATCCTCGAGGCAGACGACGAAGGGCGCCTGGCCTACGACGGCGCGGTCGCCCGCATCGCCGGAGATCCGCCGAGCAAGGTGGGTGTCGTCGACGTCGGCGGCGGCTCGACGGAGGTCATCGTGGGCGCCCCGGGAGGCGAGCCGACATGGCTGCAATCCGTTGACCTCGGCTCGCTCCGCCTGACCCGGCTCGCGCTCACGAGCGACCCGCCGACACGGCGCGAGCTGGCGAGGGCTCGCTCGGCGGCCCGGGCGGCGTTCGCCGACCTGAACCCCCCACGCCCGACGATCGCGCTCGCCGCCGGCGGCAGCGCCCGCGCGCTCGCGAAGCTCGTCGGCCGAACCTTCGACCGCGACGACGCCGACGCGGCCGTCGCGATCCTCAGCCGGCGGCGCTCGGCCAAGTTCGCCCGTGACGCGGGCATCGACCCGTCACGCGCCGGCACCGTGCTCGCGGGAGCGCTGCTCCTCGGCGAGGCATCCCGCGCACTTCGTCGCCCTCTGACGCTGGCCCGCGGCGGCGTGCGCGAAGGCGCCGCGCTCGCCCTCGCCGCCGGGCAGGTCGCAGCCGCGGCATAGATAGCGCCCGGCTACCCACCGACTGAGGTCACGACCTCCACGACTCCCAGAGGGCGGCGTACGCGCCGCCGTCCTCGAGCAGCTCGTCGTGCGTGCCGAGCTCGCCGAGCAGACCGTCCTCGACGACGGCGACGCGGTCCGCATCGTGCGCGGTGTGGAGGCGGTGGGCGATCGCGACGACGGTCCTCCCCTCGAGCACGGCTGCGAGCGACCGCTCGAGGTGACGCGCGGCCCGCGGGTCGAGCAGCGACGTCGCCTCGTCGAGGACGAGCGTGTGCGGGTCGGCGAGGACGAGCCGGGCGAGCGCGAGCTGCTGGGTCTGCGGCGGCGTGAGCGCCTCGCCGCCCGCGCCGACGGTCGTCTCGAGCCCTTCGGGCAGTCCCTGCGCCCACTCGAGGGCGTCGACGGCCGCCAGGGCGCCCTCGAGCTCGTCGAGCGAGGCGCTCGGTCGGGCGAGCCGCAGGTTGTCCGCGAGCGTGCCGACGAAGACGTGCTGCTCCTGCGTCACGAGCGCGACCTCCTGCCGGAGCGTCTCGAGCGGCAGCTCGACGAGGCCGACGCCGCCGACCTCGACCGTCCCGGTGCGCGGCGGGTGGATGCCGGCGAGCAGCCGGCCGAGGGTCGACTTGCCCGCGCCGGACGGCCCGACCACGGCGACGCGCTCGCCCGGGCGCAGGTCGAGATCGATCCCGTGCAGCACGTCCCTCCCGGTCACGTAGGCGTAGCGCACGTCGCGCGCCTCGAGCGCGTCGCCGTCGGGCGAGCGGCCGGAGGCGACGCGATCGGGTGGCACGGACTCGATGCCGACGAGTCGCGCGAGCGAGGCGCCGCCGACCTGGATCTCGTCGAGCCACGAGATGAGACGGTCGACGGGGTCGGCGAGCTGCTGCGCGTAGAGCACGACAGCGGTCACCTCGCCGATCGAGGCGTGCCCCGCGTGGACGAGCCAGCCGCCCCAGAGAAGCCCCGCGACGACTGGCAGGACGTACGCGATCTCCGCGCTCGGGAACCAGAACGTCCGCAACCGCAGCGTGTACCGCTCGGCGCGGTACGCCTCGCGTAGGTCGTCGTCGACTCGGCGCACGCGGTGCTCGTTGAGCCCGAGCGACTCGACCGTCAGCCCACCGTCGACCGTCTCGCCCACGGTGCCGGCAAGGGTCGCGTACGTCGCGCGCTCCCAGAGATAGCCCTGCGGGGCCCGGCGCAGGTACCAGCGGGTGCCGATCACGATCGCCGGCGCGCCTACGACGAGAGCCAGCGCGGCCGGCGGGCTCACCCAGACGGCGGCGGCGACGGTCAGCACGGTCGTGACCCCCGCGATCAGCGTCTCGGGGATCGCGAAGCGAATCGTCCGCGCCAGCGAGTCGACGTCGGCGGTCGTCCGCGAGACGAGATCGCCCGTGCCGGCCCGTTCGACCGTCGAGAGCGGCAGCGCGAGCACGCGTCGCATGAAGTCCTCCCGCAGCTCGGCGAAGATCAGCTCCGAGACGACGAACGACGCGCGTCGCGCAAACCAGGTGAGGACCGTCTGGAGCACGATGGAGGCGGCGAGGACGAGCACGACGGTGTCGACGTACGACTCGGTCGTGCCGTCGCTCACGGCCTGGACGAGGCGCCCCAGGAGCGCCGGTGCGACGAGCCCGGCGGCCGCAGCCAGCGCATGGAGCGCGACGACTCCCGCGAGCACGCCACGATGACGACCGGCGAGGCGGCGCGCATGGCGCTTCAGCTCGGGCCCGTCGGCGATGGGCAGGAGCTCTGTCACTCGCTCTCGCCTCGCGTGACGACGTCGCGATACGCCGGCGAGAGCCGGAGCAGGTCGCGATGGGTGCCCTCCGCGACCGCGCGGCCATTCTCGACGAGGACGACGCGGTCGGCCCGGTCGAGCACGAGTGGGCTCGTCGTCACGATCACCGTCGTCCGGCCGGCGCGGGCGCCTCGCAGGTCGCGCGCGATGCGCGCCTCGGTGTGGGCGTCGACCGCGCTCGTCGGCTCGACGAGCACCAGGATCTCGGGGTCGGCGAGGAGGGCGCGCGCGAGGACGAGCCGCTGCCGCTGTCCGCCGGAGAACGACCGGCCGCGCTCATCGATCGTCGCGTCGAGCCCTTCCGGCAGCGCGTCCATCACGTCCTGCGCGTTCGCGACCGCCAGCGCCTCGAGGACGGCATCGTCGGAAGCCGCCCGACGCCATGGGTCGAGCTGGGCGCGCAGCTCGCCGGAGAAGAGAATCGGCTCCTGCTCGCTGACGACGATCCGCCGGCGCAGCGCCGCGAGGGAGAGCTCCTCGAGCGGGCGATCGCCCAGTCGGACGCCCCGCTCGGCCGAGAGGCGCCCGAGTCGCGTTGCGATCGCGGCCGACTCGTCCGGGACCGCCGATGCGATGCACGTCAGCAGCCCGGGCTCGATCCTGACCCCCGAGCGCTCGTCGACGAGCCACGCTCCGAGCGCGGGCTCGGGGACCGGGACGGTGGGCTCCCTGACGATCGGCTGGACCGCGAGGATGTCGACCATCCGACGGGCACCGACGAGCGCGCGCGTGATCTTGTCCACGGCCTCGGCCGCCGTCCGGAGCGGGATGACGAGGAACGCCGCGTAGCCGTAGAAGGCGACGAGGTCGCCGGCGTCGATCCGGCCGGAGAGGACGAAGCGCGCGCCGAGCCAGGTGACGACCACCACGAAGATGCCGGGCAGCAGCACCTGCGCGGCGTCGAGCGTCGACTGTGGGGTCGCAACGTCGACGCCGGCCCGGCGCACGCGCTGAGAGCGCTCGCGGTAGCGGTCGAAGAACGCCTGCTCGCCGCCGATCCCTCGCAGGACGCGAAGCCCGGCGGCAGTGTCGGCGCCGAGGGCCGTGAGCCGGCCGACCTCTTCCCGCTGCGCCCGCTGCCGTGCCTGGAGCGGCTTGATGACCCCACCGAGCGTGACGACGAGGATCGGCACGCCGACGAGCACGACGATCCCGAGGACGGACGAGCTCGAGAGAAGGATCACCGCGACGACGACGTACGACACGATTGCTCCCGACGCACGCGCGGTGATGTCGAACGCGCCCCCGGCGCGCATTGCGTCGTTGGAGACGGTCGCGACCACCTCGCCCGTCGAGACGCGCGCTCGCACGGCGGGGCCGCAGCGCGCCACGTGGTGGGAGACGACCTGGACGAGCAGGAACGACGCGCGGAGCCAGTTCTGCACCGCGTAGCGGTGGCGCATCACGCCGGCGAAGCCCACGACGAGCCCGAGCCCGAGCAGGAGGAGCGCCCAGGTCGCGAGCGCTGCGCCGTCGTCCTCGACGATGCCTTCCTGGATCCCCCGCCCGATCGTGTACGGCATCAGCGCCTGCGCGACCATCCAGAGGATCCCGAACGTCACGCCGAGCGCGAGCGAGCCGAGCTGCTGCTTCCCGACCCAGACGAGCAGGCCGGCAGGCGAGCGCGTGTCGGGCGCACCGGGGTCGGCGACGGGAAGGGGCTGCATCCGCATGCGCTGAAATCAACCAGCGCGCCGCGCCCGGCGCACGCGCCAACGCGAACACCGGTGTCTGGCACTTCTGTTGGCAACGTTGTGCAGCGATTGGGACGAAGTCGAGACAGACATCGCCCGCCAACACGACGATCGGCGTCGTTGCAGCGCTCGAGGCTGGGGACGGATCGACCCATAGTCGACACCGTTTGCTCTTGACAGGCCGAGTGTCTGGCACCGTTCTCGGCACCGAGCCGCGAAGCGCTCAGCTTGGCGGCTTGGCGGCTCGCCCGCTCAGCCGGGGCGGACGAGCGGCTTGTACGCGATGCGATGCGGCTCGAGGGCCTCGGCGCCCCGGGTCTCGCGGACCCAGTCCTCGTACTCCCGGTACGAGCCCTCGAACCACGTCGCCTGCGAGTCGCCCTCGAAGGCGAGGATGTGCGTCGCGATCCGGTCGAGGAACCAGCGATCGTGCGAGATCACGACCGCGCAGCCGGCGAAGTCGACGAGCGCGTCCTCGAGCGCCCGCAGCGTGTCGACGTCGAGGTCGTTGGTCGGCTCGTCGAGCAGGAGCAGGTTGCCACCCGAACGCAGGAGCTTCGCGAGATGGACGCGGTTGCGCTCGCCGCCGGAGAGATCCTTCACGAGCTTCTGCTGGTCGCCGCCGCGGAAGTTGAACCAGGAGACGTACTGACGCGAGTTGACCTCGCGCTTGCCGAGCGAGATCACGTCCTGGTTCCCCGAGATCTCCTTCCAGACCGTGTTTCGCCCCTCGAGCTCGCTCCGTGACTGGTCGACGTAGGCGAGCTCGACCGTGTCGCCGACCTCGAGCGAGCCGCTGTCCGGCTCCTCCTCGCCCGCGATCATCCGGAAGAGCGTCGTCTTGCCCGCGCCGTTCGGACCGATCACGCCGACGATCCCGCCCGGGGGGAGGTCGAACGTGAGGTCCTCGACGAGGAGGCGGTCGCCGAAGCCCTTCTGCACGTGGTCGGCGCGCACGACCACGTCGCCGAGGCGCGGACCGGCGGGGATGTGGATCTCGACCGTGTCGAGGCGTTTCGCCTGATCCTCGGCGAAGAGCTTCTCGTAGGCGGTCAGTCGCGCCTTCGACTTCGCGTGACGCGCCGTCGGGCTCAGCCGCACCCATTCGAGCTCGCGCTGGAGCGTGCGGCGGCGGGCGGCATTCCCCTTCTCCTCGACTGCCAACCGTGCCTCCTTCTGCTCGAGCCAGGACGTGTAGTTGCCCTGGAACGGGATCCCCTTCCCGCGGTCGAGCTCGAGGATCCAGCCCGCGACGTTGTCGAGGAAGTAGCGATCGTGGGTGACTGCGATCACGGTCCCCTTGTAGGCCTCGAGGTGACGCTCGAGCCAGGCGACAGACTCGGCGTCGAGATGGTTCGTCGGCTCGTCGAGGAGCAGCAGGTCGGGCGCCGAGAGCAGGAGCCGGCAGAGCGCGACGCGGCGTCGCTCCCCGCCGGAGAGCGTCGTCACGTCGCGGTCAGCGTCCGGCAGGCGCAGGGCGTCCATCGCGCGATCCAGCTGCTGCTCGAGGCTCCAGGCGTCGGCGCGGTCGATCCGGTCCTGCACCTCCGCCTGCTCCGCGAGGAGCGCGTCGAAGTCGGCATCGGGCTCGGCGAACGCGGCCGAGATCGCGTTGAAGCGGTCGAGCAGGTCGCGGAGCTCGCGGACGCCGTCCTCGACGTTGCCGCGCACGTCCTTCGTCTCGTCGAGCTCCGGCTCCTGCTGGAGGAAGCCGACCGACGCCTTCGGATCGAGCTCGGCGACCCCCGACGAGGGCTCCTCGAGCCCGGCCATGATCCGGAGCAGGGTCGACTTCCCGGCGCCGTTCGGCCCGAGCACGCCGATCTTCGCCCCGTGCAGGAACGAGAGCGAGATGTTGGCCAGCACCTGGCGCTCGGGGCCGTAGAACTTGTCGGCCCGGTACATCGTGTAGATGACCTCAGAGCTCATGGAACGGCGACGGTAGCTGAGGCGAGAGCGCGTGTCCGACTTCAAGTCGGACACCCTGGGCCGACGTCAACCGAGCGCGCGCAGCACCTCGAGATCTCGCTCGTAGGTCAGCAACGACTCGGCCTCCGCAGGCGAGACCCAACGTGCCTCGTCCACCTCGTGGTCGAACGTCGGCTCCCCGCCGACGACCCGCAGCCGCCAGTAGCGCACCTGCTTGGCGCGTCCGCGCGCGTCCCGGTAGCGGGTCGAGGGCAGCTCGGCCTCGAGCTCGCACCGGAGGCCCGTCTCCTCCTCGACCTCCCGCAGTGCGCAGCCCTCGTCGCTCTCGTCCTGCTCGCACTTGCCCTTCGGGAACGTCCAGTCGCCGTAGGCCGGCCGGTGGACGACGAGAACCTCGAGGCCGCCGGAGGCCGCGCGCACGGGCACGCCGCCCGCGGCGCGGACCGTGCTCACGCGAGCTTCTTCGCCGTGCGGCGCAGCTTCTTCCAGGCGGCAGGACGGAGCGCCCGGGCGGCCCCCTTGCGGTCCAGCTCGCGCTGGAGCAGGAGCCCGACGCCGACCCCGCCCCCACCCGTCTCGGCGTAGGCGCGGAGCCGCTCCTCGGCGACGGCGGCGTCCTGATTCACGCCGAGGACGTCCTGGAGCTTGGCCGCGGCGCTCGCGAACCGAGTGCCGCGCTTTCCGAGCTCGTGACCCGCGAGCTCGGCCGCGTAACGGGAACGCTTGAGGCGAATGCGCGCGCGATGGATCTCCTCGTCCGACGGACGACCCGTCGAGCCGCGAGAGCGCCTTCCGCGCCCGCTTCCAGGCCGTCTGCCAGAGCTCTCTGAGCGGCGTCTCGAGACCCGTCAGCTCGGGCGAGCCCACGTGCTCGAGCCGGTCGAGGAGCCCGAGGTAGCGATCGCTCGAGAGCGCCTCGACCACGACGCCGCGTGCACTCGCGCGCTCTGCCTCCAACGCCTCCAGCACACCGCGCGCCGACCGGCCGTCCTCGCCCAACGCATCGATCTCGGCGGCGATGTGCTCGACGAGGACGTCGAGGTCGCGCGCCGGGCCGAGGGCCCGGCCGAGCCAGGCGAGCTCCTCGCGCAGCGGCTCGGACCAGCTCGGCTCGAGGAGCGGCTTCCCCACCTTGAGAAACGCCCGGAGCCGACGCGTCGCAACTCGCATCTGATGGAGGTCCTCGGTGTCGGAGCCGAGCCGTGTGCCGGGGTCGTGGAGCAGGAGCCTTCGCGCCTGCTCGGCGAGCGCGAGCCCGAGGACACGCGAGGGGGGCGCGTCGTCCTCGGGTGCCGGCGCGTCGCTCGGCACGTCGAGCTGGAGCGCGCGGTAGAGCTTGGGCCGCAGATCGGCGGACGAGGCGCCCGCACGGCGGAGCTCCTTCTCGAGCCGCCGCAACGTCTTCTCGTCGCCGGTCAGGAGCTCGACCTCGAGCTCGCGAAACCGCTGGACGACCCTGGCGCCGGCAAGCACCGCGACGGAGTCGTCCACGATCTCGGCCCCGTCGGCCCGCACGCTCTCCCGTCGCGTGCGGAGGCGGGCGACCGGCCCCAGCTCGCGCCCGCGGAGGAAGCCGACGAGCAACGACGCGAGCTCGAGCGGCGGGTGGGCGGGCGGGCCGGGCTGCTCGAGCTCGATTCGCGCCGACCCGCGAGGGAGCTTCAGCTGCCAGACGCCCGTGCCCGCCTCGACCCTGTGCCTGAGCGTGACGTTGTGCCGGGCGAGCACGAGATCCGCGGTGTCGTGGTAGGTCGAGGTGAACCGCCGAGTCGGCATCGGCTCGCCGCCGAGCTCCGGCAGGACGAACCCTGCCTCGGGCGCGAGCTTCACCTCCCGCTCCAGTTCCTGTTTCACGCTCCGAGCCTAACCCGGAAGAGCCGCGAACGGCACCCCAGGTGTCGTTCACATGTGTCTCGTTTCGTTAACGCGGCCGCGGCTCCGGCGATCGCCTCGCTATTGCGCGTGGTGAGCTCGCTGACGGGGCACCCGAGCTCCTCGAGCAGCGCGCGCACCCGCCGCTCGATGTCGTCGCGCACCCGCCGTACCTCGTCGAGCTCGGCACCTCGCGGGTCGCCGACCCGCCAGTCGAGCCGCCGCACACCATCCGGCAGCGGGAAGCTCCCGACGCTCCTCCCCATCGTGACGATCACGTCCGCGGCCCCCAGCACCTCGTCCGAGACCGGCCGCGCGTAGCTCTCCGCTACTTCGACGCCGACCTCCTCGAGCGCGCGCGCGACCTCCGGGTCGAGGCCTGGCCCGGCGTCGCTGCCCGCCGCGTGCACCGAGACCGCGCCGCCGGAGAGCGCAGCCGTCAGCCCTGCGGCGAGCTGGCCACGCCCACCGCCGCTCAGGCTCACGAAGACGACGTCCCAGGAGCCCGCGGGCCGATCGGCCGGGCGCGACAGCGACATCAGGCGTTCGCGCGCGTAGCGGTACGCGAGCACCGGGAGGAAGTCCTCGACCGCAGCCTGGCCCGCCAGGCGCGCGAGGGAGTCGTCCATCAGCTCGTCGATCCGGTCGGACGGGAATCGGTCGCCGAACTCGTCCTGCAGATCGGTGCGGAGCTCGTCGACGTGGTGGCGCGTCACCTCGGCGACGTCGGGCGTGCCTGCCTGCTCGTCGGGCATCGTCTCGAGGCTCTCAGGAATCCCGCGCAAGGTGGGTATCGCACCTGTGGCCGTCGGGTGTCCACGTGGTGAAGCCAGCCCCTTCGTGGTAGCGCTCCAGACGCACGACAGATGTGACCGACAAGTTCACATTGCTCGGCGAGCCGCAGATGTAGGGTCGCGACGTGGTCGACGTGAACGAGCTCCGCGCCGTTCCGGTGCTGCAGACCCTGGACACCGATGGCCTCGCCTCGCTCGCGGAGCGGGCTGACCGCCTCGAGGTGCCGGCGGCCGGTGTCGACCTGACGCGCGAGGGCGACTTCGGGCATTCGGTCTTCGCGATCGTCGAGGGTACGGCAGAGGTCAGCGTCGACGGCGCCGCGGTGCGGCAGCTCGGCCCGGGCGACGTGTTCGGCGAGATCGCCGTGCTCGCCTCCGGACGACGGACGGCGACGGTCACGTCGACGTCGGCGATGCGCCTGGTGTCGTTCTTCAAGCGCGACCTGTGGCAACTGGCCGACGAGCGACCCGACTTCGCCGCGGCGCTGCGCGACGTCACTGCCAGATCCAGCGACGCCGAGCGCGCCTAGCGCCCTTCCCACTCCGCGGCTGGAAGCGGTCTCCCTCCGTTCTACTCGGAAAGCAGAGGGGGCGGCCGGTCGGCCGCCCCCCTCGTGTCAGAAGAGCCTTCAGGTCTAGGTGCGAGCTGCTGCCTTGAGCGCCAGATCGAAGTTCGTCCGGGCCCGCTTGAGCTGCGCCGTCGTGAGCGGGACGAACCGCGCGCGCTGCGCGATCGCCTTCTCGTTGGCGAAGATGTAGGCGAGGAACGACTGCACCTCTGGTCGCTTGAACGACGAGCCCTTCGCGTAGATGAAGAGCGGTCGGGCAAGTGGCTTGTAGGTGTTGTTCTGTGTCGTCGCAACCGACGGTGTCACGCACTGCCCCGTCTTCGGGTTCTCGACCTGGAGCGCCTTGAGGCGCGTCTGGTTCTCCTCGAAGTAGGAGTAGCCGAAGTACCCCATGCCGCCGCGCGTACCGGCAACGCCCTGCACGAGCACGTTGTCGTCCTCCGAGGCCTGGTAGTCGGTTCGGCTTGCGCGTGCACGACCGTTGATTGCCTCAGTGAAGTACTCGAACGTCCCCGAGTCGGTACCCGGCCCGAAGAGTCGAAGCGGCTCGTTCGGGAAGCTCGAGCGGACGTCCCGCCAGTTCGAGACCTTCGAACCCGGCTCCCAGATCTTCTTGAGCTCGGCAACCGTCAGGCACGTCGCCCACGTGTTGTCGCGACTCACGACGACCGTGAGTGCATCGTTTGCAACCGTGAACGCCCGCCACGAGCCGACGCTGTTGGTCTTGCACACGTCGGCCTCGCGCGTTCGCATCGGACGGGACGCGTCAGAAAGATCGATCTCCCCCTTGCAGAAGCGCTCGAACCCGCCGCCCGTGCCGGAGATGCCGACCGTGACGTTCACCTTGCCCGCTCCCGCACGGCGGAAGAGCTCCGCCGCAGCGGTGGTGTACGGCCCGACGGTCGACGAGCCGTCGGCGGTCACCGTCCCTCGGAGCTTGCCGAGCCCTGCCTTCGTCAGGTTGGGCTTGGTTGCAGCGGCCGCGACCGAGGCGAGCGCGCCGACGAGCGCGACAACACCGACCGCGACGACCGCACGACGCAGTCTGGACGAATCCATCATGTGATCCCTACCCCTTTGTCTCGTTGGCCGTTGGTGCGACGCGAGCCTGCCGCCTTGGGGTGCAGCCGTGGGCTGCCCGGCCGTGAACATCCGGTGGCGGAGTGGTGAAGCGCGATTGGCCGCCGACAACACTCGAAGCAGAGCAGGTGTCTGGCTGAAGCCAGAGACCGGTGCGCCAGAGGCAGGTGTCCGACTTGAAGTCGGACACCGGAGCAGTTGCGACCGCGAAGCGGGCGCCTTCAGGGATCTGCCCTCGCCGCAGGCGAGGGATCAAGCCGCAGGATCCGGCTCCTGCCGGATCCTGCCTGGCGAGCAAATTCAGTGCGAGGCGTCGGTGAACTCGTGGAACTCGCCGGTGACGAGGAAGGCGGTCTGCTCGCCGATGTCGACGGCGTTGTCGCCGATCCGCTCGAGGCAACGGGCAACCACGATCATCCGCATCCCCCACTCCTGGAGACCGGGATGGGCCGCCATCTCGAGCACGTGGTCGGTGACCCGGCGGTTCGTGCGGTCGACGAGCTCGTCGAGGTCCACGAGCGACCGCGCGAGCTCGACGTCGCGGTGCGCGAAGGAGTCGAGCGAGAGCTTGACCATCTCCTCGCAGCGGTCACCCATCTCACGGAGCCCTTCGACGAGGTCGTGGCGCGTTTCGAGGTCGGCCGTCAGCTTCGTCAGCTTCGCGATCGTGACGGATTGATCGCCGATCCGCTCCAGGTGGATCGAGATGTGGAGGACGGCGAGGACGAGCCGAAGATCGGTCGCGACAGGAGTCTCGAGCGCGAGGGTCTGCTCGACGAGCCTCTCGATCCGGTGGTACCGCGTGTCGATCTCGTCGTCGAACGCGATCACCTCGTCGCAGAGCTCGGCGTCCTGCGACTCGAGGGCGCTGATCGATCCCCTGAGCGCACGAATGCACAGCTCGCCCTGCTCCTGGACGCTGGCTTCGAGCTGATCGAGCCGCTGCCGGAACTCGACCCTCATCCGAACCTCCCCGTCACGTAGTCCTCGGTGCGCTTGTCGTTCGGCTGGGTGAAGATCTTCGTCGTCGCGTCGTACTCGACGAGGATCCCATTGCGGCCCTTGCCGTCCTCGTGCACCTCGACGGAGAAGAAGGCCGTCATGTCCGCGACACGCGCCGCTTGCTGCATGTTGTGCGTGACGACGATGATCGTGTACTCACGCTTGAGGTCGTGCATGAGGTCCTCGATCGCGGCAGTCGCGATCGGGTCGAGCGCCGAGGCAGGCTCGTCCATCAGGAGCACGTCGGGCTCGGTCGCGAGCGCACGCGCGATGCAGAGGCGCTGCTGCTGGCCGCCGGAGAGCCCGAGCGCGGACTCCTTCAGGCGGTTCTTCACCTCGTCCCACAGGGCCGCTCGGCGCAGACAGCTCTCGACGCGCTCGTCGAGGTGCTTCTTCATGTCGAGCGCGCGCGGGCCGAAGGCGACGTTGTCGTAGATCGACTTCGGGAACGGGTTGGGCTTCTGGAACACCATCCCGATGCGTCGTCGCACCTCGACCGGATCGACGCCCCGTGCGTAGAGATCCTTGCCGTGGTACTGCACCATGCCGCTCACGTCCGCCCCGATGATCAGGTCGTTCATGCGGTTGAAGCACCGAATGAAGGTCGACTTGCCGCACCCGGAGGGGCCGATGAACGCCGTGACCGTGTTCTTGTGGACGTCCAGCGAGACGTTCCGCAACGCGACCTTGCCGGCGTAGGCGACCGCGAGGTTCTCGACGTGGAAGACCTTCTCACGCCTCTCCAGCTCCCACTTCTTCGTTCCCACGCCGACCTCGGCGATCCGCGAACTGTCGATCGAAGGCGCGTCCGGGTTCAACCGGGCGTGCGTCTCCGGGAGCAACGGGTCTGTGTGAGGGCTCTGCTCGTCCATCTTCTGCGTCATGCGATTATCACCATGTCTGTCGGTAGCGGTTGCGGAGGAAGATGGCAAGTGCGTTCATCGAGAGGACGATCGCGAGCAGGACGATGATCGCCGCAGCGGCGAGACTCTGGAACTCTGGATCGGGGAGCTTGACCCAGGTGTAGATCTGGACGGGCAGGGCGGTGAACGCGCCCAGCACGGTCGGGTCGAACGCGACGTACTGGAGGGCTCCGATCAGAAGCAAAGGCGCGGTCTCGCCCACCGCCCGCGACAGCGCGAGGATCGAACCGGTCGCGATCCCCGGGATCGAAGCGGGCAAGACTTGCCGTGAGACCACTTGCCACTTCGTCGCGCCGAGGGCGAAGCCGCCCTGGCGGATCGAGTCGGGCACGGCGCGGATCGCCTCACGCGACGCGATGATCACCGTCGGCAGCACGACGAGCGTGAGGATGATCCCCCCCGCGAGCAGGACGCGTCCGATCCCGACAGGCCCGCGGACGACGAATGCGAGACCGAGGATGCCGTAGACGATGGCCGGAACCGCTGCGAGGTTCTGGATGTTGAGCTCCAGCAGGCGGTTGTACCAGCGCTCCTTGTGCGCGTACTCCTCGAGGTAGATCGCCGTCAGGACCCCGATCGGGACGGCCATCAGGAGCAGGAGGACTGCGAGATAGATCGTCGCCAGGATGGCGGGCCGCGCGCCCGCCTCTTCCGGGAGCGTCGACGGGGGATCGGTAAAGAGCTGCTTGGAGAGGGTCGGGATGCCGTCGATGAACGTCGTCGCAAGCAGCCACGCAAGCGTTCCGAACGAGATTGCGAGGCAGACGAGCATCGCGCCGACGAACAGGTTGCCCTTCGTCTTCCGCGACATCAGTCGTACACCTCGCGGTAGCGCCGCACGAGCCGGATCGAGATGACGTTCATGACGAGCGTGAGCGCAAAGAGCGTCAGGCCGACTGCGAAGATCGTCTTGTACTCGATCGACCCGGTGGGCAGATCCCCGTTCCCGGTCGCGCCGATGAACGCCGTCATCGTCTCCATCGGTTGTCGCGGATCGAACGTGATCTGCGGCAGCTGACCGACGGCGATGAGGACGATCATCGTCTCGCCGACTGCGCGCGAGATGCCGAGCACGAAGGAGGCGATGATGCCCGACGTCGCCGCCGGGACAACCACACGGGTTGCGACCTGGAGCTTGTCCGCTCCGAGGCCGTAGGCACCGTCACGCAGATCCCGCGGAACGGCGGACATCGCATCTTCGGAGAGCGAGGCGATCGTCGGGATCAGCATCACCCCGAGCACGAGGCCGCCGGCGATGACGTTGAAGATCTCGACCTGGAACCCGATGGAGCGAAGAAGCGGCGTCACGGCCGTCAGCGCGAAGTAGCCGTACACGACGGTCGGAATGGCCGCGAGGATCTCGAGGATCGGCTTGAGCACGTTGCGCGTCCGTGGGCTCGCGTACTCGCTGAGGAAGATCGCCGTGCCGAGCCCGGCCGGGGCCGCAATGAGAAGCGCCCAGAACGTGACGACGAAGGTGGCGAGCACGAGCGGGAGGACGCCGAACGATCCGGGCTCGAAGAGCGGGGACCAGTCGGTCCCGGTGAGGAACTCCCAGGGGCTGATCTCGGTGAAGAACTCGATCGCCGGCAGGAGCAGCGAGATCACGATCCCGACCGTCGTGACGACCGAGACCAGCGCGGCGAGACCGAGGATCAGCTTGATGAAGAGCTCGCCGAGCCTACGGCTCGAGGAGCTGAGATCGATCTCCGTAACCGCCGGAATGGGCGGCGCAGTCACGTGCTGGGTCGTCACGAACCGGTCGCCTCGTCGAGCTTCCCGAGGTTCTCCTCGATCTGGGTCTCGTTGAGAGGCACGAACTGCGCTGTCTCGGCGATCTCGGTCTCGTTGTCGAGCATGTAGCGCAGGAAGTCTTCGACCTCCTGGCGCTCGAGCGCGGTCGTCTTGGCGTAGACGAAGAGTGGTCGAGAGAGCGGGGTGTAGTCGCCGGCTTGCGCGGTCTCGACGCTCGGCGCGACGCAACCCGAGCCACCGTCGACCTCGAGCGCCTTGAGCGCATCCTCGTTCTCGGTGAAGTACGAGTAGCCGAAGTATCCAAGCGCGCCGTTCGTCCCCCTCACGCCCTGGACGATCACGTTGTCGTCCTCGGAGGCCTGGTAGTCGGTGCGGCTCGCGCCTTCTTCCCCGTTGATCGCGTCGGTGAAGTAGTCGAACGTTCCCGAGTCGGTGCCCGGGCCGAAGAGCTCGAGCGGCTCGTCGGGAAAGTCGTCTCGGACGTCGCTCCACGACTGCACGGTCGAACCGGGCTTCCAGATCGCGTTCAACTCCTCGACGGTGAGGCAGGTCGCCCAGTCGTTCGCAGTGTTGACGACGATGGTGAGCGCGTCGTTCGCGACCTGGAGCTCCAGGTACTCGACGTCGTTCTCCTCGCAGATCGCGATCTCGTCCTCGTCGATCGGCCGCGAGGCATTCGAGAGGTCGGTCTCTCCGCGGCAGAAGCGCTCGAAGCCGCCGCCGGTTCCCGAGATGCCGACCGTGACGTTCGTCCCGGACTCGTCCCGGAAGCCCTCGGCTGCGGAGGTGACGTACGGGCCAACGGTGCTCGATCCGTCGGCGCTGACCGTCCCGCCGGACTCCGAGCCGTCGTCGCCGCCACACCCTGCCGCCACGAGCACCGCTGCGGCCAGAGCGCCGAGCACGAAAGACCTTCGCAGTGTCATTGCCTCTCCCCGTCGGTTGCGCCGAGTCTTCCGGCGGCATTCTCGGACGTGGGCGGCCTTCTGGTCAATATGTCGTGAACAACTGGATAACGCCGGCTCGGGCGAGGGCTCAGGCGGGAAAGCTGCAGCGGATCTCGAGGCCTGCGCCGAGGCCGCCCCGCGCCTCGACCGTACCGCCTGCCTGGGTGACGACGTGCTTCACGATCGCGAGCCCGAGCCCGGTGCCGCGCGACGCCCGCGCCCGGTCGGCACGGAAGAAGCGCTCGAAGAGCCTCGTCAGCTCGGCCTCCTGGACGCCGACGCCGTCGTCGGTGCCGCGCACGACGATCGCGTCACCCTCCCGCTCGACCGCGAGCGTGAACGTCGCGCCCGGGCCCGCGTACCGAATGGCGTTCTCCGCGAGATTCTGCGCGAGCACGCGGATCATCCGGGGCCGGATCGCGAGCTCGATGCCCGAGTCCCCCTCGACCGCGAGCGCCACGCCCGCGCGACTCGCTCGCTCCTCGAGCTGAGCTGCCACCGCCTCGAGCTCCGGCTTGACGGCGACGGAGCCGAGCGAGACGACGCGCGTGCCCGACTCGAGCTCGCTGAGGAAGAGGACCTCGTCGATCAGCTCGCGGATCTGCTCGACCTCGTTGCGCGCCTGGTCGACGAGGTGGAGGACGTCCTCGCCGGGCAGCGTCGCCATCTCGAGGAGCGAGAGCAGCCGCGCGAGCGGGGTGCGGAGCTCGTGGGAGACCGCGGCCGTGAACCCGGCTCGCAACTCCTCGTAGGCGGTCAGGTCACCGCCGCGACTGAGGTAGACGAGGCGCTCGCGGCGACCGCGCACGTCGTACGGGACGACGAGTGGGACGATGCCCGCCTCGCCGGAGAGCAGCCCGTCCGGGATCTTCTCGCCCTCCCGGAGCCCCTGGATCGTCTGCCGCGCGCGCCGGCTCCCTGCGATCACGCGATCCTCCGAGTCGAGCACGACCACCGACTCCCTGCTCTCCTCGAGGAGCACCCTGCCGCGAGTGGAGTCGGCGTCCATCCTCACGTCGTTCTAACAGACGGCTGACCCAGGGCTTGCGAACGTCTCACGTGGAGCACATCCCGGAGCCGCTGAATGGGGTCGTCAAGCGACGGAAGGGGATGGCATGAAGCGCAAGGCTCTGGGATTCCTCGCGGTGGCGGGCACGCTCGTCCTCGCCTCGAGCGCGCTCGCGGCCGTGATCGACGGCACGTCGGGCGACGACCGGCTGCGCGGGACGATGAACGCCGACGTGATCCGCGCGTTCGCGGGGAACGACTTCGTGAACGCGCGTGACGGGAACGATCTCGTGCGGGCGGGAGGCGGCAACGACGTCGTGCAGGGTGACAACGGCAGCGACACCGCCTTCGGCGGCGGCGGGGACGACCGGCTCCGGTCCGGCAACGCCGACGATGTCGCCTGGGGCGGGTCGGGGAGCGATGCGGTCCACGGCGGCCACGGGCCCGACGAGCTGCACGGCGGCTCCGGCCCCGACACGGTCTACGGCGGGTGGGGCGACGACCGGCTCTGGGCGGGCCACGGCTCCGACACCGTGCACGGCGGCCCGGGCGACGACGTGCTGCACGCGCTCGCCGGCGACACCGACCCGGACACGCTCCTCTGCGGAGCGGGTCGCGACACGGCGAAGGTGCTGGGCTCCGAGCGCTCGACGACCACGATCCGCGGCTGCGAGACGATCGTCGTGATCGTGACCCGGTCGGCCGAGGACGAGGCCGCAGAGGCCGACCGCGACGCGGACGCCGAGTAAGGCAGGTGGTGTCCGACTTCGAGTCGGACACCGGGGTGAGCGGGGCCGTGAGGCCCCGTTCACCATCTGGTTACCATCCGTTCACCGCACTTGTCGCTCGGCGGTACCACCATGGTGGACGTATGTCGAAGATCCTGATCATCGAGGACGACGACGTCATCGCCCAGGGCATGGCGCGTCACCTCCAGGCGGCGGGCTTCGACGCAGTCGGGGTCGCGAACGGAGAAACGGGTCTCGCCCGCCTGCGCTACGAGCGCCCGGACGTCTGCGTGCTCGACCTGATGCTCCCGGGCCTCGACGGCTGGAAGGTGATCGAGCAGGCGCGCGGCGAGGGGATCGGCACCCCGATCGTCGTCGTCTCGGCGCGCGGCACCGAGCACGACCGCGTCCATGCGCTCGAGATCGGCGCCGACGACTACCTCGTGAAGCCCTTCTCGATGAAGGAGCTCGTCGCGCGCGTGGGCGCCGCTGCGCGTCGCGGCACGCGCGCCCAGGACCCTCGTCGCGGCGAGGAGATCGTGATCGAGGAGCTCCGCCTCGACCCGAAGAACGTCCAGGCGTACGTCGACGGCTCGAGTGCCGAACTGACCCCGACGGAGTTCCGGCTCATCTACACGCTGGCGCTCGACGCCGGCCGCGTCCTGACCCGAGACGAGCTCCTGCAGCGGGTCTGGGGCCGCCGCGCTTCCCATCGCGACCGAACGGTCGACGTGTTCGTGCGGAAGCTGCGCGAGAAGATCGACAGCCGCTCGTCTCGCCACTCGTTCCTCCAGACCCGCTACGGCGTCGGCTACAAGCTCGAGGCCGAGCTGAAGTAACCCCGCCTTCGGGTGTCTGGCTTCAGCCAGACACCTGCTCTTGCTCTTTGCGCGAAATGCGAGGTGTCTGGCTGAAGCCAGACACCGGGGCTGAT
Source organism: uncultured Actinomycetes bacterium (assembly GCA_963791895.1). GTDB lineage: Bacteria > Actinomycetota > Thermoleophilia > Gaiellales > Gaiellaceae > Gaiella. The sequence goes on from CAWBTY010000009.1 coordinate 143,807, forward strand.
ACGATTAGCCTCACGAATGATTCGTGAGGCTTCGCTTTCTTCGCTCGAGCTCGCTGAGGAGCTCCGCCCCGTGCTCCTGCGCCTGGCGCGAAACCTCCGGCGCGAGACCGAGGCGCTCGGGGTGACGTCGCACCAGGTGACGCTCCTCTGGCTCGTCCGGTCGAGGCCCGGTCTCTCCCTGCGAGAGCTCGCAAGCGAGGAGGGCATCTCCGCCCCGTCGCTCTCGGGGCACGTCGACCGGCTCGAGGCCGCCGGGCTCCTGCGCCGTGTTCGCTCGAGCGACGACCGTCGGCGCGTGGGCCTCGAGCTCACCGCCGAAGGACGGGCGCTGCTGAAGCGCGTCCGGGCTCGCCGCACGAGCTGGCTCGCCGAGCGGCTCGGCAACCTCACCGACGAGGAGCGAGACCGGCTCGAGCGGGCGCTCCCGGCGCTCACCGCCCTCCTCGAGCCGAGACCGTGAGCGTCCTCGCGCTCGCCCTCGGCCGCCGGACGTTCCGCTCGCTCCACCGCCACCGCAACTACCGCCTCTTCTTCGCCGGGCAGGTCGTCTCGCTCGCGGGGACCTGGATGCAGAACATCGCGCTCGCGTGGCTCGTGATCGAGCTCTCGGGATCGGCGCTCGCCGTCGGCGCGCTGGCCTTCTGCCGCTTTGCACCGTTCCTGTTCCTCGGGCTCGTCGCGGGCGTGCTGATCGACCGCTTCGACACGCGCCGGCTCCTGGTCGTGACGCAGGCGACCGCGATGCTCATCTCGGTCGTGCTCGCGATCGTGACGCTGACCGGCTCGGCGACCCTCCCGCTCGTCTTCGCGCTCGCCGCCCTCGGTGGGCTCGTGCTCGTCTTCGACGCGCCGGGGCGTCAGACGCTCACGTTCCAGATGGTCGGGCCCAAGGAGCTGCAGAACGCGGTTGCGCTCAACTCCGGGCTCTTCAACGGCTCCCGCGTGATCGGACCGGCGATCGCCGGCGTCCTGATCGCGCTCGTCGGAGTGGGCCTCTGCTTCGTCGTCAACGCGATCAGCTTTCTCTCGGTACTCATCTCGTTGCGGCTCATGCGCGAGGAGGAGCTGCATCCCGTCGAGAAGCGCCCGGAGACGCGTGTGGTGGCCGGCATTCGCGAGGGCTTCGAGTGGGCGTTCCACGCGCCCGTCGCCCGGATCGTCCTCACGGTCGTCACGGTCGTCAGCCTCGTCGGCTTCAACTTCCACGTCCTCGTCCCGCTCCTCGCGTCGCAGACGCTCCACGTCGGCGCCGAGACCTTCGGGATCCTCGCCTCCGCGTTCGGGCTCGGGGCGCTCGTCGGCGCGCTGGCGACGGCCAGCCTGCGCGAGGCGACCACGCGCGCGTTCGTCGCGGGCGCGACCGGCTTCAGCGTCCTCATGGTGTTGCTCGCCCTGATCGACTCGGTGAGCCTCGCGCTCGTCCTCCTGTTCGGTCTCGGCGTCAGCTTCGCGCTCTTCACGGCGAGCGCGAACGCGCTCGTGCAGCTCAGCGCGCCGGGCCATCTCCGCGGGCGCGTGATGAGCCTCTACCTCTTCGCCTTCGCCGGCCTGGCGCCGGTCGGCGGGCTCGTCTCGGGCTGGCTCGCCCACGTGGGCGGCACGCCGCTCGCCTTCGGCGTCGCGGGCGCCGCGGGGCTCGTCACGATCGTCTGGGCCGAGCGGCAGCTGCGGAACGCCCACGTCGCGACAGCCTGACCCGCATCGACACCGCACAGGGCGACGATTCTGCGTTACGGTTCGGAGACCGGCATCGCACGGACGTGAACCCGCCGCCGCCGCGGCATCCCGGACGTGCGATGCCGTTTCGGCGTGGAGGAACCGTCAGAGGCGCTCGACCGAGGTGAGCCAGAGCGGGCCGTCGTCGGTCTCGAGCCGCAGCGTGGCGGGATCGCCGGGATCCTCGAGCGTCGCGTCGAGGACGCGGACTCGCTCGTCCCCGACCGCCGCGATCGGGCCCGTGACGCTCCGGTCGAACATGAGCGACCACGCGCGCACCTGCCGTTCGAGCTCGGCGCGCGGGCGGCGAGGGTCGAGCTCGGCGTAGTCCTCCTCGAATGCGGGGGCGTAGCTCGCGCCGACCTCCGTCTGAGCGTCGCCCCTGTCGCCTGCGACGACGCGACGGAGCGCTCCCGGGATGAGCTCTGCCCCGAGCGACTGCAGCACAGGCCCGAACGCCTCGATCGAGCTCCCCGTCGGCATCGGCCGCGTGCCCTGCGCGAGGATCGGGCCCGTGTCGAAGTGCTCGTCCATCAGGTGCACGGTCATCCCGAGCTCCGGGTCACCCTCACGCACGGCCCAGGCGATGGGAAACGGGCCCCGGTGCCGGGGAAGAAGCGACGGGTGACTGTTGACGACACCGAGCGGCGGGATCGCGAGCACCTCCGGCGGCAGGAGCCAGCTGTAGCCCGCGCAGAGCCCGACGTCCGGCTCGTAGACGCGCGTCAGCCTCTCGAGGCTCGCCTTGCTCTCGACGAAGCACAGGTCGAGCCCGCTCGGAGCTTCGGCGAGCAGGGCCTGCCGGCGCTCGGCCGCCTCGGCGTCTCGGGCAGCGCGCGGCGTGAGCAGCGCCACGGGCTCGATCCCGACCGAGCGGGCGGCCGCGACGAGCCCGTGCACGGCCGGCGGAACGGTCGAGTAGATGACTGCACGCATGCGCGCGATCCTAGGGTGCCGCGCCCCCGGTGTCCGACTTGAAGTCGGACACCACGCCCTCTGCCGAGCGGTCATGGCAACGAGTCAGTTGCGACCGCGAAGCGGGCGCCTTCAGGGATGTGCCCCGCCGCAGGCGGGGATCAAGCCGCGGGAATCGCGCTCCTGCCGATTCCCGCCTGGCGAGCAAGCTAGATCGTCCATGTATCCGAGCCGTGCAGGAGCGCCTGGAGGTCGCCTTCGCCCTTGCGCTCGACGGAGGTGCGCACCTGCTCGTGCACGAGATCCTCGTAGACGGGTCGCGCCACCGACCGGAAGACGCCGAGCGGCACCGCGCCGGCGGTCTCCCAGGTGAGGCGTGCGAGCGCGAACGCGAGCCCCGGGTCGTCGCGCCCCGGATCGTGGCGGAGGAGCCCTCCGGCCGAGGCGTCCACGATCTCGAGCGTCCCGTCGGGCCGCATGCGCACTCCGCGGTCGCCCCACCGAACCTCCTCGCCTGCGCGGAGGTAGAGACGGTTCTCCTTCTCGCTCCGCACGACGTCGAAGGCGCCGTCGTTGTAGATGTTGCAGTTCTGGAGGATCTCGACGAAGGCCGCGCCGCGGTGCGCGGCCGCCGCGCGGAGCACCTCCAGGGAGCCCTGCTTGTCGGTGTCGATCGCGCGGCCGACGAAGGTCGCCTCGGCGCCGATCGCGATCGACAGCGGATTGAAGGGGTGGTCGACCGAGCCGAGCGGCGTCGACTTCGTCACCTTGCCCCGCTCGGACGTCGGTGAGTACTGCCCCTTCGTGAGGCCGTAGATGCGGTTGTTGAAGAGCAGGATCGTCACGTTGACGTTCCGGCGGAGCGCGTGGATCAGGTGGTTGCCTCCGATCGAGAGCGCGTCGCCGTCGCCGGTCACGACCCAGACGGAGAGATCCGGGCGGGAGGCCGCGAGCCCCGTCGCGATCGCGGGCGCGCGCCCGTGGATCGAATGCATGCCGTACGTCTCCAGGTAGTACGGGAACCGGGCCGCGCAGCCGATGCCGGAGACGAAGACGAGGTTCTCGCGCGGGATCCCGAGCTCGGGGAGGAACGACTGCACTCCGGCGAGGATCGCGTAGTCGCCGCAGCCGGGGCACCAGCGCACCTCCTGATCCGACTTGAAGTCCTTCGCGGTCAGCTGGACGAGGCCGTTGCCGGTCATCGCTCGTTCCCTCGCTTGTAGTTGCCGGTCGCGCGCGCGAGCAAGAGCTGGCGGGCAGGTTCGTCCGACGCGTGCGCGAGCGCCTGCGCGAGCCGCTCGGCCGGCCTCCCTGCAACGGTCGCGATCGTGCGACCTTCGCGGGTGACGAGCACGCGTTCGTCCTTCGTCACGATCGCGGTAAAGGGCGTCACGACGTGCCCTCCAGCGCCACGATCGCGTCCTCGAGCTCCGCAGCCGTCAGGGGCCGGCCCCGGACCTTGGTGTAGGAGACGGCGTCGACGAGGAACTCCGCCCGCAGCAGGAGCGCGAGCTGGCCGAGGTTCATCTCCGGCACGAGCACCTTCGAGTAGCGGCCCAGGACCTCGCCGGTGTTGCGCGGGAACGGGTTGAGGTAATGGAGGTGGGCGTGCGCGACGTGGAGGCCGCGCTTGCGGACGCGGCGGATCGCGGCGCCGATCGGCCCGTACGTCGACCCCCAGCCGACGACGAGCAGCTCGGCCTCGCCGTCCGGGTCGTCGACCTCGAGCTCCGGGATGTCCGCGGCGATACCCGCCACCTTCCGGGCCCGGAGCCGGACCATGTGGTCGTGGTTGTCGGGGTCGTAGGAGATCGTCCCCGTGACGTCGGCCTTCTCCAGCCCGCCGATGCGGTGCTCGAGCCCGGGCGTGCCGGGCACCGCCCAGGGCCGGGCGAGCGTGAGCGGATCGCGCCGGTACGGCTCGAACGGCTCGTCGCCGGGCTCCGCGAACGTCGTCGTCAGGTCCGACAGGGTCGAGACGTCCGGCACCAGCCAGGGCTCCGACCCGTTGGCGAGGTAGGCGTCCGAGAGCAGGTAGACCGGCGTGCGGTACTTGACCGCGATCCGCACGGCCTCGATCGCCGCCTCGAAGCACTGAGAAGGGGTCGACGCTGCGATCACGGGCACCGGGCTCTCCCCGTTCCGGCCGAAGAGCACCATCAGCAGGTCGGCCTGCTCGGGCTTGGTCGGCATCCCGGTCGAAGGCCCGGCGCGCTGGATGTCGAGGATCACGAGCGGCAGCTCGAGCGCGATCGCGAGGCCGACCGTCTCCGCCTTCAACACGATGCCGGGGCCGGCGGAGGCCGTGACCCCGAGCGACCCGCCGAACGCCGCGCCGACCGCCGCCCCGACTGCCGCGATCTCGTCCTCGGCCTGGAACGTGACGACGCCGAACTCCTTCTTGCCGGCGAGCTCCTCGAGGATCGACGACGCGGGCGTGATCGGGTAGGCGCCGAGGAAGAGCGGCAGCCCGGTGAGCCTCGACGCGGCGATCAGGCCATATGAGAGCGCGCTGTTGCCCGTGATCTGGCGATAGGTGCCTGGCGCGAGCTGCGCCGGGGCGACCTCGTACGAGACCGCGAAGTCCTCGGACGTCTCGCCGTAGTTCCAGCCGGCGCGGAACGCCTTCGTGTTCGCCTCGACGATCTCCGGCCGCTTCGCGAACTTCGTCGCGATGAACGCCTCCGTCCCGTCGGTCGGCCGGTGGTAGAGCCACGACATCAGGCCTAGCGCGAAGAAGTTCTTCGACCGCTCGGCCTCACGCGGCGTGATTCCCTCGACCTCCTTCAGCGCGCCGACCGTCATCGAGGTGAGCGGCACCTCGTGCACGTGGTAGTCGCCGAGCGAGCCGTCCTCGATCGGGTTCGCCGCATACCCGGCCTTCTGCAGCGTCCGGTCGCCGAACGAGTCGGCGTCGACGATCACGGTGCCACCCTTGGGCAGGTCGCCGATGTTCGTCCGCAGCGCGGCCGGGTTCATCACGACGAGGACGTCCGGGCGGTCGCCGGCCGTGAGGATGTCGTGATCCGCGAAGTGCACCTGGAAGCCGGAGACACCGGGCAGCGAGCCGGCGGGCGCGCGGATCTCGGCGGGGAAGTCGGGGAACGTGGCGAGGTCGTTGCCGAGCGTCGCCGTCTCGCTCGTGAAGCGGTCGCCCGTGAGCTGCATCCCGTCACCGGAGTCACCCGCGAAGCGAATGATCACGCCTTCGAGCTTCTCGACCTTCTTCTCGACGCTCACCGCGTCACCTTAGCTCCCCCCGGTGTCCGACTCGAAGTCGGACACCTGCTCACGCAGGTCGCCGCACGAGCCGGATCCCCCACGCCTCGCCGGAGGCGAAGAGCTGGTCCGCGTCGACCTCGTCGGCCCAGCCGAGGAAGTGGCGCTCGGCGTTGTCGGGACTGCTGCCCTCGACGGCGACGCGCGTCTCCCGCGGAGCTCCTCCGGGCGTCCCTCGGCGAGCTCCTCGCGGCGACGTTCCGCCTCCTCGGCCGCAGGCCCCTCGGCATACCCCTTGGGCATGCCGTCCAGTCTACGTTCCGTTTGCCGCCCGCCGGAAGGCGTTGAAGCTCGACTTGCGCTTGCCGTCGAACGAGATGAGGCCCGACTGCCAGCCGCCCAGCCGCTCCTCGTCGCGGAGCAGGAACCAGAGGAAGAGATCGACGCGCGGATGCCGACGGGCGAACGCGACCGCCTGCGTGAGGTAGGTGGCCTGCTTCGCGTACGGCACGCCGAAGATCTGATCCGTGGGATTGGTCTGGTAGCCGTATTCCGTGATCCAGATTCGCATCTTCGTTCCGTAGAGGCGGTCGAGCTCCTTGACGAGAACGTCGAAGTTCCCGAGGGTGACCGCGGTCGGCGGCTGTCCCCTCAGCCCCGGGCGAGGCTTTGTGGTGGGCGTCTCGGCCGGCGAGCCGTAGTACGGGTGGTGGGCGTACGCGTCGAAGCCGCGAGCGCCTCCCGCGCGCATGGCGCGGAGGAATGCGATGGGGGAGACGGAGGGACGCCTCGAGCTCGGGTTGTTGTTGCCGCGCGGGCCGGTCGCGCCGCAGGCGACCTTCGAGGTGCGCAGCACCGACTTGATGCCCTGCACGACGGCGTTGCAGATGCGCGCGTAGTCGCGCCCGCTCTGGATCGTCCACCTGCCGCCGACGCGCTTGTACTGCGGCTTGAGGAAGACGGGGTTGTTCGGCTCGTTCCACGCCATCCAGGCGCTGACGCGGGGGAGCGTCACGCCGTCCGCGTTCACGAACTTGCCGCTGTAGCGCTTCTGGGCAGCCGCGGCGAAGAGGCGGAGGTTACGTGCGTCGGTCGGCGCGACGTTCCACCCCTTCGCGGAGTTCGCCCACGGCGGCGTCCCGAGGATCGAGAAGACCGGGTTGATGTTGTTCTCGACCGCGAACCGCACGGTACGGTCGTAGGTGTCCCAGTTGTAGGCGAGGTCAGTGGGGTCGGCCGGGCGGCGTGGCCTCCGCGTGGCGACCCTCACGCCCGGCCCCGACCACCAGAGGTTGACGCGGAGGAGCTTGGTGCCCGTCTTCGCAAGCTGGGGGAAGACGAGCTCGGGCTCGCCGTAGAGGACGACTCCGTCGTCGAAGATCCCCACCTGGAGCTTCTTCACCGCCCCCGCGGTCGGCGCCAGACCCAGCGCCAGACCGAGCAGCGAGGCGACGAGCAACGCCCCGGCTCTACGCACGCGCCGGGTCTCTTCCGAGCGACGCCAGCGTGCGGCGCAGCCCTTCGTCCAGCGCGATCTCGGGCTCCCACCCGAGCAGCTGGCGCGCACGCGTGATGTCGGGCTGCCGCACCTGCGGGTCGTCGACCGGCAGCGCCTCGTAGACGATCTGGCTCTTCGCCCCCGTCGCCTCGAGCACCGCCTCGGCGAGCTCGAGGATCGTGTACTCGCCCGGGTTGCCGACGTTGACCGGCAGGTGCTCGCCCGACTCTGCGAGGAGGATGATGCCGCGGATCAGGTCGTCGACGTAACAGAAGCTCCGCGTCTGCGACCCGTCGCCGTAGATCGTGAGCGGCTTCTCGGCGAGCGCCTGGTGGATGAAGTTCGGGATCGCGCGACCGTCGTTCGGCCGCATGCGCGGCCCGTACGTGTTGAAGATCCGCACGATCGACGTGTCCAGGCCCTGCTGGCGGTGATACGCCATCGTCAGCGCCTCGGCGTAGCGCTTCGCCTCGTCGTAGACGCCTCGCGGGCCGATCGGGTTGACGTTCCCCCAGTACGTCTCGGGCTGGGGGTGCACCTCGGGGTCGCCGTAGACCTCGCTCGTCGAGGCGAGCAGGAAGCGAGCCCGCTTCCACTTGGCGAGCCCGAGCGCGTGGTGCGTCCCGTACGAGCCGGTCTTGAGCGAGTGGAGCGGCAGGCGCAGGTAGTCGATCGGGCTCGCCAGCGCCGCGAGGTGGTAGACGAAGTCGAGCGGCTCGTCCACGTGGATCTGCTCGCTCACGTCGTGGTTGACGAACGCGAAGGCATCGTCACGCAGGTGCTCGATGTTTGCGAGTGAGCCCGTCTCGAGGTTGTCCAGGCAGAGAACGCGATGGCCTTTTGCCAGGAGCGACTCGCAGAGGTGGGAGCCGAGGAACCCGGCGCCACCGGTGACGAGGGACGTCGGCATCGCGCGCGATGCTACCGGCCGTGCAGGACGCGAAACCCGCATGCTTACGAAGTCCTCACGCGGTCGGCCGCGCGTGTAGCCGGCCTTCCGGCGGGGTATCCCCGACCCTCTCTCTTCGTGAAGCACGAACACGTGTCGACGCCCGAGCGACAGCAGGAGCCGCCGCCCACGCTCGTCTGCGTCCACGGGCTGTCGGCCTCGTCGCGGTGGTGGTCTCGCGTCGCCTCGCGGCTCGAGGGCTCGGGGCGCGTGGTGTTGCTCGACGTGCCCCGCTCGCTCCCGCCGTCCGACGTGGCCGCCTGGCTGGCCGAGCGGATCGAGGGGCTCGGACCGCCCGTCGACCTCGCGGGCCACTCGCTCGGGGCGCTCGCCTCGGCCAGGGTCGCATCGATCCGGCCCGAGCTCGTCCGGCGGCTCGTCCTCATCTCTCCGCCCGGGATCCGCCCCCGCCGCTCGCCTCTTGCCTACGCATGGCCGCTGGCCAGGACGGTGACCCGCTCGCGCCCAACGTTCCTCGCCCGACTGACGTACGACGGTCTCCGGGCGGGCCCGAGGAACCTCGCCAGAGGTGGACGGCACGTGATCGGGGCGGACATCACGGCAGAGCTCGGAGCGGTCACGGCCCCCACGCTGCTCGTCTGGGGCGGGCGCGACCGCATCGTCCCCGTCGACGAGGCCCCGGGCTGGATCGAGCGACTGCCGGACGCACGACTGCTCGTCCTCCCGGGCGCGAGCCACGTGCCGATGGTCGAAGCCCCCGACGAGCTAGCCGACGCGATCGTCGCGTTCCGCGAGGAACGACTCGACGAGCTGCGCCACGACGCGCGCGTGTGAGTAGTGGGCCGCGTGGGCGGCGCCCGCGACGGCCGTGAATCGCCCTCGCGGCGCCAGGCGCGCGCAGTGTCGGCACCACGCGTCCGTCGTGATGCCGTCGCGCTCACCCCGGAGCACGAGCACCGGCAGGTCGATGTTGACCAACCGCGCCTCCGGTCGATCCTCGAGGGCCACCCTCGCCGTCGCGAGCACCCGTCTCGTTCCCATGCGCGCGTAGTCGCCGAGCAACACGGGCCACAGCGAGCGCGGCTCCCGGGCGGAGTCGAGCGCCAGGCGCCACGCATGGTGGGCCCACGCCCGGTAGCGCGGGTCGACGGTGGGGCCGATCAGGACGAGCGGCCCGACCAGCTCGGGCCGCTCCTGCGCGAGCGCGAGCACGACCTGGCAGCCGAACGAGTTCGCGACGAGCGCGGGAGGACAGCCGTCGTCGAGCGGCAAGAGGTCGGCGAGAACCTCGGCCGCCGCCCGCACCCCGAGCGGACGCGGTGGCCTCTCGCTCGAGCCCCATCCCGGGAGGTCGGGGACGAGTACCCGCCGACGTCGGGCGAGCTCCTCGCCCAGCGGCTCGAGATAGCGGCCGGACACGCCGAGGCCGTGCACGAGCACGACCGCTTCGCCCGCTCCCCCCTCCCGGAGGTGCACGTCGAGCCCGCGCACTGTGACCCGGCGCGAAACGAGAGCGGGCGGGCGCGAAAGGTCTCCCAAGCTGCCAGTATCCGTTCAGCCGCCGTACCCGCCTCGTGGAGACGACACGCAAGCGACGCGGCTACCCGCACGGAGATTCCTGCCGGGCGAGGGTCATACTGGCGCCGTGTACCCCTGGCCGCTGAGGCCCTTCGACCGGCCGCACCCGGTGCGCGGGTACTTCAACGATCCGCGCATCTCGGGCACGTCGAAGGCGTTCCACTTCGGGATCGACATCTCGGCGCCCGACGGCACGCCGGTGCACGCGGTCCGAGGCGGCGTCGTGCATCGCCAGGGCTCTCGCGCGCTGTCGGTGGCCGACGGCGACGTCGCCTTCGGCTACTGGCACGTCGTCCCTGCCGTGCGTCACCGCCAGAGGGTCGTGAAGCATCAGCTGCTGGGGCACGTCGAGGCGCCATGGCTGCACGTCCACTTCGCCGAGCGCCGCTCCGGCGTCTACCGCGACCCGCTGCGAGCGGGGGCGCTGACACCGTGGCGCGATCCGACCAGGCCGTTCGTGACGCGGATCGTGCTGTCACGGAACGGCCGCGTGCTGGATCCGGCCGCGATCTCCGGGGCGGTCGACGTGATCTGCGAGGCGCATCAGCTGCCGCCCCTCGCGGTGCCTCCGCCGTGGGACGACCTGCCCGTGACCCCGGCGCGCATTCGCTGGCGCGTGCGCCGCGGCGACCGCACCATGCGACCCTGGCACCTGCCGATCGACCTCGGCAAGGAGCTCCTGCCGAAGCCGGCCTTCCGGCGGATCTACGCGCCCGGCACGCGACAGAACCGCGCCGGCAGGCCCGGCCTCTACCGCTTCTTCCTCGCCCACACCTGGAGCACGAGGCTGCTCACCGACGGCCCCTGCCGTCTGGAGGTCGAAGCCTCCGACCTCCGAGGCAACAAGGGCGGGCTGCACCTCCCCTTCACGATCGCCAATGACGTGTAAGGGCGGCGGCGCCCCGGGCGCCATCGCCTTGGCCCGGGAGCACCTGCAGCAAGGACGTCATCGGCGCGAGCGTCTACGTCACCGCCGTGCCGTACAACCAGTTCACCATCTCCGCGGAAGAGCTCACCCGGAACGACGGCAACCCGACCCTGGTCTTCCGCGCGACGCCAACTTCCCCGCGAGCGACGGCTCGTCGCGGTGCCCTTCGAGGGCTGAGGCCCCATCTTGCGCACGGCTGCGAACAAGGATGCAGCGGCCGGCCCGCGAATCGCGTCGTAAACCGGATGCGACTACCCGCATCTACCAAAGGGAGGCAGCGATGAATTCACGGAGCATGGCCGGATGGATCGGCTTTGCCGGGATCTTGATGGTGCTCCTCGGTGGGCTGAGCTTCTTCCAGGGGCTGATCGCGCTCTTGGAGGACAACTACTACGTCCCCACCCAGGCGGGCTACCTGGTCTTCGACATCACCGCCTGGGGCTGGATCATGCTGATCTGGGGCATCGTCCTGGCGCTCGTCGGTCTCGCTCTGCTCGGCGGCGCAAGCTGGGCGCGGTGGGTGTCGATCCTGCTCGTCAGCATCAACGTGTTTGGCCAACTCGGCTTTCTCGGCAACACCAACGACCAGGTGTGGCTGCTGATCACGCTGACGTTCAACATCATCATCCTCTACGCCCTGATCGTCCGATGGCACGACAGCCAGCGGGAGCTACAGACTCGCTGAGAACACCAGATGCCCTCCTGTGCGGGGGCGCCGCGCGCCCGGCGCCCTCGCACCTGAACCGAGAGACCAGCAAGCGAATCGGCGCCTCGCCCGGCAAGGCAGCTGAGGCACAGGCGAGACGTCTCGGGTACGTGTGCCGATTCCGTGTCCGGATAGACGACGACCCACGCGCGGCTTGGGAACGCAGCCTCAGTGCGGCTGGAGCGCGCCGGTCGGCTGAACTCGGCGGCTAACCGCTCGAGCTCGTCAGCTCTTCGCAGGAGTCGGCTTGGTCGAACGCGGTCTTCAGCTCGCCGCTGGCATCGGCATCCTCGAGCGTCTGCACGGCGCTGTCGGCGGTCGTGCCCAACGCGGTGAGCGTGGTCGTGATCGTGCCGACGGCTGACGGGATATCGGCGACGCTCGAAACCCCTTCCACAGCGGTCTCGATCTCCGTCGCGCTGCTCTCCAGCTTCGTGGCGAGATCATCCACCGCGCTCTCGACCTGCTCTCCCGAACTGGTATCTGGCCGTCCCAGACCCTTCAGGCTGTCGGCAAGCGTCTCCGTTGCCGACTTCGCATCGTCAGCAGCCTGCCGAATGCTTTCCTCCGAGAGCGAGGACAGGTCGGTGAGCGGCTGTGCGGCCTGGTCGAGATCGTTCTTCCACGTCGTCACGGCTGAACAGGCGCTGCTTGCCCACGCCTCAGTCGCCGACTCACTCGAGGACTCGTCGTTTCCGCCGCAACCCGCTGCGACGAGCGCGAACAACGCAACACACGCGGCGAGGGCGAACCTCACTTGCGGCCCCTTGGAAGCCACGATCAAGCCGTTGCCGTGCGGCGACCGTCGACCATGCAAGGCGAGTCTACAACCCGGGGATCTCGTGAACGCCGTCGGCCGTGCGGGGACGTGCTCGTCCTGCCAATCAGATCACGACGGCTTCGCTTTGCCGTTGGTCGCGAGCGGCCGCACGAGGTGAAGGTTCACGGTGCGACCTGCCGGCGTTCGGGTGTGAGAAGGACGACCGGTATCCGTCGCGTTGTCCGTTCCTGGTAGCGGGCGTAGCCGGCGTACGTCGCCGTAACCACGACCCACAGCCGCTCGCGTTCATGCTCCGACGCCGCCCTGGCCGTGACGACCAACCTGCCGGTCCCGATCTCGACGACCGCGCGCGGTGTCTGCTGCAGATTGAGCGACCAGGCGGGCGGTCGATCCGCGCCGCCGTTCGATGCGATCACCACGAGGTCGGTCCCGTCCCGAAAGAACGTGAGCGGTGTCGTGCGCGCCTTTCCCGACCGCCGGCCCGTCGTGGTGAGCAGAAGCACCGGCATTCCGGCCACCGAGCCGAGGACACGTCCCCTGCTCACCCGATAAGCCGCCAGATGCGCCTTGCTGACGGCGCTGATCGCCCAACGTCGCAACTTCCGCCGAACCGCCGACACGACGTACACCATCACATCTCGCCGCCCTTACCGCCCGCGTGTTTGCACCGCGTTTGCGGTCAGGTCCATGGCGGCCCGGAAACCGCTTGACGGCGAGGCTCAGCGCAACTCCTTGTTCGCCTCCCTGAGACGCCCACTGGCCCGCGCGTCCAGGTCCAGAAACGCTCGATTGTCCGTCAACGATCAAACAGCGGACGGCCGACGCTTCTCGAGGGGAGCCTCGCAGAGGTGGGAGCCGAGGAAGCTGGCGCCACCGCTGACGAGGGACGTCGGCGTCGGCGCGATGGTCCCGGCCGTCGGAGGAGGCTCACCGCTCGCCTTCGAAGTCCGAACGGCATCACGCAAGGGGCGATGGCGCTCTTCGCATCAGGGTGCTAGGTTCGAGACGTGGGCATGCCGCTGCCCCGTCCAACTCGCCCGAGAGCGCGCCGGCTTCTCGTTCTGGCCACAGTGCTCTTCGCGTCGCTGCTCGCCCTCGTCCCCGCCTGACGGCGGCGCGACGGCGACCGCCTGCACACGGTCACCGTCTGCCATCGACCGGCGGCGGGGCGTACGAGCCGGACCACGGCGCTCGAGAACGACTTCTACGGCACGACCGCCGGGGCACGGCGAGCACGCGGGCGACATCGTCCCGCCGTTCGTCGTCGAGGAGCCGCGACCCGGCGACCTGGGAGCTTCCCGGGCCGGAACTGGGACGTCGCGGGCAAGACGACTCCTACGCGAACGACTGCGAGCTCCGGCCCGCCACCCGCAGAGGACGTCACACCGCCGCCAGCCAGCGAGGACGTCACGATCTGCCACGCGACCGAGCTCGCGAAGCAACCCGTACGTCGCGAACTCACCCAGCATCGAGCAACAACGGCGATCTCAACGGCGGCCACCTGGACCACGAGGAGCGCCCGTCGTACCCCGGGACCGGAAGGACTGGGGCGACATCATCCCGCCGTTCGACTACAACGACGAGAAGGGGCAGCATGCAGGTCTCCCCGGGCGTCAACTGGAGTCCCGAGGGCCAGGCGATCTACGCAGAACGGCTGCAACGTGCCGGTCACACCTGATCCGCCGACGAGCCGATCACGCCGATCCTCGAGTGCGTCGAGGACCTCGGCGACGGCACCTTCGTCGCCCACCTCGGCTACGACAACCCGAACGAGAGGACCGTCAGAGCCGCCGGCCGGCGCAGAACGTCTTCTCGCCGCCGGCAGCGCCGACGCGGTCAGCCGACGTCGTTCGGCAAGGGGCGCAACCCGGACGTGTTCCAGGTCGAGTCGGACGGGAGCGAGCTCACGTGGTCGCTGACTGGGAACCGAGCTGCACGTTCCGACGCGCCTCGCAGCGCTGCGCGGGCGGCTCGATCACCGTCGTCAAGCGGCTCGATCCCGGAGACCGACACCGGGCGGTTCGCACCTGCTGATCGACGGCGAGATCGAGGGGCGGCGCGTCGGCAGTCGGGCGACGGTGGCACGACCGGGACGGTCGCCGTCGGCACTGGGCGGCACACGGTGAGCGAGACCGGCGCACCCGGCACCTCGCTCGACGACTACATCGTCGGCAACCGTCTGCCGATCGGACACGACGAGGTCGGACCAGGGGATCGTCGACAGCCTCGGTCACGTGGCTCGCCGCAGGCGCGAAGGTCGTAGTGCACGATCACGAACACGGCCAAGGCGCTGGCGCAGCAGGTCAGCCCCGTCCTCGAATGCGTCGTCTTCAACGACGGGCGGCCGGACATCGCCGTCTGGGGCTACGACAACGAGAGCGGCACCCGGCAGTCGTCCCGTGCGCGGGACGAGCGACGGCTGGCGAACTACTTCACGCCCGGGCCGCCGACGCGAAGGCCAGCCGGACGTGTTCGAGAAGGGGCGCCAGTCGGGGTCTTCCAGACGCCGTTCGAGGCGGGGAGCGACGACGCTCGTGTGGCACGCTGACCGGGCAAGAGCGGCCGCCGCGAACGCAGGCTCCCGAGCGCTGCAATGCGACCCTCGAGCTGCGGAAGGTCGTCGTCCCGGCGTCCGATCCCGGCGAGTTCAAGCTGCTGATCAACGACGACGTCGTCGCCACGGGGCAAGGGGGCTACGAGCGGCCCCAAGACCGTAGGCGTCGGCGAGGGATCGGTCCGCGAGACGGCCGGAGCCGGACACGAACCTCGCCGACTACGACTCCAGGGTCGAGTGCACGCGGAACGGGACGGTCGCGGTCTCCGTGCCGGGCACGAAGGTCGACGGGGCGATCGCGCGCGGCGACGACGTCGTCTGCACGTTCACGAACATGAGGAAGGGCACGACGCCGCCCACGCCGCCGACACCGCCCACGCCCCCGACACCGCCCACGCCCCCGACACCGCCCACGCCCCCGACACCGCCGACGCCGCCGCTGCCTCCGGTCCCGCCGCCTGTACCGCCGCCGCCGGGCGAGCGCCTCGACCTCGTCGTCGAGGAAGACCGGCAACACCGACCTCGGTGGCCGCTCGGGGGCAGGATCACATGGACGATGACGGTCACGAACCTCTCCGTCAGTCGCCGCGGCGGACGTCAATGGGGTGAAGGTCGATGATCCCGCGCTCGTCCGGGACGCGGCTCATCTCACTGCGCGCGTCGCAGGGGACCTGCCGGCCGTTCACGTGCAACCTCGGCCGGCTCGCCCCCGGAGCGTCGGCCGTCGTCGTCGCCGTGACCGAGGCGACCGAGCCCGGCGTCGTCGTCGACATCGTCCGGGTCGGCTCCGAGGAGGTCGAGTCGAACTACCGGAACAACGTCGCGTCCGCTCTCGTCCGCGTCTTCGGCCCGCTGCGCCCGCCGACACGACCCAACGCGTGCCAAACGCTGACAGCAGCGCCGTCCGTGTTGCAGGCCGGCCGCGCGTCGGTCGTCCGCGTCACCGCGAGCACGTCCACTGGCAGACCGGCTCGTTCGATCGGCGTCCGCGCCATCGGCGGGGGAGCCAACGCGCAGACACGAACCGACCGTCGAGGCGTCGGGCGGCTCACGGTGACTCCGACACGCACGGGATCGTCATCTTCGCAACCTCCGAGCGCGAGACGGCGGGAGTCGGCAACAGGTGCTCGGACGCTGCCTGGGCGTCCTCGCCACCCGGCCGACGCAGGTCACCGGCTAACGGCACGACGTCGATCACGGTGCCGAGGCCGCGCGAGCCGCCGGAGCCGCGGCACACGTCGTTCGGGACGCGAACGCACCCGTGCGAGACCGACTGTCCGAGCAGCGCGGGCAGGTTCGTGCCGTGGATCCCGACGACGTTTGACGGCCAGTCGCTGACTCGCGCGTAGGCGGACGTCTCGAGCGCGAACGTCCCGTAGAACGGATCGGTCGGCACGAACGCGGACTGCACGTAGAAGTCGTCGCCCCAACGGCGTCTCGGAGCCGAACGCCCCGACCGCGACCCGGCTGCGAAGAAGGAGTCGCCCGTCGCGGATGCGGCGTACCTCGAGCCGCCGGGCTCCCACGCGGACGACGATCCGGTTGACGACCGGCCGCAGCTCGACGGCATCCGCCCTGATCCAGCCGCGGGCGCCGTTCGGCGGTCCGGGCAGGCTGAGCCGAACCCACGCTGCGCCGTCCGCCCCGCGACGCGACGACAGCGCGAGCACGACCTGGAACTGGTGGTCGGGCCGGAAGCGGCGGAGCCTGCGGACGATCCGGGCCGACGGCCTGGGCTCCGCTCTCACCGCGACCGCGCCGAGAAGCTCTCCCGCAGCAGGGAACCTCGGTGGCAGGTCGGCTGCCAGAGCCCCATCCGAACCGGGTGCGAAGAGCGCAACCGCGAGCGTCGCGACAATCGGCAACCGTCGTGCGCTCGCTCGCATCGGACCGAGGATAGTGAGACCGACGGCCCGCACGTCACCGCAGCTCCTTGTTCGCCTCCTGGTCGAACCACATCGCGAAGAGCGTGAACTGCGTGCCGGAGACGAGGAGGAGCGCGACGAGGACGATCGTCGGGGTCGTGATGTCGTTCCCCCACCCGACGCGCAGCACCGTCACGAGCAGGCCCAGCGCGAGGCCGACGAGGGTCATCAGCGCGCCGAGGGCGTAGAAGAAGACGAGCGGGTGGAAGTCGCGGATGACGTACTTCTGCCCGAGCCGCCACCAGAACCCCTTGAAGAGGAGCCACGCGATCCGCGGCGCGACGCGCCGGATGCGGATCCCTGACCGCTCGCCGACACCGTAGATCGGCCGCGAGGGGACGTCGCGCACGCGCGCGTTCTGGACGTTCAGGTGGACGAGCATGTCGTTCGGGAACCCGTAGCGCCGGTAGAGACGGTCGAGGTCGAGCCTGCGGAGCGCGGCGAGCGAGAGCGCCGTGTACCCGGCCTGCGAGTCGGCCACGTGCCAGTAGCCGGAGGCGATCTTCGTCAGGAGCGAGAGGATCGCGTTCCCGAGGTAGCGCGAGCGCGGGATCAGGGTCCAGGCCTCGCCGCTCACGAGCCGGTTCGCCTTCGCGTAGTCCGCCTCGCCGCGGGCGACGGGGCCGACGAGCGCGGCGAGCTCGTCGGGATCCATCTGGTTGTCGCCGGCCATGACGCACGTCACGTCGATCTCGAGCTCGCGGCAGCGCGCGTACCCGGTCGCGATCGCGCCCCCCACGCCCTGGTTGCCCTCGTGCTCGATCACCTCGAGCCGAGGGTCGCCCGTCGCCCGGGCGTGCTCGACCGTCGCGTCGGTCGAGCGATCGTCGACGACCACGATGACGTCGACGAAGGCGGGGATCCCACGGATCGTCTCCGCGACGAGCAGCTCCTCCTCGAAGGCCGGGACGACGACCGCGACGCGCTTGCCCTCGACCATGCGGCTCTACGCGGTGGCGGTGCTCCTGCGGCGCAGCCACGGGTCGGCGACGATCGCCGCGAGGGCGCCGAGCAGGAGGCCGGCGAGCGCGCCGACCGCGGCGGCGTTCCGCCGGCTCGTGGCCGAGGTGCGCACCGCGACTGCGGGTTGCACGACCCGCGAGAGCTCGACGTTCTCGGCGAGCGAGAGGAGCTGCTCGGCGGCGTTGCGGCTCGTGTTCACCGCGGCGCGACGCGATTCGGCGGCGTTCACCGTCAGGTTCGAGTTCGCCGAGACGAGGAGCTTCTCGCCGAGCGAGAGGCCGGCGTCGGCGAACGCGAGCTGCTGCGCCCTGTTCGCCGAGGCGATCCGGGCCTCGATGTCACGGAGCTGATCCTCGTCGTCTGCGATCTGTTGCTCGAGCAGGCGTCATCTTCTGCGTGATGTAGGGCACGACGGCCTGCGTGACCGTGTTCGCGAACGAGTTCGCAGCCTTCTCCGCCTTGACTTTCGTCGGCCCGCGCACCTCGACCTCGACGAGCGGGGTGAAGTTCCGGGCCACCTGCCCGGGTTGGACGACGGCCGTCGAGGTGACGTTGCCCCGCAGCGCGCCGGGTTGCATGTCGGCCGCGTTCGCGGCGACCCTGATCGCCGCCTCGCTGCGGACGATCTCGCTCACCGTCTTCGGGTTCGTCTGGAGGCTCTGCAGCTGGCCGCCCCCGGCAGGCGTGAACGGCTGGCCGAGGTAGAGGAGCGCCTCGGCGCGGTAGACGTCACCGCTCCCGACAGCGACGAGGACGCCGAGGATCGCGCCGAGGACGAGACCGCCGAGCGGCAGCCACCAGCGGTCCGAGATGCGCGTCCAGGCCGACCGGAGGTCGACCTCGCGCTCGGCGTCGAGATCGACACCGTCTCTCCGCCGTACCTCGCTCACGCGGGCGACGACCCTAGCAGCGACCCACTCCCACTGTGCGCGGAGCCCGTCGGCGAGCGGCGTCGTCGGACGCCAGCCGAGCTCTCGCTCCGCCTTCGCGACGTCCGCCCTCGTGCGGCGCACGTCACCGGTGGCGATGCCGTGGCGCTCGACGTCGAGCTCGCGTCCGGCGAGCTGCTCGGCGAGCGCGATCGCCTCGATCATCGTCGCCTCCTCGCCGCCGCCGATGTTGTAGAGCTCGCCCGCGCGGCCGCGCTCCATCGCGGCGACCATCCCCGCTGCCGCGTCGGCGACGAACGTGAAGCTCCGCGAGGCCGAGCCGTCGCCGAAGAGACGGAACGCACTCCCCGCGTCGAGCGCCTCGAGCAACGGCGTGAACGCCATGTCGGGCCGCTGGCGCGGTCCGTAGACGGTGAAGAAGCGGACGCCCACCGCCGTGAGCCCCGCCGTGCGGGCGTGGGCGTAGGCGAGGTGCTCGACGCAGAGCTTCGAGACGCCGTACGGCGAGATCGGCTGAGGCGTGGCGTCCTCGCGCGTCGGGTAGCTCTCCGCGTCGCCGTAGATCGAGGACGACGAGGCGTAGACGACGCGGAGCCCGCGCCGCGCAGCTGCCTCGAAGAGCCGGGCACTCGCCTGGACGTTGCGCGTCACGTAGTGCGCGAAGTCGGGCCCGAAGCTCGCGCGGACGCCCGGCTGGCCGGCCAGGTGGTAGACGCCGTCGACGCCCTCGAGCAGTCCGTCGAGATCGACGTCGAGGAGATCCGCCTCGAGCACGTCGAGGCGCTCGGCGTTCTCCCGCTTGCGGGCCGGGTCGTAGTAGTCGTTGAACGAGTCGACGCCGACGACCTCGTGACCGTCGGCGACGAGCGTCTCGGCGAGGTGCGAGCCGATGAACCCGGCCGCCCCGGTCACGAGCACGCGGCTCACGTCTGGCCGGGCTCCGCGGCGACGGGCTCGGGCAGCTCCTCGGCGAACGGCACGAGGACGCCGTCGCCGTCCTCGACGAGGCAGAGGTCGGAGAAGAACCGCGTCATCACCACGCCGGCGCGGAACTCCCCGAGACGCGGTTCCGGCCGCTCTCCCCGCGCCAGCTCGAGCGCGAGCTCCGGGTAGCGGCTCCCGGCCGCGAGCGGCAGTGGGAATGCGCCGCCGAAGCGCGGGTTGACGTCGGTCACGGGAAGCGAGCCGTCCGGCTCGCGGAAGCACTGGACGTTCGCGGGCCCGACGATCCCGATCGTCTCCGCGACGCGGGCGCCGTGCTCGATCAGCTCGGGGTCCTGGAGCGAGCGCCCCTTGATCGACTCGCCGCCCTTCGACTGGATCATCGAGCGCGGGATCGCGTTGAGGCACCGCGCGTCGACGTCGCAGAAGACGTCGATCGAGAACTCCTCGCCGAGGCAGCGCTCCTGCACCATCGAGTCGACCGGGGTCGAGCCGAGGTGGAACCGGAGCTGTGCCTCGTCGTCGGCGCGATAGATGTGGCGTGAGCCGAACCCCTCCCGCACCTTGACGAGCAACGGATAGCGCGCGTCGTCGGGCACGTCGGCCGGGAGCCACGTGCGAGGGCTCGGGATCCCGTGCGCGACGAAGAACTCGTGCGCGAGGTACTTGTCGCCCATGGTGCGACAGACCGGGGGCGGCGGCGCGAGCACGAGCGCAGGCGCCAGCGCCTCCCGGTGCGTGGAGACGATCTCCTGGTCGAGGTCGGTCAGCGGGACGACGAGCCGGACGTCGTGCTCGGCGACGAGCGTCGCGAGCGCCCGGACGTAGCCCGGGTCGTCGACGCGGGGGACGAGCGCCATGCGGTCGGCGTGATAGAGGGCGGGCGCAAGCGGGTCGAGGTCGGCGGCGACGGTCGTCGCGCCCGCACGTCCGAAGGCGCTCACGATGTCGACGCGCTGTCCCGCGCAGGTGAAGAGCACGGCGGTCATCCCGACGCCGGAGAGTAGCGAGCGGCACCACGGCGGCCCTTCGTCACCGGTACCAGCAGTCGTACATCGTCTGGCGCTCCGTCGAGTGCGGCGCGCGGACCGCCTCCCACACGTAGACCACGCGCCCGCGCACGTCGAGACGGAGGTCGATCCTCCGCCCTTCAGTCCGGAGGTAGGTATCAGCCAGCCGAGCCGCCTCCTCGTCGGACCTCGCGATCGCAAGGTGCACGCCGTTGCCCGCGACGCGGGTCGCGAGAGCGCCGCCGCGGGCCGTGGTCGCGACCGGGTCTCCCGCGATCGATTCGATCGCGAGCAGCTTCTCCCGACGGAGGCAGCGCTCGGTCAGCTCGAGCGCGGTCGGATCGTCACGCACGGAGCGGTGGACGATCCAGCCCGCCAACTGCGCGAGGAGGAGGACGGCGACGACCGCGAAGGCGACGCGGAGGTAGCGCCAGTCGTCGGACGCTCGCTTCTGGGTCACAGCTCCGAGACCGCGAGCAGGAAGGGAGCCGCGGCCACCGCGAGGACGGCGAGGGCGATCGGGAGCGCCCGAGACAGTCGTCGGAACCGCGAGCGGAGCCCCTCGAAGGCAAAGCCGAAGCACGCCGCCCAGGCGGGGACCGCGGTCAGCATGAACGACCCCTTCACCGTGTCCCCGTCGGATGTCGGATAGGCCGTCGCGAAGTACAGGGCCCCGGCGAGCGCGCCGAGCGGAAGGAGCGCGACGAGTTGACGCTCGGGAGAGCGGGCGGGATGGCGGATGGCGAGACCGAGCAGGGCAAGCCACCCTGCCAGGGCGACGAGCGTCAGCGGCACGCCCACGATCGACATCGTCACGAGCTCACGGCGCACGCGACCGGACGGCGGGTCGCGGGCCGGGTCCCACCGCCAGACCCCGAAGTAGTCCCCCCAGGTCTCGGTGTAGGCGATCGGTACGAACTGACGCGAGAAGGACGGCCGGTACGGCTCCGTGACGATCTCCGGCAGCCCCGCCCCGACGAAGAACCCGAGCGGACGACGCGACCAGAGCGGCTCGTCGGGGTGCGGCTGCCCGAAGAGGGCGCTGTCGTAGCGGCTGAGCTGATGTGCGTACCAGGGAGCCGGCACGAGGATCGCGACTGCCGCGACGGCGGCGATTGCGCCGAGGAGCGAACGCCGCTCGCGCACGCGAGTGGCCGCGGCGACGGCGAGCACGACGATCACCACGGCGACGGTCCAGAGCGTCCAGGCGCGGACGAGCTGCGCGAGGCCGAGGGTCAGACCGAGGGGAACCGTCCACCGCAGCCGGTAATCGGTGCGAACGAGGATCCGCGCGGCCAGGACGAGCGCCGCGGTCGACAGCAGCATCGACAGGGGCTCGGGGTGGAACATCGCCGCGGCCTTCATCACCACCGGGCAGACGACGAAGAACACGACCGCCGCGAGATGCAGGACGTCCTGCCCCGGCCATAGCAGGCGCACGAGAGCGAGCAGGAGCAGCATCGTGCCGATCGCCGCGAGCGCGTTGACTACCTGACCGGCGCGAGCCGGGTGGTCGAGACCGAGCCATTCGGAGAGCTCGACCCCGAGCCCGCCGACGGCGAAGAAACCGGGCGGCGTGTAGTAGCTTCCGGTGCCGCTCGGGAGCTGCCCGCTCTTCACGAGCCCCTGCGCGTACTCGATGGCCTCGAGCGCGTCGTACCCCAGGATCGCCGGGTAGACCGTCGCGTTTCGCACGGCGACGGCCGCAGCCGCGGCGATCACGCAGTACGTCGCGACTCGCGCCATGTTCCGACGCGATCCCGGAGCGTGCACCGCGCGAGAGTAGTGCTCAATGCGGACGATCGCGGCCGTCGCCCGCTGCGGTGTAGGCGACTCTCAGCCGCTCGACCTCGGCCATGCTCGTGGCGACGCTGACCGTCGCAAGGCCGCCTTCGACGGTCGCGCGGTCATCTCCGGGACGTCCAGCCGCCGGTCGAGCCTTTGTAGGTGCCCGCGAAGAGCGCCAGCGGCGTCCGCGCGAGGATCTTCAGGTCGACGAGCGGCGAGCGGTGCTCCACGTACCAGACGTCGAGCTCGATCCGGTCGGCCCACGGCAGGGCGGCGCGCCCGTTCACCTGCGCCCAGCCGGTCAGGCCCGGCCGCACGTCGAGCCTGCGCCGCTGTCGCTCGTCGTACCGCTCGACCTGGTAGCGCAGCGTCGGGCGCGGCCCGATCACGGACATGTCGCCCCGGACGACGTTCAAGAGCTGCGGCAGCTCGTCGATCGACGTCCGGCGCACGAAGCGGCCGACCCGCGTGATGCGGCTGTCGCCGCGAGCGACCGCGTAGCCGGCGCCCTGCCGCTCGGCGCCGACGACCATGGAGCGGAGCTTCAGCACCTCGAAGTCCCGTCCGTCCTTCCCGACGCGCGTCTGCCGGTAGAGGATCGGGCCGCCGTCCTCGAGCTTGATCGCGATCGCCGCGGCCGCGAGCAGCGGGCTCGCGAGCGCGAGGCCGACGCCGGCGAGGGCGATGTCGGCCGCGCGGTTCACCGGGTCGCCGCGGGATCCCACGCAGCGGGCACGCCGCGGCGCAGGTAGTTCCAGAGCGCCTGGGCCGTCGCCCACGTGACGTAGACGTAGTACCGCGCGAGCGGGACTCGCGCGCCGAACGCGGCGAGGAGCGCGAGGTGGCCGAGCAGCACGAGCGCATACGGCCAGCCCCTGGACGCGAGCGCGACACTCGTCGCGACGAGGACGAGATGAAGCACGCCGCTGCCGTAGCGCAGAACGCGGTGCGAGACCATCGCGACGAGGTAGCCGGGCGGGAGCCCGCGGAGCATCGAGCCGCGCAGCGTGATCTCCCAGCAGTGCTCGAACATGCGGACCTTGCGCGCGTACTCCGTCTCGTTCGTCGGCGTGGGCTGCTCGAACGCGAGCGCCTCGGGCTCGTAGACGGCCCGCTTGCCGGCCTGCACCATCCGGTACGGGAAGGCGAGGTCGTGGCCCCATTTCGGGTCGACCTCGACGTAGCACTCGCGTCGCAGGGCGTAGATCGAGCCGTTCCCCCCGGTGACCGAGCCGAGCCGGGACTCCTGCTCCCGCAGCCACAGCTCGTAGCGCCAGTAGAGGCCCTCCTGGTTCGAGCCGGCAGCGTCCTCGAGCCGCAGGCGACCGCAGACGTAGGCGACCTCGGGGTCGGCGAGGCCGGCGACGAGGTGCCGGAGCGCGTCGGGAGCCCAGCGCGCGTTCGCGTCGGAGAACGCGACGACCTCGCTGTCGGTCTCGCGTACCGCACGATCCTGCGCGGCGACCTTCCCGCCGCGGGGGCAGTCGAGCAGCCGGACGCTCGGCTCCCGCGCGGAGACTGCCTCGACGAGTGCGTTCGTCCCGTCGCTCGAGGCATCGGAGGCCACGACCACCTCGAGCTTCTCCCGCGGATAGTCGAGCGCGAGGACGTTCTCGAGCCTGCGCTCGATCACGCTCGCCTCGTTGTGGGCGGCGACGATCACCGTGACGGTCGGCTCCCACGACGGCGTCTTCGTCACACGCCGTTCGCGGAGGCCGGCCAGCGCACCAGCCGCGAGCGGGTAGCCGACGTGCGTCCACGCAAGCGCCCCGAGCGAGCCCCAGAAGAGCGTCTTCGCGAGCGCCACGGCGCGAGTGTAGCCCTGTGCTCGCGATACGCTCGCGCGCGATGTCCGCCCGCCCGATCCGCGTGCTGCGGGTGATCGCGCGCCTCAACGTGGGCGGTCCCGCGCTCCACGTCACCTATCTCGCGCGGGGCCTGGCCGAACGAGGCTACGAGACGACGCTCGTCGCCGGAGACGTCGCGCGTGGCGAGGAGTCGATGGCGTTCGTCGCCGAGCAGGCGGGCGTCCAGGTGCTCCGCCTGCCCGGGCTCTCGCGCGAGCTCGCGCCGCTCCGCGACGCCGTCGCGGCGATCCGGCTCGCCAGGATCATCAGGCAGATACGACCGGACGTCGTGCACACGCACACGGCCAAGGCAGGCGCGGTCGGCCGCACGGCGGCGCTCCTCGCCGGCCTCCGCCGGCGGCCGGTCGTCGTGCACACGTTCCACGGCCACGTGCTGCGCGGCTACTTCGGCCGCGCCGGGACACTCGTCTTCCGCGCGATCGAGACCGCCCTCGCTCGCGACGACCGACCGCCTCGTCGCGGTCAGCCCCGAGGTGCGCGACGAGCTCGTCGCTCTGGGCGTTGCGCCGGAGGAGAAGTTCACCGTCGTGCGGCTCGGCCTCGAGCTGGAGCGGCGCGTCGCGTTCTCCGGCGATGCCGCCGAAGTTCGCCGCCGACACGGGATCCCGGCCGACGCCTTCGTCGTGGGCTGGTTCGGGCGCATGACCGCGGTGAAGCAGACCGACGATCTCCTCACGACGCTCCGCGCACTGCGCGAGCGCGACGTCGACGCGCTTCTCCTGCTCGTCGGGGACGGCGACGACCGCTCACGGCTCGAGGAGCGCGCGCACGAGCTCGGCGTCGCGCGCGCGTGCCTCTTTCTCGGCTACCAGCAGGATGTCGCGCCGTGGTTCGCGGTCTCGGACGCGGTGGTGCTGACCTCGGCGAGCGAGGGGACCCCGGCGACGATCATCGAGGCGCTCGCGGCCGGCAGGCCCGTGGTCGCGACGGACGTCGGGGGGGTCTCGGACGTCGTCGACGAAGGCGAGACCGGTTTTCTCGTGCCGGCGGGCGACACGGATGCCCTCGCGGTGCGGCTCGCGATGCTCGCGTACGACCCGGAGCGCCGCGAGACGATGGGCCGGCGCGGGCGGGAGCGGGTGCTGCACCGCTACGGCGTCGAGCGGCTCGTCGACGACATCGACGCGCTCTACCGGGAGCTGCTCGCGACGACCTCGCCGACGAGCCGTCGGTAGCGCGTGAACGCGACGTCGCGGTCGGCTTCCCGCTCGACCCACACGCGACCGCGGTCGCCCATTCCGTCGAGCGACGTGCGGCCCTCGACCACGTCGCGGATCACGCCCGCGACGAGCTCCGGACGCCCCGGCGGCACGACGAGACCGCAGCCTGCCTCCTCGACGAGCCTGACGGTCTCGCTGTCGGCGTCCGCGGAGACGAGCACCGGCCGGCCGACGGCGAGGATGCCGTAGACCCGGCTCGGGACGACGTAGCCGGAGAGGCCGCGTGCGAGGCCGACGTAGTGCAGGTCGGCGGCCGCGAGCGAGAGGGAGAGGCGCCGGCGCGGCTGGTATCCGAGGAAGCGAACCGCACCGGTGACCTCGAGCCGCTCCGCGAGCGCGATCAGCTCGCGATGCCGCGCGCCGAAGCCGATCACCATGATCTGCAGGCGCTCGAGGTCGCGGAGAAACGTCGCCGCGCGGACGAGCGTGTCGAGATCCTGCGCGTGCCCCACGTTCCCCGAGTGCATGACGACGAACGAATCGGTGACGCCTTGCTCGCGCGCCCAGTCGTTCTGCCGCGGCTGCGGCCGGAGCTCGTCGGTGTCGACCCAGTTCGGGATCACCTCGACCCGCTCCGGCGGCGCGCCCTTCTCCTCCAGGCGCAGCTTCATCGTCTCGCCGATGGCGACCACCCGGTCCGCCCGGCGAAGGTAGAGCGCCACGAGGCGCCGGAGCGCGCCGAGCACGAGTGGCTGCTGGAGCCGCTTGACGCGCTCGGCAATCTCGGGGAACACGTCCTGGCTGATCACGAGGAGCGGTACGCCGAACCGCCGCGCGACGAGGAGCCCGATGTCACCGACCACGGGAGGATCGGTCATGCAGAGCACGAGGTCGGGCCGTGCGCCTCGCAGCGCCGTGAGCACCGTGTCGCCGAGGTATGTCCCGTAGTTGGCGGCGCGCAGGTGGAGCTGCGATCGATCGTACGAGGTCGAACGGACACGGTGGATCCGCACCCCGTTTCGCACTTCTGTCGCCGGGAGGTCATGACCCTGGACGCTGCCCGTCACGACGGTGACGTCGTAGTCGGAGGCGAGCGCCTCACAGAGCTGGGCGAGGAGCTGCGCGGTCGCCTCGACGCCCGGCCAGTAGTACTGGTTGAGGACGAGGATCCTGCTGCGTCCCTGCGTCACGGCCATCGAGGGCGCAACGCTAGCCGCCCGAGGCTTGTGTTGAATCACCCCGAAGCTCCGTGACACGACCGCTGCGCATCCTGCTCGCGACACCCGCCTACTGGCCGGCGTACGCGTTCGGCGGGCCTGTCGTCGTGACGCGCGAGCTCGTCTCGCGCCTCGTCGAGCGTGGACACGAGGTCGAAGTGCTGACCACGACACTCCGGGACGTGGCCGAGCGTCCGGCCCGACGAACGTCGGTTCAGGTGGTCGACGGCGCTCGCGTCACGTATCTCGCAACGCCAATCCGCTACCGGTGGATGGGCGTCACACCCACCCTCCCGGCCGTCCTCCATCGTCTTGCCCGGCCGGACGTCGCGCACGTGGTCGGCTTCCGCGACCCCGTCTCGACCGGCGTCGCCGCCTGGTGTCGCGCGCGCAGCATCCCGTACGTCTTCGAGCCGGTCGGCATGTTCCGACCGCGGTTGCGGAAGATGCGCCTCAAGCGGCTCTTCGACTCGACCGTCGCCCGCGGCGTCGCCTCCGGCGCGCGGCTGGTGATCGTCTCCTCGGCGCGTGAGCGGGACGACGTCGTCGCCGGCGGGGTCGAGCCCACCCGTGTCCGAGTTCGGGGCAACGGGTTCCCGGTGCCGCCGCCGCCGGCTCACGGCGACCCGCTCGCCGGTCTCGTCCCGGCCGACGCCCCCGTCGCGCTCTACGTCGGCCGGATCGCCGGTGAGAAGGGGATCGAGCACCTGCTCGAGGCAGCCGCGCGGCTGCCCGACCTGCATGTCGTGCTCGCCGGTCCGGATGATCGGCACGGGATCACGGGGACGGTCGAGCGAGCGCTCGCAGATCCCGCGACCGCGGGCCGCGTCCACGTGCTTCCCCCGACGGACGGACCGCCCTACGACCTCTACCGGCGAGCCGACGTCTTCGTGCTCGCATCGGGCGGTGAGAACTTCGGGCTCGTGGCCGCCGAGGCGGCGTCGGTGGGGACCCCCGTCGTGGTCTCCGACCGGAGCGGCATCGCCGAGTCGTTCCGCGAGGGCGAGGCACTGGTCGTGCCGTACGACGGGGCCGCGACCGTGGCAGCCATCACGCGCGTGCTCACGGACGCGACGCTCGCTCGGCAACTGGCCGACGGCGCGGTCGCGGCGGCGAGTCGCTCGGGCTGGGATGCCGTCGTCGAGACCCAGCTCGCGCTCTACGCGGAGGCGATCGCTGCGCCCTGACGCCCAGCCACGCGCCGGGCGACGGAGACGAGGTTCTCGATGCTCGGCTCGTAGCCCCAGCCGCGCATCAGCTCGCGCGAAGCCTGGCCCGCAGCTCGTCGTCGAACCGGATCGGCGGCGAGTGCGCTGATCGCAGCGGCGGCCGCAACGTGGTCGCCGGCCGGGACGAGGCTGCCGTTCCGGCCGTCTTCGAGGAGGTCGTGAGCGGCACCCACCCGGTCGGAGAGCACGAGCGGCAGGCCGCACGCCGCCGCCTCGTTGACCACCACTCCCCACGTCTCGTTCGTCGAGAGGAGCGCGAAGACGTCGGCGATGGCATATCGCTCGACCACCCGCTCCCACGGCACGTCCGGGAGGAGCGTGAGCCGCACGCCGAGGCTCCGTGAGAGCGCGACGAGCCCGTCGCGCATCGGCCCGTCCCCGGCAAGGAGCACGACGAGCCGCTCGTCGCCGATGTGGGCGACGGCGCGGACGAGCGTGTCGAGCCCCTTCTCGGGCGCCAGCCGGGCGACCGAGAGCACCGCGACGTCCTCCGTCCCGACGCCGACCTCGGCGCGCAGCTCGCGGCGCCGCGCGGTCAGCCGATCTGCCTCGCGACCGAAGGAGTCGACATCGATCGTGTCGGCGAAGAGCGAGATGCGCTGCGGCTCGACCCCACGATTCGTCATTGCCAACCGTGACAACGTACCGACGACGAGCAGCTCGGCCGCGCCACGCACCATCCACGGGACGACGGCCTCTTTGACGACGCGGCGCCAACTCGGTCGGGCATCCCGCTCGTTGCTCTCGACGAGGAGCACGTACGGGACGCGGCGACGCCGGCACCAGAGCGCGGTCGCCTGCGCTGCGAACGTGCTCCACCCGGAGACGACGACGACCTCGGGGCGGGACGCCGCGAGCGCGCGGAAGACACCGAGCGAGAGCGGGTAGTCATGCCGGAGCGCGCGATAGACGCCCGGAACCCTGACGCCGCCCAGGAAGCGCGCTCGGTGTTGCGGCCGGATCGTCCAGGTTCGCCGCGCGATCGAATCGTCGGAGTAGAGCGCGGTGAGGTCGAGCTCCGGCCGCTCGGCCACGCGGTCGAGCATCACCGTGCGGAACGGTGTCGGCTCGGGGAAGACCATCGTGAGCCGCACGGGTCCGTCACCGCCCCTGGAGCGGAGCCATGCAGCCGCAGCGTCCCGCTCGTGTCCGGCCGCCCTGCGCCGGGCGAGGCGCCCCGCGGCCCGAAGAGGGACTCCGGGATCGAGTCGTAGCGCGGCCCGTGCAAGCGCCGCCCTGTCGACCGTCGAGCCGCGGGCTCGCACGAGCGACCACGCGGCTGCCCGACGCGCCTCATGGCCGCCGTGTCCCTCCTCGAACGCCTCGACGGCGAGTTCGAGCGCCGATGCCGCCTCGTCTGCGGCACCGTGCGGGAGAGGCAGGCCCGCGCCCGCGCGCCACGCGAGCTCTGCTCGCTCCCGGTCGAGCGACGGGACGAGCGTCGCGAGCTGTCGCAGCGCGACACGGCGCTGGCACTCACGCTGCAGCTCGGCCCGGCGGGTCGAGGCCTGGCCTCCGTGCTTGCGGTAGAGGACGAGTGCCTCCGGAACGTTGTCTCCTTCGGCAACAGCGAGCAGTCGTGCCCAGAGGTCGAAGTCCTCGCTCTCCTCGAACGACGTGTCGTACCGGAGCCCGTGCTCGTCGAGAACCCGCCGGTCGATGACGACCGTCGAATGGAAGAACGGCGACGAGAAGATGCCGGCCCAGCGGATCGCGCGCGGGCCGGTCGGCATGCGATGCACCGTGCCAAGTCGTCCGCCGTCGTGCAGGTCGATCATTCCCGACCCGACGACCGCGACTGCGGGCTCGGATCGGACGCGTGCGAGCACGCGCTCGAGCCACGTCGGGAGGGCGATGTCGTCGGCGTCCATCCGCGCGACGTACGCCCCGCGCGCGTCCTCGAGCGCCACGTTGAGCGCGCCGGCGAGCCCGAGCGGCGCCTCGTTCCGGATGACGCGCACGCGCGGGTCGTCGATCGCCGCGAGCCTGTCGCCCGTCCCGTCGACCGAGCCGTCGTCGACGACGACCAGCTCGAGGTCGGAGATGGTCTGGCCAAGCACGCTCCGCACCGCCTCGTCGATCGTCGCCGCCGCGTTCCGCGCGGCGAGGATCACGGAGACGAGGGGTGGAGAACCCTGGGCCACGGCCGGGTGAGGGTAGCCTGCGCCGGTGGCGGCACCCGCTTCCGAGGTTCGCTTCGACCTCGTCGTCGCGACCGTCGACCGCACGGACGACCTCGCCGCGCTGTTGGCCTCTCTCTCGACGCAGGAGCACCGCGCGTTCCGGGTGCTCGTCGTCGACCAGAACGAGGACGACCGCGTCCAGTCGTTGCTCACACGCCACCCGGACCTCGACGTGGTTCACCTGCGCTCGCCGCGCGGCCTCTCTCGCGCGCGCAACGCCGCGTTACCGCATCTCGAAGCGGAGATCGTCGGCTTCCCCGACGACGACTGCGGCTACTCACCGACGGTTCTCGCGCGGGTCGCGGACCGATTCCGGGCCGACCCCGGGCTCGGCGGGCTGAGCGGCCGTCCCGAGGCGGCGGACGGCCACGTCGTCGGGCGCTGGCCGGAGCACGCAACCGAGATCACGCCGGACTCCGTCTGGCACACCGCGAACTCCCACACGATGTTCCTCCGGCGGGAGCTCGTGGAACAGGTCGGCGCGTTCGACGAGGCGCTGGGCCTGGGCTCTGGCACGCGGTTCGCGTCCGGCGAGGAAACCGACTACCTCGTTCGCGCCCTGCGCTCCGGCGCACGGCTCGCGTACGAGCCCTCGCTCGTGATCACGCACCCTGTCAAGGCCCTGACGCCGGCCGGTCTCGCGGCGCTCGGTGCGCGCGAGGGTGGAAGCGTGGGCTACATCCTGGCTCGCAACGCGTACCCCGCGCACGTCGTCGCGCGGATGCTCGTGCGCCCTCTGCTTGGCGCGGTCGTCTCGTTCGCGCTGCTCGACACGCATCGCGGGCGGTTCCACGCGGCGACCCTCGCCGGGCGCGTGCGCGGGCTCAAGGCCGGGGCGAGGGCGCGGGCACGAGCGACGCGAAGAGCGCCGCATGGCGCTCGAGCCAGTCGCTGAGCGCGAAGCGCTCGACGGCGCGCGCACGCGCCGCGGCGGCGTAGCGGTCGCGGTCGGCGAGCACGGCGGAGACGGCCGCGGCGAGCTCCTCGGCGGCGGGCGGCTCGTCGCGCTCGTAGCCGTCGGGGTGTGGCACGCCGACGCCCCCTTCGTCGCCGACCAGCTCCACGGTGCCGCCGCTCGCCGCGTACGCGACGGGAACACCGCAGGCCAGCGCCTCGATCACGGTCGTCGGGCAGGGGTCGTTGACCTTCGTGTGGAGCAGCACGTGCGCCCGGCGGTAGACGTCGGGCGCCGCATCCTGCGCGTACCGGCCGAGGAACTCGACCGCCGCGCCCACGCCGAGGCGCCGCAGCGCCGGCTCGGGATCGGAGACGAGACGCCCGGCGACGAGGAGGCGCGCGCCGGGGTGCGCGTCGAGCACGTGGCGAAACGTCTCGAGCCCCAGCTCGAGCCGGTAGGCCTGGGTCTGGTCACCACCGAGGAGCACGACCGGGCCTTCCCTGGGCGCCGCGTCCGGGGTGAAGCGGTCGACGTCGACGGCGTTCGGGAGGATCTCCCACGAGCCACGCGGCTCGCCGAGGAAACGGTCGGAGGAGCGCTTGCTGAACTCGCTCTGGTAGACGACGTGATCCGCCGCCTGGACGGCGCGTCGCAACGGCACGTTGAGCTCCTCGGTGCGCTCGCCCGCCCAGCCGGGGTAGGCGACGCCGTCCTGGTTGACGACGATCCGCGCCCCGCGCCGGCCGCGAGAGCCACAGGAGCGGCCGCAGGTCGCGGGGAAGGTACGTCGTCCCGAGGTAGAGGAGCGAGAAGTCGAGCGGGCGGTTGGGCCAGCGCTCCGCGAGCTTCTGGAGCTTCGCCGTGCCGCCTGCGACCGGCTCCCCCGGGCCGGGGATGGCATCCCAGCCGTAGAACACCCGCAATCCGGGCTTGGCGCGACCGCCGGCGAGGAGGCGAGCCCACCGCGCGGCGGCGCGGCCGTACCGCGCGGCTCGCTCGCTATCCACCGGGGCGCTCCGCGAACCCCTCGAGCAAGGCGCGCCAGCGCGGCGCGAGGCTCGCGTGCGAGTTCTCCTCCGCGGTGCGGCGCCCGGCGGCGCGGAACCGCTCGCCGAGCGCGGGATCGCGCTCGACCTGCAGCAGCCCCGCCGCGAGCCCGACCGGGTCCTCGACGTCGACGAGGTTCCCGTTCGCGCCGTCGACGACGAGGTCGGGCGCCTGCCCGGCGCGGGTCGTGACGAGGGGCACGCCGGTCGCCATGGACTCGAGCACGCTCTTCGGGCCGCCCTCCTGACGCGACGCGACGACGTATGCGTCGAGCGCGTGGTACGCGGCGGTCAGGCCGTCGCGGTCGGGCAGCAGGCGGTGCACGAACGGCACGCCGCGACGCTCGAGCTCGCGCCGCACGTAGCCGCGTGCCGGGCCCGTGAGCAGCACGACGAGCCGGTCGAGCTCGCCGTGCGCGTGCGCGAGGGCGTCGACGAGGACGTCCGGTCCCTTGATCGTCTTCGGCTCGTCGCCGTCGCCCATCCCGACCCCGTCCTTCTGGAACGAGCCCACCACGAACGCGTCCGGCGCGAGGCCGAGGGAGGCGCGCGCGGCGGCGCGGCGCTCGTCGTCGCCGAGCGGGAACCGGTCGAGCTCGATCCCGATCGGGATCCGGTGCACCCGGCCGGGGTCGACGCCGGCCTCGACGACGAGCAGCTCCATCTCGCGATGGGTCACCTGGACCCGCTCGAAGCGGTCGGGATCGCGTTGCAGCGACTCGAGCGCGCGATCGAACTCCGGGTACCCGGGCGTCGCCGGCCGGCCGTGGAAGTAGGCGAGCCCGAGCCGGTGCGACGAGCCCGTCCAGAGCGGATCGAGCGCGGCGAAGTGACTCGTGTGGAAGACGACCTGTCGGCGGGAGAACCGGGCCCACGACGGCTCGCCGACGAGGTAGCCGGCGCCACGGGCGACCTCCGTGACGTAGGCCGCCTCGTCGTCGAGCGCCCAGCCGAGCGCGTCGCCGAGGACGAAGAGCCGCGACCGTTCCGGCCACTCGCGCGTGCGCAGGCGGAGCGCCGTGCTCCGTGCCGCAGTCGCCGGCTTCCGCACGATGCGCAGGCGGCTCATCCGCGAAGCACCTGGAGGTACCGGTCGGCGACCTGCCGGAGCGACGGCACGACGATCGCCGCGCGGCGCTCGTCCAGCTCGGCGCCGAGCTGCGCGAGAGCGGCGGCGACGTCTCCGGGCCCGTCGAAGCCGATGCCCGCCTCGCCCACGAGCTCGGGGTGGCCGCCGCTGCGGCGGTACACGGCAGGCAGCCCGCAGGCGAGGGCCTCCAGGAGCGCGTTCGAGCACGGGTCGTCGAGGCTCGCCGCGACGTAGCAGTCCTGGCTCCGCAGCAGCGCGGCGAGCTCCGCCGAAGGCCGAGGTGCGAGCACCCGCCAACCGACGAGGCCCTCGGGCGCCCGACCGACGAACGTGAGCTCGAATCTCCCCGGATCGGCGACGGCGCCGAGCGCCGTGAGCGCATCGGCTCCCTTGCGCGGATTGTCCGACCAGCTCACGGCGACGACGCGCAGCGGCCGGCCGGCGACGTCCTCCCGCTCGTTCGGCGGATGGAAGATCGCCGGGTCCGGCGCGTTCGGGATCACGACGGGCTCGACCAGCCGGATTCCGAGCTCGCGATGAGCGTCGAGGCTGAAGCGCGACTGCAGCACGGTCGCGTGCGCGAGCTCGGCGTTCATCGCCTCGATCCGCCGGTCGGTGCCGTCGTCGAAGCCGCGGTAGACGCCGATCGGCCCGTCGACGCGATGCACCATCCTCACGTCGTCCCGGGCGAACCGCCGGAGGCGCGCATGGTCGAAGTTGAACGAGTTGAGCAGGCACCGGGGAGTCGCGCCCGAGAGACGGTTCTCCTCGACCTCGAGCCCTCGTCCTCGGAGCTCGCCGGTCAGGGCGCGGAGGAACTGGTGCCCCCCGCCGGACGGTGGCGCGGCCGACTCGTGGAACACGGCGACGTCGGCGCGGTCGTCCCGCGAGGCGCGGAAGTCCCGCTCCGTCGCGAGTCGCGCGCCGACACGCCGTGCGAGCGACCGTCCGTGCACGAGCGCCGCGCGAGGCGTGGTCCGGAGGCTCATCGCCGCGTAACCGTAGAGCCTCAGGGCTGTCGGATCGCCAGGCGGCAGAGCTCGAGCAACCGCTCGGCGTAGCCGTCGACCGACGATCGCTGCTCGACGCCGAGCCTCGCGGCCCGGCCGATCGCGTGCGCAGTCGCCGGCTCCGCCAGCAGGCGCCCGACCGCGAGCGCGAGCGCCTGAGGGCTCTCGGGCGGCACGAGCACGACGTTCTCGCCGTCACGGAGCCCCTGCGGGTCCCAGAGCCCCCGGGTGCGGGACAGCACGACGGGGCGCGCGCAGGCCGACGCCTGAAGGGTGACGCTCTGGCCCGACGGCTGCGGGACGTCCTTCACCGGCACGACGACGACCGCCGCCTCCCGGAATGCCTCGCGCACCTCGACGTCGGAGAGCACCCGCCGGTGCCAGTCGGCCGCCTCCCAGCGCACGTTCGCCGGCAGCGCGGCCGGGCGGGGATGCCCCGTCAGGATGAGGATCTCGGCGTCGATCGAGGGCGCCGCCTGGAGCAGCGAGCCCCAGTCCCGGTGCCCGTCGGAGCCGATCGCGAGCACGCCGCGCGCGGCAGCGTCACCGGGCGACCAGAACGACGTGTCGACCCCGAACGGGTTCACGTGCACGCGTCCGACGAGGCGCCCGTCGAGCGCCTCGAGCCCGGGCGCCTCACCGGGGCCGTACAGCATCGCGTGCATCTCGCGCAGGAGCGGCAGGGTCGTGGCGCGCCGCGCCCGGCTCCACGGCCGGTTGAGGAGACCCGGCGACGATCCCGACGAGCGGCACGCGCAGGCGCCGGGTCCTCCGCCAGGCGGCGAGCGCGATCGCCGTTCCCGTCGTGGTCCCGACGACGACCTCGGCCTCCGCCAGCTCCGGGAGGAGGGCCTTCGTGCCGCGGAGGACGGCGGCGTTGGCGTGCGGCGGCAGGCGGCCGAGGCCCGCCTGGCGGTCGACGAGGCGTCGCGCGAGCCGACCCGTGGCCGCACCGGGGTCGACCTCGTAGTGGCGCACGTCGTGGCCCTCGCGCTCGAGCTCGACGCCGCCGAAGAGGAACTCCGTCGGGCCTTCCCCCGCCCGCGCCGCGTCCAGCCGGGCGAGCCGGCCGGGGAAGTGGACGAAGGCGATGCGCACGGCGGCGAGGCTACCGTCGTCGCGGGGGCGCTACCTGGTCCCATCCCAAGCCCCCACCCACCCCGGGGCGCTCAGCGTACGGCTCGACGTGTGACATGGGCGTGCCGACTGTGCGCCAGATGTGTGCCGCTTGGACGACCGGGACAAGCGCAGCTCGTCTACCCTCCGACCCGATGCACCGCCAGAAGACGAAGCTCTCGAAGCGCGTGAACCGGATCGCGTCCTCGGTCGAGCGCCGTGGGATCGTCGCGACCTACGAGCTGCACGAGCGGCTCCTCGGGAACCGCGACGCACGACGTCGCTTCGAGTCGCACGAGGTCGAGCTCGACGACACCCAGCGCGGCCTCGTCGAGGCGCTCGACCGCGACGGCTACGTGACACTGCCCTTCACCAGCCTCCATTCGCAGGAGGCATGGGACCGGCTCGAAGCCCAGGGCGCGGCCTTCGTCGAGGAGACCGAGCGCACGATCGCCGCCGGCGGCCAGGGCAAGGTGCGCGCCGGCAAGGAGTTCGTCGTGCGCGCCTGGAGCTTCGAGGGAGCGACGCTCGGCGGC
This sequence comes from uncultured Actinomycetes bacterium, assembly GCA_963791895.1. Classification (GTDB taxonomy): domain Bacteria; phylum Actinomycetota; class Thermoleophilia; order Gaiellales; family Gaiellaceae; genus Gaiella. The sequence goes on from CAWBTY010000009.1 coordinate 179,483, forward strand.
GACGACGCGTGGTTCTCGATCTGCGCGTCGCGACGGATCCTCGACGTCGCGAACGCGTACCTCCGCCTCTGGGCGAAGCTCTCCTACGTCGACCTCTGGTACACGGCGCAGCAGCCGGCGAGCGACGAGCGGGTGGCGTCGCAGAACTGGCACGTCGACTTCGACGACAAGCACCTGCTGAAGGCGTTCGTCTACCTCTCCGACGTCAGCCCCGAGCACGGCCCCTTCGAGTACGTCCCCGGCAGCCAGGCGGGGGGCCGGCGGATCGTCAGGGAGTGGGTGCCGATGGGCTACGGCCGGGTCCCGGACGACGAGCTGGCGCGAGCAGGTGCCCGACGCGGAGATCGCCACCTTCATCGGGCCGAGGGGAACGCTGATCCTCTGCAACACGAGCGGTCTCCACCGCGGCGGCTTCGCGACCGCCGGCGCACGGGTGCTCGCGACCGCGACGTACTGCTCGCCGGCGTCGTTGAAGGCGCTCTCGAACCGGAACTACGCGTCGGCGCTCGAGGCGACCGACCCGGTCGTGCGGTTCGCGGTCTCGTAGTCGCGGGCGTCGACGCGCTCCGTCGTCCACTCGAGCATCGGCCGCACGGCGCCGCGCAGCTGCCCGGTGAAGAACCCCTTCGAGGAGTCGCCCTCGCCCGGGTCGTGGACATGGAACGAGAGAGCGCCGGGCTGGTTGATGTAGGGGTGGAGCTTCGGCGCGGCGAGCGAGAAGAGGCCGGCGTCCACGGTCATGAAGCCCTCGTTGAGGAGGTTGCCGGGGATCCAGGCCGTGCTGACGTACGACCCCGGCTCGGTCGGCGTCGCCCAGCGCGGGTCGACGTCGAAGGCGTTGAAGACGACATCGCCGCGGAGCGTCGCCACCTTGATCTTCGGGAAGAGCGGCGCGCGCTCGAGGACGGTGAAGCGGAACTCGATCCCGACCGGCTCGCGGACGTCGACGGTGCCGACGGTCTCGCCCTGCTGGTCGACGACCCGCAGCCGCTTCGAGCCGCACGACCTCCTCCGGCCGCCGCGGCTGGCCGAGCTTCGGGTTCTGCCACGCGACCGCCGTGCCCGACGCCGACTGCAGGTACTGCGCGACGATCTCCTCGCTCGGCCCCTCCGCGATGACGCGGCCGCCGTCCAGCCAGTAGGCGCGGTCGCAGAGCCGCGCGATCGCCTGCATGTCGTGCGAGACGAAGATGACGGTGCGTCCCGACTCGCTGATGTCCTCGATCCGGCCCATGCAGCGTTGCTGGAACTCGTGGTCGCCGACGGCGAGCACCTCGTCGATGAGGAGCACCTCGGGCTCGAGATGCGCGGCGACGGCGAACGCGAGCCGCACGTACATGCCGGTCGAGTAGCGCTTGACGGGCGTGTCGATGAACTTCTGGACACCGCTGAACTCGACGATCTCGTCGTACTTCGCGCGGATCTCCCGCCGCTTCATCCCCAGGATGGAGCCGTTCAGGTAGATGTTCTCGCGGCCGGTCAGCTCGGGATGGAACCCGGTGCCGACCTCGAGGATGCTCCCCACGCGTCCGCGAATCGTGGCCGTGCCGCTCGTCGGCGGCGTGATCCGCGTCAGGATCTTGAGCAGCGTCGACTTGCCGGCGCCGTTCCGGCCGATGAAGCCGACGACCTCGCCCTCGTCGATCTCGAACGAGACGTCGTGCAGGGCCCAGATCTCCTCGTGGTGGGCCTGCACCTGCCGCCGGAAGCCGCGCTTCGTGACGTCGACGATCGTGTCGCGCAGCGTCGCGTAGCCGGCGCGGTACTCGCCGATGCGGTAGAGCTTCGAGACCTCGTTGCCGACGATCGCGTGGCGGGCCATCAGATCAGGTCCGCGAACTTGGGCTCGGACCGGCGGAAGAAGAGCATGCCGGCCGTGAAGAGGGCGAGCGTGGAGACGATTCCGAGCGCGAACTGCGACGCGGTCGGTGCGCGGCGTCCCCGCGACCGCCCAGCGGAACCCGGTGATGCCCAGGACGACGGGGTTGAGGTAGACGATCTCCTGGTACTTCTCCGGCAGCCCCGTGACCGGGTAGATGATCGGCGAGACGTAGAGCCAGAGCTGGACGACGAACGGGATCGTGTAGACGACGTCGCGGTAGCGGACGTTGACCACGGAGAGGAACGACCCGGCCCCCACGGCCGCGAGGCCGAGCAGAAGCAGGAAGAACGGTGCGAAGATCGCGGTCCACTGCAGCGCGTCGCCGTAGTACGTCATGACGCCGATCACGACGACGAACGAGCAGCAGAAGTCGACGAGCGGGACGAGGGTCGTCGACAGCGGCATGATCAGCCGCGGGAAGTACACGCGCTGGACGAGCGCCCGGTTGGCCACGACGCTCGACGAGCAGAGCGTGAAGGTCGACGCGAAGAGCGCCCACGGGACGAGCCCCGTGTAGACGAACGTCGTGTACTGCAGGCCTTCCGAGGGGAAGTTCGCGAACTTCCCGAAGATGATCGTGAAGACGACCATCGTCAGGAACGGCTGCAGCACCGCCCAGAGGACGCCGATCAGCGACTGCTTGTACCGCACCTTGACGTCCCGCCACGCGAACGTGAAGGCGAGGCCGTGGAAGCGCCAGAGCTCCCGCACGTTGGGCAGCAGGCTGTGCCGCGCAGGGCGGATCGTCGTGACCGGGATTTCGGGGCTGCTCTGCACGCGCGTATGGACAGGGCGCTCGCACCGAGGGATCCGGCGCCCGACCACCGGATGGTACCGGGGCTATCCGACCGACAGCCTGTCCCGCGGCCGGAATCGCCGGCTCACGCGCGCCGCGAGCGAGGCACGCTGCTCCAGCACCGCGACGGCGCGCTCGAGCTCTCGCGCAGCGCTCCATGGTCTTCACCGCGGCGTCGTGGCTCGAGTGCGATGTGCGGCGTCGTCGGCGAGATCGGCGTCGTCGGCCAGGGTCGGGGCGGTCGGTGACGGAAGCGATCCCGTCTCGGCGAGCACGCGAAGCGCGTCGCGCAGACGCTCGTCACGAACGAGCGAGCCGTCGCGCGAGACCGCGCGCGAGCGCCTCGTCGGTGACCACGAGCTCGGTCGAGTAGCTCGTCGCGACGCGCCCGCGCTCGAGCAGCTCGAGCGCGTGCACGATGTGCTGGCCGTCCGCCGACGTCGCGCGGCGACCGGTACTTCGCCTCGACCTGACGCTCGTCGCGGACGGGGAAGTGGAGGACCTCGAACGGGAACCACTCGCGGAGCAGCCTCAGCCCCGTCCCCTCGGCGTCGTGGTTCCCGACGCTCAGCCGCCACGTCCGGCGTGGCGCGGTGCGCCGACCTTCACCTGCGCGTGGATGCGGGCTCCGGAGGTCGCTCGTCGGGCGGATCCGCACCGTCATGCGCTCGAACGGCGGCCGCTTCGCCGGGTCGGAGGACGAAGTGGCGCATGAGGCCGCGCACGACGCCGTACCGGGGTGGGACAGCGCCGAGAAGCTCGTGCGAACGAGCCGCCCCGGGGCCACCAGAACTCGTCGGCGTCGCTCGGGATCACCCAGTCGGCCCCGTGCTCGACGGCGGCCAGCCGGGACATGCGCGTCATCCACTCCGCCTGGCGAAGCACCTCCGCGCTCCTCGCGGATGCACGACGACACGCGTCGTCGCGAGCGTGCTCGCGCGAGGATCTCGGACGTCCCGTCCTCGAGCGGTGATCGGTGACGACCACGAGGTCGACCCCGCGGGCGAGGTGGTAGCGAAGCCACACGTCGACGAGGTCTGCCTCGTCCCGGACGAGCAGGGTCATGACGACGCGCATCAGGGTCTCCGCGTCGCCTTCCGCCGCGAGCAACCGGAGGCGCCGTTCCAGGCGCGCCGGCACGCTCGCCTCGAGCTCGGCGACCCGCCGCTCGAGCTCGTCGATCCGGCGGCGCACCCTGACGAGGTCCGCCTCACCGAGCACGGCTGCGTCGACGGCGAAGGCGCCGTCCTCGGCCGCGGTGGGCCGAGCGAACGCCGGCGGCTCGCTCGTGGCGACGCGGCGCAAGCGCGTCGCGGAGCCGCAGTGTCCTCGACGAGGCTGCCGGAGGCCGTGCGCAGTCGCCCGCTGCGCCTCCGTGCCGACCAGCTCGGCGAAGACCTCGCCGCTCCGGCCGCGCTCGCTGTCCTGGTACGAGAGCGCGTGGTACGCCGCCCCGGGCCCTGCGCACGACCTCCTCGCCGGCGTAGAACTTCTCGACGGCGGCTCCCCAGAGCGCGGCCCTTGCGCTCGAGCTGCGCGGCGGTCCGGATCGGGAAGTGGAGCACCTCGATCGGGTACCAGCCCCGCATCGGGACGAGCCCGGTGCCGCCGACCGAATGGCTGCCCTCGACGACCTCGGCGTCGGGATGGCGCCCGGTGGATCACCTTGCGGAACGGGCCGCCACGGGCTGCGCGGGATCGTTGATCGGCGCCTGCGCGGCGAGCCGCAGCGTCATGCGCTCGGCGAACGGCCGCCCGTCGTCGGGGACCGGGACGAAGTGGCGGACGAACGACTGCACGACGCCGTAGCGCCTCGGGATCGACTCGAGCACCTCGGCGAGCGAGCCTCCTCGCGGCCACCAGAACTCGTCGGCGTCGCTCGTTACAGCACCCAGTCGGCGCCGTGCTCGGTCGCCGCCAGGCGCGCCATCCGCGTGACCCAGTCGCGCTGCCGGAACGGGCCGTCCGGCTCGCGGAGCACGCGGACGCGGCCGTCGCGCTCGTAGCGCGGCGAGCACCTCCTCGGTCCCGTCGGTCGAGGCGTGATCCGTCGACGATCACGAAGTCGACGCCGGCCGCGAGATGGAACGCGAGGTGCTCCTCGACGATGTCGCGCTCGTCGCGGACGAGCAGGGTCATGACGACCGTCACGAGCGCGAAACCGTAGTCGTCAGACGCCGGCCGGGGTGAACGTCCTCGAACGTGTAGAGCATCGCGGGATCGCCGCCGTACGCCTCGAGCAGCCGCGGGAAGTACGCCGCCAGCGCGTCGTCGTACGTGAGCCGCCCTCGACGAGCGCGACGGCCGCCTCGACGAGCTCGTCGAGGTCCTCCGCGGATCCTCTGCGCGGCACATCGCCGCGCTCGCGCGGGCCCTCCCCGTCGGCGTCGGCGTCGACGAGCGGCAGCGTCCGGCCGCGGACGAAGACGGGTCCGTCGACGCTCTTCGGGAGGACGGCGTAGAACGGGACGCCGTTGAAGAAGTACTCGTGCCAGTCGCCGCCCGAGAGCGTGAGCCACGGCGTGTCGACGGCGACGGCGGCGAAGCCGAAGCCCGTGTGCGGCGAGACGAAGAGGCTCGACGCCTCGACGAGCGCCAGCTGGTCGAGGATCGGGCAGGTCGAACGCGTCGATCGTGTCGGTCCGCGACGCGAGCAGCCGGTCGACCTCGGCCCGCGTGATCCCGCTCGCCGGTGCGGCCGCCGTCGGGCTCGAGCAGCCCGACCAGACGAGGGTGAAACGACGTCCGGGGAACCGGCGCTCGAAGCTCGTCGAGGATCGAGCAGCCACGACGCGACGGACGGGTAGAGAGTGCGCGGGCACCGCTCCCCGCCGGCATCACCGCGATCGACCGGCGCCCGTCCAGAGCTCCTCGCGGGCGCGCGCGCGCTCGTCGTCCGGCAGCGTCGAGCCGGAGCTGCTGGTGCGGCTCGTAGGCCGGCGGCGGCGCGCCCGCGACGCCGACTGCGAGCCGGGCGCGAAAGTGCCGCCGCGCCGCCTCGTAGTAGCGGCGCAGGCCCTCGAACCGCTGCTGGTCGGGGTCGGTCGCGGCCGGATGGTGGACGACGTAGTCCCAGTCGCGCGGGACGCCGCGGAGCGCGCGCCTCGGGTTGCCCGTCGGCGCGTGCCGAAGCCGGTGTACGGGACGGCGAAGACCTCCGCGACGAACGGCGCGCATCGGGCGAGCTCGGCCGGGGACGCGCCGTTCAGGACGAGGCCGAGTCGCAGCGCCGGGTCGCAGGCGTGGTAGCCCTGGCAGCGACGCAGCGCCTCGATCACGTGGCCGACCGCGTGGGAGTACCAGTGGTCGACGAGCAGTGTCGTCGGCCCGGCGGGGTCTGCGGCGCGGACGCCGATCATCGTCTCGCCCACGGCGGCTGCCGCTGCCACGGCCGCCACGTCGCGAGCGTCTCCTGCAGCGGCCGCCAGGTCGTCCACGCCGCGGGCCGCCAGCTCCGCGCGCATCCGCGCGGCGGATCTCGGTCGTCGTCGTAGCGTCCGCCCACCGGGCCGAGGTGCCGATGACGTGCACGCGCGTCCACGATGCCGAGCGCGGCAGCCGTCGCGCGCGCAGCTCCATCCAGTCGAGCTCGAGCCCCCAGCCCATCCCGCGCCAGGCGGGGAGGGGCAGCACGCGCTCGCTCCACTCGGGCGAGATCGACCGAGAGCGGGCCGCGCCTCCACGAACGGTCGTCAGCCGCGACGCGCGAGCGCGGCCGGCGACACGCGTGTGCGGTGGCTCACCTCCGAGCCCGGGGCGTGCGCGGGCTGCGCGAGCCCGAAGCCCTGCGCGCCGGCGCAGTCCTCGACGAGCTCGACGACGTCGCCCGCGCACGAACTCGACGTCGTCGTCGCACAGCACGACGAAGCGCGGCGAGCCCGCCGGCCAGCTCGACCAGGCCGTTGAGGAGCTGCGAGGCGCTCGCCCGGCCCCTGGCCGACGCGTGGCGTCGGCGAGCTCCGGCGCGATGTCGTCGCAGCGCCCACCAGCGCGATCGTCCAGCCCGCCCGCCAGCGCGGGCTCGAGCAGCCGGCTCGACGCGCGCGGCGTTCTCCGAGCAGGTAGACGCCGACGATAGAGCGGCGGCTCACCGGTCGAGCCCTCCGAGGATCGCCTCGACGACGCGCTCCGCGCTCCGCCCGTCGACCGGGCCGACGACGGTCGCGGTGACGGCGCGCCGCTGCGCCTCGAGCTCGCTCGGGTCGCTCGAGGCAGCGCTCGATGCCGGAGACGACCTCGTCGAACGACCGTGCCTCGTGGAACGCGCCGGAGGTCGCCACGTCGAGGTAGTGCTCGCCGATCACGCTCTTCGCGGCCCACGACTCGCCGGCCGGCGCGCCCTCGTCGTAGAGCACGCAGACCGCGGGCCGGTCGTTGACGAGGGCGTCGAGCAGGACCGTGCCGGCGTTCGAGACGACGGCGTCGGCGTGCTGCAACAGCGTCGCGAGCACGTCGAGGTCGGTGTGGCTCGGCTCCTGCACGGCGACGCCCGACCGATCGAGCGCCGCGGCGTACCGCTCCCGCCACTCGCCGTCCCGCGGGTGCGGGCGGAAGAGCAGCGAGAAGCGCTCGTCCGCTCCCGACTCCGACCACCAGGCGACCAGCCGCTCGAAGAAGCGGGACTCGTACGGCGTGTTGGTCGGGGTGTTGCCCGTCACCAGCACGAGCCGACGGGCCGGATCGAGGCCGTACCCGCGCAGAACGGCGTCGAACTCCTCGCGTGGCCGCCGCTCGTGGAAGACGTCCGCCTGCGGCCAGCCGGTGACGACGATGCGCCCCGCCGGGACGTCGTGGTACCGGACGAGGTCGTCGCGCATTCGCTCGTTCTGGACGACGTAGCGCGCCGAGGCCGTCCCAGATCACGCCCTTGCCCACCGTGTGGTCCCAGCTCGCCACGTAGCCGACCGACGTCAGCCCGAGCCGGCGGCCCGCGACGATGAAGGGGGTCGCCGACTGCATCTGGAGGTTCGAGAGGACGAGCGCGGGTCGCTCCGCCTCGAGCCGGGCGCGAAGCGCGCTCGCGACGTGGCGCCGCGGGCCGAAGTGCCAGCGGCGCATCGCGCGCTCGATGCCGGGCCGCACCGGCAGCGGGCCGACGCGGTCCGAGTCCAGGAGCTGGTTGCGATGCCCGGGCAGCATCCGCTCGCGGTGGAAGCCGTGCCGGAGGTTCAGCCGGATCGCGAGCGGGTAGTAGCCGGCGCGCTCGTCGAGCCAGCGGTCGGCGCGTCGCGCGATCCGCTCGCGTCGGGCGAACCGACGCCGGCTGAAGCTCCTCGGCGTGGAGGATCGAGACCCCTGCCGGGACGCGTTCGGCCCATGGGTCCGCGTCCTCCCGCCGGAAGGCGAACGCGATCCGCAGCCGGTCTCGGAGCCGCGCGGCGAGGCCGTCGACGATGCCGCAGTCGAAGAACGTCCTCGCGGTCAGCGGGTCGGCGACGACGACCCAGACCGCCCGTCCGCTCACGCGGGCGAACGACTCGCGAGCGTGAGCGCGACCCGCTCGGCGAGCGACGCGCCGTCGAGCGCGTGGTGCCGCAGCGCCTCTGCCGGCGTCCCGCAGGCGGGCCAGCCCTCGACGCCGACGACGTCGAGCGCCGGCGCGTCGGGAAGCGAGGCGAGGGCGCGTCGCACGGTGTCGCCGAGTGCTCCGACCGGCGCGTGATCCTCGACGACGAGCACGTCGCGCACTCCGGCGACGGTCTCGGCGAGCCAGCCCGCGTCGACCCGGTCGAGCCACGGCAGGTCGACGACGGCGACCTCGAGCCCGCGCTCGGCGAGCAGCTCCGCGGCGGTCAGCGCCTCGTGCAGCATCACGGGGCCGTACGAGACGATCATCGCGTCGCCACCCTCGCGGAGGACGACGCCGACGCCCGGCGCGGGCCGGTAGCCCGAGGGCAGCTCGATCCTCCGTGGCGACGGGCCGATCGCGAGACGGAGGGCGACGCTCTCCGTCGCCTCGAGGACGGCCCACTCCACGAGCGCTCGCGTCTCCTCGCCGTTGCAGGGATGGACGACGACGACGCCCGGAATCGCCGCCATGAGGGACGCGTCCCGGAGGCTCTGGTGCGACTTCCCCGGCCCGGCGGGGATCAGGCCCGCGTAGTGCATCGCGTAGACGACCTTCGTGCGCTCGCTCGCCTGGTTGTAGATCTGCTCGTTGGCGCGCGACGCGAGGAAGCTCGCAAACGAGTTGACGACGGGCAGGAGCCCGTGCCGGGCCATGCCCGCGGCCATCGAGACCATGTCCTGCTCGGCGATCCCGTTCTCCACGAACCGGCCGGGCTCCGCGAGCTCGAACCCGCGCACGCGGCAGTCGGAGGCCAGGTCGGCGTCGAGCACCACGAGACGCGGCTCCCGCGCCGCGAGCTCGAGCAGCGCCTCCCCGTAGGCCGCGGCGACGTACTCCTCGGTGACGCGGGGCCGGGCCGCCGGGGCGCCTGCACCGCTCTCCGGCTCGCCCTGGAGGCTGCCCTCGCGCTCGACGTCGAGCGACGGAACGACCTCGAGCGCGAGCGGCGCGAGGCCGACTCCGTCGATCCGCTCGCGCAGCCGGCTCTCGAGCTCGCGGGCCGCGGCGGCGAAGTCCTCGTCACCGGGCGCGCCCGCGTGCCAGCGGTACGTGCCGCCGCCCTCGGCGAGCGCCCGCGGGTGCTCCATGAACGAGACGCCCTTGCCCTTGATCGTCTGCGCGACGAGGACACCGGGCGACTCCTCCGAGTGCTGCCACAGCTTTCCGAAGGCATGCCGGAGCGCGGTGTGGTCGTGGCCGTCGCACGTCACGACGCGGCAGCCGAACGCGCGCAGCTTCGCCTCGAGGCTCTCGAGCGCGAGGATCTCCTCGGTCGCCCTGTCGGACTGGAGCTCGTTGCGGTCGACGATCACGAGCAGGCGACCGGTGCGCTGGTGCGCGGCCGCCTGGAGCGCCTCCCAGTTCTGGCCTTCCTGGAGCTCGCCGTCGCCGGTCATGACGACGACGCGCCCTCCGCGACCGAGGTGTCGCTTCGCCCACGCGATCCCTCGCGCCTTCGAGATCCCCATCCCGAGCGAGCCGGAGTTCGCCTCGATCCCCGGCACGCCCACGTCGGGGTGACCGTCGAGGCCGCCGAGCCGGCGGAGCCGCAGCAGCCGCTCGGTCGGGACCACGCCGAGCGCGTTGAGCGCTGCATAGAGGCCCGGGACGTCATGGCCCTTGGACGAGAAGAAGACGTCGCGGTCGGGGGAGTCGAAGCCGATCTCGGCGACGTTGAGGTTCTCCCAGAGGAGGTGGGCGACGAGGTCGAGGGAGCTGAAGGTCGAGCCGAGATGCCCGGAGCCGGCCCGCTTGACCGCGACGAGCGCGTTCAGCCGGCACATGTCCGCGAGGAGCTCGAGCCGGGTGTCGGCGTCGAGCTCGGCGGCCGCGATCCGCTCGAACTCCCGCGGCGGGATCAGCTCCAAGGTCAGCCCTGGCACGCGGCGATCTTAGTTCTCGCCCCGCCCGGCGAGCAGCCCGTCGAGGTCGCTCGCCGGACGGAGCCCGAGGAGACCCGCGCGGTCGTGCTCGAGCGCCGCGTACCCCAGCCGCTCGATCTCGTCGACCGTGAGCGCGACGCGCGTCCGTGGCGCTCCGCGGATGACGACGGCCACGCCCTGGTCGGCGTCGAGCACCGAGACGTCCAGCTCGGGATCCGTCCGCAGCCGGACGATCGCGCGGTAGACGTCGCCGTTCCAGTCGCCGGCGAAGCCGTCGGTGCGCGCGGCCTCGGCGAGAGACGGCGCGGCTGCGGCCGCGGTCTGCGGATTGCAGTCGTGCACGAGGACGACACCGTCGGGCCGAAGCACGGCGAGCGCGTTCCGGACGTCGCGGTAGGACTGCTCGTACGTGTGCAGGCCGTCCACGAAGACGACGTCGAACGGCGCGAGCCGGTCGCCGTGCCGCGCGAAGAACGCGTCGCTCGTCGTCGGGAAGTAGAGCGTCCCCGTACGCGCGCCGAGCGCGGCCCTCGCCCGGGCGAGCATCGGCACGCGGAAGGCGAAGCGCGGGTCGACGCCGACCTTCGTGGCAGCCTCGACCGCGTGGAAGCAGGCCCCGTCCTTGACGCCGAGCTCGAGGTAGCGGCTGCCGCCGAGCGTGCCGAGCGCCCGTTGGATCATCTCGATCCTCGTCACGAGGGCCCGTCCCGCGGCGCCAGCAACCCTACGAATGCGGCTGCGATCCAGACGGGGACGAACGGGAGCTGGAACTCGTTCTGCGGTGCCTGTGAGAGGGCGTGCACGAGGAGGACGAGGAGCGCGGACCCGCCGAGGACGAGGATCGGCGCGGTCCCGCGCGGGCGGCGGACGGCGAGTGCGACCGCCGCGACGGCAATCCAGAGGACCGGTCGAGGCCAGCGGTCACTGGCTGTTCCGCCCTTGCTCGCGAGCCAGGCGTTCGAGTCGCGCGTCGGGAGCTGCGCGTTCCAGTCGCGAACCGTGTCGACGAGCTCGAGGTAGCGCTGCCCCTCCGAGGCGCTGCCGAGCGCCGCCGCCGGATCGCGCACGACGCAGCGGTCGAGGTCGTCGGTCGGGCACCAGACGAAGCCGTAGCGCACCGCCTGGGTGAGCGGCGAGACCGTGATCGGCGCAGGGAAGGGCTTGCCGTCGATCTCGAGCTCGGCCGGCAGTTCGGGGAGCGGGACGGGCCGCTCGCGCACCTCGGGCGAGTACCGCTGCGAGAGGAAGTCCCAGAACGTGTCGGCGACCCCCCGGACGTAGGGCCAGGGATCGGCGCGAATCGCCTCGAGGGACGCGTCGAAGAGGATGTCGTAGTCGTCGTCCCAGCCGAACACCCGGTCCGAGAGCGCGATCATGCGGATCACCTCGAGGTTTCCGAGGCCGCCGAAGTACGTGTCGAGAGCGACGTTGCGGCTTCGATAGGGCCGGAGCGGGAGCACGTCGCGCTCGACGGCGGCGGCGAGGCGCTCGGAGGCGGCGCCGTTCGCGGGGTCGATCTCGCCGCCGACGCGGAAGAATGGCACCCACGCCTTGCTCCCGCGGGCGACCGTCAGGTCGTCGTAGCGGATCTGGTTGTGAATTGCCCAAGCGGCGAGCGGCAGGATCGCGGCGGCGAGCGTCACGGCGACGCCCCGGAGGACGGGTGTCCGCCCGCGGCGGGCGAGGAGCGGCACGAGCACGGCCGCGAGCAGCACGATCTGCGCGGCGGGACGGCAGAGCGTGAGCAGCGCCACACCGGCCCCGACGGCGGTCAGCCAGGCCGTGGAGCCGGTGATCCAGGCCCGCACGACGGCCCCGGCCCACCAGGCGAGGACGAACGCGAAGACGGGGTCGCTCGAGACCTCGTGAAAGAGACCCGCGTAGGTCGGCGTCACGAGCACGACGACCGCCGTCGCCAGGGCGGCTGCTCGTGAGATCGGCGCGATCGCCCAGGCCCAACCGAGCACCGAGAGCGCGTAGAGCAGCGCGAAGACGATCTCCGTGAGCCGCGCCCCGCCGATCCACATCGGAATCCCCGTGACGAGGGGCGCGATCGGCGTGCGGAAGACCTGGAGCGCGGAGAACGGCGGGTCGGTGTCGGCGAACTGGAGGAACGTGAGCCAGTAGTCCCACGAGTCGCGACCGCGCTGGAGCGGCCACGCGAGGGCCTGCACGCCGTAGCTCGCGAGCGCCACGACGACGAGCGCAGCGGCTCCCGCGGGGGTTACGAGCCGCTCGACGAGCCGGGAGCCCACGAGCCGGGACGCTACCGCCGCGACGCCGACGAGCCGACTAGCGTTGCGCCCCATGCGACGGCAGGCGACGCGGCGCGACCTCGCGGTGCTCACGCTCGCCGCGCTCGCGCTGCTGACGGCGGCAAGCGTCTTCGAATGGTCGCGCGCCGACGACGCCTCGTCGTGGGACGTGCCGCTCTACCAGTCGTTCGGCGACCGGATCGTCGCCGGCGAGGTGCCGTACCGCGACTTCCGGGTCGAGTATCCGCCCGGCTCGCTCCCGGCGTTCGTCCTGCCGTCGCTCGTCGCGGGCGACGGGGATCCCGTCTACGAGCCCGAGCTCAACGCCGCTGCCGAGAGCTACGCCCGGTCGTTTGCGACGCTGATGACGCTGCTGCTCGCGGCGACCGTTGTCTGCACGGCGCTCTCGCTCGGCGCACTCGGCGCGCGCGTCGGGCACGCCGCCGCGGCGCTGGGGCTCGTCGCGGCGACGCCGCTGCTCCTCGGCGAGCTCGCACTGACCCGGTTCGACGCGCTACCTGTCGCCCTGACGGCCGTCTGGCTCGCGGCGCTGCTCCACGGCCGCTCGCGGATCGCGGCGATCGCGCTCGGGCTCGCGGTCGCGGTCAAGCTCTATCCGCTGCTCCTCCTCCCGCTCGCTGTGATCTACGCCTGGCGGCGCACGGGACGCCGGGAAGCCGTCGTGAGCGTCGGTCTGACGGTCGCCACGGTCGCCGCCGTCGTGCTTCCGTTTCTCGCGCTCGCGCCCCGCGAGGCGTGGTTCTCGATCAGGGCGCAGCTGACGCGAGGGCTGCAGGTCGAGAGCCTGCCGGGCAACGTCGCGCTGGCGCTCGACACCGCCGCGGACCGGCTCGGCCTCGGGTCGCTGGGGGCGGGCATCGCGGAGGGCGGCACGGGCGAGGTACGGAGCGCGGACGTCACGGGCACGCTCGGGACGATCCTCGGGACTCTGGGCGGAGTCGCCGCAATCGTCGTCGTCGTCGCCGTCTGGGTCGCCGCGTGGCGGCGGCCGCCCGACAGCGCGCGGCTCGTGCGCGACGCCGCGACCGTGGTCGCTGCGCAGCTCGCCCTCGGTCGCGTGCTCTCGCCGCAGTTCCTGCTCTGGCTGCTGCCGTTCGTCCCGCTCGTCGCCGGGCGCCGCGGCCGCGCTGCGAGCGCCCTCCTCGCGGTCGCCCTCGTCGCCACGCACCTCTGGTTCCCCGAGCTCTACCGCGACTACGTCAACGAGCGCGGCGTTCCCGAGACGGCCTACCTGCTCGCGCGCAACGGGCTGCTGCTCGCGATCCTGCTCGTGCTCGTCGCGCCTGGCCGTCGTTCGCCGAGGAGCCCGACGGCTGCGAGCAGCACGAACGCCGGGGCGACGGGCACCGCGTAGGCGGGCTCGGCCCAGACCGTCATGACGGTCACGAGCAGCATCGCGAGCGCCCCCGCGGCCGGCGCGAGGGTGGCCCACCAGCGCCACGGGCGCCGGATCGCGACGGCGACGACACCGACGAGGAGCCACGACCAGAGCGGCGGGTAGAGCTTCGACGAGCGGTCCATCTGGAGCCCGAGCCAGGGGCTCGACCAGCGGTCGGGGAAGGCGGCGAAGAGCTCGGCCTCCCGGCCGTCGTTCGCGAGCCACCGGGCTCGCTTCGCGGGGTCGTCGAACTCGAGCACGTGCTCGGTCGGCGAGAGCCAGACCTCGCGGATGCTCCCGTCGGGCGTCGAGAGCTGCGCGCTCTGGTGCTCCGACGGGACGACCTCGCCCTCCGTCGGCTCCGGGAGCGCCGGGGCGGTCGCGGCGAGGCTGCGCGCCGGGGCGGCCGAGACGGCTGCAGGCTCGTCGACGCGTCCGGCGAAGAGCGGCTGCGAGAGCTCTTCCCAGAGCTCGCCGAGGACGTTCCGCGCGAACGTGCCCGGATGGGCGCGGACGCTCTCCCGGGCGACGCGCCCGAGCAGCTCGTAGTCCGAGTCCCAGCCGTAGTGCCGGTCGGAGAGGACGATCAGGTCCTCGTGCAACCGCGGGCTGCCGCGCGCGAAGAACGTCTCGAGGTCGACGCCGTACGAGCGGTACGGCTCCTCGGGCAGGAGCTCGCGCTCGACGAGGGCTCGCCGAGCTCCCGTCGACGCCTCGCCGTTCGACGGATCGACGATGCGATCGACCGCGAAGGCGCGGAAGAACGGGAAGCTCGCCTGGCCGCCGCGGACGACCGCGAGGTCGTCGTAGCGCCAGAGGTTGGTCGTCGCCCAGGCTCCGAGCAGGACGACGGCGACGCCCACGAAGGCGAGCGCCCGCCCGACGCGTGCCCGCCAGCTTCCCGCGAGCGCGAGAGGCAGGATCGCGACGACCAGGAACGCCTGGTTCACGGGACGCGTGAGCGCGATGAGCGCCGTCGCGGCACCGAGAGCGGCGAAGCGCCAGGCCGTCGGCGTCAGCGCTGCCCGCACGGCGATCGCCGTCCAGACCGCAAACCCGGCTGCGAAGACGATCTCGCTCGCGAGCTCGTGGAAGAGCGCGCCGTAGCCGGGGTACAGGAGGAGCGCGACGGCGACGAGCACCGCCGGGCCCGGCCCGAAGAGGAGCGCCGTGCGCGTGTGGAGGAGCACCGAGCCCGCGAAGAGCAGGGCGGCGAACGCCTCGACGACGAGCGGGCTGCCGAGGTCGAGGATGGCCCCGACGACGAGCGGCGCCACCGGGGTGCGGGAGAGCATCTCCCACGGAAAGACCGCGTCCGCGCTCCAGAAGTCGGCGTAGACGGCGACGTACGACTCGAGGTCGCGACCCGGTGCGGTCGGCCACCCCAGCGCCTGGACGGCCCACACGACGAGCGCTGCGCCGACGACCACGAGCCCGCCCCTCCGCGTGCCCACGAGGCCGGTCGCGCCCTCCCACGCGCGACGCAGTCGCTCCCTCACCGGGGCTGCACCCCCTCGACGACCCTCACCGGCCCGCGCACGCGCCAGAGCCGCAGGTCCTCGCGCGTGCCCTCGGCCACGGCGTCGCCCGCGAGGCGGAGCGAGCGGGGAGCGACGACCCAGCCGGCCTCGACCGGGCCGGTCTCGGCGACGACGACGCCTCCCCCGCCGATTCGCACCGCGTCGGAGGCGAGCGTCGGCGCATAGGCGGCACCGAGGTCGAAGACCGGGCCGATGGACGCGTTGAAGAACTCCGTCAGCCGCAGCGCGTCCCGCGTCTCGACCGAGCCGCCGCCCGCGAGCACGGCCGCCTCCTCGCCCGCGGGCACGTTCTCGTCGACCCACGCCGTGGCGGTCGCGTCGAACGGCGAGAAGGTCGCGTTGCGGGCCGCGTCGATCCGGTAGTCCCATCCGAAGGCCGCATTGAGCGCGAAGACGACGGCCACGGGGACGAGCGCGAGCCACCGCGGCAGCCGTGCGAGCGCCACCACCGACCCCGACCGCGAGCCCGCCGGCCACGAGGAGCATCAGGCGCGACGGCTCCGAGCGGCCGAAGAGCTCGGCGACCTCGGAGGGGAGCCCGCTCGCGACCGCGTCGAACCGGCGCCCGCCGTCGTCGTTCAGGAGATAGGTCGGGAGCGTCGCGAGGAGGCCGAACGCGAGGACCGCGCCGGCGCCGATCCCGACCCACGAGATCCGAGCGTGACGATCCGCCCACACCGCGGTCGAGACGAGCCACAGCGGCACGACGTAGAAGAGGTAGCGGTCGTGGAGGAAGCCGACGCCGAACTCGGTGCTCGAGAACGCTCCGACCACGAGCAGCAGGACGACGTTCACGGCGACGAAGAGCGACGCGAACGCCGCAGCCGGTCGGTCGCCCCGACGGGCGTCGCGTCCGAGGAGGAGCAGCGCGGCCGGTGCGACGACGAGCGGGACGAGGGCGAGATAGAGCCCGAGCCCCGCCAGCGCCCGCCACGTCCAGCGGGCGACCTCGACCACGTCGTAGGAGCGCCAGAGGTCTGCATAGCCGGCGAGCGGGTTCCCGAGCGCCGCCCGCACGGCGAGCGCGACGCACGCGCCGCCGAGCACGGCGAGCAGCGGCCAGAGCCGCCGGAGGTCGCCACGGCGCACGAATCGTCGTCCACGGGTCATGACGGCGCGGAGCGCAAGCGCCAGCACGAGCGCCCCCCCGAGCGCCGCGAGCTGCAGGCGCAGGCCCGTCGCGAGCGCCAGCGCGCCGAGCGCGGCGAGCTGGGCGAGCGCGGTCGGTCGCTCGAGGCAGCGCTGGAACGCGAGGAGCGTCAGCGCCGCCGCGGCGTAGGCGACGCCCTCCGTCATCACGAAGCCGGTGTAGAGCGCCGAGGGAATGCCGACCGCGAGCGCCGCGCACGCGAGGCTCCACGACGGCGCGAGCAGCCGCCGCGCGAGGGCGAAGACCGGGAGCGCAGCGAGGGCGAAGCAGAGCGCGTTGAGGAGTCGTGCCCAGCCGTAGGCGGAGAGGTCGTTCTCCGTCAGGAGGTGGACCGGCGCGAGGAGCGCCGGGTACCCGGGCGCGAAGCCGTAGCCGCCGTCGCGCACTCGCAGCCCCTCGCCCGCCGCCAACGAGCGCGAGGCGTCCCAGTGGATCAGCTCGTCCCCGAAGACCGTCGGCACGTCGAGCTGCTGCCCCAGCGCTCCCCAGATCGTCGCCGCCGCGAGGACGACGCCGCCGAGCGCGAGCGTCGCCGCGCCGCGCGCGCTCACGCCGCGGGTGCGGCGCCGCGCTGCGGGCGAACGACGGCCGCGACGTCGCCGTCGAGCTCGTCCGTCTTGCGCGCGAGGAGCAGCACCTCGCTCGACTCCGGACGGTAGTCGGTGAAGACGGTCAACTCCCGCCAGCCCGTCCACGCGAGCTCGATGCGCAGCGCGTCGAAGGTCGGCACCATCTTCGCCTTCCCGGTGCCGGGCTGCCAGCGCACGCGGAGCGCGGAGTCGGGGCGCGGGTCGATCGTCGTCTCGAGCAGCATCTCGCCGCCGAGCCGCGTCACGCGGTTCAGCCTGCCGAGCAGCTCCAGGTGGAACGCGCTGTGGTAGAGGACGCCGAGGAAGAAGACGAGGTCGAAGGGGCCGTGCTCCTCGAGCGCGGCAGCGTGCCGGAGGTCGCCGTACACCCATTCGTGCGGCGCTCGCAGATCGCTCTCCCACTCCTCGTGGAAGTGCCTGTCCTCCTCGAAGTCGGAGAAGGCGAGGAAGGCCGGCTCGAGCTCCCTGTCGAGCCAGCGCGTGTGGATCCCGTACTTCGGCCCCACCTCGAGCAGGCGCAGTCCGCGCCAGTCGCGGCCCGCCGCGACGTCGGCGAGCCCGTCGACCGTGAGCGTCAGGTCGATGTCCTCGGCGGACACCGTCGAGCCACGTTTGTCGCGAATCGGGCGGTCGTCGCGGGTCAGCGTCGTCTGCGCGTCGAGCTGCTCGCGGTAGTCGTGGAGCGGGACGTAGCTCGCGAGCTTGAGGCGCTTCGCGCTCCAGTCGACCGCGCGCTTGCCGGTGCGCCACCCGAGCGCCCTCGCCGGCGCCGGGATCCTCATCGCTCGACCTCGGCGCCCGTCACGACGGGGAACCGTACTCCACGGGCTGGCAGGTGACAGTTCATCGCCACCCGGTGTCCGACTTGAAGTCGGACACCGCGGTTCTCGTCGCGACCGATGCCGATAATGCCCGCGTGGAGACGCCCGAGATCTCGGTCGTCATCCCGTGCCTGAACGAGGAGGACGCGGTCGGCAACGTCGTCGACCAGGCCCGCGAGGGGATCCGCCGCTCGGGGCGCCCGGGCGAGGTGATCGTCGTCGACAACGCCTCGACGGACCGCTCGGCGGACGTCGCCGCCGAGCACGGCGCGATCGTCGTCCGCGAGGAGCGGCCCGGCTACGGCAGCGCGTACCTGGCCGGTCTCGCGCACGCCCGCGGCGACTTCATCGTGATGGGCGACGCCGACGAGACGTACCCGCTCCAGGAGCTCGCACCCTTCGTCGACCGCCTCGCCGCGGGCGACGACCTCGTGATGGGCTCGCGCTTCGAGGGCACGATCCACGGCGAGGCGATGCCGTGGCTGAACCGGCACGTCGGCAACCCGATCCTGACCGGCCTGCTCAACGTCCTCTTCGGCGTGAAGATCTCGGACGCGCACTGCGGTATGCGGGCGGTGCGACGCGACGCGCTCGAGACGCTCGACCTCCACTCGACCGGGATGGAGTTCGCCTCGGAGATGGTCTTCAAGGCGTTCCGGCGGAAGCTCCGCGTGAGCGAGATCCCGATCGACTACTACCCCCGCGTCGGCGAGTCGAAGCTGAACCGCTTCGGCGACGCGTGGCGGCACGTGAAGTTCATGCTGCTCTACAGCCCGAGCTGGCTGTACTTCGTCCCGGGGCTCGTGTTGCTCCTGCTGGGCGCGATCGGCGCGATCGCGCTCGCGACCGGGCCGGTGACGCTCCTCGGCCGCACCTGGCAGATCCACACGCTCTTCGCGTGCATCGCCGCGGTGCTGCTCGGCACGCAGATCGTCCAGCTCGGCATCTTCGCGCGCGCGTTCGCGGCCTCGCACCTCGGAGAGACGGATCGGCTCGTCGGCTGGGCGAAGCGACGCCTGAGCGTCGAGCACGGCCTCGTCGCGGGCGCGCTCCTGCTCCTCGCGGGATTCGTGATCGTGACGGTGATCTTCGTCGCGTGGGCGCTCGGCGGCTTCGGCGCGCTCGGCCACGAGTACACGACCGCGATCGGCTTCACGCTCGTCGCGGTCGGCACGCAGGTGATCCTCGGCTCGTTCTTCCTCGGCCTCCTGACGATGCGGACGACAGAAGACTCCCGCGCGACGGTTGTCGAGCACACGACGCACGCCGTGTGAGCGGCTACGTGCCCCTCAACGAACGAGCGCACGGCGGCCACAGCCGACTGCTCGCGCTCGCGTTGGCATCCCGGCCGACCGATGTGCTCGACGTCGGCTGCTCGTCGGGATACCTGGCGCGGCCGCTGTCGGAGGCGGGCATCCGCGTCGTCGGAATCGAGCTCGATCCTCGCGCCGCGGAGGCCGCGAGAGCGTGGTGCGACACGGTGCTCGTCGGCGACGTCGAGGTCGAGGGACCTCCCGTTTCCGCCCGCCTCGTTCGACGTCATCCTCTGCGGC
This sequence comes from uncultured Actinomycetes bacterium, assembly GCA_963791895.1. Classification (GTDB taxonomy): domain Bacteria; phylum Actinomycetota; class Thermoleophilia; order Gaiellales; family Gaiellaceae; genus Gaiella. Next base: position 198,922 of record CAWBTY010000009.1, read on the forward strand.
GACCTAGTCGAGCACCTCCGCGATCCGGGAAGGACACTGGCACGCCTGCGCCCGCTCTTGCGTGATGGAGGCCGCCTGGTCCTGACGACGCCGAACGTCGCGAATTGGGCGATGCGGCTGTCGCTTCTCGTCGGTCGATGGCGATACACGGACCGAGGCATCCTCGACCGGACGCACACGCATCTTTTCACCCGCAAGACTCTCATCGAGACGGTCGAGAACGCGGGGTACGACGTCGTTAGCCTCGATCACACCGCCCCTGTGCCGGTCCTGGGCACGCATTCCCTGGAGCGCCTTGCGCATGCGGTCGCCCGCGCCCGCCCGTCGCTTCTCGCGTATCAGTTCGTACTCGCGGCCACGCCACGGTGATCTCGATCCTCATTCCAGTCAAGAACGGCGGCACGGACCTGGTCCGCTGCCTCGACGGGATCGAGCGACAGGAGCTCGACGAACCCGTCGAAGTGGTCGTCGTCGATTCCGGATCCCAGGACGGGAGCCCCGAGCACGCGCGAGCGAGAGGCGCGGTAGTTCACGAGATTCCCGAGGCTGAGTTCGGGCATGGACGCACGCGGAACCTCGGCGTCTCGCTCGCATCAGGCGACGTCGTCGTCTTCACGTCGCAGGATGCGGTCGCTGACAGCGAGCGCTGGCTGGCAACGCTCGTCGCCGCCACGCGCTCGTCACCGGAGGTCGCCGGCGCGTACGGCCGCCAGCTTCCGCATGCCGAGGCGCGCCCTCCCGAGCACTTCTTCCTCGACTTCCTCTACGGACCCACGCCCCGCGTTCAGCGGCTCGCGGCTGGAGAGGAGCTCACGTTCGAGGCGACGCTCTTCTCGAACGTGAACGCCGCCATTCCACGCAGCGATCCTCGAGCGATTCCCGTTCAGAGACGACCTGACGATGAGCGAGGACCAGGAGTGGTCGCGACGCGTGCTCCGCGCGGGACTCTCGCTCGTCTACGAGCCGCTCGCAACCGTCCGCCATTCGCATGCGTACACGATCCGCTCCGCCTTTCGGCGCTTCTTCGACTCGGGTGTGTCGGCCGAGCACTCGTACGTCGACGGAGACGAGTCTCGCGCCGCGCTGCGCCGCGCCGGCTTTCGCTACGCCAGGGAGGAGCTCGCCTGGCTCTGGCGGCACGCGCCGCAGACGCTGGATCCCGTACTCGGCGGTCTACGAGCTCGGCGAAGTTCGCGGGACTCCAGCTCGGGCTACGACACGCGCGCCTGCCGCGCTGGCTCGTGTCGAGGCTGAGCGGGCTCCCCGCGCACGATCCCGCTTCCCCGGCGCTCGAGGCCGATGCGCCTGACGAGTGAGCCTCAGCCCGGCTCGGGCAGCCGAACGACGATGATGCCCTCGTTCGCGACAACCGTCGTCCCCTCGAGCGTTGCCTCGAGCGCGGGCGCGCAGTCGGGGTCGGCGACGGCGTAGCGCACGCCGAGGCGCGCCGCCAGCGCGGCTCCCTCGGGTCCCCCTGCGAGGACAGTGGCGGCCTGCCGCGCGAGCGGAAGCCGGTCGACGAAGCCGACTTGTCGTTCGCTGAACGCGGGAAGCGTCGGCCGGCGCACGAGGTAGGGCACCGCGAAGTGCAGACAAGCATCGCTAACGAGCCGTTCCGAGTCAGGGAGCACCCCGCGGTCCAGCTTCTCCCGAAACGAGGTCAGGCCAGAGACCCCGGGGTCGCGTGGTGCGGACTCGAGGACGCGCTCTGGAAGTCGGAGCCCCGATGATGTCCGCGCGACCAGGACGAACACGAGGACAAAGGCTGCGATCCAGGCAGCGTGGGCTTGCCGTCGCAGGAACGCCGCCCCGATCAGCAGCGCAAGCCCGACACCGAGGTAATAGACGACGCGCTGGTAGTCGAACGACACGTGCACGCGCCAGAGTTGACTGACGACGACGCAGGCCAGCGTGAGCGACGCCACCGCGAGGAGGGCAGGGTCGCGGCGCAGCCGTCCGGACGTGAGCACGAGCGCCACCGCAACGAGCGAGACGACGAGGAACGGCACGCCGTAGTAGTGCTCGAGGGCCGCGCGGTCGAGCCAGTCGGGGCCAAGGAACCGATAGCTCACCGGCTTTCCCAGCGCACGGCCCTGGAGCCAGAGGTGTCCGATCACCCCGGCGCCCAGTACGCACGCGAGCCCGATCGCATACATGAGGGCCCTCACGATCCCGTTGCTCCACCAACCGCGCAACGCAGCTCGCGGCTCCCTCCGACCCTCGACAAGCCGGACGGTCAAGTCCACCAGCGGCGCAACGAGGACGGCATGGCGACGACGATCGCGCTCGTCGAGTGGGCAGGCCGAGACGCCGACCAGCCCCACGCTCAGGAAGAGGATGTGCCGCCAGCCGCGATCTCCGCGGAACATCAGGCCGAGCGACATGACCACGAGTGGCACGAACACCATCGCGAGGGTCGTCCCGAGACCGTGCCAGTACGCCTGCTCGAGCCGGAACGGCGCGACCGCGTACGCGGCGGCGGCGACCAGGCCCGCGCCGGTTCCCCACAGCGCCGCTGCCGCCGCATACACACTCAGAACTGTCAAGGCCGAGATGACGACGAACCCGATCGTCAGCGACCACGACGTGATCCCGTCGAGAACGAGAAAGCTGCCGTAGATCGCTCCGACCGCGGGCGGGTCGGCGAAGATCCGGTCGCGCTCACCGGAGAATGGATCGTCGATGAGCAAGTGACCCTGCGCCGCCACCTCGTCGGCATACAGGAGGTAGTGACCCCAATCCGTTCCGCGCGCCTGGAACGGGTATGCGATGTCCCAGGACGAGGCGAGCGCGAAGGCGACGACGCACCCGAGGACCGCAAGGGCACCGAGCTCGGCGCGACGGACCGCGTCGAGTCTCGGTCGACGACCCGAGCCTGCTCGCCAGAGGCAGCGAGATGCAGACGAGCGCCGCCACGGAGAGCGCGACGGACGTCTCCGAGAGCCGGATGCCACCGATCGAGAACGTCGTGACAAGGGTCGCGAAGGCGGCGAGGGCCAATGCGGGAAGGATCGTGACCTCGAGCGAGGGGCGACGCAGTGGCGCGGGGAGGAAAGGCAGGAGCGAGAGACCGCTTGCCAGGAGCAGCAGGAACGTCGCGCCGACGAACGGCTCACCGACGAGGAGTCGTGCGCCGCGTAGAGGAGCACCGACGCAGCCGCGGCGGCGCTGGCCACGGCAGTCGGCTCACCGTTCCGAGTCCCGCACGTCGATGACGACCACGTCCTCGATCTCGACCAGCACGGAGCCGGCTCAAGTGCCGGGCCGGCGATGCTCGCGAAGCACATCCTCGTCGAGGTCGCAGCCCCAGCCGGGCCCTGACGGCACCACGAGCTCGCCGTTGCGGATCTCTGGCACCGCCGTGGTCAGCTGATCCCGCCAGGGGACATCGTCGACGTCCACCTCGAGCAGGCGGACGTTCGGGATCGCGGCGAGGGGGGATGAAGTGGAGGTGGGTGCGGCGGAGACGAGCTCGCCGTCGCGGATCTCCGGCACCGCGGTCGTCAGCTCCTCCCGCCAGGGGACGTCGTCGACGTCCACCTCGAGCAGGCGCACGTTCGGGATCGCGGCACACCACTGGGCGGCGATGAACGTCGCGAGGTGGCTGTAGTAGTTGTGCGGCGCGCAGGCGACCTCGTGGGTCTCGGCGAGCGCGGCGATCTTGAGCGACTGCGCGAACCCGTTCCAGATCACGTCGACGGACGCGACGTCCATCGCGTTCGCCTCCAGGTACGGGCGAAAGCCACGCAGCGTGTAGAGGTTCTCGCCCGAGCAGAGCGCGACCGGCGAGCGGCGTCGTGCGTGCGCGAGCGCGGCCGCGTCGTAGGAGTCGACCTCGAGCCAGGCGAGGTCGTACGGCTCGAGCGCCCGCGCGACACGAACGATGCCCTCGGTCGTGAGGTTGAAGTTGAGATCGACGATCGGCTGCGCGGCGCCGCCCGTTCCTTCCCGAAAGGCCTCGAGCAGCCGCGTCAGCGCCTCGAGCAGCTCCGGCGTCGGGTTGCGATCGGTGCCGCCGTCGCGCCCGAAGCCGGGCATCAGCACGCGCGGCTCGTCGCCGGGCACGACGATGTTCGTCTTGAACGCGCGGTAGCCGCGCTCGACGACCTCGCGCCCGAGCGCCGCTGACCGCGTCGTACGAGTCGAGCTTCGGGGTCCCCGTCACCTCCCAGGCGCGCGCCCGCGTCGTGCCGCAGTGCGACCAGTAGAGCGGGATCGTCTCGCGCGTCGGGCCGCCGAAGAGCTCGGCGACGGAGACGCCGAGCGCCTTCCCCTTCAGGTCGAGGAGCGCGTTCTCGATGCCCCCGATCGCCTTCTGCACGATCGAGCCGGGGCTCTGGCGGGTGCGGCGATAGAGCTCCCAGTGGATTGCCTCGACCGCCATGGCGTCGCGCCCGACGACGAGCGGCGCGAGATCACGGACGACACCTGCGAGGCCCGTGGGCGAGCCGTGCGAGTCGGTCACCTCCGACCAGCCGACGAGCCCGTCCTCGGTCGTCGCCTTGACGAAGAGCCACGGCCGCCAGCCGGCGTCACACGAGAACGTCTCGAGCGAGGCGACCTTCACGGCGTCCCGACCCGCGCGCGGAGCTCGCGCCGAAGGAGTGCGAGGCAGCCGAAGACGGCGGCCGCTCACGGCGGCCACCGTGCCGAGCGCCTCCGGGCGACCTGCAGGCCATGGAGCGCGTCGAGCCAGATCGGATGCCTCGTCCACGTCTGCTCCGAGAGGCAGTCGTAGTAGACGGGCGTCGGAGGCGGCCCGCCACCGGGGCAGACCGCCGTCTCGCGGAGGAAGAAGTGGAGGAGCAGCCCGTCCGGATCCCAGAGGAAGCCGATGTGCGGCAGCGCGACGAGGACGAGCAGCGTCCCCACGGCGACGAAGCCCGGTAGTGGAGCGAGCACCTTGCTCGCTACCGCAGTGAGGGTCGCTCCGAACGCGGCCAGCACGAGCAGGAGGAGCGGGAACACCCAGGGGAGACTCAGGCGCGGGCCCCACGCCCACCAGCCGAACGGGGCCCACCAGGTGGCGAGGCCGGCGGTGAGGGCGAGGACGAGCGCGACGAGGGCGAACGGAAGCCACCCCTCGCGCCACGACGTCACGCCGCGGACGACCCGGACGGCGGCGACGGTCGAGCAGGAGGGCGACGAGCAGCCGAGGCAAGCGGCCAGAAGAAGCACGATGCCGCCGTTCGGCGAGACGAAGAGCCCCGCCGCGAGCTCGAGCGCCTTCTCCGGGGACGCGGTGCGCAGCGCCGGGTCGAGGTAGTACGCGTTCCTCGGGGTGCCGAAACGGAGCACGTTGAGCGCCGAGCCCACCGCGAGAGCCAGCGCGACGCCGGCGGCGCCGAAGAGCACGTGCCGGCGAATCGACGTGCCCGTACGGCCCCGTGCCCAGAGCAACGAGACGAGCGCCAGGCCGATGACGAACGGGTAGCCCGTCTCCTTCGTGAGCCCCGCGCCGAACGCCGCAAGGCCGACGAGGGCCGGGTGCGCGGGAAGCAGCGCGGCCGCGACGAGCAGGGTCAGCAGCGCCGCGGCGAGCATCTCGCCCCACGTCGAGCTGCCGTACGCGAGCACGGGGCCGCTGATCGCCGCGAGGAGGAACACCCACCGCAACTGGGGGTGCCCCACCCGCCGGAGGACGACCCAGGCCGCGCCGACCGCGGCCGCGACACCGAGCCCGCTCAGGGTCGAGAGGACGCGCAGCCGGCCGGCCTCCGACAGCCCCGCCCCCGCGTGGGCGACCAGGTCGGGGACGTACTGCAGGATCGGGAAGGGCCCGATCGGCGTCGGCTGCTCGCAGGAGACCAGGTCGAGGTCGCCCAGGCAGCGCCCGAGCACCTCGGTGCCGGCCAGAAGCGGGCGCTGTGTCCCCGCCGACCACGGTCTGAGCGAGCCAGGCCACGACGATGCCGCCGAGGCCGACGACCAGCGCGGTCCAGGCGGCCACCTCGGCACGCGAGCGTGCGGGCAGCACGACGGTCGGAAGCGCGTCGGTCGGATCGACGGAGAGCGGGTCGACCGAGATCGGCTTCACGGGTCGGCAGGATACGGCTCGCGCTCGACGGTGGGAAGCTCCGCGCGACCGCTCGCGACGAGCTCCTCAGCGCGCGCGAAGTCGTCCTCGTCGTCGATGTTGAGCCCTTCGTGGCCCTCGGTCAGGAAGGGCGCCAGCATGCGTCCTTCCCGCGTGCCGGTCGCCTCGACGACCCGCGTCCACGCGATCTCGAGAGCGCTGTTCTGGACGTAGACCTGCGGGAGCGCCTGGTACTGGCCCGCGTGCCAGGCGACGTCGAGCTGCGACTGGTCGAGCAGGGGCCGCATCAGCCGGCCGACCTCGTCGAGCACCCACATCTTGCCGGGGTGCTGCTTGACCAGCTCGACGGCCCGGATGGAGTCGGCCTCGGGCGTCGCGAGGAGCTGCTCCAGGCCCCGCCGGACGGTTGCCGGGCCGCGGAAGGGGTTCGTCGCGCGGACGATCGCGAAGAGGTCGTAGCGCTCCTCCAGCTGCGGCAGCGTCCAGGCGATCCACTCGATGTCCGGCGAGGTCGACGTCGCGAGCTCGGACGGCCGCAGGAACGGGACGTCGGCGCCGTACCAGCGGGCGACCTTGGCGATCGTCTCGCTGTCGGTCGAGACGACGATGCGCTCGAAGACGCCGCTCTGGCGCGCCGTCTCGATCGCATACGCGAGCAGCGGGTGGCCGGCCAGGACGCGGACGTTCTTGCCCGCCACCCGTTCGGAGCCCGACCTGGCTCCGATCAGCGCGACCGCGGTGGGGCTCACGCGCTCGCCGTCCTCCGGTAGAGCCGGATCTCGCCGCGCCGGTAGACCTCTTCGAACCCCCGCCGCTCGATCTCGCGCTCGACCTCCTCGACGGTCGGCGCCCCCCAGGACCTGAGCCGCGGGTCGAAGACGACGTAGTCGAGCTCGTCCGTCGCACGCTCGCGGTCGGCCGCCGTCCACTCGGTCCCGACGCGAACGGGGAGGAGCGGCTCCGGCACGACGTAGAGCCGCTTCCGCTCGGCGAGGTGCGCGAGCGCCTGCATCGGCGCGGCGACGCTCGCGTCGCGCGGAATGCGGTCGAGGACGGCCTGGCGCTCGTCTCGCTTCGGCCACTCGAACCGGATCTGCTCGACGATCGCGCTTCCCCACTGCAGCGAGAGCACGAGGAGGAAAGCACCCGCACCGGCCGCGATCCGCAACCACGTTCTCGACGCGGCCCGGGCGACGCGGCCCGCTCCGACAGCGCCGGCGACGGCCACCGCTGCGGCGGGGACGATCCAGTAGTGGTACGCGATCGTGTGCTGGAGGTCGTAGGCGGAGAGCAGGTTGAGCGCAGCGGCGGGCACGGCGACGAGGAGCCATCGGGGCGCGAGCAGACAGAGCCCGCCCGTCGTGAGGACGAGCATCGCCAGGACACCCGACGTCCTGCGGTGTCAGCGCGCGGTCGACGGCGCTCAGCGGGTGCAGCACGCTGTAGCGGACGACGTCCGCGATCGAGTCGCCGCGGTCACCGGCGAAGCGCGGCCCGAACTCCTGCTCGGCCGCGTTTCCGAACGCCGGCAGCACGACGTAGACGGCGACGAGCGACCAGGCGGCACCGGCGACCGCGACGACCGCGCCGAGCCGCCGTCGCCCCGACCACAGGACGACGAGGCCGAGCGCCGCGTACGTCAGGCCGACGTCCTCCTTCATCGCGCAGGCCAGCACGGCCGTCGCCCCGAACCACACGACGCGATCCTTCGCGAGCGCGAGGCAGCCGCCGACGAGCAGGACGGGCACCAGCGTCTCCGGATGGAAGTCGTGCAGCGCCGGCCGCAGCACGACGGGAGACGCGCACCAGAGGAGCGCGGGAGCCGCCGCGAGCCAGCCGCGGGCGCCGTGCTCACGGGCGAGGAGGTAGAGAAGCGGCGCGGTGGCGGCCAGGGCGAGCGTCTGGACGACGAGGATCCCCGGCGTCCCGACTCCGAGCGCCCCGAGCGGCGCGAGCACGGCGATTCCCGGCTCGACGTGATCGCCGAGCAGCGTCCGCAGGTTGATCGTGTTGAACGGCTCGTCGAGGTGGCCGAGCAGCCAGACGTACTGCGCGAAGATCCCGTGGTCGAAGTCGGAGGCGAACGACTCGTAGCGGAGCAGGGCGAGCGCGCCGACGACGACGGCGTAGAGCGGCCGCGACCGCACCGACGACGAGCCTGACCCGGCGTTCGGTGGCCTCCGCCTGGGCCGTGCTCGGCTCCGCGACCGGGCTCGCCCGAGGCAGGTCGCGGGCGGGTGCCGTCGTCATGCGGCCGCGAGCGATCGGACGGCGGACGCGAACAGCTCCTCGAGCGCGGGCGTCGGGACGCCGGCCCGCTGCCCGGCTCGCAGGACGGAGCCGGTGATCGCGTCGAGCTCGGTCGGGCGTCCCGCGCGGGCGTCGCGCGCCGTGGAGGGGATCAGGTCGCCGGGCAAGGCCTCGATGATCGCCCATTGACCGGCCGGGTCGAGCGCGACGCCGTCGGCTGCCGCGACCGCGCACGCCTCTCGCACCGCCTCGCGCAGGCGCCCGCTCCAGCTCGCGTCGACACGGAGCGTCCCGACCGTGGCGCCGGACGCGACCGTCGCGGCGGCGAGCACCGCGAGCCGTGCCGCCTTCTCCCACAGCACGGCGCGCTCGCGGTCTGCCACGACGACCTCGAGGCCCGGGACGCGGAGCGGCGCGAGCGAACGCTCGAGCTCGCCGGCCGCGAGCGCCTCGCAGGCCGCCGTGATCCTGGCGCCGGGCGTCTCCTGGACGACGAGGCCCGGCTCGGGCGAGTACGCCTCGACCGCCCCGATGCTACCCGGCCGCGACGACAGGCAACGCTTGTGTCGAAGCAACACGAGCTTCGAAGTACGCCCGGATCGCGATCGACGTGCTCGAGGCCGTTGAGGAGCGGCAGGACCACCGCGCCGCCGAGCGCGGCCGGCGTCGACGCGCTCGAGCGCCTCCTCGAGGTCGTAGGCCTTGACCGCGACGACGAGGAGCGAGACCGGGCGGTCGAGCCTCGTCACCGCCTCGGGCCGCGCGACCGTGGTCGTCTCGCCCTGGACGAGCGTGATCCCGCGCTCGCGGATCGCGGCTACCGACCGGTCCGTCCCGATGCAGAGCGCGCCGGTCCGGGCGGCGATCATCCCGCCGATGCCGCCGAGCCCGAGGACGGCAAGCGTTCCCCGGTGTCCGACTTCAAGTCGGACACCTGCCTCTTCGCGACTCACACGAGCTCCGGGTCGACGACGAGGCTGACGTACTGCGTCTCGGAGTAGACGTCGAGCGCCTCGACGCCTGCCTCCTTCCAGCCCGTCCCCGACTGCTTGACGCCGCCGAAGCCCATGTGCGGCTCGCTGCCGTGCGTCCCGGCGTTGACGACGACGACGCCCGCCTCCACCTGTTCGGCGAAGCGCATCGCCCGATGGACGCTGGCGGTGTGGATCGCGGCGGTGAGGCCGTACGGCGAGTCGTTCACCAGCTCGACGGCCTCGTCGAAGCCGCCGACGCGGTAGAGCACGGCGACCGGGCCGAAGAGCTCCTCGCAGGAGACCGGCGCGCGCCGATCGACGTTCTCGAGGATCGTCGGCGCGACGTGCCAGCCGCGCTCGCCGACCCGCGTCCCGCCGCGCACGAGCGCCGCACCGTCGCGGCAGGCGCTCTCCACCGCCTCGAGGATCCGCGTCAGGCTCGCCTCGCTGATGACCGGCCCGACCGCGCCGAGCCTGTCCATGGCCCCGGTGAGCCTCTCGCGAAACGACTCGTAGACGCCGTCGAAGACGACGATCCGACTCGCGGCGGCGCACCGCTGCCCTGCGTTCGAGAACGCCGAGGCGAGCGTCCACTCGACGGCGCGGTCGAGGTCCGCGTCGTCGCAGACGACGAGCGCGTTCTTGCCGCCGAGCTCCAGCACCGTCTTCGCGAGACGCCGGCCGGCCGCCTCGGCGATCGCGCGGCCGGTCGCGGCGGAGCCGGTGAAGCTGACGAGGTCGACGCGCGGGTCCTCGACGAGCGGCATGCCGGCCTCGGGACCGAGGCCGTGGACGACGTCGAGCACTCCGGGCGGCAGGCCCGACTCGAGGCACAGGCCGGGCGAACCACCACGCGGAGACGGGCGTGTGCTCGGAGGGCTTCAGCACGGACGCGTTCCCGCAGAAGATGGCCGGGAACGCCTTCCAGGCGACGTTCGGCAGCGGCGTGTTGAACGAGATCAGGAGCGCGGCGACGCCGACCGGCCTCCGGAGCGTGAGCACGGTGCGGTGCGGCATCGTGGCCGTCGTCGTGCGGCCGTAGGAGCGGCGTCCCTCCCCCGCGACGAAGAGGCCCATCTCGACCGCGGCGTCGACCTCGCCCAGCGCGAGTGCGAGCGGCTTGCCGGTCTCCGCGGCGACGAGCTCGCTCGCTTCCTCGCGCCGCTCGCGAAGCAGCTCTGCGATCCCACGCACGACGTCGCCCCGCTCGACCGCGGTTCGCGCAGCCCACGCGGGCTGCGCCGCTCGGGCCGCGGCGACGGCTGCGGCGGCGTCCTCGGCCCCCGACCGCGCCACGCGGCAGAGCAGCTCCCCGTCGTCGGGGCGCGCCTTCTCGAGCCACTCACCGGTCGCCGGCGGCCGCTCCTCGCCCGCGACGAGGTTCGGCACCCGCGCCGGGATCACCAGGCCGTCCAGCCGCCGTCGACGACGAGGTTCGCGCCGGTGACGTACGACGACGCATCGGAGGCGAGAAAGACGACCGCGCCGACCGCCTCGGAGACGTCCATCAGGCGGCCGAGCGGCGACCGCGAGGCGAACGCCTCGACGAAGGCCGCCGGCTGGCCGTTCTCGATCCCGTGCGGTGTCAGCGTGTTGACGCGTACGCCACTCGCGCCCCAGTAGGTCGCGAGGTAGCGCGTGAGATTGACGAGCGCGGACTTCGAGACGGAGTAGGCGACCGGCTTGACGAACGTCTCCCCCGCCTCGCGCCGGAAGTCGTAGAGCCCCTGATCCGGAGAGACGAGGCCGTAGACCGAGCCGACGTTGACGATCGAGCCCCGCCCCGCCCGGGCCATCGCGCCGCCGATCACCTGGCAGGGGACGACGACACCGAGGACGTTCACGTGCACGACGCGCTCCAGCGACTCGAGCGGCACCTCCTCGAACGGCCCGACCTCGGCGGCCGGTGCGTCCGGCGGCGCATCGATCGCCGCGGCGTTGACGAGCACGTGCGGCACGCCCCAGTCCGCCTCGACGAGGGCGAGCGCGGCTTCGACGGCCTGCCGGTCGGTCACGTCGCAGGCGTGCGAGCGCAGCGTGCCGTCCTCGAGGCCTGACCGAAGGGCGTCCCGGGGCTCGGTCTCGAGGTCGAGGATCGCGACCCGCATCCCGCGCGCGGCGAGCGCGGTGGAGAGCTCGCTGCCGAGCTGCCCCATGCCACCCGTGACGACGGCGACGCGGTCGGAAAGGTCGAACAGCGGGTCGCTCACGGCGCCGATCGTAGAGCGCCCCAGACGGCGTCGCACAACTCGCGCACGCAGCCGTGGCCGCCCTGGCGCTCCAGCACCCACCGAGCGAGGGGGACGACCTCCGGCCACGCGTCCGCCGGGACGACGGGGAGGCCGACGCGCTCGAGGCACGGTGCATCGTTGACGTCGTTTCCGAGATAGGCAACGTTGTCGGGCTGAACCGATGCCCGCTCGATCTCGGCGGTCAGGACTGCGGCCTTGTCCTCGACACCGTGAACACAGCGTGCGCGGAGCTTCTCGGCCCGCCGCGCGACCACGGGGTTCGGCTCGGTGGAGACGATCACGTAGCGCACGCCGACCTCGTCGAGGCGCCGCAGCCCGATCCCGTCGCCGCGCCAGCAGGCGACGGACTCCTCGCCACGGTCGTTCACCCAGACGCGGTTGTCGGTGAAGACGCCGTCGAAGTCGAAGACGACGAGCTCGATCGCGCGGAGGACCTCGTCGGACGGACGGGTCACCGCGTCGCGGCGGCGGAGGGTGCCCGGACGACGTCCGACGCGAGGATCGCCTCGTCGCGGCTCAGCCCGCGCGAAAGCGGCAAGCCGAGCAGCGCGTCGAGCTCGTACGGCGGCAGCCCTTCGTCGGCCGGCGACTTCGCCACGAGGTCGCCCGGAGCCAGCTCGTGTCCCGCGGGAAGGTCGCGCGCCGCGACGAGCTTCTTGCCCATCTTCTCGAGCGGCCTCGCCTCGCTGGGCAGCGGCCGCTTCTCGCCGTCCCCGATCGCGGCAGGGATGCGACTCAGGTCGCGGACGAGCTTCCGCATGCCCTCCGGCATCAGCGAGAACGGGTGATCCGTGCCCTTGGCGGCGTGGCTCAGCGTGAAGTGCTTCTCGATCACGCGCGCCCCGAGCATGTAGGCGACCGTCGACATGGCGATCCCGTCCTGGTGGTCGGAGAGGCCGACGACGTACGTGGGGTAGCGCTCGCGCAGCGTCGTGATCACCGCCAGGTTCAGCTCGTCGACCGCCACGGGATAGGCCGCCGTGCACTGCAGCAGGCAGAGCTGGTCGTTGAGCGGCGCGATCGTCTCGACCGCCCGGTCGACGTCCTCGAGCGTCGCGCCGCCGGTCGAGACGATCATCGGCTTCCCGAGTCCCGCGACATGGCGGAGGAGAGCCGTGTTGCGGAGGTCGCCGGAGGCGATCTTGAACGCCGGCAGCTCGAGCTCCGCCAGGAGGTCGGCGCTGGCCTCGTCGAACGCCGTCGCGAAGAAGACGAGCCCGAGCTCGCGCGCGAGCGCGCGGAGCTCGGCGTACGCCTCGCGGTCGAGCTCGAGCGCTTCGCGGTGCTCGCCGTACGTCGGACCGAAGCTGTTCTCGTTGTCGTACGGGCTCTCGAAGAGCGCGCGGGTGAAGAGTCGCCGGTTGTCGCGCTTCTGGAGCTTCACCGCGTCGACGCCCGCATCCCGCGCGGCCCGGAAGAGCTCCTTCGCCTTCTCGAGGCTGCCCTGGTGGTTGTTGCCGACCTCGGCGATCACGAAGCACGGCGTGTCGTCGGCGATCCGGCGGCCGTCGATCGTCAGCTCGCGCACCGCGCGATCGTACCCCGCGCGTGATCCGGGCCTGGCCACGCGGGGCGATATCCTCCGCTGCCGTGTCGGCCGCGGCGCACCGGGAGTGAGCGCCGTCGGAGGCGCCGTCCTGCTCGTCCTCGGCGTGGGCGGGCTCGCGCTCGCAGCGGCACTGCTCACGGCCGCGCTGCGACCGGCGGGCGCGGTCGCCTTCCTGCTCACGGCGGTCACCCTCGGGTGGGGGCTCCTCGTCGCGATCCTGCTCCTGCTCTCGCCCGCCGGGCTCGTCACGCGCGGGTGGCTCCTCGTCTCGATCGGCGTCGCGGTCGGCGGCTCCGCGCTCGCCTGGAGCGCTTGCGGGAGGCCGCGCCTGCCCTCGCTCCGCGAGGCGACGACGGGTGCTTTGCGACGATCCGCGCGGATCGTGCGCTCGTGTGTCCTCGCGCTGCTCGTCGCCGGAGCCTTCGTCTACGTCGTCGCCCTCGCGCTCGCGACACCACCGCTCGACTACGACGTGCTCCTCTATCACCTTCCCCGCGCGGCGCTCTGGGCGCAGGAGCAGGCCGTCGGCTACGTCGCCGGGGCGAGCGACCCGCGGCTCGACGGCAATCCGCCCGGAGCCGAGCTCGGGATCCTCGCGACGCTGCTGCTCAGCGGCGGAGATCGGTTTGCCGCCCTGCCGCAGCTCGTCGCCGTCGGAACGTGCTGCCTCGCCGTGCTCGGGATCGCGCGGCGCATAGGGCTCGATCGACGTCAGGCCCTGTACGGCGCGCTGCTCGTCGCGACGCTGCCCCTCGTCGCGATCCAGGCGTCGACGGCCTACAACGACCTGGTCGTCGCGGGCTTCCTCGGTGTCGCCGCCTACGCGGCACTCGGACGGACGCGCGCCGACCTCGTGCTGCTCGCGCTCGCGGTCGGGCTCGCGTTGACGACGAAGCTGACCGCGGTGCTGGCGCTTCCGCTGCTCGCGCTCGTCGCGGCGATCGGCTCCCGCCGGGAGCGTTGGCCGTCGCTGCTCGCAGCCGGCGGCTGCGGCGTGCTGCTCGGCGCGCCCTGGTACCTGCTCAACCTCGCGAGGACCGGAACGCTCGACGGCGGGCTCGACGAGGCCGCCGACCAGCGCCAGCCGCTCGCGCTGCTGGAGATCGCGACGACGTTTCGGCGACACCTGTACTCGTACCTCGACTTCTCGGGTCTGCGCGACCTCGAGCTCACGACCGTCTACGGGCTGGCGGCGCTCGCCGTGCTCGCGATCGGGCTCGTGGCGGCGGTCGGCGCCGGACGCCGGGCGCGTGTCGCGCTGATCGCCGTCGGTGCCGCCCTCGTCGTGCTCCTCCCGCTGGTGCTCGTCGAGAGCGCCGACCTCGGGCTGCGGGGTTGGTTCAGGGCCTGGTCGCTCGTCGGCCGTGAGGACATCGCCGCCGACAGCTCGTGGGAGCCGCAGACCGCGCCCGATGCCGGCCTTTCGTGGTACGGGCCCGTGGGCGCGATCCTCCTCGCCGCGGCTCTCGTGCTCGTCGTCCGCGCCGTTCGCGGCGGCGGCCTGGCGCGGGTCGGGCTGGTGCTCGCAGCGGCGCCGCTCCTCTTCGCGGCGATCTTCGCCCTGACCGTGACGTGGGATCCGTTCCGTGGCAGGCTCCTCGCCTTCGGCGTGCTGCTCTCGGCCGCGACCTGGGGCCTCGCGCTCGCCCACCGATGGCTCGCGTGGGGAGCCGTCGCGCTGGCGGCCGTGACCTTGCCGCTCGCTCTCGCAGGGACCTATGGAAAGCCCGCGGGGATCTTCGACTGGCCCGAGGGCTCGGCGACGGTCTGGGGCGCCTCCCGCGCCGAGCTGCTCGGCGGCCGCTACGCCGGCCATGCGGTCGTCGACGCCGCTCGCGCGCTGGACGCAGCGCCCGGCGAGACGGTGGCGGTCGCGCCGCTCGTGGGGGAGATCGTCTACCCGCTCTTCGATCCGGACGGCGACCGGAGAACCGTTCTCGTCCCCGTGGACGGCGGCCGCGTTCCGGACGAGGCGAGCTGGCTCGTCCTCGCACCCGGCACGCGCGTCGAGCGGTGCGGCACGTGGGCGACCGTCCACCGCGCCGAGGGCTGGCCGTTCTCCGTCAGGTCCCTGGATCGCGCTGCCGATAGGTGTACCGTGCCGCCGATGCCAACCTCGCTCACGATCGTCATGCCGGTCTTCAACGAGCTCGCGACCGTCGAGACGGCCGTCGACGACGCGCTGACGGCCGACTTGCCCGTCGACTCGCGTCAGCTCGTGATCGTCGACGACGGCTCGACCGACGGCACGCGCGACCTGCTCGCCTCGCGGGAATGGCCGTCCGGAGTCGAGATCGTCTACCACGACCGGAACCAGGGGAAGGGCGCCGCGCTCCAGACCGGCCTCCAGCACGCGACGGGCCAGTGGTCCGCGATCCTCGACGCCGACCTCGAGTACCGCGCCGCCGACCTCGGCCCGCTGCTGCAGCCGCTCCTCGACGGGGAGGCCCACGTCGTCTTCGGGACGCGCTCGTGGTCGAGCCATTCGGCGTTCAGCTTCTGGTACGTGATGGGCAACAAGGGCGTCACGCTCGCGACGAACGTGATCTACAACTGCTTCATCTCGGACGTGATGACGTGCCACAAGGCGATGAGCACCGAGCTCTTCCGCTCGCTCCGCCTCCGCGAGCGCGGCTTCGCGATCGAGCCGGAGATCACCGCGCGCGTGCTGCGCGCCGGCGAGCGGATCTACGAGGTGCCGATCACGTACAAGGCCCGCTCGCGCGAGGAGGGCAAGAAGCTCACCGCGCTCGACGGCCTGCGCGTGCTACGGACGCTCGTCCGCTGCCGCGTCGCCTGAGACTCGACCGGCTGCGTCGCGACGGCGACCGAGCGGTGCGACGTGCCGTCGCGAGCGCGAGGGTCTCCGGCGGAACGAGCGCTGGCGCAGCGGCTGCGGATCGGGGCTCAGCTCGCGCAGTAGGTAGCCTTGACGAACGGGAAGCCACGCTCGAGGAGCGACGTCCCACAGCTCGAGCGTCGGGTTCGGTGCGAGCTCGGAGCCGGCGATCTTGGCGCTCCGCGAGCTGCGACGAGGAATCGAACGGGTAGACGGCATCGAGCTCGAGCCCGTGCTCGAGCGCCCGTCGCGAGAAGCCGATCTCGTACCCGTTGATGACGTAGTGCTTGTCCGATACCGGGACGTACGTCTCGAGGAACTCTCTCGTCAGCGGGCTCGTCGAGCGCCGAGCGACGGAGGTGGAGGAAGTACGACTGGAGGTGGTAGCGGAACATCAGGCTGTCGGTGGCGCCGACGACGTCGGCCGGGCTGCCGTCCACGCGCTCGAGGAAGGGCGCGAGCGCGTCGTCGATGACGTAGACGCTGTCGTTCATGAACGTCACCGAGCCGGGGTCGCACTCGCTCGAGGACGAAGCGGAGACCGGCGTGGTACGCCCCCAGTCGTATCCCGTGTTGGGCACCGAGAGGACACGTACGCGACGTGCTCGAGGAGGGCTCGCAGCGTCTGCTCGTCGAGCATCGGGGACGTCGTGCAGACGACGACGCGGCGCCCGCAGCGCGCGAGCGCGGCGAGCGTCGACGACGACGTGCGGGTCGAACGTGCCCTCGGGGTCGTAGTGGACGAAGACGCACGCCGCGCATCCATCGTCGAGCTCGATCGCCTGCACGCCCTCGAGGCAGTCGCCGTCGCCGAGTCCATCCGAGCGGGTCGTCGGCGCCACGGCGAGGCCTGCCCAGATACGTGACGACGTCCGCGCCCGGCCGATCCGGAAGCGCGTCGCCAGACGGTCGGGTCGAACCACCGGTTCGGGCGCCGGTCGTACGGAGTGGCGCGACGAAGTCTTCGAGCGGGCTCGATCGCCGTCGGCCGGTCGGGGTACTCGCGCGACGTACCACGCGCCGTCGAGGAGCGGCGAGGGATCGCGACCCTCCCGCCAGCCGCGCGCCAGGTAGTCGCGAGAAGCGCCTCGGCGAGCCCGTCGAGCCGTACGTCGCGGGCGTACCAGTCGGCGTCGAACATGCGCCTCGAGCTGCGTGTCGCTCGGATCGCGCCCGCCGACGGCGCAGGCCGTCGCACGCGAATGACCGCGTCCCGCGCGGAGCGGCCGCGTCAGTCGCCAGGAGCGAGAAGCGAGCATGCTCCTGACGAGCTCGGTCTTCTCGGCGAGCTGCCGCTCGCGCTCCTCGAGGAGCTCCTCTCGGGCGCGTACCGCGTGACGGAGCCGGCGCACTCCGTCGGACTGCGCGTCCGCCAGCCTCGGTCACGGCGGCAGGCCTCTCGCGCTAGTTCCTCGGTCACGTCGCTCGGTCATCCGCGCATCAGCAGTGCCGACGCCCGCTCGGCGTCCGCGCTGCGGCTCGCACCGGCGTATCGCAAGCGTATCGGCTCGTGGATTCCAGCCGACGAGCAGGACGCCGGGTAGCGTTCGCGGCGCCGTGATTCAGACTTCCCGACGACGAGTCGCCCGTCGTCTCGATCGTCGTCTTCGCATTTCGCGACGACGGCAGGGCTGCGCGCGTGCCTGAAGTCTCTCGCAGCGGAGCTGACCGAGGCGATTCCCACCGAGGTGATCGTGCTCGCGAACGGAGCGAGTCCGACGTCTCAAGTCCTGGACGAGGTGCAGGCGCACGAATCATGCGATCGAATGTGAACCTCGGATACGCCGACGGCTGCAACCGCGGTGTCGACGGCATCCCACGGCGAGTTCGTCGTCCTGCTGAACGACGACGCGGTCGTCCACCGGGGTGGCTTCGACATCTCGTGTCGACGGCACGGCGCACCCGAAGCCGGTGCGGTCGGCAGCAAGCACGTCGGACGCGACGGCTCGATCGTCGAGGCCGGTCAGGTGATCTGGCGCGACGGGACAACGATCGCCCTCGGCGCGGACGACCCCGGCGACAGACGAGCGTACAACTTCGTGCCGGCGCGTCGACTATTGCTCGGCGGCGTCGTTGCTCGTCCGGCGCTCGACCTGGGACGCGACGGCGGGCATGGACGGCAAGTACTACCCGGCGTACTACGAGGACGTCGACCTCTGCATGTCGATACGGGCGCACGGACAGACGATCCTCTACGAGCCGCGATCGGTGGTCGTGCACGACTGGGACCCGCTGCTGCCGCTGAGCTACGCCGACGTTCCTGATGCACCGGAACCGCGCCCGGTTTCGGACGAAGTGGTCGAGCAGCTCCAGGACCACGAGCGACTGGATCCGCGGAGACGGGAAGCCGTCGAACGCGCTACGCTTCCGTGCCCGCGGCTACCCGACGCGGTTGCTGATGATCGACGACCGACTACCGACGGCGATCGGCGCCGGATACGGGCGGATGCTCGAGGTGGTCCAGAGCTCGCGGCGGGGCACTTTCGCCATATCGATCCATGCGCGAGATCCACGGACAGGAGGATCGGGAGCCGCTGCGTGGGCTCGGCGTCGAGGTCGTCGTCCGAGGACGTGGTCCGCCACGTCAACGTCCCGAGCGCCTCTACGACGTCGTGCTCGTCTCGCGACCGACGAATGCCGAGGCCGAGATCGCGGCGATCCGCACCCACCAGCCACAGGCAGTCGTCATCTACGACTGCGAGGCGTTGCAGTACCGACGGCTCGAGAGCCATGTCCAGTTCACCAGGCCAGGACGCGAGCTCGAGAACAATCGGCATTCGGCCGTATCGATGCGCAAGATCGAGCGACGAATCCCCCTCCAGGTGGACGCCGTGGTCTGTGTGGTCGAGGAGGAGGCCGAGATCGATTCGCTCGCTCCCCGGTGCGTGCCCCGTCTGCATAATGCCGCCGTTCCCTCCGAGTGTCTCGCCCAGGACCGGCACCTTCGCGCGAGCGGGCCGACGCCGTCTTCGTGGCCGGTTGGCTGGCGGGAGCCGGTTCGCCGAACGCTGACGCGGTCTCGTGGCTCGCGAGCGAGATCATTCCGTATGTAGGGAGCAAGCGCCATGGATACGCGATCCTCGTAACGGGGGCCGATCCCCCCGAACAGTCTGGAGAACGAGTCGCTCGTCATGCGCTTCGTCGGCCATGTCGACGACCTGGGAGCATGTACGCGAACGCGCGGGTTGCGCTCGTGCCGATGCGGTTCGGCTCGGGAATCAAGATCAAGGCGGTAGAGGCGCTCCAGCACGGCGTGCCGATCGTGACCACGAGCTCGGGAGCTCCCGGTCTGGGCGTGGAGCAGACGGTCGAGCTCGCCCCGGTCGACGATCCAATCGTGTTCGCCGAGCGACTCGTCGACCTCACGACCGACGACGCAGCTGGAATCGCGCCCGCAAAGAGGTCGACGACCTCCTCCTCCGGGAGAACCGCCCGCGACCACCGTCCTGGGCCTCGCTGCTCGCGGACGTCCGAGAAAGGAGATCACGTGAGCGCGCGAGCGCAATCGCCTGAGCTCGACCTGAGCGATACGAATGCCGCGGCCACGCTCGCCGTGCTCCTCGTCCCGGAGAGACGTCGGGTCCTGGTGTGCGGCGCAGCCCCGGGCGTCGTGCGTGCGCTCGAAGAACGCGGCAGCACGGTCGTGACCCTCGACACCCAGAGCCCTTCCACGGAGCTCGTCGTCGACACGATGTCGGCGCAGGGAATCGACATCGTTCTGCTCCTCGGCGTGCTCGAGCGGTCGGCGAGCCGGTCGACCTACTCCGGCGCATCCGCGACCGGCTCGAACCTGAGGGATGTCTGGTGACGGTGTTCCGAACGTCACCCACGCTGCCGTCCGGCTCGAGCTGCTCCGCGGGGCGTTCCCCTACCGCCCGAACGGGCTGCTGGCACATGACCATCTGCGCTTCTTCGACGCGCGTGGGGTCGAGGCGTTGTTCCATAAGGCGGGCTTGATGATCGACGAGATGCTGCGAGAGACGCGAGCGATCGACGAGACCGAGTTCGAAGCACGATCTCGAGGCGCTTCCGCCCGAGGTGCTGAGCGCGGCAACCGCCGACGACGACGCTCTGGTGTACCGGTTCGTCGTCATGGCGTCCCCGCACGAGGAGGGCCAGCCGCGTGCCACTGCGCAGGCCACCCTTCTCGAGCGACTCCAGACGGAACGCGACCGGCTCCGACGCGAGCTTCGAGTCGCCGCCGAGGAGGCGGCGGCCGAGCGGGCACGCGATCGCGCGGAGCTCGAGCAGCACCTGCGTGCACAGGCGGACGAGCTCGAGACGCTGCTTCGGGAGCGACGCCAGCTCCAGCGAGATATAGTGGTTAAGGAGGAGTACCTCGTTCGCTGAGGGAGCGAATCGGGCGCGGGCTTCCCGGGTGAAGCCGACAACGTCGCGCTTCGATATCGGCTCGCGGACTCCGCGGCCGAGGCATTGGAGCACGTCCCGTCCTGGCGAGGGTGGCACGCTGGGCGGCGAAGAGGCTCTTAGGAGGTCATCTCGGCGGTCGCGTAGCTCGCGGGTCAGAGCCACGATGAACTCCGGCCCGTTCTGCTGGAAGAGCGAGAGATCGAACGGGATCTCGAGCGAGTCATGGCAATGGCGCAGGAGCTCGAGAAACGCGAGCGGCGTCCAGACGTGGAAGTGGATCGACGCGTCCTTGCGGATGAGGTCGTCGACGCCGTCGCCCTGGCCGTGGTCGACGATCTCGACCCATTCCTCGAAGTGGGCGCGATCCGACCAGGCGGAACCGATCTCGTGGTCGCGGACCACGTGCTCCAGCGCCGTCACGGGCGCGCACGATCGAACGTCTGTCGCTTGTCGGGAACCGCCATGAACACGACTCCGCCGGGCCGGACGACACGCAGCAGGGTCGTCAGCGCCCCGATCGGATCGCGGCAGTGCTCGATGAAGTGGTTCGCAACGACGAAGTCCACGGACTCGTCGCCGATCGACGCGAGGTGCTCCCCGTCGTCGATCACGTCCGGCTCGACAAGCGCCTTGCCCGCAAGCTCGGGGTACTGATGGCGAAGCTCCGCTGACGGGCATCCGATCGACGTAGCGGACGTTGGCATGCGGCGGCAGCGACATCGGCAGGTGAAGCGCCCCGATCTCGAGGCCGCTCCCCCCGGATCCAGTGCGCCGCCACGCGAGCCCCGGACATGCAGGAACGACGGGTGGTGGGGGAGAACGGATTGCCTCAGCGTTGGTGCTCGAGACGCCGGCGGAGGCTCTCGACGGCCGCCGCAGCAACAGACAGAGCCGCTGAGACGAGCTTGTCCCGCCTGGTCCCGGGGAGCCGCGCGCGCGCGTAACGCCCTGAGCCCGAAGTAAAGACGGCGCCCGCTCCCCGGAGCGTTCGTCAAGATGCCAGGTGCAACGCCACGTCAGACGTGTTGGCCGATCGGACTGCGATAGCCTCTCGTGTGCGGTGAGCCCACACCTGGACTCCGATCGGGGTAAGCGTGCTGTCGCCATTCTATTCTCGGCAAGCCCTCGGCGAAACCCCGGGTGGGTGAGCGGGATGCAGCGCCTGGTACGGACACATCCCGTTCGCGTTCTACCTCGTGGACATCATGCGGCCGAGCTCGCTGGTGGAGCTTGGAACCCACGGCGGCGATTCGTACTGTGCCTTTTGCCAGGCGGTCGACGAGCTCGAGCTCGATACGCGGTGCACCGCGATCGACACGTGGCAAGGAGACGAGCATTCGGGCGAATATCCGACAGACGTTCTCGATCAGCTTCGGGGACACCACGATCCGGTCTACGGACACTTCTCGGAGCTACGTGAGACGACCTTCGACGCCGCCGTTGCCTCGTTCGAGAACGCGTCGATCGACGTGCTGCACATCGACGGCGCACACACGTATGCGGCGGTGTCGCACGACTTCGCGACGTGGTTACCGAAGCTGAGCGAGCGAGGCATCGTGGTCTTGCACGACACGCGGGAGCGCGAGGCGGATTTCGGTGTCTGGCGGTTGTGGGAGGAGGTCGAGGGCGAGTATCCGA
Source organism: uncultured Actinomycetes bacterium (assembly GCA_963791895.1). Taxonomy (GTDB): domain Bacteria; phylum Actinomycetota; class Thermoleophilia; order Gaiellales; family Gaiellaceae; genus Gaiella. The sequence goes on from CAWBTY010000009.1 coordinate 220,832, forward strand.
GCTTCGAGTTCCACCACGAGCACGGACTAGGACTCCTCGCGGTCGGGAGTCGGCCCGACGCGAGGATGTGCCAGTTTCTCGCGCTCGCTCGCGAGCAGCCGGCCGAGGTGCGCGGACTGTTCGAAGCGCTCGGCGACCGCGTTTCTCTGCTCAACTGGACTAATCAACTCCAGGCCGAGGTCGAGCGCCTTGCCGCCGTGGCTACCGCGCACGAACTTGCCGCCGCCGCCAACGGCACGCGTGCGGAGGAAGCCGAAGCGCACCTTGCCTCGATCACCGCATCGAGATCCTGCGCCTGACCGCATGGCCGCGGCGCTTCGTGCAGTTCGTCGAGCGCCCTTGCAGCAGAAGCGCGACGCGGACAGAGAGCTAGCTCGGCGGCGCGTCGAACGCCAGCTGGTTCGCGCAGGTCATCCTGCTTGTCGCAACGAAGAGGACTGCCGCGCCGTGCACGGACCGATGCTCCGGGCGCGCGACGACGAAGGACGAAACCCGCGCTCGAAACGCCGCGAGGAGATCGTCGCGAAGAGCCAGACGGCGGTCCGTGAATGCCCCCGCAGTACCCCTTGCGAGGTCGCGCGCGCGTCCGTAGTCGTGGATCCGCCGCGATAGGAGTGTAAGCCCGACTTCGAACGCACGTCTCAGGGCCCTTCAGGCGACGTCTCGTCGGCCACCTGCGCCCAGACGAGCACGCGATCGGTGATGCGCGCCAGATCATGCACCAGCTGGGCCGGGTTGCTGCGCGGTGGTACAGCACGCCGGAAGCAAGCACTACGTCGAACGGCGCGCCCGTCGGTACCCGGCAACGTACGCGCAGAAGTCCCCGTAAAGGAAGCGTGCACAGTCCGATCTCGAGACACTCCTTCACGACAAGGCTTCGAAGCCAAGCCGCACGCAGCCCTTCAATCCCGACCACCTCGCCCCGCGCCGCGGTCGAGCGAGCGTCACCGTGTGCCCGCCCTCGAAGGACCCGAGCTCGAGCACGCGGCGACCATCGACGCCGCCGACCGCCTCAAGGTTCCAAAGCAGCCGCCGGTCGTTGACGAGCGCGAGTAGCGGGCGACCGCGCACCCCCTCGATCGGAAGATCGCTTCCAATCTTCGACTTCCTCGAACATCGCGAGCTTCGAGTGCGCGGGCGTGGGTGGTTCCCGCACCGATGCCTCCGCCTGACCCCGTCGACGCGGCGTGGTTCACCCTCAGCCAACTCGAGTGCCGCACGACCTCGAGTGGGCCAACCTTCATCGCTCAACGATGATAGAGCGCCGTCCTTCTTTGGGGAGCCAGCCGCGACGGCTCGTGATCACCGCCACGGATACGTCGACTCGCGGCGGAAACGCGAGCGTCCCGGGGTGACGGAGGTCGAGGTTCGGGTTGTAGTGGGGGTCGCGCTTCAGGAGCGTCGCCCCACCGCTCCTTCATGAGTCTGTGCTCGCGGGCGTACTGCTCCCTCCGCTCTGGAGCGTCGGCTCGCCCACGGAGGCGGACTCGTCGTGATAGAGCTCCGCACCCGCGGCCAAGACGATCCGCCAGCCACGAGCTCTCAGCCGGATGCAGAGATCGACGTCGTTGAACGCGATCGCGAGCTGCTCGTCGAAGCCGCCGACCTCCTCGAACGCCTCTCTCCGGAGCACGGCACATGCGGCGGTGACGCAGGACAGATCCTGGTCGAGGATCGCGCGTGACTGGTATCCCGGGTCTGTGCGCGGGAGGCCGTGGTACGCGTGCGCCGCAACGCCAACGGCGCCGAGGATCACCCCGCCGTGCTGAACCGTGTCGTCGGGGTAGAGCAGGCGAGCACCCACGACCCCGACACCCGGCTGCACGACGTGCCCGACCATCGTCTCGAGCCAGCCCGGCTCGATCACGCGCACGTCGTCGTTCAGCAGGCAGACGAGAGGGGTCTCGCCGCGGGCGACGGCGGCGTTGTTCACCCACGAGTAGTTGAACGGCCGGGTCGGGTACGCGAACACGTCGACCCGGGGGTCGCCGGCGAACCGGTCGAGCCGGGCCCGCCTGGCGCGGTCGTCGAGCGCTCCGAGATCGACCGCGAGAGTCACCGTGAGCGGCTCGTAGCGGGTGCCCTGCAAGACGCCTTCGAGGCACTCGTCCACGCCTTCTCGCAGAGTCGTCGGCACGATCACCTGCACCGCGGGAGCGGGCGTCGGCAGCGCGTACCGGACGCGCGGTAGCCCGCCTTCCCCGATGGAGACGCCGGCGTCGATGCCGGCAGTCCGCAGATGGTCCTCGATCACCCGGACCGCCACGCCGTCCGGCGTATCTGGGGTGGTGGCGCTCGCCGCGCTCTCCCGGCGGCCGTGGTAGAGGACGTGCGGAACGTGGACGATCTGCGCCGGCTCGAGCCGACTCGTGAGCCTGAGCAGGAGATCGTGCTCCTCATCCCCGGCGAACTCCGGCCGGAGGCCGCCCACCTCGCGCGCCAGGTCCGTGCGAAAGGCAGCGAGGCGCCCGACGTAACCGCTCGCGAGGAAGAGCGCGGGGTTCCAGTCGGGCTTGAAGTTCGGGTCGAATCGACGTCCGCGGTCGTCGATCTCGTCCTCGTCCGAGTAGACGAGACCCGCGTCGGGCTGCGTGGACAGCGCGGACGCCACCAGGAGCAGGGCATGCGGGGGCAGGACGCTGTCCGCATCGACGATGGCGGCGACGACCCCCTCCGCCAGGCCGAGAGCCGAGTTCAAGGCGTCCGGCCTTCCCGAGCTCTCTGTCTGCACGACCTTGAGGCGCGGCTCGGCGACGCGAAAGTCCTCCACGACCCGCCGGGTCGCGGACGGCGTCGCCTCGGAGATCGCGACGCAGAGCTCCCACCCGTCGTAGACCTGCCGGACGACCGATTCGATCGCACGCCCCGCGAGATCGGGCGTGGAGTCGAGCACCGGCATCAGGATCGAGACGAGGGGGGCATCCTCGATCGTGGACGAGAAGCGCCGCATGCGCTCGAGCTCCTCTCGACCGAACGAATCGTGTCTCGCGACCCAGCGTCCGTATGCGGCGGCGTCCGACGGAGACGTGCTTCTCGGCGACCGCAGCCTCCGCAATCGCCGGAGACCGGCCCGGAACCTCATCGACGAGGCACGTCGGGCTCGAAGGCGTACACCAGGGACATGCGTCGGGCGTAGTCCGCCGCCGCGAACTCCTCCTTCGCCCGTCGCCGGGCAGCGACGCCGAGCCGGGCCCGGAGCGCGTCGTCGGAGAGCACCCGTGCGAGTCCCGCTCGGAGCGCATCGGGGTCGCCCGAACGCACGCGCAGGCCGGTGACGCCGTCCTCGACCGCGTCCAGGAGCCCGCCGACGGCCGTCGCCACCACGGGTCGCCCGTACGCCATGGCCTCCCGCGCGACCATCCCGTAGCCCTCGCGGCGCGACGGGACGACGACCAGCGCCGCCCGCTCGTAGTACGCCCCGAGCTCGGCCGGCGGCACGAAGCCGACGGCGTCGGGGAAGAGCGAGCGAAGCGGCCCGTCGCCGACCACGACGAGCGGCAGACTCGCGCGCTGCCTCGGCCAGCTCGCGCACGCCCTTCTCCTCCGAGAGGCGCCCCACGTAGAGGGCGTGCGGAGGCTCGTCCGGCTCCCCGACAGTCTCCGGGATACGCACGCCGCTCGGGATCACGCGCACGTCGCGAGCGCCCGAGCGCCCGCGCGTCGTCGGCGAGCGCGGTCGAGGCGCACACGACAACGCGCGCCCGGCGCACGAGCCACCGGGCCGCCGGCCCCACGCGACGTGCGAGAGCGACGTCCGAGCCCCAGAGCTGCAGGACGATCGGCTTCCCGGTCGCGAGCGCGGGCAGCGCGCTCGGCAGCCAGTGCGCGTGCACCACGTCGGCGCCCCGCGACGCACGTCGCGCCGCGCGCGCGAACGAGAGCAAGAAGAGCGGCAGCGCGAGGACCTTCCACGGCGCCGCGCGCAGGTTGTTGACGATGCCGTCGCCGTACGCGATGCCGTAGTGACGGAAGCTCGCAGGCGAGACGACCCGCACGTCGAGGCCCGCGGCCCGCAACGCCTCGACCCCGTCACGGACGAAGTTCCCGGCGACGTCGTCCGCATGCCGCGGATACGACGTCGTGAGGACGACGACCTTCACCGTCGCGTTTCGAGGTGGTGCGCGATCGCAGCGGGGGCCGCGATCGCGAGCAAAGCGAGCACGTAGAAGTAGTAGAAGGACATGGTCAGGTAGAAGATGTTCGAGACCATCGTCGAGACGATCGCCGCGGTCAGGCCCCAGCCGAGCGGCCGGATCCGGGCGGCGAGCGGATCTCCGGCGGCGGCCAGCGAGCGCCCGATGCGCCGAGTCAGGCCGGCGCGGCGGAAGAGGTAGACGAGGAACGCGGCGAAGACCAGCGTCCCGACGAGCCCGTACTCGACGAACGAGGCCACGTAGAACGAATGCGGGCCGAAGTTCGTCTTCCCGGTCTGGAACTCGTAGTAGACGGAGAACGTGTTGAGCCCGAGCCCGAAGAGCGGGTTCTGCGCGAGCACGTCGGGGATGAACGAGTAGACGATGAAGTGCGTGTCCGCGCCCCGGCCCTCGGTCGAGAGCCGCGAGCTGAGCACCTCCGAGAAGAACTCGATCCGCTGCGCGACGAACACCGCGAGCCCGAGCAGGAGGACCCCGAGCGGCACGAGGAACTGCGGCTTCAGGAGCATCCGCCGATAGGGAATCGCGAGCACGAGGAAGCCGCAGCCGAGCCCGAGGAGGCCGCTCCGCGAGAGCGTCGCCAGGTCGACGACGACGAGGAAGAGGAGGAGCAGCGCGAGCGGCACGCGCAGCCGGTGACCGCGCTCGAGCCGCAGGTAGATCGGGAGCAGGAGCAGGATCCCTGCGGCAACCTCGATTCCGAGGTGGTTCGGGTCGCCCGTGAGGGAGTTCACGCGGTAGACGAACGAGCCCTCGATCGCCCCGAAGATGTTGATCCTGCTGTCTCCACCGGTGATGGGCTGCAGCCACGCCTCGTCGAGGTTCGCGCCCGTCGTCTCGGCGACCGCGAGCTGGAGGAGGCCGTAGGCGCCGTTCGCAGCGATCCCGCCCACGAACGCGGCGAGCGTCAGCCAGTAGAAGCGCATCCCCCGCCGCGCGATCAGCGCCACGCCGGCGACGAGGAAGGCGAAGTGGAGCAGGAACTTGATCATCCCCTTCGCCCACTGCGCGAGCGACTGCGCCGTCTCGAGGTTGAACCACCCGATCAGGTAGACGAGCAGGAACGCCGCGAAGAACGCGAGCGTCACCGCCGCTGCCCGCGGGAAGCGGCCGTCGAAGCGCTCGATCCGGTAGACGGCGAACGCGATCAGGAAGATGAACGTGGCGACGTCCGAGAAGGACATCGTCCCCGCGACCTCCCACTGGAGCTTCGCGAACGTGACGGTGAAGACCGTCGCGAAGAAGAGGCCCTCGACGAGCGGCGCGCGCGCGGCGACGGCGCGGGGACGGTCGAGGGCGACGGCGGTCATGCGGGCGTCATGGTACGGCCGCCGAGCGCGTCCGACGCAAGTCCCGTCAGCGTCGGCGCCTGACTGTCAGCGGGCGCACTTCCGCGATCCGGTCGTAGTCGCGATCGACTGTCGCCGGTGCGCCCGAGCGCGTCCTTCGCCCGTGCGAGCAGATTCACATCGATCTCGATGGTCGTTCTTCGGTGCATGCGTACATCAAGTATACTCTGCATACGCATCACGCCGGCTCGAGCTCCAGCTCGGCCTCGAGCCCGGCGCCGCGGGCCTCGGCGCGCGACTCGAGACCCTGCTCGTACGCCGTGATCCCGTCGTAGAGCACCTTCCAGCGGCCGCAGCCGTCGCCGACGACCTCCGCGTCGACGTACCCGACGGCAACGACGCGCGCGAGCAGCTCCTCCGCCTCGGCCGGCGTGTCGCGCCGCCCGAAGACGAGGTCGAGCTCTCCCTCGTCGCCCGGGCGCTGCGATGGCCACGCAGTCGGCCGCCGACGGGAAGCGGGCGCCGTCGGCTGCGACGAGCGCCGGATAGCCAATGAGCGGCACGGCGATGATCGCCGCTGCGACGAGGACGGCCGTGCGGTGGGTCACGACTCTCGAGCCTCCTCGCTGCGGCCAGGCGGAGCCCACGAGGAGGGGCATCGCGCCCGCCGCGAGGAGGACGATCGCGCCCGTGTACCGGACGATCGGGTTGAGGGCCTCGTTCGCCGTGATGGGGAAGGTCGGCGTACGAGTACGTGACCCAGGCGCCGCCGAGGAACGCGACCCCGACGACCAGGGCGAAGTACGCCGCGAGGCGCCGGTCGCCCCAGACGAAGGCGATCGCGAGGGCGAGGAGGAGCAGGAGACGGGACGAGCGACCAGAGCGACGTGTCGACGAGCACCTCGAGCGAGAGGCGGAGTGCGTCCAGCGCGCGGTCGGCGCTCGCGCCGAGGCCGAGCGCCGACGGCGCCTCGCCCGCTCACGTCGTGCGCGCGGTACCACAGCCGCCAGGGGACCGCCGCCGCGACGACGACGAGCGCGACGGCCCCGAGGGGCGGCCAGGCTCTGCCGTCGGCGACCGCCACGAAGCGATGCGGCGGCTGCGATGGCGATCGCCGGCGAACAGGAGGCCCTCTCGCTTCGTCAGCGTCGCGCCCGCGAGGAGCACCGCGGCGGCGGCGAGCCGCCAGCCGCGACCGTCGCCGAGCCAGAGCGCGAGCAGCACCGCGGCGAGCGACGAAGAGCACGTCGACGAGGACGTCGGCCTGCGGCGTGAGAAGGCGCTCGCCGAAGCGGGGCACGACGAGCACGACGAGGAGCGACGGCCAGAGGACCCAGGCCGGGACGTGACGGTAGAGACAGCCCGCGAGCGCCGCGACGGCGCCGACGAGCAGGAACCAGAACTGGAGGTGGAGCGTGACGACGTCGGCTCTCCCCATCGCGTGAAAGGCGGCCGCGTCGAGAATCGGAACGAGCGGCGGGTAGGTCGGCCCGGCCGAGGTCGTGAACACCTGCTCGTCGAGGCCTTCGAAGAAGTAGAGCGCCTTCGCCTTCGGCACCCAGAACGCCCAGGCGTCGAACGCCTGCAGGCTCTGCAGTCGCGCCGCGCGGAAGAGCGCCTCGAGCAGGAGGCCGACGAGCGCGACGCCCCCCGCGGTGACGAGAAGGGCGAGGGGCGTCAGCGGGCACGCCGCGCGCGAGCTTCGGCAGCGCGCGACGGCGCACGACCCCGACGACGCAGGCTGCCAGGGTCCCGCCCACGAGCGAGACGGCGATCCCCCAGCCGGTGAACGGGACACCGACGACGAGCAGCTGCGTCCAGACGACGCCGAAGGCGGCGACCCCGACGAGGTAGCCGAGGCCGGCGAGCCGAAGGACGTCCTGCCAGCGCGGTAGGCCGCGGAGCGCGAAGAGGATCGAGAGCCCGAGGACGGCGAAGCCGAGGTTGAGGCCGAAGAGCCCGGCGATCGCACGCGTCGTCATTGCTCGGCCCTCAGGAGCGAAGGCCTTCCTCGCCCTCCCAGACCGCGTCGGCCGCCGGGAACCGAGCGCGGTCGCAGGCGAAGCAGAGGATCCAGTCGCCGTCCGGCTCGGCGCGTCGAGGGAGGAGGAAGTAACGAGCGTACGTCTCGGCGAACGTCGCGGTGAGGTCGGTCCAGCCGGGCTGCGGCTCACCGATCGCGACCTGGAATCGCGCCGTCGGGCGGGATCCGGCCCCGGGCCTCCAGGATCATCGCCTGGTCGGGCAGGACGGAGTTGCCGCCGCCGAGCTCGCGGTCGACGAGATCGAGCGAGGCGTTGGCCCGCGCCGTCTCGTTCGCATCGTGAAACGCCTCCGGGTACCGGAGGACGACGATGCCGAGCGCGAGCGCGAGCCAGCAACCGATGGCCGCCAGGCGGACGGTCGCGGCACGTGAATCCCGTGGTGAGGCGCGACTCTCCGTCAATCGAGCGTATCGCGCAGGACGGCGGCCATCTCCTCGACGCGCGTGCGCCGGGAGAGGCGGTCGCGCCATTCCTCGGAGAGCTCGACGTCGGGAAGGCCGCCCGTGCGCCAGCGCTCGTGGAGCTTCGTCAGAGCGGTCACGATCGCGTCCTGATCGTCGGGAGGGGCGACGATGCCCGCTCCCGTCTCGCGGATCAGCTCGGCCGCGGCGCCGTCGGGCGGGACGAGCGCGAGGATCGGGCGGCCGACGGCGACGTACTCGAACACCTTGCCCGAGAGCACGCCCTTCCCCGCCCGCCGGCGTCGGGGATCAGGAGCAGGAGCGCCTCGGAGTCCCGTTGCAGGGCGAGCGATTCCGCCCGCGGCGCGTAGGGGCGGAGCTCGAGCCGATCGCCGAGCGCCGAGCGTCTCGGCCCAGGCGCGGTCGCGCTCGCGGAAGTCGCCGAGGAAGCGCGCGACCACGTCGAGGCCCGAGCCTGCGAGTGCCTGGAGGAACGGCCGCGGGTCGCGGCGCCCGAAGAAGCTGCCGGTGTGCGTGATGCGGAAGCGCTCGGACGGGCGCCGCTCGAGCCCGGCCACGTCGTCGAAGTCGGCTCCGTTCGGGATCGTGACGACGCGTCCCCGCGGCGCGAGCGCCCGCGTCTCCTCGGAGATCGCCTCGGAGACACAGGTGATCGCGTCCGCCCGACTCGCGACCAGCCGGGCGACCCGGCCGTGGAGCGCTGCCTTCGCCCGGGTCGCCGTGGTGTCGGAGCGACGGTGCGCGTGCGCGACGAGCGAGTCGCGCAGGTCGGCGACCCAGCGGATCCCGGTCGCGCGCGCGATCGCGGCGGCGATCAGGTGGGTCGAGCCCGGGGGCGAGGTCGAGACGACGACGTCGATCCCGTGCTCCCGCACGAGCCTGATCCCCGCCGGGATCGCCGTCAGCGCCCAGGTCGCGTTCTCGTCCGGGACGACGAGCCGCCGGAGCTGGAGCCGCGCCTGGGTCAGCGCGCGCTCGACGCCCTGGGTGCCGGCGAGCACCTCGGAGGGCTTGCCGCCACTCACGCCGATGTAGCGCGCCCGGTGCACCCAGGCCTGCGTGGGGACGCGCAGGCCGTCGTCGCGATGGAGCCAGCGCGGATCGTCGGGGGCGAGCACGTGCGTCTCGACGCCCATCGCCGGCAGGTACTGCGCGAGCTTGAGCGGCCGCTGCACGCCGCCGCCGCCGGCCGGTGGGAAGTAGAAGCTGACGATCAGCGCTTTCACGGCGGCGATCGTAGAGGACGTGTCTTGTATAGACGTGTCTATCGGCGCGTATGGATTATCTTCTTAGATTTGCTATACTGAAGGTATGGCGACGACGCAGAAGCCAGACATCCACCGCACCACGATCGACATCGACGTGAAGGCGCTCGAGGACGCGAAAGCCATTCTGGGGACGACGGGCTATCGCGACACGGTGAACGCGGCACTGCGCGAAGTCGCCCGCATCGTCAAGCTGCGAGAGCTTGCCGACAGGATCCGAGCCGGCGAAGCCTTCGCCCCCACCCCGGAGGAGCTCGCCGAGATGCGTCGACCTCGCATCACGTGACAGTCGTCCTCGCGGACACCTCGATCTGGAGTTGGGCTCATGGCGGTCGTCGGCCCGACATCGCGGAGCGGCTCGCGTCGCTCGGCGAGCGGGATCAGCTGGCCACCTGCGTGCCGGTCGTGCTCGAATCGCAGCACCGCGCTCGAACCGGGGACGAATACGAGACCCTCTTCCACGACTCTTTCGCGACCCTTCACTGGCTGCCCACCGGCAAGACTGCGCTCTCGAGAGCGCTGGACGTGCAGCGATCGCTCGCACACGTTGGGCACGGCCATCACCGGCGCGCGTCAATCGACTACATGATCGCCGCGACGGCCGAGCTCGCAGACGCCGTCCTCTGGGCGTTCGACCGCGACATGGCGGTGATCTGCGAGCACACGGGCCAGCCGTGCGAGCTCGAGACGGCCGAGGGGGGCGCGGTCGACTAGGGTCGGGCGCGGGTGGAGCACGCCGACGCGATCACCGACGCCTTCCACCGGCTCTACTACGAGGCCGAGACCACCTGGAAGCAGACGTCCTGGCTCGGGCAGCCGGTGCAGAAGTGCCCGCTCGACCTCTGGGTCTACCAGGAGATCCTCGTCGAGACGCGACCCGACCTGATCGTCGAGACCGGAACGTACCTCGGAGGAAGCGCGCGCTTTCTGGCCAGCGTCTGTGACGAGCTCGGACACGGCCGGATCGTGACGATCGACGTCCTCGAGCGACCCGGGCGTCCGCGACACCGCCGCGTCACCTACGTCACCGGCTCGTCGACGGCCGAGGAGGTGTTGGAGCGCGTTCGCCGCCGTGCGCGGCGCGCCGCACGCGTGATGGTCATCCTCGACTCCGACCACTACGCGCGACCACGTCCTGCGCGAGCTCGAGCTCTACTGCGCCGCTCGTGACGCCCGGGTGCTACCTCGTCGTCGAGGACACGAACATCAACGGCCATCCCGTTGCGCCGGAGTTCGGCCCGGGGCCGATGGAGGCGGTGGAGGCGTTTCTCGAGACGACCGAGAGTTCGAGATCGACCGGTCACGCGAGAAGCTGATGCTCACCTTCAACCCCTCCGGCTATCTGAGACGCGTCTAACAGCTTCGCGCCTACAGCCTGACCAGCGCCCAGCGCGCGTCCCGGTAGACGGGAAACGCCGGAGACAGGTCTGCGAAGCGCTCGCGGTCGACGACGAGCCAGGTCGCGCCGCAGCGACGCGCCGGCGGCTCGATGTCGCCCGCCCGGGCGAAGCGCAGGAACTCGCGCGCGCGCTCGCGCGGGCGGTTGTCGACGGTGTCGGCGACGTGACTTATCGGATTGACGCAGACCCGGACGGGCGCGTACGCCCCCAGTCGATAGCTGGTTCGCGGATCGGCGTAGACGATCGCGCCCGTCGGGACGCGCGCTCGGACGGCCGCGATCAGCCCGTCCGAGAGGATCTCGGGCGGTCGTGCCGGAGACGGGGTCCAGTTGGTGAGCCCGTGGACGAACGTCGGGGCCAGCAAGAGCACTGTGGCGAGGGCCGCGCGGCGCTCCAGCGGGGGTCGTCCGCGCAGGCCGACGAACAGGGCGACGACGCAGCCGACGACGGCGAACCAGGTCGCCCACGCCGGGCCGCCGTCCTCGAGGAAGTAGCCGAAGTCACCCGGATAGAGGAGCTGCAACGCCACCCCACCCGCGAGCGCGACCGGCACGACGACCGGCCCGATCAGCCGGGCGAGCACGCTGATCCCGCCGGCGAGCGCGATCCCGAACGGGAGGAACCCCGCGAGGCGCCGCGACTGCGAGAGGGAGACGGCGTCGGAGAACGGCGTGAAGATCCAGGGCAGGAGGGTGATCGCGAAGACGGCGAGGGCGCCCCCGACCGCGTACGCGGCCCAGCGCCGCCTCGCAGCGAGCGCCGCGAGGGGGAGCAGCAGCAGCGCCGCAACCGCGATCGCGCCCGACCGCCCGAAGAGCTCTGGAACGACGGAGAACAGGTCCGGCGTCCCCTCGAGCTGGCCGTCGTACTGCTCGAAGCCGCGGAGGCGCTCGCGCTCGCCGGGGCTGACCGAGGCCGTGTCGCCGATCACCGGCAGGAGCCACGCGAAGAACGCGGCCATGGGCAGCGTCAGGGCTCCGAGCGCGAGACCGTCCGGTACGGCGTCGCGACGCACCCAGAGGAGCCGTACGGCCAGGAACCCGGTAAAGGGCACCACCAGGAAGAGGGCGTACGTCGGGTGCACCACGGCGACCACGAACGAGGCCGCCGCGGCGGACGCGAGAACGGCGGCCGTCGGGCGCCGGGTCGCCTCGATGGCGAGCGCGAGCGCCGCCGGCACGAGCAGCTGGCGCGACGCGGTCGCGGGGAGCGCGAGAGCCGTGTACGCGCCGCCGTAGGCCGGCGCCATCGCAACGATCGCGACCCCGGCCAGAGCCGACGCGAGCGCGGGCGTGACCTGCCGGAAGAGCGCCCAGCCCGCCTCGAAGCCGAGCACCACCGCGAAGGGCGCGAGGACGCTCGGCTCGTGGAGCACCACCTCGGACGGCTCGACGCCGCCCACCTTCGCGACGAGCGCCAGGAAGCCGTGCCAGAGCGGAAACGCGTAGCCGGGATGGAGTCCGCCGTCGGGGAACTCGTTCGCGCTCTCGAGCGACAGGTCGTCGAACGCGAGGAGCTTCTGGACGCGGGCGAGGTGGAAGAACCCGTCGCCGCCGATCTCCCCCGCGACGCGCCAGAGCAGGATCCCCAATCCCGCGCCGAACAGCGACGCGAGCCCCCACCCGCGGACGCCGTGCACCCTCGTCCCCCGCCGGATCGCGAACGGGAGCGCCACGAGACCCGCGGCGAGCACCAGCACGAGCGTGAGGGTCAAGGACGCCGAGACGAGGAAGGTCAGGGTCATCGCGCCGAAAATCAGGAGGAGCGCCCAGGCGACTCCTGCCGACACACGTGTCACCCCGAGAGCGCGCGCGACGACGAACCCCGGGACGAGCACGACCCCGGTCGCGAGCGCGAGTCGTAGGAACAGCCAGGCTTCGCTCACTGCGCAACCCTTTGGGTTGCACCAAGGGTCACCTCGAAGGTGACTCGACCGAGGGCCGTTGCCTGCCCGGAGCGGGCTAAGCTGACTCCACGCGCAAGCTTGCCCTTCTCGTCGTCGTTCAGATCGCGGCAGCTCTCGTCGTCGTTCTGCTCGCGGCGGGGTCCGCCGCGAGCACGGCAGCCGCCGCGAAGCCTCGCGTGCTCGTCTTCACCAAGACGGCGGGGTACCGCCATGACTCCATCCCTGCGGCCCTCGAGGCGCTGCGCACCCTCGGCGCGACAAACGGGTTCGCGGTCGATGCGACCGAGGACGCCGCTGCGTTCACGAAGGCGCGTCTCGCACGCTACGGGGCGGTCGTCTTCCTGCTCACGATCGGCGACGTCCTCGACGAGGCTCAGCAGGCTGCGTTCATGGCCTACATCCGCTCCGGCGGCGGATTCGTGGGCGTTCACTCGGCCGCCGACACCGAGCGCGACTGGCCGTGGTACGGGCGCCTCGTGGGCGCCTGGTCGTCGGGACATCCCGAGATTCAGGCCGCGACGATCGACGTTGTCTCGCCGCGAGACGTCTCCACTGTGCATCTTCCAGCGCGCTGGGCCCGCACGGACGAGTGGTACGGGTTCCTCTCGAACCCGAGACGCAACGGCGTGCGCGTCCTGCTCACGCTCGACGAAGCGACGTACCAGCCGCGCGACTGGGCGATGGGGGCAGACCATCCAATCGCGTGGAAGCACGAGTTCGACGGTGGACGCGCCTGGTACACCCAGGGCGGGCATACCGAGGAGTCGTACGCGGAGCCGCTGTTCGTCCGTCACCTCCTCGGTGGGATCCGCCACGCGCTCGGAGGGGCATCTCTCCTCGCGCCGACCTTCCGATCGCTGAACCTGACAGTGCGCGGGGGACGCGTCCTCGTCAGCCTGCGCGCCGCACGCTGCGCACCTTGTACCGCGATTCTGCGGGTTCGCTCCACATCGGCCCGGCTCCGCATGGCGGGTGGCAGCGCGAAGGGCTCGAGCGCATCGCTGCCGAGGGGACGCTGGCAGGTCACGGTCGTCCTCACCGATCGCGACTCCGGCCTGAGCCGGACTGCTCGACGCTGGGTCCGGATCACCTAGTGCACGGAGAAGCATGAGACGGTCAGGAGCAGGTGTCTGGCTGGAGCCAGACACCTTCCGGTAGACCCTGGGCGTGCCGCCCCTCGGCGCCGCCCTCGTCATGCGGCGAGCAGGGCCTCGACGTCGCCGGAGCCGAGCCAGGCAGCAGCGTCCCGATAGACCTGCCCACGGTCGCCGCCGTGGATGCGGCCGCGCACCAGGAGCGCCGCGCGGAGCATCCGGCGCGCCTGCTCGGCCTCGCCGGGGCGTCCGTGCAGCGCGAGGTAGCGGAGGTGGCCGCGCACGTTCTCCTGGAAGAGCCGCCCGCCGTGCGCGGCGCCGCCGACGTGGACGCACTCGGCCGTCGGCGTGAAGACGACCGTGTAGCCGCGATCCGTGGCGCGCCGCATCCAGTCGACCTCCTCGCTGAAGAGGAAGTAGCGCTCGTCGAAGGGGCCGATCTCGTCGAACGCGGCGCGACGGACGAGCATGCACGACCCCATCACCCACTCGACGGTGCGCTCGGCGTCGTGGTCGAACCCGCCCGCGTAGAACGCGTTGAGAGCGCTCGAGCGCGGCGCGAGCTTCCGCAGGTAGAGGTACTCGGTCGCGAGCCGCCAGAGCGTCGGAAAGCCCCTCACCGAGCGCTGCAGCGAGCCGTCGGGATTGCGCAGTCGCGGGCCGACGACGGCGGCGCGAGGATGCCGCTCGGCGGTGTCGAGCAGCCGGTCGGCGGCGTCGCGAACGAGCCACGCGTCGGCGTTCAGGATCAGCACGTGCTCTGCCGAGGTCTCCGCGACGCCGCGGTTCCAGCCCGCCGCGAGCCCGCGGTTGTCCGACTCGACGAGCCGCACCGACGGAAACCGCTCCCGCACCGTTGCGACGGTCCCGTCCGAGGAGCCGTTGTCGACGACGACGGTGTCGAGGGCCGCCACGCTCTCGAGGCACCGCTCGATCCACGGAAGCGCGTCGTACGTGACGACGACGCAGGCGACCCGGCCGACGTCAGCCATGCTCGAGTCGCGGCCGCGAGCCGCCCCGGAAGCCTTCCCAGAGGAGGATCGCGGCGCCCGGCAGCGCGAGGGCGGTCGTGACGAGGAAGAACAGGAAGCCGGCGGCGAAGGCCTGGTCGGCGGGGACCCCGACGCTGCCGAGGAAGCTGACGAAGAAGGCCTCGCGCACCGCGAGCCCGTTGAGCGTGAACGGGACGAGGAGAACGAGGAAGAAGAGCGGTCCCATCACGTAGTAGATCCTGGGGCCGAGGTCGATCCCGACGGCGCGGCCGGCGGCCCAGATCGAGAGGATCCGCACGGCCTGGATCGCGGTCGTGAAGAGGAAGACGCCCAGGAGCAGCCCGGCGTGGCCGCGGAAGTGGTGGACGCCGTCGTACAGCGCCCGCAGCGGCTTCTCGACCCTCAGACGTCGGAGGAGCGGGCGCAGGCGGTTGAGCAACGGCCTCGCCGAGCGCGCGAAGAAGAGGAAGATCAGGACGAGCGTGCCGAGCACGAACGCCCCCTCGAGCCACAGGTAGGCGCCGACGTCGTAGGTGCCGAGCGCGAGCACGAAGCCGATCGCGCCGAGCAGCACCGTGCCCGCGCCGCCGAGGCCGCGTTCGAGGAGGATGATCGCCGTGACGTCGCCGGTGCGGCCTGGATGCCGGCGCGCGGTCTCGTACACGCGCATCGCATCGCCGCCGATCGAGGTGGGCAGCACCTGACTCGCGGTGTACGAGACGAAGTACGCGCGCGTCAGCCAGGCGAAGGTGTCGTCCATCCCCTGGGCGCGCATCAACCACTGCCAGCGGAGCGCCATCGGCAGGGCGGTGCCGATCATGATCGCGACGGAGAGCGCGAACCACCACGGGTTCGCGTCGAGCAGCGTGTCGATCGTCTGGCGGAGGTCGACCTTCCAGACGAGGTACCCGAGCGCCAGGCCCGTGAGCGCAAGCGTGAGGCCGATGCGGAGCGGGCGTCTCATGCCGCAAAGCGTGCGTGCACGCGCCGGACCGCGTCGACCGCGTCGAGGATGTCCTCCTCCGCGTGGGCCGGCGAGAGCGGGAGCGAGAGAACCTCGTCGCCCGCCCGCTCGGCCACGGGCAGCGACGGCTGCTCGGGGTATCGCTCGCGGAACCACGTCAGGCGATGCACCGGCAGGAAGTGGATGCTCGTCGCGATCCGCTCCTCGGCGAGCGCGCGCTGGTACTCGTCCCGCGTGGCGCCCGCGCCCGCCGGGTCGATCCGGACGACGTAGAGATGGAGTGCGTGGGTATCGCGCGGGTCGCGCTCGAGCGGCGTGATGCCGTCGAGACCCGCGAGGCCGTCGTCGTAGAGCGCCACGTGCCGCGCGCGGAGCTCTGCGTGGCGCTCGAGCTTGTCGAGCTGCGCGAGCGCGATCGCCGCGAGCACGTCGGAGAGGTTCGCCTTGAAGCCCCACGTCACCTGGTCGTAGCGCGAGCCGTCGCCGCGGCGCGTGAGCCGCATCTGACGGACCGCCCGTGCGACGTCGTCGCGATTCGTCGCGACGAGGCCGCCTTCCCCGGCGGCGAGGTTCTTCGTCGCGTAGAGGGAGAAGCACGTCGCCTCCGAAAGGCCCCCGAGCTTGCGGCCGCGGTACCGCGCCTCGAGCGCATGGGCTGCGTCCTCGACGACCGGGAGGCCGAGCGCATGGATGGGGTCGAGGTCGCACGGCTGGCCCGCGAGGTGGACGGGGAGGATCGCCTTCGTCCGCTCGGTGACGAGCGCGGGAAGGAGCGACGGATCGAGGTTCAGGTCTTCCTCACGCACGTCGCCGAAGACCGGGGTTGCGCCGCAGTGCTCGATCACGTTGGCCGACGCCGGCCAGGTGATCGGCGAGGTGATCACCTCGTCGCCGGGGCCGACGCCGAGCGCGAGGAGGGCGAGGTGCATCGCGGCCGTGCCGGAGCTGACCGCGAGGACGTGCTCGACCTCGAGGTAGGCGGCGAGTCGCTCCTCGAGAAGGGCCGCCCGCGGGCCGGTCGTCAGCCAGCCGGAGCGAAGCGTCTCCGCGACTGCTGCGATCTCCTCCTCCCCCACCGCCGGCGGCTGGAAGCCGAGCGTCGTTCTACGGCGCGTCCGCATCGATCCGGAAGCGTACGGCCCCCGCCGCACGGCGAGCACGCTCGAGTGCCTCCTCTCTGCTGTCCCCGGTCGCCAGCACGGCGCCGCCGCGGTCCGCACCCCGCCGGAACGGCCCGAAGACATGTCCCGGCCGGCGATAGACGCGCACCCACTCGACGCCGTCGACCGCCTGCGCGTCGTCGACGCCGTCGACGTCGACGAGCCGTCCCTCCGGCGGGACGAGGAAGGCGACCGCGGCGCCCGCCTGCCCGCCGGTGCGGCCCGAGTCCGCTTGTGACAACCTTGTAACATGACCGCCTCGCCCAGCGCCGCCTCGATCGCGAGCGCGTTCAGGTCGACGCCCGTCGCGGCCAGGCAGAGCTCGGCGTCGTGACCGCCCGCCGAGCCGCGCCGCCACCTCCATCACGACCGGGCCGTCCGGCCCGAGGCGGAGCTGCGTGTACGACGGCCCGTTGCGGATGCCGAGTGCCTCGACGGCCGCCCGCGCGGCAACCACGATCGGCTCGTCGTCGTGCCCGGAGGGCCACACGTGCGCGAGCGCCACCCCGAACGCGGGCGGCTCGGCGGTCAGGCGGTCCGTGACGGTCAGCGGCGTGAACCCGCCGTCGAGCGAGAACGCGTTCACCGTCACCTCCGGTCCCTCGACGTGCTCCTCGACGAGGACGTTGCCGAACCGGGACTCGGCGAGCGCCGCGCCGAGGGCGGTCTCGAGCTCCTCTCGATCGGTCACGAGCGCGAGCCCTCGCTGACCCTGCCGGTCGGGCGCCTTCACGACGCACGGGAACGCGAGCGACGGATCGCGCGGGTCGAGGGCGCGCGCGTGCGGCACGCCTGCCGCCGCGAAGGCCTCGCGCTGCCGCGCCTTCGACGTGGCCAGCGTGCCGGTGCGTGCATCGATCGGGTGCGCCAGGCCGAGCCGCTCGGCGACACGCGCGGCGATCCCGACGGGCCAGTCCGCACCGGGCGAGACGATTCCGGCGACGTTGCGGGCGCGGGCGAGGCGGTCGATGCCCTCCTCGTCCTCGGACGAGAGCACGGCACGCTCGTCGGCGGAGGCGAAGCCGACGGCCTGCGGGTCGCGGTCGACGGCGATCACGTCGAGGTCGGCGCGCGCCCGCGCGGCCTCGAGCAGGCCGAGCTGGGCCGGTCCGGCCCCTAGGACGAGGAGACGCGGTCGCGGCCGAGGACGCCCCGCCACCAGGCCTCGTTGTCGCGGTACCAGGCCACCGTCCGCTCGAGCCCGTCCTCGAATCCGATCGCGGCGCGCCAGCCCGTG
Source organism: uncultured Actinomycetes bacterium (assembly GCA_963791895.1). Classification (GTDB taxonomy): domain Bacteria; phylum Actinomycetota; class Thermoleophilia; order Gaiellales; family Gaiellaceae; genus Gaiella. The sequence goes on from CAWBTY010000009.1 coordinate 238,761, forward strand.
AGCCGCGCGAGCTTGTCGGTCGAGCCGATGTGGCGCGCGACCTGCCCGGGCCGCTCCTCCACGTGTGTCGTCGTGGCCTCGCGGTTGCCGACCGCGGCGAGCACGAGGCGCGCGATCTCCGCGACGGAGAGGTCGACCCCGGTCGCGACGTTCACGACCTCGCCCGCGACCGACTCGAGCGGCGCGTCGATGAGCGACTCGATCGCAGTGGCGGTGTCGTCGACGTGCAGCCAGTCCCGGCTCGCGCTGCCGTCGCCGTGGATCGTGAGGGGCTCTCCCGCGAGCGCCTGGGTGACGAACCGCGGCACGACCTTCTCGGGGTGCTGGCGCGGCCCGTAGTTGTTGAACGGCCGGACGATGACGATCGGCAGGTCGTACGTGACGCGGTAGCTGTATGCGAGCCGATCGCCGCCGGCCTTCGTCCCCGCGTAGGGGCTGCGAGGGTTCAGCGGATGCTCCTCGTCCATCGGGTCGCGCTCGGCGGTGCCGTAGACCTCGCTCGAGGAGACGAGCAGGAAGCGCTCGACCGGCGTCTCACGGATCGCGTCGAGGAGGATCTGCGTCCCCTCGACGTTCGTCGTCACGAACTCCGAGGCGCCCTGCAGGATCGACTTCTCGACGTGCGACTCGGCGGCGGCGTTGACGATCACGTCGACGCCGGAGACGAGCTCGCCCACGAGGCCCGCGTCGCGGATGTCGCCGTGGACGAACTCGAGCCGCGCGTGGCTCATCACGTCGGCGAGGTTCTCGAGGTTCCCCGCGTAGGTCAGCGCGTCGAGCGAGATCACCTCGTGCCGCGGTGTGCTCGAGCAGGTGGCGGATGAGGTTCGAGGGGATGAACCCTGCGCCGCCCGTGACGAGAACTCGCTTCGCCGTCGCTCAGAGCTCCCTGATCGACGAGGTAGAGGGGCCGATGCTCCACGACGCGCTGGATTCTGCCGAGGTGCTCTCCGACGAGCGCGAGGATGAAGCCCTGGACGCCGAGCACGGCGACGACGAGCGCGCCGAGGAGGAGCGGTCCGGGGAAGTCGCCGTGTGAGACCCAGTAGACGAGCGCGTAGCCGCCGAGTGCCAGCGACGCGAGCGAGCAGAGCATCCCGAGCAGGATCCCGGCGGTCTGGATCGGCTGCGGCCAGAAGCCCGCGAGGACGTGCAGGGCGAGTCGGGTGAGTCGCAGCGGCGAGTAGCGGGAGGCGCCGTCGCGGGGCGCGTGCCCGACGTCCACCTCGACGACCGAGGCGCCGCCCGAGAGGACGAGCGCCTTGGTGAACTTCTGCCGCCCGATCGCGCCGAGCATCGGCTCGACCGCGTCGCGCCGATACGCGTTGAACGCGCAGCCGAAGTCGGCGATGTCGACGCCCGTGAAGCGGCGCAGCATGCCGTTGATCATCCGAGAGGGCACGGTGCGGCCCCACGAGTCGTGGCGCGCGCCGCGTCGTCCGCTTGCGACGTCGTAGCCCGCCTCGACGGCCTCGACGAGGCGCGGCACGTCCTCGGGCGGGTTCTGCAGGTCGCCGTCCATCGTCACGACGATCGTCCCGCGGGCCCGCGAGAGTCCCGCGTGCATCGCAGGATGCTGGCCTGCGTTTCGCTTCAGCCGGACCGCGCGCACTCGCTCGTCGCCGTCGTGGATGCGCTGGAGCGACGCGAACGTCCCGTCGGTCGACCCGTCGTCGACGTAGAGCACCTCGTACGTGCGGCCGAACCCCTCGAGGGCGGCGGTGAGTCGCGTGTGCAGCTCGTCGAGCGTCGCGTGCTCCTGGTAGAGCGTGACGACGACGGAGAGCTCGGGCCGGGACCCAAGGTCAGCGCTCAGCCCGGGAGCGCTCGAGATCTCGGGTCGTGCCATCGCCCGATGGAGCGTACCCCGGTAGCGTCCTCGCGTGGCCTGGCAGCGCGGCGAGGTGATCGTGCATCGCGAGATCTGGCGAGGCACGGCCTGGCTCGCCTCCCCGGTCGTCGTCGTCGACGACCGGCCGGAGCTCCTCGTCACCTACATGCCGGAGGGGATGCCGTTCGCCTTCCCACCGAGCGCGGACGGCCGCCCGCACCCGTGGGCGGGGCGAACCGCCTGGACGGGGCACGGCGTGCTGGTGCTTCGTCGTCCCGGCGAGGCCTGCTCGGTCTGGCACTTCTGGGAGGGGCCTGAGCGGAGGTTCGCCGGCTGGTACGTGAACTTCGAGGAGCCGCACCGCCGGACCACGATCGGCTACGACACACAGGATCTGGAGCTCGACATCTGGATCCCCGTGGACGGCACCTGGCGCTTCAAGGACGACGCGGAGCTCGACGAGCGTGTGCGCGAGGGCCGCTACACCGAGGACCAGGCCGCTGCGACGCGACGGGTCGGTCGGGAGCTCGGCGCGATGCTCGACCGCGACGAGCGCTGGTGGGACGAGCGCTGGGCGTCGTTCGTCCCCGAGCCCGGCTGGCGCGCGCCGTCGTTCCCGGACGGCTGGGAGACGACGCCCGTCACCGAGGCGCCGCCGCCCGCCGCCTACCAACTCCTGCCGGCCTAGGCCGCTTCTGCGAGCGGCTCCGCCACCGGTGCCGCCTGCGCCCGCGTGCGGCCGGGGATCGCGAACGCGGCGAGCGCGCCGACGCCCACGACGGCTGCGCCGACGAGCACCGCGGCGTTCGTCCCGTCGCTGAACGCCTGGCCGCTCTCGTAGCCACCGACCTCCGCGAAGATCGCGGCGAGCACCGCGACGCCGAAGACGCCGCCGAGCTCGCGGATCGTGTTGTTGGCCCCCGAGGCCTGCCCTTCCTCCTGGCGCCGCACGGCCGAGAGGACGACGTTCGCGACGGGCGCGAAGAAGAGCGCCATGCCGACGCCCGCGACGACGAACGGCCCGACGAGCGAGGAGTACGGGACGTCGGGCGTCGAGACGAGCCCGATCCAGGCGAGCGCCACGGCCTGCAGCGTCAGTCCCGTCCCGATGATCAGCCGCGGGCTGATCCGGTCGGAGAGCGCGCCCGCGAGCGGGGCGATGAACATCGGCGCGAGGGTCCACGGGAGGATCCGCAGCCCGGCGCCGAGCGGCGAGTACCCCTGCACCGTCTGGAAGAACTGCGCGAGCAGGAAGATCGAGCCGAACATCCCGAAGAACATGAGCAGCGAGGCGACGTTCGCGAGCGCGAAGGCACGCGAGCGGAAGAACCGCATCGGCAGCATCGGCGTCGCCGTCCGGAGCTCCCAGAGGACGAACGCGGCGACGAGGAGCGCCCCGAGCACGAGCGAGCCGACGATCTCCGGGCTGCCCCACCCCTGGCCGTTCCCCCGCACGAGGCCCCAGACGATCCCGAAGAGGCCGGTGCTCGCGAGAGCGACGCCCGGCAGGTCGAGCCGTCCGCCGGGGCCGTGGCTCTCCTCGAGCCGACGGAGCGCGAGCGGGACGAGCACGAGGCCGATCGGCACGTTCAGCCAGAAGATCCACTGCCACGAGATCCCCTCGACGACGGCGCCGCCGACGACCGGGCCGAAGGCGATCGCCAGGCCGCCGATCCCGCCCCAGGCGCCGAGCGCGAGGCCGCGCTTCTCCGCCGGCACGGCCGCGCTGAGGAGCGTCAGCGTCAGGGGCATGACGATCGCGCCGCCGAGACCCTGCACGGCGCGGGCGACGTTCAGCGCATCGACCGTCGGCGCGAGCGCCGCCCCGACCGAGCCCAGCGTGAAGACCACGAGCCCGAGCGCGAACATGCGCCGCCGCCCGTAGCGGTCGCCGAGCGCCGCGCCGGTGAGGAGGAAGACGGCGAACGTGAGCGTGTAGGCGTTGACCGTCCACTCGAGGTCCTCGAGCGAGGCGCCGAGATCGGTGCGAATCACCGGGATCGCGGTCGTCACGACGAGGTTGTCGAGCGAGACCATGAAGAGCGCGACCGAGGTGATCGCGAAGGTCCAGAGCGTGGAAGCTCGGCGTGTCATCGTGTTTCCTCCCATCTAGTTCGTGATCACTCACTCATAACCGAGGACAAATGAAAGTCGCTCACGGCGCCCCGCTGATCAGCGACGAGGCGACGTGGTCGGGACCCATCGCGCCGTCGACCAGCCGTCGCGCCCAGGGCTCTCGCGTGCTCGCGAGATCCATCGCGGCGACGACGTTCAGGAGCATCCCCTTGGCGAACCACTGGGCGACCGCTTCCTGCGGCAGTCCCGAGACGGTCTCGACGAAGAGGTGGAGCTTGCCGTAGCCGGTGCGCATCGCCTCGCGGACCTCGACGTCGTCGCAGGCGGCATACGCCTGCATCTGCGTCAGCAGCCGTGTCCGGTCGCTCGTCACCATCACGACGTACGCGTCGCCCATCGCGCGTAGCGCGTCCTCTCCCCGCAGGTCGCCGGCCGCCGCGCGGAAGAGCTCGAGCGTCTCCTGCATGCACCGCTCGACCGTCGCGACGAAGAGCTTCTTCTTCGTGCCGAAGAGCCGGAAGAGGTACGGCTGCGAGATGCCGGCGGCCGCCGCGATGTCCTCGGTCGACGTGCCGTGGAGCCCACCACGGGCGAACTGGGCCTGCGCCGCGACGAGCACGGCCTCCCGGCGCTCCGCCGCAGTCTGTCGCGTCGTCGAAACCATGTTGTAAGTGATAACTCACATCGTTGTCGCTGTCAAGCCGTGGACTGCGGCGATCTGCTTGTGTTCGGCGGGTGGAGCTCCTCACGCCGCGCACGCTCGACGACGCACTGCGCCTGAAGGCCGAGCGCCCGGAGGCGCGGTTCATCCTGGGCGGCACCGACGTGATGGTCGAGCTGACCTTCGGCGAGTCGCGGCCTCCCGCGCTCGTGAACCTCGCCGAGCTCGAGGAGCTGCGCGGTTGGTCGCGGGAGGACGGCCGCCTCCGCCTCGGCGCGGCCCTGACCTACACCCAGGCGATGACGACCCCGCTCGCGGACGAGCTGCCCGCGCTCGCCGAGGCCTCGCGCACCGTCGGCTCGCCGCAGATCCGCAACCGCGGGCACGATCGGCGGCAACCTCGGGACGGCCTCGCCCGCCGGCGATGCGCTCCCACCGCTCCTCGTCGAGCACGCCGAGGTCGAGCTCGCGAGCGTGCGCGGTGTGCGGTCGCTCCCGCTCGAGGAGTTCCTCCTGGGCGTCAAGCGCACCGCGCTCGCGCCGGACGAGCTCGTGACGGCCGTCCGGCTCGCGCCGAGCGGCGGCGCCCAGACGTTCATGAAGGTCGGGCCGCGCAACGCGATGGTCATCGCCGTCTGCTCGCTCGCCGTCGTCGTCGACGCCGAGGCCGGCGAGGTGCGCGCCGCGTTCGGGTCGGCTGCGGTCACCGCCAGGCGGGTCGTCGTGCCGCTGGGCGAGGCACGGGAGCTGCCCGACCGCGTGGCCGAGGCGGCGGCGCCGATCGACGACGTGCGCGCGACGGCGGCCTACCGACGTCACGCGCTCCGTGTCCTCGCGGGCCGCGCGCTGGAGCGCTGCCTTCGCTCATGAGGGTCTCGCTGACCGTCAACGGCGAGCGCTGCGAGGGCGACGTCCGCGGGAGCGAGAGCCTCCTCACCTTCCTCCGGGACACACTCGAGCTGCCCGGCTCGAAGAACGCCTGCGAGCAGGGTGAGTGCGGCTCGTGCTCGGTGGTGCTGGACGGCGAGCTCGTCTGCGCGTGCCTCGTGCACGCCGGGCAGGTCGACGGCCACGAGGTGCTGACGGTCGAAGGGCTCGCCCGCGACGGGGAGCTCCATCCCGTGCAACAGGCGTTCGTCGACGCCGGCGCGGTGCAGTGCGGCTTCTGCACGCCCGGCCTGGTCGTCGCCGTCGCCGACCTGCTGGAGCGCGAGCCGAGCCCAACCGACGACGAGGTCCGCGAGGCGCTCGCGGGGAACGTGTGCCGCTGCACGGGCTACGTCAAGATCTTCGACGCCGTGCGGCTCGCGGCCGAGCGGCGATGAGCGTCACGACGACGCCGACGAGGCTCGCCGTCGGCCGGATCGGCGAGCGCGTCCTGCGCGATGACGCCGTGCCGAAGGTGACGGGCGCCTTCGAGTTCGCGAGCGACCTCTCCGCGCCGGGGATGCTCTGGGGGGACACGCTGCGCAGCCCTCACCCACACGCGCGGATCGCCTCGGTCGACCTGGCCCCCGCGCTCGCGCTCCCCGGCGTGCACGCGGTGCTCACGCACGCGGACGTGCCGGGCAAGAAGGTCTACGGGCTCGAGTTCGCCGACCAACCGGTGCTCGCGGCCGATCGGGTGCGCTACGTCGGCGAGCCCGTCGCGATCGTCGCCGCCGAGCATCCGGAGCAGGCCGCACGGGCGCTCGAGGCGATCGTCGTCGAGTACGAGCCGCTCGAGCCGGTCGTCGACATGGAGCGCGCGCTCGAGCAGGAGCCGCTCCACCCCGACCGGCCGACCATGGGCCACGGCTACCGCGACGACCCGCGCCCGAACGTCGTCCGCCACCTCGTGATCCGTCACGGCGACCCGGAGGCGGCCGGCGACGTCGTCGTCACGGGCACCTACGAGGTCGGGATCCAGGACCAGGCGTTCCTCGGCCCCGAGTCCGGGCTCGCCGTGCCAGACGGCGAGGGAGGGGTCGACGTCTACGTCGCGACCCAGTGGCTGCACGTCGACCGCGACCAGGTCGCGCCGTGCCTGGGCCTCCCACCCGAGCAGGTGCGGATCCACCTCTCGGGTGTCGGTGGCGCCTTCGGGGGACGCGAGGACCTGTCGATGCAGATCCACGGCGCGATGCTCGCGCTCCACGCGAACCGGCCCGTGAAGATGGTCTACGACCGCCAGGAGTCGTTCACCGGCCACGTCCACCGCCACCCGGCGCGGATCGAGGCCGAGCACCGGGCGACCCGCGAGGGACGGCTCACGTGCGTCCGGATGCGGATCCTGCTCGACGGCGGCGCCTACGCGTCGAGCTCGACGGCGGTCGCCTCGAACGCCGCCTCCTTCGCGGTCGGGCCGTACCGCGTCGACAACGCCCTCCTGGAGTCGACCGCCGTCTACACGAACAACCCGCCGTGCGGCGCGATGCGCGGCTTCGGCGCCGTGCAGACCTGCTTCGCGGCCGAGGCGCAGATGGACCTCCTCGCCGCCGCGCTCGAGATCGATCCCGTCGAGCTGCGGCTCCTGAACGCGCTCGAGCCCGGCGACCGGCTGCCGACGGGCCAGGTCGTCACCGGCTCGCTGCCGACACGTGACGTGATCCGGCGCACCGCCGCGCTCCCGCTGCCCGCGGAGGAAGCGCTGCCGCGCGACCCGCTCCGCCTCCCGGGGGGCGCGGGCAACACGACGCACGGCGAGGGCGTGCGGCGCGGCGTCGGCTTCGCGCTCGGCTTCAAGAACATCTGCTACTCCGAGGGCTTCGACGACTCGTGCGCCGCGCGCGTCGTGCTCCACGCGGACGGCAGCGCGACGGTCCACTCGGCCGCGGCCGAGGTCGGCCAGGGCGTCGTCGGCGTGATGCTGCAGGTCGCGCGCACCGAGCTCGGCACCGACCACGTCGCCCTCGCGCCGCATCTGACCTCGACGGTCGGCTCGGCGGGCTCCGCGTCGGCCTCCCGGATGACCTGGATGGCGGCCGGCGCCGTGCGCGAGGCGTGCCGCGCGGCGCTGGAGGAGCGCGAGCGGCAGGACGGCGGCGAGGTCGACGTGGAGCGCGTCTACCGGCACCCACGGACGACGCCGCTCGACCCCGAGACCGGGCAGGTGACCGGTGAGCGGGCGCACGTCGCGCTCGCGGTGGCGGCGATGCGCGTCGTGGTCGAGGTCGACGTCGAGCTCGGTCTCACCCGGGTCGTCTGGGTCGGCACCGCGCAGGACGTCGGCAAGGCGATCAACCCGCTCGCGGTGGAGGGGCAGATCGAGGGTGGCACCGCGCAGGGGCTCGGGCTCGCGCTGATGGAGGAGCTCCGCACGAAGGACGGCGTGATCCTCAACGCGAGCTTCACCGACTACCTGCTGCCGACCACGCTCGACATGCCTCCCGTCGAGATCGACCTCGTCGAAGAGCCCGAGCCGGACGCGCCCTACGGCGTGAAGGGCGTCGGGGAGCCGCCGACCGTCGTCTCGACCGCGGCGATCGTCTCCGCGATGCGGGCCGCGACCGGCCGCCCGCTGACGCGCGTGCCCGTCCGGCCCGACGACATCTGCCTCTAGTCGTGGGGGAACCCATGGTTCCCCCACGTGCCCCCTCCTTCTTCGTCGCTACCCGGCTGCGGCTTGGTTGGCCTCCCGGCCGGCAAAGCCGGCCTCCGGCCGCATAGGTGCCGAACGCCGTCAACCGGCACGCATGCGGCAGACGACGCCGCGAGGCCTTGAAGTAGCGTGCCTCGAAAGGGCTCAGCCCGCGAGCCGGGCGAGCACGTCAGCGGCGGCGTCCGGGTCGAACTCGAAGGGCCCGGGGCCTCCGACGTAGGCGAGCCGCCCGCCCGGCTCGGCGACGTAGAGGCGCTCGGGCCACGCCGCGAACGCCTCGCTGACGGCGTCGTCCATGTCGTCGACGAGGACGGGCATCGTCAGGCCCAGGCGCTCGACGCCCTCGCGCGCCGCCGCGAACCGGTCCTCGAGGCCCGCGTGCTGCGCGAGGAGCACGCCCTCGTCGAGGTTCGCCTGCAGCTGCCACTCGCCGACGGCGTGCGCCTCGGCGATGTAGACGAAGACGACGCTCGCACGCTCCCGGTACCGCTGGTGGATGTGCTCCAGGTCGCCGGACCGGCGACGAAAGGGCGGTCAGGTGAAGCTGCCGAAGACGAGCAGGAGCGGCTGCTCGCGGACGAGGTCGCGCAACTCGACCCGCGCGCCGTCGTCGAGCCGCGCCGCGGACAGGTCCGGCAGGTCGTCCCCGACACGCAGCCGCTCGGGGCGCCGGTACCGCGCGACCGTCGCGACGACGGTCTCCCGCTCGTCGCCCTCGAGCTCCCCGGCGTACGCGCGGTCGCGCGGATCGAGCCGCTCGAGCCGCGGATCCTCGCTCGTCGCCACGTCAGGCGTACCGCGCGAGGGCCGACGCGACGCGGTCGACCTCGTCCTCCGTCAGCGTGGTCGCGAACGGGAGCGCGAGCGCCTGCTCGAACGCCTCGTCCGCGCCGGGGAAGGAGCCCCGGCCCGCGTACGCGGAGAGCCGGTTCACGGCGTACGTCCCGATCTGCGCCTCGATCCCCTCCGCGCGCAGGCCGGCGAGCGCCTCGTCCCTGCGCCGCAGGCGCACGACGTAGGCCTGCCAGCCATGCCGGTCGCCCTCCGCCGCGGCGGGGGTGCCGACGAGGTGCTCCAGCCGCTCGGTGTACCAGCCGGCGACGCGCTCGCGGGCGGCGTGCAGGCTCTCGAGCCGCTCGAGCTGCGGCACGCCGAGCGCGCAGAGGACGTCCGACAGCCGGTAGTTGAACCCCGGGGAGGCGATGTCCACCGGCCGGCCCGCGCCGATCCCGTGGTTCCGGAGACGCCTCACCGCGGCGGCGAGCTCCGCCTCGTCGGTCGTGACGGCGCCTCCCTCGCCGGTGGTCACGATCTTGCGGGGGTGGAAGGACAGGCAGGCGAGGAGCCCGAGCGCCCCGCACGGCGTGTCGCGGTACCGGGCGCCGAGCGCGCCGGCCGCGTCCTCGACGAGCGCGACCTCCTGCGGGACGGCGGTCTGCAGCTCCTCCCAGTCGATGGGGCGGCCGAAGAGATGGACGGCGAGCACCGCGCGCGTGCGCGGGGTCACCGCGGCGGCGACGAGCTCGGGCCGCACGTTGAACGTCTCGGGGTCGACGTCGACGAGGACGGCGCGCGCGCCCGACAGCTCGACCGCGTTCGCGGTCGCGGGGAACGTGTACGCGGGGACGATCACCTCGTCGCCCTCGCCGACCCCGAGCGCGAGCACCGCGAGGTGCAGGGCCGCCGTCCCGGACGAGACCGCGACCGCGTCGGCCGTGCCGACCGCGCGCGCGATCCCGGCCTCGAAGGCCTCGACCTGAGGCCCCATGGTCAGCTGGCCGCTCGCGAGCACGTCTGCGACCGCGGCGAGCTCCGCCTCGCCGACGTCGGGCCGGGCGAGCCGGACCTGGTTGCTCACGCCGCCGCGCCGAGCCGGGCGCGGTACCACGCGATCGTGCGCTCGAGCCCCTCGTCGAGCTCGACCTGTGCCTCGAAGCCGAGGAGCGAGCGCGCCTTCTGGATGTTCGGGATCCGCAGCTCGACGTCGGTGTACTCGAGCGGCACGAACCGGATCTCGCCGGGACAGCCGGTGAGGCGCTTGATCCGCGTCGCGAGGTCGTAGATGGTCACGGCCGACCGCGCGTTGCCGACGTTGAAGCTCTCCCCGACGGCCGCCGGGTGCTCGAGCGCGAGGAGGAGCGCCTCGACCATGTCGTCGACGTAGCACCAGGCGCGGATCTGCGACCCGTCGCCGTGGATCTCGAGGTCGGCGCCGGCCAGCGCGGCCTCGATGAACGCGCGAATCGCGCCGCCCCCGATCTGCCCGGGCCCGTAGATGTTGAACGGCCGCAGCGAGACCGCGGGGACGCCGAGCTCCGCGTGGTACGCGTGCGCCATGTGCTCGCCCGCGAGCTTCGAGACCGCGTACGTCCACCGTGCCTCCCCGACCGACCCGATCGAGGTCACGTGGGCTTCCTGGACGTTGAAGGCGTGCTGGCCGAAGACCTCGCTCGTCGAGAACTCGACGAGTCGCTCGAGGCTGTCGCGCGTCGCGGCGGCGGCCTCGAGCACGTTGTAGGTGCCGATCACGTTCACCCGCATCGTCCGCACGGGGCTCTGGAGGACGGTGTCGACACCGGCGATCCCGGCCGCATGGACGATGTGGCTGCACCCCGCGACGAGCTCCGTCAGCTGCCCGAGGTCGAGGACGTCGCCTTCGACGAAGCGGAAGCTCGGGTGGCTCTCGAGCTCGGTCCCTCCGAGGGCATTGCGATGGAGGTTGTCAATCGCGATGACGTCGTTCGCGTCCACGAGCCGGCGCGCGAGGGTGGTGCCGATGAACCCGGCGCCTCCCGTGATCAGCACGCGCTTGCCCGTCAGCGACACGCGGGGATGGTAGACGGTGGCCCGCGCGGCGACGGTGTGACGTCGCGTGTGGGCGGCGACGTAGATCGGGCAAGGATGCGCGTCGCGCTCGTTCTCGGCTGTGCTCTGGCGCTCCTGGCGCCCGTCGCCCTCGGCGCGCCCGCGACGACGCTCACGATCACGTACTACGACGACTCCGACCGTCGCGGCGAGCGCGTTCGCTGGACGCTTCGCTGCGGCCCGGTCGGCGGGGACCACCCACGTCGCGTCGCAACGTGCCGCGAGCTCGGCAGGCTCGGCTGGCGCGCATTCCGGCCGGCGCCGCCCGAGATGGCGTGCACGGAGATCTACGGCGGCCCGCAGCTCGCGATCGTCAGCGGGCGGGTCGGCGGTCGGAGGGTCTGGGCACGTCTGACGCGGGTCGACGGCTGCCAGATCGCGCGCTGGGACCGGGTGCCGTCGCTCCTGCCGGCCGGCGGCGTCCGCTAACCACGCCGCACCCCGGTCGAGCGGCGTGACCCGCACATGGGTCGACCTGTCCCTTCCAGACGCGTCCGCGGCCGCCAACTCCCTGGGCCACCGACCTCCTCCCCACGCCTCGAGCCTACTGCGGAAACCCGTACGCGTGAGTGACGGGATCGCGCCGAGAGCGTGCCGCTCGCTCCACAGCCCCGGCTCGCAGCGCCGATCAACCGTCTAGCATCGCGCCGTGTCGAGCGTCCTCTTCGTCGGCGCCGGCCGACATCAGCGCCGGGCGATCGTCCAGGCGCGCGAGCGGGGGTTGCGGGTGGTCGCCGTCGACCGGAACGCCGACGCGCCGGGGCTCGCCCTCGCCGACGCAGCGGAGGTGGTCGATTTCGCGGACGTCGACGCGGTCGAGCGGGTCGCCCGGGCCCACGAGGTCGACGGCGTCCTGACCGTCTCTGCCGATCGCGCCGTGCCGGTCGTCGCGGCCGTCGCAGAGCGACTCGACCTGCCGTCGATCGGCTCGGGTGTCGCCCACCGAATGACGCACAAGCTCGCCATGCGCCGCACGCTCGCCGAGGAAGGCATCCCGCAGCCGCCGTACGCCGCGGTGAGGAGCCTCGCGGAGGGACGTGCCGCGATCGAGGCGGTCGGCGTTCCGGCGGTCCTGAAGCCCGTCGACTCGGGCGGGCAGCGCGGCGTCTTCCGGATCGACTCGCCAGGGGACCTCGAGTCGCACCTCCACGTCGCGCTCGTCGAGTCCCCCGCCCGCGAGGCGATCCTCGAGGGCTTCGTCGACGGGACCGAGATGAACGGCATCGTCGTTGTGCGCGACGGCGCCGCCCGACTCGTGACGCTCTCCGACCGCCTGCGACCCCCGGGGATCGGCTTCGGCGTCGGCTGGATCCATCTCTACCCGGCCTCGATCCACTCGGATCAGCTCGAGCTCGCCGAGCGAACCGCGGAGCGGGCCGTCACTGCCCTGGGACTGCGGAACGGGATCGCATTCCCGCAGCTGATCGCCTCGCCGGACGGCGGCGTCGCCGTGGTCGAGGTCGCGGCCCGCATCCCGGGCGGCCAGATGGCGGATCTCGTCCGGCACGCCGTCGGTGTCGACCTCGTCGAGGTCGCGCTCCGTCTCGCGCTCGGCGAGGCCGTGCCGGATGACGTCGCACTACCACAGTTCTCGCAGCCACTCGCGATCCGCTTTCTCACCGCGTCGCCAGGCCCGCTGCCCACCGGCACCGTGACGCACATCGGCTCGCTCGAACAGGTGCTCGCGGCGCCCGGAGTCGTCCAGGCGGAGACCTACCTGGCGCTCGGCGAGATCATCCGGCCGGTCCGCCTCGACGGCGATCGCCGCGGGTACGTGATCGCGACGGCCGACACGTCGGTGCAGGCGCTCGCGCGAGCCGAGCACGCCGCGTCGCTGCTCGAGGTCGAGACGGCGTGAGCGATCCACGAACGGAGCTCGTCGCAGCCGGCTACGACGCGATGATCGACACCTGGGAGGTGTGGAAGGCGCAGATCGGCGGCGACCCGCGCGCCGTGTGGTGCGAGGAGCTCGTCGCGAGGCTCCCGACCGGCTCGCGTGTCGTCGAGCTCGGTTGCGGCGGCGGCACGGACGAGACGCGGCTCCTTGCCCGGCATTTCGAGCTCACCGGGTTCGACCTGTCGAGCGCCCAACTCGGTCGCGCCCGCGAGCGCGTCCCGGAAGCGACGTTCGTCCAGGCCGACCTCACCGAGCTCGAGCTCGAGGCCGGCTCCGTCGCTGCCGTCGCCTGCTTCTACGTCCTGAACCATGTCCCGCGCGAGCGTCTCTTGCCGCTCTTCGAGAGAATCCACCGTTGGCTCGTGCCGGATGGGTTGCTCCTGACGACACTCGGCGCGAGCGACCTCGCCGGCTGGACGGGCGAGTGGCTGGGCGCCCCGACGTACTTCTCGGGCTTTCCCCCCGACACGAATCGCAGCCTGCTCGCCGAGGCCGGCTTCGAGCTCGTGCGGGACGAGGTCGTCACGATCCGCGAGCCCGACGGTGACGCGACGTTCCATTGGGTGCTGGCCCGCCGATGAGCTGCGACTTCACCCTCGACCACTACCGCGAGCTCCTCGACGCTGCGGCGGCGGGCGGCTACAGATTCGCGCACTTCGACCGGGCACCCGAGGCGGGGGACCTGCTGCTTCGTCACGACGTCGATCTCTCGCTGGACGCCGCGCTCCGACTCGCGGAGCTCGAGGCGGGCGCCGGCGCCTCGGCCACGTACTTCCTCATGACCGAGTCGGTCTTCTACAACCTCGCCTCGAGCGAGGGAACGAACGCGCTCGACCGGCTCAGGGCGCTCGGCCACCGGGTCGGTCTCCACGCCGTGTATCCGACCGCCCGGCTCGACGACCGCTTCGACCCCGTCGTCGCCTGGCACAACCCCGAGCCCGAGTACATGTCCGAGCCGCTCGCGGGCGCCGTGAACGTCATGCAGGAGGGGTACTTCGACCCGCCGACCTACCGGTCCGACTCGAACCACCACTGGCGTTTCGGCTGTCCGCACGAGGAGCTCCGCGCCGGTACGTTCCCATGGCTCCAGCTGCTCACCCACCCGGAGCTCTGGGTCTATCCGGGCGAGACCATGGGCCAGACGATGCGGACGATGCTCGACGCCGAGCGGGAGCGGCGCCTCGGCCAGCTCGCGGACGACCGCATCGACCTCGCGTGAGCGGGGAGCTCCCGCTCGTCGGTGGAGACGTCAACGTCGGCGAGCACGTAGTCGTCCGCGTCGGCGACACCGTGCGGCGGCAGGTGGGGCCGCACACGCCGGCCGTCCACGCACTCCTGCGGCACTTCGAGCAGGTCGGGTTCGAGGGTGCCCCGCGCGTCGTCGGGATCGACGAGCGCGGCCGCGAGACCCTCTCGTTCGTCGAAGGCGAGGCGGCGCTCGCGCCGGTGCCGTCGAACGACGAGGCAGTCTGGGAGCTCGGGCGCCTGCTACGCGCGATGCACGACGCCCAGGTCGGCTTCGTGCACACCGAGCACCGAGGCTGGCAGCGGATGGTCGGAACGCCGCCGAGTGGCGAGGTCGTGTGCCACAACGACCTGTTCTGGCCCAACGTCGTCTTCCGCGACGGCCACGTCACCGCACTCATCGACTGGGATCTCGCCGCTCCGGCTCCCCGGCTTCACGATCTCGGCTCTGCCGCGAACTTCTGGGTCGCTTGCCGCCCGGATCAGCAGTGCGAGGCCTGGGGGATCCCCACCGAGGGAAGACGTGAACGGCTGCTTGCGCTCTGTGACGGCTACGGCCTGTCGCGTGAGCAGCGCGCCGAGCTGCCCGAGGCGATGGAGCACAAGACGAAGATAGGGCTCGAGACCTATCGGACGTGGGGGCGCGACGAGCGCCGACCGGGTTGGGCAGAGATGTGGGATCGCGATCAGGATCGCTATCTCGTGCAGCGAGACCTATGGTTCCGGCGACATCGAGCGACCATCGCCGGCTGGCTGACATGAGATCGATCACCGTCCTCGTCTCCGCGGCCGGGGCCCCGGGCACCGCCGCCCTTCTTCGTGCGCTCCGTCAGAACGGCGAGCGCGACATCCGCCTCGTCGGCACGGACATGTCCGAGCGCTCGGTCGGACGGCACCTCTGCGACGCGTTCCACCTGGTGCCGGCCGGCTCCGACCCCTCCTTCGCCGACGCGATCCTCGACGTCGTCGAGCGCGAGAGCGTCGACGTCGTCCTCCCGCAGTCGTCGCACGACCTCGAAGGGCTGGCAGCGCACCGCGAGCGCTTCCCCTGCCCCGTGCTCGTGTCGCAGCCCGACACGATCCACCGCTCGAACGACAAGGCCGAGACGTACGCGTTCCTGCACCGGCTCGGCGTCCCCGCACCCGAGTTCCGGCGCGTCAACGGCGCCGCCGAGGTGGATGCGGCCGCCCGCGAGCTCGGCTACCCCGACCGGCCGGTGTGCTTCAAGCCCGTCTTCTCGTCCGGCTCGCGCGGGTTCCGCGTGCTCGACCCGACCGTCGATCGCGCCCACCAGCTGCTGTACGAGCGGCCGGGCGCCGTCGCGATGCGCCTCGAGGAGGCCGTCGAGCTCCTGCCCGCCGAGGGCGGCCCCGACCTGCTCGTGATGGAGCTCGCGACGGGCGGGGAGCGGACGATCGACGGGATCGCGGACGGCCGCCGCGTCGTCCTCGGGCACGCGAAGACGCGGGAGGCGATGCGTGCGGGGCTCGCGATGTACTTCGTCACGCTGGACGAGCCGGGCCTGCTGGAGATCGCCGACCGGATCGTCGCCGAGCTCGGGATCGAGTGGTTCTTCAACATCCAGCTCGTCGGCGAGCATGTCATCGAGGTCAACCCGAGGATCTCGACGGTCGTCTACCAGGAGGACCTGAACCTGCCCTACCTCGGCGTCAAGCGTGCGCTCGGCGAGCTCACCGACGGCGAGCTGGAGACGCTTCGGGAGCGCATCCGCCCGGGACGAACGGCGCTCCGCTACTTCGACCAGCTCGAATGGGATAGCTGGGGGAACCCATGGTTCCCGCACGAGCCCTCCTTCTCGTTCCCGCCAAGCCATCGCGAGCCTGGCCTCCCGGCCGGCGAAGCCGGCCTCCGGCCGCGATCCGAGCTGACCACGAGCGAACCCGCACCAGGCAACGCTGCTCGTATCTCGCGGCCACGTGAGGAAGCGTCCGCTTCGCGTCGTCCACTGCCCGGTCAACACCGCGGGCGTGCCGTGGTCGAACGTCCAGGCCCTCAGGAGGCGGGGCATCGACGCGTCGCTCGTCGTCTTCAACCGGTACGAGCTCCACCCCGAGGCCGACCGGTCGCTCGAGCTCCACGGCGGCCTCGTGCGCCGCCAGGCGGCCCAGTGGCGCGCGCTCGCGGAGCTGATCCCGCGCACCGATCTGTTCCACTTCACGTTCGGACTGACCCTCGTCCCGCAGTCGCTCCAGTTCCCGCTCCTCCGAGCGTTCGGGAAGATCGTCGGTCATGCACTACCTCGGCTCGGACATCCGCGGCAAGTCGCCGTCGGAGCTCGCCTACGGGAAGAAGGCCGGCGCCGAGATCGTCGGCAGCTACGACGCGATCCGCTGGGTCCCCGAGGCGGTGATGATCCCGCCCGGGGTCGACCTGAGCAAGATCGCGCCGGTCGCGCCGTCGGGGCGGAAGCGACCCGTCGTCGTCCATGCGCCGTCGTCGCGACGACGCAAGGGCACCGACCACGTGCTCGCCGCCTGCGCGGAGCTCGACGTCGACCTCCGGATCGTCGAGGGCCTCCACCACGAGGAGGCGCTCGGGCACTACCGCGACGCCGACATCGTCGTCGACCAGCTGAACGCCGGCTGGTACGGGCTCTTCGCGATCGAGTGCATGGCTCTCGGCAAGCCCGTCGTCACCTTCCTCCACGACGAGGCCGTCCGGCGCACCGAGGAGGCGTACGACGTCCGCGTCCCGATCGTGAACGCGACCGCCGGCACGCTGCCCGACCGCCTCGCGGAGCTCGTCGCGCTCGGCGCCGACGGACGCGAGGAGGTCGGGCGGGCGTCGCGGGCCTACGTCGAGCAGGTGCACGACCTCGAGCGCGTCACCGACCGGCTCGTCGACCTCTATGCGGCGGTCCTCGAGCCGTCGCGCGTGCGAGGCGCCGTCGCCGTCCCGACGGCTCCGCCTGAAGAGCCCGGCCCGGCGCTCCCCCTCGGCGACACCGAGTTCGACGGCGAGGTCCCGGCGCGGCCCGCGGTACCGAGAGACGAGCTCGCCGTGCCCTCCAACCTCGGCAGCCAGCTCCGCCGCCTCGGCAGGCACTCGGCGATCTACGGGATCGGCGGGCTCGTCTCGCGTGTCATCGCGGTGCTCCTCCTGCCCGTCTACACGCGGTACCTCAGCCCGGCCGACTACGGCCAGATCGAGACGCTGCTCGCGCTCACGACCGTGATGGGTCTGCTCCTCCGCGCAGGCATCACGAGCGCGTTCTTCCGCTTCTACTTCGACGTCGACGACGACAGGGGCAGGCTGCGCGTGCTGCGCACGTCGTTCTGGTTCACGATGGGCGGGGGCACCCTCGGGCTCGCGTTCCTGCTGCTCCTGGCAGGGCCGATCTCGACTCTCCTCTTCGGCACCTCCGAGGCGGCCGATCTCGTGCGTGCCTCCGGCGTCGCCCTCTGGGCGACGGTGAACTACGAGCAGCTGACGGCGCTCTTCCGGGTCGAGGAGCGGTCGACGGCGTTCGTAGCCGCGAGCCTCGCGAACGTGCTCCTGACGATCGGGCTCACCCTCCTCCTCGTCGTCGTGCTCGAACAGGGGCCGCTCGGCGTGATCGTCGGCAACTTCAGCGGCACGCTGATGGTCTACCTCGTGCTGCTGGGATACCGCCGCGAGCAGCTCGGCCTCGAGTTCGACCGCGGCCTGCTCCGGGAGATGAACCGCTTCGGGCTGCCCCTCGTGCCGACCGCGCTCTTCCTCTGGGTCACGAACTTCAGCGACCGCTTCTTCCTCGTCAAGCTCGCCGACGTCGCGGAGGCCGGCCTCTACTCGGTGGGGGTGCGCGTCGCCTCGGCGATGGTGCTGCTGCTCACCGCGTTCCGCCTCGCGTGGCCCGCGTTCGCCTATTCGATCAAGGACGAGGACGAGGCGCGCCGCACGTACGCCTACGTGCTCACGTACCTCACGGTGGTCACCGCGTGGGTCGCGCTCGCGCTGAGCCTGCTCGCGCCCTGGATCGTCGACCTGCTCGCCGCCGAGTCGTTCGCGGAATCGTCGCGTGTCGTCGGGCCGCTCGCGTTCTCGACCGTCGCGTACGCCGCCTACATCGTCGTCGCGATCGGCGTCGGGCGGGCACGGCGGACGCAGTTCAACTGGGTCGTCACGGGAGTCGCCGCCCTCGTCAACGTCGCGCTCAACCTGGCGCTGATCCCCGCGTACGGGATGATCGGCGCCGCGATCGCGACCGTCGCGGCCTACGCGACGATGGCGGTCGGGATGGCCTGGTGGTCGCAGCGGATCTACCCCGTGCCGTACCAGTGGCGCCGGGTCGCCACGGCGGCGCTCGGCGCGGTCGGTCTGGCGGCGCTGGGGGCTCTGCTCGACGCAGGGCTGATCGTCTCCGTGGCGCTGATCCTCGCCTATCCGCTCGCCCTGCTCCTCTTCGGCTTCACGAGCCCCGTCGAGCGGCAACGGCTGCGAGCGCTCGTCCTCCGTTAGAGGGTCACTGCCTCCTCCGCCAGGGCCCGGCCGCGCTCGGTCAACGCGAGCGCGTCGGCGCTGCGAACGACGAGCCCGCGCCGCTCCGCGCTGCGAACCACACGGCCCGCGAACTCGCCGTCCCAGCGGAGGTGCTCGCCGAGGTGCGCGACGCGGCTCTCGACTGCCGCCTCGGGGCGGCCCTCGTGGTTCGCGAGGTGGATCGCGAGCATCGTCTGGGCGAACTCGAGCCGCTGGCGGGCACGCCTGCGGGCGGCCGCGACGAGCCCTCGGCCGGGCGCGAGCGCCCACGCGAGCGCGAATGCCGCCCCGCAGCACGCGGCGATGCAGCCGGCGATGGAGGCGTCGAGCGCGAACGCGAGCCAGTACCCGGCGACCGCCGAGGCGGCACCGATCGCGCACGCGAGGAGAACGAGCCTGCCGAGGCCGTCCGTCAGCAGGTACGCGGCGGCGGGCGGGGCGATCATCAGCGCGACGACGAGGATCGAGCCGACGGCGTTGAAGGCGCCCACGGCCGTGACGGAGACGATCGTCATCAGGACGTACTCGAGCACCACGGGGGCGAACCCGAGCGCGAGCGCGAGCGCCGGATCGAACGTCGAGAGCTTCAGCTCCTTCCAGAGGACCGCGATCACGGCCGCGTCGAGCACGAGCACGGCGGCCATCACGAGCAGCGAGGCGGGGCCGAAGTCCCAGCCCCACGCCTCGAGCCGGTCGAAAGGCGCGAACGCGAGCTCGCCGAGCAGGACCGCATCCGTATCGAGGTGCACCCCGTCCGCGTAGCGGGAGACGATGATCACGCCGAGCGAGAAGAGCGCCGGGAAGACGAGCCCGATCGCGGCGTCCTCCTTCACGAGCCGCGTCGTCGTCACGAGCTGGACGAGCGCCACGGTGACGACGCCGGTGAGCGCCGCGCCGACGAGCAGGAGCGGTGAGGTCGTCGTCCCCGTGACGAGGAACGCCACCGCGATCCCGACGAGCACCGAGTGACCGATCGCGTCGGAGAGGAGCGACTGTCGCCGGAGGACGAGGAACGTCCCGACGAGCGCGCAGGCGACCGCTGCGAGCACGGCGATCGCCTGGATCTCGAGCTGTCCCTGGGTCACCGCCTGAGCGCCTCCCGGCGGCCGCGGTCGGTCAGCGACCAGTTCCCGTCGGGATCGCGCAGGACGAGCCCGTCGCCCTCGAGCGCGACGAGCGCGGTCGTGGCGTCGGCCTCCGCCATGACGCCGATCGTCGCCGCCGGATGGGCTCGTCCCGGGCCACCGTGCGCCTGCTCGAGCGCGACGAGGTCGGCGAGCACGACGTGCGTCCCGAGCTGGGAGCGCGCCCGGCGCGCGCGCCAGGCCCGGAACGCCAGTCCTCGCGGCGCGAGCAGGAACGACGTCGCGACGAGCGCCGTCGCGACGAGCACGATCGACGGGCCTGTCGGAAGCCGTTCGACCTGAGACGACGCGACGGCGCCGGTCGCGCCGGCGGCGGCACCGACACCGGCGGCGACGAGCGTCATCGCGCCGAGCCGGTTCGTCCACTGGCGTGCCGCGGCGGCCGGGGCGACGATCATCGCGCTCATCAGCACCGCGCCGACCATTTGCAGGCCGATCACGATCGCGACGACGAGCAGCGCCGTGAGCGCGATCTCGGTCGCCCGCATCCGGAGCCCGAGGCTCGCGCCGAACTCGGGGTCGAAGGCGAGCAGCTTGAGCTGCTTCCAGAGCAGCGCGACGACGACGAGCGCGAGCGCGCCGACGATCGCGATCGTGACGACGTCGTCGCGGAGCACGGTCGCCGCCTGGCCGAAGAGAAACCGGTCGAGCCCGGCCTGCGACGCGTCCGGCCGGCGCTGCACCCACGTGAGCAGGACGAGCCCGACCCCGAAGAACACCGAGAGCGCGATCCCGAGCGCCGCGTCGCCCTTGACCCGCGTCGTCCGCACGACCGCCGAGACGAAGAGGGTCGCGGCGAACCCCGTCAGCGCCGCGCCGAGCATCAGCGCGAGCGACGCCTTCGTGCCGAGGAGCAGGTAGGCGAGGACGACTCCCGGCAGCGCCGCATGCGAGATCGCATCGCCGAGCAGCGCCTGCCCGCGCAGCACGGCGAACGTGCCGAGCGCCCCGCTGACGATCCCGAGCGAGACCGCGCCGAGGGCGACCGTGCGCAGCGTGTAGTCGTCGACGAGGAAGATCGCCGTCATCGGCCGTCCACCCCGAAGAGCGCCGAGCGGCCGCCGTACGTCCGCCGCAGCGCCTCGTCGGTGAACACCTCGGCGACCGTGCCGCTCGCGACGAGGCGGACATTGAGGAGCACCACGCGATCGAAGTACTCGGCGACGGTCTGCAGGTCGTGGTGCACGGCGACGATCGTCTTGCCGCGCGAGCGGAGCTCCTGCAGGAGCTCGACGATCGCGCGCTCGGTGGTCGCGTCGACCCCCTGGAACGGCTCGTCCATGAGGTAGAGCTCGGCGTCCTGGACGAGCGCGCGCGCGAGGAAGACCCGCTGCTGCTGCCCACCCGAGAGCTGGGAGATCTGCCGGTGCGCGTAGGCGTCCATCTCGACCCGGCGGAGCGCGTCGAGCGCCGCCTCGCGCTCCGTGCGCCCCGGCCGACGGAGCCAGCCGAGGTGCCCGTAACGCCCCATCAGGACGACGTCGAGGACGTCCGTCGGGAAGTCCCAGTCGACCGAGCCGCGCTGCGGCACGTACGCGACGCGCCTGCGGTTGTCCTCGTACGCGCCTCCCAGCACGAGCGCCTGCCCGGCCGCCGGCTCGACGAGTCCGAGGATCGCGCGGATCAACGTCGTCTTGCCGGCGCCGTTGGGGCCGACGATCGCGGTCAGCGTGCCCTGCGGGACCTCGACGTCGACGTCCCAGAGCACGGGCTTCTCCCCGTAGGCGACCGTGAGGTCCGTGACCTCGATCGCGGCCGGAGACAACGCTTGTGTCGCAGCAACACGAGCGTTGTCTTCCGCGCTCATCTCTGCGCTCCGAGCGCCGAGGTGATCGTGTCGACGTTGTGCCGCACCATGCCGACGTACGTGCCCTCCGGCGTGCCGGCCGAGCCCATCGCGTCGGCGAAGAGGCTGCCGCCGATCGCAACCTCGAAGCCGCGGGCGCGAACGGCCTCCTGCACCGCCTCGATCGTGCGCGGCGAGACGGACGACTCGACGAAGATCGCCGGGATCCGCCGGGTGCGATCAGGTCGGCGAGCCGCTGCACGTCCTTCGCCCCTGCCTCCGAGGCAGTCGAGATCCCCTGCAGGCCGACGACCTCGTAGCCGTACGCCCGCCCGAAGTACCCGAACGCGTCGTGCGCGGTGACGATCACGCGTGCAGCTTCGGGAACGCGCGCGCTCTTGGAGCGCGCCTCGTCGTCGAGGGCGTCGAGCTCCCGGAGGTACGCGTCGGCACGCGTCCGGTAGCCCTCGGCGTGCGCGGGATCGGCGGCCACGAGCGTGTCGCGGACCTCGCGCACCGCTCCCTGCCAGAGCTTCGCGTCGAACCAGACGTGCGGGTCGTGCTGGCCACCGCCGGCCGCGATCAGCTCGGTGCGGTCGATCCCGTCGGTCACGGCCCGCGTCAGCCGCCGCTCGCCGATCCGCTCGAGGACGTCGGCCATCTTCGCCTCGAGGTGGAGGCCGCCGTAGAAGATCACGTCCGCCCGCTCGAGCCGGCGGACGTCGCCCTCGCTCGCCTTGTAGAGGTGCGGATCGATCCCCGGGCCCATCAGCCCTTCGACCTTCACCCGCGGCCCACCGACGTTCTCGACCGCGTCGGCGATCATCCCGACCGTCGTCACGACGCGAATCTCGTCCTTGCCCGAGAGGTCCGGCAGCGTCGAGTCGGGGATCGGCCCGCAGCCCACTGCGAGCAGACCAACGAGCATGGCGAGGAGGAACGAACGCACTGCGGGTGGTTCTAGCCGATCAGGAGCCCGGTGGCCCACATGGCGGCGATCCCGGCCAGGTAGCCGCCGATCACCCACCCGGAGCGGAGGCCGCCCGGCGCGGTGCGCGCGACGTAGCGCCCGACCTCGACGACGACCTGGAGCGCAGCGCCTGCCGCGAGCGCGAAGAAGACGGGCGTCAGGAGATCGCTCGACGCGTAGCCGCCGATCCACGTCCCGAGGATCGCGGGAGCACCGGCGACCAAGGTGAGCGCGGCGAGTCGGCCGAACGTGACGCGGACGCTCGAGGCGGGAGCCGCGATCCCGAGGCCCTCGGTGACGTTGTGCACCATGAACCCGATCACGAGGAAGGCGCCGAGCTGGAGCTCGCCCGTCGCGAACGACGTCCCGATCGCGAGGCCCTCGCCGAGGTTGTGGATCCCGATCCCGATCGCGACGAGGAGCGCCAGCGCGAGCCCCGTGGCGCCCGTCCGCCCGCGCGAGAGGCGGGAGGAGATGAACGTCATCCCGAGCGCACTTGCCGCGAGCCCGAGGAGGACGAGCCCGGGCCCGCCGAAGGCCGCCGGCAGCGCCGCCTGGAGCTCGAAGGCCTCGAAGAGCGCCTCGACCCCGAGGAACGTGAGCAGCCCTCCCGTGAGCGCCATGAACGCGGCGATCCACTCCGGCCGGGCGCGGCGCAGCGACGGCAGCCAGAGGAGCCCGAGCGCGACGGGGACGACTCCGACGAGTACCCCGATCAGCCCGTAGCCGAGGAAACCGCGGGCGCTCGGCTCGGGCGTGAGCCGGGCCGCCGCGACCTCGTGGGGCGTCTCGATCCCCGTCGAGCTCGTGACCCCGATCACGATCGGGTCGTCCTCGACCCAGTCGAACGGCACGACGATCGTGCTCGAGCGGAGCCGGCCGAGCGTCGTAGGCCCGTCGACCGTGAACGGGACGATCGCGTCGTCGACGGTGACGACGGCGATCGTCAGGTCGTCGCGCTGCGGGTTTCGCACTTCGAGTCGGATCTCGCCCTCGCGGAACTCGGCGCGGCGCACGTCGAACTCGTCGGCCGGGGGCGGGCTCCCACCGACGAGGTCGACGACGCGGTCGCCTTGCGAGATGACGAATGCGACTGCGGCCGCGAGGAGGAGGAGCGGGACGAGCGCCCAGAGCCGCCAGCCGAGCCCCGAGGTCGCGGTGCCGGCTTCCACCGCCTAGTCCTCGACCTGGAAGTAGCCCATCCAGCCGAGCTCGGTGAACTCCGACTGGTGCGCGTGGAACATGAACGTCCCGGTGTTCGAGAAGTCGATCTCGAGCACCCCGCGCTGGCCCTGGCACTGCATCACCGTGTCCGTGTGCTCCCAGTTCTCGCCCGTGCCGGTCGGCTGGTAGCGGAAGAAGTCCGCGTGCAGGTGGAACGAGTTGATCAGGTCGAACTCGGTCAGGTTCGCGAGGTAGAGCCGGACGAGCTGTCCGCGCTTGACCCGGATCGGATAGCGCGCGTAGTAGAACGTCCGCCCGTTGACCGTGTAGAAGTTGTTGCCGCCGTCCGCGTCGGTGTCGTAGCCGTTCATCACCATCACGAGCTCCTGCGCAGGCGCGCGCGGTGTCTTCGGGTCGACGATGAAGGCGCCGTAGAGGCCCTTGTGGATGTGCTTCTTGAGCGGCGTCGAGTGGCAGTGGTAGAGGTGCATGCCGGCCGGACGCGCCGGGAACTCGTACGTGAGCTCGTCGCCCGGCATCACGATCTCGAAGACGCCGTCCATGTCCGTCGGGTGGATCCCGTGGAAGTGGATCGTGTGCGGGTGCGAGCCGGCGTTGACGAAGCGCACGCGCAGGAGGTCGTCCTCCGTCGCCCGGATCACGGGGCCGGGGATCGTGCCGTTGTACGTCCAGGCGGGGAAGAAGACGCCGGGGGCGATCTCGAGCTCCTCGTCGGTCGCGACGAGCGTGTAGCGGCGAACGCGCCCGGGTGAGTGAGGGAGCGCCCGCGGCGGGTAGAGCAGCGCATCGAGGTCGTTCGGCCCACCGACCGCGGGGGCGCCTTCGCCGATCATCGCCGCGTGCCCCATCGCCGCACTGCCCTGGTGCGAGGCGGGGGAGCGATGGGTGGAGTGGTCGTGCGGGGCCGCGCTCGCGTCGCCGTTCCGCGCGATCGCGAGCCCGAGCGGCGCCGCCGCGAGCGGCGCGGTCGCGCAGAGCAGCCGCCGCCGGGTGAGTTTAGGCATGCCTAAACTCTAGCCGAGAGCTTTAGCCCCGTCTAAATCCCGCAGCGTGCAGGACGGAGACCGAGGAAGGCGAGCGTGCCTCGGCACAGCCCGAGCGCCGCTCGCGCGCGTACGGCGTCGCTCGCGAGCGCGCGATCCTCGACCGGATTCGTCATGAAGCCGAGCTCGACGAGGATCACCGGCACGTCGGCCCAGTTGAAGCCGGTGAAGTCCGAGCGCTCCTGGATCCCGCGGTCGGGAAAGGCGAGCGAGCGCAGGAGCTGGCGCTGGACGGCTGCGGCGGCACGGCGGCTCGCGTCGTGGACGTCGTCCGTCCAGCCGGTCCGGAACGACGGCACGAGCGTGTGCGTCCCGCGGACGCCCCCGTCCGGATGCCCGTCGGCGTGCACGCGGAGGAAGAGCGCGGCCCCGGCCCGGTTCGCGATCCGGGCGCGGGCGATGTTGCCCATGCTCCTCCCGGCGGTCCGGGTGCGCGTCATGACGACCGAGACGCCTGCCCGCCGCAGCAGCGTGCGCAGCCGCAGCGAGACGTCGAGGACGAGGTCGGCCTCCCGGACCCCGGTCACGACCCCGCTCGTCCCGCCGCCGTCCTTGATCTTGCGCGTGGTCGAGCCGGGCCCGATCGGCTCGGTCTCCGAGTTCCCGAGCCGGTCGTGGCCGGGATCGATCACGACGACCGGGCCGGCCGCGTGCGAGCCACCCGCGAGCCTCGAGCGCGGCACGACCGCAACCAGCCGAGCGAGAGCGCCGCGGATCACTGCTGCGGGATCTTCGTCCGCATCCAGACGTACGTGATCAACGCCCCGGGGACGAAGAGCGCCGCTGCGACCGCGATCAGCACCTTCGCGGCGGTGGACTCGAGGTCGACGAGGAGCGCTGCGACCATGCAGAGCCCCGCGAGCACGCAGAGCGCGGTTCCGACGACGCCGACCCGCACGCCCGGAGGCTAGACGAGCTCAGCCGCGACGATCGACCGCAACGAGGTCGAGGAAGCTCGTCGGCGGACGCGGAGCGCGCTCGCATCTCGTCCGCAGCGCGCCCCGCCGCGAGCGCGATACCGATCCTCGGCGAGGACACGCTCGATCGCCCGCCGGATCCCGTCGAGCGAGGCGACGACACCCGCGCGTGCCGCGGCCACGCTCGCGACGTTCATCGGCTGGTCGCCGAAGAGCGGCACGCCGACGAGCGGGCACCCGGCCGCGAGGGCGCTGAGCGTGGTCCCTGTCCCGCCGATGCCCGACGACCGCGGCGAGCGTGGCCGAGGATCGCCGGCTCGTCGACCCACCGCTCGACGCGGACGTTCGGCGGCACGTCGCCGAGCTCGACGTCGTTGCCGCCCGTCGTAAGGAGGATCCGTGCCGGAAGTCCGGTGACCGCCTCGAGCGCCCGTGCGTAGACCTGGGCCGCGGGCGGGATGGTCGCGGCGACGCTGCCGAAGCTGACGTAGACGAGCGGCCCGTCCAGACCGGGCCACCAATCGGGCAGCGGCTCGGGCTCGGCTTCGGACGCCGGGTGTCGGAGTCGCGTCACGGCGAAGGGCGTGGGATCGACCGACGGGGGGAAGTAGGTGAGGTAGGGGGACGCGGCGATGCGGTCGGAGATGCCCGGCAGCCGCTCGTCGAGCGCCGCTGCGGCGATCCCGAGCGCTCCGTGCTCGACGTACGAGGTCGAGGTCGAGACGCGCACGTGCCGGATCCCGTGCTGCTCCGCGGCGATCGCGGAGGCGAACTCCGCCGACTCGCGCACGACGAGGTCGGGGCGCCACCGCTCGAGGACCTCGTGGTGCTTCGGGAGCATCGCCTCGACGTTGAGCCGGGCGAAGATCGTCCCCACGACGACGACGTCTCCCTGCCCGGGCGGGAGCAACGGCATGTCGCGCCAGAGCGGCCCGAGGATCTCGTCGGGCGGGGCGGCCCCTGCCTCGAAGGGGTAGCCGCGCGCCTTGAGCGTCGGCGGTCCGACGATCAGCGTCTCGTGCCCGTTCCGCCGGCAGGCGTCGATCAGCGGCATCAGCGGCCCGAAGTGCCCCGTGCCCTGCGTCGAGGCGAACAGCACGCGCACGAGCCGCTCGACCGCGACCGCTCGTCGTCCGCTCAGACGACCAGCCGGTAGACCTGGAAGACCTCGGCGTACTCGCGGTTCACGTTCGTGCCGTGCACGCGGGCAAGGTTCCAGATGTACTCCTCGTTCGCGTAACGCCGGTGCTGCTGTGACGCGTAGCGCCGCACCGCGGCGACCTTGCGCTCGACGTGGCTTCGCTCGAGCGAGACGTAGGCGCCGTAGGAGAAGTCGAAGTTGTTCCAGGGGATCTCGTAGCCCAGGATCGTCGTCCGCTTGAACGCCCGCAGTCCCTCCTGCGCGATCGTCTGGTGGTCCTGGTGGACGTCGTGGTGCGCAGGCTGGAACACCGCGTCGGGCTGCCATTCCTCCCAGAGGGCGACGAGCAGCTCGAGGATGTCCTGCCGCCGGTCGGGGAACGTGCGGACGTCGAAATCGTGGACGGTGAGGTGCGACTCGGGGATCCCGAGCTCGGTCGTCGCGTCGCGCACCTCGCGGGCGAGCGTGTCGGGCGCGAAGCCGTCCGGGAGCGAGCGCGTCGCGATCGAGAAGGCGACGTAGCGCACCTCGCACCCCGACTCGACGAGCCGCGCCATCGTCCCGCCGCAGCCGAACTCGCCGTCGTCGGTGTGCGGCGCGAGGACGAGCGCGCGCTCGAGAGATCCCAGCACGGCGCGAGTCTACGGGGCGGGGGCGGGCTGGGGCACCGGCGCCGCGGCCTCGGGCGAGACGCTTGCGACGGGCACCGGCGGCTTCTTCGGCACGCGCGCGACGAGGCCCACGACGCCCAGCAGCGCCCACAGCATCGGATCCTCGAAGAACGCCGCGTAGAAGACGCTGTGCACCGCGATCGCGACAAGGACGATCCCGGTCGCGAGGGAGACGCGAGAGGTGAAGCCGCGTCCGAGGCCGCGCAGCGTCGCGAGGAAGGCGGCGGCGACGAGCCACGCGAGGAGCGCGAGCCCGACGAAGCCCTCCTCGGCGACGACGGTGACAGGGGTCGTGTGGGACGCGACGCGCTTGGGATCCCGGCCCGGGATGCCGAGCCGTCGCGCGTACTCGCGCGAGAAGCCGCCCACGCCGACGCCCTGCACCGGGTTGTCGCGCGCGATGCGGAATCCCTGGCCGACGAGGTTCGCCCGACCCGACGTGATCCGGTTGAACTCGGAGCGCGACTGCCCGACGAGCTCGCCGCGGATCTGCGGGACGGCGACGACCACCGCGAGCGTCACCGCACCGAGCGCGACGAGCGCCAGCGTCGCCTCCCGCCCCCAGGCGACGGCGACCGCGACGACGATCCCCGCGGCGAGCGCGACGAAGCTCGACTGGGAGAACGAGATCAGGAGCCCGAGCCAGGTCGCGCAGACGACCGCGTAGAGCCCCGCGACCCGCCAGCCGCGCACGCCGCCGAGGAGGATGCCCGCGAGGGAGGCGAGGATCGCGACGGTGAGGTAGCGCCCGTAGACCGACGGGTCCCAGAAGACGGAGTTGACGCGGAAGAACGGCGCGTACGCGTTGAACACCTCGACGCTCGGGTTCCAGAAGACGTCCCGAGTGAGCCACTGGTACCCGCCGACGGCGGCGAACGCGAGCGCGGTCGCGACGAGGCCGCCCCAGAGCCATGTCAGCCAGCGACCACGCCAGGGGAGCCGGGCGAAGCCGATCGCGAGCAGGCCGAACGGCAGGAGGAACGCGCCGAGGAAGATCGCGCCCCGCCGCACGTCGACCGTCCAGAGGAGCGACGTGCCGGTCCACAGCACGAAGGCGGCGAGCGGCCACGCGACGGGCCCGAGCTCACGCGCGCGATCGTCACCTTGCACGAGCGCCCACGCGAGCGAGAGCGCGAGCCCGCCGATCACGCCGTAGAGCGGGAGCAGGAGGTTCACCTCGTCGCTCCCGATGTCCACCGGGAGCCGCAGCGGAAGGCACGCGAGCGTGGCGAACGCGAGCGCGTACGGCCAGCGACGGAGCACGATCGCGAGGGCCACGGCGACGACCACGGCGCCGACGAGCCCCGCTGTGAGCCGCGAGCGGCTCAGGTCGGGCAGCAGGTAGAGCCCGAGCACGGCGAGCGAGGCACCCCATGCCGCCAGACCCGCGAGGCGGGCGAGCCGCTCGGTTGCGAGCAGGAGAACCGCCAGCCCGACCGCGCCGGCGACGCCGGCGAGCTGCGCCGCGGTCGTCACGGCGTCGGCCCGGCGACGACGATCGCGGCCCGTTTCACGTTGCCGTTCGCCTCGACCTCGAGCACGTACCTTCCCGGCTCCCGCGGCGCGCGGAGCCGGATCGTGCCCGGTCGGGTGCTCCCCGAGCGCCCGTCGAGCCGCCAGCGGAGCGTCCGCGCCTGCGAGAGGGCGAGGATCGCGAACGGCGCGTCCGGCGTGGTGACGACCCGGTCGCGACCGAGCGCGAGGAAGTGGATCCGAACGGTGCGAGAGCCCGAGCGAGGGCCGAGGTTGCCCGCGAGGTCGCGGGCGACGAGCCGCAGCGTGTGCGGCCCCTCGGGCAGCGGCTCGCCGCCGGCGACGCCGAACCAGTCCATCGTCCCGGTCGTCCTCGTCCCGAGGCGGCGGAGGGCGCGTGTGCCGTCGACGTAGAGCTCGACCGAGGCGCGCTCGCCGACCCGGTACCGGATCTTCGCCCGGTCGAAGCGGCCGTCGCCGTCCGGTGAGATGACGAGCGGGCGCGCCGTGAAGCTGACGATCCGCGGCGGCGTGGTGTCGACGCGGATGCGGTTGTACATCACGATCGTGCGGCGCTGGCGGTCGAGGTGGACGCGCGGCCGGTAGACGCCTTCGGCCACGACCCGACCGTCGTCGTCGCGGCCGTCCCAGAGGTAGGTGACCGGCGGTCGTCCCTGGCGCCTGCTCCGCGCGAGCTCGCGGACGACGTCGCCTTCGCCGTCGACGATCTCGACGTCCACGCGGTCCGGGCGGCGAAGGCCGAAGCGGATCGACGCCGCCGCCGTCGCGCAGTCACAGGTCGGAGCGAACGTCTTGTCGACGACCGGCGCCACGATCGGGTTGCGCGTCAGCTTCAGCTTCTCGGTGACGACGAAGGCGACGGAGGTCGCGACGAGCAGCGCGGCGACGAGCAGGGCCGGCGCGAGACGCGCCCTCATCGCGGAGGCCGGGTCTGGGTGTCGGAAAGGCCCGCAACCACCGCACGGCGATTGTAAGAACTCCGTGCGGAGGGCTGCCTCCCCGAGCGGCTGCAGCCGAGGGCGCAGGCACACTGGGCGGGCGGCACCTCGGAGCCGAACCGCTCTATGCGACGCCGACTCCTCCTCAGCTTCCTGGTCGTGATCGCCGTCGGCGCAGGCGTCAGCATCGCCGTGCTCGCGACCCGGTCGTTGCCGCAGGGGACGCTCGAGACCGAGGTGACCGACGTGACGGTCGTCGCCCCGACGGCTCCTCCCGAGACGACGACCGCCCCGCCGCCACCCAAGCCGAAGCCACCGAAGCCCGAGCCGCCGAAGCCCGAGCCGGACACCCGTTGCTGGACGATGTTCGGCGGCGACGCCCGACGCTCGCTCGCCCGCCCCGCGGTCGAGCTGGGGCTCCCCAGGCGGAAGCCCCTCTGGGCCCGTGGCCTGAAGGAGTACATCGAGTACCCGCCGAGCTACTGCGACGGCGTCCTCTACGTGAACACGTTCAAGGGCGACACGTGGGCGCTCGACTCCGAGACGGGGAAGGTGATCTGGCGCAAGGTCAGCAACTCGCCGAAGCCGTCGACGCCTGCAATTGCCGGCGACAACGTCATCGTCAGCGCGAAGGACGGGACCGTCACGGCGCTGACCCGCAGCAGCGGCAAGCTCGTGTGGCAGCTCCGGACGAACGCCGTCGTGGAGTCGTCGCCGGCCATCGCCGAGGGCGTCGCGTACTTCGGCTCGACCGACGGCCGCCTCTTCGCCGTCGATGCGGACACCGGGCGCATCCGTTGGGCGTTCGACACCGGCGGGCGCATCAACTCGAGCCCGTCGCTCGCGGAAGGGCGCGTGTGCGTCACGACGTACGCAGGCTCGATCTTCTGCCTCCGCCAGCGGGACGGGAGGAAGCTCTGGAGCACGTACGTGAAGCGGGACGCGTTCCGCTTCGAGAGCTTCTACGCGAGCGCCTCGACCGACGGCGAGCGCCTCTACACGATCGCCCGCTCGGGGAAGATTCTGGCGCTGGACGCGTCCTCGGGGCGCATTCTCTGGACGGACAACGTGAACTCGCTGGGCTACTCGACCCCGGCGGTCGGGCGCGACCGGATCTTCGTCGGGGACTTCAACGGCGGGTTGCGCGCCTACGGCAAGCGGAACGGTCGTCTGCTCTGGCGGTCGTACGTCGGCGGGAGGATCCTCGGCGCGCCCGTGATCGTGGGCGACCTCGTCTTCTTCTCCACGCTCGAGACCGAGACGTACGCCGTCCGGAGCTCGGACGGCAAGGTCGTGTGGCGTTACGGCCTCGGCAAGTACTCGCCGGGGATCGCCACGGAGCGCACGTACTACTTCTCGCTCAACGGGATGCTCGTCGCGTTTCGCGGCCGCGACGCGCCGGCCTGAGGTGTGGGAAGGGCGAGGTAGGCCGCCACGATGCGCCGGAGCTCGGCCGTCTCGGCGGGGACGTCGAACGGCGGGTTGCCGCACATCAGGTAGGCGGCGTCGACGAGGCCGTGCACCCACCGGGCCGCGCGATGCGGGTCGAGCGAGGCGCCCACGAGACCTGCGTCTCGGGCGCGCCCGATCACATCGGCGAGCGCCAGGCGGACCCGGTCGTCGTGGGCCGCGAGCATCGTCGCGAACTCCTCGTCCCGGAGCGCCAGCTGGATCGCTGCGACGACGAGGCCGGGAGCGAGCGGATCGGCGAGGTCGCGGGCGATCCGGTCGAGGATCGCCCAGACAGCGTCGACCGGATCGTCCCGGTCCAGCTCGTCGAGGAACGTGTCGACGTTCGCGAGGTCGTCGGCGAAGAGGCCGACCATGAGGGAGCGCTTGTCGCCGAAGTAGTGGAAGAGGGTCCCCGAGCCGACGCCGGCCTGCCGGCAGATCGCCACGGAGGTCGCGCCCTCGTAGCCGCGCTCGGCGAAGACGACTGCCGCGGCCTCGAGGATCGCGCGACGTCGTGCCTCGTGGCGGACGGGGTCGACCGTCCGCATCAGGGCTCCCGGCGTGTAGGCGCCGACTCCTCGGCCTGCCGCTTGCCCCGGCGCTTGACCTCCTCGACCGCCACGGCCACGCCGACCGCGATCGCGATCGCGTACTTCGGCCAGGGGCCGTCCGGCAGCCACCCGAAGAGGTCGGGCATCCAGGCGAGCCGGTCGGCGAGCTCCCGGACCACGGGCGCCACGTACCGCCCTGGGTCGAGGTAGGAGAGCCACCCCGGCGGCTCGACGTCGGGGAGCTCGACGTCGGGGAGCCAGCCGAGCGGGACGCTCGGAAGGAGCGAGCGAACGAGCACCGAGACGCCGAAGAGCGCGAGCAAGAGGCCGCCCACCTCGACGACGACGTGGCGCGACGCGTAGAGCTTCGGATGCCGGAGCCGGAAGGCGTGCCAGCGCGCGGCGCGCGTACCCTCCGGAGGCGCGAGCGGGACCATGCGCTCGCGACGGATCCGTGCAGACGGGTCGGGGGGCTCGACGAGGCCGCAGCCGAGCACGCGGCCCAGGCCCCACCAGGCGACGCGAACGTGGT
Organism: uncultured Actinomycetes bacterium; assembly: GCA_963791895.1. GTDB lineage: Bacteria > Actinomycetota > Thermoleophilia > Gaiellales > Gaiellaceae > Gaiella. The sequence continues at coordinate 271,224 of CAWBTY010000009.1, forward strand.
GCGGCGTCCCGCGCCCGAGCTCGAGACGCCCGATCCGCGACGTCTCCCCCGCCTCACGCTTCTGCCCGTTGACGAGCAGGAGAGCGCGGTTCCGGTCGTTCTCGCGCGAGATCTCCACGGCGAGATGGTCGCCGTGGTTGCGGAGCGTGTACCTCCCGACCGGCACGCTCCCAATATTAGAGTAATCACTCCAATAAAGGTGGATGACGCCGTCGCCACAGCGGCGACCGTTGCATCGCGCCGGAGACCGCGCGCCAGGCGCTCGTCCTCGCCCGGTACGCGGCCAGCCTCCCCCGGTCGTGACCGCGGGTCGCCGCCTCGTACCCGAGGTCGGCCAAGAGGTCGCCGGCGACACGCTCGAAGTCCGCACGGTCGCCCGGCGACATCTCGGTCCGCCAGTCGCGGACACCGACCCGCGGCGGCTCGTTCAGGCGCTGCTGGTGCTCCTTTCGCGCGGAGTCGGTCTCACCGACGTAGCCCAGCATCGCCTCGTCGTACCGCAGGCCCGCGAACGTGCAGATGCGCTCGAGCTCCGCGGCCGGGTCGGCAACGAGCTCCTCGTACCGCACCTCGAGGTAGCGCCCGGCGACGCGACCGCCGAGCGCGCGCGCGTCGCGCACCTCGGTCGCCCACTGGCACGCGAAGCCGGCGGCGTCGCGGGGATAGCCCCACCCCTCGGTCATGATCCCCGCCGGCACCGCGAGGAACGAGAGCGCCGCGTCGCGTCCGTCGCGCACGAGGTGGACGAAGCGCGCGTCGGGGAAGAGGCGCTCGAGAAGCGGGAGGTGCTGCATGTAGAGCGGCGTCTTGTCGCCCCAGCGCGGCTTTCCGCGCCCGGCCGCGTACGCCTCGAAGACGGCCGCGATCGCCGCCCCGGTCGTCATGCCCGGGCGCAACCGCTCCGCGACGTCGTCGGGCGAGAGCTGCCACTCGACGAGCGTCGGGAGCCGACGCAGGTCGTCGACGAACGCCTCGAGGTCGACGGTGCCACGGTGCCGGTGGGCGAGCTGGGGGACGAAGTACGACTCGTCCGGGACGGCCAGCTCCGGATTGCGGTCGAGCATCACGCGCAGGAGCGTCGTGCCGGAGCGGCGGACGCCGAGCACGATCACCGGGGCGGCCGCGGACATCGGCGCAGCCTAGACTCGTGCGATACTTCCCAAAATGAAGCAACGTCGCAGAGCGGATCCTTACCGCGACACGGACGTGATCGACGAGCGCGCGCCCCGCGTCAACCAGGCGGTCGTCGGACTGGTCGCTCTCGCAGCTGTCGCGACAGGCTGGTGGTGGCTCCTCGCCGTGCTCGCGTTGCAGCTCGGTCTCGGCCTCACGCTCGGCCGCCGCTGGTGCCTCGCCTGCGTCTTCTACTTCGAGGTGCTCCAGCCCCGCTTCGGCGAGGGCCGGCTCGAGGACGCGCGACCGCCGCGATTCGCCAACCTCGTCGGGCTCGGCGTCCTGACCGCGGCCTCACTCGCATATCTGGCGGGACTCGCATCTGTGGGCGCGGCCCTCGGCCTGCTCGTAGCCGGCCTCGCCCTGCTCGCGGCGGCGACGGGCTTCTGCGCCGGCTGCACGGCCTACAGGGTCGGTTACCGGCTGACGGGGCGACCGTTCGTCGCCTGCCCGCTCCCGCCGCCGCTCGCCGACGACCGACGAGCCTAGCGCGAGTCGCGCGGCTCTAGACTCGATGCGTGGCGGAGGAGATCGTCGTGCGCCGCGCGGTTCGCGAAGACGCGCCGGCGCTCGCCGCGCTGAGCCTCGAGAGCAGCGTGTTCTACGCCCGGCTCGCGCCCGCGCTCTTCGCCGAGGGCGAACGCGAGGGCTTTGCCGAGTGGATCGCCGCCGAGTGGGATGACGGGCCCGGGACGCTCGCGCTCGTCGCAGAGCTCGACGGTGCAGTCGCAGGCTACGTCGAGGCGGTGATCCAGGAGCCGGAGGGCTGGCGCGCGGTTCTTCGGCAGTGTCGACCATCGGCGCACGACGACTGTTCGTCAACGCGGTGCTGACCACGGAGGCGCACAGACGCCGTGGCATCGCGACGCTGCTCGTGGAGCGTGCGGAGCGGTGGGGCCGCGAGCGTGGCGCCGACGTCGCGCTGCTCGACACCTGGGCGGGCAGCCCGGTCTCGGTTCCGTTCTGGAAGCGGCTGGGCTACGAGCCGCGCTCGATCGTCTTCCGCAAGCCGCTCTAGCGCTAGCGGCATCCTCTCCCGCTCTCGCGGCCGGGCCGACGCTCCGGCCCGCGAGCCAGCGACCGGCGACGACGAGCGCTGCGATACCTGCCGCAACGCCACCCGAGAGCACGATCGCGTCCGCGCCGGGGGGGTCGACGAGCTTCACGCCGGCGAGGGTCAGCGTCGCCGCGAGCGCGATCCGGAGCGCCCGGTCGGGCAGCGCGACCGTGAAGCGGCCGCCGATCAGGACGCCGGGGACGGAGCCGATGAGGAGCCAACCCGTCGCGGCGAGGTCGACGTGCCCGACGAGGAGGTGACCCGCACCGGCCACCGCGAGGAGGATCGCCGCGTGGAAGATGTCGGTGCCGACGATCTTCGCCGCGGTGAGCGGGAACGCGATCAGCATCACCAGCCCGAACAGCGTGCCGCTGCCGACCGAGGTGAGGCCGACGACGAAGCCACCGACGACCCCCGTCGCGACCGCGATCGCCCGGTCGCGCGGCCCGAGGATGAAGGGCTTGTCCTCCGGCGCGGAGTGCAGGTACGCCTTGACGAGGAACGCCGCCCCGCAGACGACGAGCGCCACCCCGAGGATCGCCTTCGCCGTGTCCTCGTACCCGTCCCCGTACTCGCGCTTGAGCCACCAGGCCAGCGAGACGCCGACGATCGAGAACGGCGCCGAGCCGAGCAGCATCCAGGCCGTGAGCCGGGCGTGCACATGGCCGAGGCGCCGGTGCTGGACCGCGCCGAACGACTTGAAGATCGCGCCGTGGACGATGTCGGTGCCGATCGCGATCGACGGCTTGAAGCCGAAGAAGAGCACGAGCAGCGGCGTCATCAGCGACCCGCCGCCCATCCCGGTGACGCCGACGAGCAGCCCGACCAGGAGCCCGGCGAGGGAGAGCTTCCAGTCCACCGCCGTCAGTCCACTTCGGGCGTGGCTCCGAGAAGGATCTCCTTCAGCGTGTCGGCTCGCAGGCCCAGCCGCAGCGTCTCGACCGCGATGACCTCGTCGGGCGGGATGTTGCCAAGGTTGACGTTGGAGCCGAACTGGCGCACGAACCAGGCCTGCGACGACTTCGTCGGCGCCTCGAAGAGGAGGCTCTCGACCGAGATCTCGTGGGCGATCTCGTCGAGCAGGCCGGTGCGCATGTCGCCGTCGGGACGGAAGATGCCGGCCGTGCCGCCCTCGCGGCCCTCCGTGATCACCTTCCAGGCGCCGGCCGCGAGCTCCTCCTTGATCCAGGCGACCCACTGGTACGGCGCGTAGACCACGTCCGCGTCCTTCGAGCCGACCTCGGAGAGCACGGTGAAGTCGCGGGCGAAGTCGGCGATCAGCTCGAGCTTGCGCTCGCGCGGGATCTCGAGCGTCCCGTCGGAGATCTCGACGTGCGAGAAGCGATGCTCGGCGAGCCAGAGCTTGAACTCGTCGATCCGATCGCGGGCGTAGACCGCCTCGAAGAGCGTGCCGCCGCAGACGACGGGCGTCTCGAACGACCGATAGAGCGCGATCTTCTTCTCGAGGTTGTTGGTGATGTAGCTCGTGCCCCAGCCGAACTTGACGATGTCGACGAACTCCCCGGCGGTATCGAAGAGCCCTTCGATGTCGCGGAGGTTGAGGCCCTTGTCCATCACGTGCGTGAGTCCCACGTCACGGGGCTTCCCGGGCCGAGCAGGCACACCGAGAAACCCGTCGTTAAAGCCTGGCATAGAGCTCCTCGAGCTTCGCCTTGGCGCGGTCCTGCACGTCGCGATAGAGCGAGCCGCCGTGCGCGTCGATCCCGACCGTGAGCGGCCCGAAGTCCTTCACGCGGAACTTCCAGAGGCACTCGGGCATCAGCTCCTCCCAGGCGACCTCCTCGATCTCCTCGATCTGCGTGGTCTCGAGCGCCGCGGCGCCGCCGACGATCGCGAAATAGACCATCCCCAGCCGCTGCATGGGCTCGATCGCCTCGTCGGGGAAGCCGCCCTTGCCGCAGATCCCGCGCACGCCGTACTGCGCGCCGAGCCCCTCGGTGAAGCGGACCATGCGCGCGCTCGTCGTCGTGCCGATGCAGATCTTCTCGTAGCGACCCGGCCCCAGCTTGCGCACGTTCGGCGCCGTGTGCAGGAGAAACGCGCCGGTGAGGTCCATCGGCGGCTCGATCCCCTGGTCGAAGATCCGGATCTGCGTGCGGTCGCGGATCCCGATGATGTGGCCCTGGACGGTCACCTCGTCCCCGGCGCGAAGCTTCTCGATCTCGGCCGGGTCGGTGATCGGGAACGTGACCTCGTGCTGCGCCATCAGACGGTCACCTCGCCCCGAGCCACCACGTGCATCGTCGCGGCGGCTGCGCGCAGTCCCCCACCCAGGGTGGGGATGCCACCCGCCACCCTCACTGCCGATTCTACGTCGCCCGCGCGCGTGCGTTCGCGCCGATTCGGCGACAGTCCTTCCACAGGACACCCTGTCAGGTCGGTCATCAGAACTCCCGGTCGAAGTCGACGTGGCCGTCCGCGGCGATGTGCGCCGAGGCGCGCCGTGCGGCCCAGCACTGGTAGTTGACCGCGACGGGGTTCAGCGTCATGTGCGTGTCGGCGTGCTCGATGTGGCACTGGAGGACCGTCACGTCGCCGCCGAGGCCCATCGGCCCGATCCCGGTCTCGTTCAGCAGGTCGTAGAGCTCGTCCTCGAGCTGCGCCACGAGCGGATCCTCGTTCCGTGTGCCGACCGGGCGCGCGATCGCCTCCTTCGCGAGGTGCATCGCATAGTCGGCCGAGCCGCCGAGCCCGACACCGACGATTCCCGGCGGACACGGCTTGCCGCCTGCGTCGACGATCGACGAGAGCACGAACTTCTTGATCCCCGCGACGCCGTCGGCAGGCACGAGCATCTTCAGGAAGGTCATGTTCTCGGAGCCGGAGCCCTTCGGCACGCACTTCACGTCGAGCCCGTCCCAGTCCGGGGTGAAGTCCCAGTGGACGATCGGCACCCGGTAGCCGACGTTCTGGCCCGTGTTCTCGCGCGTCAGCGTGTGCACGGTGTTGGAGCGCAGCGGATGCTCGACGGTCGCGCGTTCCGTGCCGGACTTGAGCGACTCGTAGATCCGCGCCGGGTGGAGCGGGAAGTGCTCTCCGACCCGGCAGTAGTAGACGGCGATCCCCGTGTCCTGGCAGACGAGGTTCTTCTGCTCGTCCGCGATCTCGACGTTCCGGTGGATCGTCTCGAGGACGCGAATGCCGGTGACGGAGGTCTCGCGCTCCTTCGCGGCCGCGAGCGCGTCGCGGAGGTCCTGCGGGATGTCCTTCAGCGCCCAGACATAGAGGTGTGCCGCCGCATCCTCGACTGCCTGGGCGAGATCGGTGGTCGTGATCGTGCTCATGCCTTCGCTTTCGTCGCGGCGGTCGCTCCGGCCCGTCGGCCGAAGACGACGCACTCGAGGAGTGAGTTGCCCATCATGCGGTTTCGCCCGTGCGTCCCGCCGGCGATCTCGCCGCACGCGAAGACGCCGGCGAGCGTCGTCTCGGCGTTCGTGTCGATCACGAGCCCGCCGTTCTGGTAGTGGAGCACCGGGTAGGTGAGGATCGGCTCGGCGAGCGGGTCGATGCCGCCGCCGCGGTAACGACGGAGCATGTACGGCAGCGAGATCTCGGCGTCGGCCGGCGCGATGCGCGTCGTGTCGAGCCAGACCGCCGGACGGCCGTCCTCGGTCAGCACCCCCCGCCCTGCCTCGACCTCGTCGAAGATCGCCTGGGAGACCTCGTCGCGTGGGCCGAGCGAGTCGGTGAACTCGTCACGCTCCGCGTTCAGCAGCACGGCGCCGTACGCGCGCGTCGTCTCGGGAATCGAGTAGCCCTGCATCGTCGCGGGCCAGGCGCCGCCGTTCGGGTGGTACTGCAGCGCGTCGAGGTCGCGAGCGTCGGCGCCGGCGTCGAGCGCGATCGCAGTCGTCTCGCCCGTCGCGTTCGGATGGTTGGTCGAGAGCTCTCCGCGGGTCTCGGCCTCGGCGAAGCAGCGTCCGCCCGACGCGAGGACGACGGTCGCGGCGTCGACCTCGTCCGACCCGTCCGGCGTTGCGAAGGACGCGCGCCACCCGTTCTCCGTGGGGGCGAGCTCGGTCAGCCGGTGGTGTGCGAGCACGGTCCCGTCGCCGGCCTCGTACGCCTCGCGGAGCGCCTTGGTGATCGCGTGGCCCGTCCGGTCGCCCACCTGCAGCAGTCGCTTGCGAGAGGCGCCGCCGCAGCGCGCGAGACGGTAGCCCCCGTTCTCCCGCGTGAACGCGCAGCCGAGCTCCTCGAGCCGGCCGATCGCCCCGCGCGCTTCGGACGTCAGGATCTCGACGAGCTCGGGCGCTGCGGTGCCGTGCGACGAGCGCATCACGTCCTCCGCGTGCAGGTCGGGACTGTCGTCGGCACCGAAGGACGCCTGAATGCCGCCCTGGGCCTTCGCCGAGTTGCAGGCCTGCAGGGTGGTCTTCGTCGCGATCCCGACGCGGGCGCCCGCAGACGCCGCCGCGACCCCGGCCGCGAGCCCGGCGGCGCCGCTGCCGATGACGAGCACGTCGATGAGAGCGCCGTCCGCCACGGGTCGAAATCCTACCGCACCACACAACGATTCTAATCTCACTCATTAGAAGTTCTTATTCGATTGCCGTCTCGATAGACTCCCGGCCATGCCGCGCCTCGCCGACGTCATGCGCCCGGAGCTCATCGAGGCCGCGCCCGAGGACACCTTGGGCGAGGTCGCGGAGCGGATGACCGCGGTCAACGTCGGCGCGGTCATCGTCAAGGACTACGGCCGCCTGATCGGGATCCTCACCGAGCGCGACATGCTCAAGGCGATGGCCGCGCGGGTGCACACGAGCGAGGCTCGCGTGCGTCAGTGGATGACCGAGGAGCCGATCACCGCCGCATCGGACATGGAAGTCGAAGAGGCTGCGCGGATCATGCTCGACAACGGGTTCCGCCACCTGCCGGTGGTCGACGAGAGCGGTCGCGTGACCGGCGTCGTCAGCCTCCGCCGCGTGGTCGCCGCGACGAACGTCGCGTCGGCCTGACGAGCGTCTTCTGAGCCCAGCCGCCCGTCGTCGGGCGCCTGTGGAGCGATCGGCGCACTTCTGAATCGAAGGACATCTGGCGCCTGCCTCCGCCATTCGCCATCGTGGCAACGTCACGTTCAGCGATGGAAAGGAGCCACCATGTTCAAGGAGCTGACCGAGGAGCTGCTCGATCTGCGCGCAACGGTACGCGGTTACGGCGCGACTGCCGTGTATGCGCAGAAGACGGACTGTTCCTCCGGCCCTTGCTGTTGCTGCTGTTGCTGCGACTGAGACGTCGGCCAGCAGTCTCGACTCACGCACCGCGATGGCAGAGCTAACGACGACGCCCGCGCTTCCCCAGCGGCCTGCCCTGTCGCCGTGGTTTCGGCTCCTGCCCGGCGACGACCAGCTCCTGCTCGAGCATGGTGGCACGGTCATCGCGTTCGAGGGGAAGGCAGCGGGTCTCCTGCTGCCTTCCCTCCTTCCGCTGCTCGACGGGACGCGCACCGTCGAAGAGATCGTCGCCATTCTCGGAGAGTCGATCGCGCCGGCGACACGAAACGCGCTCGAGCTGCTCAACAGCAAGGGTGCGTTGCTCGAGGGCCCTCAGCCGTCTCGCTCCGTAGGGCCACTCGCGGAAGCCGCCGTCTTCACGGCCGCTCTGGGCGGGGGGACGGCCGCGCAGGCGCACGCAACACTCACGACGAGCCAGGTCGCCATCGGGGGTAGCAGTCCCGTGGCGGCAGAGGTGGCACGGATCCTGGCGAGCACGGGCCTCGAGCGCATCCGGCCGGTCGAGATCGTGGATCGAGTCGACGGAGCAGAGTTCCTCATCGCGATACCGGCCGACGACGAGCTGGGACACCTTCGGTCGGTCAACGCGCGGTGCCTCGAGCTCGAGACACCGTGGCTTCAGGTGCTTCCCAACGACGGGCATCTGGTCGTGATCGGACCCTTGCTCGTCCCGGGTGTGTCGGGCTGTCACACCTGCTACCGCCTCCGCCGCGGGGCGTGCTCGGGATTCGAGGACGACTTCGAGGGCATCGCGAGCGTCCCGCCACGGGCCGGCTCGCCTTCACCCCTGGTCGCCGTTGCGGCGGGGCTCGTCGGCCTGCTGACCCTGCGCTGGCTCGGGGCCAACGATTCGACGCTTCCTGGGAGCTACTACACGATCGAGACGGGTGTCGTCCTCGGTCTCGGTTACGGCCGGCTCCTGCGAGTGCCTCGCTGCCCGGACTGCGGTGCCGGTGGCGCCCCCATGCCCTCTCCCTGGTTCAACGCGAAGGCGCCCGGTGACTGAGCTCGCCGATCCACCCTTCACGCCGCTGACCACCAGCCTCCGCCGCCTCGAGGCGGTCGTCTCCCCGGACGCCGGGATCGTCACTGCGGTCATCAGGAGCACCTACGCACCGGACGAAGCCCGACTCGTCTGGGCCTCTGGGCGGATGGCATCGTCCCTCCGTACGGTAGGCGGGTCGGTGCCCGAGTTTTCGGGCGGAACTCACCCCATGCACGACATCGCCCGCGCGGCCGCACTCGGCGAGGCCGTCGAGCGCTACAGCGGCACCTACGCCCCAGCCGCCGCAACGGTGCTGACGACGGCGGACGACCTCGGCTCGGCAGCCGTGCGACCCGGGCGATTCTCCCTCTTCCACCCTCGTCAGCTCAGATCGCCACGCTTCCCCTTCGTCGGGTTCGAGCCTTCGACTCGCCTGCGCTTCGTGGAAGGCTTCTGCCTGACCGACGGCGCGCCTGCGTTCGTGCCGAGCCAACTGGCGTACATGAGCGGATGGTTCGAGGACGAGGCACGCATCGGCTTGGCGACGAGCAACGGGCTCGGGTGCGGGGCAACCCTCGAGGAGGCGATCCTCGCAGGCTTGTACGAGCTCATCGAGCGCGACGCAGTCATGCTCGCGTGGAAGAACAAGCTCTCCCTGCCTCTACTCGACTGGTCCCACGACGAGGAGATCGCGGCGATCGACCGTCGGGTGTTCGCCCGGAGCGGCCTGGGCTACTCCGTGCTCGATGGAAGTGCCTTCTTCGACGTGCCCGTCGCGATCGGCGTCGTGCACGGCCCGCCCGGCGAGCAAACCGCACTCGCGATCGGCGGCGGCGCCGGAGCAACAGCCTCGGTCGCATGGCTGAAGGCGCTCGCGGAAGCGTTCGGCGTCCGGCGTTGGCTGGCGCTCAAGACCCTGGAAGATCCTGACGGACAAGCACCCGAGCCGGGCGAGGTCAAGTCCTTCGACGACCACATGCTCTTCTACGCCCGCCGCGAGAGGGCTGCCCTTGCAGGCTTCCTCGACGCAAGCAAGAGTCGAACACCCACGACGGCCGTGCCGCCTGTGGAGGGCACCACGCCTCGCGCCCAGATCGCCGCCCTCCAGCGCCGGCTGGCGAGCAAGGCGTGCTCCGCCTACGTCGTCGACGTCACGTCACCCGACGTGGCGAGCCTCGACCTCCACGTTGCTCGCGTCGTCGTACCGGAGCTCTGCCCGCTCGACGTCGTCCACGACGCCAGGTTCCTCGGCGGTAGCCGGCTGTATCGAGCCGCCTACGAGGCCGGGCTGTCGGAGTCTCCTCTGCAATTCGACGACCTGAACCCGCTACCCCATCCATTTCCCTGATGCGCCGGCTGCCGATCGCAAGCGCCGCGCCAGCCAGCCCGAGTCGTGACCGCTTGGCGACGATCTCCATCGAAGAGACCATCGTCGGGCTCACACCCGCGCTCGACGACCCGACCGAGAACTATCACGAGGCCTCACGCGTCTACCCCGGCCTCACGGATCCGACCGTCCGCGGCCCGGAGCTTCTGGAGACCAGCGACGAGATGCGCGTCTCGACGACGCGATCGACCAAGCGCCACGCGACCGCTCCACTCGTGCACCTGCCCGCGCCGCGTCTCGGTGGGATGACGCTCGCCGACGCTCTCGCGCGACGTCGGTCGCGGCGCGTCACTTGCTCCGACTCCATCACCTTGGCGGATCTCGGCACGCTGCTTGGCGCCGCCTACGGCGTCTCCGCCCACCTCGACGGGTCGGGCCAGAGCTTTCGCACCGCACCGTCGGGAGGAGCGCTGTACCCGCTCGAGCTCTACATCGTCACCCGTCTCGTGGACGGAGTCGACGAGGCGCTGCTCCACTACGACCCGCTTCGCCACTGTCTCGAACGTCTCCGCGCGGTCGATGCCCGCTCGGAGCTCGAGCCTTTGACGCCATATCCCGAGTTGATCCGCGACACCGCTGCGCTCGTCGTGATGACCGTGATGTTCTGGCGATCCCGCTTCAAATACGGCCAACGCGCGTATCGGTTCGCGGTGCTCGAGGCGGGCCACGTCGGCCAGAACCTGTCGTTGGCCGCGTCCGCGCTCGATCTGGCCACGGTCCCGCTGGGTGGGTTCTACGACCGTCGTGTCGACGACTTCCTGGGAGCCGACGGCGTGAACGAGGCCGCGCTGTACCTGTTCCCCGTCGCTCGCGGCGGCTGAGGTGAAGAGCGCGCTCGTCCACGTAGCTTTCTTGACCGCAACGCTCGTCGTCGGGGTCTTGTTGGCGCCACCCCTCGAGCCTCTGATGCCTCTCGGCTCGCTCGCCCTGGCCACGGGCATCGTGTCCGGAGTCGTCCTGTTCTTCGTCCTTTCGCGGCGCTCGATCCCGACCCGCGCGTTGGTGTGCGCGCCGAAGCGACGCCTGATTGCACGTTCGCTCGTCCTCACGCTGAAGTCGGCGCAGGAGGAGGCCTTGTGGCGGGGCGTGGCCCTCGGTCTGCTGGTCGCGCCCGCGGGGCGCGTCGGCGCGCTGGTGCTCAGCACGGTCGCGTTCGCGGCAGCTCACGCTTCGAGCCAGGGACGACATGCCGCCGCGCATCTCCTCACCGGGACGGTCTTCGGAGCGACGTACGTCGTCACGGGCAGCCTGGCCGCGGCGATCGGGTCGCACGCGGCGTACAACGTCCTGATCGGGGCGGGCCTCCTCGCCGAGCAGCACCTGTCTGTTTCGGCCAATAGCAGGGCCGTGATGGCGTCAATAGCATCGCGACTGCCACGAAGCGACTCGGCTCCCGAGGAGGAAGCACAGTTGCCGCCGTCTCTCAGTCCGCCTCCCGTCGCTCGCCTGCAAGCGGTGCGGAAGACGTTCGGCAAGATCGTCGCGCTGGACGGCGTCGACATCGAGCTGCGTCGTGGCGAGATCCTCGCTCTGCTCGGCCCGAACGGTGCCGGCAAGTCGACCGCCGTCGCCATCATGCTCGGGCTCCGCCGGCCCGATGCGGGTCGGGCGACGCTCGACGGAGGAGATCCGCGACGCCCCGCATCCCGACGAGATGTCGGCGCCGTGCTGCAGGACGTCACGTTTCCCTCGGGCCTCCGCGTGAGGGCTGCGGTCGACCTCGTGCGCGCCCACTTCCCGGAGGCGGCGACGACCGACGATGTCCTCCGCAGGCTTGGCCTCGGATCCGATGCCGATCGTGACGCCGGCGGTCTGTCCGGCGGTCAACGCCGCCGGCTCGCCGTCGCGCTCGCGCTCGCCGGGAGGCCGAAGACCCTCTTCCTCGACGAGCCGACCGCGGGGATGGACGCCAGCGCGCGTCGGGGCCTCCTGAAGGACATCGTCTCGTTCGCAGCCGAGGGCGGCGCAGTCCTCCTGACGACCCAGCAACTCGCGGAAGCCGAGGAGATCGCCTCACGCGTCGTCTTGCTCGCCCGCGGACGCGTGATGCTGGAGGGGACCGTAGCCGACGTCCGCGCGCGGGGAGGGCTTGCCCGGGTGACGTTCCGGTCGGCGCGCGCACCGGTTCCGGACGGCGTTGTCTCCATCGAGTCGAGCGGCGACCGACACGTGGTCTACGTCGACGATGCAGACCGTTTCGTCGCCGACCTCGTCCGGACGGGCGTCGACTTCCGGGAGCTCGAGGTCACCCGCTCGAGCCTCGAAGACGCTTTCGTCACGTTGGTGAACGGGGCCGCCTCATGAGGCTCGCGCTCGCCCATGCGCGAGCAGAGACACTGCAGCTCGCCCGGTACCCGGCCTACGTCCTGCCGACACTCGCGCTTCCGGCCCTCCTGTTGCTGTTCCTCGGCCGGCAGTTCGAGCAAGGTGAGCCTGAGCGCCTGCTCGCGGGATTCGCCGCCACCTCGCTGCTCACGGTGACGCTCTTCCAGTTCGGCGTCGGCATCGCCGTGACTCGCACGACTCCCTGGGAGGCGTACCTCCGGACCTTGCCCGTCACGATCAGCGCGCGGCTCGGCGGACGTGTGCTCTCGGCCGCAGTGTTCGGCGTGGCCACGCTTGCCGTTGTCACCGTGGTCGCGACGACCGTCTACGACGCCTCTCCGAGTCCGGGACGCTCGGTGCTGCTCGTCGTCGGACTTCTCCTCGGCAGCGTGCCGTTCGCGTTCCTCGGAATCGCGTTCGGATACTGGCTGCCGCCGCGAGCGGCCGTCCCCGTCGCAAACCTGGTCTTCTTCCCGCTCGTCGTCTCCGGTGCATTCTGGGCACGCCCGACGGACGAGATCCCTCGAGAGGTCGACCTGGCCTCGCAGTTCCTCCCGACCAGAAGCTGGATGGAGATCCTCGACTCGATCGCGACGGGCGACAGTCCGCTGCCCTGGCACCACGTCGCCGCGCTCGCTGCCTGGGGCGCAGCCTTCTTCGCGCTCGCGTGGTGGGGCTTCCGTCGCGACGAGGGCGAGCGCTTCCGCTGAGGCCGCCTACCAGACCGAGCGCAGGAGCCCCGCCACCTCGTCCGCGCTCGCCGGGCGCGGGTTCGCCTTCGCCCCGGGACGTTCCGCGATCGCCGCCGCCACGTCCTCGAGCTCGGCCTCGGGGACGCCGAAGTCCCGTAACCGGCCGAAGCCGCCGAGGGCCGCGAGCTCCTCCATACGCGCGGGCGCGTCATCGGTGCCGAGCGCCTCACCGAACCGCGCGAGCGCCTCCGGGACGGCTTCCGCGTTGAAGCGCAGCGCAGCCGGCAGGCAGACGGCGTTCATCGTGCCCTGCGGCAGCCCGTACCGGCCCCCGAGCACCTGCGCCATGGTGTGCGCGAGGCAGAGACCGGAGTCCGCGAGGGCGAGTGCCGCGCGGAACGCACCCTCGAGGAGGCGCGTGCGACCGTAGATCCCCTCCGGCTTCGCGACGACAAGTGGCAGCGCGTGGTTGATCGCGGTCGCGCCGGTGTCGGCGTGCCGCTCCGCACGGCGCGTGCGGGCCGGGTGGTAGTACGCCTCGGCGCAGTGCGCGAGCGCATTCAGCGACGTCCCGACGGTCACGTCGAGTGGAAGGTCGACGGTCAGCTCGGGGTCGTAGACGGCCGCGATCGGCGTCGAGCGATTGTCCGAGCCGCCCGACTTCGTCCCCGGCTCGAGCAGCATCCCGTAGAACGGCGTCCACTCGGCACCCGCGTACGTCGTCGGGACCGCGACGATCCTCGGCAACTGCCCCTCGGCCTCCTCGGCGAGCGCCGCGACGACGGCCTTGCAGGTATCGATCGCGCTTCCGCCGCCCAGGCCGACCAGGCCGTCCGCGTCGACGGCCCGGGCGAGCCCGCTCGCCTCTCGGACGGTCTCGATGGGAACGTGCGACCTCACGCCCTCGTAGCTGCCGACGACGGAGACCTCGCCGGCGCGCGCTGCGCCCGAGCGAGTGGTCACGAGCAGGGGACGACCGATCCCCGCCTCGGCGCAGACGTCGTCGAGCGCCTCGATCGTGCCGGCGCCGAAACGGACGATCCGAGTGGGCGCCTCGGCGGTCACTTCGACGCCTCGGCGGCGGCTGCCGCCGGCGCGGTCGACCCGTCCGTGCCGGCCCGCTCGCGGGCGAACGCCGTGAACGCCTGAGCGACGCGCGCCTGCGCCCGCCCCGTGCCGACCGCGATCGAGATCTCGCGGCGCCCGTCCATACCTTCGACGCGCGCCTCCGCGAGCGTGCCCGCCGCGAGCTCGGCCTCGACGGCGGTTCGTGAGATGAAGGTTACGCCGTACCCGGCGAGGACGGCGCTGCGCACCGACTCCTGCAGCCCGAGCTCGAGTCGTACGTCCAGGTCGCGGAGTCGGACGCCCAGCCGACGAAGCTCGTCCTCCACGACACGGCGCACGCCCGCCCCCTCCTGCATGACGATCAGCGTCTCCGACGCCAGCTCGTCGACGTCGAGCGAGCGCCCCGCGAAGCGGTGACCGGGTGGGCAGACGAGCACGACCTCGTCCTCGGCGAAGGGCTCGAAGCGGACCGCGCGGTGCCTCGGCGTGGCCCCGACGATGCCGAGCTCCAGCCGACGGTCGGCGACGAGCTCGACCACGGTGCGGGTGTCGTGGACCTCGAGCGCGATCCGGACCGCCGGGTGCAGGCGTTGGAACTCGCAGAGGAGCTGCGGCACCACGATCGCCGCCGGCCCGGTCGAGGCGCCGAGCGACAGCGAGCCTGCGAGATCACCGGTTGCCTCGGAGAGGACGTCGTCGAGGAGCTGCCCCTCGAGCGTGAGCAGCTTCTGGGCTCCTCGATAGAGGCGCAGCCCGGTCTCCGTGGGCTCGACCCGCCTGCCGGAGCGGTCGAGGAGCTGCGTGCCGAGCCGCTTCTCGAGGGCTCGCACCTGAAGCGAGACGGCGGGCTGCGTGACGCCGAGGAGCTCGGCGGCCTGCGAGAACGACCGGCGCTCGACCACCGCGCAGAACGCGGCCAACTGACGCGTATCCATAAGCAGACGTTATACGGAAAGGGAATTACTCAGTAGTGCGTTACGCAGATATGCATAATGCAGTCATGCGTATCGCGACGAACCCGTTCACCTTCGGCCACCTCGCCCAGGACGAGGCGTTCACGGACCGCAAGACGGAGATCGCCGCTCTCGCCGCCGACATGCGCAACGGGCAGGACGTCGTCGTCCTCGCGCCGCGCCGGTACGGCAAGACGTCGCTCGTGCTGCGCGCCGCGCAGGAGGTCCTGGCCGACGACGTGCTGGTCGCGTACTGCGACCTGATGCGCACGCCGACGAAGGTGCGGCTGGCTGCAGCGCTCGCGGAGACGATCGTCGACGATCTGCTCTCGCCCGTGCAGGGGCTCCTCGAGCGCGCCGGAGCGGTCGTGCGCGGCCTCCGGGTCAGACCCACCGTCGAGCTCGATCCGCGCGACGGCGGTGTTCGGTTCTCGTTCGAGGCGGTCCGGGGCAGCACGGACATCGACGCGGCGATCGAGCGACTCCTCGAGCTGCCCGCCGAGGTTGCCGCGGAGCGCGAGCGCCGCGTCGTGCTCGTGTTCGACGAGTTCCAGGAGATCGTGCGGATCGACGACACGCTGCCGAACGTGATGCGCTCGGTCTTCCAGACCCAGCGAGAGGTGGGCCACGTGTACCTCGGCAGCCGCCGCCACGTCCTGCGGTCGATCTTCAACGACCGCCACGAGCCGTTCTGGCGCAGCGCGAAGCAGATCGAGCTCGGCCGGATCGACGTCGACGAGCTCGGGAGCTTCGTGCGCGCGCGCTTCGAGGCGACCGACCGCGGCCTCGACGACGACGCGCTCGCGCGGCTGCTCGAGCTGACGGACGGACATCCGTACGCGACGCAGGAGCTCGCGTACTTCACGTGGGAGGAGGTGCCGCTCGGTCATGCCGCGCACGGGAGCGACGTCGAGGTCGCGCTCGCGCACGTCCTCCGCTCCGAGCACAACAACCTCTCCCGGCTGTGGGAGGACGCGACGCCGAACGAGCGGCTGGTGCTGCTCGCCCTGCACGAGGAGCCGGGCGGCCTCTACGCCGAGGCGTACCGCAGGCGATACGGGCTGCCGGCGTCCGGCTCGGTCCAGCGTGCAGTCGCGGCCCTCACGCGTGACGACGTCATCGAGCGCGCGCCGGACGGCTCGTGGACGATCGTCGAGCCGTTCCTGCGCGAGTGGCTCGATCGAGCCGTCGAGCGCGTGGGGGGAGGAGCCGAGTCCTGATGCGCGTCTGGATCGACGTCACCAACTCGCCTCACGTCGCCTTCTTCCGCCCGCTCGTCGAGCTGCTGCGCGACAGGGGCCACGACGTCTCGATCACCGCGCGGGAGTTCGCGCAGACCCTCGAGCTGCTCGACGACGCCGGCCTGCAGCACACCGTCCTCGGGCCTCCGCACGCCGGCGCCTCACGGGCTGCCAAGGCGCGGGCGATGGCGGCGCGACTCCGGGCCCTGCGCCGCTTCGCGCGCGGACGGGGCTTCGAGCTCGCCCTCTCCCACGCCTCGCACGAGCTGCCGCTCGTCGCGCGGTCGCTCGGCATCCCGTCGTCGTACGCCTTCGACTACGAGTTCGCCCTCGCGCAGCACGGCCTCGGCTGCAGGGCGGCCACGCGAGTGGTGGTCCCCGACGCGATTCCGCAGGCGCGGCTGTCGAGGCTCGGCGCCCGCGAGCGAAAGGTCGTTCGGTATCCCGGACTCAAGGAGGAGTACTACCTCCACGGCTTCCGGCCCGATCCGTCCGTTCTGGACGAGTTGGCGATCGATCGCGCGCGCGTGCTCGCGGTGATCCGAACGCCGCCGGAGGTCTCGCTCTACCACCGCGGCGACACCTCGGTCTTCGCGAACGTGCTTCGGCGGCTGGCCGCCGACCCGCACGTGCACGCTGTCGTCCTCCCGCGCACGCCGAGTCAGCGGAAGACGCTGGCCGCCCTCGCCTCGGCGTCGTTGCTCGTCCCGTCACGCGCGGTCGACGCGCTCAGCCTCGTAGCGTTCGCGGATCTCGTCGTCTCGGCGGGAGGGACGATGAACCGCGAGGCAGTCGCACTCGGGACACCGGTGTACACGACGTTCTCGGGGCGGCTCGGGGCGGTGGACGAGGGCCTCGTCGCCGAGGGCCGTCTGCGACGACTGGGCGACGCGGCGCAGCTCGTCGCTCGAGCGCAAGGGCTCCTCTCGTCCCCGGTCGACACGCCCGCCCGAGGCCCTGCTCGATCGTTTGCTTGCCGCGCGCGCGGGATAACCCTTCACTCTGGGAAACTGCAGTATCGTCCCGGCGTCTACTGGGAGGGGACACACATGAGGAAAGCGATCCTGCTCGGCGCGCTCGTGGCGCTCGCCGCGACGGCGACCGCCGTCGCGCTGGCGGCCAACGACAAGAGCGGCTTCAAGACGAGCCACCCGTCGATGCTCACGGGCGTCGCGCCGGGAGCAGCGTCGAGCCGATCATCACGGTCGGCGACACGATGCCGGGCGGCTACCGCTTCGAGTCGATTCCGGACGGCATCGCACTCAAGGCACGTGGCAACGGCCGTCTCGACGTGTACGTCAACCACGAGACGTCGACGGTGCCGTTCCCGTACAACGCGGGCGCCGCGCCGGAGGCGAACCAGAACGACTTCGACAACGCCCAGTTGAGCCGTCTCGCGCTCCACCAGAAGTCCGGTGGCGTGCTCAACGCCAAGATGGTGATCGACAGCAGCTCCAACTACCAACGGTTCTGCTCGAGCTATCTCGCCACGGAAGCCGAGGGCTTCGACCGTGAGCTCCTCTTCATGAACGAGGAGGCCACCGACTTCGTCAACCGGACGGGAACCGCCTGGCCGGCGCCCACGAGCGAGCCGCCCGCCGAGCAGGCCGGGCTCGTGGTCGCCTACGACGTGAAGACCGGCAAGCACAGGCCGATCTACGGCATGGGCCGGCACAACCACGAGAACAGCGTCGCGATCCCGGGGTTCGACGATCTCGTCGTCCTCTCGGGCGACGACACGTTCACGCCGAACCCGGCGCAGTCGCAGCTCTACTCGTACATCGCCCCGGACGCGGATGCGATCTGGGACGACACGGGGCGGCTCTACGGCTTCCGGGTCGACAACTCGAGCGTCGACGACTACTACGACATCCCCGTCGGCTCGACGGCGTCGTATCCCGGGACGTTCGTTCCGATCGACCCGGCGGCGGCCAAGGGCACCCAGACCGCGCTCGAGACCGCGTCCGACGCGGCGGGGGTGTTCCAGTTCGTGCGCGTCGAGGACATCGCCTACGACAAACGACCAGGCAAGGGGAACGTCGTCTACGTCGCAGACTCGGGCCGCGGCTCGGCCACAGCGGACGGGAACGCCTTCCCGTCGCGCAACGGTCGCATCTGGAAGCTCGAGTTCACGGACCCCGACGACCCGACGAAGGCGACCCTGTCGCTCCTGGTGGAGGGTGACGACCAGCCGCTCAAGACCGTGGGCGAGATCCACCAGCCCGACAACCTCGAGACCACCAGGGCGGGAAGCCTGATGGTGACCGAGGATCCCGGCTCGAGCCAGCAGTTCCCGGTCGGCTCGACCGATCCCGCCGCGACGACGGCCCGCCTCTGGTGGATCGACCTGGACACCGGCGGCATGACCGTCGCCGCCAAGGTCGACCAGTCGGCGGACGAGGGCCCGACCGACGTCGACGGCGCGGGAACGAATGCGCCTCCCGCCAAGGTGCCCGGCAACCTCGGTGCCTGGGAGTCGAGCGGCGTCGTCGACGCCTCGGAGGTGTTCGGCCCCGGCGCGTTCTTCGTCACGATCCAGGCGAGCACGCTCTGGCTCGAGAAGGAGATCGTCGCTCCCGCGGACGACCCGGGGCCGCTCAAGCGGGGCTTCACGAAGAAGCGCTCCGGTGGGCAGCTCGTGCTGCTCCGCGTCCCCGGCGCGTAGCGAACGAACGAAGGTGGGTCAGGCCTCCGGGCCTGGCCCACCCTCCAGCTCGACCACGAAGCCGGGGCCGCCCGCGAACAGGCAGTGGTCGATGTTCGTCACGCGCCCGTCGCCGTAGCGGAGCGGCGCCGTCACGTCGGCCGGCTCTGCGTGGAGGACGGACGCGATCGGCGTGTGCCCGTGCACGATGCGCGAGCCCCCGTACGCGTCGAGCAGCGCGTCCACCGCCTCGGGATCGCCGAGCCGCATCCGGTCGGACACGATCCCGAGAAGGTCGTCGACCGAGGCAGCGTCGCCGAGCGGCGAGCGTCGTGGACGTCGCCTGCGCGACCGCGTCGATCGACGCGCCGAGCTCGAGGTACGCCGTCGTGTCGGCGTGGACGACGAGCCAGTCGCCCTCGAGAGCGAGCGGCGGCAGGGCCGTCATCCACTCGACGTGCTCCTGCGCCAGCGCGGCGAGATCCGCGTCGACACCGCCGTTCAGCTTCCAGACGTCGTGGAACGACTGCCCGGCGACGCTCGTCTCGTCCGTGCCGAACCGCCGGGCGGCGAGGATGAGCACCTCGTGGTTCCCGAGCAGGCAGCGCACGGCACCCGCGCTCTCGCGCTCGAGCCGCCGGACGAGGTCGATCGCGCCGATGCCGTCGGGGCCGCGGTCGACGAGGTCCCCGAGGAGCCAGAGGCGCGCATCGGCCCCCGCCCACGACTCCGCCGCGTCCAGCAGCCCGGCGTCACGCAGGAGGCCGACGAGCACGTCTCGATGGCCGTGGACGTCGCCCACGGCGAAGACCGGCCCGGCCATCGGCTACGCCAGGTTGTCGGCTTCGACCGCGACCGTCGCGCGGCGAGGCTCGGTCACGAGCCTCCGCAACGCGCCGACGAGCTCGAGCGTGTCGCCGTCCTCCACCAGATGCTCGAGCCGCGAGAGCTCCGCCTCGAGCCAGTCGGCGTCGACCGGGGGCCTCGTGATCCGATCGATCTTCGGATGCTCGCTGGGTGTCGCTGTCTCGTCGTCCCCGACGAGCTCCTCGTGGAGCTTCTCGCCCGGCGCCGGCCCGATGAACTCGAT
The DNA here is from genome assembly GCA_963791895.1 of uncultured Actinomycetes bacterium. Classification (GTDB taxonomy): domain Bacteria; phylum Actinomycetota; class Thermoleophilia; order Gaiellales; family Gaiellaceae; genus Gaiella. The sequence goes on from CAWBTY010000009.1 coordinate 291,094, forward strand.
CGCGATCTCGGTGCCCGGGTTCTTGCCCGAGAGCCGGATCATGTTCTCGGCGAGGTCGACGATCCGCACCGGCTCGCCCATGTCGAGCACGTAGACCTGCCCGCGGCCGCCCATCGCGCCTGCCTGGACGACGAGCTGCACGGCCTCCGGGATCGTCATGAAGAAGCGGGTCATCTCGGGATGGGTGACCGTGACGGGCCCTCCACGCGCGATCTGGCGGCGGAAGATCGGCACCACGGAGCCCGAGGAGCCGAGGACGTTGCCGAACCTGACCGCGACGAAGCGCGTGGAGACGTCGGCGCGGTGCCCCCACGTCTCGACGATCCACTCGGCAAGGGCCTTCGACTGCCCCATCACCGTGCGCGGGTTCGCGGCCTTGTCGGTCGAGACGAGGACGAATCGCTTCGCGCCGTACTCGACCGCCACGTCGGCGACGACCCGGGTGCCGAGCGTGTTGTTGCGGACCGCCTCGATCGGGTTCGCCTCCATCAGCGCCACGTGCTTGTAGGCGGCGGCGTGGAAGACGACGCCGGGTCGGTACTTGTCGAACACCTGCCGGAGCTTGGTCGTGTCGCGCACGTCGCCGACGACCGCCGCGGCCGCGAGGAACCGCCGCTCGCGAACGAGCTCACGCTCGATCTCGAAGAGCGCCGGCTCGGCGTTGTCGACCAGCACGAGCTTCGCCGGCCCGACGCGGGCGATCTGCCGGCAGAGCTCCGAGCCGATCGATCCTCCGGCGCCCGTGACGAGCACGACCTCGCCCGCGAGGTAGTCCGAGATCGAGGCGAAGTCGACGTCGACCGGCTCGCGCCCGAGCACGTCCTCTACCTCGACGGGGCGTAGCTGCCGGGCGAGGTCGGCGTCCCCCGAGACGAGGTCCGAGAGGCTGGGGAGGGTCTTGACCGGCACCTGGAGCGAGCGCGTCGTGTCGACGATCCGGGCCCGCAGCTCGCCCGAGGCGGAGGGGATCGCGATCAGGACCTCGTCGGGCCGCCGGTCACGTAGGACGTGGGCCAGATCGCCGATCGTCCCGAGCACGCGGACGCCGTGGAGGCGGAGGTTGCGCTTGCGCGGATCGTCGTCGAGCAGCCCGATCGGGCTGTAGCCGAGCGCCGGGTTGCGCTGCATCTCCTTGATCACGAGCTGGCCCGCGTCGCCGGCGCCGACCACGACCACGTCCTTGCCGCGGCCGCGACCCGGGCGCGGCTTCTCGATCAGCGTGCGGGCGAGGAGCCGCGAGCCCGCGACGAAGGCGATGCAGATGAGCATGTCGACGAACCAGACGCCGCGAGGAACGGCCGCGCGGTGGACGTCGAAGAGCGTGAACACGAGGAAGACGGCGACCGAGGCAAGCGCGACGCCGCGGAGCACGGTCCACATGTCGCGCGTGGAGACGTAGCGCCACCAGCGGTTGTAGAAGCCGGTGAAGACGAAGACCGGCAGCTTGAGCCCGACGACCAGAAGCACGATCGACCAGTCGAGATACCGGTCGTAGTAGACGGGACGCGCCTCGTCGAAGCGCAGGTTCCAGGCGAGCCACCAGGCCGCCGCGACGAGCGCAGCGTCGACTGCGACCTGCCAGATCGAGTGCCGGTTGATCGGGCTGCGCACGACCGACCTAGACGGCGGCGCCCACGGCCGCTCTGACCGCCGCGACGACCCGCTCCTGCTGCTCGGCGGAGATCCCGCCCCACATCGGCAGCGCCAGGTTGTCGGCCGCAGCCCGTTCGGTCTCCGGGAGCGAGCCTGGCTCGTAGCCGAGGTAGGCGAGCGCCGGCTGGAGATGGAGCGGCCGCACGTAGTACGACGCGGAGGCGATCCCGGTCTCGCGCAGGCCGTCCGCGATGCGATCGCGCTCGGGCGTCCGCACGACGAACATGTGGTAGACGTGCCCCGTGTCGTCCTCGGGCAGGTCGACGGCGTCCCCCAGCCCGAGCTCGGCATAGCGGGCGGCGGCGTCTCTCCGCGACCGGTTCCAGCCTGCGAGGTGTGGCAGGAAGACCCGGAGTGCGGCCGCCTGGATCGCATCCAGCCGGGAGTTCGTGCCGACGAGCTCGAACGTCTGCTTGTCGCGTGAGCCGTGGAACCGCAGCTTGCGGATCGTGTCGGCGACCCCCGTGTCCGTGCAGGCGACGAGCCCGCCGTCGCCGAGCGCGAAGAGGTTCTTCGTCGGGAAGAAGCTGAAGGTCGAGCAGACGCCGGTCGTGGCGATTCCGGGCGCTCCGAAGGCCTGGGCGGCGTCCTCGAGCAGCGGCAGCCCCAGCGCCGCGAGCTCGGCGAGCGGCGCGGGCCGGCCGAAGAGGTGCACCGGCATGATCGCCTTCGTCTGTTCCGTGACCCGCTCCGCGACGTCGTCGGGGTCGAGATTGAGCGTGACGGGATCGATGTCGGCGAAGACGGGCGTTGCCCCGACCCGCGCGATCGCCTCCGCGGTCGCGTAGAAGGTGAAGGCGGGGCAGATCACCTCGTCGCCGCTCCCGATCCCCAGCGCCTCGAGCGCGAGCACGAGCGCGTCCGTGCCGTTCGCGACCCCGATCGCATGTGGCACGCCGAGGTACGCGGCCGCCTCGCGCTCGAACGCCTCCACCTCCGGGCCGAAGATGAACCGGCCGGACTCGAGCACCTCGGCGAAGCGCTCCTTGAGCTCGGGGATGTAGGGCGCGTACTGCGCCTTGACGTCGATCAGGGGGATCACGACCGCACGAGTGTACCCGCCTCGCAGGCGGCCTCCGGGCCGCCGGAAAGGCTCAGACGGGCTCGTCGACGGGCTGCCTGCGGCGCCTGACGTACCGCCAGACGAGCCACGCCACACCGGCGATCACGACGAATGCGATCGCGTACTCGACGTATCTGAACGCCTCGTGGAACCGCTCCCAGCTCGCGCCCGCGGCCCAGCCGGCGCCTGCGAACGCGAAGCACCAGATGGCCGACCCGAGCAACGTCAGCCACACGTAGGGGCCGAAGCGGGCGTGGAAGACGCCCGCCGGGATCGAGATGAACGACCGCACGACCGGCGTGATGCGCCCGAGGAAGACCGCCCAGCCCTCCCAGCGGTCGAACCAGCGCTCGGCGCGGTCGAGCTTCGCCTCGTTCAGGTGGAACCACCGGCCATGGCGCTCGAGCCACGGCCGTCCGAGGTGGTCTCCCAGGTACCAGCCGCCGATCGACCCGAGCAGATAGCCGAGCGTGCCCGCAGTCGCCATCGCGACGTACGCGGGGAACCCGCTCTCGAACTCGTAGCCGAAGAGCGTCACCGACTGGTCTGCGAAGGCGCCCGCGGCGATGGCGCCCGCGTAGACCATCACGACCTCGCTCGCCGCGGGCAGCACCGCGTCGACCATCATCAGGAGGAAGACGGCGTAGAGGCCGTAGTTCCCGATCGCGTCGGTCACGGCGTCCGTGATTCCGTGCAGGAGGTCGCTGAAGGCGTTGGCGACGAGCATCGCCGCGGAAAGCTACCGGCGGGGCGCGCGGGCCTTCCGCAGCGTCACCGGGGCGACGAGCTCGGAGCGGCCGACCTCGCTCGCGGCCACGACGCGCACGGTGTAGCTGCCGGCGAGCCGGCGACGATTCACGCCGAGCCCATCCCACACGAGCCGCTGGTCGCCCGCCTCGAACCGTCCCCCGCCCAACAGCCGCCGTACGAGCCGGTCGTCCCGGTCGCGGACGGTGACCGAGACTCGGGCCGGTCGAGCGAGCCTCCACGTGATCGGCAGCTCCCGGCCCGCGGGCGGGACGGCGCGGAGGCGCGGGACGCGGAGGAAGCCGAGCGTGTCGTCGACGACGAAGGCCCTCGTCATCTCCGAGGCCTGACCGACGTCGTCGACGGCGCTCACGGTCAGCCTCCAGCGACCCGGCACGAGAGGCCCGCCGGTCGGCGGGAACGCGATCGGGTGCGTCCCCGGCCCCTGCGAGACCGTGGAGGCGAGCGGGGGCGAGCCGTCCGGAGGTCGGAGCGACACCGTTACCGACGAGGGCCGGACGACCCGGTAGCGGAGGTCGGGAGCCTCGGCGACGCCGTCGCCGTTCGGCGACACGAGCGCCGGCGGCTCGGTCGCGAAGACGCCTCGGTAGAGGAGCATCACCGCCGTCGAGATCGCGCGCTCGCGTCCGTCCGAGGGGCGGTTGAGCAATGCTCCGTCGAACGCCATCGTGGTCGAGCCGCCGCTGTCGAGGCCCATCGCCGTGACGGCGCCGAGCCGGACGAGCGCCTGGGCGAGCTCGTAGCTCGTGAGGCCGATGCTGTACCCGGGCTGGCGACCGTCGACGGCGACGAGCACGACGCGCCCGTCCGCGAGCTGGCCGATCGCGCTCCGCGGCGCCCGCGGGCCCAGCTGGCCCGTCGTGAACTTCTCGCCGGAGCGAAAGAGCGGCTGTCCGTCCCTCACCAGCTGCGGCCCGCCCCCGAAGGCCGAGAGGAGGCCGGGCCACGCCGGTCGGATCGCGAGGCGCACGGTCACGTTCGTGCCCGCGGGCGCCTCGGCAGTCAGGGCGGCGGCGGACTGCCCCCGTCCGAGGAGCACGGCGCCGCCGGGGGGGATCGCGACTGCGACGCCGCCCGGGCGAGACTCGACGACGACGCCGACGAGATCGACCTCCGGCGTCGCGGTCGGGAAGGGGAAGAGCGTGATCGCGACGCTTCCCGGGACCGCGGGCGTCGCCGGCCCGTACGCGTCGGTGTAGAGGGCCGAGCCGTCCGCGCTCGGCGGGGTGTTCAGCGCGCGTACGAGGCGGTTTCCGCCGAGGCCGCGCCAGCTGCCGACGAACGACGCGCGCCGGACGTCGAGCCTCCCGTCCGTCGTCACCCCGGCGCTCGCACGATCGGCATTCGGCGGCGTCACGAGCCTGCCGTCGCGGAGCAGGACGCCCGACGGCCGCCCGGTCGCGAAGGTGAAGTAGTCGCCGTTCACGCCCGCCGCGGTGGCGGTCGTCGACAGCCGCTTCTGCATCGCCGTCAGGGTCTCGCGACCGACGACCGTGTCGTTCGACAGCACCGGCTCGAGCGTCGTCAGCCCTCCGGGTCGCGGCCCGCGGAGGACGTTGATCGCCACCGGGCCGCGTGGCGTGAACTGGACACCGGGCTCGAACGTGACCCCCGGCCAGAGCTCGCGCGGCGCGGCCGACCCGGGCTGCGCGGCGAGCACGGCCACGAGGAGGGCAAGGACGGCGATGAGGGCACGGCTGCGCATGGACCCCGGCCGAGCGTAGTCGGCCCGCGGCGTCGGCCTCGAGATCCTCACACGTTTCGTACGAACGCTCGCACCCGGCCGGTCCGACGACCCCGAGCTCCACCGCGGGCCGATACCGTGAGGACGTGAGCGCGGCCTCGCCGACCAGCCGTACGGCCCTCGTGGAAGCGCTCATGGAGCGCTTCCCCCACGTGCCTCGCGAGGCCGTCCTCAAGGAGGACCTGCTCCGCACGGGGCTCGCGTTCGACGAGTCCGCGTTGAGCGACAACCTGGACGGCGAGGTGAAGCCGAAGTCGTACTTCATCTTCTCGTTCGACCAGAAGCCGCTCGCGGAGCTCGGCGAGGCGGCGCGGCGCCGGCCGCCGGAGGAGCTCGCGCTCACCGGCGGCCCGTGGGATCTCCGCCGCACGATCGTCTCGGTGCGCGTGAATCCCGGCTCGCCCTACCGCGTCGCCCGGGGGGAGGACGGGGCGCTCGGCCTCGCGCTCGAGGGACGTCCCGTCGCCGACGTCGGCCTTCCTCCGATGCCCGAGTACTACCGGCACACGCTCGCGAACGGCAAGACGGTGATGGAGACGGCGCCGACGATCCAGTGGGGCTACCTGGTCTACCTCACGGTGCTGCGCCTCTGCCAGTACTTCGGCGCGAAGGAGGAGTGCGGCTTCTGCGACATCAACCACAACTGGCGCCAGCACAAGCGGGAGGGTCGGCCGTACACGGGCGTCAAGCCGGTGGCCGACGTCCTCGAGGCGCTCGCGCTCATCGACCGGTACGACACCGACCGGACGAGCAAGGCGTACACGCTCACGGGCGGCTCCGTCACGAGCACCGTCGACGGGCTCGCCGAGGCCGACTTCTACGGCCGCTACGCACAGGCGATCGAGGAGCGCTTCCCCGGCCGCTGGATCGGCAAGGTCGTCGCGCAGGCGCTACCGCGGGCGGACGTCCAGCGCTACAAGGACTACGGGATCACGATCTACCACCCGAACTACGAGGTCTGGGACAAGCGCCTCTTCGAGCTCATCTCGCCGGGGAAGCAGCGCTACGTCGGCCGCGAGGAGTGGCACCGACGCATCCTCGACGCGGCCGAGGTGTTCGGTTCCCGCTACGTGATCCCGAACTTCGTCGCCGGCGTCGAGCTGGCCAAGCCGCACGGCTTCGCCACCGTCGACGAGGCGATCGCGTCGACGACCGAAGGGCTCGACTGGTTCATGAGCCGGGGGATCACGCCGCGCTTCACGACCTGGTGCCCGGAGCCGACGACACCGCTCGGCCGCGCGAACCCGGACGGCGCGCCGCTCGAGTACCACATCCGCCTCCTCGAGGCGTATCGCGAAGCGCTCGCCCGGCACGGCCTCAGGCCACCGCCCGGCTACGGCGTCGCGGGCGCCGGCAACGCCGTCTTCTCCGTCAGCTCGTTCATGGACACGCTCGACCCCGAGGACGTGACGGTCGAGGAGGCGGTGCCGGCGTGACTCGCTCGCCTTCGGCTCGCTCTCGTGGGGGAAACCATGTTTCCCCCACGTGCCCCCTTCTTCTGAGAGCGTGGGGAACCTCCCGGTTCCCCACACCCCTCCCCGGTCATCGGCCGATCGAGATCGACCGATGACCCGCATCTCGGTCGAGGACGCAGCGCGTCTCTGGCACGAGGCGAGCGACGACGAGCTCCGCGAGCTCGGCCAGGCGGCACGCGCCCGCTGGCACGAGCCCGATCGCGCCACCTACATGGTGATGCGCATCGTCAACTACACGAACGTCTGCGTCGCCCAGTGCGACTACTGCGCCTTCTACGTCCTCCCGAACGAGGACGGCGGCTACGTCCTCGACCGCGCCGAGGTCTTCGCGAAGATCGACGAGCTGCTCGAGGTCGGCGGCGACCTCGTCGCGTTCAACGGCGGCTTCAACCCGAAGCTCCCGCTCGAGTACTACTGCGGCCTCTTCGCCTCGGTGCGCGAGCGCTACGGCGAGCGGGTCGAGTTCTACGCGCTGACCGTCGCGGAGTTCGTCTTCCTCGCCGACCGCGCCGGCCTCTCCCACGCCGAGGCAGCAGCCCGCCTGCGTGACGCAGGCGTGCACTGGGTGACCGGCGGCGGGAGCGAGATCCTCACCGAGGACTTCCGCAAGCGGCACGCCAAGTTCAAGTACACCGTCGCCGAGTACCTCGACGCCCAGCGCGCGATCGTCGAGAGCGGGATGCGCACGACGGCGACGATGGTGATCGGCTTCGACGAGACGCTCGAAGAGCGGCTCGAGCACCTGCAGCGAACGCGCGACTTCCAGGACGACTGCCTGCGGGACGGGCTCGACGGGCTCTTCTCCTTCCTCTGCTGGACGTACAAGCCGTACGGGACGGCCTTCGGCGGCCGCGAGATCTCTGCACGCGAGTACTGGCGCCACATCGCGCTCTCGCGGGTCTTCCTCGACAACGTCCGCCACGTCCGCACCTCGGTGCTGACGCAGAACGAGGACGCCTTCCGGGCGCTCGACTACGGCGCCGACGACTTCGACCTGCCGATCGAGGACGAGGTCACCCAGAAGGCAGGCGCCCGCATCGACCTGGACCTCGAAGGGCTGCTCGCGATCCCGCGGCGGCTCGGCTATCGCGTCGAGTACCGCCGGGCCGCGCGGCCGCCGGCGCTCACGACCTAGACGGGCGCTGCTTCGGCTGCGATGAAACGCAGCTCCGGCACGTGCTCGAGCTCGCCGACGTCTCGCGCCATCTCGAGGAACGTGTACAGCCCGGCGCGCTCGCGCGGCCCGAAGCTGTAGCGGAGCTTCTCGAAGTAGCGGGCGAGGAATCCCGCCGGGTAGCCGTAGCGGTCGCTCGCCTCGTGCGCGAGCCGCTCGGGCTCGGAGCGCGCGAGCCGGACGGACGCGACGAGCGACTCCTGCAGGTCGCCGAGCCCTTCGACCACCGGCTCGGGCGCGGCCCACACCGCGAACACCATCGGGAGGCCCGTGCGCTCGAGCCAGAGACGGCCGAGATCGTGGTGCGGCGTCGGATCCTCGAAGGCGCTGCGGAGCGCCGCGTCCCCGATCAGCAGGCGCGCGTCCGCTTCGGCTTCGAGCGGGAGGATCTCGGCCCGCGGCAGGAGCACCCGCGTGAGGACGACGGAGGTGGCGCTCTCGGGCGTGACTGCGACCGTGCGCACCTGCCCGAGCGGGACGCGGGTCACGAGCTGGATCGAGTCGACGGCGCCCTCGGACGAGACGCAGAGCCGCGGCAGGAGGCGGAGGCGCGACGCGTTTCGCGCGTACTCGATCGAGGAGATCGGCGCGACGTCGATCTCGCCGGCGAGCAGCATCCGGTTGAGCTCGGTCGGAACGCCCGTCACCTCCTCCACCTCGTGCGTCAGCCGGTGGAAGACGGGTGCCATGTTCACGTACGAGATGCGGCCGAGCCTGATCACTCCGAGATGAATGGTCGGTGATTCGGGTGCGTTCGGGGGCGGCGGTGACCAAGCAGCGTGGTGCGATCGGTCACGGCACGTACCGACGAGGTACGTGTCGTGGGCGAGCGTGCCGCGATGCGCCGCGTCACAGACGTCATCCGGACGTGCCCCAATCGCCGATCATTCATCTTCAACCCAGAGGTAGAACGTGACCAGGTTGCCGTCCGGATCGAGGGTCGCGAACTCGCGCGTCCCGTAGTCGGTGTCGTCGACGCCGTCGCGCGAGACGGGATGGAGGATGTCCGCCTGCTGCAGCTCGGCGTACAGCTCGTCGATCCCCTCGACCTCGATCCGGCAGCTTGCCGTGCCGGCGAGGAAGGATTCGGCCCCCGAGCAGACGGGCCGCTCGAGGGTGTCGGCGCGCGTCCGCCAGTCTTCGTCGCTCGACTCCCAGAGATGGACGATGGCGTCGTCGCGCATCAGGACGGCGAAGCCGCCGTCGTGGTGCAGCGTCTCGAAGCCGAGGCGCTCGTTGTAGAAGGCGACCGACGCGGCGACGTCTCGAGCCGGGAGCGCGGGGATCGTCCGGCCGAGCCTTGCCATCTCAGTGTGTCCTTTCCACGACTGCGTCGACGAGACCTTCGAGCTCCTCGCGACACACGGCGCCGTTCAGGCTCGCGCGCGCCCGCTGCGCGTAGTCGAGGGCGACCGTGCGGGAGCGGTCGAGCGCGTCCGTCGCTGCGACGCGAACGAGCGCGCCCTCGAGGGGCCCTCCTTCGAGCGCGCGCCGGACGAGCTCGTCCTCGCGCGCGGCGAGGAGGAGCGGCAGCGTCGGTGTCCCGTCGCGAAGGTCGGTTCCCGGCACCTTTCCCGTCTCGACGGTCTCGCCCGTGCAGTCGAGCACGTCGTCGACGATCTGGAACGCGATCCCGAGCAACCGGCCGAAGGTCGGACTACCGCCGCCGAGCACGCAGGCTGCCGCGAACAGCGACCCGGTCTTCAGTGCGCACCGCTCGAGGTACGCCTCGACGCTCGTGGTCGGATCGTGCCGCTGGAGTCGCTGCAACGCCTCTCCGCGCGCGAGCGCGAGGGACGCGTCCGCGAGGACGACGACGTGCTCGCGCGAGCCGGTGCGCGCCAGGAGAGCGAATGCGGCCGCGAACAGGTGGTCGCCCGCAGCCTTCGCGGCGTCCGCTCCGTGCGCCGTCCACGCGGCCGCCCGGCCGCGGCGCAGATGCGCTCCGTCGACGATGTCGTCGTGCACCAACGACGCCATGTGCACCAGCTCGACGGCTGCGCCCTCCGCCAGGGGCAGCGTCGCGTCGTGCCGAGAGGCGAGGAACGTCAACGCCGGCCGCAGGCGCTTTCCCCCGGCCGCGAGCGCGTCGGCGCCCACGGCGGCCACGACGCCCGGGTGGGCGTCGATCACGGCGGCGAGCTGCGCCTCGACCCGCTCGAGGTAGTCCGCCAGGCCAGGCGCCGCATGAACCGGCATGGGCGCGGTCACGTTCGGACCCCCGTGTGCAGCGCGACGATCGAGCCGCCGAGCAGCCGGAAGCTCACCTGCTCGAAGCCCTTGCGCTCGAGCACCGCGACGAGCTCCTCCGCGCCGGGAAAGCGACGGACGCTCGCGGGGAGGTACGTGTACGCGCGCCCGCCGGGCAGCACCTTGCCGAGGAGGGGCACGATGCGGTCGAACCAGAGCGTGAAGAACGGGCGCAGCGCGCCACGCGCCTGCGTGATCTCGAGGATCGCCAGGCGTCCCTGCGGTCGCAGGACGCGATGGAGCTCGTCGAGGGCGGCGTCGAGATCCGCGACGTTCCGCACCCCGAAGCCGACCGTCGCGGCGTCGAACGCCCCGTCGTCGAACGGCAGCGCGAGGAGGTCGCCCTCGACCCACTCGGCGGTGGCGGACTTGCGCCGGGCGCGCACGAGCATCGCCGGCGAGAAGTCGAGTCCCGTGACCACGGCGCCCCTCCGCTCGGCCGCGACGGCGAGATCGCCCGTCCCGCAGCAGGCGTCGAGCACCCGGTCACCTGCCTGCACGACGGCCTCGACGGTCAGCCTGCCGCCAGGACCGGTCGAGGCCCACGGTCATGACGCGGTTCATGACGTCGTAGACCGGCGCGATCCGGTCGAACATGCCCCGGACTGCGTCCGGCTGCAGGGTTCCCGACTCGTGCGTCACTCGCCCCACCTCCGGATCAGCGTCGTGTCGATGCCGAGCTGGTCGAGGCACCGCGCGACGACGAAGTCGACGAGGTCCTGGATCGTGTCGGCGCCGTGGTAGAAGCCGGGGGCCGCAAAGAGGACCACTGCGCCCGCCTCGTTCAGCGTGGCGAGGCCGCGCAGGTGGATCGAGGAGAGCGGCGTCTCGCGCGGGACGAGCACGAGCCTCCGCCGCTCCTTCAGCGCGACCGATGCGGCGCGGTGGATGAGATTCGTCATCGCGCCCGAGGCGAGCGTGCCGACCGTGGACATGGAGCAGGGGCAGACGACGTACGCGTCGACCTTCGCGGAGCCGCTCGCGTACGGGCTCTTCCAGTCCTGCGCGTCGTACACCGTCACCGCGTCGCGTTCAGCGACGAAGCGTGCAAGCACGTCAGCACGGCCGAGCGACGGGTCGCGATAGAGCTCGGTCGCGAGCACCTCGATCCCGGCCGAGGAGGCGCAGAGGCCGATGTCGGCCCCGGCGCCGACGAGCCCGTCGAGGATGCCTTTGGCGTACGGCGCGCCGGACGCTCCCGTGATCCCCAGGAAGACCTTCACCGAATCCAGCGTATCGGGGCGCGCGTCGCCCCGACGACGCGGGCTCGCGGGCTACTCGCCCCCGCGCGACGCGTCGAGGAAGGTCGCGATCTTCGTCAGGTTCTCGTCGCCGAGGTAGGCGTACGAGATCATCACGTTGTTGCCGTACTGCGCCGGGTTCGAGATGTACGACTTGAAGAAGTCGATCCCCCGGTCGGACGCACCCACGTCGGTCAGGTCGGGCGCACCGAGGTTCGACGCACCCTCACCGGCGTACGTGTGGCATGTGAGACAGCCCGACTGGGCGAAGAGCGTCGCGCCCTCGACCGCGACCTCGTTGTCGGCGAACCCCTGCTGCTCCGCCCACTCCTCGGGAAGGCCGGAGGCGATGATCTCGGACCCGAGCGCCTCCTTCGCCGTTGCGCCCTTCCAGGTGAGGACACCCATCGAGATCACCACGAGCACCGCGGCGACGAGCGCGACCGGGCGCCGCCCAGCCGCCGCTCGGGGCGCCGGTCGTAGAACGGCAGGCTGATCAGCAGGATCAGGAGGATCGTCGGGATCCCGATCGTGCCGAGGAAGACCGACTCGGGCCACTTGAAGATCCGCAGGAGGTAGAAGAGGAAGTAGAAGAACCAGTCCGGCCGCGGGACGAACTGGATCGTCCCGGGGTCCGCCTCGTCGGTGTACCAGGGCCCGAGGATCCCGGCCTCCGTCCCGTCCGCGCTGTAGTACCAGACGCACGCGAGTCCGATGATCACCGCCACGACGACGAACGACATGACGGTGTCGTGCCACACCGCGTAGGGAAAGAAGCTCTTCCCCTCGCGCTCGACGTCCTCCTTGTAGCGCTTGTGCTCGGCGCGGTTCCGTTCCTTCAGCGGGACGCCCATCAGCTCTCGCCCTTGCCTTCGGCAGCCGCCGGTGGCGCCGCGGGCGTGCGGATCAGCCCTTCGCGCGACCCGTTCGTCTCGGGGCGCGGGCGCCCGGCCGCCGTTGCCGACCACGGCGGCGAGGTCACGCCGAGCCGGACGACGAGGTAGAGGTGCAGGCCGATGAGCGCGAAGAGCGCGCCGGGGATCAGGAGCATGTGGAGGGCGTAGAACTTCGCCAGCGTGTCGGGCCCGATCGCCAGCCCACCCTGGAGGAACTGGGCAAGGAACGGCCCGACGATCGGCCCGGTCGCGTTGATGTTGATGCCCACCACAGTGGCCCAGTAGGCGGTGTTGTCCCACGGGAGCAGGTAGCCCGTGAAGCCCTCGGCCATACCCAGGACGAGGATCAAGACGCCGACGACCCAGTTCAGCTCGCGCGGATACTTGTACGCGCCGAACAGGAACACGCGGGCCATGTGGAAGAAGAGGAGGATGATGAACACGCTCGCGCCCCACTTGTGCATTCCGCGCACGAGCCAGCCGAGCGTCACCTCCTCCGTGATGTTCTGGACGGAGGCATAGGCGGAGGCCGGATCGGGCTTGTAGTAGAAGGCGAGCACGACGCCGGTCACGACCTGGGAGATGAATGCCGTGAGGGACGCGGCTCCCAACGTCTGTGCCCAGCTGACGTCGCGCGGAACCTTCCGGAAGAGGAACCACTTCGTGTAGCCGATGAGCCCCGAGCGCTCCTCGACCCAGTCGACCGGGTAGAGGGCGACGGCCTCGAGCTGCTGGCGGCGGGTGGACTTGGCCATCAGCTCGTCGATCCCGGGGTCGGGATCGGGTACAGGAACCGCTCGATACCGTCGACGTGGACGCCCGGGTAGGCGCGGTAGTACTTCGAGATGCGCGCCTTCGCTCCGGTGCCCTCGACGTCACCGACGCTGAAGAGCCGGCCGAGGATCAGGTTGCCGTCCCTGATCGAGAACTCGAAGCGGTCGAGCGAGCGAACGGGCGGCCCGGCGCTGCGGTTGCCCTCGGAGTCGTACAGGCCGCCGTGACACGGGCAGCCGAAGCTCGCTGCCAGCACGGGCCGCAGCTCGACGCCGTTCACCTCCTGGCGAGCCTCCTCGTCGATCGGCCCGTTCGGCTGCACGGGGCAGCCGAGGTGGACACAGCGACTGAAGATCGTCGTGAAGCTCGGGATGTCGTCCTCGGTGCGGCCGTTGTTCCGGATGAACGCCGTCCGGCGCGTCACCTCGCCCTGCTCGGGATCCTCGAGGAACGTCGCGATCACGTACTGGCCCTCCGGGAAGTTCGAGATCGGCCCCAGGTCGACGTCGTGCGTCTCGATCCCGTCCCCGACGAACGACGGGAGGACGCCGAAGCCGAGCACCGGCAGCGTGACGCCGGCGCCGATCAGGCCGCCGACGCCGATCGTCGCGAGCGAGAGGAACGTCGCGCGGTCGACGTTCTGGCCCACGTCACCCGCCGTCGCGACCGCGGGCGTCGGCTCGCCGCTCGCGGCAGAGGTCACCGGGTGCGTCGCGAAGAGGTCGCGCACCCAGAGGAAGCCGAAGACGAGCGCGATCAGGGCGCCGGCGATCAGCGCCGCGACGCTGACGACGAGCCCCACGAGGATGCAGGCGATGCCGATCGCGAAGCCGATCGGCCAGAGGCTCGGCGCCGGGACGTGCGGTGTGTCGCGCTCTGGCTCGCTCACTCGGTCGTTCCGTGCTCCAGTGCCTGATTCAACCGTCCTCCACGACCTGCGTCAACGCCGACCCGGCCAGATCGCCGGGCGCCGCCTCCGGGCCGCTCGACCGCCATTCTGCACGGTTCGCTGGTCGGCATGCACGGGCAACCCGAGCTCGGCCCAGCGTGCGTCGACGCGGGCCTTGACCTCCGGCGACATCTCGATCTCGGGCGGCCATTCGCGAGCGCCTTCGGACGGCCCCTTCGCGGTCGCGTCGAAGCCGATCTTGCCCCCGTAGCTCGGCAGCACCGAGGCATGGTCGAGCTGGTCGATCGGCCCTTCCGTGAGGACCACGTCGCGCTTCGGGTCGACGTTCGCGCAGACGTGGAAGAAGACCTGCTCGTAGTCGTGCACGTCCACCCCCTCGTCCACGACGACGACCGACTTCGCGAGCGAGAGGAGCCCGAGGCCCCAGATCGCGTGCATCACCTTGCGTGCGTGACCCGGGAAGCGCTTGCGGATCGAGACGATCACGCAGTTGTGGAACGCGCCCGCGGTCGGCAGGTCGTAGTCCACGAGCTCGGGGACGCTCATCCGGATCGCGGGCAGGAAGATCCGCTCGGTCGCCTTGGCGAGCCACTCGTCCTCGGCCGGCGGCTTGCCGACCACGATCGAGGGGTAGATCGCGTCGCGGCGCATCGTGATCGCCGAGAGGCGGAAGAGCGGGAACTCCTCGGGCGGCGTGTAGTAGCCCGTGTGGTCGCCGAACGGCCCTTCCATCCCCGTGTCGCTCGCGTCGACCCATCCCTCGAGCACGATCTCCGCGTTCGCGGGCACCTCGAGCTCGACCGTCTTGCACGGGACGAGCTGCACGGGCGACCCCTTCAGGAACCCTGCGACCATGAGCTCGCCGACGTGCTTCGGCAGTGGCGCGCTCGCCGAGTAGGCCGTGACCGGGTCGAGCCCGAGCGCGACGGCGACGGGGATGCGGCCGTCGGGCGCGGCGAGCAGGTCGGCTCGCCCGTCCTTGTGGATCTGCCAGTGCATGTAGGTCGAGCGGCGGTCGACCTTCTGCATCCGGTACATGCCGACGTTGCGCACGCCGGTCGCGCGATCCTTCGTGATCACCGCGGGCAGCGTGATGAACGGCGCCGGGTCGAGCGGCCAGCAGCGCATGATCGGGAGCGCGTCCAGGTCGACCTGGTCGCCGGTGAGGACGACCTCCTGGCAGGCCGCGCGCGACACGGTCTTCGGCATCGAGTCCGCGATCGACTTGAGCGTCCCGAGCTTGCGTACCTTGTCGACGAGGCCCTGGGGCGGCGTGAGCTCGAGCACCTCCTCGAGCTTCGTCGCGACGTCGTCGAGGCGCTCGACGCCGAAGGCGAGGCACATACGTCGCTCGGTGCCGAACTGGTTGATCAGGAGCGGCAGCCTCGAGCCCTTGACGTTCTCGAAGAGGAGCGCCGGGCCGCCGGCCTTGACGACCCGGTCGGTGATCTCCGTGATCTCGAGCTCGGGATCGACCTCGCCGGCGACGCGGACGAGCTCGCCTTCCTGCTCGAGGAGCGCGATCCACTCGCGGAGATCCGAGGCGGAGAGGCGGCCATCCGCAGGCGCAGTCTAGGGACATGCCTCTAACAGACCTTGATAGTCAGACCGATCTGACTAGAATGGTCATATGGCCACGGCATCGATCTCCGAGACGAAGGCGAAGCTGAGCGCGCTCCTTGACCGGGTCAAGGCGGGCGAGACCGTGACGATCACGGATCGCGGCGTCCCGGTCGCGCAGCTTGCGCCGCTGCCCGCGTCGAGCGTGGACTGGGATGCGCGCCTGCAGGAGCTCGCGCGGCAAGGGTTGGTGCGCCTCCCCACCGAGGAGCTCGACGTCGAGGCGTTCCTCGCGATGCCAAGGGCGCGCTCCCGTGAGAGCGTCCTCGAGGCGCTGCTCGAGGAGCGCCGCGAGAGCACGCGTTGAGGTACTGGGACAGCTCGGCCCTGGTCCCGCTCCTGCTGGTCGAGACGTCGAGCGCGACGATGGACGCAGTGTTGGGCGAGGATCGATCGATTGCAACGTGGTGGGGGACGGCGATCGAGTGCGTCTCCGCCCTCGCCAGGCGAGAGCGAGCCGGCTCGTTGGACGAGGCCGACCGTGCGATTGCCACTCGCAAGCTCACCTTCCTGGAGGCGCGATGGTCCGAGGTGACACCAACCAGACCTCTCCGCGACTCGGCTTGCCGGCTCGTGCGTGTGCACGACCTGCGTGCAGCCGATGCGCTCCAGCTCGCCGCGGCGGTCGACCTCCGGGGACGTGGCGAGACGACGCCGCCGTTCGTGACCCTCGACGAGCGACTCGCGTTGGCCGCGGCGCGGGAGGGGTTCCCCGTGCTTCCGGGCTAGAGCGGCCGGTCGAGCTTCGCGCGCTTGCGCTTCATCGCAGCGTGGTGCGTGAGCTCGCCGAGGCCGATCACGGCGAGGAACACGAGTCCCACGACGAGCATCGAGAGGACGACGCTTCTTCCTTCCTCGGCGGCATCCGCCAGCACCCAGAACGCTGCGAGCATCGCGGCGATGCTATCGCAGGCGGAGGTCGTGCGCGACGAGCGCCTCGTCCACCGGGCCGTCGCCCGCCGTGGCGCGCGCGAGGCGCTCGAGCGGCGCGGGGTCGCGGTCCTCGCGTAGGGCCCGACGCGCATCGTCGAGACCATCGCGGCCGATGAGCGCAGCCGTCGCCGCCCACGCGGCCCCGTCGCCTGCGCGCCCGTCGGCCCGCGCCTGGGCGCAGAGCGAGAGCAGCTCGCCGAGGTCGGCGACGGCGTGCATCGATCCCGTCGCTGCGACGCGGACGAGCCCGTGCGCGAGGAGGGCGTCGCCGAGGAGGAGCGCGACGTCGTCGTCCTGCGGCGCGAAGAGGCGCGAGCGCCCGTAGTGGAGCAGGTAGCCCTCGTAGATCGTCTCGAGACCGAGCACGAAGCGCTCGTCGGGAAGGAGGCTGGAGAAGACACGCTGCGTCTCGCGCTGGTCGGCCGGTCGCAGCGCCTCCGCCCAGAGACGGCTCTCCTCGCTCGCGCCGGCGGCGATCGCCGCGAAGACGTCCTCGGCCGACACGGTCGTCACGCGAACGAGGCCACGGCGGCGATCGTCGCGTCGACGTGCTCGTCGGTGTGCGCGAGCGACGGGAAGAGGCACTCGAACTGGGACGGCGGCAGGTAGACACCGCTGTCGAGCAGGTGCCGGAAGAGCGCGCCGAAGCGCTCCGTGTCGCACGCGGCGGCGTCCTCGTGGTCGACCACCGGTGCGTCCCGGCAGAAGAGCGTCAGCATCGCGCCGACGCGCTGCACCGTGCCGAAGGGCGCGAGCCCCGCCTCGAGCCGCGCGCCGAGCCGCTCGAGCTCGTCGTATATCTGCGCGTCCCGCAGGCGGCGCAGGACCGAGACGCCGGCGGCCGTCGCGAGCGGGTTTCCGGACAGCGTTCCCGCCTGGTAGACGTCGCCCACAGGCGCCAGCCGCTCCATCAGCTCCGCCCGCCCTCCGAACGCCGCGGCGGGAAGGCCGCCCCCGACGATCTTGCCGAGCACCGTCAGGTCGGGAGTCACGCCGAACCGCTCCTGGCCACCTCCGCGCGCCACGCGGAAACCGGTCATCACCTCGTCGAAGACGAGCAGCGCCCCGGTCGCGTCCGCCAGGGTGCGCAACGCCTCGAGGAAGCCGGGCACGGGTGGGACGCAGCCCATGTTCCCCGCGACGGGCTCGACGAGGATCGCGGCGAGGCCGTCGCCGTAGCGCTCGCATGCTGCCGCGACGCCGTCGACGTCGTTGAAGCGACAGACGATCGTGTCGGCGGTCACGCCTCCCGGAACGCCCGGCGTGGAGGGGATCCCGAGCGTCATCAGCCCTGACCCCGCGCTCGCGAGCAGTGCGTCGACGTGGCCGTGGTAGCACCCGGCGAACTTGATCACCCGGTCGCGGCGCGTCGCGGCGCGCGCGAGCCGAAGGGCGCTCATCGAGGCCTCGGTGCCGGAGCTCACGAGCCGCACCATCTCGATCGACGGGACCGCGTCGACGATCTCCGTGGCCAGCTCCACCTCGGCCTCGGTCGGCGCACCGAAGGTCGTGCCGCGGTCGGTCGCCTCGTGCACGGCGGCGAGCGTCTCCGGGTCGGCGTGCCCGAAGAGGAGTGGGCCCCACGACTGCACCCAGTCGACGTAGCGGTTCCCGTCGACGTCCTCGACGAGCGCGCCCTCGCCGCGTCGCATGAAGACGGGCTCCTCGAGGCCGACGGCACGCATCGCCCGCACCGGTGAGTTGACACCGCCTGGGATGAGGCCGGTCGCCCGCCGCCAGAGGTCGGTGCGCTCGGTCAGCGCCACCGCGACCCTAGAGCCACTGCGCGAGATCCTTCGCCCAGTACGTGACGATGGTGCCCGCGCCGGCTCGCTTGATCGCAGTCAGTGCCTCGAGCGCCGCACGGCGCTCGTCGAGATGACCCGCAGCGGCGGCCGCGCGCACCATCGCGTACTCGCCGGAGACCTGGTACGCCCAGACCGGGCAGTCGAAGCGCTCGCGGACGGCGCGGATCACGTCGAGGTACGGCAGCGCCGGCTTGACCATCAGCACGTCCGCCCCCTCGTCGAGGTCGAGCGCGCACTCGCGCAGCGCCTCGCGCGCGTTGGCCGGATCCATCTGGTATCCGCGACGGTCCCCGAACGAGGGCGCGGACTCCGCGACCTCGCGGAACGGCCCGTAGAACGCGGAGGCGTACTTCGCCGCGTACGAGACGATCGGCATCTCGGGAAGGGCCGCGCGGATCGCGCCGACCCGCCCGTCCATCATGTCGCTCGGGCAGACGGCGTCGGCACCCGCCTCGGCGTGACTCGCCGCGGTGCGGACGAGCGACTCGAGCGTCTCGTCGTTCGCGACCGTGTCGCCGGCTGCGCACAGCGTCCCGCAGTGGCCGTGCTCGGTGTACTCGCAGAGGCAGACGTCCGTGAGCAGCGTGAGGCCGGGCACCTCCGCCCGGAGCGCGCGGAGCGCGCGCTGGACGATCCCGTCCTCGTCCCAGGCGCCCGAGCCGTCCATGTCCTTCGACTCGGGAATGCCGAAGAGAAGGACCGCCCGTACGCCGACGGCGACGAGCTCGTGCGCCTCGCGGACGAGCTCGTCGACCGAGCGCTGTGCGATCCCCGGCAGCCCGGAGACCGGCCGCACGACGCCCTCTCCCGGACAGGCGAAGAGCGGCATCACGACGTCGTCGAGCGCGAGCGACGTCTCGCGGACGAGTGCCCGCAGCGTGTCGGTACGCCGCAGGCGCCGGAGGCGCGTGGCCGGAAAGCTCACACCGCGAAGGTTAGGCACTCCCGGGCGGCGGCGGCTCGACCTCCACCGGAACGACCGCGTCAGGGGCATCGTTCCACGGCTCGAGGTCGATTCGCTCGCGGAAGAACTCCCAGATCGCTCGCCCCGCGGCCATCGTCGGGAGGGCGACGAGCACGCCGGGGATGCCGTACAGCGCGCCACCGGCGAGCAGCCCGAAGATGACGAGGAGCGGGTGGAGCCTGAGCGCGCTCGCCATCACGTTCGGGACGACGACGTGCCCCTCCACCTGGTAGATGAAGACGAAGAGGGCGGCGACCCAGAGGAACCCGACGGGGTCGACGACGAGCGCGTAGATCGCCGGCGGCACCGCCGAGAGCCAGGGCCCGATGTACGGGATCACCTCGATGAACGCCGTCCAGATGCCGAAGAGCAGGGCGTACCGGTCGGCGCCCTCCACGGCTCCCGTCTTCCCGAGGATCCACATGCCGACCCCGGCGCTCGTGCCGATCACGACCGAGAGGATCACCTGGCCGCGGACGTAGCCCCAGAGCGCCCGCTCGATGCGCTGGGTGAGCGGCGGGCCGCCCGCGGGGGGGAAGCGCCGGTCGATCGACCGCTCGAGGCGCGGCATGTCGAGGAGCATGTAGATCGCGATCACGACGACCAGCACGATCGAGAAGAGCAGGAGGATCACCGAGAGCGCCGCGCCCTGGGCGAACGAGATCGCGTCCTGCACGTAGCCCGAGACGTCACCGGCGCCGATCGAGTCCGTGAGGTCGTCGAGTTGCTGCTCGATCCGGATCCCCTCGAGGCCGTGGTCGTCGAGCCAGGCCTGGAGGCGGTCGACGTCGACCTCGACGCCCGTCTGGTCGCTGACCGGATTCTCCTCGGTCAGGTACGTGTCGATTCGCTCGGCGGCAGAGCGGCTCTCGGAGACGACGACCGTCCCCAGCAGGACGAGGATGCCGATGAACACCGTCGCGAAGACGATCGAGACCACCGCGACCGAGAGCCCGCGCGGCAGGCGGGCTCGCGTCAGCTCGCGGACGAGCGGGTTGAGCGTGAACGCGATCACCGCGGCGGTCAGGAAGAGGAAGAGGACGTGACCGAGGGTGCGCGCGAGGAGGAACGCGAGCAGGAGCACCACCGGCAGCCCGACGAGCTGGATCCAGCGAGGGATCCGGATCGTCGTCTCATCCGCCATCGGCTCGATCGTAACCTCGCCCGGGCTTGGCTCACGGCTCCGACGGAATGAAGTCGGCTTTCTCGTGCGCTACGGTGGGTCGATGGCTTCGCCGCGCTCCCGGCAAGCGGCGCGTCTGCGCGAGCGCAGACGGCGCGCGCAGCGCCGCGCCCGACTTCTCGTCCTCCTCTCCGCCCTGGGGGTGCTGGGGCTCGTGACAGCGCTCCTGACCGCGTTCGGGTCGAGCGGGACGTCGACCGTCGCGGCGCCGATCTCCATCGCCTCGCCCGAGGCCACCGCAGCCGTCCGACCGCCGCCGCGCGTCCTCGCGACGATCGGCAACCTCCACGTGCAGCTTCCGGTCGCGGCGGCCTCGCTCACGGCGATCGGGTTCCACGGCATGAACGACGGCTCGCTCTCGCTCCAACCGGTCGGACGACAGGCGAACGCGGGGATTCTCGCGCGACTGTGGCATCGCATCGCCGGCAGCGGCAACGACTCGACGCGGTGGTACCAGCTCGAGGGTGGGACGGCGGGCACGAACGAGCTCGACGTCGGCACGGCGCCGGGCACCGACGTCTACGCGCCGGTGCAGGGCTCGGTCGTCGCGGTGAGCGACCTGGTCGTCGGTGGGCGGGACGTCGGCAGCCGGATCGACCTCCGGCCGTCTCGGTCGCCGTCCGTGATGGTGTCCGTGCTCCACGTGCGCCCCGATCCCGCGATCACGGTCGGGTCCCCGGTGCTCGCGGCGTCGTCGAAGCTCGGCACCGCGGTCGATCTCTCTGCGGTCGAGAAGCAGGCCCTCGCCGCGCACGCCGCGCACGGCGGGAACAACGTCTCGATTCTCGTGTACCCCTCGGTCGGCTCGCTGCCCTAGACGGGTTCCGAGAGCAAGCGTCCGTATGAGGATCCTCTTCGTCGGCGACGTCGTCGGGCGTCCGGGTCGGGACGCGGTCGAGGAGCTGCTCCCCGGTCTGCGCGAGCGGCTCGACGTCGACGTCTGCATCGTCAACGGGGAGAACGTCGCGAACGGCGTCGGCATCACGCCGCGCCTCGCAGAGCGGCTGCTCGCCGCCGGCGCCGACGCCCTGACGCTCGGCAACCACGCCTGGCGGCGCGAAGAGATCGGGCCTTACCTCTCCTCCGCGAAGGCGGTCGTCCGGCCGGCGAACTTCCAGGCGGCTGCGCCGGGCCGCGGGCTCACGGTGGTCGAGGGTCGCGACGGCACCCCGGTCGCGGTGATCAATCTCCTCGGCTCCCTCTTCCTCGAGCCCGCACACAGCATGTGGGAGGTCGTCGACTCGCTCGTCGACGAGGCGAGAGAGACGACCCCCGTGATCCTGGTCGACCTCCATGCAGAGGCGACGAGCGAGAAGGTGGCGCTGGCGTCCTGGCTCGACGGCCGGGTCACGGCGGTGCTGGGGACGCACACCCATGTGCAGACCGCCGACGCCCGGCTCCTGCCCGGCGGGACGGCCGCGCTCACGGACGTCGGCATGACGGGCCCGCACGACTCCGTGATCGGGGTCACGAGCGAGCTGGCGATCCGCCGCATGCGCACGGGGATGCCGGTGCGGTTCGAGACGGCGACGGGCGGCGTGCGGCTCGAAGGGGCGCTCGTCACGTGCGATCCGGCGACGGGGCAGGCGAGCGCGATCGAGCCGGTGCGCGTTCCCTGGCCGGCAGCATGAGCACCACGAGCAGGGCGACGAGCGTCGCGCCGCGTGCGAGCACGAGCCACGAAGCGAGCGGGTCGAACTCGCGCACGAGCTCCCAGTAGAGCGCCGGGAACCACAGCGCGGTGAGCGCGCAGGCGAGCGCCAGCAGCCCGAGCGCCGCACGGCTCCTCGCGCCCCCGACGAGCGGGACGAGAAGGAGCAGCCAGACGAGGAACTGGGGCGAGAGCACCTTGCTGAGCGCGACGAAGGCGACGACCGCCGCGGCGGCGTGCCTGACGAGACGCTCGGGAGTCGTCGCACCTCGAGCGAACGCGAGCCAGACGAGGACGACGGCGATCACCTGGGCGACTCCCTGGAGGACGGCGAGGGCGTCTGCCGCGCCGCCGGAGAGGTTCTGCGAGCCCGAGCCCGACGCCCACTCGAGCGAGAGCCCGAGCACGTGGTGCAACGCGAGCAGGATGCCGGCGCCGAGGCTCTCGATCTGGAGCGGGCGCCCGAGCTGGCGCGAGAACGAGTCGAGCACGCCGTCCAGCCCGACGACGAGGAACGGGAGGTAGACGAGCACGACCGGTGTCGCTGCCAGCGCGACCGTCACGAGCGATGCTCGTCGCCCGCCGCGCCGGTAGGCGGCGACGGCCGCGAGCGGGACGAGCACCGCCGGGTAGAGCTTTACCGCGACCCCGATCCCGAGGACGAGCGCTCCTGCCTCGTGGCGCCCGGCGACGAGCAGCACCAGCGCTCCGGCGACGAGTGCCGCAGGTAGCAGGTCGAAGCGGGTCAGGATCACACCGCCGAGCAGGAGCGGCAGCAGCGCAATCGTCGTCAGCGCAAGCCGGCGCTCGTCGTCGCGACGGCCGAGCCGACGCAACCCGTCCGCGACGAGCAGCACGCCGATCGCGCCCACCATGGCCATCTCCGCTGCGAAGACGATCCTGTACGCCGTGAGCGAGTCGGTCAGCAGCGCCGGGACCACGAGCACGGGCAGCGCCCCGGGCGGGTACTCGAAGTCGAAGTCGCGGTACGGCACGAGCCCGTTCGCGATCCGCTCCCCGTACGTCCGGTAGAGCGGGATGTCGGTGACGGCGTCGCCCGTGAGCTGCCACAGCACGGTCGCCGCGATCGCCGTGAGGCAGAAGACGGCCGCCGCGAGGAGTGCGTCCGGCCGCGGCCGAGCGGCGCTCACGACTCGTGCGTCCGCGCGCCCCGCGGAAGGCACACGGCGAGCAGGACGAACGGCAGCACCCAGGGAAGGTAGAGGTAGAACCAGTGCGTCAGCGAGAGCTGGAACGCGAGCAGCACCGCCGCGGTCAGCGCGGCGAGCTCGAGCGGCCCCTTCTCGCGCGGGACGAGCGCGACCACGACCGCGAGCACGATCGCGCCGACCTGGACGACGGTCTGGAGCGACGCGAGGTCCGGGATCCCGCGTGCCTCGTACTGCCCCCACCCCCAGATCGAGAACGGCGAGTCGCGACCGAGCTGGAACGAGATCGTCCGTTCCCAGAACGTGCGCGCCGCGTCGATGAGGGACGGCTCGAGCAGGAGGATCGAGAACGCGAGCAGCGTCGCGAGCGCGAACCCGAGTGCGAACGCGGCGAGGCGCCGCGGCCGGAAGCCCGAGGGATACGAGAGCCAGAGCGGCGCGACGAGCAGTGCCGCGAACTTCGTCCACGAGGCGACAGCGACCGCTGCGCCCCGCGCGGCCGGTAACGAGGCGAGCCAGAACCCCCAGACGAGGGCCGCGGGCATGAGCGCGTCGTTCGAGTTCGCGAGCAGGGCGTACGTCGTGAACGGATAGGCAACCCAGCCGAAGGCCAGGACGGCGGCGAGCCTCGTCCCACCGAACCGCCGACCGACGAGGACGAGCCCGGCCAGTGCGAGCAGGTCGAACGCGATCGCCGCGGCATGTGCCGCGGGGAGCCCGTCCCACCGCCCGCTCCAGCCGAAGGCGAGCACGGACGGGACGTAGGCGAGATAGGCGACAGGGCCGTACGTGTCACCGCGCGGGTTGGCCGACTCGCAGCGGCCGTTCGACTGGATCCGCTCGCGCACCTCGCCGTCGGAATCCGCCTCGCCGCACGGGGTGCGGCGCTCCGTCACGGGCATCGCGCCGTACGGCGCGCGGCCGTCGAGGATCCGGTCGGCGCCGATGACGCCCGCGTAGCCGACGTCGATCACCCGCCGCTCCTCCTCGACGTTCAACCCGATCCGGAAGCCGAGCAGGAAGAGCGTCGCGACCGCCAGCGACCACACCGGCCAGTGCGGCAGCCGCCTCCCCGGCTTCCCGGTTGCGGAGCCTCGGAACCCGACCCATGCCATGCGGACGAGCAGGTAGAGGAGCGGCGGGACGCTCAGCGCAGCGCTCTGGAACACCTCGCCGCGGTTGAAGTAGAGCAGGGAGACGCCGAACGAGACGAGCGCCAGCAGGTCGAGCGTGCGGAGCGACAGGAGCCTGCGGAAATCCGCGAGCCCGAGGACGAAGAGCGCCGAGAGACCGACCCAGACGGGCCAGGAGGTGAGTGTCTCGCCGCCGAAGGCACCGGGTCGCCCGCGCGCCATCTTCCAGGCAACCTGCGGCCCGGTCCACGCCTCGGTGACGCGGCCGCCTGGATCGGTCACGACACCGCGCGCGATCTCTCCCGCGTCGCCCCACCAGACGTGCACCGTCCACGTCCTGCTCCCGCGATCGAACGTCCCGTCCGTCTGCGGCGGCGGTGGATAGCGCTCGAGCCAGTCGGCGACCTTCGGCTCGGCGAGCAGGGCGGCGACCGCCTCGCGCTCCGTCAGCCGCGGAGGGGCGCCGCTCGGCGCACCCGACTCGGCGGAGGCGTCGAAGGGGCCCGTCGCGCTCCGAGCTGCGGGTGGCTGGACGAGCGCGAGGAGCGCCGCGCCGAGGACGAGCGAGCTCAGCAGCTGCGCGCGCCGTCGCCCGGTCTGAGAACTACCGCCGGTGACGGAACGACCAGAGCTTGTTGCCGACGAAGTTGACCGGGGTGACGAGGACGATCGCGATCGCCTGCGCGAGGAGCTCCTCGACCCCGGAGCGGACGAGCAGATGGAGGACGAGGAGGTTCGCCGCGAGGGCGAGCGCCGAGACCACGAAGAAACGGAGGCCCTGGAGGACGACATGGCCCCGGTGCAGCCTGAACGTCCAGAGGCGGTTCCAGAGGTAGTTGTTCGTGACCGCGACGAGGAACGACCCGATTGCCGCCGGGACGTAGTGGAGATCGGCGCCGCGAAGCAGCAGGGCGTAGACGGCGAGGTTGACGACGTAGCCCGTCGCCCCCACGACACAGAACTTGACGAGCTCCTCCCAGTTCGCCCGGCGCCGAAGCGCGGCGTCGACCCGTCCGCGCGGCGCGGCAGGCCCACTCGTCCCCGACCGCTCGTCCATCCGCGGGCGAGCGTAGCGGCGATTGCCCGCCCGGAACGGAACCGGTGTCTGGCTCGAGCCGGACACCCGCTCTTCGACGCGTCGTTAGCCCGCTACGAGAGGCACGAAGCGGCACCCGAGCGACACGGTCTCGACCGCCCCGTGCTCGGTGCGCAGGACCTTGACGAGCCGCTGGCCACGCGAGCCGCCGCGCGGGAGCACGAGCCGGCCACCCACGGCGAGCTGGTCGAAGAGCGCCGGCGGCACACGGTCGGTGGCGGCGGCCACCGTGATCGCCTCGAACGGTGCGCGGTCCGGAGCACCCAGCCGGCCGTCGCCGACCCTGACCTCGACCGACGCGTGGCCCGTCGCGTCGAGCGCGGCGCGCGCCCGGACGGCAAGCGCCTCGATGCGCTCGATCGAGGTGACGTGGGCGGCGAGCTCGTCGAGCACGGCGGCGGCGTATCCGGAGCCTGTGCCGACGTCGAGCACGCGCTCGGATCCGTCGAGCTCGAGCAGCGAGCACATCGCGGCGACGATGTACGGCTGCGAGATCGTCTGGCCCTCGCCGATCGCGAGCGCCGCGTCGTCGTACGCGTGGCGCGCGAGCTCCGGCGGCACGAACTCCTCCCGGGGAACCGCCTCGAGCGCGGCGAGGACGCGCTCGTCTGCGATCCCGCGGCGCCGCAGCTGGCGCTCGACCATGAGCGAGCGCAGCGCTGCGGCACTCGATGTCGAGGCCGCTCTCACGCTGCCCGCTGGAGGACGTACGGCGGCGCCGCGACGCCGAAGTGACCGAGTACGAGCGGTGCGACGTCGACGACGCTCCGCGGAGGCTCGGCCGCGAGACCCACGCTCATGACCGGCACCAGCGAGTCCGTCGCGACGAGGGAGCCGTGGGAGCCACCTCCGAGATGATGCCCGCCACCGAGGTCCCGAAACTCCCAGCCCTCCCGCGCCGACACGACGACCTCGCCGGCGTTCACACACCGGACCGCGGCGACGGCCCGCGCGACGGCATCGGGGTGGTCGAGGATCGCGGCGTCACCCTCGAGCACGAACGTCCCGTTCGCTCGGTCGATCCGCAGCTCCTCGCCCTCGCGCCGGGCGACGATCGAGCCTTCGTCCTGGAAGAGCACGACCTCGACGGACGGCTCCCCGTCGAGCAGCTCCCCGAGCTCGCGTGGCGACGGGGCGGTCGGGCCGACGCGGTACACGTGGCCTGCGCGGTTCGAGGCGGCGACGAGTGTCTCGGGGACGTGGCGGTACCGGTCGCCGAGTCGCGCGACGTCGCGCACCGACGACTGGCCGTGATCGGACATCACGATCACGGCGTACCGCTCGAGGAAGGCGTCGAGCCCGCCGGCGGCCCGCACCAGCCCGCCGATCGCCTCGTCGCAGCGCCCCAGCACCGTCGTCGCCTCGTCAGGCCCGGCGGCGTGCGACGCGTAGTCGTAGTCGGAGAGGTAGAAGAGGAGGAAGTCGAATCCGTCGCGGGTCACGAGCCAGCGGCCCACCGCGGCCGCATAGGCGTCGATCGTGCCGGCGGCGCGATTCCGGAACGAGAGGGGCGCGCCCGTGCGCTCGCTCTGGAAGAGGTTGTAGAAGTAGAAGCGCTCGGGGCCGAGCACGCTCCCCAGGAACGGGACGTTCGGCCGGTGCCGGGTCCGGCCGCGGTAGGCGGTGAAATTGACCGCTGCGGTGGTCAGACCCGCGTCGGCGAGCGCCTCGAAGACGGTCACCGCGCCACTCCCGAGGTGCTCGGCGTTCAGGCCGACGAGGGTGTCGCGCAGGGTCTTGCCCAGCCCGGCCGCGCGCGCCGCCCCGAAGGACGAGCCGTACTCGACGAGGCGGCGCTCCCCGCGGTGCCACCAGACGAGGTGCGGGATCTCGTGGACGTCGGGATGCGCGCCCGTGGCAAGCGACGAAAGACAGACGGGCGTGAGAGAGGGAAACGTCGTCGTTGCCCGGCCGAGCGTGCCGTGGCCCGCGAGAGCCGTCAGGGTCGGCGTCGACGGCGTCCCGAGCGAGGCCTCCAGCATCGTCGGCGTCAGGCCGTCGATGACGACCAGGACGAGCTTCGGCGGGGTCAACGAGCGAGCGAGCGCAGGCCGGCGTGCCGCTCCGGCTCCTGCCGGGCGCGGCGTGCGGCGAGCGCCGGGACGACGACGGCCAGGACGTACCCGACCACCGGGATCAGCGCGAGCAGCCCGACGAAGAGCGCGCCGCTCCCGATGAGGAACGCCGTACCGCCGGGCGTGGCGCCCCGGCGGAGGGCGCCGCGGGCGATGATCGACGCCGAGACCGCCCCGATCACGGCGCCGACGAGCGCGCCCGGGAGGCCGATCCAGCCCTTGACGAGGAGCCCCGCGACGACGCCGACGGCGAGCGCGCCGAGCGTGGAGACGAGGAGCCCGTAGCGCCACGACGCGAGGAGCGCCGCGAAGAGCAGGCCGGCCGCGAGCCCGAGCCCGAGCGTCATCCCGATCTGGTACCAGTCGCCCACCCCGCGATTGTACGGTCAGGCAGGGCGAAAACCGCCACGCCGCTCTATGCGTACCGCCGGTATCGGCCCACGACAGACAAGGGAGGTCATGCGATGAGGAAGCTCGTCGTGATGATGTTCACGATCGCAGGGGTGGGGCTCGTTCTCGCAGGCGTCTCGCTCGCGCGCGGTGGCGACGACGACAACGGTCGCGTCTCGACACGCCTGATCGGGTACCAGGAGACGCCGGCCTCGATCTCGCACCGAGGCCAAGGGCTCTTTCGACGCCCGGATCGGCTCGAGCGTGATCGAGTTCGAGCTCGAGTATGAAGGGCTCGAGGGAGGGAACGTCCTCTTCGCGCATATCCACTTCGGCCAGCGGCACACAACGGGCGGCGTCAGTGCGTTCCTGTGTGGTGGCGGCGGAAAGGACCCGTGTCCGAACAGTCCCGACGGGACCGTCGAGGGCACGATCACGGCGACCAACGTCCTGGGCCCTGCGGTACAGGGGATTGCCGCGGGCGAGCTCGACGAGCTCGTCGCCGCGATCCGTGCCGGAATCGCCTACGTGAATGTTCACACGGCCACGTTCCCGGCTGGAGAGATCCGCGGTCAGCTCGGCAAGGGCAACAGCGGCAAGGGCGGCGGCAAGAACGACTGAGTCGTCAAGCCGGCCAGGCCCGGTGCCTACGAGGCGGCGGTGGCTCCCACTGGCGGAGCGCCGCCGCCCGTCTCGAGCTGGCGGATCACGTCGAGGCAGAACGCCGCGGCGCGCACTCCGTCGACGACGCGGTGGTCGAACGTGACGGAGACGTTGCCGATCGAGCGGACGACGATCTCGCCGTCGCGGACGACCGGACGCTCGACGATGCGGTGCAGGCCGACGATCGCGACCTCGGGATAGTTGACGAGCGGCGTGACGAGGAGCCCGCCGAGCTTCCCGGCGCTCGTGATCGTGATCGTCGAGTCGCGCATCTCTTCCGCAGCCAGGCTGCCGGCCCGGGCGCCGTCGGCCAGGCGGCGCACCTCGGCATCCAGCTCGTCGACGGACCGCCCCGAGCAGTCGCGCACCACCGGGACCACCAGCCCGTCGTCGGTCTGCACCGCGACGCCGGCGTCGACGCGGTCGAGGAGGACGATCTCGTCGCCCTCGAGCCGAGCGTTGAGCTCCGGGAAGCGCGCGATCGCCGCCGCGGTCGCGCGGATCGCATGCGCGACGAGCAGCGAGACGTCGAGACCCGTGAAGTCGCATTCCTCGACGAAGGTGACGGCGGGAATCTCGCGGTGCGCACGTGTGACCTGCTCGCCGATCGCGCGTCGGATCCCCCGCACGGGCACCCGAGTCCCGTCGGGCTCCCCTGCGGCTGCCTGGACGTCGGTCTCGACGATCCGGCCGCCAGGGCCGCTTCCCTGGAGCCCGACGAGCTCGACGCCGAGCGAGCGAGCAAGCTGGCGCACCGCAGGCGTGGCGCGCACGGCGGCGGTCGGGTCGGAGGGCACGACGGCGACGAGCGGCTCCGCTGCCTGCTCCGCCGTGGTGTCGTCGTCGACTGCCCGTAGGAGCTGCTCACCTTCCGCCCCGATCACGACGAGCACCGCGCCGACCGGTGCGATCTCCCCCTCCTCGACGAGGATCTTCAGCACGGTGCCCGCCCGGGGCGAGGGGATCTCGACCGTCGTCTTGTCGGTCTGCACCTCGACGAGCGGCTGATCCTCGGCGATCTCGGCGCCCTCCACGACGAGCCAGCGCGCGATCTCGGCCTCGGTCAGGCCCTCGCCGAGATCGGGCAGCTTGAACTCGTAGGCCACGGCGGCGCAGGATACTGAGCCGTGCCCGCCCAAGCCCACGAGCTGATCGGCCGCGAGGACGAGCTCGCCGCGATCGACCGGCTGCTCGCAAGCCCGGCGCTGCTTCCCGGCGCGGTGCTCCTGCACGGTGAGGCAGGGATCGGCAAGACGTCCGTCTGGATAGCGGGGGTCGAGGCCGCGACCCGGAGCGAGTACCGCCTGTTGTCGTGCCGTACGTCCGAGGCCGAGACGACGCTCGCGTACGCCGGCCTGTCCGACCTCCTCGACGGCGTGGTCGAGGAGGTCCTCCCGGCGCTCCCACCGGTCCAGCGGCGAGCGCTCGAAGTCGCTCTGCTGCTCGGCGAGTCCGAGGCCAAGGTCGACGAGCGGGCAGTGGCTGCCGCCTTCCTCGCGGCCCTGCGATCGCTCGCCGTCGACCAAAAGCTCTGTGTCGCCGTCGACGACCTCCAGTGGCTCGACGCGGCGTCGCTCGCGACGTTGCGCTTCGCGCTGTCGCGGCTGGACGGCGAGCCGCTTGCCGCGCTGCTGACCGTACGGGGCGATCCGCCGTCGTGGATCCGGCGCGCCCTGCCCGAGCCGAGTCTCGCCGTGACCGAGGTCGGCGGCCTCAGCATCGGCGCGATGCACGAGCTGCTCCGCGCGCGCCTCGATGCGAGCTTCGCCAGGCCGACGTTCGTCAGGCTCTGGGAGACATCTGGGGGAAATCCGTTCTTCGCGCTCGAGCTGGCAAGCGCGCTGCTGCGACGCGGCGGCACGCTCGCCCCCAGTGAGGACCTGCCGATCACCTCGACACTCGACGAGCTCCTGCGCGAGCGCCTCGCCAGGCTCGGCGCGCCCGCAATCGATGTGGCGCGCGTGGTTGCCGCCTGCGCCGAGCCGTCGGTGGAGGTGATCGAGGCGGCGCTCGGCGGGACGTGCGACGTCGGGCTCGAAGAGGCGGTCGACGCGGTCATCCTCGAGCGGGTGGGCGAGCGCGTCCGGTTCGCGCATCCACTGCTCGCCTCCGCAGTAGCGGCACGCGACACACCGTCCCGCCGACGGTCGCTGCACGCGCGGCTCGCGGAGGTCGTGCCCAGCCCGGAGGAGCGAGCCCGGCATCTCGCTCTCGCCACTCGCGATCCGAGCGACGACGTCGCCGCGACGCTCGATGTCGCCGCGCAGTCGGCGCATGCCCGCGGCGCGACCGCGGCTGCCGCCGAGCTCGCCGAGCACGCGCTCCGGCTGACACCGCCGGGTCATCACGTCGACATCCGACGCCGGCGCCTCATCGCTGCCCGCATGCACCAGGCGGGAGGCGACCTCGGTCGTGCGACCGCCCTGCTCATGCAGGCGCGGGCGGACACCCCACAAGGCCCTGACCGTGCCACGGTGCTCGTCGAGCTCGCCGCGGTGCAGGCGCTCCCCCGGAACGCCGAGGCGCTGTACCTGGAGGCACTCGTCGAAGCAGACGGTGACCACGCGCTGGAGGCTGCGATCCACCTCCGCCTGGCGGGTGACATGCGCTGGGGACACGGCGTCGAGCGCGGCGTCCGCTACGCCGGGCTGGCGGTGCAGGCGGCGTCGCGCACCGGCGACGCCGCCCTCACGAGTCGAGCACTCGCCCAGTACGCCTGCTGGCAGTGTCGAAGCGGCCTAGGGCTTCCGCGCGCCGAGATGGAGCAGGCACTCGCGCTCGAGCGAACGCTTCCGGGAGGACCTCTGCTCGACGGGCCGAGCGGATTGCTCTGTCTCGAGCTCGTGTGGTCGCTCGAGCTCGACACCGCGCGGGAGCTGCTCCTCCAGCTCGACGAGGGGCTAGCTGCCCACGACGAGCCCAAGAACGAGGCATCGGTGCTCTGGAAGTGGGCGCTCCTCGAGTGGCGGGGCGGGCATTGGGCGAAAGCCGATCAGTGCGCCATCAGGTGTCTCGACCTCCTGACGCAGCTCGGCCGCGTCATGCCTACCGACGAGTTTCCCGCGGCGATCGTCGCCGCCCACCGTGGCCGGGTCGACGAGGCGCGTGCCAGATCCAGCAGCGCCGTTATCCGGGCGGAGGCGGAGGGGATCACGATCGGCCAGTCGGGCCACGGCTGGGTCCTCGGGTTCATCGAGCTCTCCCTGGGCGCACCGGCGGCCGCGCTTCCGCACCTGCGCCGCTCGTATGAGCTACGCAACACCTTCATGTACGAGCCCGGGATGCGCATCGAGCTCGGTGACTTCGTCGAAGCGCTGATCGCTACGGGAGAGCTCGACGAGGCTGCAGGCATCCTCGAGGAGTGGGAGCCACGGGCCTCCGCCGTCGACCGCGCGTGGGCGCTCGCGATCCTCGCACGCGGCCGCGCGCTGCTGCTCGCGGCGCACGGCGACCTGGAGGGTGCCTTCGCGAGCTTCGTGCGGGCGCTCGCCGAGCACGCCCGCGACGTCGACCCGTTCTCGCGCGCACGCACGCTGCTCGCCCTCGGCCGGACACAGCGCCGCGCGAAGCAGCGCGCCGCCGCCCGCGTGACGCTGACGGATGCACTCCAACGCTTCGAGCAGTTGGGTGCGCCGCTCTGGGCCGAGCAGACTCGCGCCGAGCTCCGTCGGATCGGTGGCCGCGCACCGTCGCGCGGCGAGCTGACGGAGGCCGAGACCCGGATTGCCGAGCTCGTCGCCGAGGGCAAGTCGAACCGCGAGGTGGCAGCAGCCCTCTTCCTCACCGAGCACTCCGTCGAGACCGCGCTGACGCGCGTCTACCGGAAGCTCGGCGTCCGCTCCCGCTCCGAGCTCGCACGGACCCTCGCGGCGAGAAGCTGAGGACACCGTGCCCCCACCGGCCCACGAGCTGATCGGCCGGGAGGTCGAGCTCGCCGCGATCGACCGGCTGCTCGACGAGCCCGAGCGGGCTCCCCGGCACGGTGCTCCTCCACGGCGAGGCGGGGATCGGCAAGACGTCGCTCTGGCTCGCAGGGGTCGACGCCGCGCGGGCGAAGCGGCTACCGCGTCCTCTCGAGCCGGCCGTCCGAGGCCGAGACCCGGCTCTCGTACGCCGGCTTGAGCGACCTCCTCGGGGGCGTCGTCGACGACGGTCCTTCCCGAGCTGCCGCCGATCCAGCGGAGGGCGCTCGAGGCCGCTCTGCTCCTGGGCGAGGCGAGGACGCGGCGGACGAGCGCGCCGTGGCGGCGGCGTTCCGCTCGCTCGCTCGATCTCCTCGTCGGCGACGGGCAGCTCTGCCTCGCCGTCGACGACCTCCAGTGGCTCGACGCGGCGTCGACCGCCGCTCTCCGGTATCGTCCTCGCACGCCTCGACGAGCAGCCGCTCGCCGTTCTGCTCTCGTCCGCGGCGAGCCGCCGACGTGGCTCCGACGGAGCCTGCCCGAGCGGCTCGTGACGGTCGACGTCCAGCGGGCTGAGCGTCGGCGCGCTCGCGCGAGCTCCTCCGCGCGCGGCTCGAGGCGACGTTCCCTCGGCCGACGCTGATCAGGCTGTGGGAGACGTCGGGCGGCAATCCCTTCTTCGCGCTCGAGCTCGCACGCGCGATCCAGCGTCGCGGCGGCGCCGCCAGCGCCCGGCGACCCGCTTCCGCTCCCCTCGACGCTCGACGAGCTCCTGCGCGAGCGCGTCGACGAGCCTCGGCCGGGACGCGATCGACGTCGCGCGGATCGTCGCAGCCGCCGCCGAGCCGACCACGGCGCTGGTCGAACGGGCGCTGCCCGGCGTGCGGCGGACGCCGGCCTGACCGAGGCGCTCGAGGCGCGGATCATCGAGCTGGACGGCGAGCGGCTGCGCTTCACCCACCCCCTGCTGGGCACGGCGGTCGAGTCCCGCCAGGCACCCGCCGGCCGACGCTCCCTCCACGCCCTCCTCGCGACGCTCGTCCCGACAGAGGAGGAGCGAGCTCGTCACCTCGCCGTCGCGGCGATGGAGCCGGACGCGCGAGCTCGCCTCGCTGCTCGAGGAGGCGGTGCGAGTCGGCGCAGAGCGCGGGGCGCGCCCGTTGCCGCCGCCGAGCTGGCCGAGCATGCGCTTCGGCTCACACCGCCCACCGAGCCGAGGACGCCGCGAGACGCCGCGTGCTTCCTCGCCGCCGACGGGTACTACGTCGCCGGAGACATCGACCGCGCGGCGGCGTTGCTCGACCAGGCACGCGCGACGGCCGCCCCGGGAATGCGAGCGGGCCGACGTGCTGGTCCGCCTCGCCCGGGTGACGATGACCGCCTCGAGCCGCGGTCGCGCTGTACCGCGAGGCGCGCTCGCGAGGCTGTCTCGACGACGCCCTCAAGGCCGAGATCCACCTCATGCCTCGCCCCGCTGATGCGGTTCGCCGACGGGGTCGAGCGGGGGATCGAGCACGCGCGAGCTCGCCGTCGCCGCCGCCTCGAAGGTCGACGACGACGTCACTCCGCTGCCGCGCCCTCGCCGCATACGGCCTCCTCCATTTCAACGGCGGACGCGGCATCCCGAGCGCGGAGATGGAGGAGGCGCTGCGGCTCGAGCGCACGCTCGACGAATGGCCTCTCGAAGAGGGCCCTGCGATGGTCTTCGGCCACCAGCTCTGGTGGTCGGCGCAGGTCGACCGGGCCCGGCCGCTCTATCGCGAGATCGAGGACGCGCGCACGCGAACGGAACGCCTGGCACGAGTCGGAAGCGATCTGGTGCCTGGGCTTCCTCGAGTGGCGGGCGGGAAACTGGGCCGACGCCGACCGATACGCGACGCGGTCGCTGGAGCTCACGACACAGCTCGGCGTCGATACGCCGAACTACGTGCTGCCCGCGGTCGTGATCGCCGCGCATCGAGGCCGGGTCGACGACGCCCGCGTGCGGGCACGCGCCGCCGTCGTCCGCGCCGAGGCCGAAGGGATGGACGTCGCCGTGTCGGGCTTCAGCTGGGTTCTCGGCTTCGTCGAGCTCTCCCTCGGGGATCCGGGAGCGGCGCTCCCCCATCTGCGCCGCACGTACGAGCTTCGCCGCGACTTCATCCGCGAGCCCGCGATGCGGTTGGAGCTCGGCGACCACCTCGAGGCGCTCGTCGCCACCGGAGCGCTCGACGAGGCCGAGGAGATCCTCGCCGTCGAAGAGCCGCGTGCGACCGTGCTCGACCGGTCATGGGCGTTGGCGATCCTCGCCCGCAGCCGCGGCGCTGCTGCTCGCCGCACGTGGCGACCTCGAGGGCGCGTTCGCGAGCTTCGAGCGCGCGCTCCTCGAGCACGCCCGCACGACCGACCCGTTCCACCACGCGCGGACGCTCCTCGCACTCGGCCGAACGCAACGACGCGCGAAGAGGCGCGGCGACGCCCGCACGACGCTCGAGGACGCGCTCGCGCGCTTCGAGCGGCTCGGGGCTCCACTCTGGGCCGAGCAGACGCGCACGGAGCTGGCGCGCATCGGCGGCCGCGCCGCCTCGGACGGCGCGCTGACCGACGCGGAGTCCAGGATCGCGGCGCTCGTCGCGCAGGGCCACACCAACCGCGAGGTCGCCGCCGCGCTCTTTCTCACCCCGCATTCCGTCGAGACCGCGCTGACGCGCATCTACCGCAAGCTCGGCGTTCGCTCGCGCACCGAGCTGGCGAGGCGCTACCCCGCAAAGACCTGAGGTTTCCAGCTTTCGCCGACGGCGTCGGGGCGCCACCCTCGTTTGGCAACTGCTCGTTCCACCCGGAGCGAGCCCGAAGCTCGAGGGAGGAACTCGACCATGAAGCTACGAATCAGCCTGCTCGCGGTGTTGGCGCTCGGCGCCACGCTCGCGTTGGGGCCTGCAACCTCGTCGTCCGCACCGGGCGACAACGCGGTCGTGCACTGGAGCGAGATCGCGGAGACGGCGATCTCGGCGCCGACGCCGCCGAGCATTGCGCTGCGACCACCCGCGTCGAGCGCCGTGCTCGCGGGAATCGTGCACGGCGCGATCTACGACGCAGTCGCCGCCGTGGACGGAGAGCTGGAGCCGTTCGCGACCGGCGTGAGCGCACCTCCGGGAGCGTCGGCCGACGCCGCCGTGGCGCAGGCCGCGCGCGACGTCCTGGTCGCCCGTGTGCCGGCACAGACGACCCTCGTCCAGAACGCCTACGACATGTTCATGGCGGGGATCCCGGCCGGGGCTGCGAAGGACGGCGGCAAGGCCGTCGGCGCCGCCGCGGCGGCTGGGATGCTCGCGTTCCGGACAGGCGACCACTTCGACGACGTCGTCGCCTACGTGCAGCCGACGCCGGGGCCCGGCGTGTTCGAGCCGATCGCTGCAGGCCAGTTCAACCCGGTGCCGCCGCCGAAGCCGGTCAACGTGGAGCTGCCGAACGTGCGTCCGTTCACCTACGAA
This sequence comes from uncultured Actinomycetes bacterium, assembly GCA_963791895.1. Lineage (GTDB taxonomy): Bacteria > Actinomycetota > Thermoleophilia > Gaiellales > Gaiellaceae > Gaiella. The sequence goes on from CAWBTY010000009.1 coordinate 327,102, forward strand.
TCGCCCGCGTACAGGCTGAACGCGCCGTACTCGCTGACGAGTGCCCGCTACGCGAGGGACGTGGCCGAGCTGAAGCAGCTCGGCGGTGTCACCAGCAGCCGGACGACGCTCCAGACGGAGACGGCCCGGTTCCACAGCGCCCCGACCTACGTGCAGTTCAGCCGCGGCCTCCAGGCGCTCGCGAGAGCGCGCGGGCTCGACCGGCGCGAGGCAGCACGCCTCCTCGGCTACACCTGGGTGTCGGTCGGCGACACGATGATCGCCTGCTGGGAGGCGAAGTTCCACTACATGCTCTGGCGGCCGAACCACGCCATCCAGCGCGCGGACAGCGACGGGAACGCGGCCACCACGCCCGACGCGAGCTGGCTGCCGCTGATCACGGGCAACCATCCCGAGTACCCGTCCGGCCATGCGTGCTTCACCGCCGGCGTGACGTCGTCGCTGGAGCAGTACTTCCGCACGAAGAAGGTGGAGCTGTCGCTCACGAGCACCGTCACCAACACGACCCGGACCTACCAGCGCCTCGGGGACCTCGTCACGGATGTCGAGAACGGCCGTGTCTGGGGCGGCCTCCACTACCGCACGACGATGACCGAGACGGCCAAGCACTTCCCGCGCATCGCGAAGGACGTCGGCAAGCGCAACTTCCTCGCCAACAACGGGGACGACGACTAGCGAGCGACTCGGCTACGTCCTGCTCCTGACAACGGGGGACGAGACGGAGGGTGGACACGCTCCACCCTCCGTCGGGGAGGTCACAGTGCAGAGCTATCTCGTCGAGGTGTACGTGCCGCGGTCGAGCCCTCGCGAAGCGAGCCTCGGTGCCCGCCGTGCGGAGGCTGCGGCCGACGCGCTGTCGGGCGACGGCGTCCCGGTCCGGTACGTCCGCACGACGTTCCTCCCCGACGACGAGACCTGCTTCCACGTCTTCGAGGCGGGCTCGAGCGACGCGGTCGACGAGGTCTGCCGCCGGGCATATCTCGGGCGGGCTCGCATCGTTCCCGTGATCGAGGACGCCCGCTCGTCGCAGCCGCCGCCGCACTGACGCGATCGTCGCTCAGAAGGCGAGCACGCGACGCACCGCGTCGACGACCCGCTCGACGGACGGCATGTACCAGTCCTCGAGCTGCCAGTACGGGTAGGGCACGTCGAAGCCCGTCACGCGCAGGACAGGGCCCCGGAGGTCGAGGATCGCGTGCTCCGCGAGCAGTGCCGCGACCTCGGAGGCGAAGCCACACGTGCGGGGCGCTTCCTGGACGACCACGCAGCGTCCCGTCCGTCGCACCGAGGCGAGCAGCGCCTCCTCGTCGAGCGGCTTCAGGCTGCGCAGGTCGAGCACCTCGACGGACGCGTCGCCGGCGAGCGCGTCGGCTGCCCGCTCGCAGACGGCGACCATCGCGCCCCAGGCGACGAGCGTGACGTCCGAGCCCTCGCGCGCGACGCGGGCCTTGCCGAGCTCGACGACGTGCTCGCCCTCGGGAACCGCCCCCCGCGCGGTGCGGTAGACGAGCTTCGGCTCCAGCACGACGACGGGGTCGGGGTCGCGGATCGCGGCGGCGAGCAGGCCCTTCGCGTCGGCGGGCGTCGCGGGCACCGCGACCTTCACGCCCGGCGTGTGGACGTAGTACGTCTCCGGTGAGTCGTCGTGGAGCTCGGGTGCGCGGACGCCGCCGCCGTAGGGCATGCGGATCACGAGCGGGAAGCCCATGCGACCTCCGGTGCGCCAGCGGTAGCGGCCGACGTGCGTGATCAGCTGGTCGAGGCAGGGATACGAGAAGGCGTCGTACTGCATCTCGACGACGGGACGCCAGCCCGCCATGCAGAGGCCGACGGCGGCGCCGAGGATCCCGGCTTCCGAGAGCGGCGTGTCGACGCACCGATCCTCGCCGAACCGGTCGCGAAGGCCCGCCGTCGCGCGGAAGACGCCGCCCAGGCGGCCGACGTCCTCGCCCAGGATCATCACGGACTCGTCGCGGGCGAGCTCGACCTGCAGCGCGTCGTTGACCGCCTCCACGAGCAGCAGCTCACGTGTGGCCACCGCCGTCGCGCTCATCTTCCGTGCACCCGCCGCAGCTCGTCGAGGTCGCGCCCGAGCTCGGGAGGAGGCGCGGCGTACGCATGCGCGAAGACGAGCTCGGGATCCCCCGGCGCCTCGTCCTCGGCGGCCTGGATCCCCGCCCGCATCGCCGCGAGCGCGCCCTCCCGCACGGCGGCGACCCGGTCGTCGTCCAGCAGGCCGAGGCGTCGCAGGTAGCCCTCGTACGCCGCGACGCAGTCGCGCTCGCGCTCGGCCTCGACGCGTCGAGGGTCGACGTAGATGCCCGGGTCGTCGGCGGTGGCGTGCGGGGCGGAGCGATAGGTGACGGCCTCGACGAACGTCGGCCCCTCGCCTCCGCGGGCGCGGGCGACGGCCTCACGGACGGCCTCGTAGACGGCGAGAACGTCGTTCCCGTCCACGCGGATCGCCGGCATGCCGTACCCGATCGCCTTGTCGGACAGGCGCTCGGCGGCGGTCTGCGCGCTGAGCGGGGTCGAGATCGCCCACTGGTTGTTGTTGCAGACGAGGACGACGGGCGCGCGCACGACGGCGGCGAGGTTCGCGCCCTCGTGGAAGGCGCCCTCGGACGTCGCTCCGTCGCCGAAGAACGCGACCGAGACGGCGTCCGATCCCTTCAGCTTGAGGCCCCACGCGAGCCCGGCCGCGTGAGGGACATGCGTCCCGATGGGGACGCAGATCGAGGCGACGTTCACGTCCTCGGGGTTCCACCAGCCGGACGGGTGGCCGCGCCACCACTGGAGGATCGTCGCGGCGGGGAGCCCGCGCAGCAGCCCGATCGCCGACTCGCGGTAGCTCGGGAACACCCAGTCGCGCTCCTCGAGCGCGTGCACGGCGCCGGCCTGGATCGCCTCGTGGCCGCGAAAGATGGCGTACGTGCCGATCCGCCCCTGGCTGTGGTAGACGACCGAGCGCTCGTCGTACGTGCGGAGCAGGACGAGCGAGCGGTGGATCGCGAGGAGCGTCTCGTCGTCGACGCCCTCGAGCCGCTCGCCGTTCAGCGCGCGACGCAGATCCTGCTCGACGACCGGAACGTCCACTCCTGAAGTGAAACAGCGTTTCTCTTTTGGTGTCAAGTCGAGCTCCTCGGCGAGGGCCACACGCGCGCGTCTCGCGACGGCGTGAACCCTGCGAGACTGCGCTCCGTGCCGGGCACAGCCGACTTTGCGATCGAGCCGGTCCGCGCGACACGCACGTTCGAGGCCGCGATCGAGCACCTCACCGAGGCGGTCGAGCGAGCGGGGTTGCGGACGGGCGACCGGCTGCCCAACGAGGGTGCGCTCGCCGAGCAGCTCGGGATCTCGAAGCCCACGCTCCGCCAGGCGCTCCGCGTCCTCGAGCTCTCGGGGCTCGTCGAGGTGCGCCGCGGCAAGTCGGGGGGCATCTTCGTGGTCACCGACCTCGTCCCGTCCGTGGCGATCTTCACCGCGGTCAAGCTCGAGGAGCGCGCTGCCGTCGACGTCCTGCGCGCTCGGCGCGTGTTGGAGCGGGCCGTCGTCCACGAGGCGCTGCGCGCCGCCACGGCGGCCGACTTCGTCGAGCTCGACCGCACCGTCGACCTCCTGGAGCGCCATCTCGGCGAGCGCGCGAGCGTCATGCGGGCCGACGCGATGTTCCATCGCGCGCTCGTGCGGAGCTGCCGCAACGAGACGATCCAGGCTGCGATGCGCGGCGTCGGCCGCGGTCTCGCGCCGATCCGCGATGCCCAGCCGGGCGGGATCGCCTTCGACTCGAAGACGCTCGACGTCCACCGGAGGCAGCTGGAGGCGATGCGACGTCGCGACGACGACGCGCTCGAGGAGGTGCTGGACGAGCACTTCCGGATGCTGGAGGCGCAGTTCGCGAAGGCCATCGGACGCCGCTGGTCGGAGCTCTTCGGCGCAAAGGCGCGCCCCCCGGGCCTCTAGGAGGATTTGGCGAAACAGACGCTGTGTCCCCAGGGGAGCGCCGGCACCCTGGAGACGAGGCCCGTTTCGCCAAACCCTCCTAGCGCGGAACGAGCGCCGTGACGGCCTGCGGCTCCGCCTCGAACACCGCGTGCTCGACGTCGCCGAGATCCTCGCCGTCGACCTGGAGCGGCAAAGGCCGGTCGCAGCGGATCTCGAACCCGGCCGAGTCGTGCATCACCGTCAGCCCTCTCCGCGGCCGTGCGCCACGGACGAGGTCGAGCACGAGCTGCGGCAGCTGCCACGAGCTGACCGAGGCGGGCGCGACCACGTCCAGCCCGAGGTCGAACGACGCGCCCGACGCCACCCTCAGCGCCACGACCCCGGCGTAGGTGTACGGATCGCAGTTCGCAACGAGGACGAATGCCGCACGATGGGCTCCGTCGAGGTCGAGCGCGGACGGAAACCGCCCTCGACGGGACGCCACGAGGCCGACCACCGCCCGGGCGAAGGCGACGTCGCTCGGTCGTGTCCCGTCGGCGGGCCGGCCGAGCTCGTCGATCCGCCTGACGATCTCCGCGTCGAAGCCGACCCCCGCGTTGAACCCGAACCGCCGCCCGTTGACGCGGCCGAGACCGATGGGCCGGCCGATCCCTTGCGCGACGAGGCGGGCGGCCGCGACCGGATCGCGGCCCAGCCCGAGCGCGCGGGGGAGAACGCTCGTGCCGCCCGCCGGGATGAACCCGAGCGGGACGTGGCCGGTGACCCCGTTCAGCACTTCGTTGTAGGTCCCGTCCCCCGAGAGCACGTAGATCGCGTCGACCGAGGACTCGTGCTCGAGAGCAAGGCCGCTCGCCTCGCCGGGACGCGTCGTCCGGACGACGGCCGTGCCCGCCGGCAGCTCCCGCAGCACGAGGTCGGCGAGCGCGTCCGAGACACCGCTTGCGTACGGGTTGACGATCAGGAGCCCGCTCAAGAGGCGGGCCGGGTCGCGTAGCCGCGCACGCCGTCGACGATGATCCCGAAGAACCGGTCGGCGAGCAGCTCGGTGTCCGTCTCGGCGCGGAGCCACGTGTAGGCCCAGTTCGCCGCGGAGAGGACGAGCAGGACCGCGGCCTCGACGTCGAGGTCCGAGCGCAGCGCGCCTCGCTCCCCTGCCTCGCGCACGAGGTCGTGCCACCGCTCCTCGTACCGGCGCCGCTCGGCGCGGAACGCCGTCCGCTCCGGCTCTTCGAGGAAGCGCCACTCGCGCGTGAAGACGGTCGCCGCGTCGAGCTGCGCCGCGACGACCTCGAGGTGGCCGCGCAGGGCGAGCCGCACCCGTTCGAGCGGCTCCGCCTCCTCCGGCACCCGGTCGAGCGCGGCGTGGAAGGCGGCGGCGCCGTCGCGGGTGACGACGACGAGGAGCGCCTGCTTCGAGTCCGTGAGCGAGTAGAGGGAGCCCTTCTGGACGCCGAGCGCGTCGGCGAGGTCGGCCATCGACGTCCCGTGATAGCCGCGCTCGGCGAAGAGGCGGGTCGCGGTCGCGACGAGCTCGGCCCTCCTCGTGCTCATTGGACAATGCTACCGATCGTTCGGTAGCCTTTCCAGATGGCCGACGACGCACGCGCGGCGGAGTTCCTCGCCCACGTCCAGTCCGGCGGGGTCGTGGAGACGAGCGACTGGATGCCCGACGAGTACCGGCGCCGGCTGACGAAGTTCGTCGAGATGCACGCGAACTCGGAGCTGATGGGCGTCCTGCCCGAGCGCGACTGGATCCTGCGCGCCCCGACCCTGCAGCGGAAGCTCGCGCTGACGGCGAAGATCCAGGACGAGGTCGGCCACGCGCAGCTCCTCTACCGCGTCGTCGAGGATCTCGGCAAGCCGCGTGACGCGTGTCTCGACGACCTGATCGCGGGCAAGTCGAAGTTCCACAACGTCTTCCACTATCCGACGCAGACCTGGGGCGACGTCGGCGTGATCGCCTGGCTCGTCGACGCGGCCGCGATCATCTCGCAGAAGGCGCTTCTCAAGTGCTCGTACGCGCCGTACGCGCGGATCATGCGCAAGATCTGCTGGGAGGAGTCGTTCCACATCCTCCACGGCCGCGACGTGATCCTGACGCTCGTGACCGGCACGGACGACCAGCGCGAGCTCGTGCAGGAGGCGCTCGACCGCTGGTGGGAGCCGCTGATGATGTTCCACGGCAACCCGATCCCGGCCGACGACGACCCGATGGTGCACTGGCGCATCAAGAGCCAGGCGAACGAGGAGGCCCGCCAGCAGTTTCTCGAGGGGTACGTGCCACAGGTCTGGGAGCTCGGTCTGACACTGCCCGATCCGAAGCTCCGTCGCGCGGACGACGGGGTCTGGGACTACACCGAGCCCGACTGGGACCGCCTCATGGCCGTCGTCTCCGGGAACGGCCCCGCGTCTGCCGAGCGGCTCGCCTTCCGGCGGCTCTCGCGTGCCGAGGTCGACTGGGTCTCGCGGACGGTCCTCGCCGAAGCGGCGTGACCGTCCTGATCTACGAGGTGTTCCGCCGCGAGCGCGCAGGCGCGGCGATGCAGCACGCCGGCTCGGTCGCCGCCCCGGACGAGCGCTTCGCCGAGATCTATGCCCGTGAGCAGTACGGGCGCCGCGGCGAGTCGGACGCCTTGTGGCTCGTGCGCCGCGACGCCGTGCAGGAGATCGCCGAGTTCGTGGACGAGTTCGACCTCAAGTACCGCCGCGTCGACGGCTACTCGATCAAAGAACGGCTGAGGGAGGCACGTGAGCGAGCGGGTACAGCTGCTCCTGCAGATCGCTGACGACGAGCTGATCCTCGGCTGGCGGAACTCGGAGTGGACCGGGATCGCGCCCTTCCTCGAGGAGGACGTGGCGTTCTCCTCGATCGCGCAGAACGAGATCGGCCACGCGCGCGCGCTCTACGAGCTCGTCGCGCGCGAGCTCGGCACCGATGCGGACGCAGTCGCCTTCGACCGGTCGCCCGCGGAGTACCGCTCGGCGCCACTCGTCGAGCTTCGCCGCCTCGAATGGGCGCGGACGATCGCGCGGCACTGGCTCTACGAGACCGCCGACGCGATCCGGCTCGAGGCGCTCAAGGCCACGGACGACGCCGAGCTCGCGGGAATCGCGGCCAAGATCGACCGCGAGGAGGTCTACCACCGGATCCACGCCGAGATGTGGATCGACCGGCTGCTCGCCTCGGCCGAGGGCCGCCCGCGGCTCGAGGAGGCGCTCGACGAGCTGTGGCCCTACGCGCTCGGCGTGCTCGACGACGAGCTGCGACCCGAGCTCGTCAGCCGCGTGGAGAAGAAGCTCGGCCGGACGATGCCCGACGTCGAGCCCGTGCCTCGCGGCCGCCACGAGGCCGAGCTCGCCGAGCTGCTCGACGAGATGACCTCCGTCCGCCGCAGCGCTCCGGCGGGAGCGCGGTGGTGAGCACCGAAGCAACCGACCCGGTGTCTGACTTCAGTCAGACACCCGCTCTTTCCGGCCCTGTGTCGCCGGAGGCGGTCTGGCGTGCCCTCGCGGAGATCGCGGACCCCGAGCTCCCGGTCATCTCGATCGTCGACCTCGGGGTCGTGCGGGAGGTTCGCGTCGAGGACGGGCGCGTGCACGTCGAGTTCACGCCGACGTTCATGGGCTGCCCGGCGCTCGACGTCATGCGCTCGCAGATGGAGGACGCGATCCGCGGCCTCGGCGCCGAGCCGGAGATCGAGGTCGTGCTGGACGACTCGTGGTCGACCGACCGGATCAGCCCGGAGGGACGGGAGAAGCTGCGGGCGGCGGGCTTCGCCCCTCCGACCCCGCGCGCCCCGGAGCCGCCGACGCTCCTCCAGCTCGAGCGCGGCCCGTTCCGCTGCCCGTGGTGCGGCTCGACCGACACGAAGCTCGAGAACCTCTTCGGCCCCACCCCGTGTCGCTCGCTCCGCTACTGCAACGCGTGCCGACAGCCGTTCGAGCAGTTCAAGACGATCTAGCGAAGCAGGAACCCTTCGCCGATCTGGTCGTCGGGGTCCAGCTCGAACGACGCCCGACCCGTGCGGTAGGCCGTCCCCTCGACCTCCGTGACGACCGCCGGGAGACCGGCGACGTCGACCTCGCCGACGACGCGACCGAGGAACTCGGAGCCCACGATCGAGAGGTGACGCAGCTCCGCGCCCGCAGGCAGTTGCCCGCCCGCATGGAGCAAGGCGAGCCGCGCCGAGGTGCCGCTGCCACAGGGTGACCGGTCGACCTCGCCGTCCGCGAAGACCGTCACGTTCCGTTGGGTGAACGGCTCGTCGACCTCGTGTTGCCAGAAGATCACCCCGTAGACGTCACGCAACTCCGACTCCAGCGGGTGGACCACCTCGTGCGCGTCCTCGAGGTCTGCCTTGATCCGGCGCCCGAGCTCGATCAGCCGCGGTAGCTCCGCCGGCTCGACCCGCTCCTCGAGCGAGGCGTAGAACGCGCCGCCGAACGCGACGTCCACGGTTCGCCCGGCCGCCTGCAGGCCGCGCGCCCAGACGAACGCCGGCACGTTGCGGAACCGCACCGAGCGCACGCGTCCGCCGACCACGGTCGCCCACGTCTCGAGCCGCCCCGAAGGCACGTCGACGACGACGCGGGTCTCGCCCTCCCGGCGCTCCACGACGCCCTCGTCGAGCGCCCACGTGACGAGGGCGATCGTCCCGTGACCGCACGCGGTGGAGTAGCCCTCGTTGTGGAAGAAGACGACGCCGAGGTCGGCCCCGTCGTCGTTGGGCGGCACGACGTGGCCGCCGTACATGTCGGCGTGGCCGCGGGGCTCGAAGACGAGCAGGCGACGGTAGGCGTCGAGATGGTCGAGCGCGAAGCGGCGGCGCTCGAGGATCGTCGTGCCCTCGAGCGGCGGGACGCCCCCGGTCACGATGCGGAACGGCTCACCGCCCGTGTGGTAGTCGACGGTCTCGACTCTCGTCTCGGCCTCTCAGGCGCCCGTGAAGCTCGGCGACCGCTTCTCGAGGAACGCGTTGACGCCCTCCGCGAAGTCCGCCGTGCCGACCGAGGCTTGCTGGAGCTCGGCCTCGAGCGAGAGCTGGGCCTCGAGCGCCGCGTCGTAGGCGTGCTCGAAGAGCTGCTTCGTGCGGCCGATCGCGAGCGTGGGCCGCGACGCCCACTCGGCAGCGAGCTCGGCGACGCGCGTCCGAAACTCGTCCGCGGGGATCACCTCGGAGACGAGCCCCCACTCGAGCGCCTCTGCCGCCGACACCCTCCGGTTCGACGTCATCCACTCGAACGCGCGCGAGAACCCGAGCAGACGGTGGATGAACCAGGTGCCGCCCGCATCGGGGATCAGGCCGATGCCGACGAAGCCCGGGACGAACGTCGCGGCGTCGGAGGCGACGCGGATGTCGCACGCGCACGCGAACGAGAGCCCTGCTCCCGCCGCCGGGCCGTTCACGGCGGCGATCACGGGCTTCGCGAGCGAGCGGACGAGCCGGATGTTCGGGTGGTAGGTCTGCTCGAGCGCCTCGTCGACCGTCGCCGAGACGGAGCCGAACTCCTTCAGGTCCTGCCCCGCGCAGAATCCCTTCCCCGCGCCCGTCACCACGACGCAGCGGACCGACGCGTCCTGCGCCTCGGTGAGCGCCTCGCGGAGCGCGGCGTGGAGCTCGCGGTTGAACGCGTTGTAGACCTCGGGGCGGTTGAGCGTGATCGTGAGGACCGCGCCGTCGCGTGTCGTCAGCACCTCGTCGGCCATCGCGCCACCCTATCGCGCCGCAAGCTGGTGTCCGACTCGAAGTCGGACACCGGGGTTCGCGGAGAACGGGTGTCCGACTTGAAGTCGGACACCGTGCCCTCAACTCCGCCGCGAGTCGAGGAACTCCTTGATCGCGCCCTGCGCCTCGTCGCCGAGCATCGAGAGCGAGAGCCAGTCGCGCGCGTGGCCGATCGTCTGGTGCCACGCCAGGTCGCGCCAGACGTTGAGCTGTTGCTTGGCATAGCGCGTCGTCTGCGGCAGCTTGCGGACGAGGCTCTCGACCCACTCGTCGACGACGGTGTCGAGCTCCGCGGCGGGCACGGCGCGGTTCACGAGCCCCCAGTCCGCCGCCTGCGGCGCCGGGATCTCGTCACAGAGGAGGACGATCTCGCGCGCGCGACGGTCGCCGACCATGAGCTGCAGCCACTGCGTCGCGCCGCCGGCGGGCACGGAGCCGTGCTCGAGCCCGACGTGGCGGATGAAGGCGTCGTCGACGATCACCGCGAGGTCGCACGCCATCTGCAGCTCGTTGCCTCCCCCCACGGCGATCCCGTTGATGCGCGCGATCGTCGGCTTGCCGAGCTCGCGCAACCGGTCGTGCATGTCCTTGAAGGCGCCGAACCACTTCCAGTACTCCTGCGGCTTCCCGACGAGCGTCTCCTCCCAGGAGCGCAGGTCGGCGCCCACGCAGAAGGCGCGGCCCTCGCCCGTGACGACGACGACGCGGATCTCGTCGTCCCAGGAGGCGTCCTCCGCCGCCCGCGCGATCTCCCGCAGCATCCGGAAGTCGAACGCGTTGAGGACGTCGGGACGGTTGAGCCTGATCGTTGCGCGCGGCGGCGCCTTCTCGTAGACGATCGTCTCGAAGCCGAGCTCCGCCGGGTCGACGGGGGACGGATGGCTCGGCTCGGTCAATTGATCGAGACGAAGTGAACGGTGAAGGGGATGCCCATCGCCATCGCGTCGCGACCCGAGGCCGCGAATGCCTCCGAGCTCGTCGCTGCCTTGAAGGCATCCATGTCGTCCCACTCGAACTCGGCGTAGTAGCGGGCGCTCGGCTCTCCGAACGGCGAGCCGAAGATGCGACCGTGACGGAACGCGCGGCACTCCACCGCAGGCACGAACTCCTCCAGGTGGCGGGCGTACCGCTCGGCGTCGGGCTCCGTTTCGTACTGGATGATGGCGCGAACCAACGTTGCCTCCTCTGCTGGGGAGCCGTGAGCGTATAGCGTCCGGCGCGATGGACTCGACGGGGCTCGCCGCTGTCCTCGCGGTCACCGCCGGGCTGTTCGGCGCCGTTCAGGTTGCCGTGATGGGACGGCTCGGCGAGCGGATCGGCTCGCTGGAAGCGGTGCTGATCGCCGCGATCGTCACCGGGATCATCATCGTCCCGACACTCGTCGTCGCGCGCCGCGGCTTCGGCGGGATGGGCGAGACGCTCTCGCAGCCGTGGTGGATGCTGACCGGAGGCGCGCTCGGCGCGGCGATCGTCCTCTCCATCACGATCGCCGGACCGCGGATCGGGACGACCGCCGTGGTCGGGCTGCTGATCGCCGGCCAGCTCGTCGCGGCGACGGTCATCGATCGCTACGGCTGGTTCGGCTTCGACCGTGTCGCGCTCGACTGGCCGCGCGTCGTCGGTCTGGTGCTGCTCGCGGCGGGCGCCGCGCTCACCCTCAAGCGGTAGACGCCGGCCCTAGGAGATCCAGTCGACGGCGACCGGCCCCGGGAACGCGCCGATCGCCTCGCCGCGTCGGAGCAGCTCGGCCACGGCCGAGCGACCTTCGTCGCCGTAGTCCTGCGTCAGGTCGTTGACGTACATCGAGACGAACCGGTCGGCGATCGCCTCGTCGATCCCGCGCCCGAACTGGAGCGCGTACTCGAGCGCCTCGGCGCGATGGGCGAGCCCGCACGCGATCGCCTCCCGCAGCACGGCGGAGAGATCCGGCAGCCGCTCGACGTCCCGTCGCGCGACGTTGACGCCGAGTGGCAGCGGGAGGCCGGTCTCGAGCAGCCACCACTCGCCGAGGTCGAGCACCTTGGCGAGCCCGTGCTCCGAGAAGGTGAGCTGTCCCTCGTGGATCAACAACCCGACGTCCGCCCGGCCGCTCGCGACCTCGTCGGGGATCTGCTCGAAGGCCAGCTCGCGATAGCGGACGTCGCCGAGGGCGAGCCGCAAGGTGAGGAACGCCGTCGTCATGGCGCCGGGCACGACGATCTCCGTGTCGCCGAGCTCGTCGAAGCCGCGCGGCTCGCGCGAGACGAGGACCGGCCCGTAGCCGGAGCCGATGGAGGCGCCGTGGGGGAGGAGCGCGTAGTCCTGCTGTACGAACGGGTACGCGGCCAGCGAGATCGCCGTCACCTCGAGGCGGCCCGCGCGCGCCCAGTGGTTCAGCGTCTGGATGTCGGCGAGGACCTGCCGGAAGTCGAACCCGCGCTTGTCGACCAGCGTCGTCGTGAGCGCCCAGTACATGAACGCGTCGTCAGGGTCCGGGCTGTGGCCCACGCGGACTTCCACGGCGCGCGACGCTAGCACCGTACGCCCCGGCTACGACGCGAGAACCGCCCGTACACTCGCGACATGGCGCGGGTGATTCCGCTGAGCGACGCGATCCAGCACTACCTCCGCGAGATCTACAAGCTCGGTGCCTCGGGCGACCGAGTCTCGACGACCGCCCTCGCCCGCGAGATGCACGTCTCTCCTGCCTCCGCGAGCGCGATGGTGAAGAAGCTCGCGGCGCTCGCGCTCGCCGAGCACGCGCCGTACCGCGGGGTCACCCTGACGCCGGAGGGCGAGCGGGTGGCGCTCGAGGTGATCCGCCATCACCGCCTGCTCGAGCTCTACCTCGCCGAGACGCTCGGCATAGCGGTCGACGAGGTGCACGACGAGGCGGACCGGCTCGAGCACGCGCTCTCCGAGGAGCTCGAGACTCGAATCGACGAGACGCTGGGCTACCCGACCCACGATCCGCACGGCGACCCGATCCCGGACGCGAACCTCGAGTGGCCGGAGCGGGAGCGGGAGCCGGTGTCCGACTGAGCTTGTTCGCGAGCGGGAATCCGCCGAGCGGATTCCCGTCGCTTGATCCCCGCCCTGCGGGCGGGGCAGATCCCTGAAGGCGCCCGCTGTCGCGGTCGCAACGAACTCGTTACCTCCACGCTAGGATCAGGCCGATGGCGCTCAAGGACGTCTTCTCGTTCCTCTTTCAGCGCAGCTCGGGCGAGGATCGCGTCGCGCAGTACGTGATCCGGGAGCACGACCGCGGGCGGCCGCTCGCCGAGATCCTCGAGGATCGCTACGTCCAGAATCGGCTGCAGAGCCCGGAGCAGCGCGCGCGCCTGCTCGACCGCCCCGAGGTCCTCCAGGCGGTCGGCGGCGACAAGGCCCAGGCAGCGAAGGCAGAAGTCACCGGCTCGACGCCGACTGTCTAGCGCTCCTCGCGCACGTACGGAATGCCGAGCGCCGCCGGCGCCCCCAGCCGCCGTCGCGCGCTGCCGGTCGAGACGAGCACGAGCACGAGGATCGTCATCAGGTAGGGCAGCGCCTGGAAGAGCTGCGGCGCGACCGTCACACCGCGCGCCTGCAGGATGAGCGGGAGCGCCGAGAACGCGCCGAACGCGTAGGCGCCGACGAGGCAGAGGTCCGGTCGCCAGAAGGCGAAGATGACGAGCGCGATCGCGATCCAGCCCGCGCCGGCCGTGAGCCCGTCGACCCACTGCGGCGTGAGCGCGAGGCTGAAGCATGCGCCGCCGATCCCGGCGAGAGCCCCACCGGCAAGCGTGTGGAGGTACCGGTAGCGCGTGACGCTGATCCCCATCGCGTCTGCGGCCGCAGGCGACTCGCCGACGGCCCGCACCTCGAGCCCCGGCCGCGTGCGGCCGAGGTAGAGCGCCACCGCCGCGACGCAGAGCCAGGACGCATAGACGAGCCATGTCTGGCCGAAGACGATCGGCCCGACGACGGGTAGATCGGCGAGGCCGAGGACGTCGAGCGGCGCGAACGAGAACCGCGCCGGGTCGTCGGCGAGCGCGAAGTCGTTCCCGAGGTACGACGAGAGCCCGGCCGCACCCGCGAAGATGGTCAGCGCGAGGCCGGAGACGATCTGGTTCGCGCGCAGGGTGACGACGAGGAAGGCGAGCACGAGCGAGGCCGCCGCTCCCGCGAGCGCCGCCACACCCACGGCCACGGGGAGCGCGATTCCCGCCGAGCCGCCGACGTGCTGCACCGAGAGGAAGCCGGTCACGGCGCCGACGAGCATCATCCCCTCCACTCCGAGGTTGAGGACGCCCGACCGCTCGGCGAGCAGCTCGCCGAGCGCTGCGAAGAGCAGGGGCGTCCCGTACGCGACAGCCGCCGCGAGCACGATGACGACGATCCCGTCGTTCATGCGGAGGCCTCGGCGATTCGCCGCGGGCGCTCGAAGACGACCCGGTAGCGCACGAGGAGCTCGCCGCCGAGCATGGCGAAGAGGATGATCCCCTGCATCACGCCGACGAGTCCGGAGGGGAAGTCGGCGCCCTGGAGCGTGTAGCCGGCGTTCTCCAGCCCGCCGAGCAGGAACGCGACGAGCAGCACGGCGAACGGGTTGAAGCGGGCGAGGGCCGCGACGACGATGCCGGTGTAGCCGTAGTTCGCCTGCTGGAGGCCGCGCGCGTCGAGGACGTGCCGGAAGTCGCCGTCCTGGCTCGCGCCGCCGATCCCCGCGATCGCGCCGGAGAGGCAGAGCACCGCGAGGATCTTCCGGCGCGTCCGCATGCCCGCGTAGCGGGCGGCACGGGGCGAGTCGCCGATCACCTGTGCCTCGAATCCGAACCGGGTGCGCGAGTAGAGCACCCAGACGCCGACGGCCACGCCGATCGCGACGAAGACGCCGAACGGGACGGAGAGCGAGCCGAGCGTCGAGACGGGCCACGAGGCGGCCTCGGGAAGCGGCTTGCCCTGCGGGAACACCTGCCCGGCGGCCGACGTGTCGCGCCAGTACGAGAGGCTGTCGAAGATCAGGTAGTTGAGGACGAGGGCGGCGACGTAGTTGAGCATCAACGAGGTGATGATCTCGTTGGTGTGCGCGAAGGCCCGCAGGAGCCCCGGGATCGCGCCCCACGCGGCGCCGCTCACGGCGCCCGCAACGATCATCGCGGGGACGATCACGAGCGCCGGCTGGCCGTCGAGGTAGAGCGCGGCGCCGGCGGCGCCGATCGCGCCGAAGTAGAGCTGGCCCTCGGCGCCGATGTTGAAGAGGCGCATCCGGAACGCGACCGCCGCGGCGAGGCCCGTGAACGCGAGCGGAGTCGCGGAGATGAGCGTGTTCGAGAGGGCGCCGTCGGCGAGGAACGCCGCGTCGAAGAGCCGCCGGAAGGTCGCGAGCGGCGCGTGGCCCGTCGCGGCGAGGAGGATCGCGATCGCCCCGAAGGCGACGGCCAGCGAGCCGAGCGGCACCGCGACCGCGAGCCAGCGCCGCTCTGTGAGGCGCTTCTCGATCCTGATCGCCGGCCGCGTCATCGCACACCCGCCATCAGCAGGCCCAGCTCGTCGACGTCGGCCGACCGGCCGTCGGCCTCACCCGCGATGGCGCCCTCGTACATGACGACGATCCGGTCGGAGAGCGCGAGCACCTCGTCGAGGTCCTCGCTGATCAGGAGCACCGCGACCCCGGCGGCCGCCGCGTCGCGCAGGTGGCCGTGGACGGTCTCGATCGCGCCGACGTCGAGCCCTCGCGTCGGCGAGGCGGCCACGAGCACCTTCGGCCGTCCGGAGAACTCGCGGCCGAGCACGACCTTCTGCAGGTTGCCGCCCGAGAGCGTGCGAGCGGGCACGGTCGGGCCCGTCGTGCGGACGTCGTAGCGGCGGATCAGCTCGACCGCACGATCGCGGATCCGCCGCAGGAGCAGAAACGGGCCGCGCGTGACGCCGCCGCCGCGGTAGGACTTGAGGACGACGTTCGAGGCGATGCTGAGGCTGGGTGCGACACCGGTGTGAAGTCGATCCTCGGGGACGTGTGCGACGCCGGCCCGGATCGCCGAACGGGGATCACCGCTCGCGAGCCGGCGGCCGCCGACCTCGACCGTCCCGGAGACGAGTCGCCGAAGCCCGGTGAGCGCCTCGGCCAGCTCGCGCTGGCCGTTGCCGGCGACCCCGGCGACGCCGAGCACCTCGCCGGCGCGCACGGCCAGAGAGACGTCGCGGAGGGCGTCGACGCCGCGATCGCCTCGCGCGACGAGCGCGCGCGCCTCGAGCACGACCTCGCCCAGCTCCGCCTCGTCCCGACGGCGCCCGAGCTCGACCTCGCGTCCGACCATCAGCGAGGCGAGCTCGCGTCGCGTGACGTCCGCGGTGCGCACCGTGCCGACCGAGCGGCCGTTGCGGAGCACGGTGACGCGGTCGGCGACCGCCGTCACCTCGTGAAGCTTGTGCGAGATGAAGATCACGGTTCGGTCCTCGGCCGCCATCTGGCGGAGGGTCGCGAAGAGCCCTTCCGCCTCCTGCGGAGTGAGGACCGCGGTGGGCTCGTCGAGGATCAGGATCCGCGCGTCGCGGTAGAGCGCCTTCAGGATCTCGACCCGCTGCTGCTCGCCCACGGAGAGCTGCCAGATCTTCGCCCGCGGGTCGACGGCGAGCCCGAACCGCTCGCCGAGCTCGGCGACCGCGCGCTCCGTCTCACGACGATGGAGCAGGAGCGAGCGGCCGACGGCGCGGTGGTCCCCGAGAACGACGTTCTCGGCCACGGTGAAGGTGTCGACGAGCCGGAAGTGCTGGTGCACCATCCCGATCCCGGCGTCGAGGGCGTCGCGGGGCGAGCCGAGCGCCACCGGCGAGCCGAAGAGCTCGAGCTCGCCCTCGTCCGGGTGGTAGAGGCCCGTGAGGATGTTGGAGAGCGTGCTCTTGCCGGCGCCGTTCTCGCCGAGGAGCGCGTGCACCTCTCCGACGGCGGCCTCGAAGTCGACCGCGTCGTTTGCGACGACACCGGGGAAGCGCTTCGTGATCCCGCGCATCGCCACGGCGGCCACCCCTGGCGGGGTGGCCGCTAGGCCTTCACGCGCGGAATTCATCTAGGCGGGAAGCGACGGCTGCCGCGCCTAACCCTTTGCGCTTCCCTCGATTCCCCTGACCAGCCAGTCGACTGCGAGGATCTGCGGCAGGGTCATCTTCTTGCCCTTCGGCACGCGGAGCTTCCCGGCCTGGTCGTACAGCGGGCCCTGGAACTCGTAGAAGGTGCCCTTGACGAGCTGCGCCCGCTTCTTCGTGATCAGGGCCTTCGTCTTCGCCGAGACCTTGGGGCCATAGGCCGAGAGCAGCGTGAAGCCATCGGCCAGCGTGCCCCAGTAGCTCCCCGTCTTCCATGTCCCGTTCGCCGCCGCACGGACGCGCTTGAGGTAGTACGGGCCCCAGTCGTAGATCGCCGCGACGAGCCACGAGGTCGGCGCGAACTTCCGCGAGTCGCTGTTGTAGCCGACCCACGGCAGCCCCTTCGACTGCGCGAACTGACCCGCCGCCGGGCTGTCGACGTTCTGCCCGATCACGTCGGCCCCCGCGGCAGCGAGGCTCTCGGCGGCCTTTCGCTCCTTGGCGGGATCGAACCACGACTTCGTCCAGACGAGCTTGACCTTCGCCTTCGGCTTCACGAGCTGGACGCCGAGCGCGAAGGCGTTCGCGTGCCGGATGATCTCCGGGATCGCGAAGGGGACGATGTAGCCGACGGTGTTCGTCTTCGTCGCGGCGCCGGCCGCGATGCCGGAGAGGTAGATCGCGTCCTCGCCCGCGCCGAAGTAGTTGGCGTAGTTCTTCGCGGTCTTGTAGCCGGTCGCGTGCTCGAAGTAGACGTCGGGGTACTTCTTCGCGGCCGCGGCCATCGCGTCCATGTAGCCGAACGAGGTGGCGAAGATGATCTTGTTCCCGTCCCGCACGAGGCTGTCGATCACCTGCGAGACCTGCGGTCCCTCGGGGACGTTCTCCTTGAAGGTCGTGACGACCCTGGTGCCCAGCTGCTTCTGGACGTAGAGGCGCCCGCGGTCGTGTGCCTGCGACCAGCCGCCGTCGTTGTGCGGCCCGACGTAGATCCATGCCGCCTTGATCGTCGAGCTGGCGTCCGAGCGCGCCGGAGCCGTCGTCGCGACGGTGAGCGCCGCGACCGCGGCGACGACCAACGCCGCGGAGTAGGTCCCCTTCCTCATGCTTCTCCTCCCGTCGAGGTCGACCCGTAATGGAGGCCCATCATCCCCCATCGCCGCACCCGGCGCTCAGCGTGCGTCAGGCCGCGGCGACGGCGCCTTCGAGCACGTCGAGCGCGACCGCGACGTCGGCCTCCGCGACCGACTCGCGCGGGTCGTGGCTGATCCCGCCGGCGCACCGGACGAAGAGCATCGCCGCCGGACAGACGCGGGAGAGCAGGACCGCGTCGTGACCGGCCATGCTCGGGAGCGAGCGGATCTCGTACCCGGCGGCCGAGACGGCCGACGCCAGTCGGAGCCGGAGCGCCGGGGCCATCTCGACCGCCGGCGTCGCCTGGCGGGTCGTCCACTCGAGCTCGACGCCGCGCGTCTCCGCGATGCGGCCGGCGACGCGCCGGATGGCGGCGACGCCCTGGCCCAGGAAGGCGTCCTCCGGGTGCCGCACGTCCACCGAGAGACGCGCCAGGCCCGGGACGACGTTGGACGCGCCGGGCTCGACCGCAATCGCTCCGACCGTCGCGACGAGCCCCTCCTCGTCGCGTGCGACCCGCTCGACCGCCAGGACGAGCTCGCTCGCCGCGGCGAGCGCGTCGTGCCGCCCCTGCATCGGGGTCGTCCCCGCGTGACCCGGGCGCCCGTGAATCGTCACCGCAGCGCGGGTCTGACCCGCGATCGCGGAGACGACACCGACCGGAAGGCCCTCGCGTTCGAGCGTCGGGCCCTGCTCGATGTGCGCCTCGAGGTACCCGGCGAGCGCCGGGCGGCCCGCGCGAGTGAGCTCCTCGGGATCGGCGCCCGTCGCGGCCACCGCCTCGCGAACCGTGATGCCGTCGTCGTCCTCGAGCTCGAGCCACGCCGCCTCGAACTCGCCGGCGTAGGCGCCCGAGCCGAGATACGGAACGCCGAAGCGCGCGCCCTCCTCGTCGGCGAACGCCACGACCTCGAGCGGCGGGAGTCGCGCCCCTCGCGCCGAGCCGCTCGACGACGGCGAGCGCGAGCAGGATCCCGAGGGCTCCGTCGAACCGGCCCGCGTCGGGCACGGTGTCGAGGTGGGAGCCGACGACGAGCGGCGGCGACTCGCGGTCGCCGAGGCGGCCGATGACGTTTCCCGCGGCGTCGCGGCGGACCTCGAGCCCCGCCTCCTCCATCCAGCCGGCGACGAGGTCGCCGGCGCGAGCGAGCGCGGGGGTCGCGAACCGGCGGGTCAGCCGATCCGGCTCCTCGCTGATCCCCCCGAGCACGTCGGCACGGGCGAGGACGTCGGCGGCCGTGCCGGTCACGGCGTTCGACAATACTCCGCCGATGCGGACGCTCTTCGCGAACGGCTGGGTCGTGACGATGGACGACGCCGGCACCGAGCACCCGCACGGCTGGGTGCTCGTCGACGGTGCCGAGATCGTCGCTGTCGGCGACGGGGAGGAGCCGGACGAGCGCCAGAGCGGCTACCACCGGATCGACTGCGGCGGCGGGATCGTCACGCCCGGCCTCGTCAACACGCACCACCACCTGTACCAGACCCTGACACGCGCGCGAGCCCAGGAGGCGGACCTCTTCAGCTGGCTGCGCGAGCTCTATCCGGTCTGGGCGCTGATCGACGCCGAGGCGGAGTACGCGGCGGCGCGAACAGGGCTCGCCGAGCTCGCTCTCTCGGGCTGCTCGACCGTCTTCGACCACCACTACGTCTTCCCGCGAGGTCGCACCGGGCTCGTCGAGGCGGAGGTGCAGGCTGCCCGCGAGCTCGGCGTGCGGCTCGTCGCCTCGCGGGGCTCGATGGATCTCGGCGCCTCGCAGGGCGGCCTCCCGCCCGACGAGCTCGTCGAGGAGCTCGACGCGGTGCTCGCGGAGACCGAGCGGCTCCATGGCGCGCTCCACGAGGCCGGCCCCGGAGCGCGGATCCAGCTGGCGGTCGCGCCCTGCTCGCCGTTCTCGGTCACGGGGCGGCTGATGGAGGAGTCGGCAGCACTCGCCCGCCGTCTCGGCCTCCAGCTACACACCCACCTCGCCGAGACCGTCGAGGAGGAGGCGTACTGCCGCGAGCTCTACGGCTGCACGCCGGTCGAGTACCTCGAGCGGCTCGGCTGGCTCGCCGACGACGTCTGGTGCGCACACTGCGTTCACCTCGCCGAGCCCGAGATCGAGCGGTTCGCCGCAACGGGAACCGGCGTCGCCCACTGCCCCACCTCGAACCTGCGCCTCGGAGCCGGGGTGGCGCCGGTCCGCGGTCTCCTCGACGCGGGCGTGCGCGTAGGACTGGGCGTCGACGGCTCTGCCTCGAACGAGCGCGGCGACCTCTTCGCCGAGGTGAAGCAGGCAATGCTCGTCGCCCGCGGCCGCGACGGTGGCGCCGCGATGACCGCGCGCGACGCGCTGCGGCTCGCGACTCGGGGTGGAGCCGACGTCCTGCGCCGGGACGACATCGGCTCGCTCGAGGCAGGGAAGCAGGCCGACCTCGCGATCTGGGCGACCGACGGGCTCGAGCTCGGCGGTGCCGAGGATCTCGTCGCAGGCCTCGTCCTCTCGGGGCCGCACCGTGTCGACCGTCTCGTCGTCGGCGGTGACGACGTCGTCCGCGCGGGTGCGCTCGTGCACGCGGAGGAGAGCGAGATCGCCCGCACGCATCGCATCCAGGCGCGAAGATTCACCGCGTGAGCTGCTCGCTGTCGACCCACGTGCTCGACACCGGGAAAGGTCGGCCCGCGGCGGGCGTCGCCGTGGAGCTCGTCGGCGACGGCGGGACGGTGACGACTGCCGCGACCGATGCCGACGGCAGGGCGCGCCTCGCGGACGACCTGCCTGCAGGCACCTACCGCCTCGTCTTCCACCCGCCCTCGCCGTTCTTCACCCGCGTCGAGCTCCAGGTCGAGCTCGAGGACGGCCACTACCACGTCCCGTTGCTCGTCTCCGAGTTCGGATGCGTGACCTACCGCGGGAGCTGAGCGGTCGCGGAGCTGGGCGAGCTCTTCGAGGGCCGGACGCGCTTCGTCCGACGGCTCGCGCTCGAGGCCGATCCGCTCGTCCGTGCCCGCACGCTCGTGCACGAGCTACCGGCGGACGAGAAGCGCGAGGTGCTCGACGCGCACCCGGCGATCGGGCAGCGCTCTGGCCTCTCCGCTCGTTCGGCGGCCGAGCAGGGCGCCGACGAGGAGCCCGAGGTGCTCGCGGAGCTCGCTCGACTGAACGAGGCGTATGAGGCCCGGCACGGTTTCCGCTTCGTGGTCTTCGTCAACCGGCGACCGAAGCACGAGATCCTCGAGGTGCTGCGGCAGCGGGTCGGCAACCCGACCGACGTCGAGCTCGAGACCGCGCTGGGCGAGCTCGTCTCGATCGCCGAAGACAGGTGGCGCCGCGGATGAGCCTGCCACTCGCGCTCTCCGACGCACTCTCCGACTGGGCCGACCTCGGCCTCCGCTGGCTGCACGTGATCGCCGCGATGGCGTGGATCGGCACGTCGTTCTACTTCGTCCTCCTCGACCAGTCACTCAGGCCGCCCAAGGACGACGCCGACCGCGACGCCGGTGTCGCCGGCGAGCTCTGGGAGGTGCACGGCGGCGGCTTCTACCAGGTGCAGAAGTACGTCGTGGCGCCGCCACGGCTTCCCGATCACGTGGCCTGGTTCAAGTGGGAGGCCTACACGACGTGGCTTTCGGGGTTCGGGCTCCTGCTCGTCCTCTACTACCTCGACGCGTCGAGCGCGCTCGTCCGGCCGGACGACGGCCTCGAGCCCTGGCTCGCGGTTGCGATCTCGATCGCGATGCTCGTCGTCGCCTGGCTCGCGTACGACGTCCTCAACCGCCTGGTCTCCGATCCGCGCGTCCTCTGGCCCGTCCTCTTCGCGCTCGTCGCGCTCGCGGCGTGGGGCTCGGCGGAGCTCTTCAGCCCACGCGCCGCCTGGCTGCAGGTCGGCTCGATGATCGGCACGGTGATGGCGGCGAACGTCTTCTTCGACATCATCCCCGCGCACTGGGAGCTGATCCGCGCGAAGGAGGCGGGCCGCGAGCCCGACCCGCGGCCCGGGATCCAGGCGAAGCAGCGCTCGGTGCACAACAACTACCTCACGCTGCCCGTGCTCCTGACGATGCTCGCCGGGCACTTCCCGTTCGCGTACGGCGCAGACCACGCGTGGCTCGTCCTCGTCGCGCTGATGCTGCTCGGGGCGTGGGCACGCCTCTTCTTCAACCTCCGGCATCAAGGGCGGACGCTCTGGTGGATGCCGGTCGCGGGCGCCGCGGCGTTCGTCGCGCTCGCCGTGCTCGTGGAACGAGGCTCCGACGAGCCGGCGACGCCTACCACGCCCGCCAGCACCGCCGCAGGAGCGCGCGTCTTCGCCTCCGCGGGCTGCGGGGCGTGTCACGCGCTCGCGGACGCGGGAGCCACGGGAGCGGTCGGCCCGGACCTCGACGCGTCGGCCCCCTCGGCCGGGCTCGTCGCCGAGCGGGTCCGCCACGGGCAGGGCGCGATGCCGGCCTTCGCGGGCCGGCTGAGCGACCGGGAGATCGAAGCGGTCGCGGCCTACGTCGCGAGCGTCACGGGGTAGGATCGCGCGCCGATGCTCCGGATCAGCGCAGGCGGGTTCGAGTTCTCGGCGCGACTCGAGGAGGAGGCCGCACCCGAGACGGTCGCCGCCTTCCGCGGTCTGCTGCCGCTCGAGTCGCGGATCATCCACGTCCGCTGGTCGGGTGAGGCGGGGTGGATCCCGTTCGGCGACCTCGAGCTCGGGCTCGGGCCGGAGAACGCGACCTCGTACCCGCACCCCGGTGAGCTGGTGCTCTACCCCGGTGGTGTCTCAGAGACCGAGATCCTGCTCGCCTACGGCTACGTGAACTTCGCCTCGAAGGCGGGACAGCTCGCGGGGAACCACTTCGCGACCGTCGTCGAGGGCACCGAGAACCTCCGGCCGCTCGGCGTGAAGTTCCTCTGGGAGGGCGCGCAGGAGATCGTCTTCCGCGAAGAGCAGGTGTCTGGCTGAAGCCAGACACCGGGCCGGAGGGAGCCGGTACCTGGCTTCAGCCAGGTACCTCGACTCCAATCCCGCGCTCGCGCGCGCGTCGTGCGACCTCGTGCGCGATCGCGACGTCCCACGGGGCGATCCCGTTCGACTTGAAGACGACGACGTCCCGATCCGACTGGCGCCCGGGAATCTCGCCCGCGACGATCTGGTGCAGCTCGTGGACCTCGAGCCAGTCGAGCTGCCCCGCCGCGACCGGCTCGATCAGATCGCCGGACTCGAGCTTCGCGTCCTCCAGCGAGTCGCAGCAGACGAGCGAGGCGCGCTCGAGCACCTGGGCGTCCAGCTCCCGCGCCCGCGGGTCGTTCGCGCCGATCGCGCAGACGAGCGCGCCTTCCTCCAGCCAGTCGCCGCGGAGCACCGGGTCCTTCGAGGTCGTCGCGGTGACGACGACGTCGCAGCGTCCCGCGTCGGCCGGTGACTCGGCCACCTCGGTGCCGTGGCGCTCGGCGAACGCCTCCGCCCGCTCGGTCGTACGACTCGAGACGACGATTCGCTCGAGCGAGGGCACGGCGGCGCGGATCGCGGCGAGCTGCGACTCCGCCTGCCAGCCGGCGCCGATCAGCCCGATGCTCGACGCGCCGGCGCGCGCGAGGTGCTTCGCGGCAACGCCGCTTGCGGCCCCGGTGCGCACCTGCCCGAGGCGGTCGGCCGCGATCATCGCGACGAGCTCGCCGCCGGAGAGGTCGAAGAGGGCGACGACGAACGAGAGCTTCCCCTCGACGACCGTGTAGCTCTTGAGCCCGGCGACGCCGAGGCCGCGGTCGGCCGCCGCCATGACCGCGAAGTAGCCTCCGGCGACGGGGAACCGCCGTCGGGGCATCAGCTCGACCTCGCCGGCCGCCATGCGCAGGAAGCACTGCTCGATGACCGGCACCGCCTCGGCGGGCGTCACGAGCGAGCCGACGTCCTCCTCCGACAGCCAGAGCGGCACCCGGCGATGCTACTCGGGCCCGACGACAGGGCCGGCCAGGTCGGAGTCCCCGAGCCGAGATCGAGTGCGTGCCTGGGTCTTCCGGGGATCCAAGTTCCCTTGAAATCGAACTACTCGTGGTCTACCTTCTTCATGACGAGTAACTCGAAGTCGAGAGATCCGAAAGGGAGTGCCACCGATGGCTGCAGTGACCACGAACGCCTTCGACGTCGTCGCGCTCGACGACATCGCGCCCGGGCCCGAGCACGACGGACGCGTCCCGCTCAACATCCGGCGCCACTTCGACATCCGCGCGTTCGGCATCCGTGCCAATCGCGCCGTGGGTGAGGGACACGTCATCGGCGAGCACGACGAGGTCGGGGTCGGCGCGACCGGGCAGGAGGAGCTGTACCTCGTCCTCTCCGGCGCAGCGCGGTTCACGCTCGGCGAGGAGCAGGTCGATGCGCCCGCCGGCACGCTCGTCTTCGTCCGCGACCCGGCCACACGCCGCAGCGCGAAGGCGACCGAGGAAGGGACGACGGTGGTCGCGATCGGCGGCACACCGGGCAAGCCGTACGAGCTCCCCATCGGCGAGCTCATGAGCCCGATGTGGGATCACTACCAGGCCGGCAACTACGCGAGTGCGCTCGAGGCGCTCCAGCCCGTGCTGGCGGAGCGACCCGAGTCGCTCGTTCTCTTCAACGTCGCCTGCATGGAGGCCCGGCTCGGTCGCACCGACGACGCGATCGGCCATCTCCGCGAGGCGGTGGCGGACGACGACCGGATCAAGGAGAACGTCCGGACGGACGAGGATCTCCTCTCGCTCCGCGAGGATCCGCGCTTCGCCGAGCTCGCCGCGTAGCGGATTCGCCGCGGCCGAACGGTGCGCCTGCTGCGGGACGTGCGGCCGGAGGCCGGCTTCGCCGGCCGGGAGGCCAAAGACGAGTGACCCGTGCGCGACCGCTGAAGGAGGGGGCCGGCGGGGGAACCATGGGTTCCCCCGCCGTATGCGCCCGGCACGATTCGAACGTGCGACCTCTGCCTCCGCAGGGCAGCGCTCTATCCCCTGAGCTACGGGCGCGGGGACGTCGAGTGTACCGGGGACAGCTGGCGCGCCGGCCGGCCGGCCAGGCCGAGCTCGGCGTCGTCGGGCACCTCGCGCCGGACGTACGCGAGCGCGACGATCCCGTGCTCGGGATCCCGCGCGGCGCTCGTCACACGGCCGACGACCTTGCCGTCGAGCGTCAGCTCGGTGTCATAGGCCGGGAGCGAGTCGCCGTCGAGCTCGAGCACGCGCAGCCCTCGATTCGCGCGACCGCGGTAGTGCAGACGGGCAACGGGCTCCTGACCCGGGTAGCAGCCCTTCGTGAAGCTGATCGCGCGCTCCTCGAGCCCGGCCTCGGCAGGCATCACCCGGTCGTCGAGCTCGCGACCGAGCCGCGGCGTGCGGGCGAGGATCCGGAGCCGCTCGAGCTCGTCTGGGCCGATCCGCTCTGCCCCCGGCGGTGGATCCTCGTCGAGCAGCTCCACCCCGACGACGCCGTAGTCTGCGGTCGGCACCGCGACTTTGTGTTCAAGTAACACAAGCTCGTCCGCGCCCAGCACCACGATCGAACGATGCTCTTCGACCGCGATCTCGCATTTCGCGGCAAACCGCGAGCGGAGCAGCTCCCGCGCCAGGCGCTCGCCCGCGTCCGGCTCGGTGAGGAGCAGGTAGTCCTCGTGACCGCGGCGCCACGCGACGAGCGGGGCGACGATTCGGGCCTTCGGGGTGAGGAGCAACGCCTCACGCACCTCCCCGATCGGCATGTCCTCGACCTCGTTCGAGACCATGCGGTTGAGGTACGACGCCGCATCGGGTCCCCGCACGGAGACGTAGGCCCTCGGGCGCTCGGCGCTCTGTAACGTCGAGACTGACGCCATGGTGCGAGGGTAGCGAGCATGTTCAGGAGCAGAGCCGAGCGGAAGGTCGCCGAGGCGGGCTACGACCCTGCCCGCCTGCCGCCCGGCCAGTATCTGACCGAGAAATGGCCCGTCCTCCATGCGGGCGACGTCCCGGCATATCCGGCCGACCTCGCAGGCTGGGACTTCTCCGTCCACGGCGAGGTCGAGACGCCCGTGACCCTCACGTGGGGCGAGCTCGAGGCGCTGCCCAAGGTCACGGTCACGCAGGACATCCACTGCGTGACGCGCTGGAGCCGCTTCGACGCGACCTTCAGCGGCGTGCCGTGGTCGGCGCTCGCGGAACGGGTGGGGCCGCTCCAGAGCGCTCACTACGCGATCGCGCACTCCGAGGCCGGCTATACCGCGAACGTGCCGCTCGCGTTCCTCGAGGCCGAGGGCGCACTCCTCGCGAGCCATGCCGACGGCGAGCCGCTCACACCGGAGCACGGCTGGCCGCTCCGCCTCGTGATCCCCGGGAAGTACTTCTGGAAGAGCGCCAAGTGGCTCCGCGCGATCGAGCTCCGCGCGACGGATCAGCCGGGCTTCTGGGAGCGCTACGGCTACCACAACGACGCCGATCCCTGGAAGGAAGAGCGCTATGCGTTTTGACGTGGGGGAAACCACGTTTCCCCCACGAGCCCCCTTCTTCCGCGCGCGCCACTGCGGACGGGGCGTGGCCTCCCGGCCGGCAAAGCCGGCCTCCGGCCGCAAACGCCACATGACCATCGTCGTCGCAGGTCGAAGCGCGTCCGCCGAGCTCGAGCAGAATCCCTCAATCGGGGGAGCAAGGTAGAGCTCCGGGCGCCGATCTCTCTAGCACCCACCCTCCCCAGTATCACCGAGACGGCCGCTCCCCAGCGGCCGTTTCGTTTGCGTGGGGGAAACCATGTTTCCCCCACGAGCCCCCTTCTTCCTCTGACGACGCTGCACCCGGTTCTGGCCTCCCGGGCGGCCAAGCCGCCCTCCGGCCGCAAACGCTCGCAGAACCCTGCGCCGTCCGAACCACGTCAACCGCCACCCTCCCTACCGCGCGCGGGCGAGGATCAGGCTCGAGCGAGGTGCTCGCGCAGCTCGTCGCCGAGGGCGGCGGCGGTGGTTCCCTCGCGGGGGGCGAGGAAGATCGTGTTGTCGCCCGCGATCGTCCCCGCGATCCCGGGGTGCGCTCCCTCGTCGAGCGCCTGCGCGAGGGCGCTCGCGTAGCCGGACGGCGTCGAGACGACGACGAGCGGCCCGGCGCGCTCGACCGCGGTGGCGTACCGCCGCATCGCGACGCCGATCGCGCGGCGCCGATCGGCGTCGTCGGTACCCGGCGCCGCATAGACGAGCCGCCCGGACGGCGCCCGCACCTTGACGAGGCCGAGCTCGTGCACGTCGCGCGAGACGGTCGTCTGCACCACGTCGTGACCCTCCTCGCGGAGGGCCTCGGCGAGCTCTCCCTGGGTCGAGATCGCGTTGTCGCGCACGAGCCGCAGGATCGCCGACTGCCGGACGGGATTGCTCACCGGAGGGTCTCCTCGAGGATCGCCAGCGCCTCGCCGACCTCGTCCTCCGAGACGACGAGCGGCGGGAGCAGGCGCAGCACGTCGGGGCCTGCGGTCAGCACGAGCAGGCCTGCCTCGCGGCATGCGTCCACCACGCCCGACGCGTCACGGTCGAGCACGCCGGCGAGCATGAGCCCTCGACCGCGCACCTCGTGGACGCCCGGCAGCGAGCGCAGCCCGTCCGCAAGCTCTCGCCCCCGCTCGACGACGTTCGCGAGCAGCTCCTCGTCTATCGCCTCGACGACGGCGCTCGCGGCGGCGGCGGCGACCGGATTGCCGCCGAACGTCGAGCCGTGGTCGCCGGGGCCGATCGCGCCCGCGACCTCGTCCCGGACGAGGAGGGCCCCGATCGGGAGGCCGTTGCCCAGCCCCTTGGCCAGCGTGACGAGGTCCGGCTCGAGCCCGAGCTGCTCGAACGCGAAGAAGGTGCCCGTGCGGCCGAGCCCGGTCTGAACCTCGTCCACCCAGAGAAGCGCGCCGACCTCTCTGGCGATCTCGGCCGCCGCGCGCACGAAGGCTTCCTCGAGCGGCACCACGCCGCCCTCGCCGAGGATCGGCTCGAGCACGATCGCCGCCAGCTCGGCACCGGGCGCGGCGGCTCGCTCCAGCGACTCGACGTCGTTCGGTTGCGCGAACGAGACGCCGGGCACGAGTGGCCCGAACCCTTCCCACTTCGCGGGCTGGCCCGTGACCGAGAGCGAGCCGAGCGTCCGCCCGTGGAAGCCGCCGTCGAGCGCCACGATCCTCGCGCGGCCGGTCGCCTTCCGCGCCACCTTGAAGGCGGCCTCGTTCGCCTCTGCTCCCGAGTTGCAGAAGAACGCCTGCGCGCCGCCGCCGAGACGCTCGCCGAGGAGACCGGCGAGCCGCAGCATCGGCTCGGTCCAGTAGAGGTTCGACGCGTGCCAGAGCTCGTCGAGCTGTGCGTGGGCGGCGGCTGTCACGGCCGGATGCCGATGCCCGAGGGCGACGACCGCGATCCCGCCGCCGAAGTCGAGGTAGGCGCGGCCGGCGTCGTCCCACACGCGGCAGCCCTCGCCTCGCACGATCGTCACGTCGGCCCGGGCGTACGTCGGCAGGACGGCGGCGCGGTGACCCTGCAACAGACTGTTGCTCGCCTGGCTCACGCCGGCACCTCGGTGGCGCCGATCGAGGCCCGGACACCGCCTCGGGCCGCGTGCACGGCTGCCATCAGCTTCGGCACGATGCCGCCCTCGAAGAGACCGTCGCTGAGGCCGGCCTCAGCCTCGTCCGCGGAGATGACGGAGGCGACCGCACCGTCGAGCAACACGCCGGGAACGTCGCTCACGAAGAGGATCCGCTCGGCGCCGAGCCCGACGGCGAGGGCGGCCGCCGCCTCGTCGGCGTTGACGTTGAGCGGGCCGGTCGCGAGCGGTGCGACGACCGGCACGCGCCCGGCCGCGAGCGCCTCGCGAACCGCGAGGGGCGCGGAGGGCTCGGGCTCGCCGACGCGACCGAGTTCCTCGACGACCTGTGCCCTGAGCCCGATCTCGTCCCCGCGCAGGCCGTAGGCCCGCGACCCGATCGCGGCGCACACCTCAGCGTTCACCTCGAGGAGCGACTCGACGACGACGTCGAGGACGTCCGGCGTCGTGACGCGGCGGCCACGGACGAAGACCGGCGCGATGCCCCGTCGCTCCATCTCGGCGCTGATCTGCGGGCCTGCGCCGTGCACGACGACGACGTCGCCCTCGACCTCGGCGAGCGCGGCGCGGACGGCGTCGGCGGCGACCCGCCCGCCGAGCTTCAGGACCGTCGTCACGTCGTGTACTCCGCGTTCAGCTTCACGTAGTCCGTCGAGAGGTCGCTCGCGAGGTAGCCGGCCGAGCCGTCACCGAGGCCGAGGTCGAGCTCGATCCGGCAGGCGGCGCCGGTGAGCGAGGGAACGAGGCCTGTCGGCGCTCCCGCCGCATACACGGCGGTCCCGTCGAACGAGACGGACAGCGAGTCCGGGTCGAGGCGCGCAAAGCCGCCGTTCCACGGCGCCGAGCCGGCCGCCGCGAGGACGCGACCCCAGTTCGGGTCTCGGCCGAAGGCCGCTGTCTTGACGAGCGGGGAGGTCGCCACCCGCCGTGCGACGGCCTCGGCCTCGCCCGGGGTGGAGGCGCCGGAGACCGCGATCTCGAGCACGACCGTCGCTCCTTCGCCGTCGGCGACGATCTGTCGCGCCAGGTCGTCGCAGACCGACGCGAGCGCGTCGGCGAGCTCGCCGTCGAGGGCGTCGCTCCGCTCGATCCCGGAGGCACCGTTCGCGAGCAGCACGACCGCGTCGTTCGTCGAGCAGTCGCCGTCGACCGAGATCCGGTTGAAGCTCCGCTCGACCGCGGGCCGCAGGAAAGAGTCGGCCTCGGCGGCCGCGAGTGGATAGTCGGTCGTCACGACCGCGAGCATCGTCGCGAGGCAGGGATGGATCATCCCGGCGCCCTTCGCCATCCCGCCGACGGTGAACCCGGCACGCTCGGCGACCGCGGTCTTCGGGCCGGCGTCGGTCGTGAGGATCGCCTCGGCCGCCGCGGGGCCGCCGCCAGGGGAGAGAGCGGCGGCGGCCTCGGCGACGCCGGTGCGGAGCGCGCTCATCGGCAGGCGCGGGCCGATCACGCCGGTCGAGAGGACGACGACCTCCTCGGGCTCGAGGCCGAGCAGCGAAGCGACGTGCGCGGCGGTCGCGCGCGCGTCGTCCTCGCCGCCGGCACCGGTCGCGGCATTCGCGACGCCCGCGTTGACGACGACGGCCTGCGGCTCCGCGAGCTCCAGGTGGCGCCGGGAGACGACGACCGGCGCCGCCTGGACGCGGTTCAGCGTCCACATCGCGGCGCCGACGGCCGGGACGAGCGACCGCACGAGCGCCACGTCCGGCCTTCCGGACGGCCGGATCCCGGCGCTCACCCCTGCGGCGGCGAATCCTCTGGCCGCGGTGACGGACACGGCTAGACGAGCACCCCGGCGAGCCGGAGACCCGACGTCTCGCGCAGGCCGAAGAGGAGGTTGACGTTCTGCACGGCCTGGCCGGCCGCGCCCTTGCCGAGGTTGTCGAGCGCGCAGATCACGATCGTGCGGTCCGTGTGCCGGTCGATGAAGACGCCGATCTCGGCCGTGTCGGTTTGCTGGACCCGCGCGAGCTCGGGCGCGACCCCTTCGGGGAGCACGCTGACGAGTGCGCTCGCGGCGTAGTGCTCCTCGAGGAGCTCGCGCAGATCGGGACCCGTCGAGCGGACGTTGCAGGTCGCGAGCAGCCCACGGCGCACGGGGAGCAGATGCGGCGTGAAGGAGACGGGGTAGCCGAGCACCTGGGCGATCTCGGGCACGTGCTGGTGCGCCCCGACACGGTAGGGCGTGACGTTCTCGAGCACCGAGCCCGCGTGGCTCGCGGCCTTGAGCGACCGGCCCGCGCCGGTCATGCCGGACATGGCGTCGACGACGACGCTCTCGCGGTCGATCGCGTCGCGCAGCGGCCCGAGGGCGAGCAGGACGGCGGTCGCGTAGCAGCCGGGGTTGGCGACGAGAGGGCCCTCGACCGCTCCGAGCTCCGGCAGCCCGTACGACCAGCGCCCGAGCTCCGCGGGGCGCGGGTGCGTGAAGCCGTACCACGCCTCGTACTGGCTCGCGTCCGTCAGCCGGTGCGCGCCCGAGAGGTCGACGACGACGCCGCGCGGAGGAGGGTCGAGCTCTGCCGCCTCCTCGTGCGGCAGGCAGACCAACGTCACGTCGGCCTCGCAGGCGAGCGCGGCGGCGTTCGTGATCAGCCGGGGCACGCGCCGGCCGCCGTTCCGGTTCAGCCGGGGATCGAGCGCGCCGGCGTCGCGACCGGCCAGCGAGTCGGACCCGACGGCATAGAGCTCGAGCTCCGGGTGGTGGAGGACGCGATCGAGCGTCTCCTGCCCGGTGTACCCGGCGGCGCCGACGATGGTGACGTAAGGCATCTGCATAGTATGCATGAAATAATGGACTTATGCGTCGCTAGGCCGTCAGCCTGCCCTCGTCCGCCGCCTCGGACTCGGCGAGCAGGGCGCGTGGCACGAGGCGCCGGAACCGCGTCAGCATCGGCTCGCGCTCGGCGAGAAGCGCGGCAGTCCGTGGCGACCCGGTCGCCCGCTCGTGGCGTTCGAGGAGCTCGACGAGCCGCTCCGAGTCGGCTCGCTCGAGCGGCATCAGCGCGACGAGCTCGTCGTTGACGAGCCGCTCGTCCGCGTCGAGCAGGAACGCCTCGCCGCCCGTCATCCCGGCGCCGAGGTTCCTGCCGTGAGGTCCCAGGACGACGACGGTGCCGCGGGTCATGTACTCGCACGCGTGGTCGCCCACGCCCTCGACGACCGCGACGGCGCCCGAGTTGCGGACGGCGAACCGCTCGCCGGCGGATCCCGCGCAGAAGAGCTCACCGCCGGTCGCGCCGTAGAGGACCGTGTTCCCGACGAGGCACGGCTCGCCCGCGTCGCCGGCCGGGGGCGAGATCACGATGCGGCCGCCGGACATCGCCTTGCCGACGTAGTCGTTCGCCTCTCCCACCAGCTGCAGCTCGACGCCCGACGTGAGGAACGCGCCGAAGCTCTGGCCGGCGGCTCCCTCGAAGCGGGCCCGGACGCGACCGGCGGGCGGGGCGTCGCCGGCGACCCGCGCGATCGCGCCGGCGAGCCTGGCCCCGATCGCGCGGTCGGCATTCGTGATCTCGTACGCGGGCTCGACGAGTCGCGCACCGCTGATCGCGGCCTTGCCCTGCGCCGCGAGGAGCGAGCCGAGTCGATCGCCCTCGTGCGGCACGGGCTGTCCGACGTACCGCGCCGGTCCACCGCCTTCGCGGACGAGCAGGCGGTCGAGCTCGAGCGCGTCCGCGCCGGGGTCGCCGGTACGACGCTGCCGGAGGAGGTCGGTGCGTCCGACGGCCTCGTCGAGCGTCCGGAGGCCGAGGGCGGCGAGATGCTCGCGCACCTCGAGCGCGACGAAGCGAAGGTAGGCCTCGACCATCTCCGGCGTCCCGGCGAACTTGGCACGCAGCTCGGGGCGTTGGCTCGCGATTCCCACCGGGCACGTGTCGAGGTGGCAGGAGCGCACCATCAGGCAGCCCTCGGCGAGCAGCAGCGCCGTGCCGAAGGAGAACTCGTCCGCGCCCAGGAGCGCAGCGACGAGCACGTCGCGACCCGTCTTGAAGCCGCCGTCGACCCGGACGCGCACCCGGCCGCGGAGCCCGTTCGCGACGAGCGCCTGCTGCGTCTCGGCGAGGCCCAGCTCCCAGGGCGCGCCCGCGTGCTTGATCGAGGCGAGCGGGCTCGCGCCCGTGCCGCCGTCCGCGCCCGCGACGTGCACGACGTCTGCGTGCGCCTTCGCGACGCCGGCCGCGATCAGGCCGACCCCGTGGGAGGCGACGAGCTTGACCGACACGTCCGCGTCCGGGTTGACCTCCTTCAGGTCGAACACGAGCTGCGCGAGGTCCTCGATCGAGTAGATGTCGTGGTGCGGCGGCGGCGAGATGAGCGAGACACCCGGCTCCGTCCCGCGCAGGCCGGCGATCTCCTCGGTGACCTTGTGGGCCGGGATCTGGCCGCCCTCGCCCGGCTTCGAGCCCTGCGAGATCTTGATCTGGAGCTCCTCGGCGAACGACGCGTACTCGGCGGTGACGCCGAAGCGGCCCGAGGCGACCTGCTTGATCTTCGAGTTCCGCTCGTCGCGGTACCGGTTGCGATTCTCCCCGCCCTCCCCCGAGTTGGAACGGCCGCCGAGCCGGTTGAAGGCGATCGCGATCGTCTCGTGCGCCTCGGCCGAGAGCGCGCCGTGGGACATCGCGCCGCCCGAGAAGCGGCGCACGATGGAGTCGACGGGCTCGACCTCCTCCACGGGAATCGGCTCGCCCGCCGGGACGGCCTCGAGAAGGTCGCGCGGCTCGAGCGGCGTCCGCTCGTTGACGAGCGACGCGAACCGCTCGTAGAGATCGAACCGCTCGCCCTTCACCGCCTTCACGAGCGCATGCGCGGCCGTCATGCCCTGCTGCAGCGCGTCGACGACGTCCGGGTCGGTCGCGTGAGGCTCGCCGCCCTTGCGGAACTTGTAGAAGCCCGGGTTCTCGAGCGCGACCTTCTCGGCCTCGCTCGCGGCGAGCCGGTCGAGCGCCTCGCGCTCGAGCCGGTCGAGCCCGATCCCGCCGATCGCGGAAGGCGTCGACCCGAAGAAACGGCGACAGAGCCGCCGGTCCAGCCCGACCGCCTCGAAGAGGCGCGCGCCGCGGTAGCTCGCGACGTCGGAGATGCCGAGCTTCGACATCACCTTCAGCACCCCGTCCTCCAGCGCGCGGAGCAGGCGACGCTGCGCCTCGGCGCCCGAGGGCCGGTCGCCCCCGACCTTGTCCGTTGCCGCGAGCTGCGCGACGGTCTCGAGCGCGAGTCGCGGGCAGACCACGTCCGCGCCGTAGCCGACGAGCGTCGCGACCATGTGCGTGTCGCGCGCCTCGTCGCTCGTCACGAGGAGCGAGCAGTCGGTCCGCCGGCCGCGCTCGGTGAGGCGCATGTGCGCTGCCGCGACGGCGAGGAGCGAGGGGATCGCGGCCCGCTCGCCGCCCGCCTCTCGATCGCTCAGGCAGACGACCGTGGCGCCTCCCGCGACGAGCTCGACGCACGCGTCAGCGACGCGCTCGACGGCGCGCCCGAGGCCTTCCTCGGCCGTGAACGTCGCGTCAACCGCCTCCGGTCCGAGCGCCTCCAGCCCCTCGGGGGTGACGAGGAACGACGGGAGGACGACGAGCGGCGGCAACGGCCCCTCCGCCCCGAGCGGCGCGCGCGCGCCGACGAGCGTCGCGACCGACATCACGGTGCGCTCCCGATAGTGGTCGATCGCGGGATTCGTGACCTGCGCGAACCGCTGCCGGAAGTACGAGGCGAGCGGCCGGGCGCGACCGGCGAGAGGCGCGATCGGCGCGTCGTCGCCCATCGAGTACACCGGCTCCTGACCGGCCTGCGCGATCGGACGAAGCATGAGGCTCAGCTCCTCGCGGGTGTAGCCATGGAGCGCGTGACGCGCGACCAGGCCGTCGGCCGACTCCGGCACCGGCGCGCCCTGCACGCCGGCACGCAGCGTGTCGGCGACCCACTCGCCGTAGGGCCGCCGCCGCGCGAGGTCGCTCGTGAGCTCACCGTCGAACCGCAAGCCGTGGACCGGGTCGACGGCGAGCAGCTGCCCGGGCCCGAGCCTGGCGCGCCTGACCCCTGTCCCCTCCGGGAGCGGAACGGCGCCCGCCTCGGAGCAGACCACCACGAGCCCGTCGTCCGCGACCGCGACGCGCAGCGGCCGCAGGCCGTTCCGGTCGAGCTTCGCGCCGCACACGAGGCCGTCGGTGAAGACGAGCCCGGCAGGGCCGTCCCACGGCTCGACGAGCATCGCGTGGTAACGGCGCATCGCACGCTCCTCGTCGGACACCCGCGGGTCGTTCTGCCAGGCCGGCGGGACGAGCTGCGAGAGGGCCTCGGTGACATCGACCTCCGAGCGCACGAGCAGCTCCAGGGCGTTGTCGAGCAGCGCCGAGTCGGAGCCCGAGCGGTCGAGCGCCGGTGCGAGCGCCGCGTCGAGACCGCGCGCCTGCTCGCGCGCCTCCATCCAGGCGACGTTCCCCTCGATCGTGTTGATCTCGCCGTTGTGGCAGAGGAGCCGGAACGGCTGGGCGCGCTCCCAGCTCGGCTCGGTGTTCGTCGAGAAGCGCTGGTGGAAGATCGCCCACGCGACAGCCCAGTCCGGATCGCGAAGGTCGGGGTAGAAGCTCGCGAGCTGGGTCGCGGCGCAGAGCGCCTTGTAGGTGACCGTGCGGAACGAGAGCGAGGCGACGTAGACGCCCTCGACGAGCTCCGCCCGCCGCCGGGCGCGGTAGGCCCGGAGCTCCGCGTCGTCGCCGCTCGCCGGCGCGAGAACGAGCTGGGCGACGCGCGGCACGCTGGCGGCGGCGCTCGAGCCGAGCGCGGAGCCGTCGACGGGCACGTCGCGCCAGCCGAGCGGCTCGAGCGACTCCGCTCGACACGCGTCCTCGACGATCCCGCGCAGCCAGGGCTCCCGGAGGAAGCACATCGCGAGGCCGGCACCGTCGATGCCCGTCAGCGACCTGTGCAACGGCAGCAGCAAGCCGGCGCCGTCGCCGCTCACGCCGTCGGCGGCCCAGGCGCCGCGATGGGCGACCGCGGCGAGCCCGGCGAGGGCGCGATCGAGGAGCTCGCGGGAGGCCCGCCCGTGCGCGTCTGCGACGAGCCCGATCCCGCAGGCGTCGCGTTCGCGGGTGGGATCGTGGAGTGCGGTGGTCACGGCGGGTGCTCCAGCCTTTCGTCGGTCGGGTCGGAGAGGGGCGGCTCCCGTCGGATGTGGCGCTAGCGGGCGGTGACGGGAAGGAAGTCGCCGGCTAGCGCGCTCTCGGCGCGATGAAGGCAATCGGGAGCGGGGCCGCTACGGCGTGCCGTGCGGGCCCCGGTGCCTTGAACATCGCTGCGCGAATCATCGATCATCGATGGTAGAGGCTGAAAGGCTAGGAGGCAAGCCGGACCTTTGGTCGGTTGACAGCGACCGAGCAGTAGGGCAGTCTGAGACGCGATGAGGCTCTGCCACGTATCCGTGACCCAACTCGTATCGCGCCCCGCGGTAGCGAGCGGCGTCGGCATCGAGCTCATCCTGATTCTCCCCTCCTAGGGGAGATCTTTCGCTCACGCGCCGCTCACCCGGCGCACACGCCGACAGAGACCACACCAGAGGTGCGTCTACCGGGCGTACCGAGCGAGAGGAGCTCCCCGTGTCCACCCCCTTCCCCCCAAGACAACCGAGATGACAGTCCGACGCAGATACGTCGTCGCGTGCCTCGCCGGCCACGGCATCGGGCCCGAGGTGACCGCCGCCGCGAGCCGGGCGCTGGCCCGACTCGGCGGCGAGCACGGTTTCGTCGTCGAGGAGCTCCATCCCCCGTTCGACACCGAGGCGCTGACCCGCTCCGGCCATCATCTGCCCCCCGACACACGGGAAGCGACCGTGAGCGCCGACGCCGTGCTGGTCGCCGGGGACGCCGCTCCCGCCCTCGACGGCCTGCGCGCGGATCTCGACCTCGGCGCGTCGGTGACGCGCGTGCTCGACGAGACGGGCGAGGCGACGCTCTTCTCGCCGCTGCACGCCGACGCCAGCGACTGGACGCTCTCGCGGGCCTTCGCCACCGCTCGCGCCCGTTCCGGCCGGCTGACGTCGGTTGGCGTGGACGGCAGCTTCGACACGCTCGTCGACCACCATGCCGAGCGGCATGCGGGCGTCGGGGTCGAGCACCTGACCCTCGCGGAGGCCCTGCAACGCCTCGCGTCCGGCCCGGCCGGGGTCGTCGTCGCGGAGGACGTGCTCGGCGAGGCACTCTCGTCCGCGCCGCGCCTGAACGGCAAGCGCCGCCTCGTCGCGACGGGTCAGCTCTCGCCGACCGGGCCCGGGCTCTTCGCGCCGGCGCAGAACACGGCGAGCGACCTCGCCGGCCAGGGGGTCGCCGACCCGAGCGCGATGCTGCTCGCGACCGCGCTCCTGCTCTCGGAGGGCCTGGGTCGCGCGGCCGCCGGGGAGGCGCTCGAGGACAGTCTCACGCTGGCCCTCCGCGCGCCCCGCCGGCCTTCGGAGGCCTCCGGCCCGGGCGTCGCGGCGACGACGCGCGAGTTCGTCGACGCCGTGCTCGGTCTCCTCCCGAGCGCTCGCCGCGACACGGAGTTCGCACTCGGAGCGGCGCGATGAGGATGACGGGCGGCGACGCGATCCTGCGCTGCCTCGAGGCCGAGGGTGTCGAGGTGATGTTCGGGATCCCCGGCGGGGCGATCATGCCGACGTACGACGCGATGGCTCGCGGGACGACCGTGCGCCACGTCCTCGCGCGGCACGAGCAGGGCGCCGGCCACATGGCGCAGGGCTACGCCCGCGCGTCGGGTCGCGTCGGCGTCGCGATCGCAACCTCCGGACCGGGCGCGACGAACCTCGTGACGCCGATCGCCGACGCCTGGATGGACTCGACGCCGCTCGTCTGCATCACCGGCCAGGTGCGTACGCCCCTGATCGGCACCGACGCCTTCCAGGAGTGCGACATCACGGGGATCACGCTCCCGATCGTCAAGCACTCGTGGCTCGTCCAGGACGCCGAGGAGCTGCCGGCCGCTCTGAAGGCGGCCTTCCACGTCGCCCGGACGGGACGCTGTGGGCCCGTGCTCGTCGACGTGCCGCGCGACGTGCAGGAGGCGATGTTCGAGTTCGCGTACCCGGAGACCGTCGACCTCCCGGGCTGGAGGCCGCCGACCAAGGTGCACCCGCTCCAGCTCCGCGAGGCCGCGAAGGCGATCGCCGTTGCGCGCAAGCCTGTGCTCTACGTCGGCGGCGGAACCCTGAACGGCGACGCCTGCGGGGAGCTCTACGAGCTGGCCGAGGCCGGCTCGCTCCCCGTGATCACCACCCTGATGGGCAAGGGCGCGTTCCCCGAGTCCCACGAGCTCCATTTCGGCTGGCCCGGGATGCACGGGCCGAAGTGGTCGAACCTCGCGATGAACACGTGCGACCTCCTCGTCGCCGTCGGAGCGCGCTTCGACGACCGCGTCACGGGCAAGCTCGCGGCGTTCGCCCCGGGCGCGACGGTCGTCCACCTCGACGTCGACCCGGCCGAGATCTCGAAGCTCCGCAGCGCGGACATCCCCGTGGTCGGCCCGCTCAAGACGGCGCTCGCGTCCCTCGCGGCCGAGGTCGCGCGCCACCGGGACGAGGGCGTGCCGGCACCCGAGCCGTGGCTCGAACAGATCCGCGCCTGGCGCGAGGAGTTCCCGCTTCGCTACGACGAGAACGGCGCGTGGCTGAAGCCGCAGCGCGTGCTCGAGCGCTTGCAGGAGTTGACTGCGGGCACCGATGTGGTCGTCACGACGGGTGTCGGGCAGCACCAGATGTGGGCGATGCAGTATCTCGTCTCGGAACGCCCGCGGAGCTTTATCACCTCGGGGGGGCTCGGGACGATGGGCTACGGCATCCCCGCCGCGGTGGGCGCGAAGGCTGCGCGGCCGGAGGCGACGGTCGTGTGCGTCGACGGCGACGGGTGCTTCCAGATGACCGCGCAGGAGCTCGTCACGGCCGTGGTCGAGGAGCTCCCGATCGTGGTGGTGCTCGTCAACAACGGCTACCTCGGGATGGTCACGCAGTGGCAGGACATGTTCTTCGACGGTCGCCGCTCCCACGTCCATCTGACGCCCGACGTGCCCAACTACGCGCTGCTCGCCGAGGCCTACGGCGGCGTGGGGATGGTCGTCACCAACGAAGAGGAGCTCGACGACGCCCTCTCCCAAGCCCTCACGCTGCAGCGGACGGTCGTCGTGGACTGCCGCGTCGACCCGGTCGAGCAGTGCTTCCCGATGATCCCGACCGGTGCGGCCGCGGTCGACATGCTCGAGTACCGGCCGCCCGCGGTCGAGGAGGCGAAGGCGTCGTGAAGCACACGCTGTCGGTCACCGTCGAGGACAAGCCGGGGGCGCTGAACCGGATCACGACGATGTTCGCGCGCCGCGGCTTCAACATCGAGTCGCTCGCGGTCGGGCCGACCGAGCGCGAGGGCGTCTCGTGCATCACACTCCGCGTCGACTGCTCGCGACACACGCTCGAGCAGATCGAGAAGCAGATCCACAAGCTCGTCAACGTGCTCCGGGTGACGGAGCTCGTCCCCGGGGAGGCAGTCGAGCGCGAGCTCCTGGTCGTCCGCGTCTCCGCGCCGGCCGACCGACGAGCCGAGCTCGTGACGACCGCGCAGGCGCTCGGCGCGCGGCTCCTCGACGTCGGCCGCGAGGCGGTCGTTCTCGAGCTCGCCGGTTCGCCAGAAGAGCTCGACGGGTTCCACCAGCTGTGCGAGCCGTACGGGGTCGTCGACCTCGTCCGCACGGGCCGGGTCGGCGTCCCCCGCGCGTCCGCTGCACGCTCGGCGCCGAGACGCCTGACCGCGATCTCGTAGTCTCGCGCCAGCACCCCCCACTGATCGGAAAGGACCGAACATGGCGACGATCCTCCGCGACGGCGACCTCTCCCTCCTCGACGGCACGGTTGCCGTCGTGGGCTACGGCAGCCAGGGTCATGCCCACGCCCTGAACCTCCACGACTCGGGCGTCCGGGTCGTCGTCGGCCTCCGCGAGGGCTCGTCGTCGTGGCGCGACGCCGAGGCAGCAGGGCTCGAGGTGCGGACGATCGCCGAGGCGGTGCGCGGCGCCCAGGTCGTCTCCCTCCTCCTGCCCGACCAGGTGCAGCCGAAGGTCTTCGCCGAGGACGTTGCACCGACGCTCGAGCCGGGGGCCGCGGTGCTCTTCGCCCACGGCTTCAACGTCCTCTACGAGCGCGTCGCTCCCGGCGAGGGCAACGACGTGATCATGGTCGCGCCGAAGGGCCCCGGCCACGTCGTCCGCCGGCTGTACACGGAGGGCTACGGCACGCCCGCGCTGATCGCGGTGGAGCGCGACGCCTCCGGACGGGCTCGCGAGCTCGCGCTCGCGTACGCGGTCGGGATCGGTGCCGGTCGCGCGGGAATCCTCGAGACGACGTTCCGCGAGGAGACGGAGACCGACCTCTTCGGCGAGCAGGCCGTCCTCTGCGGCGGCACGACCGAGCTGATCCGCGCCGGCTTCGAGACGCTCGTCGCGGCCGGCTACCAGCCCGAGATCGCCTTCTACGAGTGCCTCCACGAGCTGAAGCTGATCGTCGACCTGATCTGGGAGGGCGGCCTGCAGCACATGCGCTGGTCGATCTCGGACACGGCCGAGTTCGGCGACTACCTGAGCGGCCCACGCGTGATCGACTCGCACGTCCGTCAGAAGATGCAGGCGATCCTCGACGACATCCGCTCGGGCGAGTTCGCACGGGTGTGGATCGCGGAGATGGAGAGCGGCGAGGCGGGTCTTCGAGGGCATCGGGCGGAAGCCGCGAACCAGCAGCTCGAGACCGTCGGCGAGGAGCTCCGCGCGCTGATGCGGCGCGAGGACACGAGTGCCGTCGGTTGACGTTCCCGTAGCCCTGCTCGGCTACGGGACCGTCGGAGCGGCCGTCGACCGGTTGCTCGCGGAGCAGGCCGACGAGATCGAGCGCGCGACAGGCCACCGGCTGCGGGTCGTGCGCGCGCTCGTGCGCGATCCCGAGAAGGAGCGCGCATTCGCGCCCGCCGCGGGCGTGCTCACGTCCGACCCCGCAGACGTGCTGGACGATCCGTCGATCGGCCTCGTCGCGGAGGTGATGGGCGGGCTCGATCCCGCCGGGCCATACGTGCTCTCCCTCCTCGGGTCGGGTCGCTCGGTCGTGACGGCGAACAAGCAGCTCGTCGCACGGCGGGGCGCCGAGCTCTTCGCCGCTGCCGCGACCTCGGGCGCCCAGCTCCGGTTCGAGGCCTCGGTGTGCGCGGCGATTCCGGTGATCAAGGCGCTGCGCGAGTCGCTCGTCGTCACGAACGTCCACCGCGTGCTCGGGATCGTGAACGGCACGACGAACTTCATCCTCTCCGCGATGGGCGACGGCCGGACGTACGCGGAGGCGCTGGCGGAGGCCCAGCAGCTCGGTTACGCGGAGGCCGACCCGGCCGACGACGTCGGCGGGCACGACGCCGCGGCGAAGATCGCGATCCTGGCCACCGTCGCGTTCGGCTCGCGCGTGCCGCTCGACTGGGTCGAGGTCGCGGGCATCGAGGACGTGACGCGCGAGCACGTCGAGGCCGCGCAGGCGCTGGAGCTGCGCGTCAAGCTCCTCGCGCGCGCGACGCTTGCCGAGGATCGCGTCGACGTCCGCGTCGGGCCGGCCCTCGTCGATCTCCACCATCCGCTCGCGACCGTCGAGGGGGCGTTCAACGCCGTGATGCTGCAGGGCGACGCGATCCGCGAGATCACGCTCGAGGGACCTGGTGCCGGCGGGATCGAGACCGCCTCTGCCGTCGTCGCCGATCTCGTCTCGATCGTCGGCACCTCGGGCACCGGCTTCCTCCAGGGCGACCCCGTGTGGCGTGAGCTCGCGCGGATGCCGCCGGGCGAGCTCGCGACTCCGTGGTACCTGCGCCTCCGCGTCGCGGATCGCGCGGGCGTGCTCGCCCAGCTGGCGCACGAGCTCGCCGCAGAGGGTGTCTCGGTGGCGCGGCTCGTCCAGCAGCCGATCGACGGCGAGGCAGTCCTCCACGTCGTCACGCACGAGGCACCGGCAGGGCGGGTCGAGACGGCGCTCGCGTCGATCAGGTCGCTCGACGAGTCGCGCGGTGAGGCGACCGCGCTCCCGGTGGTCTCCGAGCGCGGCGTCGAGGAGCTTGGCTGGGCGTGAGCCTGCGGGCCGGCCCAGCCGACGCGCCGCCGACTTTGTGTTCAAGTAACACAAGCGTTGTCCGACGCTGCGGCGGCGATCGAGCTTGTGTTACTTCAACACAAGCGCGTTCGCCGCTCGAGTCGCTGCGGCGGACGAGAATGACTCCGCGATGACGGTGCCCTTGATCGAGCGCTTTCGCGACCGGCTCCCCGTGACGGCGAAGACACCGGTCGTGAGCCTCGGCGAGGGGTCGACCCCGCTTCTCGCTGCACCTAGGCTCGCTCGGGCCGCAGGCATGAGCGAGCTCTGGCTCAAGTGGGAGGCGTCGAACCCGACCGGCTCGTACAAGGATCGCGGGATGACGCTCGCCGTCTCCAAGGCGGTCGAGGAGGGCGCCGCCGCCGTCCTCTGCGCGTCGACGGGGAACACCGCGGCGAGCGCTGCCGCCTACGCGGCGCGCGCAGGGCTTCCCGCCGTCGTGTTGACGCCGCAGGGCGCCGTCGCCGGCGCGAAGCTCGCGCAGACCCGGATGCTCGGCGCCACCGTGCTCGAGGTCGAGGGCGACTTCGACCAGGCGCTCGCCGCCGCACAGGAGCTCGCGGACCGCGGCTCCCACGTCCTCGTCAACTCGCTCAACCCGCACCGGCGCGCCGGCCAGAAGACGGCCGTCCACGAGATCGTGGAGGAGCTCGGATCGCCGCCGGACGCGCTGGTCCTGCCCTACGGCGGTGGCGGCAACACCGTCTCGTACGGCGCGGCGCTCACCGAGCTCGGCCTCGAGACGCCGCTCGTCTCGGTCGAGGCCGCCGACAGGCGACGGACGCTCGCCTCGGCGATCCGGATCGGCGAGCCGGTCCACGCCGACGCCGTTCGCGCGACCGGGGCGCGCATCGTCTCGGTCTCCGACGACGAGCTCGTCGACGCCTGGCGCAGGCTCGCGCAGGAGGAAGGGCTCTTCTGCGAGCCGTCGTCGGCGGCGGGCGTGGCCGCGTTGCTGCGCGGCGACGTCGAGGGCGACCGCGTCGTCGTCACCATCACGGGCCACGGCCTGAAGGACCCGGTGGCGGCCGACGGCCTCGCACCGGCTCTCGTCCCCGTCGCACCCGACGCCGACGCGATCGCCGCGGCGGTCGCGCCGTGATCGTCCGCGCTCCGGCCACCTCGGCGAACCTCGGTCCCGCGTTCGACGCCGCAGCCGTCGCGCTGGAGCTCTGGAACGAGCTCGAGGTGACCGACGGGGAGGGCGTCGAGCTCGTCGGCGAGGGGGAGGGCGAGCTCCCCACCGACGAGACGAACCTCGCGGTGCGCGCATACGGGTTGCTTGCCGACCCATCCGGCAAGCGCTTCCGATTCGAGAACCGGATTCCGCTCGAGCGCGGGCTTGGCTCGTCCGCGGCGGCAATCGCGCTCGGCCTCGCGGCCGCGCGCCCGGACGGCGAGCCCGAGGAGCTGCTCGCCGCCGGCCGCGAGCTCGAGAGCCACGCCGACAACCTCGCCGCTGCGCTCGTCGGCGGCGTCAGCCTGACCTGGGACGGGCGGATCGCGCGGATCGCCGGGACGCTGCCGCTCACCGCCGTGGCGCTCGTCCCGCTCGAGCGCACGTCGACCGAGGCGTCGCGCGGCGCCCTCCCGGCGACCGTGTCGCACGTCGACGCCGCAGCGAACGCCGCACGCGCCGCGCTGCTGGCGGCGGGGGCGGCGACGGGAGATGCGGCGCTCTTCGCGGCGGGGCTCGACGACCGGCTGCACGAGCCGTACCGCCCGTCCGCGACGCTCGACGCGCTCCGCGACGACCTGCCGGAAACCGCCCGCGGTGCGACGCTCTCGGGCTCCGGACCGACCGTGATCGTCTGGGCGGACGACGCGGACGCCTGCTCGAGGGAGCTCGCGCGCCGGTTTCCCGAGCACGACGTCAGGGTGCTCC
The DNA here is from genome assembly GCA_963791895.1 of uncultured Actinomycetes bacterium. Classification (GTDB taxonomy): domain Bacteria; phylum Actinomycetota; class Thermoleophilia; order Gaiellales; family Gaiellaceae; genus Gaiella. The sequence goes on from CAWBTY010000009.1 coordinate 370,524, forward strand.
CGGTGGCCTCGCGAGGCGCTCTGTGACCGTGCTCGTCGACTGCCGCCCGCTCGCCGCGTACGAAGCGGGGCACGTACCCGGCGCGGTGCATCTCGACCCCGAGCGCGACCTCTCCGCGCCTGCCGACGACCCGGCAGTCGGAGGCCGACACCCGCTCCCCGACCCCGGCACGCTCGCCGCCGCCTTCGGGGCGGCGGGGATCGACGACTCGGCGTTCGTCCTTGCCTACGACGAGGGAACGGGCTGGGCGGCGCGCTGCTGGTGGCTGCTGCGGCACCTCGGCCACGATGCCTGCGGCACGTTCGACCTCCGCACGTACCAGGGGGCGCTCACCGCGGATACTCCTGCCGCCGCGCCGACGACGTTCGTGCCGGTCGTCCGCGCCGACGACCTGATCGAGGCGGACGAGATCCGCGCGCGACTCGACGACCCCTCGCTCGTCCTCTGGGACGCGCGCTCGCCCGAACGGTGGCGTGGCGACTCCGAGCCGCTCGACCCGGTCGCCGGACGCATCCCGGGCGCCCGCAACGCCTTCTTCGAGGAGCCGCTGCCACCCGGCGCGACCGACCCCGACGAGGTCGTCGCGTACTGCGGCTCGGGTGTTACCGCCTGCGTCACGGTGCAGCAGCTCGTGACCGCAGGACGCGAGGATGCGAGGCTCTACCCCGGCTCGTTCAGCGAGTGGTGCCGGAACCCGTCCAACCCGATCGAGAGAGGCGACCAGTCGTGACGACTCCCTACGACATCCCGTCCGATCCCGCGAAGCGTCACAGCGCCGCGCTGACCGACGGCCCTGATCGCGCCGGCGCACGGGCGATGCTGAAGGCGACCGGATTCACGGACGAGGACCTCGCGAAGCCGATCGTCGGCGTCTGCACGACGTGGATCGAGACGATGCCGTGCAACCTCAACCAGCGCGCGCTCGCGCCGCACGTCAAGCGCGGGATCCGCGAGGCCGGAGCGACGCCGATGGAGTTCAACACGATCGCCGTGTCGGACGGCGTCTCGATGGGCACCTCGGGCATGCGCGCCTCGCTCGTCTCGCGCGAGACGATCGCCGACTCGATCGAGCTGGTCGCCCGCGGTCATCTCTTCGACGGCCTCGTCTGCCTGATCGCGTGCGACAAGACGATCCCCGCCGCGGCGATGGCGCTCGCCCGCCTCGACATCCCGGGCCTCGTGCTCTACACGGGCTCGATCGCGCCGGGCCGCTGGCGGGGGAAGGACGTCACGATCCAGGACGTCTACGAGCAGATCGGCGCGCACGCCGCCGGGAAGCTCAGCGCCGCGGAGCTGCACGAGCTCGAGTCTGTCGCCTGCCCGGCAGCCGGCGCGTGCGGCGGCCAGTTCACCGCGAACACCATGGCAACGGCGCTCGAGTTTCTCGGCATCAGCCCCGCCGGCCAGAACGACATCCCGGCACTCGACCGCTCGAAGGAGGACGCCGCGGCCGAGGCCGGGACCCTCGTCGTCGACCTCGTCAGACGTGACGTGCGCCCCTCGCAGATCATCACGAAGGCGGCGATCGAGAACGCCGCCGCCTCCGTCGCCGCCACCGGAGGCTCGACGAACGGGGTCCTCCACCTCGTGGCGATCGCGAAGGAGCTCGCGATCGACTTCACGATCGACGACTTCGACGCGATCTCGGCGCGCACGCCGATCGTCGCCGACCTGAAGCCCTTCGGCCGCTACGTCGCGACCGACGTCCATGCCGCCGGCGGGATCGCGCTCGTCGCGCGGGAGCTCGCGAAGGACGGGCTGATCGACACGACGACGCGCAACGTCGACGGACGGACGCTCGGCGAGATCGCCGCCGCGGTGGTCGAGACCGAAGGGCAGGAGGTCGTCGTCCCGCTCGAGACACCGATCAAGTCCCGGGGCGGGCTCGCGATCCTGCGCGGGAACCTCGCGCCGGGCGGCTGCGTGCTCAAGCTCGCCGGCGAGGACCGTTCCCACCACCGGGGGCCTGCGAGGGTCTTCGACTCGGAGGAGGAGACGTTCGCCGCGGTCAAGGCGGGGAAGATCGTGGCCGGCGACGTCGTCGTGATCCGCTACGAGGGCCCCGTCGGCGGGCCCGGGATGCGGGAGATGCTCCACGTGACCGCCGCGATCGTCGGAGAGGGCCTCTCGGACGAGGTGGCCCTGATCACCGACGGCCGCTTCTCGGGGGCGACGCACGGCTTCATGGTCGGGCACATCTGCCCCGAGGCGGCGCACGGCGGCCCGCTCGCCGCGGTGCGCGAGGGCGACACGATCGTGATCGACGTCGAGCGCCGCTGCCTCGACGTGGAGCTCTCGGACGACGAGATCTCGGCCCGGCTCCGCGAGCTGCCGGCGTTCGTCCCGAAGGTGACGACAGGGGCGCTCGCGAAGTTCGCCTCGCTCGTCCAGCCGGCCTCGGAGGGCGCGGTCACCCTGCCGGCCTGAGGGCCCGCCCCGATCGAGGGTGGTGCGAAGCCCGAGCGGAGTCGATACAGTGAGTGACGGCGCGGGATCCGTCCCGCTCCACATCGAGAGAGGCTGAGGGACCGGCCCTATGACGCCTCGGCAACCCCCCTCGCAAGAGGGCACGGTGCCAAACCCGGACGGATGTGTCGAGCGAGCGAAGGAGGTTCCACCCGTGTCAGCCGTCTCCCTCTCCTGTCGAGTCTGTGCCACCGAGCACCCGCTCGAGGCCACCGGCAGCTGCTCCCGGTGCTTCGGGCCGCTCGACCCGGTCTACGACTGGGACGCCCTGCGCAGGACGGTGACCCGCGAGCGGATCGAGGCCGGCCCGGCGTCGATCTGGCGCTATGCCGACCTGCTCCCCGTCGCGCCGCCGGACGAGCCGCAGCTCGCGCCGGGCTTCACGCCGCTCGTGCCCGCACCGCGGCTCGCCGAGGAGGTCGGCGTGCGCGAGCTCTGGCTGAAGCTCGACACCGCGAACCCGACGCACTCGTTCAAGGATCGCGTCGTCGCGGTCGCGGCCCGCAAGGCACAGGAACTGGGCCTCGAGACGCTTGCGTGCTCCTCGACGGGCAACCTCGCGGGCGCCGTCGCGGCGCGGGCCGCCGCGGAGGGCCTGGACGCAGCCGTCTTCGTCCCGGCCGACCTCGAGCCGGAGAAGCTCACGGCGGCTGCGGCGTACGGCCCGACGGTGTACGCGGTCGACGGTCACTACGACCACTGCTCGCGGCTCACGGTCGAGCTCTCCTTCGAGCTGCCCTGGGGGTTCGTCAACGTCAACCTCCGCTCGTACTACGGAGAGGGCTCGAAGACGCTCGCCTACGAGATCGCCGAGCAGCTCGGCTGGCAGGTGCCGGACGTCGTCGTGGCGCCGATCGCCTCGGGCGCGCTCTTCCACAAGGTCGGCCAGGGCTTCGCCGAGCTGCGCACGCTCGGGCTCGTCGACGGCGTCGCCCCGAGCCTCGTCGGCGGTCAGGCCGAGGGCTGCCAGCCGGTCGCGACCGCTTTCCGCGAGCGGACGCCGGTGAAGCCCGTCCGACCCGACACGATCGCCCGCTCGCTCGCGATCGGCAGCCCGGCGGACGGCGACTTCGCCGTCGCGACGGCGCGCGAGACCGGCGGCGCGATCCATGCCGTGGCCGAGGCGGCGGTGGGCGAGAACATGGCCCTCCTGGCTCGAACGACGGGCGTCTTCGGTGAGACGGCGACCGGTGTCACGCTCGGCGCGCTCCGCAGTGCCGTCGCGGCGGGTGACGTGCGCTCGCGCGACCGAGTCGTCCTGCTCGTGACCGGCGACGGGCTGAAGACGCCGGGGCCCGTGTCGTTCACGTACGCGCCGGTCGCGATCGAGGCCGATGCAGACGCCTTCCTGGACCGGGTGCAGGCGGCAGCCTGACGTGGATCATGCCCTCTGCGGAGGGGCTACATAGTTTCGGTCGACAGGACGAGAACCTGTTGCTAAGGTAAGAGTCATGTCTACCAAAACGCCTGGCTCGACCGTGCCGGCCGGCTACGACCCGTCACGATTCCCGCCGTTCGCCGTGACGGTCGACGTGGTGATCCTGACCATGTCCGAGGGCCTGCTCCACGTGTTGCTCGTATGTCGAGGGGAGGCGCCGTTCGAAGGGATGTGGGCGATTCCCGGAGGCTTCAAGCGCCCCGACGAGACGCTCGACGAGGCAGCCAAGCGCGAGTTGGCCGAGGAGACGGGCGTCGATGCCGCGAGCCTCCCGACGCAGTTCGGTGCCTACGGCGATCCCGACCGCGACCCGCGCATGAACGTCGTGACGATCGGGTACCTCGCCGTGCTCCGCGACGTCGGGACGGTTGTGGGAGGCTCGGATGCCGCTGCGGCCGCATTGATCCCGGCGTCCGACGTGCTGAACGGGAAAGTCGAGCTCGCATTCGACCACCTGCGGATCGTGCGCGACGCGATCGAGCGTGCCCGGGTCGAGCTCGAGGTCACGGGCATCGCAACGGCCTTCGTCGGACCGACGTTCACCCTCGGCGAGCTGCGGGCCGTATACGAGGCGGTCTGGGGGGTCCAGCTCGATGCCGCGAACTTCAGGCGAAGTGTCGTCGCAGAGGACGGCTGGGTGATCCCGACCGGGCGGCGCGCCCGGCCCGGCCCGGCCGGTGGGCGGCCCGCGGAGCTCTATCGGGCGGGGCGGGCGTGGCGCCACGGCGGACCGATCCACCGCACCCCGCGAGCCGACGAGAGGACGTGAACGGATGAGAGCGGTTGTCAACGACAGGTACGGCCCGCCGGACGTCCTGCGGCTCGAGGACGTGGAGCGGCCCGTTCCCGGCCCGGACGAGATCCTCGTCAAGATCCACGCCACGACCGTTACCCGGACCGATTGCGGCGTGCGCGGCGCCGAGCCGTTCTTCGCCCGCCTCTTCACCGGTCTTCGCCGACCGAGACGGAGGATCCGCGGCATGGAGCTGGCGGGGGAGGTCGAGGCAGTCGGCCCGGCCGTCACGGAGTTCGAGGTCGGTGACCACGTCTTCGGCGTCAACGGGTCGGGCGCGAACGCGGAATTCGTCTGCGTGCGGGAGAGCGCCGGCGTCGCGCGCAAGCCGGCCAGCATGAGCTTCGAGGAGGCCGCGGCCGTCAGCGACGGAGCGAGCATCGCGCTCGCCTGCCTGCGAAGGGCCGACCTTCGGCAGGGGCGAAGCATCCTCGTCTACGGCGCCTCCGGATCCATCGGAACGGCGGCGGTGCAGCTCGCCCGGCACTTCGGGGCCGACGTCACCGCCGTCTGCGAGACCAGGAACGTCGAGCTCGTGAGATCGCTCGGAGCGGACGAGGTCGTCGACTACCTGCAGGAGGACTTCACCGAGAACGGCACGACGTACGACGTCATCTTCGACGCGGTCGGCAAGCACTCGTTCAGGCGGTGCCGAGGCTCGCTGAAGCCGGGAGGGATCTACATCGAGACCGACCTCGGCTTCCTCTGGCACGTGCCATTCCTCGCTCTCGCGACGAGATGGATCGGAGACAAGCGCGTGACGCTCCCGATCCCGCGCTACACGAAGGCGGACGTCCTCTTCGTCAAGGAGCTCGTCGAGGCGGGCGAGTACCGGGCGGTCATCGACCGGCGCTACCCCCTGGAGGACGTCGTCGAGGCAACGAGGTACGTCGAGACAGGCCAGAAGACGGGCAACGTCGTCCTGACCGTCGGTACGTACGATTGACGCATGCCTGCGACCCTCTTCGAGAAGGTCTGGGAGCGGCACGTCGTGCGGGAGGAGCCCGGTGAGCCGACGCTGCTCTACGTCGACCTCCACCTCGTCCACGAGGTCACCTCCGCCCAGGCGTTCGAGGGGCTCCGCCTCGCCGGCCGCGGCGTGCGCCGCCCCGAGCTGACCGTCGCGACGATGGACCACAACGTGCCGACGCTCCCGGGGCCCGTGACCGACCCGCTCGCGAAGGCCCAGCTCGACGCGCTGCGGGCGAACTGCGAGGAGTTCGACGTCGAGCTGCACGCGACGGGCTCGGGACGCGAGGGCATCGTCCACGTGATCGGCCCGGAGCTCGGGCTGACCCAGCCGGGGCTGATGATCGTCTGCGGCGACAGCCACACCGCGACGCACGGCGCGTTCGGCGCGCTCGCGATCGGGATCGGCACGTCCGAGGTCGAGCACGTGCTCGCGACGCAGACCCTGCCGCAGACCAAGCCGCGCACGATGCTGCTCGAGTTCGTCGGGGAGCTCCCGACCGGGCTGACCGCAAAGGACATGATCCTCGGCGCCATCGGCCGCCTCGGCGTCGACGGCTGCGTCGGTCACGTCGTCGAGTACGCCGGGGAGGCGATCCGCGGTCTCTCGATGGAGGAGCGGATGACGATCTGCAACATGTCCATCGAGTGGGGCGCGCGCGCCGGGATGATCGCGCCCGACGAGACGACCTTCGCGTTCCTCGAGGGACGGCCCCACGCGCCGCAGGGCGAGGACTGGGAGCGCGCGCTCGACGACTGGCGGTCGCTGGTCTCGGACCCGGGCGCGGAGTACGACGTCCGTCACGTCGTCGACATCGCCGAGCTCGTCCCCCTGGTCACCTGGGGCACGAATCCCGGGATGGTGGCGCCTGTCGACGGCACGGTCCCCGACCCGGCCGCGTTCGACGACCCGAGCGACCGGATCGCGACCGCGCGCGCGCTCGAGTACATGGGCCTCCGCCCCGGCCAGCGGATCGACGAGATCGCGATCGACCGCGTCTTCATCGGCTCGTGCACCAACTCGCGCCTCGCCGACCTGCGCGCTGCGGCCGAGATCGTGGCCGGCCGCAGGATCGACCCGCGCGTCACCGGCCTCGTCGTGCCGGGATCGGCGGCCGTCCGCCGCGAGGCGGAGGAGGAAGGGCTCGACCAGGTGTTCATCGACGCCGGCTTCGAATGGCGCCTCGCGGGTTGCTCGATGTGCCTCGGGATGAACCCGGACGTCCTCGCGCCGGGCGAGCGCTGCGCCTCGACGTCCAACCGGAACTTCGAGGGCAGGCAGGGCCGTGGCGGGCGCACGCACCTCGTCAGCCCGCAGATGGCCGCGGCCGCGGCGCTGCACGGCCACTTCGTCGACGTTCGCACGCTCGAGCGGGAGCCGGTGCGGGCATGAAGCCCGTGGGCGTCGTCTCCGGTCGGGTCGCGGTCATCGACCGCCCGGACGTCGACACCGACCAGATCGTCCCCAAGCAGTTCCTCAAGCGCATCGAGCGGACGGGATTCGGCGAGGTCCTCTTCCACGACTGGCGCTACGACGAGAACGGCGACGAGCGACCGGGGTTCGAGCTCAACCGGCCCGAGTTCCGCGGCGGCAAGGTGCTGCTCGCCGGAAGGAACTTCGGGTGCGGGTCGTCGCGCGAGCACGCCGCCTGGGCGCTGCAGGACTACGGCTTCGAGGCGATCGTCGCGTCCTCGTACGGAGACATCTTCCGCACGAATGCCGGCAAGGTCGGCCTGCTCGCGGTGACGCTGCCGGAGGACGAGGTCGAGCGGCTGATGGAGGGCGTCGATCTGGACAGCGGCTCCGACCTGACGGTCGACCTCGAGCGCTGCGTCGTGGTCGCGCCCGACGGGCGAGAGGTGCCCTTCGAGTTCGACCAGGCGACCCGGCACCGCCTTCTGCACGGACTGGACGAGATCGCGCTCACACTCGAGCACGAGGACGAGATCGCCGCGTACGAGACCGCGCACGGCATCGCGTGACGCACGTCGCCGTCCTGCCCGGCGACGGGATCGGGCCCGAGGTCATCAGCGAAGCGCTCAGGGTGCTCGACGCGCTCGGGATCGACTACTCGGAGCACCCGTTCGGCGGCAACGCGATCCTCGCGAGCGGGACGCCGTTGCCCGCCGAGACGCTCGCGGCCTGCCGCGACAGCCGACGCGATTCTCCTCGGCGCGGTCGGGCTGCCCGAGCTCGAGGGGAAGCCCGTACGCCCCGAGCAGGGCCTCCTCGGCCTGCGCAAGGAGCTCGGCGTCTACGCGAACTTGAGGCCGGCGCAGGCCGAGGGGATCGACCTCGTCATCGTCCGCGAGCTCGTCGGCGGGCTCTACTTCGGCGCCAAGGGGACGCGCGACGACGGAACCTGGTTCGACACGTGCGAGTACTCGCGCCCCGAGGTCGAGCGGATCGCCCGTCGTGCTTACGTGCTAGCACGTGAGCGTGGTGGGCGGCTCACGTCCGTGGACAAGGTGAACGTCCTCCACACCTCGCGGCTCTGGCGCGACGTCGTGACGGAGCTCGGCGCCGAGTACCCCGAGGTGCCGCTAGATCACGCGCTCGTCGACTCGTTCGCGATGGTGATCGTGCAGGCGCCGGAGACGATCGACGTCGTGCTGACCGAGAACACCTTCGGGGACATCCTCTCGGACGTCGCGGCGGCCGTGACCGGCGGCCTGGGGCTCGCCGCCTCCGCGTCGCTCGGCGACGACGGCCCGGGCCTCTTCGAGCCGGTGCACGGCTCGGCGCCGCAGATCGCGGGCCAGGGCGTCGCGAACCCGGCGGGGATGCTCCGCTCGACCGCGCTGATGCTGCGGCACGGTCTCGACCGAGCGGAGGACGCCGATGCGCTCGACCGGGCGGTCGACGCCACGCTCGCCGACGTCCGGACGCCTGATCTCGGGGGGTCGGCGACGACTCGCGACGTCGGGGACGCCGTCCTGCGCCGCCTGGCCGACCGCTGAGCGATGTCGACCGTCGCAGTCGTCGGCGCGGGCTTCTGCGGGACGATGGTCGCGACCCACCTGCTCCGCGCCGACCAGCGCGCGATCGACCGGATCGTCCTCGTCGAGCGGAACGGGCGCGACATCGGCGGTGTGGCGTACGGCACCTCGTCGACGAGCCACACCCTCAACGTGCCCGCCGGCCGCATGAGCGCCTTCGACGACGATCCCGACGACTTCCTCCGCTTCGTCCGCGCCGTCGACCCGGCGCTGACCGGGGGCGCGTTCGTCCCGCGGCGCCTCTACGGCGAGTACCTCGGGCGCACGCTCGACGACGCCCGGCTGGCCTCCTCGGTTCGGCTGATCCGTGTCGCAGGCGAGGCGGTCGCGGCCGTCGAGCACGAGGCCGGCGTCACGCTCGAGCTGCGTGACGGGCGCGTGCTGGGCGCACAGCAGGCCGTGCTCGCGGTCGGCAACTACCCGCCTTCCGACCCGCCTGCGACCGAGGAGCGCCTCTACCGGAGCATCCGCTACGCGCGCGACCCCTGGGCGCCCGACGCGCTGGAGGCGGAGCGCGACGAGCCGGTGCTCCTCCTCGGCACGGGTCTCACGATGTGCGACATCGCGCTCGCGCTCCGCGACGCGGATCATCACGGCGAGATCGTCGCCATCTCGCGTCGCGGCCTCCTCCCGCAGCCGCACCGCGTCTCGCCCAAGCCGCCGCCGCACCTCGATCCGCCGTCGACGCATGGGCGACTGGGAACCGAGCGCGCTCGGGCTGCTCCGCGGACTGCGCGACGAGGTGCGCCGTGGAGCGGCGGACGGGATCGACTGGCGCGAGGTCGTCACGTCGATCCGGCACGACACCCCGGCGCTCTGGCGGCGGCTGGACGACGACGAGCGACGCCGCTTCCTCCGTCATCTCCGCCCGTACTGGGAGACGCATCGCCACCGCTCGTCGCCGGAGACCGCGTTCGCGGTCGAGGCGATGGTCGCAGAGGGGCGACTGCGGCTGCTCACCGGGCGGGTCACCGGCTACGAGGAGGCGCCGACCGGCGTGACGGCGACCTACGAGAGCCGCAGCGGCGGCGGGCGGCTCGAGGTCGGCAAGGTGATCAACTGCACCGGCCCGAACACGAACCTCGCCGAGGTGCGCGACCCGTTGGTCCAGAGCCTGCGCGAGCGCGGCACGATCCGGCCGGATGCGCTCGGGCTGGGACTCGACACGGACGATGATGGACGGCTGATCGACGCGGACGGGCGGCCGAGCGGGCGACTGAGCCTCGCCGGGCCGCTGCGGAAAGGGCTCCTCTGGGAGCACACGGCGGTGCCCGAGCTGCGCGTCGAGGCGGAGCGGCTCGCCCGGCGGCTCTGCGGCTGACGCGAATCAGGTCAGGCCGACTGCCCCTTGACGTGGTCGACGTACCCGCGCACGTCCGCCGCGGGCTCCGAGTACGCGTCGCCGAGCGCCTCCTCCATCGCCGCCATGTACTCCTCCGCCCAGGCGGGGAACGGATAGTCGATGGCGCGCAGGAACTCGAGCGAGGCGGCGAACCGGATGTCGGCGATCGAGGGCGTCTCGCCGCCGATGAACCGCCGCCCGTCGAGGAAGAACGTGCGGTAGACCTCGAGCGGGCCTGCCAGCGCGGCCTCGGCGTCCTGCTGGGCGGTCGCCTTCATCGCGTCGTCCGCGGCCGAGGTGGCCACCTCGCCGGGGTACTGCGGGAACCCGAGGGCCGGGTACGTCGCGCGCGCCAGGAGCGGGTAGAGCGTCCCGATGAGGTAGAACATCGCGCTGTCCACCATCGCCCGCTCGCCCGGGTCGGTCGGGTAGAAGCGGTCGAGGCCGTGGCGGTTGCAGAGGTACTGCATGATCGCGCAGCTCTCCCACAGCACGCCCTTCGGAAGGCCGTCCTCCTCGAGCAGCGGCGTGAGGTCGGCGGGGTCCTTGGCGAGGAACTCCGGTGTCGACTTCTTCCCCCAGACGTCGACCTCGTCGAAGTCGAGTCCCGCCGCGCGGACGAAGATGCGGGTCGTCAGGTTGTTGACGCTCGGCTTGAGGATGCTCAGCGTGTTGTCCATGTGATCCTCCCGGTCACGTGCGGTAGGGGTTCTTCGGCGAGCGGTCCTCGGAGAGGGAGGGCCGCGAGCGCAGGACGAGCGCCTCGATGGCGTCCGCGAGGTGCGCCCTGTCGATGTTGTAATCCTCGCGCTCGACGCGCAGATGGTGAGCCTCGAGCAGGACGTCCGAGTGCGTGTAGCCGTGCGGCGGCTCGAACCGGTACGACGCGAGCTCGATCAGCAGGCCGAGCGGGTCGTCGAAGTAGATCGAGTCCATGAAGCCCCGGTCCTTGACGCCCGAGTGCCGGATCCCGCGCTCGTCGAGGCGCTCCACCGCCTGGTGGAAGGTCGCCTGCGAGAGCGCGAACGCGAGGTGCTGGACGTTGCCGGGCTCGCGCGACACGTGGCTCGTCTCGGGCGTGCGCTCCTCGTTGGTGAAGACCGTGATCAGCCGGCCGTCGCCCGGGTCGAAGTACAGGTGGCTCTCGGCGGCGTTGTCGAGGTTCGGCTGCTCGAACACGAACGGCATGCCCAGCAGTCCCTCCCAGAAGTCGATCGACGTCTGTCGGTCGGCACCGACGATCGTGATGTGGTGCACGCCCTGTGTCTGGAGCTTCCTCATCGGCCCTTCCGGTCGACGAGCGTCGACTTGTACTCGCTTCGCTCGAGGCTCCCCCACGGCTCGAGGTCGACGCGGGTGGAGACCACGAGCACCTCGCGGAGTCTCTCACGGATCGCTTCGGCGAATCCCTGGTCGGCGACGGCTCCCTCGGCGAGCTCGACGCGCACGGGAAGCGGCGGGTCCTGCTTCACCCCGGGTTGCTCGGGGGCGACGACGATGCGACCGCTGACGCGCGGCGCGAAGCTGCTCACGACCTCGCGCACGGCCGTCGGGAAGACGTTGACGCCGCGGACGATCAGCATGTCGTCCGTCCGTCCGACGCAGCGGACACGCGGGCTCGTCCGCCCGCACCTGCACGGGCCGGTCCGCACCTCGACGTGGTCCCGCGTCCGGAAGCGAAGCAGCGGCGCCGCTCGGTGACGGAGATGGGTGAGCACGAGCTCGCCGGAGCCGCCGTCACCGAGCGGGCGCGCGGCTCCAGTCTCGGAGTCGACCAGCTCGGCGTGGACGAAGTCACGCGCACCGAGGTGCATGCCGTCCTGCTCCTCGCACTCGCCGAAGAGCGACACGCCGATGTCGCCGATCCCCATCGCCTCGGTCACCTGCGCGCCCCAGCCCTCCTCGAGCATCGCGCGGAAGGCCGGCTCGCCGCCGCCCGGCTCGCCCGCGACGAGCACCCGTGCCACGCTCGAGCCCTCGAGCGAGATCCCGCGTTCGGCCGCCCACTCGACGAGGTGCGCCGCGTACGACGGTGTGAGCACCGCGGCCTCCGGGCGCAGCAGCTCGATCGCCCGGACGAGCCGATCCGTGTTCCCGGTGCCGACGGGGACGTGGCAGAGGCCGATCCGGTCGAACGAGGCGAGCGCCGCGCCGGCCACGAACGGGTCCGGCGTTGTAGGTCGAGACGATCCGCTCACCGGCGCTCACGCCGGAGGCCGCGTAGCTGCGCGCGGAGCCGGCGATCCAGTTCTCGAGGTCGCCGGACGTCAGCGGGATGTAGCTCGGGGTGCCGGTCGTGCCGCTCGTCGAGTAGATCCGGACGATCTCCTCGCGTGCGGCGCAGAGATGCGCGCCGATCGGGTCGTCGGGGGTGACGGTCTCCCGGAGCTCGTGCTTCTCGGTCAGCGGGAGCTGTCCGATCTCCGCGAGGCCGCCCGCGTCCTTCGCCGCGTCGACCCCGGCCGCGCCGAGCTTCCGCCGGTAGAACGGCGACCGCTCGAGCAGGAACTCGAGCTGGGCGCGGTAGGCGGCGTCGTCGAGCGCGACCTGCTCCTCCCAGGGCCGCGCCTCCACCTCGGGGTCGAGCATCACGGGGTCGCGTCGTCGGGAGGCTCGTACGCGATCGCCTCCTCCGCATGCCCCGCCATGAGGAAGCCGATCGGCTGCCGCTGCTCCTCTGCGAGATGTGCGAGGAGGCCGGCCGTACGGGCGAGGATCGGGATCGCCTTCACGGACGACGACGGGAAGCCGAGGTCGAGCAGCACCGCCGCCATCGGGAGCGACACGTTCATCGTGAGCGGTTTCCCCCAGGCCTCCGCGACGCCGTCGCGCAGGCACCGCGCGAGCAGGACGTGAGGACCGGCGACACCATGCTCGTCCGCGAGCGCGAGGATCCGCTCGGCCCGCGGGTCGAGCGGCTTGTGAACGGGATGGCCGAAGCCGGGCACCTTGCCGCCACTCGCGCGGATTCCGCGGGCGACGTCACCGGCGACGTCCTCGGGCGTGCGCCCGCCGGTCACCTGCTCCTGGGCGTCCTCGAGCAGCCGTGCGCACGCGTCCGCGGTGCCGAGCACGACCGTCCCGCATCCGAGGATCCCGGCCGCGACGGCACCCTGCAGCGAGTCGGGGTCGGCGGCAAGGGTCATCCGAGCCGCGACGTTCGTCGGCATCATCCCGTGCTCGGCGATCGAGACGAGCAGGACGTCGAGGAAGAAGCGCTGGTCGTCCGTCGGCTCGCGGCCGGTGAGGAGCAGGTGGAAGTACTCGGTCAGGCTGAGCCGCCCCATCAGGTCGCCCGTCAGGTCGCGACCGCGAACCTCCACCCGGTCGGGGTAGGCCTGGGCGATTCGGCTGACGGGGGCTCCGGGGGTCCCGATCTTCATGCTCCGATCCTCGCTTTCTCGCTAGCGGAGCGCCTCGGCCGCAGCCTGGCGCAGGATCCCCGCCGTCCGCGCGCGGAACTGCAGCGGGACAGCGCTGGGCGGCGCGTACCCCGTGAGCGCGAGCCCGGCGAGGACGGCGGCGAGGACGGCGCGGCGCATGGCGGCGAGCATAGTCGGCCCCTCTCGAAGCTTCGGGTCCCGTTACGCTGTCGCGATGAAGGACGCCGCCCGCCCGATGCTCCTCTTTGCGTTCTTCGCCTTTCGGCGCTAGCCGGCGGATCCAGCTCCCGCCACGCGCCGGCTAGCCGACTCCGAGGCGGACGTCTACCCCGAAAGGCACCTCAGTGACACAGAACGACAACACCGTGGCGTACCCGGGCCGCGAGGGCGCCCACAGCGCGGCCGCGTGCGATCGGTTGTTTCCCGCGGCACGGCTCGTGGCGCAGCCGTCCTTCCAGGGCGTCGTCGACGCGGTCATCTCCCGGAGCTGCGCGTACGGCGTCCTGCCGATCGAGAGCTCCCTCGTCGGGCCGGTCAACGAGACCCACGACCTCCTCTACGACTCGCCTCTCTCGATCGTCGCCGAGGCGATCCTCCCGATCCGGCACTGCCTCGTCGGCCCTGCAGCCGTCGCACTCGAGGACGTGCGCGAGATCCGCTCGCACGCGGTCGCGCTCGACCAGTGCCGCAAGCTCCTCGCGTCGATGCCGTGGGCGACGGCGGTCGTCGCGCCGACGACCGGGGATGCGGCGGCGTCGGTCGCCGAGCTCGGGGACGAGACGGTCGTCGCAATCGCGAGCGCCCGCGCCGCGCGCCTGCACTCGCTCGTCGTGCTCTCCGACGACGTCGGCGACCACACCGCGTACACGCGGTTCGCGGCGCTCGCACCGTACACGCGGCTCGACCGGCGCCACGGAGAGTGGCGGACCGCGCTGACCTTCGAGACACACCACCGGCCGGGCGCGCTCCATCAGGCGATCGAGCCCCTCGCCCGGCGCGGGATCGACATGGTGCAGCTCGTGTCGCGGCCGATCCCGTCGCGCCCGTTCGACTATCGCTTCGACTGCGTCCTCGGCGGGCACCCCCTCGACGCGGAGCTCGCAGCCGCGCTCGCGGAGATGAGGCCCGAGACGGCGCGCTTGCGGGTCTTCGGCTCGTATCGGGCCGACCGCGACGAGGGCTGGGAGACGGTCGCCGCCTGACGTGGGGGAACCCGTGGTTCCCCCACGAGCCCCTCCTTCTGGGTCGCGCGTCAGCCAACCTCGCCTGGCCTCCCGGCCGCATCGCGTCACGCACCGTGCGGGACGGTCGCCGCGTACCGAGCAGGTGTCTGGCTGAGCCAGACACCGAGGCGAGGCGACGCTCGGTGTCCGACTTCAAGTCGGACACCAGGGGTTCGGGCAACTACGCCGCTTCTGCAGCCGCGTCCGGCACGTCCTCGACGCCGGGGAGGTACGTCCGCCAGGCGTCCGGGACGCGATGGAGTGCGAGGCTGATGAAGAGGACGGGCGAGGGGGCGCTGGGCTGGCGCTTGAGGTGCATCGGGGTCTCCTCCAGCAGGCGATCGCCCTTTCGGAGGTTGCACGGCCCGCAGGCCGTCACGACGTTCTCCCAGATCGAGTCGCCGCCGCGCGAGCGCGGCACGACGTGGTCGAGCGTCAGCCGGGCCGTCCCGTCGCCGCAGTAGACGCAGCGCCAGCCGTCGCGGGCGAAGAGCGCCCGTCGCGAGATGCGCCGCTTGACCGAGCGTGGCACGCGCACGTACGTCACGAGGCGGATCACGTGGGGCCGCACGTAGGTGTTCGTCGAGGTGCGCAACGGCTCGTCGTACCGCTCCACGACCTCCGCCTTTCCCTTCCACACGAGCACGTGGGCGCGACGTGTCGAGCACACGTTCAGCGGCTCGTAGCTCGCATTCAGGACGAGGACGTGATTCACCCGCATGCGAGCGTAGCAGCGGCTTCCGGTGGCACCGGCGCTCAGCGCCCGAGCGCCTCGTACTCCGGGTTCGGCGCCCAGCCGAGACCCGATGCCATGCGGTTCGACATGTTGAAGAGGCCTGTCACCTCCGCGATGTCCATGACGTCCTCGTCGCTCCACCCGGCGTCGCGCAGGCCGACGACGTCGGCCTCGGTCATCTCCGTCGGTCGCAGCGTCAGCTTGATCGCGTAGTCGAGCATCGCGTGGACCCGAGGCTCGACCGCAGCCGTCGCGTGATCGGCGGCGATCGCGTCGGCGAGCGCCGGATCCTTGGTCAGCTTCCGCAGGGCGGCGCCGTGCGCCGCGATGCAGTACGCGCAATCGTTGGCGACCGAGACGGCGACGGCGATCATCTCGCGCTCCGGCTTCGTCAGGCCGGAGTCGCCCTTCATCGCCACGTCGTACCAGCCATTCCAGGCGAGCAGGTTGTCGGGTCGGAGCGCGTAGAGGCGAAGCACGTTCGGGACGAAGCCGAGCTTCTCGAGCGACGGCTGCCAGAGCTCGTGGATCTCCGGCGGCAGCTCCTCGTCGGCGGGGACGCGGAGCCAGGTGAGACGCTCTCCCACGGCCATGGGCTACTCCACGAATCCCACGGTCACCCGCTCGGCCGGCAGCGCGAAGAACGCCTCCCGGAACTCGCTCTGCCGCCACGACCGCTTCGGCACGAGCCGGCGGACGAGCGAGCACTCGAGCTCAGGGGTGCCGAACGGCCAGGGCGAGACACGCGCCCGCCACGGACCGAGGGGCTCGAAGCGGTACTCGCCGACCTCGAACGGCTCACCGGGCTCGTCCCACCCCCGCAGGCAGAAGGCGAGCGAGAAGCGGTCGGCCCACTGGAGCAGGTGGTAGCCCGCGAGCCGCTCCTCGTCGTCGACGCCTGCCTCGGCCATCCGCCTCTCGTAGCTTCCCTCCTGCTCGGCGACGAAGGCGTCGACGAGCTGCTGCGCCTCCGGCGCCCGCGTGACCTTGAGCCCGGGGTCGGCGCCGTAACGCTGCCGGTAGATCCCGGCTCCGTGCATCGAGACGAGCAGCCCAGCGTAGGCGTCCTCGTCGGTGACCGCCGCGATCCCCGCCCGGTAGAAGGCGATGTGGGCAGGGACGTGGATGTCGAGGAAGGAGACCGGCGTGCCGTCGTCGTGCACCGTCGGCGAGCGCTCCCACGTCGCCCAGCCGTCGTCGTGGCGGCGTGAGGCGAGAACCACGGAGTCGTGACGCGGGCCGACGTCCGCCCAGGCGCGGGCGACCTCCTCCGAGAGCTCGGCATGCTCCGGCTGGAGCACGACCTGCCAGTCGTCGCCCCGGTCGAGCACGATCACGAGGGAGCCTCGATCGCTGCGAGCACCTCGGCGGTCGTCACGACGTCACCGTACTTCGTGTCGATGTCGTAGAGGTTCGCGTCGTGTGCGGCGGCGTTCCGGTCGCCGACGGCGTCGCGCGGCACGAGCACGCGGTAGCCGTGCTGGAGCGCGTCGACCGCGGTCGCGCGAATGCAGCCGGACGTCGACGCGCCGGTGACGACGAGCGAGTCGCAGCCATGCGCCGTGAGGAAGCTGGCGAACGGCGTCCCGTGGAAGGCGGAGGCCCAGAGCTTCGTCAGGACAGGCTCGTCCTCGCGCGGTGCGATCCGCCCGTCGATCTCCGCCCAGGCGCTGCCCGCCTCCAGCGTCAGGAGCGCCGGCACCTTTGCGATGAAGGCGGCCGCGGCCTGCTTCCCCGCGTCGTCGTAGGCGACCGTCGTGAACGCGACCGGCAGGCGCGCGGCGCGGAAGCCGTCGAGCAGCCGACCGATCGCTGCGACCACGTCGTCGAGCTCGCAGACGAGCGGCGAGGCCGGATCTGTGAAGCCGCGGTTGACGTCGACGACCACGAGGGCGGGCCGCCGGCCGAAGCCGGCGCGCCCGTGAAAGCCCTCGTGCCTCGTCCTGCTCAGGTCAGACGCCGTCCCCGGCCCTCACCCGCGCGAGCGCGTCCTCGCCCGCCTCGAGCGGCGACCAGCGGAGCGGCTTCGCGGGCGTCGGTGGCTCGAGCCCGGTCTCGGCGACGCACTGCGCGAGGACCTCCTCGAGCGGCGGGCCGAAGTCGAAGTTGCCCGCCTCGCCGCGCTCGTCACGCTGCCGCGTGCGCTCCGCCTCCGTCGCGGCCTCGTCCACCGTTCCGTCGTCGGCGAGGACGACGCCGTAGCCCCGCTGCGCGAGGTCGCGGCTGACGAGCCCGAACGAGACGTCCCGGGCGACGGTCTCCGCCGGCCGGTCGAGGCGGTCCTTCCAGCCGCCACCGCCGGCCGTCCGGTAGACGAGCATGTCGCCCGGCTCGACGACGACGTTGTCGCACTTCGAGGGGAGCACCTGCTCCGTGCCGTCGGCGCGGCGCAGGAGCTTCGACGACCGGGCGCCCGGCCAGCCGCCGAGCACGCCCCAGGGGCGCGTCAGCCAGCGGTCGTCGTGGATCGAGACCTCGCCCGGCTCGAGATAGACGTAGCGCTTCTCGACGCCGTTGCCGCCGCGATGGAGACCCGGCCCCCCGGAGTCGGTGACCGTCGTGTAGCCGTCGATCCGCAACGGGTAGTAGGCCTCGAGGTACTCCGTGGGGATGTTCTCGAAGAGCGGCCACCACGAGTGGCCGTCCATCCCGTCGCCGATGGGTCTGCCCGGGATCCCCCCGTAGAGGATCTCCATCGAGTAGAAGAACTCGCCGCTCCCGTCCCAGCCCGAGTACAGCATGTACGGGCTCGTGCCGTAGCCCGACGCCGTGTTCAGCTCCGGCGCGTTCTTGCAGAGCGCGCCGCCGAGCACGTCGAAGAGTCGCGCGAGCGCGTGCGTCCGGCAGCCGAGCGCCGACGGGAAGCGCGGGTTGAGCAGGCTCCCCTTCGGCATCACCACGTGGAGCAGCGGATAGAAGCCGTCGTTGAAGAGGATCTGGGGATCGTTGACCATGATCAGGTAGATCCCGATGAACATCTTGAACATGCCCTCTGAGAGGTAGAAGTTCACCGGCCCGAGGGCCTGGGGATCGGTGCCCGACCAGTCGAAGTAGGCGTGGTCGCCCTCCCGCCAGATCGTCAGCTGCATCTTGAACGGGCCGTTCCCGAGCCCGTCGTCGTCGATGTAGTCGACGAACGTCTGCGGCTCCTCGGGGATCGCGACGGAGATGAGGAACTTCATCGCGTTGTACGTCCGGTCGAGGAGCGCCTGGAGCGCAGCGAGGTACGTCTCCTTGCCGAACCGGTCGCAGAGCTCCATCACGCGCTTCTCGCCGGCGCGGCAGCCCGCGACGATCGCGAACAGGTCGGCGCGGTTCATCTCCGGGTTGCGGACGTTGTTGAGGATCAGGCGCAGGACGTCCTCCTGCACCTCGCCCCGCTCGACGATCTTGAGCGGCGGGATGATGATCCCCTCCTCGAAGATCGTCCGCGCCCCCGTGGGAAGGGAGCCGGGGAGCGGCCCGCCCGCGTCCATCTGATGACCGAACTGCGAGGACCAGCCGACGAGCTCGTCCTCGTAGAAGATCGGCACGAGCACGAGCCAGTCGTTCGTGTGCGAGATCGAGGCCGAGCACTTGAACGGGTCCGAGGTGAGGATCACGTCGCCCGGGTAGATGCCGCGGTCCCAGACCTCCATCATCTCGTTGATGTAGGCGCCGAACTGGCCCACGACCATGCGGCCGCGCGGGTCGGTGATCATCGGGAACTCGTCGTGCTGCTCCCGGATCACGGGGCTCATCGCCGAGCGGAAGAGCACCGCGTCCATCTCGTAGCGCGCGCTCTTCAGGGCGCCCTCGATGATGTCGAGCGTGACCGGGTCGATCTCGATCCCGGTCGGGATCTCGGCGACCTGCGGCTTCTCGGTGGTGATCGTCGTCATCGTCAGCCCCTCGGGTTGATGAGGATGTTGAAGTTCACGTCGACCTCGGCCGCGTAGCCGGGGAGGACGACGGTGGTCGCGTCGAACTCGGTCACGATCGCGGGGCCGTCGAAGCGGTGCCCGGGAGCGAGCTTGGCGCGGTCGTAGATCTTCGTCGGGAGCCGTTCACCCTTGAAGACGATCTCGTGCTCCTCGGCGACGGCGCCCGAGGCGTCGGCGTCGCCGACCTCGCCCACGGGCAGCTCCGGCTTCGGCGCGGCGCCGGAGCCGATCGCCCGGAGGTTGACGATCTCGCAGGCCGTCCCCGGCATCCGGAAGCCGTAGAGCTGCTCGTGCAGGGCGTTGAAGCGCTCCTCGAGCCCTTCGAGACCGCGGCGGGCCTCGTCCGGCTCGATCGTGACCGGGATCTCGTAGCCCTGCCGGTGGTAGCGCATGTCGGCGGTGTAGGCGATCGAGCGGGCATCCTCGTCGATGCCCTCGGTGTCGAGCCACTCGCGCGCGCGCTCACCGAGGCTCTCGAGGATCGTCCCGACCTCGTCGGCGTCGGCATCGCCGAGCACGCGGATGTGGGTCTGCGCGAACTCGTCGCGGAAGTCCGCCACGAGGTCGCCGATGGCGCAGAGGAGCCCGGGCGCCGGCGGGACGAGCACGGGGAAGGAGCCCATGATCTCGGCCACCGCGTTCGCGTGGAGCGGCCCCGCGCCGCCGTAGGCGACGAGCGCGAACTCGCGCGGGTCGTGCCCGCGCTGGACGGAGACGAGCCGCAGCGCGCCGGCCATGTTCTCGTTCACGATCGCGAGGATCCCCTCGGCCGCCTCCTCGACCGACTCGAGCCCCATCGCGTCGGCGATCGTCTGCACCGAGGCGCGCGCCGCGTCGGCGTCGAGCGCCATCTCGCCCCCGAGCAGGCTCGGCGGCAGGTGGCCGAGGACGACGTTCGCGTCGGTCACGGTCGGCTCGGCGCCGCCGCGACCGTACGAGGCCGGGCCGGGATCGGCGCCCGCCGACTGCGGCCCGACGCGGAGCGCCTTCGTCAGCTCCGGCACGTGGGCGATCGAGCCGCCGCCCGCGCCGACCGTGTGGACGTTGACCGAGGGCACCTTGATCCGGAAGTGGCCGATCGAGGTCTCGCGCCCGATCGTCGGCGCGCCGTCCTGGCAGAGGGCGACGTCGGTCGAGGTGCCGCCCATGTCGAAGGTGAGGATGTCGTCGAACCCGGCCTTGCGCGCGACGTGCAGCGCCCCGGCGACGCCGCCCGAGGGGCCGGAGAGGATCCCGTAGATCGGGTTGCGCGTCGCCTCGAGGGTCGTCATCAGGCCGGCGTCCGAGCGGAGGATGTTGACGTCGGCGGTCGCGCCGATCCTCTTCAGCTCCTGCTGGAGCTGCTCGACGTAGTTCGCGACCTTCGGCCGCACGTAGGAGTTCATGCACGCGGTCAACGTGCGCTCGTACTCCCGGAACTCCGGCAGCACGTGCGCCGAGAGCGTCACGGGGAAGCCCGGGTAGAGCCGCTCGACGATCTCCCCGATCTTCTCCTCGTGGGCGGGGTTGACGTACGAGTTGATCAGCCCGACGGTGAGCGACTCGACGCCCGAGTCGACGAGGTCGCGGACGATCTCCTCGACCTGCGCCTCGTCGACGTCGACCACCGACTCGCCGCGCGGGCCCATCCGCTCGACGGCCTCGCGCGTGTCGGCGAGTGAGGCGGGCGGGATCGGGCTTCTGCATGATGATCCAGCCCGCCAGCGGGCCGGGCGTCTGCGAGCGGGCGAGGTGGAGGATCTGGGCGAACCCCTGCGTCGTGATCAACCCGACGCGAGCACCCTTCGACTCGAGCACCGCGTTCGTCGCGACGGTCGTCCCGTGGAGGACGTTCTGGAGGTCTCCGACCGCGACGCCCGACTCCTCGCAGATCCGGCGCACCCCGACGAGCACGCCCTGTGACGGGTCGGCCGGTGTCGACGGCGTCTTCACCCGGTACTGCGTGCCCGCTCCGTTGTCACCGACCAGGAAGAGATCGGTGAACGTCCCTCCCACGTCGACCCCGAGCCTGAATGCCATCCGTTCCCTCCGTCGTCAGTGAGCCGCAACCGGCGCGAACACGCCGGCCTTGTAGACCTGCCCTTCGAGCGGCCGTCCGAGCCGGCCCTCGAGCCATGCCGCGACCTCGACCAGCAGGTCGAGGTCGATTCCCGTCTCGATCCCCTCGCCGTGGAGCAGGTAGACGAGGTCCTCGGTCGCGATGTTCCCGGTCGCGCGCGGCGCGAACGGGCAGCCGCCGATCCCACCCACCGACGCGTCCAGGACGGTCGCGCCCGACTCGAGCGCGACGAGCGCGTTCGCGTAGCCCGTGCTCCGCGTGTTGTGGAGGTGGACGCCGATCGGCACGCCGAGCTTGACGCCCTCGCCGACGAGGTGACGCACCTGGCGAGGCACGCCCACGCCGACCGTGTCGGCGAAGACGAGCTCGTCGACACCGCCCGCGGCGAAGCGCGCCGCGAGCTCGAGCACCCGTCCCGGGTCGATCGCGCCTTCGAACGGGCACCCGAATGCGGTCCCGAGGGTCACGGTCACGCGGATCCCGTCCGCCTTCGCCCGCTCGACGACACGCTCGCCGGAGACGACCGAGTCCTCGGTCGAGGCACCGGAGTTCCGTCGGTTGAACTCGTCGCTGACCGCGAGGGCGTAGTGCGCCTCGGTCAGCGTCGTCGTCGCGAAGCGGTCGTAGCCGCGCTCGTTGAGGACGAGGCCGGCGTAGGTGACGCCGTCCCGGGGGACGATCGCCGCGACGACCTCCTCGGCGCCGGCCATCTGCGGCACTCGGGCCGGATTGACGAAGCTCACCGCCTCGATCCGCGGCAGGCCCGCTGCCGCGAGGCGGTCGACAAGCTCGGCCCGCACGACCGGCTCGAGCGTGACCGCGTCGTTCTGGAGCCCGTCGCGAGGCCCCACGTCGCAGATCGTCACCGAGGCGCTCAGATCACGCCGTCCTCGCGCAGGGAAGCGCGCTCGTCCGCGCCGAGGCCGAGCAGCCCGCCGTAGATCTCGTCGTTGTGGCTGCCCTCCTCCCAGGTCGCCGACCAGCGCACCGCGCCGGGCGTGCGCGTCAGCTTCGGGACGATGCCGGGCCCGACGTAGGGCCCGAACTCCGGGTCGACGTGCTCGACGAGCATCTCGCGGGCCGCGAACTGCGGATCCTCGAAGATGTCGGCGACCGTGTAGATCGGACCGCAGATCACGCCTGCGTCGTTGAGGATCCGGTCGATCTCGAGCGCGTCGTGCTCGCGCGCCCAGTCGGCGACGAGCCCCTCGATCTCGTCCTGGTTGTCGCCGCGCGCGAGGTGGGTCGCGAACCGCTCGTCGTCGGCCAGCTCGGGCCGCCCCATCGCCCCGCAGAGCCGGCGGAAGACGTTGTCTGCGTTCGCCGCGATGACCATCCACTTGTCGTCGCGCGAGCGGAAGATGTTGCTCGGCGCGATGCCCTTCAGGTTCGTCCCCTGCGGGCCGCGCACGATCCCGAGCCGGTCGTACTCCGGCACCGTGCTCTCGAGCATCGCGAACGAGGCCTCCATCAGCGAGACGTCGACGACCTGCCCGAGCCCGCCGCCCGTCACGTCGCGCCAGTAGATCGCGGCAAGGATCCCCTGCGCGGCGAACATCCCGGCGAGCGAGTCTCCGAGCGAGAGGTGCATCCGGGGGGGTGCCTCGCCGGGGTACCCGTTGACGTGGCGGAGACCGCCCATCGCCTCGGAGACCGACGCGAAGCCCGCGCGCCCGGCATAGGGGCCCGTCTGCCCGTAGCCGGAGATCCGGGCGAGGATGACCCGCGGGTTGGCCTCGCTCATCCGGTCGTAGCCGACGCCCCACTTCTCGAGCGTCCCCGGCCGGAAGTTCTCGGTCACGACGTCTGCGTGCTCGACGAGGCGGAGGAGGAGCTCCTGCCCGCGTGTCTCGCGCAGGTTCAACGTGATGCACTTCTTGTTCCGCGACTGCACGGGCCACCAGAGCGAGCGGCCCTCGTAGCGCGCCTTGCCCCAGTCCCGGATCGGGTCGGGCTTCCCCGGCGCCTCCACCTTGATGACCTCTGCACCGAGGTCACCGAGCAGCCGGCCGGTGAACGGGCCGGCGAGCAGTGTCCCGAGCTCGACGACCCTCAGACCGGCGAGCGGGCCCCCGTCGGGCACGGGCGCCGCCGTCACGCCTTCGCCCGCTCCTGCTGGGGCTCCGTGAGCCCCGCGCCGATGTGCTGGACGAGCACGTCACGTGCCTCGAAGACGTGCTCGCGCATCACGAGCTCGGCGCGCTCGCCGTCGCCGCCGGCAAGCGCCTTCACGAGCTGGAGGTGGTAGTGGTGGGAGGCCGTCACCTGCTGCGGCGAGTACCAGACGTACGACTTGTAGACGAGGGGCAGCGCGACCACCTGCCGCACCATGCCCGTCAGGCGCTCGCTCTCCGCGGCGGCGAGGATCGTCTCGTGGAACAGCGGCGTTCTCGGCGACGACCGCCTGGAGGTCGTCGCCGCCGATGAGCGCCGCGAACCGGTCGCAGCTCGTCCGGAGCTCGTCGAGCTGTGCCGCCGTGACGCGGGACGCGGCGCGCCGCGCGGCGTGGCTCTCGAGGAGCGCGCGAAGGTCGTACATCTCCTCGAGGTCGGCGCGGTCGTACGAGCGAACCGTCGCGCCGCGGTTCGGCGTCGCCTCGAGCAGGCCCTCGGTCTGGAGCACGAGCAGCGCCTCGCGGATCGGGGTGCGGCTGATCCCGAGCTGCTGCGCCAGCTCCTCCTCCTTCAGTCGCTGTCCAGGCAGCACGCGACCGTCGACGATCGCCTCGCGGATGAGGTCGGCGGCCGCCGCGCTGGCGGTGCGGGCGAGAGAGGCCTGGCCCTCGAAGATCGTGACCACGGACGGCGACCATACAGTATGCAAAGACCCGTTTCAGCCCTCGTTCCGGGCGAGGCGGGGAGGCGCCTGCGTCGCCGGCAGGCCCGCCGCGAGCAGCGCCCCGAGGCCTGCGATCGCAGCCATCGCGAGCCAGAGCGCATCCCACCCGGCGACGTCGGCGAGCGCGCCCAGCACGGGCGTCGCGACGCCCCCGAGCACGAAGACGAGGGTCGCAGCGACGGCAACCGACCGTGCCGCGAGGGCCGAGTCGACGCGCTCGCCTGCGCTCACGTAGACGAGCGCGTTCCACCCGAGCGCGCCGGAGGCGAACGCGAACGCCGTCACGACGACGAGGAGGGACGGGCCATGGAGGGCCAGGGTGAACGCCACCGCGCCGAGGAGGGCGACCACCCCCACCTCCGTCAGCGTTCGGACCCTCCGCGAGCCCTCGTGGCGGTCTGCCACCCGGCCCCACACGATGCGCGCGAGCATCGCGGCCACGTTCACGGCGAAGAAGGCAGCCGAGGCGGTCAGCTCGGAGTGTCCCGCCTCCCTGACCGATGGAACGACGTATGCGAGGAGCGCCGAGAGCACGACCACGTAGCACGCCGCGACGCCCAGGAGGCGCCGCATCCCGAGCCCGGTGAGAATGGCGCGGAACGGACGCGCGATCCGGGCGGTCGACGGTCGCGACTCGGAGGGCGCCACGAGGGCGAACCCGAGCCCTGTCGCCGCGACCGCGACCGCCGACACGAGAAGGGTGAGCTCGGCGCCTCCGAGCGCGTGGAGCGCGGGATACACGAGAGCCGCGATCGTCCCTCCGAGCGGCACCGACATCTGGCGCACGCCGAGCGCCCAGCCGCGGCCGGCGGGCGGGTAGGCGGCGAAGAGCGCGCCCGCACCGGCGATCGGGACGACGGCCGACCCGACGCCGGAGAGCGCGATCGCGGCGAAGAGCGTCGGCGTGGTCGGCGCGAAGGCAGCGGCTGCCAGCCCGACGGCTCCGAGCGCCGTTCCCGCGACGATCGCACGTCTCGAGCCGACGCGGTCGACGAGGATCCCGGCTCCCACGAGCGCGAGGCCGGAGCCGAGAACGCCTGCGCCCAGCACGGCGCCGAGCGCGAAGAGGCTCATGCCGTAGTCGGCCTGGAGCTCCGGGCCGATCGCGGGAAGCCCGAAGAAGACGAGCGAGACGGCGGCCTGCGCGGCGGACGCACCGGCGAGCACGACCCCCGGTGCCTTCGACGCCGTCACCCGCCCGATTATCCTTGGCGCGTGGATCGCGACGCGATCGCGCGCGCCGGCCGGCGCGCGCAGGCGACAGAGGCGCTCGCGTTCGAGCGAGAGCGCGAGGCCGCGCTGCGCGACCAGATCGCCGCGCTCGTGCTCGAGGAGGAGGGTCCGCGCCTGGACGCCGAGGCGTTCGCGTCACTGGGCGACGACGAGGTGAGCCTCGTCCGCGCGGCCCTCGGTGAGCTCGCCGACGAGGTCGAGCCGGACGACGGCGCGGAGGAGGATCCGTTCGCCGAGGAGCTCTACGTCACCTTCGACGACGAGCCCGCCGAGGCCGAGGAGGACGAGATCTCGCGGTTGGAGCGCGAGATCGAAGAGTCGCTCCGCGTCCAGCACGCGCTCGAGCGCTTCATCGCGGCGCTCGACCGTCCGCCCGTGCCCGAGGTGCACTGAGGCGCATGGGACGGCGCCGGGCCCCGTGGGCGCTGGCGCTCCTGGCGGTGGTCGCCGTCGCCGCCGGGATCACCGTGGTCGCCGCGCGCGCGCTCGGGACGGAGGAGCGTCCGACGCGGGCCGAGTACCTCGCCGACGTCCGGGCCGTGTGCGCCGACTACGGCGAGCAGCTCGACCGGATCCCGCCGCCGGGCGACCTTTCGTCCCCCGGGGCGATCGTCGAGTCGCTCGAGCAGGCGCTCCCGGTCCTGCGGGAGCAGGAGCGGGCGGTGAGGGCGCTGCGGGCGCCGCGCGTGCTCGAGGCGGACCTCGCGCGCTTCTTCCGCCTCACCGACCGCTCGCTCACGGAGCTCCAGGCAGCGCTCGACGCGGCGCTCGAGCGGGCGCTCTACCCGATGGCGACCGCCCTCACCCGCTTCGGCGAGCGGCGCAACGAGGCGAAGGCGGTCGCGCGCAAGATCGGCTTCGCCTGCTAGGAGGGCTTCTCCGGCCGGACGCTCGTGCCTGACTGGAAACACTCGTAGGACTGCGGCACCATCGTCGCGGGAGGCGAAGGTGGACGAGATCATCGGGCGGGAGCAGGAGCTCGGAACGGTCGAGGCGTTCGTCGCGCGCCGGGACGATCGGCCCGCGTCGCTCCTCCTCCAGGGTGAGGCCGGCTCGGGGAAGACGACGCTCTGGCTGGCGGGCTGCGAAGCCGCCCGCTCGGCGGGTGCTCGAGTCCTGGTCGCGAGGCCGCTCCAGGCCGAGACCGGCTTCGCCTTCGCCGGGATCGCCGATCTGCTGAAGGAAACGACGGAGTTGATCGCGGAGCTGCCCGATCCGCAAGAGAGGGCGCTACGAGTGGCGCTCCTGCTCGAGTCGGCCGGCGAGTCGCCCGCCGACGAGCGAGCGGTCGGGCTCGGGCTCCTCGGCGTCCTGCAGCGGCTCGCGCTCGCCGAGCCGGTCATCGTCGCTGTGGACGACATTCAGTGGCTCGACGCGCCTTCGGCTCGAGCGCTCACGTTCGCTGCACACCGGCTCGACGCGACGGATGTCGGCTTCCTCCTGGCGCTCCGGCTCGAGGAGCGGTCGCGGCTCGTGATCGACCCGGAGCGCGCCTTGCCAGGGCTCACGCGGATTCGGGTCTCGCCACTCGCTCTCGAGGACGTGCATCACCTGATCCGGTCTCGCCTCGGCCGGATCCTCTCGCCGCCGACGCTCCGGGAGATCCACGCGACGTCCGGGGGCAACCCACTGTTCGCGCTCGAGCTCGTCCGCGCGCTCCCGGACGACTCGACAGACCGTCGGTCGGGTGCGCGCCTCGTCGTTCCGAAGAGTCTTCGCGATCTCGTCGGCGCGCGGATCGCGGAGCTTCCCGACGAGACACGCGAGGTGCTGCTCTTCTCCGCTGCGCTCGCAGACCCGGCGCTCGAGATCGTCTCGGCGGCAGCGGGGGCTGACGCGAGTCGCACGCTGGAGCCGGCCGTCGCCGGGGAAGTGGTCGAGCTCGCCGACGGGCGCGTTCGCTTCACCCACCCGCTCCTCGCCGCTGCAGCGTACGAAGGCTCGGACGCCGGACGAAGACGCGAGGCCCACGCAATCCTGGCACAGCTCGCCGCGGGGCCCGAGGAGCGTGCGCGTCACCTCGCCCTGGCCGCCGAGGGGCCGGATGCGGCCGTCGCAGGCCAGTTGGACGAGGCAGCCCGCTCCGCACGCGCGAGGGGCGCGCCCGTGGTTGCCGGCGAGCTGGCCGAGCTCGCGGCTCAGCTGACGCCACCGGCCGACGGCGAGGCAGCTCGGCGGCGACAGCTCGACGCTGCAGTCTGGATCTTCGAGGCAGGCGACTCGCGCCGCGCCCGGCCCATGCTCGAGCGGATCGTCGAGAGCGTCGAGCCCGGGGCCGAGCGGTCACGGGCGCTCGTCCAGCTGGCCGCCGTGCGCTCGTACGACGACGACATCAGCGCTGCCCGGGCTCTCTATCTCGCCGCCGTCGAGGAGGCGGCGACCGACGAGACGAGATTGCGGGCGCACGAGGGTGTCGCCGCAACGTCG
This sequence comes from uncultured Actinomycetes bacterium, assembly GCA_963791895.1. GTDB lineage: Bacteria > Actinomycetota > Thermoleophilia > Gaiellales > Gaiellaceae > Gaiella. The sequence goes on from CAWBTY010000009.1 coordinate 398,355, forward strand.
TTCAGGCTTCGCGACCAGCTCCCCGAGAGCGTCGAGCATGCAGCGGAGGCGGCTGTGCTCGCCCGGGCGATCGGACGACGTGATCTGCTCGGCACGGCGCTCGCCTCGCGGGCAATCAGCGAGGCGATTCTCGGGCGGCCGTCTGCGAGCGCGAACGCCACGGAGGCGCTCGCATTGCAGGGTGAGAGCGAGCAGCAACGGATCATGAGCCAGCCGGGCTTCGCGGTGGCCGTGATCGAGTTCTGGCACGACGATCTCGACGGTGCGGCAGCCCGCTTCCACGCCTTGACCGAGCGAGCTCTCGTGATCGGCGACGAGAGCTCGATTCCCTACCTCAGGGTGATGCTCGGTCAGATCGAGTGTGTTCGCGGACGGTTCGGCGAGGCGATCGAGCTGACCGAAGGCGAGCTCGAGCACGCGCGCCAGGCGGGGCAGGAGACATTGGTTGCCTACCTTCTCGGCGTCGCTGCCTGGGCGCGGGCCTACGCCGGCGACGAGGGAGGCGCTCGCGCCTCGGCGGCGCAGTCCCTCGCGCTCGCCGAACGCACGAGTGGTGTGCCTGCATGGTTCTTCGCAACCTCGGCGCTCGGCCAGCTCGAGCTCGCGCGCGGCGACTCGCTCGCGGCGACACGAGGTGCTGGAGCCGCTCGTAGGGTTCGTGCGCCGGCAGGGCATGTGCGAGCCTGGCGCGACGTGGTGCGTCGGCGACGCGATCGAAGCGCTGATCGGGCTCGATCGCCCCGACGAGGCCGGGGCACTCCTCGACTGGTACGAGGGGAACGCGAACCGGCTGCACCGCCTGTCCGCCCAGGCGGTGGCACGCCGCTGCCGCGGCCTCCTCGCGGCCGGGGCCGGCGACCTGCCGCGGGCAGTTGCCTCGTTGGAGGAGGCGCTGGACCTGCACGGGCGTTGCCCGCGGCCACTCGAGGAAGCGCGCACGCTGCTCGCGCTCGGCTCGGCCCGACGGAGAGCAAAGGAGCGCCGTGCCGCCAGGGAGACGCTCCAGCGCGCCGGTGCGTCGTTCGAGGCAGTCGGCGCCCGGCTCTGGCGCGAGCGGACGGAGGCCGAGCTCGCACGCATCGGTGGGCGGGCGCCGAGTGCCGGCGGGCTGACGCCCGTCGAGCAACGGGTCGTCGCGCTCGTTGCGGAGGGTCGCTCCAACAAGGAGGTGGCGGCGGCGCTCTTCCTCTCGGCGCGAACGGTCGAAGGGCACCTCTCCCGCGCGTACGGAAAGCTCGGCGTCCGCTCCCGGGTCGAGCTGGCGCGACGGCTCGGCGACCTCCCCACGCACGATTCCAAAGTCGAGTAGTTCCCCGGTTTTTGCCGAGAGGTCGTCCTCCTACGGTGCGAGTCACCGTTCACTCGGGCCACGGCCCGGATCAAGGAGGAGACATGAAGGCACTGGTCACCATCCCTCTCGCGCTGGTCGCCCTGGCGCTCTGCGTCCCGCTCGCAGGCGCCACGCCCGACAGCTATCAGCCGCAACTCAAGGCCGACACGTCCGATGTCGTCTCACGCCACCTCGAGGCCCGCAAGTCGACCGAGCCGGGGCCGGACGCCGTCGATCGCGCGGTCGCCATCCGGCAGTCGAGCATCGTCCCGCAGGACTCCTTCGACCGTGCGCCGCTCGCCGATCGGCCCGTCTCGAGCCTGTCCGTCGCGTCGGCCACCGATGCAGAGGCGAGCAGCGGACTCCGGGGCTTCGGCCTCGTCGGTGCATTGATCCTGGCCATGGCTGTCGGCGCCGCCGGCGCCGCCGTGGTCACTCCGCTCGGGCGCCGCACCCTGGCGCACCGCTAGAGCTCCTCCGAGCGGTCGGGCGTGTCCGGGCCTCACCCGGGCACGTCCGCTTCCTCACTCCTTGAGCGGCACGGCGTACGACGGCATGGGAGCGCCGGTCGCGCCGCGGAGCTTGAGCGGCAGCCCGAGGAAGGCGAACTCGTACTGCTTCTCCGCCGCGATCTCGTTCATGTCCACGACCTCGATGATCTGCGCTCCGGCGGTCGCGAACATGTACGCATGGACGGGGAGGAAGACGTCCTTCTCCTCGGACGGCAGCACCTCGAGCCCGATCGTGTCGCCCGCGATGCACATCGCGCCGACCTCCTCGCAGAGCCACTTGGCGGCCGGCAGCCCGATCCCGGGGGTGTTGACGAGGTAGCCGTCGAAATCGGGCCAGACGTTCATCCGGCCGGTCCGGACGAGGACGACGTCGCCCTTCCTGAGCTCGACGCCCTGCTTCGCGACCGTGTCCTGGAGATCCTGCGGCGTGATCGCGTAGCTGTCCGGGAGCACGTCGACGCCCTGCGTCCCGGCCACGTCGAGGAGCACGCCGCGCGCGATCACCGGCGGGTACTTCTCTAGCCCGCCCTTGTTCCAGATCCGGCTCCCGAGGTCGCGGTCCGCCTCCCAGCCGTTCCAGAACTTCCCGTGGAAGCCGAGGTGATTGAGGGTGTCGATGTGCGTGCCGCAGTGGGTGTACATGTGGATCGAGTCGCCGCAGTACGAGTACGCCTCGTGCACCGCGGAGCCCACGCCCGAGAGGTTGTCGTTGACCGAGCCCTGCGGGGTGTGGGTCATCCAGATCCCGTAGCCGGGGTCGCCCGCCGCGACCCACGACGGCATGCCGATGAAGTACTCGACGTTGAGATCGAAGACGTGGCGCCCGTCGAGGTGACCGAGGATCGCCGCGTTCGTCTCCGGCGTGATCCAGTTGAGCCGCCCGATCTCGTCGTCCGAGCCCCACGGGCTCTTCGAGACCTCGAGACCGTCTTTGGAGTGGAGCTTCTCGGGAACGAGCTCGGGATCTGCCATGACGCCACGCCTCCTTCTCGTCGGTTGCGCCCTAGTCTGCGCCCTCGGGGTCGATTCCGCGCCGGTAGCCAATAGACTCGCACGGTGGCCGAGGCGCGGCTCACCGAGACCGGCTCCGGGCTCGCGCCAGCCGAGAAAGGCTGGTTCGTTCTGAACGTGCGCGAGGCCGAATGGTTCACCTCCCCGGCGTTCGGTGCCGGGTGCGGGTTCGAGAGCGGCGAGGCATGGTTCCGGCAGCTCGGGATCGGTCTCCGCGTCCTCGAGCCTGGCCAGCCGAACTGCGTCTACCACTCGGAAAACCAGCAGGAAGCCTTTCTCGTGCTGGCGGGAGAGTGCCGGCTGCTCGTCGAGGGCGAGGAGCGGCTGCTTGGGCCGTGGGACTTCTTCCACAGCCCGGCGGGAACCGAGCACGTCGTCGTCGGCGCCGGCGACGGCCCGTGCGTCGTGCTGATGGCGGGTGCGCGGACCGAGGACGAGCGCTTCGTCTACCCGGTGTCGGAGCTCGCCGGGCGGTACGGCGCAAGCGCCGAGGCGGAGACGTCCGAGCCGCGCGAGGCGTACGCGGGGTTCGAGCGCCACGTGCCGGGGCGGCCTCCGTCCTGGGATCGCCTCCCTTGGGCGTAGCGCCCGCGATCGACGAGATCCTGCGCGACCTCCTGATATCCACCGGCGCGAGCCGGGTGACGCTGCGACGGGACGTGCCCGGCGGCGCGCCGTTCCCCGTCGTGGCAGAAGCCCTCGCGCCAGGCGTGGGATCGCTCCGCGAGGAGCGCACCGTCGACCTGCCGACGCAGCCGGTCGTCCTCGAGGTGCAGCGCGGCCGCCAGGTCGTGCAGGACGACTGCGCCTCCGCGTACGACGACCCCGCGTTCCACGCGATGCTGGCGGCGTACGGCGGGCTCGCGGCGCAGATCGTGACGCCCGTGCAGCGCGACGGGCGCCTCGCGGCGATCCTCTCGCTCCACCAGCTGGGTCGGCCCCGCCGGTGGTCGCGCGAGGAGATCGCGGCCGCCACTCGCGCCGCCGATCGGGTCGAGGAGCTGCTGTGAGGATCCCGTCCTCCGCAGCGCACAACCGCTGGCATCCCGACGTCGAGCCGGTCGCGCGCGTCCGGCCCGGGGAGGTCGTGACGCTCGAGACGCGCGACGGCCTCGACGGGCTCCTGACGCGCGAAAGCACCCACGCGGACTGCGCACGGCTCGAGCTGGGGCTCGGCCATCCGCTCACCGGACCGCTCCACGTCGAGGGCGCCGAGCCCGGCGACGTGCTCGAGGTCGAGCTGCTCGCCTACGAGACGCCGGACTTCGGCGTCAACGCAGTCATCCCCGGCTTCGGGTTCCTCGAGGACCTCTTCACGGAGCCGTTCCTCGTCGGCTGGGCGCTCGACGGGACGCACGCACGGTCGGCGGAGCTACCCGCATCGCCGTGCCGGCGTGCGTCCACGCGGGGGTGATCGGTGTCGCGCCCTCGCACGAGCTCATGGAGTCGCAACGTGCCCGCGAGGAGCGGATTCGCGCGACCGGCGGGCCCGTGGCGGACGACCTACCCGAGACGGCGTTCCCTGAGGTCGCGCGCGCGGGGCTCCGCACGATCCCGCCCCGCGAGAACGGCGGCAATCTCGACATCCGTCGCCTGGTCGCGGGCGCGACGCTGCTCCTGCCCGTCCACGTGCCCGGTGCGCTGCTCTCGCTCGGCGACGTCCACTTCGCGCAGGGGGACGGGGAGGTGTGCGGGACGGGGATCGAGATCGCCGCGGCCGTCACCGTGAAGCTCGGCCTCCGGAAGGCGCCGCGCTGGGTGCCGCGCGTTCCCGCTTACCTGACGCCGCCGCAACCCGCGCGCGCCCGCTTCGCGACGACGGGCATCCCCGAGGACGACGCGATGGACCTCACGCAGGCCGCCCGGGCCGCCCTCCTCGCGATGATCGACTGGCTCGAGGCCGAGCACGGCCTCTCACGGCCGGCGGCGTACTGCCTTTGCTCCGCATGCGTCGACCTCCACCTCTCCGAGGTCGTCGACATCCCGTATCCGCTCGTCTCGGCCCTGATCCCGCTCGACGTGTTCGAGCAGGCCTAGTGTGCTAATCTGCACACATGCGTGTGCACATAGTTCTGGACGATGCGCTCGTCGCAGAACTGGATCGCAGAGTCGGGAAACGCCGACGGAGTGCCTTCATCGCCCGCACCGTCGAGCGAGCGCTCGACGAGCGGCGACGGTGGGACGAGATCGTCGCGTCGCTTGGAAGCATCGCCGACGAGGGTCACGACTGGGACGCCGACCCGGAGGCGTGGGTACGCGATCAGCGCCGCGGGGACGCTGCACGCGTTGGCTAACCGAGACTCTCGTTGCCTGGATTGCTGCTCGACACGACGGTTCTGATCGACGCATTGCGCGGCAGAGACGCGGCGCGTCACCTCCGGGCGCTGGCCTCGACCGGCGACGCGCCGCCCTACGTCTGCGCAGTGAACGTCGAGGAGCTCTGGCGTGGCGCCCGCCCGAGTGAGGAGGCGGCCATCCGTCGCCTGCTCCGAGCGCTCAGGCTTGCGCCCTTGGGGGAGCTCGAGGGTGAGCGCGCGGGAGCGTGGCGGCGTGATTTCGCGGCCTCCGGGGTCACTCTGAGTCAGGCCGACTGCTTGATCGCAGCCGCCGCGCTCGGTGTCGGAGCGACGCTGGCAACTGCAAACGTTCGCCACTATCCGATGCCCGAGCTCGATGTCGAGCACTGGCCGGTGGGTTAGCCGGCGACCGCGATCGCCTCGATCTCGAGCTCCAGCTCCGGCAGCGCGAGGGAGGTCACCTCGACGATCGTGTCGGCCGGGTAGGGCGGCGTGAACCACTTCCCGCGGAGCTCGACGATCCTCGGAAAGTTGGACATGTCGGTGAGGAAGATGGTGACCTTGACGACGCGCTCGAGGCTCGAGCCTCCCGCCTCGAGCACGCGGCGGAGGTTGCGGAAGACCTGCTCGGCCTGGGCGTCGAAGTCGCCGACCCCGACGAGCTCGCCGTGCTCGTCGATCGCGGCCTGGCCCGAGACGAGGAGGAGGTCGCCGACGCGGAAGCCCTGCGAGAGCCGGAACGGCTCGTACGGGTCGGGGTCGAGCCGGATCGGGCTGACGTCCGTCACGTGGAGATCATCTTCTTCTCGACGCCGACACCGGCCGCGATCGCCCGCTCGACCTCGAGCGGTACCGTCGCCGAGTCCTGCAGCGCGATCCCTGTCGAGTCGAAGACCGTGATCTGCTCGTCCGACTGCCTCCCGTCGAGCTCGCCGCAGATCACCTTCCCGATCTCGCCGGCGATGTCGTCCTCGTTGATCAGCCCCTCGCGGAGCGGGACGTTGATCTCCCCGTCGGGCACGCACTGCCGCAGGTCGTCGACGAAGACGCGTCCCCGCTGGAGCAGACCCGGGTGGAGCTCCTGCTCGCCCGCGAGGTCGGCGCCGAGCGCGGCGAGGTGCGCGCCAGGCTTCACCCACTCGTCGTCGACGAGCCACTCGCGTGCGTGCGTGCCGGTGACGATCACGTCCGCGCCCTCGACGGCCACGCGCGCGTCCGTTGTGCCGGTGAGCGTCAGGTGCGGGTACCGCGGCGCCTGCTCGGCGAGGAAGCGGTCGACGGAGGCCTGCGAGCGGCTCCAGATCCGCACCTCGCCCCAGGCGAACACCGTGTCGCACGTCGCGAGCGAGCCCTCGCCGACGCTCCCCGTCCCGAGGATCGCGAGTACCTTCGAGTCGGGTCGGGCGAGCCACTTCGCCGAGACCGCGGCGGAGGCGCCGGTGCGCATCAGGGTGTGGAACGAGCCGTCGCAGATCGCGAGCGGAAAGCCCGTCTCCGGATGCGTGTAGATGAGGATCGAGAAGACCGCAGGAAGCTCGTAGCGCGCGTTGTCCTCGCGGATCGAGACCCACTTGCAGGCGGCCGCCTCTGGCTCCTCGATCCACGAGGGCATCACCTCCCACTCGCCCTTGTAGCGGTCGAGCACGATGTGGCCCTTCGGCTCCATGTAGACCCTGCCGAGACCGTGCATCCGAAACGCGTGCTCGACGCAGTCGACGTACTCGGCGGGCGTGAGCAGCCCGATCATGTCCGTGCGGCCGAGGATGAGCGTCTTGCGGTTGCGCCAGCTCTCCATTCCCGCCCAGTCTCGCACGCGGTGTCTGGCTGAAGCCGGGCACGGTGGGGATGCGTAGAGTCGCTTGGTGGTTCAGATCGACCGCACGCGGAGCGCCGCGCGGATCGAGCGTGAGATCGAGACGCTCTCAGGCGCCGCCTTCACGACGAGCAGGGAGGCGATCAGGCGCTACGCGTTCACACCCGAGTACCGGCGCACGCTCGACCACTTCACGACGGCGCTCGAGGAGCTCGGCTTCACCGTCACGGCGGATCCCGTGGGGACGCTCGTGGCGCGCAACCGGCCGCCGGGCGAGCCTGCCTTCGGGATCGGCTCGCACTGCGACTCGAACCGCAACGGCGGGCGGTACGACGGGACGATGGGCGTCGTCACGGCGCTCGAGGTCTGCCGGCTTGCCGAGGAGCATGGCCTCGGACTGCCACTGCAGCTGATCTCCTTCGTCGAAGAGGAGGGATCCGGCTTCGGCCAGATGCTGCTCGGCAGCCGGATCATGCTCCAGCGCGTCAGCGAGCACGACCTGCGCGAGCGCTTCCTCGCGCTCGACGACGGGCGCAGCTTCTGGGAGCACGCCGAGTCCGCCGGGTACGAGCCCGGGCGCTGGCGCGAGTCGATCCGCGTGCTCGACGGCCTCACGGGCTGGATCGAGATGCACATCGAGCAGGCGCGCGTGCTGCAGGACACGGGTAAGCGCATCGGCGTCGTGAACGCGATCGCAGGTTACGTCCACGCCGACGTGCGCGTGCAGGGACGGGGTGATCACGCCGGCGCGACGCCAATGGGGATGCGCCTCGACCCGACGACCGTGCTCGCGGAGACGGTGCTCGAGCTCGAGCGGCTCGCGACCGAGGCGGGGGCCGGCACGGTCGGCACCGTCGGCGAGATCGAGGTCGACCCGGGGTTGATCAACGCGGTCGCCGCGGACCTGCGGTTCTCGCTCGACGTGCGCGGGCCCGACGACGAGCGCTTCCAGTCCGTCGCGACCGCCGCCGCGGCGTTCGCGTTGGGCGCAGCGGAACGGCGCGGCATGAACGCGAGCCACGAGGAGCGCCAGACGCTGCCGGCCACGGCCCTCGACGCGGTCATCGTCGGCGCGCTCGAGGCCTCCGCGGCCGAGAGCGGCGAGCCGTGGACGACGATGCACTCGGGCGCCGCGCACGACACCATGTGCGTCGCGGAGCGCGTGCCGAGCGCGATGGTCTTCGTCCCCTGCAAGGACGGGATCAGCCATCACCCGGCGGAAGAGGCGGATCCCGGGGATGCCGCGCTGGCGGCAGAGATCATCCTGAACGCGATCGCGGCGCTCGCGTAACGGCGGCGCGCCGCCGTGGATGCGATCCTCTTCGGGCTCCTCGCGGGCGTGCTCTTCGGCGCGATGACGGTGGCGGTTCGCGCGGGGCTCGTGCGTGGCGGCGATCCCGCGCTCGGGAGCGTGGTGATCACGGCCACGGCGTCCCTCGTCGGCATCGCGCTCGCGCTGCCGTCCGTGCTCTCGGACGGGCTCGAGCTCGGCGAGCTGTGGCCGTTTGCGGTGATCGGTCTCGTCGTGCCAGGGCTCTCGCAGGTCGTCTTCATCCTCGCCGTGCGGCACGCAGGCCCCTCGCGCGCGGCGATCCTCGTGGGCACGGCGCCGCTCGGCTCCGTCCTCCTCGCGCTCGCGCTGCTCGACGAGCCGCTCCGCCCCGTGCTCCTGGTCGGGACGGCGCTCGTGGTCGCTGGCGGCGCCGTTCTCGCGGTCGACCCCGGGCGACCTGCCGACTTTCGCGTGCTGGGCGTCGTCCTCGCGCTCGTGTGCGCCGCGCTCTTCGCCGGGCGGGACAACGCGGTGCGCTTCATCGCCCGCGACGACGACGTCGCGCCGTTGCAGGCCTCGGCCGTGACGCTGCTCGCCGCGATGCTCGCGACGACTGCATACGTGCTCGTGACCCGCCGGACGGTCTCGCCGACCCTCGCGCGCGCGACGGCGCGCGCGTTCCTGCCGGCCGGCCTGCTCCTGGCGTTCGCGTACGGGGCGCTCGTCACCGGCTTCGATCGCGGCGACGTCGGGATCGTGGCGCCGCTCAACGCGACGCAGTCGCTGTGGGGCGTCGCTTTCGCGGCGCTCGTCTACGGGCGCAGCGAGGCGATCGGTCGCCGCACCGTGCTCGCAGGCGTGCTCGTCGTCCTGGGCGGCGCGCTGATCGGCGCGTTTCGCTGAGGCGCGCGGAGCGCAGGTGTCCGACTCGAAGTCGGACACCTGGGGGTGCGCCGCCTCAGGCCGCGACGCGCCCGCTTTCCACGTACGCGATCGCCTCGTCGATCGAGACGACGTCCGCGTACTTCGCCTGGATGTCGAAGAGGTTCGCGTCGTGCGGCGCCTGCGCGCGGTCGCCGACGCACTCGCGCGGCACGAGCGTCGGCCAGCCGTACTGGAGCAGGTCGATCGCGGTCGCGCGGACGCAGCCGCTCGTCGTCGCGCCGCAGAGGACGACCGTGTCGACGCCCTGCGAGACGAGCACCGAGGCGAGGTTCGTCCCGAAGAAGCCCGAGGCGGCCTTCTTCACGATCACCGTCTCGTCGTCGCGCCTGCCGAGGCGCTCGTCGATCTCCACCCAGCGGCCGCCGAGCTGGAGGTCGCCGAGCGTCGGCACCTTCTGGAGCCAGAGCCCGCCGTCCTTCAGGCTCGCGTCGAACCCGATCGTCGTGAAGACGACGGGCAGGCCGCGCGCCCGGGCCGCGTCGAGCAGTCTCCGCGTCGCCTCGACCTGCGGCGTGAGGTCGGAGCCGAGCGCGCAGTCGGGATCGGTGAACCCGCACGAGAAGTCGATCACCAGCACGCACGGGCGCGTGCCGAGGGTGACGCTCGCGCCGAGGCCTGCCTTCTCGTAGACCTCGCGGGCGACCTCGTCGGTCACGTGAGCTCCTCGCCGAAGCGGGCGCGCTTCACGAACTGCCCGGCGCCCGGCTCGGCGACGAGCTCGTCGTTCTCGACGATCACCTGGCCGCGCACGAGCACGACCTCGGGCGCGCCGGTCACCTCCTCGCCCTCGAAGAGGTTGTAGTTGACGTTCGTGTGGTGGGTCTTCGCCGAGATCGTCAGCTTCTTCTCGGGGTCCCAGACGACGAGGTCGGCGTCGGAGCCCGGCGCGATCGTGCCCTTGCGCGGGTAGAGGCCGAAGAGCTTCGCGATCTGCGTCGAGACGAGGTCGACGAAGCGGTTCGGCGTGATCCGCCCCGTGCCGACGCCGTGCGTCCAGAGCATGTGGAGCCGGTTCTCGATCCCCGGGCCGCCGTTCGGGACGACCTGGAAGTCGCGCCCGTTGACCTCCTTCTGCTCCGGCCAGTTGAACGGGCAGTGGTCGGTCGAGACCGCCGAGAGCGCGTCCGTCTGGATCGCCTTCCAGAGGTGCTCCTGGTGCTCCTTCGGCCGGGGCGGCGGGGTGTAGATGTACTTCGCTCCCTCCCAGTTCGGCTTCTCCATCATCGACTCGTCGACGAAGAAGTACTGCGTGCACGTCTCACCCCACACGCGCCAGCCCTTCTCGCGCGCGAGCGCGATGGGCTCCACGGCCGGCTGGCAGGAGACGTGGACGACGTAGAGCGGCGCGTCCGCGACCCGCGCCAGCTGGATCGCGCGGTTCGTCGCCTCTGCCTCCGTCTCCATCGGTCGGCTGCGGGCATGCCAGACCGGGTCCGTGTTCCCCGCCGCGACCGTCTCCTTGACGATGATGTCGATCGCGTCGCCGTTCTCTGCGTGCACCATGACGAGCCCGCCGGTCTCGTGCGCGGTCTGCATCACCTTGAAGAGCGTCTCGTCGTCGACCATGACGGCGCCCTTGTAGGCCATGAAGAGCTTGTACGAGGTGACGCCCTCGTCGGGCAGCTTCGCGAGGTCCTCGAGCGTGCCGCCCTCCTTCAGGTCGGTGACCGCGATGTGGAAGCCGACGTCGATCACCGGTGGGCATCGCTCGAGCTTCTCGTGGTAGGCCGCGAGCGCCTCCGCGAACGTCATCCCGGGCGCCTGGATGCAGAAGTCGATCAGCGTCGTCGTCCCGCCGAACGCGGCCGCGGTCGTGCCGGACGTGAAGTCGTCGCAGGTGGTCGTCCCGCCGAAGAACATCTCGATGTGCGTGTGCGGATCGATCGCGCCGGGCATCACGATCTTCCCCTTGGCGTCGATCACCTTGTCGGCCTCGACGTCGAGCGACGCACCGAGGAGCGCGATCTTCTCGCCCTCGACGAAGACGTCGCCGACGTAGTCGTCGGCCGCGGTGACGATGCGGCCGCCCTTGATCAGCACGGACATCTGGTTCCTTCCTCTCGACGGGGCCTGCGTGGTGTATACGACGGGCCGCGGCTGTGCGTCAAGCGGGATCGGGCGGCGTGCCGCTCGTGCCAGTCGGTGACCTGCTGGTAGGCATGCGCGGCCCCGAGGACCGTCGCCTCCGCGAGGCGCCGGCCGGTCAGGGCCAGGCCGACCGGGAGCCCGTCGACGAAGCCGCACGGGACGCTCGCCGTCGGGACGCCGAGACAGCTCCAGGGGGAGTTGAACGGGATCAACGACAGCCTGTAGGGAAGCTCCTGCCCGCCGACCTCGACAGGGTCCTCGCCGATCCGGGGCGCGACGATCGGCATCTCGGGCGCGGCCAGCAGGTCGTAGCGCTCGAAGAGCGGCCGCGCCTCGTGCGCGAGCTCGCGTCGCGCCCGCTGGCCGGTGATCGGCGCGGACGAGGGCAGCAGGAGGCCGGCCAGGAGCCGCGCCCGCACGTCGGCGCCGTAGTCGGCGAGCCGCGTTCGGAGCCACGGCAGGTGCGCCTCGGCCGCCTCGGGGAGCATCACGAGTTGCTGAACCACCTCGGCTCGACGCAGAAAGACGGCGTCGACGCGCTCGACGCGGGCGCCGAGGCCCTCGAGCTCGCCGAGCGCCGCTTCGACGGCCGTCGCGACGCGCGGGTCGAGGGGGACGTCGCGCACGAGGTGGGAGACGACGCCGATTCGCAGGCCCTCGACGCCGCGGTCGAGAGCAGCGACGCACGCCTCCGCGGGTGCCGTCGTGGTCGAGGCATCGTCCGGCTCCGGGCCGGCGATTGCGTCCAGGAGGAGTGCGCAGTCCTCGGCCGTGCGCGCCAGCGGGCCGACGGTGTCGTACGTCCACGAGACGGGGATCACGCCGCGATTCGGCACGCGGCCCGTGGTCGGGCGGATGCCGGTGACGCCGCAGAGCGCGGCCGGGATGCGGATCGAGCCGGCGGTGTCCGTGCCGAGCGCGCCCGGGACGAGCCCGGCGGCGACCGCCGCGCCGCTGCCGCCGCTCGAGCCGCCGCAGATCCGCTCCGTGTCCCACGGGTTGCGCGCCGGGCCGAAGGCCTCGCTCGTCGTCGAGGCGCCCCAGGCGAACTCGTGCGTGTTGAGCTTGCCGACGATGATGGCGCCCGCGGTGCGGAGCCGCTCGATGACCGTCGCGTCGACCGTCGCGACGTTGTCCGCGAGCACCTTCGAGGCGGCCGTCGTGCGGGTCCCCGCCACGTCGATCACGTCCTTGACACCGATCGGCACGCCGTGCAGCGGCCCACCGGCCGGGCCGAGCGCGTCCGCCTCCGCGAGCGCCTCCTCGCCGCGCACGGTGAGAAACGCGTTGTAGGTCCCGTCGTCGCGGTCGATCCGGTCGAGCGCGGCCTGCACCGCCTCGCGCGGCGAGAGGTCCCCCCGGCGGATCGCGGCGGCGAGCGCGGCGAGCGTCACGCGGGCTCCGGATCGGGGAGGTACATGCCGGCCGGGGGCACGTCCCGCGCGGTGCGCTCTTCGAGCTCGCGCAGGGCCGGCAGCACGGTCGCGAGGAAGACGAGCACCCCCTCGAGGTCGGCGTCGGTCGGCTCGACGCCCTGCAGGCGGGCCAGCGCGCGAAGCTCGTCGAGCGAGGGCAGCGGGGTAGAATCGCCGCTCATGCCGATCTACGAGTACCGGTGCGAGGGGTGCGGGGAGAAGTTCGAGGAGCTCCTCTCGACCTCGACGAAGCCGGCGCCGCCTTGCCCGAAGTGCGGCGAGGCGAAGGTGGAGCGGCTGCTCTCGCGGATCAACACCGAATGGCTCCCGAGCGACGTCGCGTGGGACCGCGTCGGTCGCACCTGGGACTGAGCGGGCTCCGCTCGCATCCCTAGCTCCCGCCGGCCGGTGGGTGCTCGGCCCGCCAGTGGCGGGCGATGTCGGCGCGCGTCGCGACCCAGACGTCGTCTCGCGCCGTGACGTGCTCGAGGAACCGTCGCAGCCCGGGCGTCCTTCCCGGCCGCCCGACGATCCGGCAGTGGAGGCCGACGGACATCAGCCTGCCGCCCTCTGCGCAGAGCTCGTCGAGCGAGTCGATCAGGTACGTCGCGAAGTCGTCGGCGGTGACGAAGCCGTTCGGGAGGAGGAACTTGAAGTCGTTCGCGTCCAGGGTGTACGGGACGACGAGGTGCGGCCCGCCGGCGATCTCGAGCCAGTACGGGAGCTCGTCGGCGTAGGCATCCGAGTCGTAGAGGAAGCCGCCCGCCTCGACGACGAGGCGCCGCGTCGCCTCCGTGCCCCGCCCCGTGTACCAGCCGACGGGCCGTGCGCCCGTGACACGCTCGATCGCCTCGACCGACCGCTGCAGGTGCGCGCGCTCCTCCTCCTCGTCGAGCTCGCCGTAGTCGATCCAGCGCCAGCCGTGGCTCGCGACCTCCCAGCCGGCCTCCACCATCGCCCGCGCCGCTGCCGGGTTCTGCTCGAGCGCTCTGCCGACGGCGAACACGGTGAGCGGGAGATCGAAGGACGTCACGAGCCGGTGGACGCGCCAGAAGCCGACGCGGCTGCCGAACTCGAACATCGACTCGGTGTTGAGGTTGCGCCTGCCGACAGTCGGTGGCGCCCCGATCACCTCGTGGAGGTACGCCTCCGACGCGGGATCGCCCTCGAGCGGACTGTTCTCGCCGCCCTCCTCGTAGTTCAGGACGAGGCTGAGCGCGACCCGCTTGCCCTCTGGCCAACGGGGATCGGGCGGCTCGCCGCCGTAGCCGACGAGGTCGCGCGCCTCAGGCACGAGCGTCTCCGAAGACCCCGTCTGTCGCGAGCTCGCGCACTCGCTCGGGCGCGTAGCCGCACAGCTCGACGAGCACCTCCTCGGTGTGCTCGCCGCGGAACGGTCCTCGGGCGGAGGCCCGCTCGAGCGTCGTCTCGCCGTCGGCGAGGCGGAGCGGCGTGCGCACCGAGCGCACGCGGCCGAGGGTCGGGTGCTCGTGCTCGACGATCGCGCCGCGCGCCTCGGTCTGCGGGTCGGCGAGCGCCTCCTCGACGGAGTTGATCCGCGATGCCGGGACGCCGGCCGCGACGAGTGCCTCGACCCACTCGTCCACCGTCCGTGCGCGAAACGCCTCGTCGAGCTGCGGCAGGAGCTCGTCGCGGTGCTCGTTCCGGCCCGCCATCGTCGCGAACCGCTCGTCCTCGTTCAGGTCAGGTCGCCCGATCACCGCGCAGAGCCGTTCCCAGAAGAGCTGCTTCGCAGCGGCGACGACGAACCACCCGTCGGCGGCCTCGAAGTTCTGGAACGGCACGATGGTCGGGTGCGCCGACCTCGGCCGCCGCGGCGGCACGAAGCCGTGCGTCGCGGCCCACGAGCCGACGTACATCAGCTCGTGGAGCGCGGTCTCGAAGAGCGAGACGTCGCAGTCGCAGCCGACCCCGTCGCGGCGGGCGCGCCAGATCCCCGCGAGCAGCGCGATCGCCGACGCGTAGCCGCCGGAGAGGTCGACGAGCGAGAGGCCGCTCTTCGTCGGCGGCCCGCCGGGCTCCCCGGTGAGGCTCTGCCAGCCCGCGAGCCCCTGCATCATGTAGTCGTAGCCGCCCTCCGCCGCGCGCGGCCCGGTCATCCCGAAACCGGAGAGCGAGCAGCAGACGATCCGGGGGTTGACGTCGCGCAGCCGGTCGTAGGTCAGTCCGAGCTTGCGCGGCTGATCGCCTCGGAGGTTCGAGTAGACGCCGTCGCACACCCGCACGAGGTCGTGGAGGACCTCCTCCGCCCGGGGATGCCTGAGATCGAGCGAGACGCTCTTCTTGCCCCGGTTGAAGGTCTCGAAGAAGAGGGAGTCCTCGCCCTCCTGGTACGGGGGGACGTAGCGACCGACGTCACCCGCCGAGGACGGATCCTCGACCTTCACGACCTCGGCGCCGAGATCGGCGAGCTGGAGCGTGCCCCACGGCCCGGCGCCGAACTGCTCGACCGCGAGGACCCGGACGTCGGCGAGCGGCAGGCTCACCGGGCGGACGCCGCCGGAAGCCGGGCGGCCTTCCACGCCTTCTCGTAGTACGGCACGAGGAAGGCGAGGTGGTCGCGCATCTCCGTGGCGGCGCCATCCTCGTCGCCCGCGTCGACCGCCTCGACGATCCGCGCGTGGTGCGCGTGGATCGAGCGGTGGAAGACGCGCGGGAGCCCCGAGCGCGAGAGGCTCGTCTGGAGCGCCGAGAAGACGGGCTGGGCCGCGATCTGGAGGAGCCGGTTCTCGCAGCACTCGATCAGCGTCGCGTGGAAGTCGCGGTTGTGGACGAACTCCGCCTGCGTGTCGAGTGCCGGCCGGTCGGGCGGGATCGTCGCCCGCAGGCGGTCGACGTCGCCTTCGCCCCGCCGCCGGGCGGCGAGCCGGGCGGCGGGCACCTCCAGGAGCTCGCGCACCTCGATCAGCTCCTCGAGCGTCAGGTCGCGCGCGTCCGCGAGGAGGGTGATGCTCGAGCCGAGCGACTCGGAGATGTGGTCGACCGTGGGCAGGGTCACGTAGCTCCCCCCGCTCTGGCCCTTGGCCGTGCGGACCAGCCCCTGGGCGGCGAGGAGGCGGAGCGACTCGCGTACCGTCGCGCGGCTCACTCCGAGCTCGCGCGCGAGCTGTGTCTCCGTCGGCAGGCGCCCGCCCTGCGGGAGCGTGCCGGTGGCGATGAGCTCGCGGAGCTGGTCGGCGACCTGCTCGTAGCTCTTCCGGACCCTCCGCAGCGGGACGCTCGCGGGGCGATCGCTCATCACGTCATCTCGAACTCGGCGTTCCCCGCGACCGAGACCGGCTTCGTCGAGGGCGCGAGCACGCCCGCGAAGTAGTCGGTCAGCGACGAGCCGCGTCTGCTCCCGCGCAGCTCGGCGCGCAGCGCCTCGGTCGCGTCGGCGTCGAGCTCGAGCGTCCGCTCGTCCGCGAAGACGACGCCGTACGCGTCCCGGGCCAGCTCGATCGTCGTGAAGTCGTCGAGCACGTCCTCCCGCACCGCCTCGGGCGGACGGTCGAGCGGATCGCCGTAGCCCGCGGCGTTGGGCTCCCGGAACTCGATGAACTCGCCGGCCGCGAACGGGATCCCCGTCACCTTGGCGGGCAGGATCTCCTGCCTCCCGGTGTCGGGGTTCTTGCGGCACGAGGCCACGAGCCCGTCCCAGCCGCCGAAGATGCCACGCGGCGGGTCGGTCTGGCGGTCGCCCTCGCACGAGTAGATCCCGTCGACGAGGAAGCGGTTCCGCCGGATGATCCCGATCCCACCGCGCCACCGACCGGGCGCCGCCGGCTCGGGGCGGAGCTCGTACTGGTCGCAGCGGATCGGAAAGCGGAGATCGAGCTCCTCGATCGGGTTGTTGCGCGTGTTCGCCATCAGGTTGTCGACGGAGTCCATCGCGTCCTTGCCGTGACGGCCGCCGTAGGACCCCTCGTTCACCTCGAGGTAGAGCCAGTACTCGCCCATCTCCTCCGAGAACCCCGAGTAGGCGCAGAAGTGGATCCCGGCCGAGTTCCCGGCGGTCACGCCCTCGGGCAGCGCGTCCGCGAGCGCGAGGATCGTGTTGTCGACGACGCGCTGCACCTGGCAGAAGCGCGAGAAGCAGGCACGGGGGAACGTCGGGTTGTAGATCGTCCCCTTCGGCGCGATCACCTTCACCGGCCGGAAGACACCGTCGTTCTGCGGGACGTGCTCGGGGAAGGTCACCTCGTCCAGCAGGATCGTGCGGACGGCGTAGTACGCCCCGACGAGGAGCGACCCCTCGAAGGGGACGTTGTAGCCCGTCGGCACCTCCGCGTTCGAGCCCGTCAGGTCGATCGTGATCTCGTCGCCGTCGACGATCACCTTCGTCTCGACCCGCAGCCGCACGTCGCGGTTGCGCGCGTCGTCGTCCAGCCAGCCGGTCGGCGCCTTGTACTCGCCGTCCGGCAGGGCGCGAATCTGCTCGCGCAGCATCCGCTCGCTGTAGTCCATCCAGTCGTAGGCGGCGCTCATCACGATGTCCGCGCCGTAGCGCTGGTAGAGCCGCAGCATGCGATCGCGGCCGAGCTGGCAGGCGGCCATCATCGCGTTCATGTCGCCGCGGTTCATCGTCTCGGTGCGGACGTTGTCGAAGATCATCTTGTCGAGGTCCTCGTTCAGCCGACCTCCCGCATACCAGCGCAGCCCGTCGTAGATCTTCGCCTCGGCGTAGACGTCGAACGCGTCGGCGTTGATCCCCGGGAACGAGCCGCCGACGTCGAGCACGTGGGCGGTCACCGCGGCGAAGCCCATGAGCTCGTCCTCCCAGAAGATCGGCACCGCGACGGCGATGTCCGGGCTGTGCGAGGCGCCGTAGTACGGGTGGTTGTGGATGATCACGTCCCCCTCGACGACCTTCCCCTCGAGGTGGCGCATGAAGCCGCGGATGTACCAGGGGAGCGAGCCGATGTGCATCGGCGTCGAGTCGGACTCGCAGAGCTCGCGGCCCTCCGCGTCGAAGATCCCGGCGCCGAGGTCCTCCGACTCCCGGATGATCGACGAGTAGGACATGCGGAAGAGGACGCCGGACATCTCCTTCGCGATCGCGTGGAACGCGCCGCCCAGCACCCGCATCGTGATCGGGTCGACCTCGACCCGCTGGAGCTCCGGCGGACCCGGATGCTTCCCGAGCTCGTACTCGAGGCTCGACACCGTCACACCCCCTGACTCGTCGTGACCGGCTCGGCGGCCGCGATCGCCAGCGCCTCGGCGGAGGCGCCGACCTCGATGACGATCGACCCGAAGCGGTCGACGTGCGCCTCGACCCCCGGCGGGATCACCGTGGTCGAGTCGTACTGGTTGACGATCGCAGGCCCCGTGAGCCGGTTGCCGGCCCTGAGCGCCTCGCGGTCGTAGTAGCGCGTCGACACCTGCTCGAGCGACCCCTCGACGAGGAACCAGGCGTCCGCCTCGTGGCGGAGCGCCTCGTCCGGCGACTCGTCGCCCGCCTCGACCTCCGGCGTGTCCAGCTGGGGCATGAGCCCGATCCCGCGGACCCGGATGTTCGGCACCTCGATGTCCGAGTCCTCGAAGCGCCGCGAGTACTCGCGCTCGTGGATGTCGTGGAAGTCGGCGCGCAGCTTCTCGACCCAGGCGTCGTCGATCGCGCCCGAGCCGACGTCGACCCGGAGCTCGTACCCCTGGCCGAGGTACCGGGCCTCGACGATCCGCTGCACGACGACGCGATCGTCGTCCATCCCGTCCGCGGCCAGCTGCGCGGCGGCCTGCGCCTCGAGCTCCTCGAAGCGCGACTGGAGGCTCTCCGCGTCGAGCGTCGAGAGCCGCTGGTAGGTCGTCGCCGCGTACTCGTAGACCATGTCCGTGGCGACCAGGCCCATCGCGGCCGCGATCCCGGGGTACGGCGGGACGACGACGTGGGGCGTGCCCACCTCGATCGCGATCGGAACGGCGAAGAGCGGGCCGGCGCCGCCCTCGGCGACGAGCGCGAAGTCACGCGGGTCGAAGCCCTTGCGGACCGAGTTCTCCTCGATCGACTGCACCATCGAGTGCGAGAGGATCTGCACCGCGCCCATCGACGCCTCCTCGACGCTCATCCCGAGGGCCTCGGCAGGCCCGTCGGCAAAGGCCGCGCGCGCCTTCTCGCGGTCGAGCGACATCCCCCCGCCGAGGAACGCCTCGGGGAGGAGCCAGCCGAGGTTGACCATCGCGTCGGTGGCGGTCGCCTCGGTGCCGCCGCGCCCATAGGCGGCGGGGCCCGGCACCGCCCCCGCAGAGCGAGGCCCGACGCGGAAGATCCCGCCGGCGTCGACGTACGCGATCGAGCCCCCGCCGGCGCCGATCGTGTCGACGTCGACCATCGGGATCATCGCCTGGTACGGGCCGACCTTCGTGTCGAGCAGGTGCTTCATCCGCAGCCGGCCCTCCTGCGCGAGCCCGATGTCGGCGGAGGTGCCGCCCACGTCGAGCGTGATGACGTTGTCGTAGCCGGCCTGCTTCCCGGCCCAGATCCCGCCGACGACTCCCGCAACCGGCCCGGACATGAGCAGGTTGACGGGCCGCTCGGTCGCGGCCTCGGAGGTCGCGACCCCCGAGGCGGAGGTCATCAGGTGGAGTCCCGAGCGGACACCCAGCGCCTCGAGCTCCTTCCCGATGCCGAGCGACGTACGAGGCGACCTTCGGCCCCACGTAGGCGTTCAGGCCGACCGTCGAGAACCGCTCGTACTCGCGGTACTGCGGGATCACCTCGGACGAGACGGAGAGGAACGCCTCGGGAAACTCCTCGCGGACGATCTCCGCGACCCGCTGCTCGTGCGCCGGGTTGAGGAACGAGAAGAGGAAGCAGACGCAGACGGCCTCGACGCCCGCCTCCTTCAGCGCGCGCACCTGCTCGCGGGCGCGCTCCTCGTCGAGCGGCACGAGCACCGACCCGTCGCCGGTGATCCGCTCGGGCACGGTGAGCCGGTACCGGCGGCGGACGACCGGATGGGCCTGCCACGGGAGATCCTGGTAGTTCGAGAAGTTGAGCGGCTTCTTGTGCCGCGCGATGTGGAGGATGTCGCGGTACCCCTCGGTGGTCAGCATCCCGACCCTCGCGCCCGTGTGCTCGATCACGATGTTCGTCGCGATCGTCGTCCCGTGGAACACCTGGTCGAGCGTGGACGGATCCGCGCCCGCCTCCTCGGCGAGCTCCTTGACGCCCTGGATCGTCCCCTGTGAGGGGTCGTCGGGCGTCGTCGGCAGCTTGTGCACGCGGATCGTGCCCGCCTCGTCGTCGACGTAGATCAGGTCGGTGAACGTGCCGCCGACATCGACCCCGATGCGCTTCATGCGCCACCTCCCGCAGTGAGGACGATCTTCCCGAAGAACTCCCTGCTCTCCATGAGCTCCATCGCCTGGGCGGCCTCCTCGAGCGGGAAGGTCGCCGCAACCTGGGGCTTGAGCGCGCCGCGCCCGATCAGGTCGAAGCACTTCTCGACCTCGTAGCGGTCGAAGACGAAGGAGCCGATCACCTGGAGCTGCCGCCGGAAGAACGGGATGATGTCGAAGTCGACGACCTCGCCGGCGTGGGCGCCGCAGATCACGAGCCGCCCGTCCTTCGCGAGCGAGTCGAGCCCCGCCTGGAAGAGCTCGCCGCCGACGTGCTCGTAGACGACGTCCACGCCGTGGCCGTCGGTGACGCGCAGCACCTCCTCGACGACGTTCTGCGTCGTGTAGTTGACGCCGACGTCGAGCCCGAGCTCCTTCGCCTTCGCCAGCTTGTCGTCGCGGCTCGAGGTCCCGATCACGAACGCGCCCGCGTGCTTCGCGACCTGGACGGCCGCCGAGCCGATCCCGCTGCCGACCGAGCTGACGAGCACGGTCTCGCCCGCCCGGAGCTTCGCCCGCGTGATCAGCATGTGCCAGGCGGTGCCGAAGGCGATGTTGCTCGCCGCCGCCTCGACGTCGCTCACCCCGTCGGGGATCCGGATCAGCTGCGACGCCTTGCACGTCACCTGCTCGGCGTACCCGCCGCCCGTGCCCATGCTGATGAACCAGTCCGGCGCGGTGCAGAGCGACTCGCGGCCGGTGCGGCAGTAGAGGCAACTGCCGCAGGTCGCGATGAGGTACACGGCCACGCGGTCGCCGACCTCCCACCCCTCGACGCCCTCTCCGAGCGCGGCGATCCGTCCGACCGGCTCGACTCCGAGCGTGTGGGGAAACTCGATCGGGAAGCGCGAGATGCCTTCGCGAACGTCGACGTCGAGGTGGTTGAGCGCCGACGCCGTGACGTCCACCACGACCTCGTTGACACCCGGCGCCGGGTCGGGAAGCTCCTCGACCCGAAGCACGTCGGACTTGCCGAACTCGTGGAAGACGACGGCCTTCAAGGGCTCGCTCCTCTCTCGGGCGCGTTGTAGTGTTTAAGTCAGACATTCGCGATTCTGTCAAACCGATGTCGCCTCTTCAAACCGCCCGCTCGTTCCTCTTCGCGCCGGGAAGCGAGGAGCGAAAGCTCGGTCGTGCGCTCGAGTGCGGCGCCGACGCGGTGGTCGCGGATCTCGAGGACGCGGTCGCGCCCGCGGAGAAGGACGCGGCGCGCGAGGTCGCGACGGGCGTGCTCGGCCAGGTGGAGACGTCCTCGCTGCGGCTCGTCCGGGTGAACGGCGTCGGCACGGAGTGGCACGCGGCCGACCTCGCTTCGGTCGCGGGCGCAGGCGTCGACGGCGTCGTGCTCCCGAAGGCGACCGCCGCCGCCGTCGAGACCGTCGCCGAGGTGATCGAGCTGCCGCTCGTCGCGATCGTCGAGACGGCCGCGGGACTGCGTGAGGCATTCGCGATCGCCTCGCACGCGCGCGTCCAGGTGCTGCTCCTCGGCGCGGTCGACCTCGGCCTCGCGCTCGGGCTCGAGCAGCGCGACGACGGGCAGGAGCTCCTCTTCGCGCGCTCCACCGTCGTCGTCGACTCGGCCGCGGCGGGCATCCGCGCGCCCGTCGACCGCGTCTGGGTCGACGTCCGGGATGCGGACGGGCTGGCGCGGGACTGCGCCTTCGCCCGCTCGCTCGGCTTCCGTGGGAAGGCGCTGATCCATCCCGACCAGGTCGCCGTGACGCACGAGGCCTTCGCGCCGTCGGCGAGCGAGCTCGAGCGGGCGCGGGAGGTCGTCGCCGCGTACGAGCTCGCCGAGGGCGAGGGGCGGGGCGTCGTCGCGCTCGGCGGCGAGATGATCGACCTTCCGGTCGTCGAGCGGGCGCGGCAGCTCTTGAGCGACGAGAAGAGGAGCGTGCTCCATGCCGAGTGAGACCGAGGCCGCGTCGAAGGAGTGGCGGGGACGGTTCTACGAGGACTTCGCCGTCGGCGACGTCTTCCGCAGCCGCTTCGGCCGCACCGTCACCCAGACGGACAACATCTGGTTCACGTGCCTCACCATGAACACGAACCCGATCCATTTCGACGAGCCACGCGCAGCGCGGACGCAGTTTGGGCGGCCACTCGTCAACAGCGCCTTCACGCTCGCCCTGATCACAGGCCTCACCGTCCCGGACACGAGCGAGAACGCGGCCGCGAACCTCGCCTGGACGGAGATCAAGCTCCCGAAGCCGGTGTTCGAGGGCGACACGCTCCACGCAGAGAGCGAGATCCTCGAGGTGCGGGAGTCGGCCTCGAACCCGAGCGTCGGGATCGTCTCGATGCGGTGCCGGGGGATCAACCAGCGTGGCGAGGTCGTGATCGAGTTCAAGCGGACGTTCATGGCCTACCGGCGTGGGGCGCCCGAGGTCGCAGACGGCTTCCCGGCGACGAGCGAGGAGTGGACGGTATGACGGCTGCTCGCACGATCGCCGACTGGGCGGTCGCGCTCGGCCTCGACGACGTCCCCGCGGTCGTTCGGGAGGACGCGAAGCTCCACGTGCTCGACACCATCGGGTGCGGGCTCGCCGCGCACGCGACCGGAATCGCGCACGAGGGCCGCGCGACGATGGCGGAGCTCGGCGGGGAGCCGCAGGCGACCGTGCTCGGCGTCGAGACTCGCCTCCCGGCGGCGAACGCCGCCTTCGCGAACGCGATGCTCTGCCACGGGCTCGACTACGACGACACGCACTCGGAGTCGGTCAGCCACGTCTCGACGGTGATCGCGCCTGCGGCGCTCGCCGCCGCCGAGCAGGCCGGCGCGAGCGGACGCGACACGCTCGCGGCCATCGTCGCGGGCAACGAGGTCGTGTGCCGCGTCGGCATGGCCGCGCCGGGGGCATTCCATGCGCGCGGCTTCCACCCGACGGCGATCTGCGGGATCTTCGGCGGCGTCGCCGCGGTCGCGCGCGTGACCGGGCTCGACGCCGCGGTCACGACGAGCGCGCTCGGCATTGCCGGCTCGTTCGCGGGCGGGCTCTTTGCGTACCTGGCCGAGGGAACACCGACGAAGCCGATGCATCCGGCCTGGGCGGCGCACGGGGCGCACCTCGCGGCGCGGCTCGCGGCGCACGGCGCGGCAGGCCCGGGCTCGGTGCTCGAGGGGAAGTTCGGTCTCTACCACGCGTTCCTGGACGCCGAGGAGGGCGAGATCGACATCGCCGGCCAGCTCGCCGACCTCGGCAGCCGCTGGGAGACGTCGCGGATCGCCTACAAGCCGTTCCCCGTCTGCCACTTCATGCACGGCTCCCTCGGCGCCGCGGCGGAGGGCGCGACGGGGCGCACCTTCTCTGCCCACGAGATCGAGGACGTCCTCGTCACCGTCCCCGAAGCGGGCGTCTCGCTCGTGCTCGAGCCGGCGGCCGAGAAGCGGCGCCCTCGCTCGGAGTACGAGGGGAAGTTCTCGCTCCAGTACTCCGTCGCCTCGCTCCTCGTCCGCGGTCACGTCGCGGTCGAGCGACTTCACGGACGAGGCGATCGCCGACCCGGCGGTGCTCGCCGTCGCCGAGAAGGTGCGCTACGAGACGCGCGACTACCCGACGTACCCGCAGGCGTTCCCCGGCGGCGTCCAAGTGCGGCTCGCCGACGGGACGTCCTTCGCCGCCGACTACCCGCATCAGAAGGGTGGCCCGGAGAACCCGCTCTCGGCCGACGAGGTGCGGGAGAAGTTCCGCGAGAACGCGTCGCTCGCCCTCTCCGACGACGCGGTCGAGCGTCTCGAGCAAGCGTTGCTCTCGCTCGACGAGCAGGCGGACATCAGGTCGGCGCTGGCGCCGCTCGCCCTCACGGAGGCCGTGCCGGCGTGAGCACCGCGCGCCTTCGGCTTGCGGTCGCGGGGGAAACCATGTTTCCCCCGCGAGCCCCCTTCTTCTCGAAAGCGTGGGGAACCTCCCGGTTCCCCACACCCCTCCCCGCTCATCGGCCGAAGATCGGCCGATGAGCCTCACGGCCGAGCAGACAGAGATCGTCGCCGCCGTCCGCGAGTTCGTCGACCGCGACGTCGTCCCGGTCGCCTCCGAGCTCGAGCACGCCGACGAGTACCCCGAGTCGCTGGTCGAGACGATGCGCGAGATGGGGCTCTTCGGGACGACGATCCCGGAGGAGCACGGCGGGCTCGGGCTCGGGCTCGACACGTACGCGCTGATCGTGATCGAGCTCTCGCGCGGCTGGGTGACGCTCTCGGGGATCCTGAACGGGTCGTTCATCGCCTCGACGATGATCCGGCTCCACGGCACGGACGAGCAGCGCGAGCGCTTCCTGCCGAAGCTCGCCTCGATGGAGCTTCGCGCCTCGTTCTCGATGACCGAGCCGCACGCCGGCTCGGACGTCCAGTCGATCCGGACGACCGCCGTGCGCGACGGCGACGAGTACGTCCTCTCGGGGCAGAAGCTCTGGGTCACGAACGGCTGGCGCTCGGGGATCGTGATGCTGCTCGCGAAGACCGACCCGGCCGCCGAGCCCGCCCACACGGGAATGACGGGGTTCATCGTCGAGAAGGAGCCCGAGACGAATCCGCCCGGGCTCCAGATCCCGATGCCGGGGCTCCCCAAGCTCGGCTACAAGGGCGTCGAGTCGACCGAGCTCGTGTTCGACGGCTTCCGCACGCCGGCGGCGAGCGTGCTCGGCGGCGAGGACGGCGTCGGCCAGGGCTTCAAGTACTTCATGAGCGGGATCGAGGTCGGCCGCGTGAACGTCGCCGCGCGCGGGGTCGGCGTCGCTCAGGCCGCGCTCGACGACGCCCTCGCCTACGCACGCGAGCGCGAGGCGTTCGGCAAGCCGATCGCCGGCCACCAGGCGGTCCAGCTGATGCTCGCGAAGATGGCGACGCGAACGGAGGCCGCCCGTCTCCTGACGATCGAAGCGGCGCGGAAGAAGGCGACCGGCGAGCGGGCCGACCTCGAGGCGGGGATGGCGAAGTACTTCGCGACCGAGGCCGCGCAGGAGAACGCGCTCGACTGCATGCGGATCCACGGCGGGTACGGCTACTCGACCGAGTTCCGGCCCGAGCGCTACTACCGTGACGCGCCCTTGCTCCTCATCGGCGAGGGCTCGAACGAGATCCAGCAGCTCCTCATCGCGCGCCGCCTGCTCGAGCGCTCGGCGTGAACGTCCGACCCAAGGTCGGCAGATGAACTTCGAGGCGGCCCCCGAGCTGACCGAGATCCGGTCGGCGGTGCGCGTGCTCTGCGAGGGCTTTCCGGGCGAGTACTGGCGCGCGCTGGAGCCCGACCGCTACCCCGAGGAGTTCGTCCGCGCCCTGACCGAGAACGGCTGGCTCGCGGCCCTGATCCCGGAGGAGTACGGCGGCGCGGGCCTCTCGCTCACCGCGGCGAGCGTGATCATGGAGGAGATCAACGCCTCCGGCTGCAACGCCGGCGCCTGCCACGCGCAGATGTACACGATGGGCACGATCCTCCGGCACGGCTCCGACGCGCAGAAGGAGCGCTACCTGCCACGGATCGCCTCGGGCGAGCTGCGGCTCCAGGCGTTCGGGGTCACGGAGCCCACGGCCGGCTCGGACACGACGGCGATCCAGACCACGGCGACCCGGTCGGGCGACGGCTGGGTCGTGCACGGCCAGAAGCTCTGGACGTCGCGCGCCGAGCACTCCGACCTGATGCTGCTCCTGGCGCGGACGACGCCGGCCGCGGAGGTCGAGAAGAAGACCCTCGGGCTCTCGACGTTCCTCGTCGACATGAAGCGGGCGCTCGCAGCGGGGACGATGACGATCCGGCCGATCCGCACGCTGATGAACCACGCGACGACGGAGATCTTCCTCGACGGCGTCGAGGTCGCCGGGGACGAGCTCGTCGGCGAGGAGGGCCAGGGCTTCCGCTACATCCTCGACGGGATGAACGCCGAGCGTGTGCTGATCGCTGCCGAGTGCATCGGCGACGGGCGCTGGTTCGTCGAGAAGGCGAAGGCGTACGCGTCCGAGCGGGTCGTCTTCGGGCGGCCGATCGGGGCGAACCAGGGTGTCCAGTTCCCGATCGCTCAGGCCCACGCGGCGATCGAGGCCGCAGACTTGATGCGCTACAAGGCGGCCTGGCTCTTCGAGCGAGGGCTTCCGTGCGGCGCGGAGGCGAACATGGCGAAGCTCCTCGCGGCCGAGGCGTCGTGGGCGGCGGCGAACGCCTGCCTCGACACCCACGGCGGCTTCGGCTTCGCGGAGGAGTACGACATCGAGCGGAAGTTCCGCGAGACGCGCCTCTACAAGGTGGCGCCCGTCTCGAACAACCTGATCCTCGCCTACCTCGGCCAGCACGTGCTCGGCATGCCGCGGAGCTACTGAGCGACGAATGCGCGGAGGGAGCGCTCGAGCCGCTCGGCGTCGAGGTCGCGCCCGATCAGGACGAGCCGCGAGCGGCGATCGTCGTCCGGCCACGCATCGAGGTGCCGCGGCGGATGCACGACGTGCTGCACCGCGTCGACGAGCAGCGGGCCGTCTCCCCCCACGTCGAGAAGCCCCTTGACCCGGAGAATCTCCCGCCCGCGGGCGTGGAGGAGCATCGTCAGCCAGACCCCGAACCCGAGCCAGTCCACCGGCCCGTCGAGCACGAGGCTGACGGCCGCCACACCGTCATGACCATGCGCGTGTGCGTGCGCCAACGGTGCAGACAACGCTTGTGTTGAAGTAACACAAGCGCTGTCCCCGCGCCGGAGCAGGAGCTTCGGATCGACGTCTCCGTGCACGGACCGCAGCACGGAGGCGAGCGGGTTCAACGTGGCGAGCTCCTGCTCGACACCCTCGGCCTCCGCGAGATCGACCTTCGTCACGACGAGGACGTCCGCCGCGGCGACCTGACGCTCCGCCTCTGCGCCGCGGAGCCCGTGCTGCGCGTCCACGGTCGCGATCACCGACTCGAGGGCGTACTGGTGGCGGACGAGCGGCTCGCCGACGAGCGTCGCGAGGATCGGCGCCGGGTCGGCGACGCCGGTCGTCTCGACGACGACCCGCGTGAACGGCGGCACCTCGCCGGTCGCGCGGCGGTCGAGCAGATCGCGCAGCTCGTCGGCGAGGTCGCCGCGGAGCGTGCAGCAGACACAGCCGGACGCGAGCACGACGGTTCGCTCGTCGACCCGCCGCAGGATCGCGTGGTCGATCGCGATCTCGCCGAGCTCGTTGACGATGACCGCCGTCTCGCCGAGCTCCGGGCGGGCGAGCAGCGAGGAGATGAGCGTCGTCTTCCCGCTCCCGAGGTACCCCGTGACGATCGAGACGGGTGTCTTCACGGCTCCAGCGCCCCGACGAGCGCCGGCTCGAGCGGGTCGAGCGGGCGCCCAAGCGAGCCGCTCGGCCGCGACCCACAGGCCCGCGAGGTCGTCGGCGACCTCGGAGCGCCCCTTGCCGTCGGAGACGACGTACTGCCCCGCCCATTCGCGCACACCCAGGCCGAACGGCGCGAGGACGCGCACGAGCAGCGTCGTCCGGATCACCCGCGCGCGGCGGCCCCCGCCCTCGTCGGCCCAGTGCTCGTTCCGGAGGACACCGCACAAGGCACACATGACAAGATCGTCCTACCACGATCTCGGGAGGTAAGCGGGAATGGCCAAGGAGATCCTCGTCGCGTACGGCGTCGACGTCGACGCGGTCGCCGGGTGGCTCGGGTCGTACGGCGGCGAGAACTCGCCCGACGACATCTCCCGCGGCCTCTTCGCAGGCGAGGTGGGGACACCGCGCCTCCTGAAGCTCTTCGACCGCTACGACCTGAAGACGACCTGGTTCATCCCGGGTCACTCGATCGAGACGTTCCCGGCCGAGACCGAGCAGGTCGTCGCGGGCGGGCACGAGGTCGGGATCCACGGCTACACGCACGAGAACCCGATCGCGATGACGCGCGAGCAGGAGACGGCCGTCCTCGACAAGTGCATCGACCTCGTCGAGCGCGTCTCGGGCAAGCGGCCGACGGGCTACGTCGCTCCGTGGTGGGAGTTCTCGAACGTCACGAACGAGCTCCTGCTCGAGCGCGGGATCAAGTACGACCACTCGCTCATGCACCACGACTTCCTGCCGTACTACGTCCGCGTCGGCGACTCCTGGACGAAGATCGACTACGCGAAGCGCGCCGAGGAGTGGATGGTGCCGCTCGAGCGGGGCGAGGAGACGGACCTGATCGAGATCCCGGCGAGCTGGTACCTCGACGACCTGCCGCCGATGATGTTCATCAAGACCGCGCCGAACAGCCACGGCTTCGTCAACCCGCGCGACATCGAGCAGCTCTGGCTGGACCAGTTCGACTGGGTCTACCGCGAGTACGACTACGCGGTCTTCACGATGACGATCCACCCCGACGTGAGCGGCCGCCCCGCGGTGCTCGCGATGCACGAGCGGATCATCGAGCACATCAACGGGCACGCTGGCGTGCGCTGGGCGACGTTCGACGAGATCGCAGACGACTTCGCGCGGCGCTCGCCGCGCGGCTCGTAGCTCAGCGCGCGGGGCCCGCGTCGGCGCCTTCCAGCTGCTCCACGTCGAAGGACTCGACCTCGCCGAACTCCTCCTCGACCCGCTCGACCTTCTCGACTCCGCGGAACCGCAGCCGCAGGGTGACGAGCACGAGGATCGTGAGGATGACGAGGATCGAGAGGAGCGTCGTCGCGCTGCCGAGCGCGTAGAGATCGGGCCGGATCGCCGCCGTGAAGGTGAGCCCGGCGATCTGCAGCGGCAGCGTCTGGGTCTCGATCCCGGAGATGAGGAGCAACGTCCGGTCGTAGTCGTTCCAGGTGAGCGTGAAGCCGAAGAGGAAGCTGCCGAAGATGCCCGTCCAGACGAGCGGCAGCGTCACCTCGCGGAAGGTGCGCGCCCGGTTCGCGCCGAGATCGCGCGCGGCCTCCTCGACGCTCTCGTCGTAGCGGTTCCAGACGGCGAGCATCACCAGGAAGCCGAACGGGATGCCCCAGATGACGTTCGTGCCGAGCGCCGTCCTCCAGAGCGACGTCTCCTGGTCGAGGAAGGACCAGAAGAGCTGCGTGCCGAGCGCCAGCAGGTAGCCGGGGGTCATCAGCGCGAGCATGATCAGGTAGAAGGCGACGCCGTCGAGCCGGAACCGCCGCCGGAAGGCCATCGAGAGCGAGAACGCGAGCAGCGCCGTGATCACCCCGGCGGCGATCGAGAGCCACAGCGACTGCACGGCCGCCTCGCGGATCGCCCGGGCGTTCGAGCCCGGGATCGACTCGTCGAACAGGGTGCGCCACCAGTCGAGGCTGAGCGGCCCCTTGAAGGGAAACGTGATCGAGCCGAACTCGCCCTGCAGCGAGAGGACGCCCATCAGGATCAGCGGCGCGTAGATGAAGACGAGGAAGAGGCAGAAGTAGGCCGCGAGCAGGATCTTCGACCAGTCGCGCTTCCCGGATCCGGAAGGTCCTTGCAAGGCCTAGATCTCCTCGCGCAGGTTCGAGACGCGCGTGATCGCAAGGACGCCCACGATCAGCGCGACGACCAGGAGCACCGCGGAGGCGGCCCCCTGCGGGTACTGGATCCCGATCTCGACCTTCGACTGCACGATCGTGCCGACCGAGGACACCGTGTTGCCGCCGATCACCCGGACGGTCCCGTACTCCCCCATCGTCAGCACGAAGATGAAGATCGAGCCGATCACGACGCCGGGCATCGCCTGCGGGATCACGACCTCGCGGAAGGTCTTCCAGCCGTTCGCGCCGAGGTCGCGCGCCGCCTCGAGCGCGCTCCGGTCGACCTGCGCGAGCACGAAGAAGAGCGGCGTGACCATGAAGAGGATGTAGAGCTGCACCATCGCGAGCCGGACGGAAAGCGTGGAGAAGCCGAGCGCCTGCACCGGCTCGTCGACGATCCCGAGCTTCGTCAGGACCTGGTTCAGCGCCCCCTCGCGGCCCATCAGCGGGTACGTCCACGCGATCGAGCGGGTGAGGAAGCTCGTCCAGAACGGCGCGAGGGCGATGATGAAGAGCGCGATCTGGTACTTCAGGCTCTGCACCTTCATGGCCAGGAAGTACGCCACCGGGAAGCCGAAGACGAGGCACGCGAAGACCGCGATCACGCTCGTCATGAAGCTCGAGAGCATGTTGTTCCAGTACGTCGAGTCGTTGAACAGGTCGACGTAGTTCTGCAGCGTCCAGTCGGTCGTGAAGCCCGAGCGGACACCCTGCTCGTACGTCCAGAAGCTGACGAGGACGATGAAGACGAGCGGCGCGATCAGGTAGAGCGCGAGCCACGCGAAGCCCGGCGTCGCCCAGCCCAGCGTGACGATCTTGTCGAGGAAGCCGCCTTTCTTCTCGACCTCGGCCGGCTCCCCCTGTGACCGCTCAGGCACGGAGGAGCTGGACATCGTCCTCCTTCCAGGAGATGCGGATCCGCTCGCCCTCGCGGCCGCGCAGCGACGAGTACGCCTCACCCGGAACCTTGACGAGCATCCGCTCCTCCCCGATCGCGAGGTGGAGCTTGACGAGGTCGCCCAGGAACTCGACGAAGACGATCTCGCACTCGGCGGTGTTCGGCCCACCGCCCGCGCCGTCGTCGAGCCGTGACGCCGCCGCCCGGACGCTCACGAGCACCCGGTCGCCGACGGCGTGCTCGGCGTCGGGCGCCGCGACGGCCGTGACGGTCGGTCCCGCCGTCGTCTCGACGGTGAGCCTCGCGCCGTCGCGTGCCGAGACGGTGCCCGAGAGCACGTTGTTGTCGCCCATGAACCGCGCCACGACCTCGGTCTCCGGCTTCGTCGCGATCGTCAGGGGGTCGGCGATCTGCTGGACGCGGGCGTCGTTCATGACGACGATCCGGTCGGCCATCGAGAGCGCC
This sequence comes from uncultured Actinomycetes bacterium, assembly GCA_963791895.1. GTDB lineage: Bacteria > Actinomycetota > Thermoleophilia > Gaiellales > Gaiellaceae > Gaiella. Next base: position 429,172 of record CAWBTY010000009.1, read on the forward strand.
TCCTCCTGGTTGTGCGTCACGTGGACGAACATCAGGCCCAGCTGGCGCTGGAGGTTGCGGAGCTCGACGCGCATCCGCAGCTGGAGGAGGCGGTCGAGGTCGCCGAGCGGCTCGTCGAGGAGGAGGGCCTTCGGCTTCGTGACGAGCACGCGCGCGAGCGCGACGCGCTGCTGCTGACCGCCCGAGAGCGCGCGCGGCTTCCGGTTGCCGAGCGTCTCGAGCCCGACCATCTCGAGCGCGGCGACCGCCTGGCGCCGCCGCTCCTCCTTGCCGACGCCGTGCATCTTGAGCCCGAACTCGACGTTCTCGAGCACCGACCGGTGCGGGAAGAGCGCGAAGTGCTGGAAGACCGTCGTGGTCGGACGCTCGTGCGGCTCGAGCTCGACGAGCGACTGGCCGTCGAGCGTGATCCGCCCCGCCGTCGGGAACTCGTGCCCGCCGATCATCCGCAGGGTCGTCGTCTTGCCGCACCCGGACGGGCCGAGGAGCACGACGTACTCGCCGTGGTCGACGTGGAGGTTCACGTCCTCGACGGCGATCGTGCCGCCGGGGAACTCCTTCGTCACGCCGATGAGGTCCAGCCCTGTTCCGGTCGGCGTTGGTGGTGCGATCGTGGAGGAGGGGGCGGCGATCGCCGCCCCCTCCTGGTCAGCCGTGGTCTCGTCCGCCATCGGCTATGCGCTGATGAAGTCGTTCACCTTCTTGACCTGGTACACGTTGTTGGTGAAGAACGAGTTCCAGGACGAGTACTTCGTCGAGCGCTTGACGAACGATCCGCCGTCGCGGACCTGGCCCTTCTTGATGTCGCCGACCTTGCCCGTGATGCCCGGCAGGTCCTTCGACGCGGGCCGGCCGTTGTACCAGTAGTCGAACTCGGCGACGTCGTAGCCGGCCGCCTTGCCCGCGGGCGAGGCGATCCAGTTGCGAAGCCGGAGCCCGTTCGCGATGTAGTAGCCCTGCCGCATGATCAGGGCACCGAGGAAGCCGTCGTACATCCAGTTGAGGTAGTCGTACGACGCCTGGAGCCGGGCCGGATCGCCGGCCGCGTCGGCCGTGATCCCCTGTGCCGAGCACCAGCCGCGGAGCCCTTCCTTCGGGAAGGCGTAGCGGCAGTTGATGCCCTGCGCCACGAGGAGCGCCACCGCGGGCGACCACATCGACTCGATCACGACCTCTTTCGACGAGAGGAGGTTGACCGACTCGTTGAACGTCGACCAGAACGCCCGGAAGTGACCACGCTTCTTGTACGTCGTGAGGATCTTGAAGAGCCGATCCATCTCGCCGCGGGTCATGTTCCCGAGGTTCTTGAACTTCATCAGGCCGAGCGCCTGCACCGCGTTCCCCGCGTCCTGCGTGAGGATGCCGGGGTCGTTGAGCAGCGCGACGCGACCCTTCCACTTGTTGTTGAGCAGCTCACCCCACGAGACCTGCTCGGGCCGCTTGGTGAGGAGATCGCCGTTGTAGCCCATCGAGTCCATGTTGAAATGGGCCGGAGGGCCGAGGACGTAGCGCGGCATCGGCTTCCCGCCGAAGGCCTTGTTCGTCCGCTCGTTCCACCAGAGCACGATCTCCTTGTTGGTCCGCGGGCCCTCTGTCGTCAGCGGAAGCCCGGTCCTGCGGCCCTCGTCGACGAACATCACGCGGAACGGGGCATTGCCCTGCCCGGTCGTCGCCCGCCTGTTGCCCGGGACGACGCGGCCCTTCGTGAAGACCGGGTAGAACTGGTTCCAGGCCCTGATCTTCCGGGTGTCGACCTTGACCATGTTGCCGGTCGGCCAGATCTGGAAGAACTGGTAGTTGTAGAGCCCGCCGACGTCGAAGCTGTCGGGATCGGTGATCGCCTTCTGCACCTGGGCGTTCGTCCCCATGAGCTGGACGTTGAACTTGAACCCGAGGTCCTTCTCCGCCTGCTGCTGGGCGCCCTGCGGCCATTCGACCCCGAGGCTGATGACCCGCAGTGTCCCGTTGTAGGCCTCGCTCGCGGTCTCCCCGGCCGCAGCCGGGCCGGCGAGTGCCCCGAGCCCCGCGACCGTGGCCGCGCCGACGCCACTGCGCTTGAGCAGCTCGCGGCGACTGATGCCGCTTCGCTCCGTCGTCGCGCGTGCCGCCGAGGGGTCGGTGAAGTCGCTCTTCGTCAGCTCGTCGAGGTAGCCCAGCTGCCTCGCGTACTCGTGGGGATCGTATTCGACGCCCTCGAGGTCACTCATGTGCCCTCCTTTCTCGCGCCGGCCGGAGGCCTCGGCGCGATCCTTCCCCGCAGGAGCTCGCGTGGCTCGCCATGGTGGGGTGTCGTGTCACGGAGCGGATGACGTTGTATACAACTTGCGACCCGACGGCGTCAATTTTCGCGCGCCTTCGAGGCCGCAGCGCGGGCGGCGAGCAGCGTGAGCGCGCTGACCCCCGCTCCCCAGGCCACCTTGACGAGAGCGTCGGGCACGAGGGAGTAGGCGATCGTTCCCGCCGCGACCGCCACCAGCGCCGTGAGATCCACCCGTTCCAGGACCCCTGCCGTGCCGGGCGGCGCGTAGAGCGACGGCACGTCGAGGCGCCCGCGCCGCACGACGAGGTAGTCCGCGAGCACGACGCCCGTGATCGGCGCGGCGAGGTTCCCGAGGTGGGTGATCCACGACTGCGCCTCCTCGATGAGCGAGGGGAAGGCGGAGAGGCCAACCGCGGCGAGCCCGACGAGGACCGTCGCCCGGAGGCGACCGAGCGCCGGCACGCTCGACACGAGCGAGAGGCCGGCCGTATAGACGTTCGTCAGGTTCGCGGCGAACGTCTGGACGACGACCGCCACGAGCAGCACGACGAGGACGATCTCGCTCGAGGTGAGCTCGCTCGCGGCGACGAAGGGGTTCGTCTCGCCGCTCCCCACTGCGAAGACGGCGCCGAGGAACGTCGTCGTCGCGGTCGCGAGGAGGGTGGAGCTCACGAGCCCGATCCGCATGTCGCGGCGCGACCGCGTGTAGCGGCAGAGGTCGGCGATGTTCGTGACGAGCGTCAGCGACGAGCCGCACATCACTGTCACGACCGTCGCGAAGCCGACCCACGTCAGCTGCTGCTCGGGCGAGTCGAGCACGCGGCCCACGGCGTAGCTCGGATCGTCCGAGGCGAGCCAGACCGCGAGGAGCACCGCGGCCGCGGCGATCGAGAGCGGCAACACGATCCGGAGCAGCCAGCGCATCACGTCGAAGCCGAGCACCGCGACCGCCGCCTGGACGACGGCGATCGCCAGCGCGGTCGGCACGAGCGGCGGGCTGACGTCGGCGAGCGCGCCCGCGATGGCCTGGATCCCGAACGCGGCGGTCAGCGCCTGGGCGGCGAACCAGTACGTCGAGGCGATCACGCGATAGGGCGAGGTGAGCCCACGAGCGCCGAGCTCGCCGAACGGCGCGCGCATCGCCACCTGCCCGGGCAGGCCGTCGTCGACGCCCGGCTGGGCGGCGATCGTCAGCGCGAGGTAGGCGAGCGACTGTCCGACGACCGTCGCGACGACCGCCCAGACGAGCGGCAGCCCGCTCTCGAGCACGGCGAGCGCGCCGAGCACCATCATCACGGGGTTGAGGAAGAACGTGAAGTTGATCGCGAAGAGGTCGCGCCAGCCGACCGTCCGCTCGGCGGCCGGGACGGGCTCGATCCCGTAGCGCTCGACCCCGGCCACGACCGGTCTCGCGCTAGTTGCGGGCGAAGAAGTCGCCGACCACCCGATTGTGCTCCTCGCTCGAGTCGAAGATCGTCGAGTGGTTCGCACCGCGGATCACGTGCACCTCGGCGCCCGGGATCCCGTCGGCGATCGCCTGCTGGCCCGCGCCGCCGGGGCCCTGGTCCCACGGCGTCATCACGTCCTCGTCGCCGCCGAGGACGAGCGCAGGCGAGGTGATCTTCGGCAGGAAGCCGCGGACGTCCATGTCGCAGAGCGCCTGGCAGGCCGCGGTGAAGACCTCGACGCTGTTCGAGTCGCGGAGGATCTCCTGGATCCGGTCGGCCAGCGCCACGGCGTCCTGCTCGGCGAGGAAGCGGCGCGAGAGCGCCTGCCAGGTGATCAGCTCGGCGAGGAGCCTGCTGCCCGGCCCGTCCGGATCGAGCCGCGCGATGTCGATCCAGTTCTTGAAGATCAGCCGGCCGCTGGGGCCGAGCTTCGCGGCCGCGCAGTTGATCACGACCGAGCGCGTCCGCTCCGGGTACTTGCCTGCGAAGACGATCGCGATCGCACCGCCCATCGAGGTGCCGTGGACGTGCGCGCGATCTATCTCGAGCGCGTCGAGCAGCCCGGCGACGTCGTCCGCCCACACCTCCATGTCGTAGTCCTGCACGGGCCGGTCGGAGGCGCCGTAGCCGCGCATGTCGAAGTCGATCACGCGGAAGCGCTTCGAGAGCTCGGGTGTCGCCGGGTCGAAGTTGAAGTGCCCGAACCCCGCTCCGTGGATCTGCACGACCGGGTCGCCCTCGCCCGTGATCCGGTGCCAGAGCTTGACGCCGTTGACCTCGATCGTCCCTTCGCTCACGCCTGCCTCCTCGCCGCGGGTGCGGCGATCATAGGGCGGCGTGCGACCGGTGTCCGACTTCAAGTCGGACACCTGAGGATCCCCCCTCAGCGCGCCATGGCGCGCTCGACTGCCTCCGCCTCTTCCGGCGAAAGCGCGAGCGACGGCTTGCCGCGCTCGAGCTCCTTCACGTAGACCCGCGCGTAGTCGCGCCCCTGGATCGCCGTCACGACGGTGCCGGTGCGGTCCGAGTCGAGGAACGCGAACGACGCGGACTGCTGACCGCCCGCGTCCGCGTAGGCGTCGTAGCGGACGACGGACGTGTTCGTGACCGATCCGTCGACCCGCCGGTCGACCCGCGTCAGGCCCCCGGCGACCTCGTCGACGGCGCGGTGCAGGTCGTCGATCCGGCCCTGGAGCGAGACGGCGAAGTCGACGACGTCCGCGGTCGAGCCGCCGAGGATCGCCTGCTGACCGCGGCGGAGCGCCCGCAGCCGCCGCCAGGTCGCGAGCGCCACGACGACCGCCAGCGCCGCGAGCACGCACGCGGCGATCGCAACCCCGAGCTCGAGGCTCATGAGCCAACTCGTTGGCTCATGAGGGGGAGGGGGCGTGGGGGAACCGGGAGGTTCCCCCACATGAGACGACAAGAAGGGGGCACGTGGGGGAAACATGGTTTCCCCCGCGGGAGCGAGCCGCAGGCGAGCGACTCACGACGGTTCGAGCGTGAACACGACCGGATACTCGGCCGAGTTGTTGTCGGTGCGGGTCTCGCCCGGGACGGGCTCGACGCTCACCTGCACCGTCGTGTTCTCCCCGAACGGGAAGTCCGGGAAGTCCGAGAACGTGACGCTCTTCGTCTCACCCGGGTCGATCACGTCGATCGCACCGTTCTTCACGATCGGGTTGGGCTGGGCCGGGATCGTCAGCTTGACCTTGACGCCGACCTCCTGGTTCTCGCCCGAGTTGTTGACGCCCACCTCGAACGCGAGGTCGGTCGAGATCGTGATCTTCGTCTCGGTCGAGGTCGTCAGCTGGACGCCTGCCGGCTGCACCTCGGTGAACGCGAGCTGGCTCCCGTGGAGACCGCCCGGCGTGCCCCCGGTCGAGGCGCCGTGCACCCGCTGCCAGATCGAGCTGAGCGAGCGCGGCGTGTAGAGGTCGGTGTTCTGGACGAAGACCGAGGCCGGCGCGGTGAGCCCCTGGACTCCTTCAGTGGTCATCGCCTCGGTGGCCGTCGGCTGGAAGAGGTCCCTCCAGACGACGTCGCTCGCCTCGAGACGCTGACCCATCGACGCGAGCTGCCGGCCTGCCGCGGCGGCATCCTCGGAGTCCTTCGTCGCGCGGAAGACGTCGAGCATGCCCTGCAGCCCGGCGACGCGGAGCTCGAGCGACTGCACCGCATAGGCATGCGACGGCGTGAGCGGCCCCGGCGAGTCGAGGTCGCGTGCGCGGGAGACGTCGAGCTCCTGCTGCTGCACGAGCCCGCCGAGCCTGGTCTCGAGCTCCGCCTGGGCGAGCCCCGGCGTGGTGAGGAGGGTCGCCAGGTCGGCGCCGATCTTGGCGGAGTCCTTCCCGACGGAGTCGACGTCGGCGAGGTAGGCGCTGTACGTCGTCTGCTCGTCCTCGCCGGCGCACCCCTGCACCCAGACGGCGAGCAGGACGACGACGAGGATCGCGAACGAGACGAGAGCGGCGAGGCGCAGCAGGGGCGTCAGCCCGTGCGCGCCCCCGAGCTGCGGACCGCGAGGGCCGCGGCCGCCACGCTGGGCGTCGCCGGGCGGCGGCTGCCGGGGGCCGGGACGGACGGCGGGCGGGGCGAGCTCACGGGTCTCGTCGTCGACGAAGTCGAAATCGAGGATGTCGTCGTCGTGAGCGGTCACGAGTCAGTCCGCCGGGATCGTCCACGCCCGGCGGGGAGCTCCCACCGAACGACCCTGACCCGGCCGAGTGTAACGAGAGATTCGGCTGCGAAGGACGTTCCCCTACCGTGGCGAAGGGGGCTGAGCCCGTGTCGAACGCTGCCTTCGCACTCCCCGACCGGACGCTCGTTCTCGACCGGTACCGGCCTCTCAAGCCACTCGGCCGGGGAGGGTCCGGCTCCGTCTGGCTCGCCCACGACGAGCGCACGGGGCTCGAGGTGGCGCTCAAGATCGTCCCGCGCGAGGGGAAGCGCGCCGCCCGCGCGAGCAGGGAGATGGAGGCGGCCTCGCGCCTGCGCCACGAGCGCTGTGTGCGCGCCTACGACTTCGGCGGGGACGCGGGTCACGTCTACATCGCCTACGAGTACGTCCGCGGCCGCACGCTGCGCGAGACCCTCCGCGGCGAGGACGTCGGCGACGCGGAGGCAGTCGAGATCGCCGCCCAGGTGCTCGACGGGCTCGCGCACGCCCATCGCCGTGGGATCGTGCACCGAGACGTGAAGCCGTCGAACGTCCTCGTCGAGGACGGCGAGGCCCTCTCGATCAGGGTGCTCGACTTCGGGCTCGCGCAGTTCGACGAGGCCGACACGCTGACCAACGTGGGTGACGTCCCCGGGACGCTCGCCTACATCTCGCCGGAACGGCTCTCGGGCGACGAGGCGACGGAGCGAAGCGACGTCTGGGCCGTCGGCGTGATCCTCTGGGAGGCCCTCGCGGGCAGTCATCCCTTCTGGGGTGTTCCGCTCCCACAGGTCGCCTCGACGATCGCGGCGGGTGCGCCGCCGCTCTCCGCCCGCCGCCCCGACCTGCCACGCCGCCTGCTCGCCGTCGTCGACGCCGCGCTCGCGGTCGACCCGGGCAAGCGCCCCACGGCCGCCCGGCTCGCCGCGGAGCTGCGCGAGGCGTACGTCGCGACTCCTGCCTCCCTCCGTCGCGAGCCACGCCGCAAGAGCCCTCGCCGGTCACGGAGCGACACGCGCCAGGTCCAGACCGTCCCCGCGGCTCCACTCGTCCGGCGCCTCCCGTCCGCCGGCCTCGCCGCGGTCGCGACGATCGTCGGCGGCTCCCTGCTCCCGTTCTGGCCGCCCGTGCTCCTCGCGCTGCTCGCGCTCGTCGCGGGCCTGACGACGCTCCGCTTCCCTCGTCTCGGTCTCGCGCTCGCGCTCGCCGCGCCGCTCTTCCCGCTCGGGAACGTCGCGCAGGCCGCTGCCGTCGTCTACGGGCTGTTGGCGATCGCCTGGCTCGCGGTGAGCTGGCGCGACCCGCGCACGGGGCTTGCGTTCTGCGCCGGGCCACTGCTCGCCGCAATCGGGATGCTCGCGCTCTTGCCCCTGGCCGTCCAGCCCGTGGCACGCGCCTGGAGGCGCGGCCTCCAGGCGGGCCTGGGCGTGCTCGCGGCGGCGGCCGTCGCCGGTCTCGCGGGCAGGCCCCTACCGCTCGCCGACCACGTCGTCGGGGACCTCGGCCTCGCCGGGACGGAGCGGCCGACCGACGTCCTGAACGCGCTCGGCATCGTCCTCGGCAACGATCCCGCGCTCGCGACGACCGCGCTCGCGCTCGGCATCGTCGCCATCGTGCTGCCGCGGGCGGTCGCGCGAGGGCCGTGGGGGATCGCCGGCCTCGGCGCGCTCCAGCTGGCGCTCGTGCTCGTCTGGGCGCCGTCGATCCCCGCGACCGGCGTGGTCCTGGGGACGTGGCTCCTCTGCGGGCTCCTCGCGGCGCGTCCTCACCTGGCGGCGGTCGCCCGCCCGTTGACGGTCGCCGCCGGGCGCGCCAAGACCGGAAGCTAGAATTCATCGAGGGAGGCGCCCCGTTCGCATGAGCGTCCTTCGAGCCATCGAGAGCAAGATCGAGGGCCTCTTCGAGGGGATCTTCGGGCGTGCCTTCCGCACGCACGTGCAACCGGTCGAGCTCGCCCGGAAGCTCGCGAAGGAGATGGACGAGCACCGCTCCGTCTCCGTCTCGCGCGTCTACGTGCCGAACGAGTACACGCTGTACCTCTCCCCGGCCGATCGCGCGCAGTTCGCCGCGTACGAGGGCTCACTCGTCGGCGAGCTCCAGGAGTACCTCGGCGAGCACGCCCGGCGGGAGGGATACGCGCTCCTGACGCCGCCGAGCGTGCTCCTGCAGACCGACGCCGATCTCGCGATGGGCGAGTTCGGGATCGCCACGCGCGTGGTGCAGCGGGAGGAGCCGCGCCCGGCGCCCGCCCCGCTGCCTGCCGCGCCGCCGGAGGCCGCCGCGCCGGTGGCTTCCCCGCCCCCGGCGATCCCGGAGGCGCCTGCGGCGACGATGATCTACCGCCCCGAGACGCCGCTCGCCGAGCTCGAGGAGGACGCCGCGCCGCCGCCCGTGCAACGAGAGACGGTGACGCTGACGGTCGACGGCCGCGTCGTTCCGGTCACCACGAGTCGCGTGGTCATCGGGCGCTCGCGCGAATGCGACGTCCGCGTCGACGACGGGAACGTGTCGCGCCGGCATTGCGAGGTCGCCCAGGAGAGCCCCACGACCTGGGTGGTCTTCGATCTCGGCTCGACGAACGGCACGGAGGTCAACGGACGCAAGGTCTCGCGCCGTACGCGGCTCGACGACGGCGACCGGATCACCGTCGGCGGCACCGAGCTCGTCTTCGGGCGCACCGTCCAGTGAGCCTCGCCGTCACGGTCGACGAGGCGCTGCTCGGCCTCAAGGTCGCCTTCCTCGTGCTGCTCTACGTGTTCGTCTGGCTCGTCGTGCGCTCGGCGACCCGCGGCCTCTCGGTCGGCGCGCCGCAGGAGAGCATCGTCCTTCCCGCCGCCGAGGCCGCTGCCCTCCGGGCGGCCGTCGCGCCGCCGTCCCGGACGGTCGTCGTGCGCTCGAGCCCGGCGCTCGAGCCCGGCACCGAGTTCGAGCTCACCACCACGACCCACGTCGGGCGTGGGGCCGAGAACGCGATCCGGCTCGACGCGGACACGACGGTCTCGAACCGCCACGCCGTCCTCGACAGCCGCACCGACGGGATCTGGGTCGAGGACTCGGGCTCGACGAACGGGACGTTCGTCAACGGCGCCCGCGTGACGAGCGCGCGGCTGCTCCAGCCGGGAGACGTCGTCAGGATCGGCCACACCGACCTCGTGGTGGAGAGCTGATGCGCATCGGGCGCGTCGCCGGGATCACCGACACCGGCCGGCGCCGGCGCCAGAACGAGGACGCGTACGTCTGCGAGCCGCCGCTCTTCGCGATCGCCGACGGGATGGGCGGCGCGCAGGCGGGCGAGCTCGCCTCGCGCCTCGCTGCCGCCGCGATCGAGGAGACGGCCGCCGATGCGACCGGGGAAGCGGGGGTCGTGGCGATCGTGCGCGCTGCGAACACGCGCGTCTTCGAGCGGGCGCTCGAGGATCCGGCCGTCGCCGGGATGGGCACGACCGCGACCGTCGCGCTCGTCGACGAGGAGGCCGGCACGATCGCTCTCGCACAGGTCGGTGACTCGCGCGCCTACCGGTACCGGGACGGCGCGCTCGAGCAGCTCACGACCGACCACTCGCTCGTCGGAGAGCTCGTGCGCTCCGGCCGGCTCACCGAGGACGAGGCGGCCGTGCACCCGCACAGGTCGGTGATCACGCGTGCGCTCGGCACCGAGCCGGACGTCGAGGTCGACACGTCCACCGTCGACGTCGCGGCCGGGGATCTGATCCTGCTCTGCTCCGACGGGTTGAGCGCGATGGTGCGCGACGACGAGATCGCGCGCGTGCTCGAGGCCTCGGCCATCGACCCGGGGAGCGCCGGCGAGGAGCTCGTGCGAGCGGCGAACGCCGCGGGCGGGGACGACAACGTGACCGTCGTCCTCTTCGAGCTCGTCGAGGGCGATCCGATTCCGCGCGTTCCGCCGGAGCTGGTCGCGGTGAGCGGCGGGACGAGCACCGAGACGATCGATCTCGAGGAGACCGAGGAGGACGTCACCCGCCACGGCGCCGGGAAGGGCAGCCGCTGGCCGGCGCTGCTCTTCGTCCTCGCCCTGCTGGCGCTGACCGCGCTCGTGCTCTGGTGGAGCTTCCTCGCAGAGTGAGCGCGCGAAACCGCGAGCTCCTCACCCTCCTCCTCGCAGGTCTCGTCGCCTCCACGGCGTTCGCGAGCGCGTGGATCGCCGATACGGCGCAGCTCGACCAGGGCTGGCTGCCGTACGCCGCGCTGCTCGGGGGCATCTTCCTCGCGGCGCACCTCGTCGCGCGCGTGATCGTCCCCGAGGCCGACCCGACGCTGCTGCCGCTCGCGGCGCTCCTCTGCGCGATCGGCCTCGTGTTCGTCTACCGGATCGAGCCCGAGGACGGGCGCAGGCAGCTCGTCTGGGTCGCGGTGGGCGTGCTCGCGTTCGCGCTCGTGCTCGTCTGGCTGCGCTACGACTACCGCGTCCTCGAGCGCTACAAGTACGTCTTCGGCGTCTCGGCGATCGTGCTCCTGATGCTGCCCTCCGTCCCGGGCCTCGGCCAGCGGATCAACGGCGTCAAGCTCTGGGTGAACGTCGGCCCGCTCCAGTTCCAGCCGGGCGAGCTCGCGAAGATCTTCCTCGTCATCTTCCTCGCCGGCTACCTGCGCGACAAGCGCGAGGCGCTCGCCCGTGGTCGGCTGAAGGACTTCGGCCCCTTGCTCGCGATCTGGGGCGGCGCGATGCTCGTCCTCGTCCAGACGAGCGATCTCGGCTCGGCGCTCCTCAACTTCGGGATCTTCCTCGCGATGCTCTACGTCGCGACGGGGAAGGTCTCGTACGTCCTCGCCGGCCTCGTCCTCTTCGGCGGCGGCGCGGCGGCGCTCTACAACGCGCTCGACCGCGTGCAGCAGCGGGTCACCGTCTGGCTCGAGCCGTGGACCGACGAGAAGGTCTACTGCACGGTCAACGGGGCGCTCGAGTACCGGCAGAACTGCGACTCGTACCAGCTCGTGAAGAGCCTCTACTCGATCGCGAACGGCGGCTACGGCGGGACGGGGATCGGCAACGGCACGTTCCAGACCGTCGACGGGACGCAGCTGATCCCGTACCTGCAGACGGACTTCGTCTACTCGGCGATCGCCCAGGAGCTCGGTCTCGTCGGCGCCGCCGCCGTGCTCCTCCTGTTCCTGGCGCTCGTCGCGCGGACGATGCGGGTCGCGCTCATCGCGCAGGACGGCTTCTCGAAGCTGCTCGCCGCGGGGCTCGGCTTCGGCTTCGCGCTGCAGACGTTCATCATCGTCGGCGGTGTCCTCCGGCTCGTCCCGCTGACGGGGATCACCCTGCCCTTCGTCTCCTACGGCGGCTCGAGCATCGTCTCCAACTTCGTGATGCTCGCGCTCGTGATGCTCGTCTCGAACCGGGCCGTCCGAGGGGCGCCATAGTGCTCCGTCCCGGGATGGAGCACAAATGAACGGCCAGCTGACCCGGGTCGCGTGGACGGCGATGGCGCTGATCGTCGCGCTCGTCGTCGGCACGACGTACTGGCAGACCTGGGCGCGCCCGGGACTCGCGGCGCGCCAGGACAACGAGATCCAGCGCGTCCAGGAGTTCCAGGTGAAACGGGGCCTGATCCTCGCTCCCGAGCGCGTGCTCGCCCGCAACCGCGTCGAGCGCCGCGGCGGCAAGACGCTCTACTTCAGGAAGTACCCGCAGGGGAAGCTCGCAGCCCACGTCGTGGGCTACTCGACGGTCGCCCGCGCCCGGGCCGGGCTCGAGCGATCGCTGAACGGGATCCTGACCGGAACGGAGGGCAACCTCGGCGACCTCGTCGAGCGCCAGCTCGACGATCTCCGGCGCAAGCCGATCGTCGGCGACACCGTCGTCACGACGCTCGACGTGAAGGCGCAGCAGGTCGCGCTCGGCGCGCTCGGACGCCGGTGCGGCGCCGTCGCCGCCCTCGACCCGCGGAGCGGGAAGCTCCTCGTGATGGCCTCCTCGCCGAGCTACGACCCGAACCTCGTCGAGAACCGCTTCGGCCAGATCGGGCGGATCACGGCCGACTGCCGTCCGGCGGCGCCCCTCGTCAACCGCGCCTCCCAGGGTCTCTATCCGCCGGGCTCGATCTTCAAGGTCGTGACGGCCTCGGCGGCGCTCGGCTCGAACCGCTGGGAGCCCGGGTCCACCTTCGTCGATCCGGGGTACTGCATCGCCTACGGGAAGCGGGTCAACAACTTCGACACGAGCCGGCCGTTCGGGACGATCGACCTCGCGTCGGCGCTCCAGTACTCCGTCAACTCGGTGTTCTGCAACATCGGCAAGGCGCTCGGCGCGAAGCGGATCCTCGACCAGGCCAGGAAGTTCGGCTTCTACGAGCGGCCGCCGCTCGAGACACCCGAGAACGAGCGATATCCCAGCGGCCTCTATCGACGCGGCGAGCTCTGGTACCCCGAGCGGAACTCCGACGTCGACGCCGGCCGGATGGCGTTCGGCCAGGAGCGGATGCTCGTGACGCCGCTCCAGATGGCGATGGTCGCCGCCGGGATCGGCAACGCGGGGATCGTCATGCGCCCGTACGTCGTCGAGAAGCTCGTCTCGCCGAAGGGCCAGACGGTCGACCGCACCCGGCCGGAGCGGCTCGACCGCGCCGTGGGGCCGGTCGACGCGCGTGACATCGGGAACATGATGGTGCGCGCGGTGGAGGCGGGCACCGGGACCGCCGCGCAGCTCCCGGGCTACCGCGTGGGCGGCAAGACCGGGACGGCCGAGACCGGTGTCGCGGAGCGGAACACGACCTGGTTCATCGCCTTCGCGGGTCGCCCCGGCGAGCGACCGGAGCTCGCGATCGCAGTCGTGCTCGAGGGTCAGAGCTCGACGGGCGGCTCCACCGCCGCGCCGATCGCGCGCGTGGTGATGGAGGCACTGCTGCGTCCGGCGGCGAATCCGTAGCCGGACACGTATCTACCCTTCCCATGACGCCATGACAACGATCGACGAGAGACGCGGGACGATCTTCGCGGGCCGCTACCGGCTCGAGCGCAAGCTCGGGAGCGGCGGCATGGCCGACGTCTGGCTCGCCGAGGACCAGGAGCTCGGGCGCAAGGTCGCGATCAAGATGCTCCACGAGCGCTACGCGAACGACACGCAGTTCGTCGAGCGGTTCAGGCGCGAGGCGACGCACGCGGCGAGCCTCTCCCACCCGAACGTCGTGTCGATCTTCGATCGGGGCGAGACCGAGGGCTCCTACTACATCGTGATGGAGTACGTCGAGGGGCGGACGCTGAAGGAGCTCCTCGTCACCCGCGGCCCGTGCCCCGTCCCCGTCGCGATCTCGTACGTCCGCCAGGTTCTCGCGGCCCTCCGCTACGCGCACCGGAACGGGATCGTCCACCGCGACATCAAGCCGCACAACGTGCTCGTCGATCACGAAGGGCGCGTCAAGGTCGCGGACTTCGGCATCGCGCGCGCCGGCTCGAGCCAGATGACCGAGGCCGGCTCGATCATCGGCACGGCGCAGTACCTCTCGCCCGAGCAGGCGCGCGGCGCCCCCGTCGACGAGTCGTCCGACCTGTACTCGACGGGGATCGTGCTCTACGAGCTCCTCACGGGAGACCTGCCGTTCACGGGCGAGACGCCGGTCGAGATCGCGATGAAGCACCTCTCGCAGGTGCCGCCGGCGCCCTCCACGATCCGGCCCGAGATCCCGCGCGACCTCGACCTCGTCGTGCTCCGCGCGCTCGCGAAGGAGCCCGCCGACCGGTACCGCTCGGCGAAGGAGATGGATCGCGACCTCGAGCTCGTCGGCCGGGGCGAGCCGGTCGGCACCGAGACCGAGGCGGCCGCCACGATGGTGCTGCGGGGCGAGACGACCGCGGCGACGACCGTCAGGCCCGTGCCCGTGGGGTTCGGCGGCGACGAGCGTTACCGCTCGTACGAGGGCGAGGTCCGGACCGGCCGCGCCTGGTGGCCGTGGCTCGTCGCGCTCGGCGCGGCGATCGCTCTCGGCGTCATCGGCTGGTTCGTCTACGACGACGTCCGCGATCGGATCGACGCGAACGAGCCGATCGCGGTCGACAACTACACCGGAATCCTCGAGGAGAACGCGGTCGACCTGATCGTCGGCGACGGCTTCGAGGCAAAGGTCGTGCGCCGGCCGAACGGCGACGTGCAGCCGCAGTACGTCTTCCAGCAGGAGCCCGAGCCGGGCACGCGGCTGCCGAAGGACAGCATCGTCACGGTGCTCGTCTCGACCGGCAAGCCGAAGGTGTCGGTTCCGTTCGTCGTCGGCAAGTCGCGTGACACCGCGGTCGCGGAGCTGACGCAGCGCGATCTCGACGCGACGGTCGTCGAGGTGAACTCCGAGCGCCAGTCGGGCGTCGTGACCGCGCAGAATCCCCGCGCTGGCACGGTGCTTGTCTCGGGCTCGTCCGTGCGGATCAACGTCTCGAAGGGCCCGAGGCCGATCGCGGTGCCCAACGTCGTCGGGCTGAGCTACGAGCTCGCCTCGACGCAGTTGCAGACTGCGGGCTTCACCGTGGGACGGGTCGACGTGGAGAGCAGCCGGCCCGAGGGCGAAGTCGTCACGCAGAGCCCGCCGGGGAACTCGACCGCGACCCGCGGGTCGTCCGTGACGCTCTCGGTCTCCCAGGGCCCGACGACCGTCACGGTGCCCGATGTCTCCTTCCAGACCGTCGCCGACGCACGAGCGACGCTGCGCGCGTCGGGCTTCCGCGTCGCGGTGACGCGGCAGGAGACCGAGGACGAATCGCTCGAGGGCGTCGTCATCTCCCAGGATCCACCCGCCTCGAGCGAGGCGAACCCCAACTCGCTCGTCACGCTGACCGTCGGCACGTACGTCCCGCCGCCGGACATCGAGATTCCGCCGCCGATCGAGACCGAGACCGAGACCGTCCCGGACGAGACGACGACGCCCCCGTGAGCGGCCGCGTTCGGGTGGCCGTGCTCGCGGGCGGGCGTTCGAGCGAGCACGAGATCTCGCTCGCGTCTGCGGCGTCCGTCGCGGCCGCGCTCGACCCGGAGCGCTACGAGGTGACGACGATCGGGATCGGGCGCGACGGTCGCTGGGAGCTGCCGTCGGCGGAGCCGCGAGCGCTGCCCGAGCACGCGGCGGACACCCTGCCCGTGCCGAGGACGAACGCACCCACGCCGCTCGGGCCGGTCGACGTCGTGCTGCCGATCCTGCACGGCCCGTTCGGCGAGGACGGCACGGTCCAGGGCCTGCTCGAGCTCGCCGCGGTGCCGTACGTCGGCTCGGGCGTCACGGCGTCCGCGCTGTGCATGGACAAGGATCTCTTCAAGGCGGTGCTTCGCGACCGGGCGATCCCCGTCTGCCGGAGCGTCACGCTGCGTCCCGGCGACCGGGTCGAGAATCCCTTTCCCTACCCGGTGTTCGTCAAGCCGGCCCGCCTCGGCTCCTCGGTCGGGATCACGAAGGTCGGTGCGAAGGACGAGCTCGCGGACGCCGTCGCGCTCGCCTTCCGGCACGACGACAAGGTGCTGGTCGAGGAGTTCCAGGACGGCGTCGAGGTCGAGTGCGGCGTGCTCGGGAACCGCGAGCCGATCGCCTCGGTCGTGGGCGAGATCGTCGCCCACGCCGACTGGTACGACTACTCGGCGAAGTACGACGAGGGAGGCATGGAGCTCGTCGTCCCGGCACGGATCCCGGACGAGGCCGCCGAGCGCGTCCGGGAGCTGGCGGTCGCGTCGTTCGTCGCGACCGACTGCGAGGGCATGGCGCGGGTCGACTTCTTCGTCCGCTCCGACGGCGAGGTCGTCGTCAACGAGCTCAACACGATCCCCGGGTTCACGGCGACGAGCGTCTACGCGAAGCTGTTCGCCGCCACGGGCGTGCCGTACGCCGAGCTGCTCGACCGGCTCATCCAGTTCGGGCTCGAGCGTCACGAGCGCCGCCGGCAGCTGCAGTTCTAGAAACCGTGTCAGGCACCGGGGTTTGTCAAGCAGGCGCGTGCCGGTTTCGTGCCGATCGCTCCACAGCCGGGATCGCCGCAGGCACGCCGACCGCGACGCCGAGGCGATGCGACGGCCAGAAGCGAGGCTCATGAGACAGCGGCGCGGGTATCAGCGCGACTGATACCCGCGCAATCTCAGAGCGTCGCGGTGAGCGCGTCCTCCCAGGCGGCGAGTGCCTCGTCGAGCACGGCGTCCTCGATCGTGAGCGGGCACAGCGTGCGGATGCAGTTCCCGTGGACGCCTGCCTTGAGCAGGATCACGCCCCGCTCGAGCGCCGCGTCGATCACGTTGCGCGCGAGCTGGGGGGCGGGCTCCTTCGTCACGGGGTCGAGGACGAGCTCGACGGCGAGCATCGCGCCGAGGCCGCGCACGTCGCCGATCGCCGGCCAGCGCTCCTGCCAGGCGAGCATCCGCTCGCGGATCCGGTCGCCGACGACGTTCGCGCGCGCAACGAGGTTCTCGTCCTCGAAGACGTCGAGGACTGCGAGTGCCGCGGCCTGCGCGACCGGGTTCCCGATGTACGTGCCGCCGATCGCGCCCGCGTGCGCCCCGTCCATGATCTCCGCGCGGCCGATCACCCCCGAGAGCGGCAGCCCGGCGGCGATCGACTTCGCGACCGTGACGAGATCCGGCTCGACCCCGAAGTGCTCCATCGCGAACATCCGACCGGTGCGCCCGAAGCCGGTCTGGACCTCGTCGGCGACGAGGACGATCCCGTGGCGGTCGCAGATCGCGCGAAGCCCTTCGACGTACGCTCCGGGCGCGGGGACGAAGCCTCCCTCGCCCTGCTGGGGCTCGAAGACGATCGCCGCCACGTGCTCCGGCGCCACGTGGGTCTCCAGCACCTGCTGGAGGCGGGCCAGCGCCTCCGTCGCGTCCGGGCCGCGATAGGGATTCGGGTAGGGCGCCCGGTAGACCTCGGGCGCGAACGGCCCCATCCCGACCTTGTACGGGTGGAACTTCGAGGTCATCGTGAGCGAGAGCAGCGTGCGACCGTGGAATCCCCCCTCGAAGGCGATCACCGCCGGGCGTCCGGTGTGCAGTCGCGCGAGCTTGACCGCGTTCTCGACCGCCTCCGTGCCCGCGTTGAAGAACGCGGCACGGGTCTCGGCGGCGATCGGGACGAGCGCGCAGAGGCGCTCCGCGAGCTCGACGTACGTCTCGTAGGGGACGACGGTGTAGTCCGTGTGGACGAACCGCTGGGCCTGGTCGACGATCGCGTCGACGACCCGCGGATGTGCGTGACCGGCGTTGACGACGCCGACACCGCCGGCGAAGTCGACGAAGACGTTGCCGTCGACGTCCGTGATCGTCGCGTTCTCGGCGGCCGCGGCGAAGATCGGCAGGTGCGCGTGCAGCGGTGCAGCGACCGACCGTGCCTCACGTTCGAGAAGGCGTCTGGACTCCGGGCCGGGCACCTCGGTGTTGATCCGGATCGTCCGCGTGATCGCCATGGACGGCCAGCGTATCGGAGGCCCCCGCTAGTAGATTCGGTCCGTGGACGCCTGGCTCGAGAGCCTCGGTGACGACCCGGTCGCGGTGCTCGAGCGGTGGCTCCGGGAGGCGCGCGAGGCCGGCCTGCACGACCCCGAGGCGGCCGCCCTGGCGACGGCGACGCTCGACGGCAGGCCGTCCGTCCGGATGGTGCTCGTCCGTGGGATCGACGAGCTCGGGCTGCGCTTCTACACGAACTACGAGTCGAGAAAGGCCGCCGAGCTCGGTCTCAATCCGGTCGCGGCACTCGTCTTCAACTGGCAGCCTCCGGTCGCGCGTCAGGTGCGGGTCGAAGGGCGGGTCGAGCGATTGCCCGAGGAGGACTCGCTCGCGTACTTCCGCGGGCGTCCACGGGAGAGCCGGCTCGGGGCCTGGGCCTCGGCGCAGTCGCGCCCGCTCGCCGACCGGGAGGAGCTCGACAGCGCGTACCGAGAGGCCGAAGCGCGCTTCCGTGGCGACGACGTCCCGCTCCCTCCGTACTGGGGCGGCTATCGGGTCGTGCCACACACCATCGAGCTCTGGCAGGGGCGCATGAATCGCCTGCATGACCGGGCACGGTTCGACCGCGCCGACCTCGTCTGGTCGCGCGTCAGACTTGCGCCGTAGACGAGCCGGCCGCGCCGGCACGACGCTCCGCCTCGGCCGCGACGGCCGCCAGCGAGTCGCGCACGGCCGACTCCCAGCGGGCGGCGACGCGCCGGCCCCACCAGCGACCGAGCGCCCAGAGGTCGGCACCCAGCTCGCCGGTGTACTCGAGCTCCGTCCCCTCCTCGCTCTCGCGCAGCTCGAAGCGCTCGACGACGTGCGGGACCGGCCCGCGAACGAGGCGGAAATGGATTCGCTCGGGTGGCTCGAAGCGAACGGTCTCGGACGTCGTCGCGGTCAGAGGGCCGACCTTGGTGTAGTGGTCCGCGAGCACCATCGCCTCGCTCCGCTCGAGCACGCGGAGCTTGCTCTCGAGGGCTCGCGGCGTCCGGCCCAGGTAAGGGGATGCGATCACCTCGTAGACGATCGTGCGTGGCGCGCGGATGCGGACGACCTGCGGGCCGAGTGCACGCGTCGAGCGGCCGATCCCGAGGTCGGCGGTCAGCGAACCACGCGCGACGAGCAGGTAGACCCCGCCGCCGACGGTCGCCAGTGCGGCCAGCGGGCGGGCTATGCGCACGAGGAAGGTCAGGTCACGAAGGTGGCGCGAGCGCGCTCTTCGTGTAGAGACCGCGCGCGTTCCAGAGCAGGTATCCCTTCGCGCCCTGCAACCGCGCTGCCCGGACCTGCTGCATGACCTGCTCGGGGCGGTAGTTCCAGTCCTGGATCCACGGGATGAGCTGGGCTCGGCTGCCGCGGACCTGCTCCTTGAAGTCGACGAGGGTGCGGAAGACGGTCTCGCCCGGCTCGGAGCTCGGGGACACGATGCCGAGCTCCCCCCCGCCGTAGAGAGCGGGATACGCCATCGGATGGACGTGGTCGACGTGCTGCGAGATCCAGCGCGGCACCTGGCCGATGCCCATGTCACGCGTGGCCGAGAGCCCGAAGAGCGCGGTCGAGACCCGAACGCCCAACGGCGCGAGGCGCTGCTTTGCGTAGGCGACGAAGCTCGCGATCAACTCGCCCTTCGGAACCTTCGTCCGCCCCGGGTACACGGCGTTCGCGACATCGCCGTCGGACGGAAACCGGATGTAGTCGAGCATGATCTCGTCGAAGCCGGCGCGCGCGGCCGACGCCGCCACGGAGACGGCGTAGTCCCAGACGCGGCGGTCGTACGGGTTCACCCAGGCGAGCCCCGCGTTCGTGCGCCAGATCCCGCCGTTCCGGTGGCGGATCGCGAAGTCGGGGCGGGTCGCGGCCAGGTACGGGTCCTGGAAGACGACGATGCGGCCGATCAGGTAGACGCCCTTCCGATGAAGTCGCCGGGCGACCTCGCGCGGGTCGTAGTACGTGCGCACGGCGCCCGTCTTTCGCGCGAGCGGGACGCCGCTCGGCGGGAACGAGATCTCGCCGCCCTCGTCCTTGACGTCCAGCTGGATCGTGTTGAGGCCATGGCGGGTGAGCCGGACGTACTCGTCGAGCTTGCCGGGAAGCGAGGCAAGCGCCCCTGTCACGTGGACACCGCGCACCTCGACCGGCAGCGGTCGTGGCCGGGTCGCGACCTCCAGGGTCTGGAAACGGGTGGTGATCTGCCCGTCGGATACCGCGGTGCGCTTGGGCGACGTCGGCTTGTCGTCCTTCCCGGCAAGCGTCATCCCGCCCGCGAGCGCGAGCACCGCGAGCAGCAGAGTCGCCGCGATCGCGGCCCTGCGCCTCCGCTTGCGACGTCGTACCGCATCCCGGCGAGTGCGAAAGCGCTCGTTCGGGTCGAGCGATGGGTAGAGCATGGACACCGAACGGGGGATTGTATGCGACACCAAGCCCCGTCGCGGCAACTCGGCACTCGAGCACGGCCTGGGCAAAGAGGCAATTGCGACCGCGAAGCGGGCGCCTTCAGGGGCGTGCCCCGGCGAAGCCGGGGATCAAGCGGCGGAAATCCGTTCCTACGGATTTCCGCTCGCGAACAAACCTTAGGATCCCTCCGATGGTGCTCTCCGACCGCGCCATCCGGCGCCTCGTCGAGGCGGGCCGGATCGGCATCGAGCCGTACGAGCCGGCGCTCATGCAGCCCTCGAGCCTCGACGTCCGCGTCGATCGCCTCTTCCGCGTGTTCCGCAACTCCCGCTATCCGTACATCGACGTCAAGACCGAGCAGGAGGAGCTGACCGAGCTCGTCGAGGTCGCCGACGGCGAGCCGTTCATCCTCCACCCCGGGGAGTTCGTCCTGGGCTCGACGCTCGAGCGAGTGACGCTGCCAGACGACCTCGTCGCGAGGCTCGAGGGAAAGAGCTCCCTCGGCAGGCTCGGCCTCCTGATCCACTCGACAGCGGGCTTCATCGACCCGGGATTCGACGGCCACGTCACACTCGAGCTCTCGAACGTCGCGAACCTGCCGATCACGATCTATCCGTCGATGAAGATCGGCCAGCTCTCTTTCGTACAGATGTCCGAGCCGGCCGAGACGCCGTACGGATCGGGCTCGCTCGGCTCGAAGTACCAGGGTCAGCGCGGGCCGACGCCGAGCCGGTACTGGCAGAACTTCGCGGACGCCTCGTGATCCTCGTCACCGGCGCGAGCGGCTTCGTCGGCCGGCACGTGACCCGCGACCTCGTCGCGGGCGGTGCCCGGGTCAGGGCGCTCGTGCGGAACGCCCGCAGCGCGTCGGCGCTCGCAGACGTCGACTGCGAGCTCGTTCGCGGTGACGTGAGCGACCCCGCGTCACTCCGCGCGGCTGCGCGCGGCGTGCGCGCGATCGTCCATCTGGTGGCGATCGTCGAGGGCTCGCCCGCGACCTTCGAGCGCGTCATGGCGGCCGGCACCGGCAACCTGGTCGAGGCGGCCCGCGAGGGAGGCGTGCGACGCATCGTGCTGATGAGCGCCCTGGGCACAGGCCCGGGCGCGACCGTGCCGTACTTCCGCGCGAAATGGGCGGCGGAGCAGGCCGTCGCCTCGTCGGGGGTCGAGCGCGTCGTGCTCCGCCCGAGCTTCGTCTTCGGGCCGGACGGCGGGGCGCTCCCCCGCTTCCTCCGGCTCGCGCGGCTCGCCCCCGTGACGCCCGTGCTCGGCCCCGGGACGCAGCGGGTGCAGCCGATCTGGATCGACGACGTCGTCCGCGCCGTGCGTCTCTCCGTCGACTCGCAGGAGGTTGACGCGCCGATCGAGCTGGGCGGGCCCGACGCCGTGACGTGGAACGTGCTCTGGCGCAAGCTGAAGGACGCGCTCGGCACACGTCGGCCGGCGCTCAATGTTCCCTTCTGGCTCGCCCGCGGCCCGGCCGCACTCCTCGAGCGGATGCCGTCCGCGCCGCTGACGCGCGATCAGCTGCGAATGCTGGAAGGGCCCGACAACGTGGTCACCGACGGCGGCGCCTCGATGCGCCGACTCGGCCTCGGCGAGCGCGTGCCGCTCGACGAGCAGCTGCGCCGCGCGTCGTTTGACTAGACGCCGGCGCCGCAGGTGCGGAAGCCGAGCGAGGAGCGGCTCACGGCCCGCGCGCTCGCGAGCGAGACGTTCCGGTACCGGGTCGCAGTCCGCGTGACCGCGGCGGTCGAGCCGCTGTCGACGGCTGTGATCACCTGGCGGAGCGCCTGCTCTCCGGCCCGCATCCCGGAGATCAGGGCTCGCGCCGTGGCAGCTGCGCCGCGTGGCTCGCCGATCGCGACGAGCCGCCGGCGCATCGACTGGATCAACGTGAGCTGCCGCCGGTAGATGTCGGCGAAGACGCGCAGCGCCTCGGCCTCGCTCGAGGCCGCGCCGACGCGCCGACTTGCTTCCCGCTGGAGCGCGAGCGCGCGCTTGGCGACGTCGAGGCAGATCGCGTCGGCGCGCTTCACGTACGTCGCCTTGGGGATCGTCGCGGCCGGTGCCGTGGCCGCGACCACGAGCAGCGTCGTCGTCACGACGAGGAGCGCCAGGCTTCGCATGACTCCACCGTAGCCGGAGGCGGTGGGGCGCGAACCGGCCGGGGAAAAGGCGGGGGCCGCCTGACGGCGGCCCCCGATCCTCGGTACGGAGCGTTGGATTGGTAGAGGCGCTTCCAGCCTGACCGAAAGGTGGTCGGCGGCGCGAAGCGCGAGTCCCCTACGCGTGGCTATGGCGATTCCCCAGTGGGTCCCGGGGACACGCCTCTACCCGCTCGTACCTCCACTGCCGGTACTACTCGAATCTGACACCGACCACCTCCTTTCCGCGGTACACCGAGTGTATGCAGAGGCGTCGGACGTAGGCAAGTGGGGACAACCGTACTCCCCGGTGTCTGACTTCAGCCAGACACCTGCTCTTGCCTTCGCCGTGTCATGTCGCGTCTAGTCGACGACCTGGAACACAGCGCCCCACGGGTCAGCGACGACGGCGAACCGGCCGATGCCCTCGATGTCCGCCGGGCCGTGGAGCAGCGTTCCGCCGAGCTCCTGCGCCTTCGCGACCGCCGGGTCGCACTCGGGCACCTCGAAGACGACCGACCAGTTGCTCGGCACTCCGTCTCCCCAGTCGGAGCGGATCTCGACGAGCCCGGCGGCGGCCTGGCCGTTCACGTTGAAGACGACGTACTCGCCCGACGGCCCCATGTCCATCGTCTCGCTCGCGTAGCCGAACACCTGCTCGTAGAACGGCTGCGCCGCGGAACGGTCGTGCGTCTGCACCTCCGCCCAGTTCATGGTCCCCGGCTCCTTGGCGAGCTGGGAGCCGATGTGGCTCGCCGCCTGCCAGACGCCGAACGCCGCCCCGTCCGGATCCGTCGCGACGGTCATGCGGCCCGAGTCGAAGACGTCGAACGGCTCCGCGAGGACCGTGCCGCCCGCCTCGCGGATCCGAGTCGCGGTCGCGTCGACGTCATCACTCGCGAGATACACCGTCCAATGTGGTGGGATCCCGTCCTGCTGCGGAGGGGACGCGGCGGCGACGTGCTTGCCGTTCCGCGAGAACATCGTGTAGCCGCCCGCCTCCGGGCGCGGATCCTTCTCGGCCTCCCAGCCGAAGAGCTCCGTGTAGAACTCGGCCGCTGCGTCGACGTCGGGGCTCGTCACGTCGGCCCAGGTCGGCTGTCCGGTCGCGTACGAGGTCACCTCTGGCATGGGTGCGCTCCCTTCTCGGATTCGGGGAGAAACGCTACGTCAGCGGAGGACCGTCGTCACCTCGAGCCCGTTCCCGATCGGGACGGTGACCGACACCAGGGACGGATCGCTCTGGCGCGCGTCGGCATATGCCTGCACGACGGGGTTCGTGCCCACGTTGTCCGCGACCACGACGCCGCCGGGCTCGAGCTTCGTCCGTGCGACTTCGAAGAACGTCTCGTAGTCGTCCTTCCAGGCGTCCAGGAAGACGACGTCGAAGCCGTCCTCCAGCGCAGGCAGGGTCGCCTTCGCGTCACCTTCGACGAGCTCCGCCCACTCGTCGAGGCCGGCGTCCGCGATGTTCCGGCGCCACGCGGCGATCTTCTTCTCGTCGAGCTCGAGGGAGACCACGCGTCCGCCGAGAATCCGCGCCGCCGCTGCGAGCCAGATCGTCGAGTACCCGCGCGAGCCTCCGATCTCGAGGACCTCGCAGCCCGGGTTCGGCGCGACGAGCGCAAAGAGCAGGCGGCCTGCGTCCGGGCCGACGGGCAGCGATCGCTCCGAGGGTGGGACGCCCGCCGCCGTGTCCGCCGCGTCCTCTGCCTCGAGGCGTGCAAGCACCTGCCTGACCCGATCGTCGAGCACCGTTACCCGTCCTCGCCTTCCCAGTAGTCCACGTGCTCTCCGCGTCGAGTCAGAGAGATGCGCTCGCCGTGTGCGTCCCGCGTCCCCACCTTGCCCGAGTCGAGGTACTCCACGATCTCCGGCGCGAGGAGCGTCGAGAGCATCAGCACCCGAACGGGCTCGTCCGAGCGGTTCGAGACCTGATGGGCTCCGTCGGGGCCGCGCCGGAAGCAGGCGACGTCTCCCTCGCGGAGCTCGCGCTCTCCGTCGGGCGTCCGGAGCGTCGGTGCGCCGCGGACGACGAGCAGCCACTCCTCGTTCGCGTGGTGGACGTGGTACGGCCACAGGCGGTCACCGGGCGCGAGCTCGTAGAGGCTGCCGCCCAGCAGCTCGGCGCCGAGCCGGTTTCCCACCCAGGCGTCCTTCGAGCGCCAGCCCTCACGCTCCTCGGTGCGGTCCCACTCGTCGCCGTGGAGATTGAAGACGTCCACTGCGACCGAGCCTAGTCGACGGTGATCACGATCATCCCGTCGTCGCGGACCCGCACGGGGTACGTGGCGACCGGAAGGTATGCGGGCAGCGTCAGCGCCGTTCCCGTGCGCAGGTCGAAGCGCGAGCCGTGGCGAGGACAGACGACCTCGCAGGCGCCGACGTCCCACTCGCCCTCGCAGAGTGGCCCGTCGTCGTGGCTGCAGCGGTCCTCGATCGCGTAGAGCTCGCCGCCGCAGCGGTAGAGCCCCACGACCTCGCCGTTCGCGGCGACGAGCCGCATGGAGCCGTCGGGTAGCTCGTCGAGTGGCAGCGCCTCGATCTCCATGGTCCCGGGCCGGCTCAGGAGAGGCTGATCTCGCCGGAGGACGTGCCCCACTCCTCGGGGAGCGGCGTGCCCTTCGCGCGATGGAGCGCGACCTTGAGGACGCCGAGCCCCAGCAGCGCGCACTTGAGCCTGACAGGGCTCAGCGGGATGCCGATCTCCTCGAGCAGCTCGTCTTTCGGCAGCTCGGCGATCTCCTGCGCCGTACGGCCCCTGACGAGATCGGTCAGCATCGAGGTGGCCGCCATGCTGATCGCGCAGCCCCGGCCCTCGAAGCCCACGTCCTCGATCACGTCTCCCTCCCCGAAGCGGACGGAGACGGTCACCTCGTCGCCGCAGAGCGGGTTCTGACCCTCCGCGATCGCGTCGTGCGGCTCGAGCACCCCGTGGTTCCGCGGCGCCTTGTAGTGGTCGAGGATGACCTCTCGATACAGCTGCTCGAACTCACTCATCCGAGCGACGCCTTCACCTTGTGCAGCCCCGCGACGAGGCGCTCGACCTCCTCCGGGATCGAGTAGAGGTAGAAGCTCGCGCGCGTCGTGGCCGCGACCCCGAGGCGCGTCATCAGCGGCTGCGTGCAGTGGTGGCCCGCACGCACGGCGATCCCCTCCCAGTCGAGGATCTGGGCGACGTCGTGCGGGTGGATTCCCTCCACGTCGAACGAGACGATCCCGGCGCGGCTGTCGGCCGGCGGGCCGAAGACGCGGATCCACGGGATCTCGTCGAACGCGGCCATCGTCTGCTCGACGAGAGCGTGCTCGTGACGCTCGATCGCCTCGAGCCCTGCGTCCGTGACGTAGTCGAGCGCGGCGGCGAGGCCGGTGGCCTCGGCGAACGCGGGCGTCCCGGCCTCGAACTTGTGCGGCACCTCGTTGAAGGAGGTCTTGTCGAGCCCGACCGACCGGATCATCTCGCCGCCGAGGTTGAAGGGGCTCATCTCGTCGAGCAGCTCCCTCCGGCCCCACAGCGCCCCGATCCCGGTCGGCCCGCAGATCTTGTGGCCCGTGATCGCGACGAAGTCTGCGCCGAGGGCCTGCACGTCGACCCGGCGGTGCGGTGCGGCCTGCGCGGCGTCGACGACCATGATCGCCCCCTGCTCGTGCGCCCACGCCGCGAGCCGCTCGACCGGGTTGATCGTGCCGAGCGTGTTCGAGACGAGGTTGTTCGCCACGACCTTCACGTTCCCCTCGCGTGCGAGACCCTCGAGCGCGTCGAGCTGGAGCTCGCCCTGGTCGTCGATCGGGATGTGGCGGAAGCTCGCTCCCGTGCGCTTCGCGATGTACTGCCACGGCACGAAGTTGGCGTGGTGCTCGAGCTCGGTGATCACCACGACGTCGCCGGGGCCCAGGTTGTCGAGGCCCCAGGCGTACGCGACGAGGTTGAGGGCCTCGGTCGCGTTCCGCGTGAACACGACCTCCTTCTCGCTCGGCGCGTTGAGAAAGGTCGCCACCGTCCGGCGCGCGGACTCGAACGCCTCGGTGGCGCGCTCCGAGAGCCGGTAGACGCCCCGGTGGACGTTGGCGTACTCGTGCTCGTAGAACGCCCGCATCCGGTCGAGCACCTGACGCGGCTTCTGGGACGAGGACGCGGAGTCGAGGTACGCGACGGGCTGACCGCCGAAGAGCTCCTCGAACACGGGAAAATCGGCCCGCAGGCGGTGCGCGTCGAGGACCGGTGCCGACGTCGTGCTCACGCGGTCCATCGTAGCCACGGGCTCCCTGGGCACCCGGTGTCCGACTTCGAGTCGGACACCTCTGGTCACTGCGTCTGGACGTGACCGTTCTTCGAGGCGCGCTCGGCGATCTCGCGCTGGCGCTCGACGGCCGACGCGACCGTCTCGAGGATCTCGCAGAGCCGCCGCAGCCGACGGCGCTCGCTCGTCTCCGCGATCAGCTCCAGCTTCAGCTCGGCGGCGAGCTCGAAGCGCGACCCGATCGAGAACGACGGCGGCTCGAGGTCTTCGCTGGGGATCTCGACGTCCGCGCCGGTCAGCTGGACGAGGCGGCCGAAGAGCGCGAGCGCCTCCTCGACGTCCTCGGGGGCGGGTGGATCGTCCCGGTCGACCACGGGCTCGACCGTTCCGGTCTGAAAGCTCCTCCCCTCGGTCAGCTCGACCAGACGGAAGCGCTCGCCCCCTTCGACGACGATGTTGAGCCTGCCGTCGTCGAAGCGGTCCGTCACCTCGACCACGCGAGCGAGCGTGCCGACCTGCCTGATCCCCTCGTCGTCGGCGTAGACGAGCCCGAAGGGCTCTTCCGCGTCGAGGCACTCGCCGATCAGCTCGCGGTACCGCGGCTCGAAGATGTGGAGCGGCACCTGCTCGGTCGGCAGCAGGACGAGCCCGAGCGGGAAGAGGCCGATCTCGTCCATCCGTCAAGCCTAGAGCGTCGCGGCCGGCCTCCGGCCGACGTTTCGCTAGAGGACGAGGATGGCGATGGCCGCGAGGAGACCGAGGATCGCGATGAGCCGCATGCGTCGAACGTAGAGCGGTCGCGTGTGGGAAGCCTGAGGGGTTCGTCAGGAAACGGTCAGG
Organism: uncultured Actinomycetes bacterium; assembly: GCA_963791895.1. Taxonomy (GTDB): domain Bacteria; phylum Actinomycetota; class Thermoleophilia; order Gaiellales; family Gaiellaceae; genus Gaiella. The sequence continues at coordinate 456,571 of CAWBTY010000009.1, forward strand.
GCCGCGCCCGCGCCCCCGGCCGGCAGCAGCCGGCCGAGGAGGCGGACGAGCCTGCGTCGGTGCCAACGTCGCATCGACCTAGACGCCGAGCGCGGTGGGTGCCTGCGGGGCCTTGGGCTCGTAGGTCGCCTTGAAGCCGAGCAGACGGCCAAGCGGTGCTCCCATCGCGAGCCCGAGCTTCTGCAGCCAGGCCGGCGGGAACGGCAGCCGCACGTCGTCGAAGTGATGCTTCGCGATCACCGCGAGCCGGAGCGGGTTCGGCATCCCCTTGCGGTTCACCTTCCCATCCTCGGCGAGCGCGAACATCGTCTCGATCAGCTGCTCGAACCCCAGCGCCGGGCTCACCTCGCAGACGAAATGCGCCGTCTCGTCGCCGATGTTGCGGAACTTGTGCGGCGTCCCGGCGGGAACGAGGATCCGGTCGCCGGGCTTCGCGACGAGCGTGTTCTTCCCGAGCCGGAACTCGAGCTCCCCCGCGAGCACCTCGAACCGCTCCTCCTGCGCAGGGTGCACGTGCGCCGCCGCAACCGCGCCGTCCGGCTCCACGAACGCCTCGACGACGACCGACTCGCCGTTCGTGTCGGCGGAGGTGGTGCGGAAGACGAGCGTCTCGCCGGTGACGGGATTCGTGAGCGACTGTCCGGTGGTGATCATCTCTGCCTCCTGGTGCGTGTGGACTTGACGCCACCCACCATCGGCCAGCCCGCTTAGGATCGGCTGACGAAGCGCTTAAGGCAGTGCGGGTGCCCGATCGGCCCGGTGCGGGCGCCCGTACGCGAGGCGATGCCAGACAGGTGTCCGACTTGAAGTCGGACACCGGGGTTTCGAGACGCTCTAGCCTTCCGGTATGCGTGCTTCGAGCGCCGCGCCCACGGCGTCGCGCACCGGCTGGAGCTCGATCCGGTCGAGCACGTCCTGGAAGAAGCCGCGCACGATCAGCCGCTCGGCCACCGGACGCGGCAGCCCGCGGGCCATCAGGTAGAAGAGCTGCTCGCGGTCGACCTGCGAGAGGGTCGCCCCGTGGGTGCAGCGCACGTCGTTCGCGAGGATCTCGAGACCGGGGATCGAGTTCGCCGTCGCCGTCTTCGAGAGCAGGAGGTTGCGGTTCTCCTGGTAGGCGTTCGTCTTCTGGGCACCTTCCTCGACGCGGATCATCCCGCGCCACACCGTCGCCGCCGTGTCGCGTAGCGCGCCCTTGAAGGCGAAGTCCGATGTCGTGTCGGGCGCCGCATGGAGCTGGTAGGTGTCGTAGTCGAGATGCTGCGTCCCGTCGGCGAAGTACGCGCCGGTGACGCGCGAGGTGGCGCCGCGGGCGGCGAGATCGTTCTGGATCCAGACCTTCCCGCGTGCGGAGCCGAAGCCGCCCTCGACCCAGTCGAGCTCGGCGTCACGCTCGACGCGTGCATGGCACGAGGCGAAGAGCCACGCCTTCGACGAGAGACGCTGCAGGTTCACGATCTCTGCCTTCGCGCCGTCCCGGACGACCACCTCGACGACGCCGTTCAGGTACGCCTCGAGGTCCGGCTCGGCGGAGGTCAGCTCCTGGACGACGGTGAAGCGGGCTCCCGCCTCCGCCACCACGAGCACCCGCCAGAAGAGCGAGCCTCCGGGGACGCCGCTCGCGACGCGTAGGTAGAGCGGCTTCTCGAGCTCGACCCCTGCCGGCACGTGAACGAGGAGCCCGTGCTGCCACACTGCTGCGTTGTGCGCACGCAGCTTGTCGTCGGGCTGGACGAGCGACCCGAGCAGCGGATGCCCGTCGGTCAGCGCCTCGAACCGGATCCCCTCCGGAGCTCCGTCGATCCGGATGCCCGATTCGTCGATCGACGCGGACGCGGCGACGTCGAGCTCGAGCAGCGACTCGACCGCCGGCGCGGACCCGGCCTCGGCGCTCCAGGCGTCGGGGTCGAAGCCCGCGAGGTCGGTGAACCGCCAGTGCTCGTCGCGCGTCGAGGGCAGCGGGAGGGAGCGATACCGCTCCAGGAGCTCAGCTCGCATGACCCGCGGATCTCCTGATCACGAGTGGCTGTGCCCCTGCTCGCGCGGGGAGTAGCGGTGGTGGAGCATCAGGGCGTTGCCGTCCGGGTCCTGGAAGAACGCCATGTAGCAGACCCCCGTGTCGAAGGTCTCGCCGGCGAACTGGACGCCCTTCGCCTCGAGGTCGGCGCGCGCGGCCTCCATGTCCTCGACGTGGAGCGCCAGGTGCGCGGTGGTCTGCGGCGCGAACTCCAGTCCGAAGGTCGTCGGCTCGTAGATCCCGCAGCACGTGTCCCCGACCCAGAACTCCGCTTGGCCGGTCGCGTCGGGGCGCAGACCGAGCGTGTCGACGTAGAAGGCTCGCGAGCGCTTCCAGTCGGTCGACGGCACGGCGACGAAGTCGAGCTTCGTGATCACGGACAACAGAGCCTCCCGGTTCAGGGCTCGGCCGGCCTCAGCCGACGGAGCCTTCCATCTGCAGCTGGATCAGGCGGTTCATCTCGACCGCGTACTCGAGCGGGAGCTCCTTCGTGATCGGCTCGACGAAGCCGGCGACGATCATCGCGCTCGCCTCCGCCTCGGAGAGCCCGCGGCTCATCAGGTAGAAGAGCTGCTCCTCGCCGATCTTGGAGACCGTCGCCTCGTGGCCGAGGTCGACGTCGTTCTCCTTCACGTCGATGTACGGATAGGTGTCGGAGCGCGACTCCTCGTCGAGGATCAGCGCGTCGCAGACGACCTTCGACTTCGAGCGGCTCGCGCCCTTGGCGACCTCGAGCAGCCCGCGGTAGCCGCCGCGCCCGCCGTTCTTCGAGATCGACTTGGAGGTGATCACGCTCGTCGTGTCCTTCGCGACATGGACGACCTTGCCGCCCGCGTCCTGGTGCTGGCCCTTGCCGGCGAACGCGATCGAGAGCACCTCGCCGTGGGCGCGCTCCCCCATGAGCCAGATGGCGGGGTACTTCATCGTCACCTTCGAGCCGAGGTTGCCGTCGACCCACTCCATCGTCGCGTCCTCGTAAGCGACGGCGCGCTTCGTGACGAGGTTGTAGACGTTGTTCGACCAGTTCTGGATCGTGGTGTAGCGGCAGCGGCCACGCGGCTTGACGATGATCTCGACGACCGCCGAGTGCAGCGAGTCCGACGAGTAGATCGGCGCGGTGCACCCCTCGACGTAGTGCACGTACGCGTCCTCGTCGACGATGATCAGCGTGCGCTCGAACTGGCCCATGTTCTCCGCGTTGATGCGGAAGTACGCCTGGAGCGGCATCTCGATCGAGACGCCCGGCGGCACGTAGATGAACGAGCCGCCCGACCAGACGGCCGAGTTGAGGGCGGCGAACTTGTTGTCGTTCTGCGGGATGATCTTCGAGAAGTGCTCGCGGACGAGCTCCTCGTGCTCGCGGAGCCCGGAGTCCATGTCGAGGAAGATCACGCCCTTGCGCTCGAGGTCCTCCTGCAGCTTGTGGTAGACGACCTCGGACTCGTACTGCGCCCCGACGCCCGCGAGGTACTTCTTCTCCGCCTCGGGGATCCCGAGCCGGTCCCACGTGTCGAGGATCTCGGCCGGGAGATCTTCCCACTTGTCGACCTGCTTCTCGGTGGGCTTGAGGTAGTAGTGGATGTTGTCGAAGTCGATGCCGGAGAGGTCGGCGCCCCAGCTCGGCATCGGCCGGGCGAGGAAGTAGTCGAGGCTCTTGTGCCGGAACTCCCGCATCCAGTCCGGCTCGCTCTTGTGGTCGGAGATCGTGTCGATCAGGCCGTGCGAGAGGCCCTTCGGCGCCTTGTAGATCGTGGAGACGTCGTCGACGTGCCACCCGTAGCCGTAGTCGGAGCGGATGTCACGGATGATCTCGGTCTCGCTCTGGCTCACGCTGTCTCACCTCCGACGCCCGCGGGAATGAACGCCTCGTAGCCCTCGGCCTCGAGCTTGTGCGCGAGCTCGGCGCCGCCGGAGGCGACCACCCGGCCGTCGACGAAGACGTGGACGTGGTCCGGGGTGACGTAGTTGAGGATCCGCTGGTAGTGGGTGATCACGAGCGCGCCCATGTCGGCGCCGACGAGCGTGTTCACTCCCTCCGCGACGATCCGCAGCGCGTCGATGTCGAGCCCCGAGTCGGTCTCGTCGAGAATCGCGATGCGCGGCTTCAGCATCGCCATCTGGAGGATCTCGACCCGCTTCTTCTCGCCGCCCGAGAAGCCGTCGTTCAGGTACCGCTGCGCGAGCTCGCGCGGCACCTTGAGGTGCTCCATCGCCGCGAGGAGCTCCGTCCGGAACTCCTTCACCGGGACCGGGTTCTCCTCACCGCCGTTCGCCACCTTGCGCTTCGCGTTGATCGCGCTGCGCAGGAAGCTCGTGACGGTCACCCCCGGGATCGCGTGCGGATACTGGAACGCGAGGAAGAGGCCGCGCTGTGCCCGCTCGTCCGCCCCGAGCTCGAGGATCGACTCGCCGTCGAAGCGGATATCGCCGTCGGTGATCTCGTAGGCCGGGTGCCCCATCAGGGCGTAGGCGAACGTCGACTTGCCCGAGCCGTTCGGGCCCATGACCGCATGCTTGGAGTTCGTGTCCACCTCGAGGTCGACACCCTTGACGATCTCGGTGCCGTCCTCCAGTGCGACGTGCAGGTTCGTGATCTCGAGCAGTGCCACTGACGTCCTTCGGTTGCAGGTCGAAGCTTTTCGGCGCAAGCAGCAAGAACGGCTGCGCGCTCCTACGCAGATGGTACCGAGACGGGCTCGGGCCGGGGATCCGCCGAGGGGAATCCGGCCGCCCGCGAGAAAACCGGTACCCTTCCGCTCGTGCCATTCGGAATCGGCATCTGGGAGATGCTCATCCTGCTCCTCGTTCTGCTCCTCGTCTTCGGGCCGAAGCGCCTGCCCGAGATGGGCCGCCAGCTCGGCAAGGGGATGCGCGAGTTCAAGGACTCGGTCTCCGGCTCGAAGGACGATCCCGACGAGGACTACGACGAGGTCGCCGAGCTGCCTCCGGCCGAGCCGCACGAGTCCGCGACGCCCTCGCGCGAGCGCGAGCGCGACACCGTCTCCTAGCAACCCTTCCGCGTGATGGCCCGCCGACGCCGGATCGTGCCGCGGCGCCTGAGTCACGACGAGGAAGCGACGCTCGTCGAGCACCTGACCGAGCTGCGGCACCGGCTCGTCGTCGTCCTGATCGCGATCGTGCCGGCGTTCGGGGTCGCGTACGTCTTCCACGAGGAGCTCATCTCGCGGCTCATGGATCTCCTACCCGAGGGGACGCCGCTCGTGACGCTCGGCGTCACCGAGCCGTTCACGACCTCGCTGAAGGTGAGCTTCTATGCGGCGCTCGCGATCATCCTGCCGCTCCTCCTGTGGCAGGTCTGGTCGTTCTTCGCGCCCGCGGTCGCCGAGGACACGCAGCGCGTCATAAGCGCCTTCGTCGTCTTCGCGACCTGCCTCTTCGCGGCGGGCGTCGTGTTCTGCTACACGATCGTCCTCCCCAGGGCGCTCGAGTTCCTCGTCGACTACGACTCGGAGCTCTACCTCGAGCAGATCCGGGCGAGCTACTTCCTCTCCTTCGTGACCCTGACCCTCTTCGCGTTCGGGCTCGCGTTCCAGATGCCGATCTTCATCCTCGGGCTCGTGCGGCTCGGCGCGCTGAGCTCGTCGCGGCTGCGGAGGAACAGGCGGATCGGCTACGTCGCGATGCTCTCGTTCGCGATCCTCCTGCCGACGGTCGACCCGGTCTCGCTCGTGCTCGAGGTGGTGCCGCTCTTCGTCCTCTTCGAGCTCTCCATCTGGCTCTCGGTGTTCATGGAGCGCCGCTGGGAGCGCGCGGCGGCCGAGGCGGAAGCCGCCGAGATGCTGTGAGAGTCGTCTCCGCCGACAGCGTCCTGCGTGTGGGAACCCATGGTTCCCCCACGGACCCCCTCCTTTCGTTTCGATGAAGGTGGTGTCGGCCGACTGCGTCCTGCGTGGGGGAACCCATGGTTCCCCCACGGACCCCCTCCTTTCGTTTCGATGAAGGTGGTGTCGGCCGACTGGGTCGTCCCCGTCGAGGGCGAGCCGATCGGGGGAGGCGCTGTGGCGATCGCCGACGACGGCCGGATCGCCGCCGTCGGCTCCGCTCGCGAGCTCGGCACGGGCGAGCGCTTCGAGGGGTGCGTGATCGTCCCAGGCTTCGTCAACTGCCACACGCACGTCGAGTACGCGGTCTACGCCGGCTTCGGCGACGGCCTCCCGTTCGTCCCGTGGATCGGGCTGCACATCCGGCGCAAGGCCGTGCTCGCGCTCGACGAGATGCGCGCGATCGCGGAGCTCGGAGCCCGGGAGTGCCTCCGGTCCGGCGTGACGACGATCGGCGACTGCAGCTTCGTCGGAGCGACGGCCGAGGCCGCGGCGGCGACGGGCCTTCGCGCGACGGTGTTCCTCGAGGTCTTCGGCGAGGACGTCTCGGCACTCGAGCGCTTCCACGAGCACGCGGCGCGCGTCGAGCCCGCGCTCTCCGACCGGGTCCGGCTGGGGATCTCGCCGCACGCGCCGTACACGTGCACCGTCGAGGTGTACGAGGGCGCCGCCGCGCTCGGACTGCCGATGCAGACGCACTTCGCGGAGAGCCCCGCCGAGCGCCCCTGGCTCGTCGAGGGCACGGGCGACTGGACACCGCTCGCGGAGTTCCTCGTCCCGCCACCCGGAGAGACCGGCGTCCGCCTGCTCGCCGCCGCGGGCCTCCTCGGCCCGACGCTCTCCGCCGCGCACGGCGTCCACCTCGATGCCGAGGAGATCCAACTCCTCGCCGCGCACGGCGTCGGCCTCGCCCACTGCCCGCGCTCGAACGGCTTTCTCGGCTGCGGGGTCGCGCCGCTCGTCGACTTCCTCGAGGCCGGCATCCCCGTCGGGATCGCGACCGACAGCCCCGCCTCGACGCCCTCACTCGATCTCTTCGAGGAGCTTCGCACGGCGATCGTGTCGGCCCGAGCGCGCGAGCAGCGCCCCGACGCGCTCACCGCCGCGCAGGCGCTCGAGCTCGCGACCCTCGGCGGCGCGCGAGTGCTCGGGCTCGAATCCGAGATCGGCTCCCTGGTGCCGGGAAAGTGGGCCGACCTCGCCGTCGTCTCGCTCGAAGGATCCCCGCTCGAGCCCGTTGAAGATCCGGTTGCGGCCGTCGTCCTGGGAGGTTCGCCGGAGCGGGTGACAGCTACTCTCGTAGCCGGCGACGACCGCTACCGGCGAGGCACGAGCGCATGGCCCGATACGACAAGAGCCGCACGAAGCGCCAGAAGCAGGATGCTGCTGTAGCGCCGGCTCGGCCGCGCCCGTCGGCACCGGCGCACTACGAGGACACGATGTTCTTCCCGCGCCTGCGCAAGCAGGCGAAGTGGGTGTTCGTGTTCCTCGCGCTCGCGTTCGGGCTCGGCTTCGTCGGCTTCGGGGTCGGCGCGGGCGGCGTCGGGGTCGGAGACATCTTCCGCGGGTCGGGCGGCACCGGCGCGCAGTCCGTCTCGGATGCGCTTGGAGAGACGGAGGACCGCCCGAGGGACGCCGAAGCCTGGCGCGACCTCGCCACGGCGTACGAGACCGAGGGCGACACCGCGGAGGCGGTGGCCGCGCTCGACACCGCCGTCCAGCTCGCCCCGCGGGACGCGAGCAGTCTCCGGCGCCTCGCGGGCCTCCGCCTCGCGCTCGCGAGCGAGCGCCAGCAGGACGCGCAGCTCCTGCAGATCGCGGCCGTCTACCGCGCGCCGTCGCAGGTGTTTCCCGGCCTGATCGGCACGGCAGGGCAGCCCATCGCGCAGGATCCTCTCGCGAGCGCGGTGACGGGCTCCGTCACGGAGCGCATCACGGCGGCACTCGAGGACGCGGGCGCCCAGGCGACCCAGGCGGTCGCCGCCTACAAGCGGCTCGTCGCGCTCCAGCCCGACGACCCGAACGTCCAGCTCGAGCTCGCCCAGGCCGCCCAGCAGACCGGGGACGCGGCCACGGCGATCGGCGCGTACGAGGCGTTCCTGAAGCTCGCGCCCGACGATCCGAGCGCGACCATCGTCCGCGAGCAGCTCGAGCAGCTCCGCAAGTCCGCGGCATCGGGTGCTGGATAGATTCGGCGCGGGATAGAGTGGTGCGCGCGTGAAGCGCGCCTCCTTCATTCCCGCCAGACGGAGCACGCGAGCCGTCGCGCTGGTCGCGCTCGGGCTCCTGGGAGCACTGGGTCTCGCGGCGTGTGGTGACACGGTCGGCTACTCCGAGGGCTCGGGCGACCGGATCCGCGGCCAGGAGCTCTTCGTCCAGGGCTGTGGCAGCTGCCACGAGCTCGCGGACGCGGGCACGACCGGCAGGATCGGGCCCAATCTCGACTACGCGTTCGTCCAGTCGCGCATCGACGGGCTCGGCGACGACACGATTCAGCAGGTCGTCCGGGGCCAGATCGCCTACCCGGTCGTCGATCCCCCGACGGACGCGCCCGGCATGCCGGCGGACATCTTCACGGGCCAGGACGCGGAGGACGTCGCCACCTACGTGGCGTCCGTTGCGGGCCTGACGGCGAGCGGCGAGCCGATCGACCCGGCCAATCCCCCCAAGCCGAAGCCGCCCGCCGGCGGCGAGACCGATGGCAACGCGATCTTCGCCTCCGCCGGCTGTGGTGGCTGCCACACGTTCGCCGAGGCGGGGTCGGACGGCCAGGTCGGCCCGAATCTCGACCAGTCGCATCCGAGCCTCGAGCTCGCGATCGACCGGATCACGAACGGCCAGGGAGGGATGCCCTCCTTCGAGGGCCAGCTGAGCGACGAGCAGATCCGCGCCGTCGCCGAGTTCGTCTCGGGCGGCGGCGATAGCGCGCAAGACACCGGTGTCCGAGCTCTCGAAGCCGGACACCGCGCGGCTTCGCTCAGCTCGCGCCCAGATCGACCACGACGTGCGTGATCGGCACGTCGTAGCGCTGCCGCGCGAGCTCGACGACACCCTGCTCGAGCCAGTGCGAGCGGCCCGGCGGGTGGGTCGAGAGCACGATCTCGTCGGCCGGGAAGACGCGGAGCGCGTCCTCGAGCGCCTGGAGCGGGTCGCCGTCGCCGATCTCGCCCCGCGCGGTGACGCCCGACTCCGCGAGCTGCGCGAGGCTCGCGTCGAGCCTCGCCTGGGCGGCAGCCCGTGCGCCGTCCTCGTCCGACGTCCACGTTCGGACACGCGAGTTGAGGGCAGGGCAGACGAGCAGCACGTCCTCGCGCATACCTGCCGCCTTGCGGCCGAGCAGCGCGAGCAGCTCGCCGCCCCCGACCGTCTCGTTGGCGACGACGAGGATGCGGCGCGTCGGCTCCGCGTCGTCGCGCACGACGTGCGCGGGCGGGGGGCGGTGGCGCATGCCGCCTCGGATCGCCCAGAACGCAGCGACGACGAGCGCGAGGAAGACGACGACGCCGAGCCAGGTCGCGATCCACGCCGCAACGACGATCAGCACGGCTCCTCCGAGCGTCACGAGGACGACCTGGAACGCAGAGCCCTCGTCACGGAGCGGGTTCTTCATCGGCTACGCCTTGCACGTGTCATACGGCACGACCTGTGTAGCGGATTCCCGCTCCCTGCGGCAAGCGGGTCTTACAGGAGGTAGACGGCGGCCCAGACGATGATCCACATCACGTCGACGAAATGCCAGTAGATCCCGGGAATCTCGACGCCGTGGTAGTGGTCGGGGGAGTAGTGACCACGGAACGCGCGGACGGCGGCGAACGTCAGCAAGGTGAGGCCCACGAAGACGTGAGCGCCGTGGAGGCCCGTCAGCCCGAAGAAGACCGACGCGAAGGCGCCGTCCCCGGTGTTGAACCCGACGTGCGCGTACTCGACCATCTGGGTCAGCAGGAAGGCGCTGCCGAGCAGGATCGTCAGCACGAGCCCTGCCTTGAGGCCGTTCCGGTCGCCGCGCTTGATCGACTGCGTCGCCCAGTGGATCGTGAAGCTCGACGTGACGAGGATTGCCGTGTTCACGGTCGCGACGAAGACGGGGAACTCGTACGGCGGTGGCGGCCACTCGGCGGGGGCGTCCGGATTGACGACCCGCACGAAGAAGTAGGCGGTGAAGAACGCCCCGAAGAGCATCGCCTCCGAGGCGATGAAGAGGAACATCCCGAGCGTCGTCGGGTCGAGCCTCGAGCTCCGGTTTGCCGGCGGAGGCCCGTGGTGGCCGTGGTCGTCGTGCTCGTGGAGCGTCTCGGCGTGCGCGCTCATGTGCCGACCCCGGTCGTGACGTCGGCGACGACGTGCTCCACGGGCACGTCCGCGTCGGAGCGGAGGCGCCCGACGAGATCACGGCGCAGCCAGCCGGAGCGCTCGCCGGAGAACGTCGAGACGAGGATCTCGTCGACGCGCTCGTCGTGGACGACCTCCATCGCGGCCGTGTAGGGGTCGGGGTGGGCGACCTGGCCGTGGGCCTCGATCCCTCCGAGCGGAGCGTCGAGAGCGCCTCGCGCAGCCGCCGCTCGGCCTCGGGATGCTCCGCGGCGCCCGGGTCGCTCTGCGGGCTGACGAGCAGGAACGACGCGGGTCCCCGCGCGGCTCGCGCGCGGATCCGGTCGAGGAGCGGCGCGCCGAGGACGGTCTCGTTCGCGATCACGAGAACGTTGGCGTGGCCGGTCCGGCTCGCGACGTCGGAGACGACGTGCGTGACAGGACGGTCGCCGGCCAGCTTCCGGATCTCCTCGAGGAGGTTGCGCTTGCGGAGCCAGCCCGACGTCGCCTCGGGGTGCGTCGAGACGATCAGCTCGTCGACCTGTTCGAGCGCGAGCGCGTCCTCGACCGCGCTGAGCGGGCCGCCCTCGAGGACGTCGCCCAGAGCGGGAATGCCCTCCTGTCGCAGCCGCGCGACCGTCCGGTCGAGGCGGCGGCCGGCGGCCGCCCGGCGCGAGTCCTCGTAGACGACGCGGGCCGACCGAGGCTCACTGACCGGGGCGATCACGACCGCCCTGATCGGGCCCTCCGCGGCACGCGCCCGCACGGCGTCCACGAGCTCGTCTCCCGCGAGCGTCTCGTTCGCGACGACGAGCACGACCCTGGGCGCGTCGGTCACGTGCGGGCCTCCTGGAGCGCACCGCCCTTGAGCACCGCGTGCTTCGCCCCGGGAACGCCGTACTCGTACGGGCCTCCGACGACCTGCGGGATCTCGTCGAAGTTGAACACCGGCGGCGGCGAGGTGACCTGCCATTCGATCGTCATCGCCCGCCATGGGTTGTCGCCGGCGAGCGGCCCTCGCGCCCAGCTCGTGATCATGTTGAACGCGAAGATCACGACCGAGGCGCCGAGCGCGAACGAGGCGATCGTGACGACCATGTTCAGTGCCCCGAACGTGGCCGCGTAGTCGGCCACGCGCCGCGGCATCCCGACGAGCCCGACCCAGTGCATCGGGAAGAACGTCACGTTGAACGCGGTGAACGTGAGCCAGAAGTGGAGCTTCCCGAGCCGCTCGTTGTACATCCGGCCGGTCATCTTCGGGAACCAGTAGTAGATCCCGGCGAAGATCGTGAACACGGAGCCGCCGAAGAGCACGTAGTGGATGTGCGCCACGATGAAGTACGTGTCCGAGGCGTGGATGTCGATCGGGACCGCGGCGAGGTAGATCCCGGAGAGGCCGCCGATCACGAACATCGAGACGAACCCGAGCGCGAAGAGCATCGGCGTGTTGAGGTGGATCTTTCCCTCCCACAGTGTTGCCAACCATGAAAACACCTTGACCCCAGTGGGGACCGCGATGAGGAGCGTCGAGATCATCATCGGGACGCGTAACCAGTCGGCCATCCCGGCGACGAACATGTGGTGAGCCCAGACCGAGAAGCCGAGCACGAGGATCCCCAGGAGCGAGATCGCCATCAGCCGGTAGCCGAAGATCGGCTTGCGGCTCATCACCGCGATGATCTCCGAGATGATCCCGAACCCGGGCAGGATCATGATGTAGACGGCCGGGTGACTGTAGAACCAGAAGATGTGCTGGTAGCCGAGCACGTAGCCGCCGTTGTCCGGCGTGAAGAAGCTCGTGTGCATCACCCGGTCGAACATCACGAAGAACTGCGAGCCGGCGATGAACGGCGTCGCGATCACGACGAGCAGCGAGGTCGTGAAGTTCGCCCAGACGAGGAGCGGCATCCGCCAGAAGGTCATCCCCGGCGCCCGCATCGTGATGATCGTGACGAGGAAGTTGAGCGCGGTCGCAATCGACGAGGCGCCCGCCCACTGGACGCCCATGTTGAAGAACACCTGCCCGAACGGCTGCTCGGAGGCGAGCGGTGCGTAGCTCGTCCAGCCGGTCGCGAACGCGCCGCCCGGCGCGAGGAAGCTCGCGAGGAAGAGCACCCCGGCGATCGGCAGCATCCAGAAGGAGAGCGCATTCAGGCGCGGGAACGCCATGTCCGGCGCCCCGAGCATCAGCGGCACGGCGAAATTCGCGAGCCCCGCGAACGCCGGGATGATGAACACGAAGATCATCAGCGTCGCGTGCGCCGAGACGAGGCCGTTGAAGGTCTGGGTGTCGAAGAACTGCATCCCAGGCTGGGCGAGCTCGGCGCGGAAGAGCATCGCCAGGAAGCCGCCCGCGAGGAAGAAGAAGAACGTCGTGACGAGGTACTGGACCCCGATCACCTTGTGGTCGGTGTTGACCTTGAAGTAGTCCTGCCAGCGGTACGCACCGTGGTTCGCGTGGTCGTCGGCAACCGTCGGCCGGCCGGAGATCCAGTAGAGCCAGTAGTCGAACGCGCCGATCCCGAGGAGGAAGCCGAGCGGCGCGGTCACCATCCCTGCGACGAGGACGATGTACTCCCACTGGTACACGGGATCCCAGCCCGCGATCCAGCGGATCGTGACGACGATGTACATGCCGATCAGGAAGAAGAGGGAGGTCGTCCAGATCGCCCGCAGGTACCCGGGGCGCATCAGGCGTCCGCGCGGGCGTGCGGGCGGCGCCGGATGGCCGTGACCGGTGCCGTGCGGGGCGTGCTCTTCGACCGTCGTCATTCGGGTGCGTCGCCTCCGCTCAGGTACGCGACGAGCGCGTCGAGCTGCTCTGGTGAGAGGCTCTCCGCGAAGTCCTTGGGCATCACGCCTTCCTGGTAGCCCTCGGCGAGCACGGCGTCCGGGTCGACGATGGCCTGGCGAACGTAATCGGCCACCGGCACGCCCGCCTGCTCGGCGCTTGCGGCCAGGTCGTCCAGCGACGGCCCGATCTGCGCGTCGGTCCCGGCAGGCTCGAAGGCATGGCAACCGCCGCAGCCGGCCTGCGCGAACGTCGTCCGGCCGAGCTCCTGCGCGCCGCCTGCCTCGCCGCCGCCCCCCTCTTCGCCCTCGCCGCCGGTCGACCCTCCGCCCGCCTCCTCCTCGGCCGCGGCTGCGCGCTGCTCGAGCCACCGGTCGAAGGCGCCCTCCTCGAGCACGCGCACGGGCGCGCGCATCGTCGAGTGGCCGAGCCCGCAGAGCTCGGTGCAGATCAGCGTGAACCGTCCCGTCCGCGTCGGCGTGACCACGATCTCGGTCGTCACGCCCGGGACGACGTCCTGCTTCTGCCCCATCTCGGGGATCCAGAAGGAGTGGATCACGTCCGCGGACGTGAACTCGAACTCGACGCTGCGGTCGAGCGGCAGCACGAGCTCGTCGGAGCGCACGTCGTCGTCGTAGCGGAACTGCCACGCGAACTGCTGCGCGAAGACGCGCACCTTGAGCGCGTTCGACCCTGCGTCGGCGTTCTGTGAGAGGACGACGGCGCTCACGACGCCGATCGCGATCACGAGGATCGCGGGCACGACCGTCCATGCGATCTCGAGCCCGGTGTGCCCGTGGATCGGTGGCCCGTCGGTGTCGTCGTCGGGCTGGACGCGGAACGACAGGACCGCCTCGACGATCACCGCGGCGACGAGCGCGAAGATCCCGATGCAGATGACCGTCGCGAACCAGTAGGTGAAGATGATCCCGTCCATCTCCTCCGAGGCCGAGTCGGGGAGCCACGGGATCAGCAGGGCGACGAGGGACGCGATGATCGTCGCGACGACGAAGATGGCGACCATCTTGACCAGTGCGGCCCGCCGGATCACGGCACGAGCCTAACAACGTGGGGGAACCCATGGCTCCCCCACGAGACCCCCTTCTTCATGGCGCGGGATCGCGCTCCGGAGCTCCGGTCGGCAGCCGGTTAGCGCACGGTTAGCGGGCCGCTGCACGATCACGTCCATGAGCACACGGCGCACCCGAACACGACGCCTCGTGACCGCCTTCCTCCGGCCCGCCGGATTGTGCATCGCGGCACTCGCGGCTGCGCTCGGGCTACCCGGAGAGGCACCCGAGGCGGGCATCGCGGCCGTCGTCGGCCCGACCCAGTCGTGGGTCACGAACGGCGACGTTCTCGCCGTCGCTTCGGCCGGCGGCTCGGTCTACGCCGGCGGCGACTTCACGCTCGTCGGACGGGCCACGGGCTCCTGGGCCGAGATCGACGGCTCGGGCGCCGTGCGTCCGATCCGCGGCCTCGTCCGCGGCGAGGTCGCTGAGGCGGTCTCCGACGGCAGCGGTGGCTGGTTCCTCCTCGGCGACGTCGCCTCGGTCGGCGGCGCCGAGGTGAAAGGCACGCAGATCGTGCACCTCCGGGCGACCGGACGGGTCGATCGGGCCTGGAAGGTCGACGCGAACGGCGGGATCTACACGGCGGTGCGGGCCGGGCGTCGGCTCTACGTCGGCGGAGACTTCACCAAGCTGAACGGCCTGGCCCGCCGCGGGCTCGCAGCGATCGACACACGCTCGGGCGAGACGCTCGACTGGCATCCTCGCATCACCGCTGCGAAGGGCTCCTTCGGCGCGGAGGTGCATGCGATCGCACCCACGCGCGACGGCCAGACGATCTTCGTCGCGGGAGACTTCGGCAGGGTGAACGGCGCCGGTCGGCGCTCGCTCGCGGCGATCGGCGCCGACGGAAAGCTGCTGCCGTTCGATCCCGGCACCAGCTACGCGGACGACGAGGACGAGGACGAGGACGGCGAGGAGCTGACGGGGACGGTCGATGTCGTCGCGCTCGAGCCGCGCGGCCGGGTGCTCTACGTCGCGGGCGACTTCACGGAGCTCGGCGGAAGCCAGCGTCCGGGACTCGGTGCCGTCGACGCCCGCACCGGGCGCGTACGACCGTGGAACCCCGATTGCGACGGCGACGTGCAGGCGATCGAGATCGCCCCGGCCGGGTCGCCGATCTACATCGCCGGCGAGTTCGCCTCGGTCGGCGGGAAGTCGCGGCGCGGGCTCGCCGCCGTCGACGCGAAGCGGGGCGCCGCGACCCTCTGGGATCCGAGCATCGGCGGCGCCGTCAATGCAATCGCGCTCGACGCGAAGCGCCGCCTCGTCTACGCCGGTGGCGAGTTCGAGGCCGTCGGAGAGCAGGATCGGGCGAACCTCGCCGCGGTCGACACCCGCAGCGGCACGGCCACGGGCTGGGATGTGCCGGTGGTCGGCACGGTCGCGGTCGTGGAGCGCTCGGCGTCGGGCGGCGTCGCGGTGGGCGGCGAGATCGAGTCGATCGGGGCGCTGCGCCGGAACGGTCTCGCGGCGTTCGCCGCTGACGGGTCGTCGGTCACCGGCTGGCAGGCGCCGCTCCGTGGGACGGTCAGAGCGCTCGCCGCCGCGCACGGTCGAGTGTACGTCGGCGGGCGCTTCTCGCTCGGTGAGAGCCGGACGCAGCGAAGTCTCGCCACGATCGACCTCGCGACCGCGGGGATCGCCCCGTGGGGGCCCAACGTCAACTCCGGTGTCTGGACGATCGCCCCGGACCCGGACGGCCAGGTCGTCTACCTCGGCGGCGCGTTCACGACCGTCGAGGGCAAGGCCAGGCGCCGGCTCGCGGCGGTCGCCGCGACGGACGGTGCCCTCCTGCCGTGGGCCTCGGGGGCCAACGCCGTCGTCCGGACCGTCGCACTGAGCGGCGAGGAGCTCTGGGTCGCGGGCCAGTTCACGACGATCGGCGGCGAGCCGCGCCGCGGCGTCGCCGCGGTCGAGGTCGCGAGCGGACGCGCGACGGGCTGGGAGGCGACCGCGAGCGGCAACGTCGAGACGGTGGCGAGGCTCGGCGATGTCGTCTACGTCGGAGGGCCGTTCACGGCGATCGGCGGACGTTCGCGCAAGCACCTCGCCGCGCTCGATGCGGCCGATGGCTCGGCGACGCGATGGGATCCGGCACCCGACGACGTCGTCCGGGCGATCGCGATCCCACCGACCGGGGACGCGCTCGTCGTCGGGGGTGACTTCACGCGGCTCGGCGGTGGCCGGCGCGACCTTGGCTCGTTCGACCTCGCGACCGGGCTCGTCACCGACTGGCGTCCCGTGGCGCCGTTCTCGGCGCTCGCGCTCGCCTTCGGTGAGGCGGGCACGCTCTTCGCCGGAGGGGAGGGCGCACTCGCGGTCTTCCGATGGCCCCCGCCGCCGCTCTGAGCCAGGCCGGCGGGAGTCACCCCGCTACACTTGCCCGTCCCCGGGCCGTTAGCTCAGTTGGTAGAGCAGGGGACTCTTAATCCCAAGGTCGAAGGTTCGAATCCTTCACGGCCCATCGCTCCGACGCGTGCGGACGCTCAGGGAAGCGGCAGCAGCGGTGACGGCTTCGGCTTCTGTGAACCCGATGGGAGCACCTGGCCGACGACGGGAAGCGTGGGCACCACGTCCTGGACCGGCGGGACCGCTCCGACGACCGGCTGGACGGTCGCGACGACCGGCGGGACGGCCCCGGCCACGACCGGCTGCACGACCCCCTCGACGACCGGCTGCACGACCGGAGGCTGCAGACTCCCGCGACCGGCTGCACGACTCCCGCGACCACGGGCTGGACGACACCCTCCACGACCGGCTGCACGACGTCCTCGACCACCGGCCTCACCAGCTCGGGCGGCCGCGGCGCCTCGCCTGGCGGCGGGAGCGTGACCGAGCTCGAGGCGCCGGGCGCGGACGGAGAGGCCGAGGCCGGAGCCGGATCGGAGGCGGGGGAAGGCTCGGCCCGCGGCGCCTCGGGAGCGGCGGCCGGTGGGGGCGGATCGGCGGCGCTCGGAGCCTCCGACGGCGACCCCGGATGTGGCGGGGACGCGGCCGGCGGCTTCGTCTGGGGACGCGGACGATCGCTCCTCGAGACCGCCACGGCCGCCGGGTCGGCGGCGCGCGGCCCGGCGGACGCCGCAGGGCCGGGCGCGGCGGGATCGGCGGAGGGGAGGACGGCGGGTGCCGAGCTTCCGGGCGCAGCCGCACGGACGACCTGCTCGACCACCTGACGCTGGGCGGGTGCCGGGGACGGGGTCACGGCAACACCGGTGGCGACGGCTGCGGCGGAGACCACGGTCGCCGCCGGCGTCAGCGGGATGCGGGCGAGCACGGGCGCGTGCGCGAGCCACGACAGCGGCCCGGTCACGACTCCCCGCGAGCGGATCGAGATGGAGAGAAACGCGCGCACGACCGCCGGGTCGAACTGCGTCCCGGCGCACCGTGCGAGCTCCTGTCGGGCGGCCGCGGACGAGCCCGCCTGCTTGTACGAGCGTGAGGACGTGAGCACGTCGTAGACGTCCGCCACGGCGACGATCCGCCCCGCGAGCGAGATGTCCGTCCCGGCAAGGCCGTGTGGGTAGCCCGCCCCGTCCCATCGCTCGTGATGCTGCTCGATGGCGTCGCCCCACTCGCCGAGCCAGTCCCGTAGCGGCGCGGCGAGCTCTGCTCCCGCCTCCGGGTGCCGCCGCAGCAACTCCCATTCGTGGTCGCTCGGACGACCCGCCTTCGTCAGCACATCGTGCGGCACGTCGAGCTTGCCGACGTCGTGGAGCAGCGCGGCCCAGTTCAGCAGTTCGAGCTCTCTGCGGCCGAGGCCGAGCTCGCGGCCGATGCTCTGCGCGTAGGCGCGGACCCTCTCCGCGTGGCCACGGGTGAGCCTGTCGTGGTCGTCGAGATGCGCGATGAGCTCGAGCAAGAGCTGTGCCGCCTCGAGCGGCGTTCGTTCCCTGTCGGCCCGGCGCGCGTCGGCGAGGCGTTCCTCGAGCGTTGCGACCGTGCCCGACCGCCGCGCAAGCTTGAAGCGCGAAGGCGCGGCGTCGGGGAAGACGAGCGAGAGGCGCATGAGCGTCGCCAGCGGCAGGAGCCGCCGGGAGAGCTTCCCGGCCGCGATCAGGAAGACCGTGGCCGCAGCGGAGAGGACGACCCACCGGCAGGCGTAGATGCCGACCGAGCCGCGCGGTGACGGCACGACGCTGCTCGCTGCAAGGACGACGACCACGGAGAAGGCAACGGGGACGCCGTGTGCCGCGACGTGGAGCAGCGCCGCGAGCACCGGCCTCGCCCGCCAGCTGTCGCCCCCAGGCACCCCCGGATCGGCCCGGACGCCCGGCGGTTGCGTGGATGTCGCTCGTGCTGGCCGCATCGGTTGACAGGCGTCGCCAAACTGCCTGCACTTCTCATCTTTTTGCCTCTTGCCGCGCACGCTTCACCCAACCGGGGAGCACGGCCACCCGATCGAGTGATGGAAGGCCGTCGGGGGACGACGTCGAGCGCCGCAGCGCGCTCGCGCCTGTCGCGATTACGGCAGGCTCGAATCCCTCACGGCCCGGATCGCATCGAATCCGTCAGCGGCCGCGCGTGGACGACGACCAGCGTGGTCGTCGCGCATGCCCCTCTCTTCCCGGACTTGGAGCGTCGCCGTGGAGTTAGATCGAGCTCATCGCGGGCTTCTATCTGCGGGGAGCACGAACGAAGCCCACGTCACGAGAGACTCTGGGAGAGAGCGCGGACGGCCAGGAGCCGAGGTCGGCTTTGCCACCGGGCGCAACGGGGCTCGACTGGATCGGGGAGGCGTGGCGCCCGCACCGCGCGAGCGCAGCGCGGATCCTCTGGCACCTCTATCTCAGCGAGCCGCGGCGCGTCCCGAGCGCCTAGCGCGGGACCCGCACGAAGCCGGTGTCGCGCGGGACGCGAGGCGAGAGCAGCGTCGGCCAGGCGATGCTGACCGGCCCGCCCGGGGCGGCCCCGGTCGTGTAGGTCTGGAACTCGCTCTGCCAGAACCGGAGCGTCTGCCCCTTCATGCTCGGGGGAAGCACGATCGTGAACCGTCCGCGCGCGTCGGGCCAGGTGGCGGAGATGGGTTTGACGAGGCCGTTGCGGCCCGAGACGCCAACGAGCAGGCCGCGGTAGATCGCGCCGGGCACCGCCGTCGTCGTCGGCAGCGGCGCCGCAATGCCCGAGGCCGGGAGGCGGACGTCCATCGTCGCGCTCGACAGTCGCTTGAAGCTCGGGTTGCGGGCACCCGTCGTGTACGACGTCCTTCCGTAGGCGATCTGCACCGCAAACTCGACCGGGTCGTTGCCCGACTTGTCCGAGGCCGGGAAGAACCCGTTGTAGCGACCGTTCGCATCCGAGGGCTCCGAAAACGTCCAGAAGTCGCGGTCGTTCGATCTCGTCACCACGGTCGCGCCGCGGATCGGGTTGCCGGCCGAGTCCGTGATCCGCCCCGACAGCCGGTACGAGAGCAGGATGACGGTCGGGACGACGGAGCCGTCGGCGCGGGTCGCGCGGCCGCTGACGACGACGTTGCCGTTCCGCTCGCTCACGGTGACACCGCTGAGGCGATACGCGACGCTGATCCCGCCCGTGGCACCCCTAACCGCGCGCTGCTCGGCGGCGGTGAGCGCCCGTCCCCCGACCCTCGCGCGGGAGGCGTCGACGACGGTCACGGGATGGCGCCGGGCGAGCGTCGAGTCGACGGGCGAGACGAAGCGGCCATCGCTGTCGGTTGCCCGCGGCAGCACATAGCGGTCGACCGCGATCCTTGCTCCGACGACGGCCGAGCCGCCGAAGACGACCCGGCCGCCGACGTTGACCAGATTCGACGTGGACGGGGTCCAGGACGTCAGCGATACGGCACCTCCGTCGATCATGATCCGCGCCTTGCGCGCGGCCGTCGTGGCCGCGGCGACGAAACGTGTGGGAGCAGCCGCGGTGGTCGCCTTCGGCGCGGCCCTCGACGCAAGGGGCTCAACCGACGACGTCGAGAGCGGCTTGGGCGACTCGGTCTTGCTTCCGCCGATCGCGAACACCTGCAGCTGCGAGGCGAGGCCGCCGCCCGAGGACGTCGGCGTGCCGCCGACGGTGATCGCGATGTACTCCTTCCCGTCGGCGGTGAAGATCGTCGGCCCGGCTGCGATCTGTCGGCCCGTCTGGAACGTCCAGAGGACTTTCCCGTTGGTGAGGTCGAAGGCGCGCAGGACACCGTCGCCGCCACCCGCGAAGCCGAGCCCGCTGGCGGTCACCGTCACGCCGCCGCGCTCCGGCTCCGGCGTGTTGAACTTCCAGACGCGGCGGCCGGTCGACGCGTTGATCGCGCTGATCGAGCCGTGGTCCTTCCACCCCGCGAGTGCCGCGCCGAAGTTGCCGTTCTGAAGCCCGAGGTAGACGTCGCCGAGCAGGAGCTTGCGCTTCTTCTGCGTCGGGCTGAGCCGATCCTGGATAAGGACGCCCGCCGTCTCCGCTGCCGCGTTGAAGACGAATCCCGTCTTGGGGTCGAACGCGGCCGGCGAGTAGTTGAGCCCGCCGATCGAGCCGGGGAAGATCGTCACGGGCTGACCCGCCTTGAGCGGAGGATGCTCGACGCGGTCGATCACCTTCACGCGCTGGTGGAACGGCCGGCCGTTCCTCGCGTCGAAGGCGAACCACGTGCCCTCCTTCGTCCCGACCGAGACGACCCGCCGTGTCTGACCGCCGATCTTGGTGTTGTAGACCAACGGCGGCTGCGCCACGTCGTACTCCCACTGGTTGTTGTTCGGCAGGAGCTGCCGCCACCACTTCATGTGGCCGTCACGCAGGTCGACGGCGATGAGCGAGCCGGTGCGCGGGTTCGGCCCGGGGCGGAGGGCCGGGTAGTAGACGGGAGTGGCGCTGCCGGTGCCGAAGAAGACCGTGTTGGTGGTCCTGTCGATCGTGACAGGCGTCCAGACAGGCCCGCCGCCGACGAGCCGCGATCGGCGCCACCCGGTGAGATCCGGCGGGATCGTCCAGAACGGCGACGGCCACGCCGGCTTCAGGTTTGGCGTATAAGCCATCACGAAGCCGCGGTTGCCGCGCTCCGAGCCGGCGGCGCCGAAGACGAGCGTGTTGTTGGCGCACATCGGGGCGCTCGTCTGCGAGTAGCCGTAGTTGGCGGTCGCGTTCGGCACGTCCTGGCTCAGTGCCACCTCGCCCAGGACCTCGCCGGTCTTCGGGCTCATCGCGACGAGCTTCATGTCGAGCTGGAGGATGAAGAGGCGTCCGCCGCAATACGCGAGGCCACGGTTCGCGGCGACGCCGAAGTTCTTGAAGACGGCGCTGTTCAGCGGCTTTCGCTGCCAGATCGTCCGCCCGGTCGGGCCGTCGATCGCGAACACGTTGGCGTCGTTCGTCGTGACGTAGAGCGTGCCCCCGATCGCGAGTGGATACGACTGCTGGCCGTTTCGCACGTCGGGGTCGCGCTGGCGAAAGTCCACCGTGTACACGCGACCGAGCTGATCGACGTTCGCCCGTGTGATCTGGGTCAGCGGCGAGTAGCGGTTCTGGTCGGGCGTGCGACCGAACGCCAGCCAGTCACCGCTCGGCGGCGCCACGGCGTCCGAGCGGCCGAGCGCGACTCCTGCGGACACGCCGACGAGAAGGGTGACGGCAGCCATCGCCATCGAGACCCGCGCCCACCGTGGCCGCTTCATACCGTGCACCGACTCAGAGCCTACTCTGCGGATACTTGCCGACGCAAGGCTCCGCGAAGAGTCCGCGAGAGGGCGGTCACCACGGCGAGAAGTGCGGCGAGGCCGGCGAGGTAGGGCGCAAGCGCGCGGCTGCTCGCGCGCCGCGCAACGTCGGCAACAGGCCCGTGCTCGGCGGCCTCCCGGAGCGCGTCGGCGGCGGCGTCGACGTCGTCCTCGGTGAACGCCGACCCTCGCGCCGCCTCGGCGAACCGCTCGAGGGTCGACGCGGCCGCGGCGTCGGGGCGGTACTGCGCCTCGACCACGCCCGCCGGGCTGTAGATCCGATCGGCTTCGCTTCCCACGCGGACGGCGACGAGCCGGCAGCCGTCGCGGGACGAGAGCGCACCTCCGCTGACCGCAGGGTCGACCGACGGCGCGGAGCTCGGCGCGGAAGCATCGGGCGCGAGACTCGGAGACGCCGGCGTCAGGCCGCCGCCTCCCGCGTCCTCGGGCTCGTCGCCGCCGGTCCGGGCTTCGCCGTCCGTGACGAGCACGCAGGTGCGGAAGCGTGCGTCGGGCGAGAAGAAGCCGTCACGGCGAAGCGTGGCCAGGGGCTCGAAGCTCGTGGCGACGATGCTGAACGACGTGATCGGAGGCGGCTCTTCCGGCGCGACGCTCCGCGCGAGCACGTCGCCGAACGCGCGCTGGTCGCCGGTCGGAAACAGGTACGGCAGGGCGCGGTCGGTGAGCCCGGTGAGCCCGGCCGGGACGTCTTCGACCGACGCGCGGAGCGAGCGAACGACTTCCCGCGCCCGATCGAGCCGTGTCGGGCCCTCCGCACTGGAGGCGGCGCGCATCGAGCGGGAGACGTCCACGACGAACACCACTTCCGAGGCCGTCCGCTGCTTGCGCACCTCGGTCGTCTCGAGCACGGGCTGGGCGGCCGCGGCCGCGCCGGCCACGCACGCGAGTCCTGCCGCCACGAGCGCCACGACGGCGCGCGCGAGCGGCGCCGGAGTCAGGCCCAGCGTCCTCGCCGCGCCTCTGCTCCTCACGACGACGATGGCGCCCGCGGCGACGGGAAGCGTCGCCACGAGCGTGAGCGCGAGCATCCTCGGATCGAGCAGCTCGATCGAGAGTGCGACCACCCTCAGTACCCCATCCCGGGCGCGCCCGCGCCCGCACCCCGCCGCGCAGGCCCACGGGCGCCCGATCCTGATCCCGGCCCCTCTCGCGTCCCGACGACGCGTGCGCGCCGCAGGATGAGCTCGAGGTTGTACGCCGCGGCCTGGTTCTCCGAGTCCGCGCGGACGGCCGCCGCGAACGCCGCCCGGCCACGACTCGTGGTCGGGCCTTGGACGTCGGTCTCGGCGAGGACACCGATGAGGTTCGCCGCCTGTGACGCTGCCTCCGCGTCGCCCGTTTCCGCGACCCGGGCCAGCGCGACTTCGGCCGCAGCTCGCACGCGTGCACGCCTCTCCCCGTTGTCGATCCCCTGAGGGACGTCGACGGCGCGCGTGAAGGACTGGACGGCCCGGCGGAGCTCGAGCCGCGGCTCGACGCCGAGGATCGCGCCCGCAGGGTCCCCCGGCAGCCAGGGCGCCGCCGCCCACCTCGCCCCCGACTGCGCTCCGGCGTAGGCGCGGTCGCCACGCTCCATCCCTTCGTCCCACCGGCGGACGTCGTGTGCCAGCGCTGCGAGACCAGCAGCGAGGAGCAGGGCGGCGACGACCGACACCAGGCGAAGTGCGCTCATGGCGTGCTCCAGCGGACGCGCTGCGTGACGACGAGGAGGAGAGCGAGGCCGAGCGCGAGCGCGACGGTCGCGAACGCCACGTCGGTCGCCCGTCCGGCGAGGAATCGCCCCGAGGCGGTCTCTCCTGTCGGAGCGGCGACCACGTCTCCCGACTGGGCGACGAGAGTTCGGAGGAGAGCGGCGTCCTCCGGCGCGGGGTTCAGCCCCACCACATGGAGCGGGATGCCTGCGTGACGGTAGGCCAGCGCCACGTCCCTGAGCCGATCGAGGTCGCTCGTGCTGTCGTCGAGGTCGCTGACGAGGACGACCGCAGGCTTGTCGAGCCGCCGGTCGCGGATCTCGTCGAGCGCACGCTCGAGGCCCGTGGAGATCCGAGTCCCCGCGCTGAACGTGTCCCTCCATGGGCTTCGAGGCGGATCGGGCAGCCCTCCCCCGGTCCTGGGCGGGACGCGGAAGAAGCGCACGAACGGCCGCAGTTCCGCGGCATCGGTGCCGGGCGGAAGTGCCATGTACGCGGTGTCCGAGAAGAGGACCAGCCCGTACCGGCCGTTCGAGTCCGCGAGCCGGTCGAGCGTCGCGAGGATCCGGTCGTAGGTCTCCGACGAGATGCTCGCCGAGACGTCGAGCACGACGATCGCGGTCGTCGACTCCGGGGCGAACGCCGTCGTCGACCGGTCGATCCGGAAGGCGGCCACGAGGAGCCAAGCGGCCGCTCCGAGCACGGCCACCAGCGCGATCAGCTGGACGATCCGTGTCCGGCGCGCCGGCCTCCGGAGGCGCCCCGCGTCCGAGAGCGGGATGGCGCTCGACGTGCTCACGGCCGCTCGCTCTCCGCTCGGTCCGCGAGGCTCCCCACGGTCGCCGCGTCAGGCTGTGGAAGCGACCAGGCCACACGGTCGGCGCTCGTGGCCAGCTCTTCCCCTACGCGCGTCCTCGCCACCCGCCCGAGGAGCCCTGCCGCCCGCCGCCGGTCCGGGCTCTGCCGGCCCTGCGACTCCCGCAGGAGCCGAACGGCGCGCTCGTACTCGTCCCCCTCGGTGCCGGCGGCACGCACGCCGCCACGGAGCCCCGTCGCGACGAGGACGACGGCGACGAGGACGAGGAGCGCCGCAGCACCTGCGGCGAGCGCCGCGAGGACGGCTCGGCGACGGCGAGAAGCCGGCAGGAGGGATCCCGGTCTGTCGCCGGTACGCCGGATCGCGGGCCGCGACGGCGACGGCGGGGACGCGCGGCACGACGGCGATCGACACCGTGGGCGCGGTGGTCGTGCGTCCACCGGCGACGACGTGCGCGGCGGGGAGCGGCACGACGCGGCTCTGCGCGCCCGGGCACGCACCCGGGACCGAGGCAGGCGAGCCGCTGGGTGAGACGCACCTCGCGTCCGTCGCGCGTGACGGAGGACGGCCCGACCGGCTGGAACGCGCCGATCGGAGCGAGGATGCGCGCCTCCCGCGCCTCGTCCTCCGAGTCGAGCGTCGCGCGGACGACGTAGTCGAACGGCCGGCCGACCGACGTCTCGGGGCGACGACACCTCGGCGCGGATCGACGGGGCGCCGGACGCGGCCGCAGGCAGCAGAAGCCAGAGACAGCAGACCGCGGCGGCGACCCGGGTCACGCCGCCGCCCGCCGAGCCCTCTGCCGTCGGACGGCCCAGCGGGTGAAGACCTCACGGACGTCCTGCGGCGCACTGGAGCCGACCACGACGGGATCGAAGCCGAGGCGACCGAATCCCTCGACGGTCGTGCGGAGCCGCTCCTCGTTCTCCTGCGACCTGCGCTCGCCGCGCTCGATCCAGACGTCAGCGCGTCGTCCCGTGTCGGGATCGACGACCTCGAGCACGGTGGAGCGCACGTGCGGGAAGCGCTGCTCCCACGTCGGGTCCTGGACGATCACGGGCGTCACGTCGAGCAGCAGCGAGCGGAACGGTGCCCAGGCACGGGCCGACGGCGGGGCGACGAAGTCCGAGACGACGAAGACGAAGGTGCCGACCGGGAGCAGGGTTCGACGGCGCGTGAGGAGGTCGAGCGAGCGAGCGAGTCCGTCTTCAGGGCCTTGCCAGGGCGATGACGCAAGACGCGCGGTGAGGAGCCGGCCGTGAGCTGACCGGCTCGGCGGGAGCCAGGTTCCGCGCTCGGTCGCGTGGTCCGCGTAGGCGAGATCGCCGCGCTCTGCGATCGTCGACGCTGCGAGGAGCCGGAGCACCTCGGCGGCGGCGGCGGCCTTGTCGAGCCACGGAAGGGAAGCGTCGTACAGCCGCATTCCGGGTCGGCGGTCGCACACGACGACGATCCGCGGCGCCTGATCCGCGAAGAACTCGCGGGTCACGAACTCGTCCGTGCCGCGGGCCGCCGAAAGCCGGGCCGACGCCTTCCAGTCGATCGACGACGTGTGATCGCCACGCCGGTACGGACGCATCCCGGCGACCTCGTCGCCCTCGCCCCTGCGCGGGCTGCGGTGCGCCCCGAAACGGACTCCGGCGAAGCGCCGCTGCGGCACGAGCGGTACCGGCGCTGTCCCCGGCCGGGTCATCTCACGCCTCGGCGGTTGCGGCGGTGGCGTCCCAGGTTGGCTCCGGCCGCGGGGCCGCCTGCACGCAGCCCTCCCAGACCCGCTCGGCGAGCTCCCTGCCCGAGAGGCCCTCCATGACGACGTCGGTGGCGAGCACCATGCGGTGCATCACGACGAGCGGGAAGAGCCGCTCGATGTCCTCGGCGACGACGTAGTCTCGCCCGAGGACGAGCGCAAGCGCCCGTGCCATGCGCTCGAGCGCGAGGCTCCCGCGCACGGACGCACCGACCTCGACGATGTCGAGGCTCCGGGTCGCGCGGACGAGCTCGACCGCCCACTGCTTGAGGAGCGGGTCGATGTAGACCTCCTCGTGCGCGGCGAAGACCACCGGCAGCTCGGAGAGGGCGACGACCGGCCGGAGCGAGTCGACGGGGTGCCCGTGGAGCTGCGCGTCGACGATCGAGAGCTCGTCCTCGAGCGATGGGTAGCCGAGCGAGCTGCGGACGATGAAGCGGTCGAGCTGCGCCTCGGGGAGCGGAAACGTCCCCTCCTGCTCGATCGCGTTCTCGGTCGCGATCAGGAGGAACGGGTCGGCCAGCGGGTGCGTGACGCCGTCGACGGTGACCTGACGCTCGGCCATCCCCTCGAGGAGCGCCGACTGCGCCTTCGGCAGCGCGCGGTTGATCTCGTCGACGACGAGGACGTTCACGAAGATCGGGCCCGGCTGGAACTCGAACGTCCGGTCGACCGGATCCCAGACGGAGAGGCCGGTGATGTCCGTCGGCTGGAGGTCGGGCGTGCACTGGATGCGACCGACCGCGGCCCCCTCGATCGAGGCGCTCAGCGAGCGCGCGAGCATCGTCTTCGCCGTCCCGGGGACATCCTCGAACAGGACGTGGCCTCGACAGACGAGCGCCGCGACGACGAGCTCGATCTCCTTGCGCTTGCCGAGCACGACCCGCCCGGCGTTCTCGACGAGCCGTCCGGCGATCTCCATCGCGCTGCCGACGTTCTCGTTCATGGGCGAGCAATCCTACGCGCGATGACCGGTGTCTCGATGGACCTGCCGTGCCGCCGATCCGCGGTATGCGACGTCATGAGGGCGCCGCCTCGAGCGCCTCGTCGACAGCGCGTTTGGCGAGCTCGTTGTGCTCGCGCCGCACGGAGACGGCAGACGCAACGCGCCATTTCAGACGACGTTTCGTCGCCACAGGAGGAACCCCAGGGGGACGAGCGACGCCAGGACGAACCAGCGACCGAGCGGCAGGATCTCGAGCTGGGTGCCGACCGACTCGACGCGGCCCGCTGCCGGACGCGGCTTTCACGGCGCGCACCGCGCCGTCCAGCTGGTCCTCCGAGAAGACCTCGGCCCCGGTGGCGTCGGCGAACTGCTTCACGATCGCGTCGCGCTCGGCCTTGGGCCGATAGTCGGGAATCGCCCGACCGCGGTACCACACCCGCTCGCTCGCATCGCCGGTGACGACCACGACGAACTTCGTCGGCGGCCCCTTCGAGAAGGCCTGCCGCAGAGCGGCGGTGTCGTACGGTGCGCTCTCGCCATCGGTCACGACCACGACGACGCGGTTGGGCACACCGACGCCGAAGAAGTTGTCGCCCGCCATCGTGTCGAACGCCGCGAACAGCGTCGTCACCTCGTCGACGGCACGGGACGCGGGCTTGTCGACGCCGACCGACTCCACCGTCGCCGTGAAGACCTCCTCGTCCGCCGTGGGGAACAGGTGCGGGAGCACGCGGTCGGTCAGCGACGCCACGCCCGACGGCACGTCGGACAACCGTCCCCGCATCCGCAGGCCGATCCGCTGGGCGCGCTCCATCCTCGTCAACGCGCTCGGGCTGTCGGCGGCGAGCATCGACCGGGAGATGTCGAACACGTAGAACGCCTCCGCGTCCTCCCTCACGTGCTGCGTGGTCAGCGTGCGAACGACGGGCTGCGCGAGCGCCGTGGCGAGGAGCACGACCACCGCGGCGATCGTCGCGGCCGTCCAGACCGGATGGACGCCGCCGTACGGATCGAGCCCGAGTGCAGTCCGGGCACGTCGCGCGCGACGTGAGGTGGCGAGGAAGGCGGCGATCGGGATCGCGCTCGCGAGCGCGAACAGGAGCCCGAAGGGCGTCACGAACCCGAAGGAGGCCGCGAGCGTCGTCAAAAGCCGTGGCCCGGTGGGCCGAGGCCGGCAGCCCCGCTCCCCGACTCGCTGCCGCCGCCGGCGCTGCCCTGGCCCTGCGGGTTCTCCGACCTCTGGTTCTGGAGCATCAGCTCGAGATTCGCCTTCGCTGCATCGTTGGTGGGGTCGACCCGCACTGCGAAGCGGAATTCGCGGACAGCCCGCTGCACGGGGGTCTCGAGGGGCGACGTGGAGGCATCCTCCGGGTCGCCCAGGATCAGGAGCCCGATCAGGTTCGCCGCATCCGAGCGGCGGTGCGCGTCGTCGTCGCCGTTCTTGACGCGGTGCAACGCGGTCTGGACGGGAAGGCGTTCCCGAAACTGCGCGGGCGTGACCGCCTCCTGCTCCGTCATCGCGATCGCCCGTGCGACGAGAGCCCGGTACTCGAGGTCGTCGTCGATGCCGAGAGCGGCTCGCGCGGCCCCGAACGGGATCATCTCGGCGCTTTCCCAGGACCGTGCGGACAGCGGCTGGACGGATCCCCGCACGTCGGCGTCACGGAGCGCGTCGTTCGCGTGCCAGACGTCCCGGGCGAAGAGGAGCGCCACGCAGGAGAGCGCGAGGCACCCCACGCCGACGATCAGCCGGGTCATGCCTGGCGCCTCCGCCACTGGAGCGGCTCGGTCCAGTACACGCTGACCGCCAGCACCGCGACGACGAACGCGGCGAGGAACGCCGTCGTCCAGGGGAAGCTGGACGCGACCGCGAGGCGGCCGCGCCCGGTCTGTGCCGTCGGCAGCTGGACGTTGCTGATCGCGCCAGGGTTGTCGAGCAGGTCCAGGAAGAGCTCGCGGTCCTCCGGTGAGGGATCCAGTGCCACGACGTTGAGCGGAATCGACCGCCGCGAGTACAGCGCGATCGTGTCCGCGAGCTGCTGGAGGTCGCTCGGGTCGTCCGCGAGGTCGCTGATCAGGACGACCCCGCGGTCGGTGTACGGACGCTCCTGGAGCAGCTGGGCGGCGAGCAGCAGGCCGGAGGAGATCGACGTGCCGGCCGAGAACCACTGCTCCCACGGCGAGCGCGGGAGAGGATTGCCGTCCTTGTCGTAGCCGTAGCCCGGGCGGAAGAAGCGGACGAACTTGCGTAGCTCGCGTGCCGGTGTCGCCGGCGGGAGGGCCTCATAGGCGACGTCCGAGAAGAGGACGACGCCGAACCGGCGAGACGTGGACGACAGCCCCCTGAGCTGCTCGCGGATGAGGTCGTACGTCGACGGCTTCACGCTGGTCGAGACGTCGAGCACGACGATCCCGACGTTGGAGGCGGGCAGGAAGCGACGGTCGTCCGCACTTGGCACGAGAGCGAGGGTGAGCAGCGTTCCGCCGACGAGCACGGCAGCGAGGCCCAGGCGCATGACCCGCGTGCGGCGCCCGACGGCTCTGAAGGACCCCAGGTCGGGTGTCGGGATCGCGTCACCGCGGGCGCCGCGTTGCGCGCGGTCGACGATGCGGCGCCCGAGATCGCTAGCGTCCATTCCGAGCCTCCGCGAAGCTTGCGGCGAAGCTGTCGAGCGCCTCGTCCCGCGGGCCGTGCTCCGACCACGCGAGGCGTGTCGCCGCCATCGAGAGCTCGGGCTCGCCTTCCATGCGGAGCTCGAGCGCCAGTCGCTCGAGGGCCCGACGCTCGCCGGCGACGTCCCGTTCGGCGCGAGCGTGCTCGAGAAGGGCGAGCGCGCGGTCGACGCCGGTCAGATGGGCCGGGATCCGCAGCTGCCGTTCCCGGCGCCTGCCACGGATCACACCAGCGACGAGCCACCCTCCTGCCAGGAGCAGCGCAACCGCGACGCCGGTGGTGCCCCAGCCGAGCGCCGCAGGCGAGGCGAGGTACGACACGTCCGGCCGTCGAAATGCCGCAGGCCTCGTCTCGAGAAGGTCGATCGTCTCCTGGTCGAGCCGCGAACGAAGGTTCACCCGGGGCCAGCTGAACGAGGCCCGTGTCACCGCGCCGTCCCGCGTCCGCGCCGTCAGCGTCCCTCGACGGAACCGGATCGGACGCGCCAGGGTCCTCCCGTCGACGACGTGCTCCATCGCGTGCAGGCAGTCGACCGTGACGCACTGCAGCGTGTAGATGACCTCCACCTGGGCGGCGTGACCCACGTCCTCGTGCACCACGCGCCGGGTCCCGACGAGCCCGAAGGGAGCGAAGCGGGCGGAGAGGCGCACCGTCGCCGGGTCGATCGCGTCCGAGTTGACGAGCACGCTCGCACGCGCCGAGACTTGATCGCCCACGAGTGCCCCTTCCGGGGCGATGTTCGTCCTGACGACGAGCGAGCGCACGCCGAACGTGCCCCCCTCTCCGGCGTCCCAGCGCGGCGCGACCCAGAACACGACGGCCGCGCCCGCGGCGGCCACGGCGACGAACGCCGCGAAAGCCAGCGCCGGCCGCGCGGCCGGCGTCACAGAAGCCCTCGCGCCGTCAGTCGGTGCTCCGACCACTCGAGGAACGCCGACTGGACCGCTTCCGGTTGCTCGCTCGAGACGAGAATCGGGTCGACGCCGAGCTCGAGAAGGTCGCTCTCGAGTCGCGCCAGCCGCTCGATGTTGAGCGTCCGCCGCGCGGCGGCCTCGGCTTCCGTCAGCCGCACATATTGGAGCGCGCCGCCGTCGGCCGCGACGAACGGCGTCACCACGCCGCCGATGGGCGGGAAGCTCTGCTCCCACACGGGATCCTGGACGACGACCGCGACGAGATCCCAGCCTCGGTCGATCGCCGCGGCCCAGCTCTCCCGAGGCGGCGGTTCCAGGAAATCCGAGACGACGAAGACGAAGCTTCCGATCGGGACGGCCGCGGCGACGACGGAGAGGAACCGGAGGCCCTGGTCGAGCGTGTCCGATGGCGCGTCGAGGCCGCCACGCAGGTGCGTCTCGAGCTGCTCGACGAGGTTCCCTTCACCCCAGGAGCCGCCGTGCGCCCGAGGTGGGCGCCAGAACGGTATCCCGGCGTCGTTTTCCGCTTCGTGGCTTGCGTGGTCGAGGTAGCCGACCAGGCCGCGCTGGTTCACCGCACTGACCACGACCAGCTCCACGATCCGCTCGACCGCCAGAGGCTTCGAGAGCCAAGGGAGCTCCTCTGGATATAGCGCCATCTCCGGCCGCCGGTCGCAGAGGATCACGACTCGTGGCATCTCGTGCGCGTAGCGCTCACGCACGATGAACTCGTCGTCGCCCGTGACGGACGAGAGGCGAGCAGAGGCCTTCCAGTCGATCGTTCGCGCGTGGTCCCCGGGCCGATACGGACGCGACCCCGCAACGTCGGAGCCCTGACCACGCCGGATGCTCGTGTACGCACCGAGCATCGAGCCGATCATCCGAGTGCGCGGCAAGAGCGGCACCGGCTCCATGGGCTGCCGTTGCGCCGGGTGCGCGGTCTGCCGCGCCGTCTCCGGGACTGGGCTCACGAGCCCGAATAGGTGCCCAGAACGCGCAGCTCGTGCTCGGAGTCGGGCTGCGGCCGAGGCACGCGCTCCAGGCACTGGCGGCGGAACGCGTCGAGCGCCTCGTCGCGGCCCATGCGGCGGGCCTCGGCGAGGAACGTCGGGGTGAAGACGATGCGATGGCTGAGCACGGGCAGGAAGAGGAGCTCGACGTCTTCGGGGCTCATGTAGTCGCGACCATCGATGAGCGCCCAGGCGCGTGCGATCCGCTCGAGCGCGAGGCTGGCGCGAACCGAAGCGCCCAGGGCAACGCTCTCGAGGGTGCGCGTGACGGCGACGAGCTCGATGATCCAGCGAAGCAGGAGCTCGTCGGTGTAGACGAGATCGAGCGCGCGCTCCACGTCGGCAACGTCGTCGAGGTCGACGACGGGGCGAAGCTTCGTGACGGGATGCTCCTGACGCTGGCCACGGACGATCTCGACCTCCTGGTCGATCGTCGGATAGCCGAGTGCGATCTTGAGCGAGAAGCGGTCGAGCTGCGCCTCCGGGAGGGGGAACGTCCCCTCCTGCTCGATCGGGTTCTCCGTCGCGAGCAGCAGAAACGGGTCAGGGAGCTGATGCGTGACGCCGTCGACGGTCGCCTGACGCTCGCCCATCGCCTCGAGGAGCGCCGACTGCGTCTTCGGCATCGCGCGGTTGATCTCGTCGACGAGCAGGACGTTCGCGAACACCGGCCCGGGGCGGAACTCGAACTCACGCGTCCGCTGGTCGTAGACGGACAAGCCGGTGACGTCGGTCGGTTGGATGTCGGGCGTGCACTGAACCCGCCCCACCGCGGCACCCCTGATCGATCCCGCAATCGATCGGGCAAGCATCGTCTTCGCCGTGCCGGGCACGTCCTCGAAGAGCACGTGCCCTCCAGACGCGAGCGCGGCGAGCACGAGCTTGATCTGCTCGGTCTTGCCCTGCACGACGGTCTCGACGTTCGCGAGGAGCTTCGCGAGGGTCTCGACGGCGCGCTCGAACTGCTCGTTGTCTTGGGCGGGCACAAGCGTCCTTTCCATGGCGTCCTTATCGTACGGTGGAGCGCACGCGGTATGCGACGAGCTGCGGCTCGTGCCTGTCGAAATCCCGGTGTGGCGCACCCGCCGGCACGAAGAGCATGTCGCCCGAGATCGACGGGCAGCCGTTGATCCCCGCCGGAGCGCGGTCGCGCCAGAGCTCGCGCCCTGTTCGAGCCGCGAAGGCGTGGATCCGGCCGTCGAACGTCGGGGCGAACACGACGTCCCGCGAGACGGTCGCGCACGCGAACGGCGCAGAGCCAAGAGCGCGCTGCCACAGCCGCCGTCCTGTGTTGGCCTCGAGGGCCATGAGGACGCCTCGGCCCTCCTCGGGCGGCCGCTGCAGGGGCGACGTCGACTGCACTCCGCTCTCGGTCATGCACAGCTCGACGACGGGGACGAAGAGCCGTCCGGCCGCGAGCGCCATGGGAGTCAGCACCCCGCCGAAGAGACCGGGGCACACGCGCGTCGGCCGATGCGGCAGCGGCCCGACGTCGTTCAGGTGGGTCCCGACGGCGCGCGACCAGACGCGCCGGCGCGTTGCCCTGTCCCACGCGACGACGCGACCTCCCTTCCCCGCCCCGAACACCCGCTCACGGCCGCCGGCGCGCGCGAGGATCGGCGTCACGTGGAAGTCGTAGTCGCGGACGTCGTGCGGGAAGACCTGGTCGTACCAGAGGAGCCGGCCCGTGGCGCCGTCTAGCACGACGAGCGAGTTGGTGTAGAGCGCGGGGCCGGCGTAGGCGCCGCCGTTGGGACGCGCATTCGTCCCACCCCAAGGCCCAGGGTTCGAGATACCTGCGTAGACGCGACCCGCGGCATCGACCGATACCGGGTTCCACGATCCCCCGCCGCCGGCCTTCGGAGTGGGCCACCGCTTCGCGACCGTGTCGAACTTCCAGCGCACGCGACCCGTGCCGAGGTCGAGCGCATAGATCGCGCCACGGCCGCCGGGCGGGAATCCCACCGTGCTGACGTAGACGCGGCCGCGATCGACGACGGGCGCGATGTCGACGAACTGCTCGTCACGGTCGGCCAGGCGTCGGCTCCACACCCTCCGCCCGTTCGCCCGGTTGAGGGCGAAGACGGTGGTGTCCGTCGCCGCCACGACGCGACCTCCCACGACCGCGGCACCGTTCGGCCCGTCATTCGGTGCCGAATAGAGGCGCGCCCATCGCAACCGTCCGGAGCTTCGCTCGAGCGCGAACACGCTCGACTTCGCGTCCTGGACGTAGACGGTCCCGCCGACGACAAGCGGCGTCGAGGTCAGGAGGCCGAAACCGCCGCCCTTGCCGCGGAAGCGGAATCGCCACGCTGGCTCGAGCGTCGCGACGGTGCGGGAGGTGATCGCCGCGCGGGTCGCCGCCCGCGTGCTCGCCCGGCTCCCATTCGGCGACGCCCATGTGCCACCAAGGCTCTGCCCGCCGTCGCGCGGGGCGGTCACCGCCACGCCGCTCGATCCGGCGGTCGCAACGGTGACCGCCCCGAGGAAGACCAGGAGCGGCAGGCCATGGACTAGATGACGCGAAGCCAGCCTTTGTGCCTGGGCACGGCGCTGCCCACGACCTTGTACTGGAACCGCCCACGATTGTCGAAGTAGGCGCTGAGGCGCTGCTTCTGTCCCGGCCGAAGCTCCCGCGTACGAAGGCCCCCGATGTCCACCGTGTACGGCTTGGTGCCTCGGTTGACGACGTCGAAATGCGCCGCCCAGCCGCGACGGAACTGGTGGTGGCCCGGGCATGCAGGGCACGAGATCACGACCCGCGCGTCGTTCACCGGCACGAGCACGAAGAACGTGACGGCGGGCTCCGTCGTGGCCGTCGCCGCGGGCACCGTCGCGAGCATTGCGACGCCCGCCAGCGCGGCGACGAGGACGACGAGGGCGCCTTTCCTGAGCATTGCTCTCTCCTTGCCTTTGCTACTTCACGGTGAGGTTGCCGACCATGCCGAACGACGCGTGGCGGGGAACCGTGCAGACGTAGCGGACCTTGCCGGCCCTCTTGAACGTGGCCTTCATCGTCACCGTGGTGCCGGATGCCTTGACGGGCGTCTTCCTCCCGGGGAGGGCGAAGTCGTGCGGGCTCGGCCCCTTGTTGATGACGGTGAAGACGACCGGCGTGTTCCTCGGGACCGACGTCTTCGACAGCTTGAACTTGAAGTCCGTCATGGTGACCGTCACCTTGACGGGCGACGCCATCTTGTTGGCCGCGCCGACACCGCCGGCGACGACGAGAGCGCCGGAGAGGCAGGCGACGGCGACGGCAGTCAATCTCCTGGGACGCAAGTAGATCCTCCTCGGTGATCGATTTTGCGGGAGGCGGGCGATGCTCTTGCCCGCCTCCCGCTCGTGCTGTAAGCGTACCCCTAGCCTGGCGGTGCGAACCCCTAGCCTGGCAGTGCGAACGCGTAGAGGCTTGCGCCGAGCCGCGGCTTCACTCCGGTGCCCGCGACGATCGAGTTGCCACCCGCGTGCACGACGACGTACTGCTTGTCGTTCGCCGTGTAGATGGCGGGAGCAGCGTTCACGCCGGCCTTGAGCTTCGGCGAGCGCCAGAGCCGCCTGCCCGTGCGGGCGTGGTAGGCCTCGAGGTAGCCGCCGTTGCGGCCGACGAACACGAGGTTGCCCGCCGTGGTCGCGACGCCGCTGTAGCACATGTCGTTCGGCCACTTCACCTGCCATGCGATCCGGCCGGTGCGCAGGTTCATCGCGACGAGGCGGCCGTTGATCCGCCGCAGCCCCGGGTTCGAGTCCGGCCCGGCGAGGAAGCCCTCGTCGAGCTGGAAGAAGTCACCGAGCGCCGCGAGCCTCTGCTTCGCCGCCGGGAGCGACTTGAGGCTCATGTAGCTGTCCTTCGAGCAGATGTACATCAACCCGGTGGCGGGGCTGTAGGAGGAGGGCGGCCAGTTGGCGCCGCCGAGTGCAGACGGCATCGTCAGGGTGTACCCGGTGTCGTCGTACGGCGCGTAGATGCATCCGATGTGCTTGTACGGCTTCCCGTCCGGCGCCATCGGCAACTTGCCGCCGAAATCGGACTTCTGCGGACACTGCTGCGAGAACTTGCCCCAGTCGCCCTGCATCGGCTGCGTCGGATAGGTGTTCGAGCGGGGTGCCTGCGGCACCTTCACTTCGTGGAGCCCGCTGACCGACTTGCCGGTCCGGCGGTCGAACGCGTACACCCAGCCCGTCTTCCCCGCGTGCGCGATGCCCTTGAAGCTGCCGCGGTCGTAGAGGATCGTCGCGTTCGTCGCGTCGTAGTCCCAGATGTCGTGGTGGATCAGCTGGTTGTACCAGCGGAGCTTCCCGGTGTTCACGTTGAGCGCGATGATCGACTCGGTGAAGAGCTCCTGTCCGCTGCCGCGCTTGACGCCCGAGTACGGGATCGGGTTCCCGGTCACGCCGTAGACGAGCCCGAGCGCGGGGTCGACGGTCAGCTGGTTCCACATCGCGCCGCCGCCGTTGAACGCGCGCTTGGCCGGCCAGGTGTTCCAGCCGGGGTCGCTCCGCTTCTGCGGGATCACGTTGAACTTCCAGAGGGTGCGCCCGGTCTTCGCGTCCATCGCGATGACGAACGCAGGCGCCCCGGCGTCACCGCCGGACGAGCCGGTGAGGAGCTTGCCGTCGTAGTACGTCAGAGCGTTCGTGAAGGAGTGGCCGATCAGCTTGCTGGCCACCTTCTTTCGCCACACCATCCGACCGGTCGCCTGGTTGAACGCCCTGACCGACGCGTCGGGCGCCGCGAGGTAGACCTTTCCGTCGCCGATCGCCGCCCCACGGTTGAGCAGGCCGAACGCCGCCAGCCCGACGAGCTTCTCCTGCGGGAGGCGCGTGGCCCAGATCCGCTCGCCCGACCCGCCGTCGATCGCCCACGGGTTCCCCTTCCCGTCCGGCATGTAGAGGACGCCCTCGTGGGCGACGGGCGTCATCTCGGCGAAGAGCGCCTCGCCCTTCTTGACCTTCGTGCCCGGCGGCTTCATCTCCCGCCGCCACGCGACCCTGAGATTCCGGACGTTGCTCGCGTTGATCTCGTTGAGCGTCGAGTAGCGCTGGTTGTAGATATTGCCGTTGTAGCCGAGCCAGTTCTCACCGGAGGCGGCGATGAGATCCGCCGCCGTGAACGCCGGTGTCGGTGTCGGAACGGCCTGGTTTCCGGCAGATGCGGCAAGGGCCGCGACAAGCGACGCGACGAGAATCAGGAAGCCCATGGCCCCTCGTCGACGATTCATGCAATCCCTCCTCGGATCCTCGGCCCTGGCATCGTCGCCACGGCGTCAATTCGTCAGCTCATCGACTCAGGTAGCCGTCGGCTGGTTTCGATATGGAAACTACGTGCCGACGAGTTGTCGTGTCAACGGTTGTCGAGCGGCCGCCGTCTACGCTGGGCGACCGTGAAGATCCTCACCGTCGTCGGCAACCGTCCTCAGTTCGTGAAGGCGGCGCCGCTGTCGGTGTCGCTCCGTGACGCCGGGATCGACGAGATCGTCGTCCACACGGGCCAGCACTGGGACGCCGAGCTTTCTGCGGTCTTCTTCGAGGAGCTCGCCCTCCCGGAGCCTGCGTATCGCCTCGACCTCCGCACCGCGGACGTCGAGACCCTGACGCCGCCGCTGCGTGGGGTGGTCGACGCCGAGCGGCCGGATGTCGTCCTCGTGCTCGGGGACACGAACTCGACGCTCGCGGGCGCGCGGGCGGCGCGAGCCGGGGGGATCCGGATCGCGCACGTCGAGGCCGGGCTACGGAGCGGTGACCTCTCGATGCCCGAAGAGCGTGCCCGGATCGAGGTCGACCGTCTCGCCCACCTGCTGCTGTGCCCCGACCGGCGCTCGGCCGAGACCCTGCGCGGGGAGCGCGTGACCGGGCGCGCAGAGGTCGTCGGCGACGTGATGGCCGACGCGACGATGCGGTTCGCGCCGATCGCCCGTGCGCGGGAGCAGCCGCCGCACCCGCCCGGGACGTACGTCGTCGCGACCGTCCATCGGGAGGCGAACGTCCAGCCCGAGCGGCTCTCACGGATCGTGGAAGGGCTCTCGCGCCTGGACGAGCCCGTGGTCTTCCCCGCCCATCCGCGCACCGCCGGCGTGCTGGCCGCGCAACGGATCCCCCTCGGCCCGAACGT
The DNA here is from genome assembly GCA_963791895.1 of uncultured Actinomycetes bacterium. Taxonomy (GTDB): domain Bacteria; phylum Actinomycetota; class Thermoleophilia; order Gaiellales; family Gaiellaceae; genus Gaiella. Next base: position 494,189 of record CAWBTY010000009.1, read on the forward strand.
CGAGCTCCGCGAGCCGCTCGGCTACCTCGAGTTCGCGGCCGCGGCCTCGCAGGCCCGCGCGATCGCGACGGACTCGGGCGGGCTCCAGAAGGAGGCCTACTGGTACGGCGTCCCGTGCGTGACCCTGCGACCGTCGACGGAGTGGGTCGACACCGTCGCGGTCGGTGCCAACGTGCTCGTCGACGACGATCCGGACGCGATCGTCGCGGCCGTGCGGGCAGCGACGTTCCCGGAGAAGGCGCCGACGCTCTACGGCGACGGTCGCGCGGCCGAGCGGATCGCCCGGGCACTCCTCGATTGACTCGGCTCAGACGGCTTCGACAAGCTCGCTGACGGCGGGTGCGCCGAGCAGCGTGGTCGCGCGCTGTGGAGCAAGGGTCGCCGCGAAGCTCGTCACGATCTCCCGTGCCTCTCGCGCCGCGGCGTCCGCGCCGGCATCGTCGCCCGTCGCCTCCAGACACCGGGCGAGCGCAGCGCGCGACTGCCATCTGCCCGGGGGGTTCACGAGCAGGTCTGCGATCCCGACGGCCCGCCGAAGCTCCGCGACGCCCTCCTCTGCCCGACCGAGCGCGACGAGCGCACGACCGAGGAGCGTCCGCGCCTGCGCCTCGTACTTGCGTCGCAGCGTCAGGACCGTGATCTCGACGGCCTTCGCGGCCCAGTCGGCCGCCTGCTCCGGGGTCTCGGCGATCGCTGCGATCTCCGCGCGCGAGACCGCCAACCGTCCGCGCACGAGCCACCGCGTCCAGCCGGTTGCCTCCGACGCGTCCTCCCAGAGCGCGGGCCAGTCCGCCTGGGCGCGACCGACGTCGCCCTCGAGCAGCGCGGTCTGGAGCAGATCGGAGCGGGCGAACCGGCGCGGCATGCCGAACGCGAGGTCTCGCGACGCCTCGAGCGCCGCCTCGCTCTCGCTCCTGGCCGCGTCGAGGTCGAAGACCTCTCGAAAGATCACGGAACGATAGTTCGGCAGGTAGGCACCGGTGGTGCCCAGCTCCCGGGCGATCTCCATGATCGCGTCGAGCCTCTCGAGCGCCAGCTCATGCTCGCCGAGCCCGACGTGGGCCATGGCGTCGATCCCGCCCCCGCGAAGGAGCGAGTGAGCGCTCTGGACGTCCCCCGCGACCTCTCGGGTGCGCGTGGCGCACGCCGCCGAGCCGGCGTAGTCACCCGTCCAGTACTTCACGTCCGACTGCAGATGGAGGTGATCGGCGTGCTCGTAGCCCCGCACGCCGGGGCGCCAGGCGCCGAGCGCCTCGTCGCCGAGTGCGAGCGCCCGGGCGATGTCGCCTGCGTCCCCCCGCATGCCGAGCGCGTCGCTGACGAGCGCGAGCGCCGCGGTCCGACCGTCCGCATCGCCGACGTGCTCGGCGAAGGCGAGCGCCTCTTCCCCGTAGCGCAGGGCTTCCTCGTGGCGTTCTGCCCAGACCTCCGCTCGCCCGGCGTAGAGCAGGCCGTCGAGCCGCTCGGCGCCCTCGAGCTCCGGGAGCACAGCGGCGAGCTCCTCGGCGGCTTCGTGATCGGCGTCGAGCGCCTTCAGCGCGATCCCGCGCCGAAGCCGGATCGCAGCCCGCATCCGGTCGTCGTCGGCGAGCTCTGCCGCAAGGGAGTACAGCTCGACGACCTCGCGTGTCGCCCAGCCACGTTCGGCGACGGCGGCCGCCGCCAGGATGTGCGGCACGGCCCGACGTGGCTCGCCGGCGAAGCGCCAGTGATGGGCGAGCACCCAGGCGACCGGGCCCGCATCTCCCTCGACGCGCTTCTCGACGTACTCCGCGACGTCGGCATGACGGGCGGCTCGCTCGACCCTCGTGAGCGTCCCGTACGCGACATCCCGGATCAGGGCATGGCGAAACCGGTACTCCACGTCTCCCTCGAGCCGGCTCGAGGACTCCCTGCGGACGAGGTCTCGACGCTCGAGCTCGTCGAGCGCGCCGTCGACGTCCTCGGCCCCGGCGATCGCCTGGAGGACGCCTCGCCAGAACGTGCGCCCGACGACCGCCGCGGACAGCACGAGCGCGCGGAGCGACGACGGGAGCGCGTCGAGCCGGGCGTTGATCGCGGCGGTGATCGTCACCGGAAGGCTCTGATCCGAGGCCCCGTCGGCGAGTGCCGCCGCGAGCTCCTCGACGAAGAGCGGATTTCCTTCCGACAGCTCGACGAGCTGGCCGACGGTCTCCCCGCGCGTCGGCTCGGCGACGAGTGTCGCGACCATCGCCTCGACCTCGGATCCTGCGAGCGGGCCGAGCACGATGCTCGTGTGGGCGGGCAGCCGCGCCGCCCACGGCCGCTCGTCGAGCAGCTCGGGTCGCGTGAGCGCGATCACGGCGCATGCCGTATCGCGCAGCTGCGCGCCGAGGAACTCGATGAGGTCGAGCTCGCTCGCCGCCGCCCAGTGGATGTCCTCGTAGACGACGAGGACGGGTCGTTCCGCGCCGAGGCATTCGAGCATCCTCCGGGCGGCGAGAAAGATGAGCCTCTGCGTCACGACGGGTGCGTCCGTGCCGAGACCGAGGAGCAGCGCGAGATACCGCGTGGCATCCGCGGCCTCGGACGCGGGGAGCAGGGCGTCGACGCCTGCGACGAGCTTCTCCCGTGCGACCGGCTCCGGGTCGGAGTCGAAGATGGCGAAGGCCTGCCGGACGAGCTGCGCAGTCGCGTGGTAACCGGTTCGCTCCTCGTACGGCACGCAACGCCCCCGCAGGACGCGGCCTCCACCTCGCTCGACCTCCTGCCCGAGCTCGCGGGCGAGGCGCGACTTGCCGATCCCGGGCGGCCCGACGACCGTCACGAGATGCGGTCGCCGGTCCTCGGTGGCTTGCCGCCAGAGGGAGCGGACGACGTCGAGCTCGCGCGCGCGGCCGACGAACGGCCCGAGTCGCCCGGGCCGCTCGGCAGGCTCGGCCAGCGGGCGTAGCGCGAGCCATGCCTCGAGCGGCGCCGCCTTGCCCTTTGCCGCCACCGGCCCGAGCGCCTCGTACTCGATCGCGTGCCGGGTGGCGCGACGCGCCTCGGCACCGACGACGAGCCGTCCGACGGGCGCGGCGGCCTGGAGGCGCGACGCCGTGTTCACGACGTCGCCGATCGCGATCGCCTCGCCGGCCTCGGCGCGATCCAGCGCGACGACCGCCTCGCCCGTGTTCACGGCAGCACGTGCGGCGAGCGGCACGCCGCTCGCCCGCAGCTCGGCGACGCCCTCGAGGACGCGCAGCCCGGCACGCACGGCGCGCTCTGCGTCGTCGCCGTGCGCGACCGGCGCACCGAACACGGCCATCACCGCGTCGCCGATGAACTTCTCCAGGCGGCCGCCGTACGCCTCGATCTGCTCCCGTGCCACCGCGTGGTACCGGCCCAGAAGGTCACGGACGTCCTCGGGATCGGCCTCGTCCGCCGAGGCGGTGAACCCCTCGAGATCGACGAAGAGGATCGAGACGAGCTTTCGCTCCTCGCGCGGTGACGGCCTGCTCGCGAGCGCCGTCCCGCAGCGCGGGCAGAAGCGCGCCTCGCCGGGCGCGGGAGACCCGCAGCTCTCGCACCGCAAGCCCTCGTCGATCGTCGGCGCCTCCACCCGCGTGAGTATTCCGCACCCGGACAGAGACGACCACGCTTGTGACAATGTGTTACAAGGCCGTGGCCGCCGGTAGCATTCCGCGCCGTGACGACGCCCGAGACGACGACGGCGGACGCCGCCCCGGACACCGCGACGTACGACGTCGCGATCGTCGGCGCCGGGTACGTCGGCGTCCCGCTCGCGCAGGTCTTCGCCGACGCCGGGCGCAGCGTCGTGCTCGTCGAGGTCGACGAGGGCCGCGTCCAGCAGCTTCGCCGTGGCGAGAGCTACATCGAGGACGTCTCGTCGGAGGTGCTCGGCGAGCTCGTCAAGTCGGGCCGCCTCGCCGCGACGTCCGACTACGACGTGCTGCGCGACGCCGACGCGATCCTGATCGCCCTGCCGACGCCGCTCTCGAAGCAGCGTGAGCCCGACCTCTCGATCGTCCTTGCCGCCGGCGCCGAGATCGGACGTCGCCTGCGCCCGGGTCACCTCGTGGTGCTCGAGTCGACGACGTACCCGGGCACGACGCGGGAGGAGCTCCTGCCCGTGCTCGAGCAGGAGTCGGGGCTCGTCGCGGGACGGGACTTCCACCTCGCCTTCTCACCCGAGCGCGTCGACCCGGGCCGTGTCGACTGGACGACGAAGACCGTGCCGAAGGTGGTGGGCGGGATCGACGCCGCGTCGACCGACGCCGCGGCCAGCCTCTACGGCTCGGCGGTCGAGACGATCCACCGGGTCTCGTCGCCGGAGGCGGCGGAGCTGACGAAGCTCCTGGAGAACATCTTCCGCTCGGTCAACATCGCGCTCGTGAACGAGCTCGCGCAGCTCTGCGACCGGATGGGGATCGACATCTGGGAGGTCGTGGACGCGGCCGCGACGAAGCCGTTCGGGTTCATGCCGTTCCAGCCGGGGCCCGGCCTCGGCGGTCACTGCATCCCGATCGACCCCTTCTACCTCACCTGGAAGGCGCGCGAGTACGACTTCTCGACGCGGTTCATCGAGCTCGCCGGCGAGGTCAACCAGAACATGCCGTACTACTGCCGCTCGCGCGTCTCGCAGGCGCTCAACCACGGCGCGCACAAGTCGCTCGCCGGCTCCCGCGTCCTCGTCCTCGGCGTCGCCTACAAGTCGGACATCGCCGACTGGCGCGAGTCACCCGCCGTGAAGCTGATCGAGCTCCTCGAGAACGCCGGCGCGAGCGTCGCCTACCACGACGAGCACGTCCCGTCGTTCGCGACGGACGGGATCGACATGGCCTCGGTTCCGCTCGAGCCGGCCGCCTACGACGCGGTCGTGATCGCGACGGCCCATTCGAGCATCGACTACGCACGGCTCGTCGAGGACGCGCAGCTCGTCGTCGACCTGCGCAACGCAACGGGCCGCGCGGGGATCACGAGCGAGAAGGTCTGGAAGCTTTGACCCCCCGCGTCGCCCACGCGGGCGTCGGCGGCTGGGGAAAGAACGTCGTCCGCGTGGTGGGCGAGCTCGCAGAGCTCGCATGGATCTGCGACACGGACGAGGAGCGGCTGGCGGACTACGCCGCGCGGTACCCGCAGGCGCGCGCGACCGGTTCGTTCGACGAGCTGCTCGCCGACGCGGCTGTCGACGCGGTGGTCGTCGCGACGCCCGTGCCCACGCACTACGAGCTGGCGCGGAAGGCGCTCGAAGCGGGCAAGCACGTCTTCGTCGAGAAGCCGCCGGCGATGCGCGGCGAGGAGATGGAGGAGCTGGTCTCTCTCGCGGAAGCGCGTGACCTCGTGCTGATGCCCGGTCACCTGCTCCTCTACCACCCCGGTCTTCGCTCGGTGAAGGAGCTCGTCGACTCCGGCGCGCTCGGCGAGGTCGCGTGCGTCTACGGCAACCGGCAGAACCTCGGCGTGATCCGGTCGAACGAGAACGCGCTCTGGTCGCTCGGGGTGCACGACCTGTCGGTCATCCTCTGGCTCCTCGGCGAGGAGCCGAGCGAGGCGGTCGCGCACGGCATGGACTACCTCCAGAAGGGGATCGAGGACGTCGTCTTCTGCTTCCTCCGGTTCCCCTCCGGGAAGGTCGCCCACATGCACCTCTCGTGGCTCGACCCCCACAAGATGCGGAAGATGACGGTGGTCGGCCGGGAGAAGATGGTCGTGTTCGACGACATGGAGCTCGAGCGGAAGGTCACCGTCTACGAGAAGGCGCCCTGGGAGCCGGCGTCGAGCTACGGCGAGTGGCGCACGCGGACGGGGGACATCTTCAGCCCCAAGATCGCGAACGACGAGCCGCTGAAGCTCGAGCTCCAGCACTTCCTCCGCCTGGTCGCAGACGGTCCCGGCGACCATCGCGAGGCGCACGACGGGCTCGCGGTCGTGCGGACGCTCGACCGGCTGACGACGTCGCTCCGCACCGGCGCACCGACGTGAAACCGGACGTCCACCCGACCGCGGTCGTCCACGACGGGACCGTCCTCGGCGAAGGCGTCAGGGTGCTCGAGCACGCCGTCGTCGGGAAGCAGCCGACGCTCTCGCCCCGCTCGACGGCGAGCCGCGAGCCGCTGCCGCCGGCCGTCCTCGGCGCCGGCACGGTCGTCTCGACGGGCGCGATCGTCTTCGCCGGGTCGACCGTCGGCGAGCGGGTGATCGTCGGCGACCAGGCCTGCATCCGGGAGCGGGTCGAGCTCGGCGACGACGTCGTCGTCGGGCGGGGCTCGCTCGTCGAGAACGACACGACGATCGGAGCGCGCACCAAGATCCAGGCGGGCGCCTACGTCACCGCCTACTCGACCCTCGAGGAGGACGTCTTCGTCGCGCCGTGCGTCGTGACGACGAACGACAACTTCATGGGGCGCACCGAGAAGCGGCTCGAGCTCATGCGGGGCCCGACGATCCGCCGCGGGGCCCGCGTGGGCGGCGGCGCGATCCTCTGTCCCGGCGTGGAGATCGGCGAGGAGGCGTTCGTCGGCGCGGGCGCGGTCGTGACGAAGGACGTGCCTGCCCGAGCGGTCGTCGTCGGGAGCCCGGCGCGGGTGATTCGCGAGGTCGCCGAGGAGGAGCTGCTCGAGACGCGGGACGTCGAAGAGCAGGTGTCTGACTGAAGTCAGACACCGGGGGCGGTGGTGTCGCTACCGCGTGCGTACGACGGAGAGTCGATACGGAACCGGCAGCGCGCTCGGCGCGGTGAGCCGCGCCTGGAGGAAGTGCCAGCCGTCGTCGAGCGCCGTCCAGGCGACGCGCTCGCGGCGCCCCGGACGACTCGAGACACGGACGCGGAGGTCGACCCTGGCCAGGTCGAGGACCGATTCGGCCTCGGGCTCCCACAGCGCGAGCGCGACGCTCGACTGGACGCCCGGCACGATCGACGCGAAGAGCCGCTCGCCGCGGCGGAGGCGGACGGCGTACACGTCGTCCTGGTCGTCCCAGAAGTCGACCGAGGCCTTGACGAACCTCGCCTTCTCGCCCGCCGGGAAGTAGAGGCGGTAGGCCGCGTTCCCCGCGTCGTCGTTCGGCTCGTGCGCGTCGCGTGCCGGCAACGGGCCTCCGAGGGAGCCGATCGCGGCGGCGCCGTCGAGCGCCCCCCAGCCCGTCAGCCGGTCACGGCCGACCGCGCATTCGCGGCACCCCGTCGCGGCGGTCGCGTCACCTGCGGTCCGCTCGATGATCGCGACGACCTGCTCAGGGCGCAGGAGCGGGCGGACGCCCAGCAGATTGGCCGCGACCGCGGTCACCTGCGGAGCGGCGAACGACGTGCCCTCGGGCGGCCGGAAGTCGTCGGAGGCGCAGGGCGTGTAGCCCTGGTCGCCGCAGGAAGGCCGTTCCGCGGTGACCGCCCTCGGAAAGGTCGAGATGATCTCCTCGCCCGGAGCGGCGACGTCGTTGTAGACCGCGTCGCGGTTGGAGAAGCTCGGCGCGGCGCCGTTCCGCGCGAGCGCGCTGACGCCAAGGACGTGGGGCAGCGCTGCCGGGTAGCTCGCAAAGTCCCAGGGCGTGCTCGGCGCCTGGTCCCCGTTCCCGACCGCGGCGACGACGACGACCCCCCTGCGAACCGCGTAACGGATCGCCCTTTCCTCGCGTCGCGAGTACGTATCGCGGCCCGAGTTCCGAGGATCGCGCAGGCCGCCGAGCGAGATGTTGACGATGCGCGCGCCGTTGTCGACCGCCCAGACGATCGCCTTCGCCTCGGCCTCGACCGAGACCGTGCCTGCCGGGCCGACGACCTTCGCGACGAGCAGCTCGGCGGCCGGCGCGAGGCCGGCGATGCCGGTCGCGTTGTCGAGCTCGGCCGCGATCACGCCGGCGACGATCGTCCCGTGCCCGCGCGTGTCCTGCGCCGAGCCGCCGACGAAGCTCTTCGCGACCACGATCCGGCGTTGGAGGTCGGGATGCCCGAGATCGACTCCCGAGTCGATCACCGCGACGCGCACGGGCGCGAGCGGCGGGAGCGTCGTCCAGGCGTCGTAGGCCCGGTCCGCGACCGCGTACCACTGCCGCGTCGCGAGCGGGTCGGTCGGGGAGAACTCGAGCCTTCGCGAGCGTCGTCGCGGGCTCCACGCGAGGGCGCCCGTTCCCCGAGAGTCGAGCCGTGCGGCGTCGGCTCGCGCGACGACCCGCTCGCCCGGCGACGACCCTCCCGCGACCCCGGCGCCGAGCTCGCTCCCCGCGACGAGCGCGACCATCGTCACCGCCGCGCCGAGGACGGCGCGCCGGATCACGCGGCGACCCGGACGGTTACGGGCGGCCCGGCGAGCCCGTCGGCGGAGAGCCGGAACACGGTCGTGGCGGCGATGCGGAGCTTGACCGCGAACGTGCCGTCTGGCGCGGGCTCGATGCGCTTGGCCGGCGCCCAGGCGCCCCCGGGGCCACGCAGCTCCAGCACGACCGCGTCGACGGCCTTCGCGACGCCGCCGAGCACGAGCGCGCCCTTCGGGACGCGCGGGAGCGGAGGCGCGTCGAGGCGCAGGACACCGAGCTGGAACCCGGTCGACTTGAGGCCGAGCCTCGCCCGCACGTCGCTCAGGCGGAGCTCGCTCGTGCCGCCGGCCGTCGTCGTCAACCGCAGCACCGCAGGTCTCCCCGGCGTGCCGGGAACGAGCGACGCGTCGGCCACGACCCCCGCGAGCCCGAACCGCTTGGCCACCTGGGCGCCGGAGAGGAGCTGGCTCGCCCAGCGGTGGTGCGGCGACGTCTCGTCCCAGGGATCCTCGACGGAGACGAGGTAGGGGACGTCCGAGCCGAAGACGTCCAGCGCGCTCAGCGTCCTGCCGCCGCTCGAGGAGAAGTAGAAGACCTGAGCCGCCTTGCCCTGGTGCGTGAGGATCTCCCCGCGCGTCTCACGCACCGCGCGGGTCGTGCCGGGCGCCTCCGAGCCGACGCCGTAGTAGACCTGGCTGCGCCAGTCGGAGTAGAGGTCGAAGGTCCGTCCCGCGACGAGGTGGCGCACGGCAAAGGTGCGGGCGGCGACCGCCTGCGCCTTGAGCGCCTCCAGCGGCCAGTCTTTCGGCATCTCGCCCGGGACGACGCCGAGGAGGTAGGCCTCGAGGCCTACGGAGTTCACGAGCTGCAGCTTGCCGCCGCCTCGTGAGATCTCGAGCGTGCCGCGATACGTCTTCCCGGCCGCGACGAGGTTGGCGCCGGCGGTCGGTTGCAGGGTGAGCGGAGCAGGGAGCGCCTTCGGTTTGCCCTCCTTCCCCACCGGCAATTCGAGCTTCTGGTCGACCGTGACGGCACCCGGAAGCCGGTATCGCTTGCCGCTCGCGTCGACGACGACGATCGCAGTCGAGGACGTGACGGCGACCGAGCCGAGACCGTCGCCGATCAGGACGCGCACCTTCTCGAGGACGGCCGGGGGGGCGGCGCCGAACTGGGTGCCGCGGTAGTAGTGACCGAGGATCTCCTTGTAGCTGCGCCCGGCCTTCGCCTGGCCGAAAGCGCCCCACTGGCTCATCCCCACGCCGTGTCCCCAGCCTCCGCCCGCGAGGACGAAGGCCGTGGCCTGAGGCGGCGCCGCCGGGCTGGACGCCGTGGCGGCCACGGCGAGCACGGTGAGGAGCGAGAGGGCGAGCGTGAGCCTGCGCATCGGATGTTCTGTCGGCGCCGACGCGCTACGCCTGGAGCCGCGTCGCGTACTGCTCCTCGTAGTAGCGCCGATAGTCGCCCGACTTGATCGGCTCCCACCAGTCGCGATGGTCGCGATACCAGTCGACGGTCTCGCGCAGTCCTGTCTCGCCGAAGGAATGGGCCGGCGACCAGCCGAGCGCCCGCAGCTTCGCGTCGTCGACGGCATAGCGGCGGTCGTGACCCGCGCGGTCCTCGACGTGCCGGACGAGACCGGCGTCCGCGCCGGTCAGCTCGAGGATGCGGTGCGTCACCTCGAGGTTGGGGTGATCCTCGCCGCCGACGTTGTAGATCTCCCCCGGCGCGCCTTCGCGCAGAACGAGGTCGACCCCGGCGCAGTGATCCTCCGCATGGAGCCACTCGCGCACCTGCTGGCCGTCGCCGTAGACCGGCAGCGGCTTGCCGTCGAGCGCGTTCGTGACGAAGAGCGGGATGAGCTTCTCGGGATACTGGTTGGGCCCGTACGTGTTCGCGCCACGCGTGATCGACGCGTTCACGCCGTACGTGCGGACGTAGGCGAGCACCTGGAGGTCGCCGCCCGCCTTGGCGGCGCTGTACGGGCTCGACGGTCGGAGCGAGTCGTCCTCGCGCGCGCATCCTCCGGACTCGAGGTCGCCGTAGACCTCGTCGGTCGAGACCTGCACGTACCGGGCGCCGGCCGTCCGCGCCCATTCGAGGAGCGTCATCGTGCCGAGCACGTCGGTGTGGACGAACTCCTGCGGCCCGAGGATCGAGCGGTCGACGTGGGTCTCGGCCGCGAAGTTCACGACGGCGTCGCAACCGGCGGCGGCCCCGGCGACGGCGTCTGCGTCCGCGATGTCGCCGACGACGAGCTCCGCGCCCGTGCCCTCGAGATTGGCGGGGTTGCCGGCGTACGTCAGCTTGTCGAGGACGACGACGTCGTCACCACCTGCGACGAGCCGTCTCACGAAATGCGAGCCGATGAAGCCGGCGCCGCCGGTCACGAGGACGCGCATCCGGGGAAGCCTAGACAACGTGGGGGAACCCATGGTTCCCCCACGCGCCCCCTCCTTCAGGACGCGCCTCAATCAACCGCAACCGGGCCTCCCGGCCGGCCAAGCCGGCCTCCGGCCGCATCGCGAAGCGCTCTCTCGAACGTTTCCGGGAGACTTCGATCGAAGGACGTGGCTAGGCGGCGGCGTCCGTTTCGTGCACGACGATCGCGCGCACCGGGACGCCGTGGATGCTCGGGCGCAGGTCTCCCTGCGCCACCTGTTCCGCAAAGGGCGCCTCGTCCTCGGGGTGCAGCGCGACGACGATCTCGTCGGCCGGGAACTCGGCCAGGGCGTCCTGGATCGCGAGCTCGATGTCGGCCTCGCCGGCCGCGGAGTCGACCGTCTCGCCCGGAAGCGCCTCCGCGAGGCGCTGCGCCTCGGCCTCGGCGTGGGAGAAGGCGGCCTCGTCGTTCGCAAGCCAGTCCAGAAAGCCCTGCTTCACGACGGGCACGACGACCCGGACCTCGTCGACGTCCTCGCCGAGCCGCGTCCGGAGCGCGGCCTCGGCGTGATCGACGGTGCTGACGACGAGCACGTTGCGTCCCACCAAGCGAGCGTTCCCGGCCGGCTGCTGTCCTAACCACCCGCGCGGAGCGAGACGAGGCATTCCCGGAGACCATCCCGCCAGTGCGGCAGCTCGGGCGCCCCTCGCTCGCTGCGGAGGACCGAGTACGACGGACGGGGAGCTTTCGCACCGAACTCGGCCGAGGTGATCCGCCGCACACGGCAGACGAGACCCGCCTCCTCGAAGATCGCCTCGGCGAGGTCGGCCCAGGTGCAGTCGCCGGCTGCCGCGAGGTGCCAGACGCCGTACGCGGAGTCGGCGTCTACCAGCTCCCGGGTCGCGGCTGCGAGATGACCGACGTACGTGGGGCAGCCCCGCTGGTCGGAGACGACCGCCACCTCCTCCCGCTCCGCTCCCAGACGAAGCATGGTGCGGACGAAGTTGTGCCCGGTCTCGCCGAAGAGCCACGACGAGCGGACGATCCAGGCGCGGTCGCCCGCCGCCGACTCGCCGGCGAGCTTGGAGCGGCCGTACGCGGAGAGGGGGGCGGGCAGGTCGGACTCGACGTACGGTGCCCCTTTCGTCCCGTCGAACACGTAGTCGGTCGAATAGGCGACGAGCGGCGCCCCGAGCGCTGCCACCCGGGCCGTCCCGGCGACGTTCGCCGCGTCCGCGTCCGCCCGCTGCTCCTCCGCCGCGTCGACATCGGTCCACGCGGCCGCGTGCAGGACGAGGTCGGGCGCCCAGGGCAGCGGCGGCGGCTCGGCGCGAACGTCCCAGCCGCGTCGTTCGAGCGCGACGAGATCCTCGTCCGCGAACCGACGGGCGAGCGCGTGGCCGAGCTGGCCACCCGCACCCGTGATCAGGACACGGCGTCGCGCGATGAGAGGATCGGGCTCTCGGATCTCCACAGGTGCGCGACCCGCGAGTCGTTCCACGGGACGCCGTGCTCGTCCGGGTCGGCGGGGTCGTACTCCTCCGTGACGTGGTAGCAGAACAGGAGGTCGCTCAGCGCCTCGAAGCCATGCGCATGGTGACCGGGGATGTAGATCGCGACGGGGTTCCCGTCGCCGATGTCCTCCGAGAACGTCTCCCCCGTCTCGCGGTCGAGGACGACGACGCGCGCCGTTCCTTGCAGCGCCACGAAGAGGTCGTCCTGGCCGCGCTCGTGGTAGTGCAGCGCCCGGATCACGCCCGCACGCGAGAACGAGACGTTCGTCTGCGTCATCCGCTTCGGGAGCGCGCTGTCCCGGCGGAGCTCGCAGAACCACCCACGCTCGTCCTCGACGACCACGAGTGGGATCCGCTCGACCCCCGTGACGGTCACCCGTTCGCGCCCGTCTCTTCGACCCGCCTCCCGATCTCCGCCAGGTGCTGCCAGTGCTTGCCGGCGTCCTCCCACCAGCCCTCGACCCGGACGACGTCGAGCCTGCCCTCCTGGGCGTAGTGCCGATTGACATCGGTGATCTCGAGCTCGCCGCGACTCGACGGCTCGAGCCGGTCGATGACGTCGAAGACGTCGGGAGGGAAGCAGTAGAGCCCGACGACGGCCTCGTCGGTGGGCGGCGACTCGTAGCGGGTGTCGACGACGCCGGCCTTCTCCACGATGTCGATCACGCGTCCGGCGTCGTCGTAGACGACGACGCCGAAGTTCTCCGGGTCGGGGACGGCCGTGACGAAGATCAGCGCCCCGTCGCTCCCCGACGCCCAGGAGCGGATCGCATCGGCTTGCGATCGCTCGAAGATGTTGTCGCCGAGGACGACGACGAGCTTCTCCCCACGTGCGAAGTCGCGGGCCATGCCGACGACCTGGGCGATGCCGCCGGGCTCCGTCTGCACCTTGTAGGTCGCGTCGAGCGTGATCAGCGGCTCGTCGGTGCCACGCTCTGCGATCCGGCCGTCTCCCAGGAGATCGATCATCTGGCCGGCGTGGCCCTGGCCCGTGACGACGAGCACGCTCGCGATGCCGCCGCGCTCGAGCAGCTGGAGCGGGTAATAGATCATCGGCCAGCTGCCGACCGGGAGCAGGTGCTTGTTCGCGACCCGGGTGAGCTCACCGAGCCGCGTCGCAGAGCCGCCCGCGCAGACGAGACCCTTCATCGACGCCGGATCGTACTAGCGCCCGTCGGGGGTCGGAGTCGCGAGGCCGAGGTGCGTCAGCACCGCGAAGCCGAGCTCGACGGCCGGCCCGACACCGAGCGCGAAGGCGAGCGTCCCGACACCGACGGTGCCGCCGAGCGCAAGGCCGAGTGCCGCGACGGCGATCTCGAGCACGGCTCGGACGACGCCGATCCGGGTTCCGGTACGGCGAGCGCCGACGAGCATCAGCGAGTCCCGCGGGCCGGCGCCGAGCGCGGCGCCGATGTAGAGGCCGGACCCGAGCCCGACGAGGAGGATCGCTCCGACGAGCAGGGCGACGCGGAGCCCGAGCGGCTCGTCGGAGAGCCCCTCGATCGCCTCGAGCCGGAGCAGGAGGTCGACGAAGACGCCGATCAGGACGGCGTTCGCGACGGTGCCGGGCCCGATTCGCGCGCCGAGCGCCCAGGCGATGACGAGCACGACGAGGGCGACGACGACGTTGGCGGCGCCGAACGAGAGCGGCGTTCGCTCGCTGATTCCCTGGTTGAGGACGTCCCACGGGCCGAGCCCGAGACCCGACTCGAGCTGGAGCACGATCCCGACCGCGAAGAGGAAGAGCCCCGAGACGAGCGCGCAGCCACGAGCGGCCGGCCCTCCGCGGATGTGAGGCGGGGCGATCAGCGCCGGCGTGTGGCGCGGGCCGCGGCTTTCCGACGACGAACCCCGGGCACGGCGCGCACGGCGGCGAACCAGACGTACACGAGCGTCCCCACGAGGGCGGCGAGGGCGAGCGCCGCGCGCTTCAGCGTTCTCACCCGATGCATCGTACGGGCCGTTGCGGGGTAATACTTCGAGGACTTCCCTCACGAACGAAAGGACGGCCGCAATGGCGAAGAAGCAGGCGGCGAGGCTGACGGACACGTTCGAAACGGTCAAGCCCTATCTCGAGCGTGCCCTCAACGACGAGGAGTTCCGGAACGACCTCAAGGACGCGCTGCAGGCGGCGCGGGAGCTCTACGGCCCGCTCTCGAAGCAGAACGGCGTCGCCAATTCGGCGCGGGTGCTCGCGACGGACAAGAAGGCCCAGGAGCAGCTGAAGCGCGCGCTGGACGACCTGACGAGCGCGAAGGACACGCTCAAGGGCAAGAAGAAGAGCCACAAGGGCCGCAACATGGTCCTGCTGGCGGGCGTCATCGCCGGTGCGCTCTACAACCCGTGGACCGGCCCCCAGACCCGCGAGAAGCTGATGGACATGATCGCGGGCGACGACGATCTCCAGCCGCTGGAGACCTTCGACGCACCGGCGTCCGACGCCATCTCCAAGGCGGAGTCCGCAACGCACAGCGCAGCCGACTCGGCGTCCGACGCGGCGCAGTCGTCGGCGGACAAGGTCTCGGACACCGCGACCGCGACGAAGGCCAAGGCCTCGAAGGCGGCCGACAAGCTCGAGAGCTAGGGGTTAGCGAGACCGGGTTGGTGCTGGGGCGGGGCTCGCGCTTTGCGAGCGCCCGCTTCAGCGCCCCCGGCACGAGCCCGGACGCGGCCGAGATGTCGTCTGCGTCCAGCAGGACGGCGCCGGCGCGGGCGGACGCCACCGGAGCCCCCGCGGGGCCGGCGAGCCCGTCGTCGCTCAGCAGGTAGGTGCGCCCGGCGGCGAACGAGACGTCCTCGGCACGCCGCCAGGCGACGAGGAACGGGTACGGGGCGACGACGCCGTGGTAGCCGTATTGAAGGAGCTCCGCGGGGTGGATCTCGAAGTGGAGGTGAGGGACGCCACTCGCCCCGCTGTCGCCGACGAAGCCGATCACCTCTCCCGCCTTGACCCGCTTGCCCGCGACGGCGAGCGGTGAGTAGGCGCTCAGATGGGCGTAGTAGAACTCGTTCCCGCCGTCGTCCCGGAGCCAGAGCCGCCACCCGCCCAGGTCGTTCCAGCCGACGGAGAAGATCGAGCCGTCGGCGACGGCGAGGAGCGGCGTCCCGATCGGCGCCACCAGGTCCTCGCCGTGGTGCCACTTGCCGACGACGTCCGGGCGGAAGGCGCCGAAGGTGTTCCCGTACGCCGCAGGCCCGAAGATCGGGAAGACATAGCCGCCCTGCGAGAACCGCGCCGTGACCTCGGGTGCGGGCCGCACGAGCTCGGGCGGGCGGCCGGGGATCGAGCGGCCCTGCTCGCGGGGAGCCGTGGGCACCGGACGGCGTGGGGTGGTCGTGACGGGGTTCGGGGCCGGCTCCCGGGTCGTCCGGCGTCCGCCGTCGATCGACCCGCCTCGGGGCGGGACGGCCACGACCGCCTGCGCGACCGCTCGGGCGGTCACCACGCCGACGACGATCTCGGTGCCGACGGGAAGGCCTGCGTGCGGTGCGATCAGCCGGATCCGCAGGCCCGTGACGGCACTCTCGGCCGAGCGAGGGGCGTCCGAGGTCGCGCTCGTCACGCCGAGCAGCTCGAGGGTGCCCCAGTCGGCGAGGGGAACCTGCACGTTCGGGCTCGCCGTCACCGCCTGCCCGAGGACGACGAGGCCGCTGATGGTCGAGGTGCCGACGTCGCCCGTCGCCCCTGCGGTGCCCGCCGCGGCGCCCGCGCGGACGTTGACGGACTCGGCCACGACCTCGCCCGCGAACGCCGAGACCGCGAGCGCGCGCACGGAGCCCTCCGCGGACGACGACGTGCCGGGCTGGGCCGTCGCCGTCGACGTCGCGGCGCCGACACGGAGGACCGAGCCGTCCGGCGGGTAGGCGAAGGAGCCGCCCCCCGACGACACGGGCGGCGCAGCGATCTGCCCGGAACCGCTCGAGGCGCCGCCCGGCACGTTCACGTACGCGACCGTGGCGGTGGCGCGCGACTCGCCCGCGGCGGGGTCGCCGGGCGCGGCCGCGGCGATCCCCACGACCGCGACGCCGAGAATCAGGACGGCTAGTGCGCGGGCTCCCCTCACGGCACCTCAGGGTACCGCCGACCGGCGCGGATGCTCCGCAGCGCGAGCTGGGCGGCGACACCGAGCAGCAGGACGCCGAACGCGCGCCGGAGGACCGTCTCGTCGAGCCGGGTGGCGAGCTGGACGCCGAGCTCCGCCCCGGCGATCGAGACGACCCCGATCACGGCCGCGGCACGCAAGCGGAGGTTGCCGTACGACCGCTGGCGCCACGCCCCGACCGCGGCCGTGGGGACGATGGCGAGGAGCGAGGTCGCGGACGCCTCGACCTGGCCGAGGCCGAGCGCGACCAGCGTGGGCACGAAGAGGATGCCGCCGCCGACCCCGAAGATGCCCGACAGGACCCCGGCGCCCAGCCCGAGCGCCAACGCGGCGGCGATCGTCCAGCCGCTCATGCGAGGAGCAACCAGACTCCGGTGACCGCGAGCAGCCCCGCGAATGCTCCGGTCAGCGCTCGGTTCGAGACACGTTGCTGGAGCGAGGTGCCCACGAACGCGCCGACGACGGCGGGGATCCCGACGAGCGCTGCGTACGCCGGGCGGACCTCGCCGCGCAGGGCGTAGAGCGCGACGCCGGCGGTGGCAGTGACGAGGATCGCGCCCAGCGAGGTCGCGGCCGCTGCGTGTGCCGGGAACGCGAGCAGCGCGACGAGCAGGGGCACGACGACGATCCCGCCGCCCACCCCGAAGACGGTCGAGAACACGCCGGCGACGAGACCGACGAGCACGAGGCGCAGGGCCACCGGAACCCCTTCTCGCCACACGCCTCGTATCCTGGCTCGGTGGAGGCGACCGCCGACGAGCTGCTTCGCCGCCTCGCCGCCGAGCCCGGTCGAGCCGCCGTAATGCTCGACGTCGACGGAGTGCTCGCCCCGATCGTCGAGCGACCCGAGGACGCGCGGGTGCCGGACGGGACGCGGCACGAGCTGGCGCGTCTCGCGGCGCGGTATCGCCTCGTCGCATGCGTCAGCGGCCGTCCCTCCGCGCAGGTCGAGGCGCTCGTCGCCGTCGCCGGTGTCGCGATCGTCGGCGAGCACGGGCTGGAGCTCGCACCGGATGCCGCGGACTGGGCCGATCGGGTCGCGAGCTTCGCCCGCGGCGTCGACTGGCCCGCCGAGCAGAAGGCGCTGAGCGCCTCGTTCCACTTCCGGCGGGCGGACGACGAGGCCGCTGCGCGCGCCTACCTGACCCGGGTCGCCGAGGCCGCCGCCGCCGAGGGCCTCGTGCCGCGCTGGGGACGGATGGTCCTCGAGATTCGGCCGCCGGTCGAGGCAGACAAGGGGACCGCAGTCCGCGCGCTCGTCGCGCGGGCGGGTGTCTCACGCGGTCTCTACGCGGGTGACGACACGACCGACCTCGACGGGTTCGCCGGGCTGTGCGCAGCCGGGCTCGAGCTGGCGGTCCGAGTCGCCGTCGACTCGGGCGAGGCGCCGGCCGGCCTGCGCGAGGCGGCGGACGTCGTGGTGGACGGCACCGCCGGTGTGCTCAGGCTCCTTCGCGCTCTCTGAGCCGAGGTGTCCGACTTCAAGTCGGACACCGTGCCGTTGCCTCGCGCCTCAGGACGTCCCAGGCGAGGCGCACGTCGTCCTCCGTCGTGCGGGCGTTGCCGATCGCGAGGCGCAGGACGAAGCGACCGTCGAGCCGGGTGTGCGAGAGGAACACCTCGCCCGCGGCGTTGACCCGCTCGAGCAGCGCCGCGTTCGCCGCGTCGGAGCCCTCGCGACGGAAGCAGACGAGTGAGAAATGACGCGGCGCACAGACCTCCCAGCCCGGCTCGCTCTCGACCCACGACTCGAAGGCCGCCGCGAGCCGCAGGTGCTCGCGAATCACCGCCTGCAGGCCCTCGCGCCCGTAACAGCGGAGCACAGCCCAGAGCTTGAGCGCCCGGAACCGGCGGCCGAGGGGCAGCGAGTACTCGCTCAGGCTGACGACGTCCTCGCCCGCGCGGAGGTACTCGGGGACGAGACTGAAGGCGTCGCGGAGCGCGTCGGGGCGTCGCGTGAAGAACGCCGAGCAGTCCATCGGGGTGAACAGCCACTTGTGCGGGTTGACGCCGACCGAGTCGGCGCGCTCCCAGCCGGCGAAGAGCGGGCGCACCTCGGGGCAGACTGCTGCGCTTCCCGCATAGGCAGCGTCGACGTGCAGCCAGGTGCCCGACTCGGCACAGCGATCGGCGATCGCGGCCACGGGATCGACCGCAGCCGACGAGGTCGTCCCCACCGTCGCGACGACGGCGCACGCGTCGGTCAGGTCGAGGCTCTCGGGCCGCAGCGCGTGCACATCGTCCGTCGGCGCCGCGCGCAGCTCGAGCTCGAGGAGCCGGGCCGCCTTGGCCGTCGACGAGTGCGTGTGGTCGGAGCAGACGACGACGCGGCGACCGGGTGCGGCCGCGCGCGCTGCCGCGAGGGCGGTGACGAGCCCGGTCGAGGCCGTGTCCTCGAGGTGCCCGTGGAGCCCGGCGGGAAGGCCGAGCAGCTCTGCGAGCCACGCGAGCGTCACCTCCTCGAGCTCCTGGAGCGCGGGCGAGGTGCGCCAGAGGATCCCGACCTGGTTCAGCGCCGCGACGAGCAGCTCCGCGAGGATCCCCGGCTCCGAGCCGGTCGTCGCGAAGTAGGCGAAGTAGCGGGGGCTCTGCCAGTGGGTCAGGCCCGGGAGGAGCACCTCGTCGAGGTCGCGCAACACGGCGGCGAAGGGCTCGGCGGTCTCCGGTGCGGTCTCCGGGAGCGCGGCTCGAACCGCACCCGGCTCGACCGCCGAGAGAACGGGTAGCTCGCGGACCCGCTCGAGGTACGTCGCCGCCCAGTCGAGCGCGGCGGCTCCGTCGTCCCGGAACGTGCTCACTTGCGGAGCTTTGCGACCTCGCGCCAGGGCCGCGTGTTGAGCACCTGCCCCTTCGTCAGCCAGCCTCGCCTCGCCTGCGCGATGCCGAGCTCTCGGTAGCCGAGCGCGCGCGTGGAGTGCGCATCGGTCGTGACGGGAACGAGCACGCCTGCCTCGCCGGCGAGGCGAGCGTGCACGTCGCGCAGGTCGAGCCGGTCGGGCTGGCTGTTGACCTCGAGCGCGGTGCCCGTCTCGGCCGCGCGTGCGATCACCAGCTCGACGTCGATGTCGGACCCGGGCCGGCGGTTGAGCTTGCGCCCCGTCAGGTGACCGATGCAGTCGACGTGGGGATGGTCGATCGCCGCCAGCACGCGCTCGGTGGGGCTGCGATCGAAGGCCGCGTGGAGCGAGGCCACGACCCAGTCGAGGTCGGAGAGCAGGGCCTCGTCGACGTCCACCGTGCCGTCGGCGCGGATGTTCGCCTCGACCCCGCGGAGGATGCGAAACGGCTTCACGAGCTCGTTCACCTTCTCGATCTCGCGCCACTGCGCCTCCATCCGGCCTTCGCGGAGGTAGTGCGAGTGGTCGGTCAGCGCGAGGTAGCGGTAGCCGAGCGCCCGCGCGGCGCGCGCCATCTCCTCGATCGAGCCCTTGCCGTCCGACGACCACGTCGAGTGGCAGTGGAGCTCGCCGACGAGGTCCCCGACCTCGACGAGGTCGGGCAGGCCGCCGTCACGCGCGGCCTCGAGCTCCCCACCGTTCTCTCGCAGCTCGGGCGGGATCCACTCGTAGCCGAGGAACCGGTACAGCTCGTCCTCGGCTCCGAAGCGATGCACCTCCCCCGTCTCGACGACCGTCACGCCGTACTCGGAGACGGAGAAGCCCCGCCGCTGCGCGTCCTCGCGGAGCGCGACGTTGTGGTGCTTCGAGCCGGTGAAGTGCTGGAGCAGGCTGCCGAAGTCCTCGGGCGGCACGACACGCAGGTCGACCCGCAGGCCCTGCTTCGTGACGACCGTCGCCTTCGTGTCGCCCCGCGCGGCGACCTCGAGCACCCACGGCAGCCCGACGAAGTGGTCGATCAGCTCGCGCGGCTCGGTCGCCGTCGCGATCACGTCGAGGTCGCGGAACGTCTCGCGTCCACGACGCGCGCTGCCGGCGGAGGAGACCTCGACCGCCGCCGGGTGCTCCTGGAGGGCCGTCACGATCTCGCGGACGACCGGGAGCCCGACACCGAGCAGCCCACGTCGCTCCGGCTCGGGCCCGAAGCCCTTCGCGAGCGCCTCGAGGATGCGCTCCTCGCTCTTCGCGCCGAGGCCCTGGAGCGTCCGGACCCGCTGCTGCTCCGCCGCCTCTCGGAGACCGTCGAGCGTCGTCACCCCGAGCTCGCGCCAGATGCGCGCCGTGGTCTTCGGCCCGAGCCCCGGGAGGCGGAGGAACTGCCGCACCTCGTCGGGAACCTCGGCACGGCGCTTCTCGAGCGCCGACATGGAACCGGTCTCGGCCAGCTCGACCACCTTCGCCTCGATCGTCGCACCGATCCCGGGCAGCTCCTTCGCGGTGCCTGCGAGCGCCAGCTCGGCGATCGAGGACGCCGTGTCGCGCACGCGCGTCGCCGCCCGCCGGTAGGCGAGCACGCGGAAGCCCTGCTCGCCGAGGATCTCCGAGACGTCCGCCAGCTCCTCGAGCGCGTCCGCGACGTCCGAGTTCCGCGGCAGCGACGGCATCTGCCGATGATAGGGCCCGCCAGCGGGCACACTCCGCCAATGACCCGGGCGGTCGTCTGCGTTCCCACCTACAACGAGCGGGAGAACCTCGAGCCGCTCGTGCGCGCTCTGGGAGACGTGCTCGACACGAGCCGCGATCGCGTCCTCGTCATCGACGACGGCTCACCCGACGGCACCGGCGCGATCGCCGATCGCCTGGCGGAGGAGCTCCCATGGCTCGACGTCCTCCACCGCACCCGCAAGGAGGGGATCGGGCGCGCGTACCTCGCGGGCTTCGAGCAGGCCCTCCGGTCGGACACGGAGCTCGTGCTCGAGATGGACTGCGACTTCTCGCACGATCCTGCGGACGTGCCCCGGCTGATCGCCGCGTGTGAGGACGGCGCCGACCTCGCGCTCGGGTCACGCTGGGTCGAGGGTGGCGGCACCGTCAACTGGGGCCTCCTGCGGCGGCTGATCTCCCGTGGCGGCTCGCTCTACGCGCGCCTCGTGCTCGGCGTCGGCGTGCGCGACCTGACGGGGGGCTTCAAGTGCTTCCGGCGGGTCGTGCTCGAGACGATCGATCGCGAAGCGATCGCCGCTCGCGGCTACGGGTTCCAGATCGAGGGCACGTATCGCGCTCTCCGCTCCGGCTTCCGCGTGGTCGAGGTACCGATCACGTTTATCGACCGCCGCGTCGGCGAGTCGAAGATGAGCGGCGCGATCGTCGTCGAGGCGATGCAACAGGTGCCCGTGCTCCGCTGGAAGGCGCTCCGGGGCCGGCTGTGACGGTCGACGCGACCGATGCGAGCTTCGCCGGGGACGTCCTCGAGGCGGAGGTTCCCGTGCTGGTCGACTTCACGGCCCCGTGGTGCCGGCCGTGCCGCGTGATCGAGCCGATCCTCGAGGAGCTCGCGCGCGACCACGAAGGCCGGCTGCAACTCGTCCGCGTCGACGTGGACGCGAACGTCGGCGTGCCGTCCCGCTACGGCGTCCTCTCGCTCCCGACCGTGATCCTCTTCGTCGACGGAGAGCCGGTCGAGACGATCCTCGGCGCGCAGCCGCGCAGGCGCTACGCCGAGGCGGTCGCGAAGGCACTCGACCGCTGAGCGACCCCGCGGCCTGGGATGCCGTGCTCGAGGCCGGCGAGGTCGCCTACCGCGGGACCCAGCCCGCGCGAGGCGCGCGGAGCGAGCCGCTCCCGGCGGAGCTCCATCCCGCTGTCGCCGAGCGGCTCGCCTCGCGCGGCGTGACCGGGCTCTATGCGCACCAGGCCGAGACCTGGGAGGCCGTCATCCGCGGGGAGAGCGTCGTCGTCTCCACCGGCACGGCGTCGGGCAAGTCGCTTGCGTTCTCGCTCCCCGTGCTCGACGCGGTCGCGCGCGACCCGTCCGCACGGGCGGTCTTCCTCTATCCCACCAAGGCGCTCGCGCAGGATCAGGCTCGTTGGCTCGCCAGCCTCGGGCTGAGCGGGCTCCGGCCCGCGATCTACGACGGCGACACCCCGATCGAGCGACGCTCGCACATCCGTCGCACGGCGAACGTGATCCTCACGAACCCGGACATGCTCCACGTCGGTGTGCTGCCCCACCACGACCGGTGGGGTGACGCGCTGCACAACCTCCGTCTCGTCGTCGTCGACGAGGCGCACGTCTACCGCGGCATCTTCGGCTCGCACGTCGGGAACGTGCTCCGTCGCCTGCGGCGACTCGCCCTCGCCTATGACGCCGACCCCGCCTTCGTGCTCGCCTCCGCGACGATCGCGAACGCGGGCGAGCTCGCGACACGGCTCACGGGCCTGGACGTCCGCGTGGTCGCCGACGACACGGCACCGCAGGCCGAGCGCGAGGTCGTGCTCTGGAACCCCGAGCTGCTGGACGCCGACCTCGGCACGCGCGCGAGCGCGCTCGGCGACGCGTCCCGGCTGCTGGCGGGTCTCGTCGGGCGCGGCCTGCGGACGATCTGCTTCACGAAGAGCCGCAAGGCGGCCGAGCTCGTGCACCGCTTCGCAAGCGACCGGCTCGACGCGGCAACCGCGGCCCGGCTCGCTCCCTACCGCGCCGGCTACACGCCCCAGCAGCGTCGGGAGATCGAGCGGCGGCTCGTCGAGGGCGAGCTGCTCGGGGTCACGGCGACGGAGGCGCTCGAGCTCGGGATCGACGTCGGCTCGCTCGACTGCGCGATCTCCGTCGGCTTTCCCGGCACCGTCGCCTCGCTCCGGCAGCAGTGGGGCCGCGCCGGCCGGCGGACCAGAGGGCTCGCAGTGCTCGTCGCGAGCGAGGACGCGCTCGACCAGTTCTTCGTCTCGGAGCCCGAGGCCCTGCTCGGGCGGACCGCCGAGGCCGCGCTGATCGACCACGCGACGCCGCGCGTGCTCGACGGGCACGTGCTCGCTGCGGCGTACGAGGGGCCGCTCACCGAGGCGGACGCCCGGATTCTCGGGCCGGAGGCCCTCGAGCGCGCCTCGATCCTCCCGGAGCTGGAGCGCACGCCCGCGGGCTACGTCTGGAAAGGACGCGACACCCCGGCCGCCCGCGTGTCGCTGCGCTCGGGCGATGCCGCGGCGTTCGTGATCGTCGACGAGGAGTCCGGCACGGTCCTCGGCACGGCCGAGCGAGAGCGCGCGTTCTCGACCGTCCACGACGGCGCGATCTACCTCCATCTCGGCGAGCAGTACGCCGTCACGGCGCTCGACCTCGTGACGAGGACGGCACTCGTGCGACCGGTGACGGTCGACTGGTACACGCAGGCCCGCAAGGAGACCTCGACCGCGATCGTCGAGTCGCTACAGGCCCGGCGCGCGAGCGGTGTCGAGCTCCACCACGGACGGCTGGAGGTCTCGGAGCAGGTCGTCGGCTTCCAGCGCAAGGCGATCGCCGACGGCAGCGTCATCGGTACCGAGCCGCTCGAGCTGCCCGCAACGTCGTACGGGACCGAGGGGGTCTGGTTCTCCCCCTCCGCGGGCTTGCTCGAGGGCATCGAGACGATGCCGACGCTCGTCTCCGCGCTCCACGCAGCCGAGCATGCGCTGATCTCGCTGCTGCCGCTCTTCGCGATGTGCGACCGCTGGGACATCGGCGGTCTCTCGACGAACGTCCACGAGCAGACCGGGAGGCCGACCGTCTTCGTGTACGAGGGGCACGCCGGAGGCGTCGGGATCGCGGAGCGCGGCTTCGACTGCTTCGACGACTGGGTCGCGGACACTGCCCGTCTGCTCGAGCGGTGCCCGTGCCGGGTCGGGTGTCCGTCCTGCGTCCAGAGCCCGAAATGCGGGAACCTCAACGAGCTCCTCGACAAGCGGGCGGCCCGGACGCTGCTCGAGCGGATGGCCGCCGACGCGTAGCCGCTCGCTCAACTCGTCAGGTCGACGAGCGCCCTGACGGTTCGCCAGTTGCGCGCGGTGCCGTCCTGAGAGAGCCGCTTGCGCAGCACGGCCGGAGTCAGCCGGCTGGCGTGGACGCCGCGCGTTCCGTACGAGATGTAGAGCTCGCGCCCGTCGATCACGACCTCCTCACCGAGCGAGGCCGCATGCTCCACGAACGCCTCCGCGTCGTGGAGCGGCCGCTCGAAGAAGACGACGCTCACGAGCTTCGGCTCGCGCCTCGAGGCCGTCGGGAAGGGGTCGAGGGCGAGCACGGCCGTCAACGCCTCCGGGCTGCGCACGACGACCGGCACGTCGAGATCGAACCGCTCCGCGAGCACCCGCCGGACGGCATTCGCCACACCTCGCTCGGAGCGATGCCGGGACGAGGTCACGAGGTTGCCGCTCTGGACGTACGTGCGGACGTCGTCGAACCCCGCGGCGGCGAGCTGCTCGCGGAGCGCCGGCATCGACACCTGGTTGTGCTTCCCGAGGTTGACCGCGCGGAGGAGCGAGATCCAGGTGGGCATCGCCGCAACCTAATCGTGCCCGCACGCCGGCGCACATCGCGCACGAGACGGCATCGTCAGGTGGCCGCGCGAGGCACGGATGACGGCACAGAGGTGGCACAGAGGTGGCACAGACACGGCGCCGACGGCGTGCGATCGTTCCAGCAGGGGGCCTCGCGGCCCCCATGGGGGATGCTGGACCGGCGTCCGTGACGGACACGTCTCGGTCGGCCGGTGGTGTCGATTTCGGCGCCCGCCGCTCGTCATGGTTGGGAAGCGCGAACCGCAAGCGACCAGGAGGAAGCCATGGAATACCTCGCACTGATCTACGGCGACCCGCAGGCGTGGGAGGCCGCGACCGACGAGGAGCGAGCGGCGGGCTACGAGAAGTACGCGGAGTTCGCCGACGCGGCACGGGCCGCGGGCGTCCTCGTCGGCGGCGACGAGCTCGCCTCGACGACATCCGCGACGACCGTCCGCGTCCGAGACGGCAAGCAGCTCGTGAGCGACGGTCCGTACGCGGAAGTGAAGGAGTCCCTCGGTGGCTATTTCATTCTCGACTGCCCCTCGTTCGATTCCGCGGTGGACTGGGCGTCACGCATCCCGGCCGTCGACACCGGCGCGATCGAGATCCGTCCCGTCCACGTCGACCCGGAGGCCTGACATGAAGTACGCACTGCTCGTCTACAGCGACCAGTCCACGTGGGAAGGGATCGACGAGGAGGAGGCAGCACGCCGCCGCGCCGAGTCCATGCCGCGGTGGCTCACGCTCTTCGAGGAGATGGGCAAGACCGACCCGGGCGTCGAGGGACGCGAGCTCGAGGCGGCCACCGAGGCGAAGGTCGTGCGCATGGTGGACGGCGAGCGCGTCGTCACCGACGGCCCCTTCGCCGAGACGAAGGAGCAGATCGGTGGCCTCTTCCTCACCGACCTGCCCGACCTCGACGAGGCGATCCGCATCGCCGCGCTCGTGCCGACCGCGGAGTACGGAACGATGGAGATCAGGCCTATCGTGGAGCAGTGACGATCTCGCTCGAAGCCACGTTTCGCGAGGAGTGGCCACGTGCCGTCGCGATCCTCACGAGCGTCCTCGGTGACCTCTCCCTCGCCGAGGACGCCGTGCAGGACGCCTTCGCGACCGCGCTGGAGCGCTGGCCACGCGACGGCGTCCCGCGCTCGCCGGGCGCGTGGATCGTCGCCACCGCCCGCAACGGGGCAATCGACAGGATCCGCCGCGAGCGCACGTTCGCAAGGAAGGCCGAGTTGCTCGCGCGTCTCCAGGAGGTGCCCGACGAGGAGGACGCCGACGTGAGCTCGATCCCGGACGAGCGACTCGCGCTGCTCTTCACGTGCTGCCATCCGGCACTGGCGGTCGAGTCGCGGGTGGCGCTCACGCTGCGCGAGGTCGGCGGCCTCGCGACGCCCGAGATCGCGCGGGCGTTCCTCGTCGCCGAGCCGGCGCTGGCCCAGCGGCTCGTTCGGGCGAAACGGAGGGTGCGCGACACCGGCATCCCGTTCCGCGTCCCGCCCGACCACCTCCTGCCCGAGCGCGTGCCAGACGTGCTGCGTGTTCTCTACCTCGTCTTCAACGAGGGCTACGCGGCCACGGCCGGCGACGCTCTCGTGCGTCGTGAGCTCTGCGCCGAGGCAATCCGGCTCACGAAGCTCCTGTGCGTCCTGATGCCCGACGAGCCGGAGGCCTTCGGCTTGCTCGCGCTGCTGCTCCTGCAGGACTCCCGGCGCGACGCCCGCGTCGCCTCCGACGGAGAGCTGGTCCTGCTCGCCGACCAGGATCGAAGCCTCTGGGACCGCGTCGCGATCGACGAGGGCCTGCGAGTCCTCCGGCGTGCCGAGACACTGGGTCGCCCCGGCCCGTACCAGCTCCAGGCCGTCATCGCCGCCGGTCATGCCGAAGCAGCCGACCCCGGCACGATCGCGGAGGCGTATGCCGTGTTGGAGCGGTTCGACCCGTCGCCCGTGGTGCGCCTCAACCGCGCCGTCGCGGTGGCGCTCGCGGGAGACGTCGAAGGCGGGCTCGCGATTCTCGAGGAGATCGAAGGGCTCGAGGGGTACAGCTACCTGCCGGCGGCTCGCGCCGATCTGCTCCGCCGGCTGGGACGCCGCGCGGAGGCGGCCGAGAGCTATCGGGCCGCGCTCCGCATGACGGACAACGCCCCCGAGCGCCGGTTCCTGGAGCGCCGCCTCGCGGACGTTGTCGCACCGGTGTAGGGACCCTAGAGCCCGGCCAGCACGAGCGCGACCGCCTCGGCGGCGGTATCGGCGCGCGGCACGCCCTCGACCTGCGGGCCGTCGACGATGACCACGGGCCGCCCGAGGCGGAGCGCGAACCCGATCTCCGCGAGCGTCCCGTAGCTTCCGCCGACCGCGATCACCGCGTGACCGGAGGCCGCGACGGCAAGGTTCCGCGCATGTCCGATGCCGGTGACGACGACGTGATCCGCCCAGGGATCCGCCGCGTCGTGGGTCTCGCCCGGAAGGATCGCGATCGTCGTCCCGCCCGCTGCCTTGGCGCCGCGATGTGCGGCCGCCATCACCTCGTCGAGACCGCCGGTGACGACGACGCAGCCACGCTCCGCGAGCAGCCGGCCGACCTCCTCCGCCGTGGCCTCGTGCTCGCGGCCGCTGCCGATGACGGAGACCTGGTGCGCCACCGTACGATCGTAGGGTGAAGCCGCAACGCCGCGAGGCGCTCGGAGGGACGCTGATCGTCGGAGGCGGCTTCGCCGGCGCGTACGTGGCGCGGCTGCTCGGCCGGCGGGGAGCGACGATCGTCAACCCCGACAACTTCATGCTCTACACGCCGCTCCTGCCGGAGGCGGCGGCGGGGACACTCGAGCCGCGCCACGTGGTCGTCCCGCTCCGGCAGATGTGCCCGCATGCCGAGCTCCTCCTCGGACGGGCGGTGTCGCGGGACGCAAGCGCCGGGACGGTCGTCGCCGAGACGCTCGGCGGGACCTTCGAGATCGGCTACGAGCGGCTCGTCGTCGCCCTCGGCGCGGTGCCGCGCACGTTTCCCGTGCCCGGGCTCGCCGAGCACGGCCGCGGGTTCAAGGACGTAGCGGACGCGATCTCGCTGCGAAACAGGCTCCTGCGCGCGCTCGAGTCGGCCGCCGCCCGCCTCGACCCGCTCGAGCGGGAGCGCGACCTCGGCTTCGTGTTCGTCGGGGCGGGCTACGCCGGGGTCGAGGCGCTCGCGGAGCTGCACGACCTGGCGCGCGAGGCGGTCGAGCGCTCGTACCCGACCCTGCGTGAGGTTCGGCAGCGGTGGGTGCTCGTGGAGGCCGCGCCCAGGATCCTCGCGGAGATCCCGCCCAAGCTCGGCGAGTACACGCATCGCGAGCTGCGGGAACGCGGCGTCGAGATCAGGGTCTCGACGACCCTCGCGTCGTTCGACGAGCGTGAGGCGGTGCTCTCCGACGGGACGCGCGTGCCCGCCCGCACGCTCGTATGGGCCGCCGGGGTCCGGGCGAGCCCCGACCTGGAGCGACTCGGCCTGCCTCTCGACGAGCGCGGGCGCGTGGTCGTCGACCCGACCCTCGGGGTGGTCGGCGAGCCCGGCGTCTGGTCGCTCGGCGACTGCGCTGCCGTCCCGAACGCGGCGACCCCGGGGCGCTTCGATCCGCCGACGTGCCAACACGCGCTCCGCCAGGCTCGCCGCCTCGCGAAGAACCTCGTCGGCTCCCCGGAGCCGTACGCCTACCGGATGCTCGGGCAGGTCGCGACTCTCGGTCGCTACAAGGGGATCGCCGAGCTCCCCGGGCTGCGCCTCCGCGGCTTTCTCGGCTGGTTCGTGGCCCGCAGCTACCACCTCTACGCTCTCCCGACGCTCCGCCGCAAGATCCGCGTCGTCACCGACTGGACGGTTGCGCTGGGCTTCCGGCGCGACATCGTCGAGCTCTCGGCACTTGGTCGCCCGCGACCGCTCGAGGGTGGCGACGAGACGATGTCGCTCTGAGCAGGCTCAGCGCAACGCCCGCAGGGCGGCCCCGAGCGACTGGCCCCCCTCGAGCACCCGTGCGAAGAGGTCCCCTTCCTTCGCGACCCGGTCGAGCACGACGTCCATCGTGAAGGACCCGAGGTCGAGGCCCGAGCGAACCTCGTCCCAGCGGAGCGGCGTCGAGACGGGCGCGCCGGCGCGCGGCCGAACCGAGTAGACCGAGGCCGTCGTCTTCCCCGCCCCGTTCTGGTTCGCGTCCACCAGCACGCCTTGCCTCTTCGCCCTCGTCCACTCGGTCGTCACGAGCCCCGGGTGGGCGCGGGCGAGGGCACCGGCGATGATCCCGGCGAACTCCCGCACCTCGGCCCAGTCGTGGCGCCTCGTGATCGGCACGAGCACGTGGATGCCACGAGAGCCACTCGTCTTCGGGACCGACTCGAGCCCGACGAGGTCGAGCGCCTCGCGGACGAGCGAGGCGACCTCGAGGACGTTCTCGAAGGTCGCTCCCTCCGCCGGGTCGAGGTCGAACATGACCCAGTCGGGCCGCTCGGGCCGGTCGGCGCGCGACGCCCAGGCGTGCATGTCGATGCACCCCATGTTGACCATCCAGAGGAGCGCGAGCTCGTCGTCGACGAGCGCGTAGTCGATCACCCGCTTCTCGCCGTCGCGGGTCGACGCGGGGAACGCCGCGGTCGAGACCCAGTCCGGCATGTGGGACGGCGCCTGCTTCTGGAAGAAGCTCTTGCCCTGCCAGCCGTCGGGGTAGCGCTTCATCGTGAAGGGGCGGTTGCGCAGGTGGGGCACGAGGACCGTCGCGACGTCCCGGTAGTACGCGAGCAGCTCCCCCTTCGTGATCCCCTCCTCCGGCCAGAACGGCTTGTCGAGGTTCGAGAGCTTGAGCGTGCGGCGACCCTTCCGCACCTCGTCCGGCATCGGCGGGCGCTCCACCTGCACATCGTCGCGCAGACCGAGGAAGACCGGTGCGCGGAGCCGCCCCTCGCGCGTCCACTCGGCGAAGGCGACCTCGGCCGCGAGGCGCGGCTCGACCCACGTCAGGTCCGCGGCCCGCACGCGGGGCATGCGCGGCGTCCGGACGAGCGGCGCGGTCGGCCGCTCGAGCGGCCGCAGCGCCTCGCGCAGCGAGTCGACGTCGGCGTCGGCGATCCCGGAGCCGACGTTCCCGGCCCAGTGGAGCCCGTCCGCCTCCCGCCGGCCGAGCACGAGCGCGCCGAGCTTTCCGCGTCGACCGCTGCCACGCGTGAACCCCACGATCGGCAGGTCCTCCTGCGAGCGGAGCTTCACCTTCTGCCACTCCGGCGTCCGCCGGCCCGGCCGGTAGGGCGCGTCGGCCCGCTTCGCGATCACGCCCTCCAGCTGGCGTTCGCGTGCCGCGTCGAGCAGCGCCTCGCCGTCCTCGAACGCGGGTGAGACGCGAACTGCGTCGACGGAGCCGTCGATCAGCTCCTCGAGCAGCTGGCGGCGCTCGCGGAGCGGCCGCGTGTGGACGGGCTCGCCGTCGAGCACGAGCAGGTCGAAGACGATCAGCACGAGGCGCCCCGACCCGGACTGGAGGTTCTCGAAGCGCGCGACGCCGTTCTCGTCGAGCGCGCACACCTCGGCGTCGAGGACGGCCGACGGCGAGCGAACCGCGCGTCCTGCTGCACGCGCCGCGTCGCGGAACCGCTCCGTCAGGTCGGTGCCGTTGCGGCTCGTCAGCGTCGCCTCGCCGCCGGCGACCGAGACGAGCGCGCGGTACCCGTCCCACTTCGGCTCGAAGAGCCATTCCGGGCCGGACGGGAGCGTCTCGACCGGTGTCGCGAGCTGGGCCGCGAGCCTCTCGGACGAGCCGGCCGCGCCGCCCTTGCGAAGCAGGAGCCAGTTCTGCTCCTTCCCGTCGAGGTGGGCCGGCACGAGCGTCCACACGCCGTCCGCGCGCTCGCCCTCGAGCCGGAAGGTGAGGCCGCCGTCACGCTTCTCCTCGAGGAGCTCGTAGGTGCCGGTGTCCCAGATCTCGACCGTGCCCGCCCCGTACTGGCCCGCCGGGATCACTCCCTCGAACGTCGCGTAGTCCAGCGGGTGGTCCTCGACGTGGACCGCGAGATGCCGCTCGCCCGGCTCGAACGGGAGGCCCTTGGGGACGGCCCAGCTCGCGAGCGCTCCGTTCCGCTCGAGTCGCAGGTCGTAGTGGAGCCGCCTGGCGTCGTGTCGCTGGATCACGAAGAGGGCACGTTCGCCCGAGGCCGTCCCCCCGAACGGCTCGGGCGTGCGGCTCGCGTCCCGCTTGCGCCGGTAGTCGCCAAGCCCCGCCATGCGCCGATCGTACGTGGCTCGTCGTCGACCTCGGCAGGGTGGCCGGCCGGCTCGAGCTTCGGCCGCCAGTTGCTCCGGCGGGACGAGCGCGAGCGGCGGTCCCGATGACCTCGTCTTAACAGACTCGTCACAGCCTCGACGAAAGCGCTGCAAATCGCGGACTCTCGGTCCGGGGATAAGCCTGTGGAAAGTGTGGAGAGAGTGTCAGACGCGTGCGAGCACGCCGAGCGAGCGGAACTTCGCTCGCCGCGTACGGCGGAGCTCGTCGGCCGAGGTGTCCTCGAGGTCGTCCAGGTGCGCGATGACCGCGTCGCGCAGCAGCGCGGCTGCGGCGTCGTGGTCCTCCTGCGCGCCGCCCTCCGGCTCCGGGACGATCCCGTCGATCACGCCGAGCTCGAGGCAGTGGGCCGCATCGGGCTTGAAGGCGGAGGCCGCCTTCTTCGCCTGCGACGCGTCACGCCAGAGGATCGCGGCGCAGCCCTCGGGCGAGATGACCGAGTACATCGCGTTCTCCTGCATGAGCACGCGGTCGGCGACCGCGATCGCGATCGCGCCGCCGGAGCCGCCCTCGCCGATCACGACGGCGACCGACGGCACGCCGAGGCGCAGCATCACGGCCTGGGCCCGCGCGATCGCGCCGCCCTGCCCGTGCTGCTCGGCGGCGACTCCGGGATAGGCGCCGGGCGTGTCGATCAGGGTGACGAGCGGGAAGCCGTGGCGCTCCGCGAGCGCCATCGTCCGCATCGCCTTGCGATATCCCTCCGGATACGCCATGCCGTAGTTCCGGTAGACCCGCGTCTTGAGGTCGCGGCCCTTCTGGTTGCCGACGAGAGCGATCGTCCGTCCGTTCAACCGGCCGATCCCGGCCACCATCGCGGTGTCGTCCATCCGGCCGCGGTCGCCGTGCAGCTCGAACCAGTCGTCGAGGATCCGCTCGACGTAGTCGAGCGTGTACGGCCGCTTCTCGTGGCGCGCCAGCTCGACCCGCTTCCAGATCTCCTCGTCCGACGTGTCCTCGCGCAGGCGCTCGAGCTGGCGCTGGAGCCGCTCGACCTCGGCGGAGAGGCGCGTGCCGCGCAGGAGCTTCACGCCCGAGAGCTGGGCGAGCCGGTCGCGGAGACCGAGCTCCGCTTCCTGCGTCACGTGGCAGTCCCGAAGAGTCGGAGGAGCCGTGCGAGCGTGGCGCGGAGCTCGGAGCGCGGCACGACCGCGTCGACGTGGCCGAAGCGGAAGTTCGACTCCGCGAGGCCGAAGTCGTCCGGGAGCTTCTCGCGGGTGGTCTGGGCGACGACGCGGGGGCCTGCGAACGAGGTGAGCGCACCAGGCTCGGCGAGCATGACGTCGCCGAGGCTCGCGAAGCTCGCGGTCACGCCGCCCGTCGTCGGGTGGGCCAGCACCGAAAGGAGTGCGCCGCCCGCGTCGTGGAGCTCGTCGACGGCGGCGACGGTCTTCGGCAGCTGCATCAGGGCGAGGATGCCCTCCTGCATGCGGGCGCCGCCCGACGCGGAGACAGAGACGAGGACGCCCTGCTCGTCGGCGGTCCGATCGCACGCGCGGGCGAACCGTTCCCCGACGACGCTCCCCATCGAGCCGCCCATGAAGGAGAAGTCCATCGCCGCCAGGCGACACGTGTGGCCGTCGATCGCCGCGCGACCCGTCAGCATCGCGTCGCCGAGCCCGGTGACGCTCTCGGCCTCTGCGAGCCGCTCGACGTACGGCTTGAGGTCGAAGAACCCGAGCGGGTCGGCCGAGCGCAGCTCGGCGTCCTCCTCCTCGAACGTGCCCGGGTCGGCGAGCTGCTCGATGCGCTCCGGCGCCCGGACGGGGAAGTGGAAGCCGCACTGCGGGCAGACGCGCAGGTTCGCGGAGAGCTCGTCGTCGCGGTAGTGCGAGCCGCAACCCGGGCACGTGTTCGGGTGCTGGTCGCCGTTCGCCTCCGCCGGGTCCGCGCGCTTGTGCTCGATCGAGACGTCGATGTGACCGGGGGACGACACCCCGGGCATCTTAGTGCCGTTCGGCTCAGAGCCCGGAAGCCGCGGCGAAGCGCCCGAGCAGCGCGGGGTCCGCGCCCGGCGCGAGCCCGGTCAGCCCCATGCCGGCGACGTGCGTGCGCGCCGCGACGTCGCGGAGGATCGCCTCGACCTCTTGGCTCCCAGGCCCGCCGGGCACCGGGAAGAAGCTCGGCACGAGGCCCGGCTCGAGCACGTCGACGTCGAGCGCGACGTAGACCGCGTCGGCACCCTCGAGCGCACGCCCGACGTCGTCGTCGATCCCGTGCTCGGCGACATAGGCCGCCTCAGGTGCGTCGAGGTCGCGTGCCCCGACGAGCGCGAGGTCCGTCGTCGCGACCGAGCCCTCCTCGAGCGCCAGCCGCAGCGCCATCCCCCAGGCGTTCCCCGACGGCGAGCTCTCGGGTGTGTTCAGGTCTCCGTGCGCGTCGAGCCAGACGACCGCGAGCCGCCCGTGACGAGCTGCGAGCCCGCGGATCGCGCCGACGTGCGCGCAGCAGCACCCGCCGAGCACGAGCGGCCGCCGTGGCAGTCCTTTCGCGATCGACGCGGACTGCTCCTCGAGCGTCGGCTCGGCGACGACGAGTGCCTCCGGGTACCGGAGCGCCGTGTGCGCGGCCGCCGCCATCGACTCCCCGCCCACGCCCCAGGCGCGTGGCACGCGCACGAGACCGGCGGCGAACTCGGCGCCGCAGCTGTGACACTCGTAGCCGTCGTCGAAGGCGACGGCGGTCAGGGTGCGGCAGTCCGGGCACTTGGCGCGGAGCGTGCTCAGAGGCGCCTCTCCCAGATGTTCCAACGCCAGAGGACGCGCATGCCGGCGCGCTCGTAGAGCGCGACCGCTCCGGTCGTGCTCTCCGCGTCGACGCCGAGCCCCGCGCGGAGACGCCCACGCCGCTGGAACTCGGCGAAGGCATGCGTGAGCAACGCCGTTCCGAGCCCCGCACGACGATGCTCGCGCAGAACGCCGAGCACGGACACCCAACCCTGGTCGGGATCGCCGTGGTTGGAGGGTCGGCAGATGGTGACGCCGGCCGGCGTTCCCTCGACCTCGGCGACGAACCAGAGCGACGGATCGGCGACACCCGTGTTCCGATGCCAGTGCAGCCACTCGTCGTACGGAGTCCGCGTGTGACCCCAGTGGTCGCGGAAGGACGTTTCGTTCAGCTCGTAGAGAAGCGGCTCGTCGACCCCCTCGATGCACGCCCGGACAGCGACCCCCTCCGGCCACGCCGGCACGAACGAACGCCCGCTGAGGTCGATGCCCATGCGGTAGGAAGCCCGGATGATCTCGTACCCGCGCTGCCCGAGCAGCGAGCCGAGCTCGTCGTCGCGCTCGTGGGCGACTGCCCTGACGACACCGTCGGCACTCCGGCGCGCGAGCGCGCGTGCCTCGAGCTCGGCATGGATCTCCGCCATCGCGTCGCCACGGACGTCGAGCCAGAGGAAGCGGCCGTCCTTGGCCTGATCGCCGACGTCGCCGTAGCCGACGACCGAGCCGTCCCGAACAGCGAGGACGACGTCGGCGTCGAGATCGAACGGCGGCGGCTGCGTCCACCACCCCTCGACTTCCCGGACGTCGACCTCGTCCTCGCCGCGCCGGGCGCGCGACGCCCGGTTGATCACCTCGGCAACCGCCGCGGCGTCCGCGAGGGTCGGCGGCCGGAGCGTGAGCTCAGTCGACGGCACGGAGCTCCTTCTGCCAGACGTCCGCCTGCCAGAGCACCCGCATCCCCGCACGCTCGTAGAGGCGCGTCGCACCCGTGGGGTTCTCGGAATCGACTCCGAGCGCCACCGTCGTCTCGCCCGTCTCGTGGAAGCGCCGGAACGACTCGTGGAGCAGCGCGAGCCCGAGGCCCCGTCTCCGCCACGCTGCCCGTACGCCGAGATTTCGAATCCAGCCCCAGTCGCCCATGGTCTTCGGGAAGCCGAGCGCAAGGCCAACGACCTCGTCGCCGGCCCACGCGACCGTGATCAGTGCGGGATCGAAGCGCGGCGCCTCGACCATCCGCTTCCGCCACTCCTCGTAGGGCCGCGCCACGTGGCCCCACTCGCCCGAAAACGCGTCTTCGTAGGCGGCGTGCAGCCGCTCGCCGTCGCGGGTGACGTCGAACGGGCGTACCTCGACCCCGTCCGGCCAGACGGGTCTCTGGAGAGGCTCCACCACGTCGGTGATCATCCGGAAGAAGCGCCGGACGAAGATGAAGCCGCGCCCCTCGTGCAGCGCGGGTGCGCGCTCGTCGCCGACGAGATGCGCCGATTCGAGGACGATGCGCTCGCCCGTCGGCCAGCTCGGCTCCAGCTCGCGGACCCGCTCCTCGATCAGGGCCAGCACCCGGGTCCCGACGCCACGGCCACGCAGCTCGGGGTGGACGTAGCCGTCCCCGATGAAACGGCCGCCCGCGCGGTCTGCGAGATGCGCGACGCCCGCGAGCCGGCCGTCGAGCTCGACGAGCCAGGCGTCGTGCGCGAGGTCGAGCTCGTCCCACTCGTCACGGAGCTCGCGCTCGGTCCAGTCGGTGTCGCCGTAGACGGCGACGTCCGCCGCCTGGAGCACGGATAGCACCTCGTCGAACCTCTCTGGTGCCGGGCGCACGACCTCCACGCCGAGGACGCTAGCGCCTGCTCCGCCTCCGGCGGTGCGGGCAGCCGTACGGCCCACGATCCCGTACCGTGGCTCGATGGCTGCCCCCGGCATACGACCGCTCCGCCGCGACGACTGGCCCGAGGTGGCGCGGATCTACGAGGACGGGCTCGCCACCGGAACGGCCACGTTTCGAGACGCAGGTGCCGTCGTGGGACGAGTGGGACACGCGCCACCGTGCGGCGCCGCGGCTCGTGGCGGAGCTCGACGGAGCGGTCGTCGGCTGGCTCGCGCTCGCGTCCACATCGTCCCGGCTCTGCTATCGCGGCGTCGTCGAGCACTCCGTCTACGTCGATGCCCGCGCGAGGGGGCGCGGCGTCGGACGCGCGCTGCTCGACCGGCTCGTCGCCGACGCGCCCGGCTACGGGATCTGGACGATCCAGACGACGGTCATCGCCGGGAACGCGGCGAGCCTCGCGCTCCATGCCGCCGCCGGCTTTCGCACGGTCGGCCGGCGCGAGCGCCTCGCCGAGCGGGACGGGCGCTGGCAGGACGCCGTGCTTCTCGAGCTGCGGCTGCCGTGAGCCGAGTGTCGGTGTCAGACACGTCTCCGCGTCGAGCCGTCCGTTGCGGACAGGGCCGGATCGCACGCGTGGCGCCTGGCTAGGCACGCGAGAGCCCGCAGCGGGGCTGGGAACGAGGCCTGTGGAACGACCGGCGCACATTCAGCCCGTTTCCTCTTGACAGACCCCGGTGTCTGGCACCGATCGCGGTCGGCGGCTCAACTGCGGGTGCGACCGGAGGCGGCTCGGGGCGCTCAGTCGGCCCAGCGTCGGAAGACCACGCACGCGTTGTGGCCACCGAAGCCGAAGGAGTTCGAGACGCCGATCTCGACCTGCTCCTCGCGTGCCTCGTTCGGGATGTAGTCGAGGTCGCACGACGGATCGGCGACCTCCTGGTTGATGGTCGGCGGGAGGACGCCGCGATCGAGCGCGAGGATCGTGAACGTCGCCTCGACCGCGCCCGCCGCGCCGAGACAGTGCCCGGTTGCGCCCTTCGTCGAGGAGACCGGCGTGCGGTACGCCTTCTCCTCACCGAGTGCGAGCTTGATCACCCTCGTCTCGGCCGTGTCCCCGACCGGCGTCGACGTGCCGTGGGCGTTGATGTACCCGACCTCGTCCGGCGAGATGCCGGCATCGTCGAAGGCCATCTGCAGGGCACGGGCCGGGCTGCGCGCCCGTCGGATCGGGGTCGGACACGTGCGTCGCGTCGGACGAGACGCCGTAGCCGAGAAGCTCGGCGTAGATCCTCGCGCCGCGAGCCTGTGCGCGCTCGAGGTCCTCCAGCACGATCATCGAGGCCGCCTCTCCCATGACGAAGCCGTCCCGCTCGGCGTCGAAGGGCCGCGAGGCGCGCTTCGGATCGTCGTTGCGGCGCGAGATGGCGCGCATCGCGCCGAAGCCCGCGATCCCGACCCGGGTCACGGGTGCCTCGGCCCCGCCGCAGATCATCACGTCGGCGCGTCCCAGGCGGATCGCGTCGAGCCCGTCGCCGAGCGCCATGTTGGAGGCGGCGCACGCGGTGCACTCCGAGAGGAGCGGCCCCTTCGTGCCGAGCTCCATCGAGACCCAGCCGGCCGCGAGGTTCGGGATGATCTGGACGATCGAAAACGGATTGACGCGGTCGGGGCCGCGCTCGTCGAGCTGCTGGATGCACGCCTCGAACGACTTCAGCCCGCCGATCCCGGTCGCGACCGCCGCTCCGACGCGCTCCGGGTCCGCGCTGATCTCGAGGCCCGCGTCGGCCTCCGCCTGGCGGGCCGCCGCCAGCGCGAGGTGCGTGAAGCGGTCCATCCTCCGCGACGCCTTGAAGTCGACGTACTGCGTCACGTCGAAGTCCTTCACCTCACAGGCGAAGTCGGCGGGGAAGTCGGCCGGGTCGAACTGCGTGATCGGTCCGGCGCCCGACTCGCCGGCGACGAGGGCCGACCACGTGTCCTCGACCGTGTTGCCGAGGGGGCTGACAATCCCCAGCCCGGTCACGACGACCCGCCGTCTCCCGTTTCCAGCGACCATCTCGCTCACCGCGGCAGGCTACATCCCAAGGCCGCCGTCGACGAGGAGCACGGCCCCCGTCACGAACACGGCCTCGTCGGAGCAGAGGAACCGCACGGCACCGGCGACGTCCTCGGGGTCACCGAGCCGGCCGAGCGGCGTCGCGTCGAGCATCGCCTGCGTCGCTCCCTCGGGCAGCACGTCGGTGAGCTGCGTCTTGACGTAGCCGGGGGCGACGACGTTCGCGCGGACGTTGCGGCTCCCGAGCTCCCGGGCGAGCGACTTCGTGAAGCCGATGATCCCCGCCTTCGACGCGGCGTAGTTCGTCTGGCCCCAGTTGCCGTGGACCCCGACGATGGAGGAGACGTTCACGATCGCGCCGGACCGACGCCGCATCATCGTCCTTGCCGCGGCTCGGCAGGTGTAGAAGACCGACGAGAGGTTGGTGTCGATCACGGTGCGCCAGTCGTCGTCGCTCATCCGGGCGAGGACGCCGTCGCGCGTCAGGCCGGCGTTGTTCACGAGGACGTCGACCTCGCCGGCAGCCTCGACGAGCGCCTTCGCCGAGTCGGCGTCCGAGACGTCCGCCTGGACGGCGCGGCCCTCGATCTCGCTCGCGACCGCCTCCGCCTCCTCGCGGCCGGTCCGGTAGCCCACCACGACCGTAGCGCCCGCCCGGCCGAGCTCGAGCGCGATGGCGCGACCGATCCCGCGGGAGCCCCCGGTGACGAGCGCGAGCTTGCCCTCGAGCGACGCGAACGCCGTCACGACGAGGCGAGTGCCTCTTTGGCCTTCTCCAGGCTCGCGAGGTCGTTGACGGAGATCGCGCGCGCGCCGCGGTCGATCCGCTTGACGAGACCCGAGAGCACGTTCCCTGGCCCGATCTCGACGAACGTCGTGACGCCGCCGCGGACGAGCTCGCCCGCCGCCTGGGTGAAGCGGACGGGGGCGGTCAACTGATCGACGAGGAGCGACCCGAGACGCTGGGCCGGCTCGATCTTGGCCGTCACGGTCGACATGAACGGTGCGACGGGGTTCGCGAAGTGGATCCGGTCGATCGCCGGCTTCAGCCGCTCGGCTGCCCGGCCCACGAGCGGGCTGTGGAACGCGCCCGAGACCTTGAGCCGGATCGCTCGTCGTGCGCCGAGGCTCTCGGCCTCGGCGCAGCACTCCTCGACTGCATCGTTCTCTCCGGAGACGACGATCTGCCCGGGGCAGTTGTAGTTCGCGGGCCAGACGCCGAAGATCTTGCGGCAGAGCGTCTCGACGAGGTCGTCCTCGAGCCCGAGGATCGCCGCCATCGCACCGGGACGTAGCCTGGCCGCCTCGGCCATCGCCAGCCCACGCTCGCGTACGAGGCCGATCGCCTCGCCGGTGCCCATCGCGCCGACCGAGGCGAGCGCGGCGAACTCGCCGACCGAGTGGCCGACGACGACGTCCGGCTCGATGCCCTCCTTCCGCACGGCTGCGAGGATCGCGAGGCTCGTCGCGACGAGCGTCGGCTGCTGCACCTCCGTCTGGACGAGCTCCTCGAGCGGTCCCTCGAAGCAGAGGTGCGCGAGATCCATGCCGGTCGTCTCGGAGCCGATGCGGTAGACCTCCATCGCCTCGGGGACGGCCTCGGCGATCTCTCGCCCCATGCCGACCTCCAGCGACCCCTGACCCGGGAAACAGAAAGCGACCTTGCTCATACCGTGACCTCTTCTTGTGTTCGAGACGCACGTTCGGCGAAGCCGGAAGTGCCTGTCCATTCCATCAACGCGGAGCCCCACGTGAGCCCAGCGCCCATGCCGGTCATCAGCACGAGCGCGCCGTCGTGGAGCCGTCCGTCCGCCCTCGCGTCCGCGAGCGCCAGCGGGATGGATCCCGACGACGTGTTGCCGAACCTGTCCACGTTCACGACCGTACGTTCATAGGGGACGCCGAGCTTACCGACCGCGTGGTCGATGATCCGCTTGTTCGCCTGGTGCGGCACGTAGACGTCGACCTCGTCGATCGTCCTCCCGCATTCCGCGAGAACCGCCTCGGCGGACGAGACGAGCACGCGCGTCGCGAACTTGAACACCTCACGGCCGTTCATCTTGAGCATCTGCTCCGGGTGCTCGAACTTGCGCGAGCCGCTCCCGGGTAGCTGGAGGTTCACGCCACCTCCACCGTCCGCGCCGAGCTCGAATCCGAGGAAGCCTCCCCGCTCGACCGGCTCCATGACCACTGCGCCGGCCCCGTCCCCGAAGAGCACGAGCGTCGAGCGATCGTCCCAGTCGAGAATGCTGGAGAGGACGTCGCCGCCGACCACGAGCGCGCGACGCGAGAGACCCGACGCGAGCATCCCGTACGCCTGGGCGACCGCGTACATGAACCCGGTGCACCCGGCCAGGAGGTCGTAGGCGGCCGCCTGGGGGGAGCCCAGCGTGTCCGCCATCAGCGCCGAGGACGTCGGGAACATCATGTCGGGCGTCACCGTCGCGCAGATCAGCAGGTCGATCTCGCCCGCATCCACACCCGCATCGGCGAGCGCGGCGCGGGCCGCCGGAAGCGCGATGTCGGTGAGCGCCTCGTCCTCCGACGCCATCCGCCGCTCCCGGATCCCGGTGCGCTCCAGGATCCACTCGTCGGTCGTGTCGACGTGCCGCGCGAGCTCCTCGTTCGTGACAATCCGCTCGGGTACGTGGACGCCGAGCCCGGTGATCCCGATCCGCGCGCCGTTCGCGCTTCCGATCATCTGAGCGTGGGGGAACCCATGGTTCCCCCACGAGCCCCCTCCTTCTCGGGTGCGCGCAGATCAGCCACGTTTGGCCTCCCGGCCGGCAAAGCCGGCCTCCGGCCGTACCAGCTCGCGCACGGTTGAATGGTCATCGAGCACCGATCATCGCTCCACCGCGAACGTCAGCGTTCCCCGCGCGGCGAGCTCGTCGCCGACGTGCGCCGTCGCCTTGCCGCGCCCGATCGGCCCGCGGACCTGGTCGATCTCGCAGCGAAGCGTCAGCGTCTCGCCGGGCGAGACGACGCGCTTGAAGCGGCAGTCGTCGATCCCTGCGAAGAACGCGATCTTGCCGCGGTTCTCCTCCTCGACGAGCACCGCCACCGCGCCGGTCTGCGCCATCGCCTCGACGATCAGGACGCCAGGCATCACCGGCCGGTCCGGGAAGTGGCCGGCGAACCACCAGCCGTCCTCGGGGACCCGGTACGCGGCGACGACGCGCTCGCCGGGAGCGAGCTCGCTGACCTCGTCGAGGAGCAGGAACGGCTCGCGGTGGGGCAGGATTGCGGCGATCTCGTCCCGCCCGAACGGCAGCGTCGGCGTCACCCGGCGAGTCTAACGCCGAGGCCCGGCGATCCCGGCGTCAGCGCCGGAGCGTCGACTCGTTCCCCGCGGCATCGCGGGCCTGGACGACGAGCGTCCGCAGCCGCTCGATCCGGGGGACGCGAACCGTCGCCGGGCCGTCGACCCGCAGCATGCGACGGGCGCCGTTCGCCCGCACGACGAGGGTGGCGGCCTCCGAGACCCGAAGCCGTGGAGGCGCGGCCGAGACGACGCGAACCGTCGGTGCGGTGCCGTCGAGGAGGAAGGGAAGCTCGACCAGTGCGGTCGCGCCGGCGTCGGCCGAGACGGCCTCGACGGCAACGACGTAGGCGCCGTCGCCGGCCCTCCCGAGGCGCTTCGTCCCGTTCCAGGAGACGACCTGGTCGCCGGCCTCGAACGTCCCTGCCAGCGGTGTCGCGACCCAGCGACCCTCGCGGAGGATCCGGACGGTGAGCGCCGCCGGCGCGGAGAGCGGCACGGTCAAGGAGAGCTGGTCGTCTCGCCCGTCGCCGTTCGGCGTCACCGCCGGCGCGGCGAGCGCGATGCGCCCCAGGAGCCGCGTGATCGTCACGGGAACGTCGATCGTCGCCTCGCGACC
The DNA here is from genome assembly GCA_963791895.1 of uncultured Actinomycetes bacterium. Lineage (GTDB taxonomy): Bacteria > Actinomycetota > Thermoleophilia > Gaiellales > Gaiellaceae > Gaiella. Next base: position 535,564 of record CAWBTY010000009.1, read on the forward strand.
GCCGGTACCGCGTGCGAGCACATGCACCGTGTACGTCCCGTCGGGCAGCCCGCCGCCGTCGAAGGCGACCGTCCGCGCCCCGGCGCGACGCCAGGTGCGGGGCTCGAGCTCGGCGACCGCGGTGCCGGTCGCGTCGAGGACGCTGACGGTGACGTTCGCGTTGGCGGTCAGCGTGAAACCGACCGTCGTCGTGTCGGCCTGCCCGTCGCCGTTCGGCGAGATCGTCCGGGGGGAGGCGGTCGCCGCGGTCAGCTGCAGAGCGCGCTGCGCCGTCGCCACGAAGGTGCCTTCGGCTGCGGTCGCGCCGGGTGTCTCGATCCGCCAGCGCGTGCCGGCGGCGATCGGCCCCTGCGGCAGCCACGTCCAGTCCACCCGGGCGCCCGCGCCCGCGCCCCGCCCCAGCTCGATGCCTGCGCCGTCGACGACGACGGCCGACCACGGCAGGGAGGACGACAACTTCGCCGTCAGGCGCGTGCCGCCGGCCTCGTCCGTCGCCGCGGCCGGCGCGTAGATCTTCGGCAGGCCGAGCGCGGCGACGCGCTTCGCGAGCGCCGGGAGCTGCGCGTACAGGCGCTCGCCGGGGCAGGTGGTGAGGCTCGAGTCCCGGTGGCCGGAGATCGCGCGAAGGAAGACGGGGATGCCCTCCCCGAAGCGCTCGTTGCCGGAGGAGATCCCGTTGAGCGTCGAGAGCGGGTCGACGTGCCCGAGATCGAGCCGCCAGGCGAGCGTCTTCACGAGCGCGCCCACCGCGGCGGCCGGGGGCGTGGCGCTGCGGAAGTCGCCGAGGACGGAGATGCCGAACGAGCCGGTGTTGAAGCCCCCGGCGTGCGCGCCGATCACGTTCCGGTCGATCCCGCCGCCGCGACCCTCGTAGACCGTGCCGAAGCGGTCGACGAGCGCGTTGTAGCCGATGTCGTTCCAGCCGTTCCCCTTCACGTGGTACGTCTGGATCGCCCGCACGATCGCCGGCGCCTGCGCCCGGGTGTAGGCGTTCGTGCCGGCCGTGTGATGCACGTGAGCCATGCGCAAGACGTCCGCGTACTGCGGCTTGGCCCGCACGATCGACTCGCTCGCCTGCCAGGCGCTCCGCGGGACGACCTGCGGCGCGCCCGCCGCGGCCGTCAGACGCAGCGGCACCATCGAGACGGGGCTCCGAACCGTGAGCGTGCGGGCCCGCGAGACCCTGCCGCTCGTCCGGAGCTGGACGGCGACCGCACGACCGACCCAGACGGGAGCGCCTTTCCGCCATGCGGTCGCGTTCCGGCCCTCGGGGCTGTACCGGTCCGGGCCCTCGTGCTCGTCCGCCCGCGCCGTCCACCAGGCCGACCAGCGGCCAGCCGGTCGACCGTGTCCGCACGTCCACGCGGCCCGGTCCCTGCCAGTGCACGCCGACGAGCTGGAACGGGCGCGGGTCGCCCGCCGCGCTCAGCGTGCGCTGCTCTCCCAGCGCGATCTCGCGCACCTCGAGCGTGGCGAGACCGGCGCTCGCAGAGGCCGGGAGGGCGAGCGCGAGCGTGCTGAGCAGGAGCAATCGGCGCATGGGAGGCGAAGCGTTGCGCACGAAGGCTTCTCCGACAAGGCCGCCGGCCCTCCCCTCACGCAATGCTTACGTCACGTCTCCGGGTCGCGTGAGCGGCTCGTGCGCGCCCCGGGGTCCGCCCGCCGCGCTGCCTGAGGCGAGCGCGCTGGTAGATTCGAGGCGTGGACGCGCGCGTGGCGCGAGCGCTCTGCAGCCTCCTTGCGGCGGTGGCCGCCGTGGTTCTCTTCGCACTGCCGGCCGCGGCAGCGGACGATGCCCCGCGCGTCCTTGTCGTCGAGTTCGACAACGACGTCAACCCGGTCACCCAGAGCTACGTCCAGGACGAGCTCGAGCGTGCCGAGGAGGAGGGCTTCGCGGCCGTCGTGATCGAGCTGGACACGCCCGGCGGGCTCGGCTCCTCGATGCGCGAGATCGTGAAGTCGATGCTCGCGGCCGAGGTGGCCGTGGTGGTGTACGTCGCGCCGTCGGGCTCGAGCGCGGACTCGGCCGGCGCCGTGATCGGACAGGCGGCGGACGTGCTCGCCATGGCGCCGCAGACGAACATCGGCTCGTCCACGCCCATCTCCGCGACCGGCGAGGAGCTCGGCGAGGACCTGCGCAAGAAGGTGATCAACGACGCTGCCGCGTACATCGCCGAGCTCGCCCGCGAGCACGGGCGGAACGCCGAGGCCGCCGAGGCGATGGTCCGGGACGCGGCCAACTACGGCGCGCGCGAGGCACTGCGTCGCGACGTGATCGACGTGATCTCACCCACGGTGCCGGCGCTCCTCGAGGAGATCGACGGGCGGAAGACCGTTCCCAAGGGCATCGTCCTCCAGACCGCGGGCGCAGAGGTCGAGCGGGTCGAGATGTCGCTCTGGAAGCGCGCCCTCGACCTCCTGATCGACCCGAACGTGATCGCGCTGATGCTGTCGCTCGGGCTGATCGGGATCGTGGTCGAGCTGTGGAACCCGGGCCTGATCTTCCCGGGCACCGTCGGCGCGATCTCGCTCGTCGTCGGCCTCTATGGCCTCCAGGTCCTCCCCGTCTCCGCAGCCGGGCTGCTCCTCATGCTGCTCGCGGCCGGGTTCTTCATCGCCGAGGCGTTCATCGTCAGCCACGGCGCGCTCGCGCTCGCCGGCGCGGTCACCTTCGTGATCGGCGCGCTCATCCTCTTCGACCCGGCCGGCGAGGCCTACCAGGTGTCGCTCTGGACGGCCGTCGGGATCGCGGCGACGCTCGCGCTCCTCTTCGGCGTCGCGCTCAACCGCGTCGTGCAAGGCACGGCGAAACCCGGTCGAGGTGGGTGTCGGCCGGCTCGTCGGCGACCAGGCGATCGTGCGCCGCGACGGCTGGGTCGCGGTCGGCGGCGAGCTCTGGCGCGCCCGCTCGTCCGGCGGCGCGCCGCTCGTCCCGGGCGACCACGTCACCGTCGAGGCCGTCGAGGACGACCTCAGCCTCGTCGTAGGATCCTCGCACCCGACCGAAAGGGCCTGATGTCCATCGCGCTCATCGTCCTCGCCGTCATCGCCGTCCTGCTGATCGTCCTGCTCTTCTCGACGGTCAAGATCGCGCGGGAGTACGAGCGCGGCGTCATCTTCCGGCTCGGCCGGCTCCTGCCCGAGCCGAAGGGGCCCGGTCTCTTCCTGCTGATCCCGTTCATCGACCGGATGGAGAAGGTCGACCTGCGGACCGTGACGCTGAACGTCCCGCCGCAGGAGGTCATCACGAAGGACAACGTGCCGGTGCGCGTGAACGCGGTCGCCTACTTCCGGATCGTCGAGCCGAAGGCGGCGATCGTCCAGGTGGAGAACTACATGGTCGCCACCTCGCAGATCTCCCAGACGACGCTCCGCTCGGTGCTCGGCCAGCACGTCCTCGACGAGCTCCTCTCCGAGCGCGACAAGATCAACCAGATCCTCCAGTCGATCATCGACGAGGCGACCTCGCCGTGGGGGATCAAGGTCTCGATCGTCGAGGTGAAGGACGTCGAGATCCCGAGCGACATGCAGCGCGCGATGGCCCGCCAGGCCGAGGCCGAGCGCGAGCGCCGCGCGAAGGTCATCTCGGCCGAGGGCGAGTACCAGGCCTCCGAGCGGCTCAAGGACGCCGCAGCCGTGATGGCCCAGCAGCCGATCACCGTGCAGCTCCGCTACCTGCAGACGCTGCTCGAGATCGGCGCGACGAACAACTCGACGATCGTCTTCCCGATCCCGATCGAGTTCCTCGAGACGCTCGGCCTCCAGTCGAAGAGCTCGTAGCCGGTGCGCACCCTCGCGGCGGTCGTCCTCGTCGGGCTCGTCCTTGCGTTACTCGCCTCGGCCGCCGTGCGCGGCCTGAGGCGAGTCGCATGGTCGGGAGGGCCCGACGACGTCGGGCGGACGACCGTGCAATCCATCGTCGAGGGTCTGATCGTGCTCGCGACCCTGATCGTCGGCGTCGTGATCCTGGTCGCGCTGCTCGACTGAGACGGTGCGCATGCTGCGGCGAGGTCGGGGCACGGCGTGTGCCGTCGCGAGCTCAGCCGGCCGGCACGCCCGCGCCGACGGTGCGGCGCATCACGCAGTTCTTCATCCCCTTCGACCGGATGTACTCGAAGCCGGCACGCTCGTAGACCCTGCGCGTGCCGTTGTAGAGGAACGACGAGGACAGCCTCTTCGCATCGGGCGCGATCTCGTGCGGATAGCCCTCCACGACGCCACCACCGGCAGCGGCGATCAGCTCCAGCGCGCCCTGCAGCGCGATGGCGGTCACGCCGCGGCGCCGATAGCGCTTGTCCACGAAGATGCACGTGATCCGGTAGTCCGGGAGGAGATCCGCCTCGGCCTCGTACTGCTTGCGGTGGTGGAGGTTCGGCAGCTGCTCGAGCGAGCCGTACTGAGCCCACGCCACGGCGTCGTCGCCATCGAGCACCAGCGCCGCTTGCGCTCGTCCCTCGTTCACGAGGCACCGCTTGAGCTCGCGGTTGCTCTCGTACGTCCGGTTCTCGTCCTTGTCGGCGCCCAACGTGTGGAACCACGTGCACCAGCACCCGCCGAAGATCCCGTTGTGCCGCTCGACCAGGCCGGCGAACGCGTCCCAGGTCTCCGTTGACAGTGGTTTGATCACGTAGTCGCCCATCGCGGCCGCCGTCGTGGGTCGAGGTCAGTCGGACACGGGCTCACCGGCGGACACCGCGGTCTCGTCGGTTGACACCGCGCCTTCGACCGGCTCGTCCTCGTCCCGCCGATCACGGGCGCCAGGCTCGAGACCTTCTCGCCCTCGCGGAGGCGCATGACGATGACGCCCTGGGTCGAGCGGCCCGACCGCTTGATCCCGTCGGTCGCCATGCGGATCACGGTGCCGCCGTCGGAGATGAGCATCACCTGGTAGCCGTCGCGGACGATCCGGGCGCCGGCGAGGCGCCCCTTGGCCTCGACGAGCTGGACGGTCTTCACGCCCATCGTCCCGCGGCCCTTGACCGGGTACTCGGAGACGCGCGTGCGCTTGCCCCAGCCGTTCTCGGTGACGACCAGCAGGTCGGCCTCGTCGGAGGCGATGTCGACCTCGATCACCTCGTCGTCACCGCGGAGCTTCATCCCGGCGACCCCGGACGCGTTCCGCCCCATCGAGCGGACGTCCTTCTCCGAGAACCGCACCGCCTGGCCGAGCCGCGAGACCATCAGGATGTCGTCCTCTCCGTTCGAGAGGCGAACGCCGATCAGCTCGTCCTCCTCGCGCATCTTGAGCGCGATGATCCCGTCGGCCTTGAGCGGCGTGTTGTACTCGAGGAACGCGGTCTTCTTGATCACGCCCTTCTTCGTCGCGAAGACGAGGTACTTCGCCTCCTCGAAGTTGCGGGTCGCGATCACCGCGCGGATCGCCTCGTCCTGACGGAGCGGCAGGAGGTTGACGATCGCGCGACCCTTCGACTGCCGGGAGCCGAGCGGCAGCTCGTGCACCTTCAGCCGGTACACCTTGCCGACGGTCGTGAAGAAGAGGATGTAGTCGTGGGTGGAGGCGACGAAGAGGTGCTCGATGTAGTCCTCGTCCTTCATCTCCATGCCCATCACGCCGATCCCGCCGCGGCGCTGCTCGCGGTAGGTGGTCACCGGTAGGCGCTTGATGTAGCCCGACCGAGTGATCGCGATGACCATGTCCTCCTCCGCGATCATGTCCTCGAGCTCGAACTCGCCCTCGGCGGCGATGATCTCCGTCCGCCGGTCGTCGGTGCGGCCGTAGATCCCCTTCAGCTCGAGGAGCTCCTCGCGGATGACCCCGTCGACGCGAGCCGGGTCGCCGAGGATGCCGCGGAGCTCACCGATCCGCTCCTGGAGGTCGGCGAACTCGTCCTCGATCTCCTTCCGCGCGAGCCCCGTGAGGCGCGCGAGACGGAGGTCGAGGATCGCCTGCGCCTGCTCCTCGGAGAGGTCGAACGACTCCATCAGTCCGGTGCGCGCCGCGTCCGTGTCGTCCGAGCCGCGGATCAAGGCGATCACCGCGTCGAGGTTGTCGAGCGCGATCAGGTACCCCTGGAGGACGTGGGCGCGCTCCTCCGCCTTGCGCAGCTCGTACTTCGAGCGGCGGACGACGATCTCGCGCTGGTAGTCGAGGTAGTGCGTGACGAGCTCGAGCAGCGAGAGCGTCCGCGGTACGCCGTCGACGAGCGCGACCGCGTTGTAGCCGAAGGTCGTCTGGAGCGACGTGTGCTTGTAGAGCTTGTTCAGGACGACCTGCGGGATCGCCTCGCGCTTGAGGTCGATCTGGATCCGCATCCCGGACTTGTCCGAGTAGTCCTCGACGGCGGAGATCTCGGTGAGGACCTTCTCCTTGTAGAGCTCGGCGATCTTCGTGATCACGCCGGACTCGCCGCCCTTCTTGACCCCGTAGGGGAGCTCGGTGACGATGATCGCCGTCTTCCCGCCGCGCTGCTCCTCGATGTGGGCTCGCGCGCGCATGACGATGCGGCCGCGCCCGGTGCGGTACGCGTCGCGGATGCCGCCCTTACCGACGACGATCGCCCCGGTCGGGAAGTCAGGCCCCTTCACGTGACGCATCAGGTCGTCGACGTTCGCCTCCGGCTTGTCGATCAGCTCGACGATCGCGGCGGTGACCTCATCCAGCCGGTGCGGGGGCATGTTCGTCGCCATTCCGACGGCGATGCCCGCAGAGCCGTTGACGAGGAGGTTCGGGAAGCGAGCCGGCAGGACCTCCGGCTCGCGCGTCGACTCGTCGTAGTTCGGCTTGAAGTCGACCGTGTCGGAGTGGATGTCCCGGAGCATCTCCGTCGCGATCCGCGCGAGCCGGCACTCGGTGTAGCGCATGGCGGCAGCCGGATCGTCGTCGAGGTTCCCGAAGTTGCCCTGCCCGTCGACGAGCGGGTACCGCAGCGAGAACGGCTGGGCCATCCGCACGAGCGTGTCGTAGAGCGACTGGTCGCCGTGAGGGTGGTACGTCCCCATCACGTCGCCGACGATCTTGGCGCACTTCTTGTAGGGCCGGTTCGGCTGCATCCCGGCCTCGTGCATCCCGTACAGGAGACGACGGTGGACGGGCTTCAGGCCGTCGCGCACGTCGGGGAGCGCGCGCGAGACGATGACGCTCATCGCATAGTCGAGGAAGCTCGAGCGCATCTCCTGCTCGAGCTCGCGCGTCTCGACGCGGCCCGGCCCGAGCGGGCCTCCCTGCGCGAGATCAGACATCGAGGAACCTCACGTCGTGGGCGTTCTGCTCGATGAAGGCGCGGCGAGGCTCCACCTGGTCACCCATCAGCTTCGAGAAGATCTCGTCGGCGAGGGTCGCATCCTCCACCTCGACGCGCACGAGCATTCGCTTTGCCGGGTCCATGGTGGTCTCGCGCAGCTCGTCGGCGTTCATCTCGCCGAGGCCCTTGAAGCGGCTGACCTGGATCCCCTCCTTTGCGAGGTCGAGCGCGTGGTGGCGGAGCGCCTCGAAGGTCTCCGCGGGCCGACGCTTCTTCCCGAGGGAGAGCTCGAAGGGCGGCGCGCCCACGATCTCCGTGAGCTTCTCGTACGACCGGCGCAAGCCGGCGTAGACGGGCGAGACGAGCAGGTCGGCCGGAAGGGTCACGAACGTGGCAGCGCTGGTCGCGAGCTCGATGATCTTCAGACGCAGCTCGGTGTCGGAGGCTCCGAGCAGGGCGACGTCGTGGCCGTTCGGCTCGATCCCGGCGAGCGCGCCTTCGACGTCGGCGGGCAGCGCCGCGTCGGTCTCGATCAGCCGGTGCCGGACGACGAAGTCAGCGGCCGGCGAGCCGTAGTCGGAGCGAAGTCGCCCCAGCCAGCCCTCGAGCTCGGCGAGCGCACGCGTGAAGCGCCCCCACCGGGCCTCGGTGAACGCGAGCTCGGCTCCGCCCCGCGCCGCGACCTTCATGTCCTTGACGCGCTCGCGGACCAGCAGCTCCTCGAACTGCGACTCCTTCTCGACGTACAGCTCCTGCGTCCCGAGCTTCACGCGGTAGAGCGGCGGCACCGCGAGGTAGACGTGGCCGCGCTCGACGAGCTCCCGCATGTTCCGGTAGAGGAACGTGAGGATCAGCGTGCGGATGTGGGAGCCGTCGACGTCGGCGTCCGTCATCACGATCACGTGGTGGTAGCGGAGCTTCGAGACGTCGAACTCGTCGAGGATGCCGGTGCCGATCGCCGTGATCATCGCCTGGATCTCGGCGTTCGAGAGCACCTTGTTGATCCGGTTGCGCTCCGCGTTGATCACCTTGCCGCGCAGCGGCAGGATCGCCTGGAAGGTGCGGTCGCGCGCGTCCTTGGCGGAGCCGCCGGCCGAGTTGCCCTCGACGAGATAGAGCTCGGCGACCTCCGGGTCGCGGATCGAGCAGTCGGCGAGCTTGCCGGGCAGCGACGAGTTCTCGAGCGCGCTCTTGCGTCGTGTCAGCTCCCGCGCCTTGCGCGCAGCCTGGCGGGCGTTCTGGGCGGCGATCGCCTTCTTGACGATCTGGTTCGCGTCCTGCGGGTTCTCCTCGAGGAACTCCGCGAGCTTCTGGTTGACGGTCTGCTCGACGAGCCCGGCGACACCCGGGTTCCCGAGCTTCGCCTTCGTCTGACCCTCGAACTGCGGGTTCTGGAGCTTCACCGAGATGACCGCTGCGAGCCCCTCGCGGACGTCCTCGCCCTCGAGCGCGCCGTCCTTCTCCTTGAGGAGGCCCTTCTCGCGCGCGTAGCGGTTGAGGGTTCGTGTCAGCGCCGAGCGGAAGCCCTGCAGGTGCGTGCCGCCGTCGTGCGTGTTGATGTTGTTCGCGAACGAGAACACCGACTCGACATAGGAGGCGTTCCATTGCATCGCGACCTCGACCTGGCCGGCGTCGGTCTCGCCGTCGAAGAAGGCGATCCGCTTGTGGACCGTGTCCTTCGCCTCGTTCACGTAGGCGACGAAGTCGCGGATCCCGCCCTCGTAGTGGAACTCGTGCCGGTCGTCGCCCTCACGCTCGTCGATGAGCGTGATGCGGAGGCCGCGTGTCAGGAAGGCCGTCTCGCGCAAGCGCTGGACGAGCGTCTGGACGGAGAGCTCGAGCTCCTCGAAGATCTCCGCGTCGGGGAGGAACGAGATCGTGGTTCCGGTCTCCGCGGCCTTCGCCTTGCCGACGACCTCGACGCCGGTCTGCGGGACGCCACGGGCAAACTCCTGACGGTGGACGGCGCCGTCGCGACGCACCTCCGCGACGAGCCACTCGGAGAGCGCGTTGACGACGGAGACGCCGACGCCGTGGAGCCCACCCGAGACCTTGTAGCCCTCCCCGCCGAACTTGCCGCCGGCGTGGAGCTTCGTCAGGACGACGGTGAGCGCGGAGAGGCCCTGGTCGGCCATCACGTCGACCGGGATGCCCGAGCCCCAGTCCGTGACGGTGACCGAGTTGTCCGGGTGGAGCCTGACCTCGATCCGGTCGTTTCGGCCCGCGAGCGCCTCGTCGACCGAGTTGTCGACGAGCTCGTAGACCAGGTGGTGGAGGCCTCTCGCGCCGGTCGAGCCGATGTACATCCCGGGTCGCAGCCGGACGGGCTCGAGGCCCTCGAGAACCGTGATGTCCTTTCCGGTGTAGGCCGTTTCCGTCATACGCTCCTTCAAAGGAAAAATGCCTGCAAAACAAGGGTTTTGCGGGCCGAGTGAAGTATATCAGACACCACGGTCAGCGCGGGCCGCGGCGAGGCTCGCGACGACCGCGCGGCGCACCGCCTCGCGGAGGCCCGGATCGTCGATCTCGGCAGTCAGCGACGCTGCCTCGTCCACCTCGTCGACGCGGGCCTCGGGGAGCGTGAAGGGCGCCTTCTCCTCTGCCCCCGGTGAGGGCACCGGGCCGGGCGCGAAGCGCAGCGGGGGCGCCTCTCCGGCGAGCCGGTCGCGGAGCTTTGCGCGGATCTCGTCCTCCATCCGCCCGAGCTCGAACGCCCAGGTCGACGAGACGCACGTGACGTGGAGCGTCCCGTCACGCGAGACGCGCTGGGGCCAGGCGTTGCGTGCGATCGCCTCGCCGACCGCCTCGGGCCACACACGTGTCACCTCCGCCAGCGCCCCCGCGTCAGGGACGCCGGCTCCGCGAAGCGCCCGTCGCAGCGTGCCGTCGAGCCGCTCCATCACGCGGCCCGTACCGCGCCGGGGGTGACCGCGAGCAGCTGGGCCGGAGCGAGCGGCAGCGCCTCCGCGCCGGTCGCGGTGACAAGCGTCTGCCCGACGGTGCCGAGCCGGGCGCTGAGGAGCCGTCGGCGGTCGCCGTCCAGCTCCGACAGCGCGTCGTCGAGCAGGAGGAGCGGTGCCACGCCGACCTGCTCCGTGAGCAGCTCTGCCTCGGCGAGGAGGAGCGAGAGCACCGCAAGCCGCTGCTCGCCCTGCGAGCCGAACGTGCGGAGGTCTCGCTCGCCCGAGAGCATCCGGATCTCGTCGAGGTGCGGGCCCAGCCCTGTCGTGCCGCGCTCGAGATCGCGTGTGAGGCGCGAGGCGAGCGCCTCGCGCGACGGGGGCTCGCCCTCGTAGGCGAGCGACGCGCCTTCGAGCCCCAGCTCCCCGGCACGCGCGGCGAACGCCGGTGAGAGCAGCTCGAGGACGAGGCGACGGGCCTCGACGAGCTCTGCACCGAGCGTCACGAGCTGCTCGCTCCACGGCGCGAGCGCGTCGGCGTCGGAGAGCCCGGCCGCAACGCGTCGCAGCGACGCGTTTCGCTGGCCGACCGCGGCCGCGTAGGCGGTCGGCACGTCCGCGCGCGCCGGCAGCGCCCGGCCGAGGACGCGGTCGAAGTACGCGCGCCGCGCAGCGGGGCCACCCTTGACCACCACGAGGCGGTCGGGCGTGAAGACGAGCGCGTGGATCCGGCCGCGCAGCTCCTCCGCCGAGGCCAGCGTCGCGCCGTTCAGGCGGATGCGCTTCGGCTCCTCCAGCGAGAGCCTCACCTCCGGCTCGAGGCCCACGCCGCCCCGGTCTCCGGCGACCCGTGCGACGGCCTCGGTCGCTCCGCGACGGACGAGCTGTGCGTCCTGACGCGTGCGGAACGAGAAGCCCTGGGTGGCGACGTGGACGGACTCGAGGAGGTTCGTCTTGCCGGCGCCGTTGGGACCCGTGACCAGGACGAGCCCGGGCTCGAGCGCGAGCTCCAGGTGAGGGTACGACCGGACGTCGCCGAGGAAGACGTCGGTGACGATCAGGAGCGCCCGCCCCCCGCGCGAGATGCGTCGCGTGAGCGCGTCGCACCTTTCGCGGCTGGGTCTAGCCGGCCAGCCTGATCGGCATGATCAGGTACCAGAACGCATCCCCGTCGGCGCTGATGAGCCCCGGTCGGAGCGGGTTGATCAGCTTCAGCTGGACGTCGTCCGCGGTCACCGACTCGAGCCCCTCGCGGAGGAACTCCGCGTTGAAGCCGATCTCGAGCGGCTCGCCGCCGTAGCCGACCGCGAGCGACTCGCGGGTCTCGCCGACGTCCTGGCTCTGGGCCGAGATCGTCAGCTCTCCCTCGGCGAAGCGCAGCCGGAGCGGCGTGTTCCGCTGCGCCATCACAGCCGCGCGGCGCACCGCCTCGAGCAGCTCCGCGCGGCTCAGGTCGAGCTCGACGTCGAAGGTCTCCGGCCTGAGCTGGGCGACGTTCGGGAACTGGCCGTCGATCCGCCGCGTCGTGAGCCAGGCGTCGCCGGCGCCGAAGATGACGTGGTTCTCGTTCACGCCGAGCTGCACCTTCTCGCTGCCCGCGGCGACTCGCGCGAGCTCGTCGAGGGCCCTCGCCGGGATGATCGCCTCGAGCTCCGGCCCAGCCGACGAGAGCTCGGTCTCCTTGACGGCCATCCGGTACGAGTCGGTCGCCGCCATCGTCAGCCGCGACCCCTCGAAGCGGACGAGGATGCCGGTCAGCACCGGGCGGGACTCGTCGCGGGAGGCCGCGCGCGAGACACGCTGGACCGTGTCCAGCAGCGATGCAGACTCGATCTCGTGGAGGGGGACGTCGACCGACGGCAGCCGCGGGAAGTCCTCGGCCGCGAAGACGTTGACCCGTCCCGAGTAGGAGCCCGACACGATCGACGCGACGCCGTCCTCGGCCCGGTGTGCGATGGACGCCTCCTTGGCCGGCAGGAGGCGCACGACGTCCCCGAGGAGCTTCGCCGGCATCACGACGGCGCCCTCGCCCTCGACGGTGGCAGGCACCGTCGTCCGGAGCGAGAGCTCCATGTCCGTGGCCTCGAGCTCGAGCAGGCCGTCCCGGGCGCGCAGGAGGATGCCGCCGAGCACCTGGACGGCGCCGCGCGCCGAGGCTGCGCGCGAGACGAGCGCGAGACGGCTTGCGAGAACGTCGCGCTCGACGACGACGTTGATCCCCGAGCCGACGGCGATGTCGGTTTCCATCATTTCTCTTTTAAACCTTTCGTCGTAGTCCATAGGGAGTGTGGACGATGGGGATGACGGACGGAACCCGTGCGTTCATGCGCGATCGAGCCGTGGGTCCCGAGACGCCATTTGTCCACCGGTCCCCCAGGACGCGGTGCTCGAAGCGCGAGGCGAGGCGATTCATCCACGGTGCTTGATCCTTGCGGTCAGGTCTTGCACCAGGTTGTACACAGATCTGTCCTCGGAGATCATCCGCGTGATCTTCGCATTCGCGTGGAGCACCGTGGTGTGGTCGCGCCCGCCGAACTCCTTGCCGATCTTGGGCAACGAGGAGTCCGTGAGCTCGCGCGAGAGGTACATCGCGACCTGGCGCGGATACGCGACGGCTTGTGAGCGCCGCTGGCTGCAGAGCTCCTCCACGGAGAGCGAGAAGCACTCGCAGACGACCTCCTGGATCGACGAGATGGTGGGCACCGGCACGCCGCCGCCGTCCGGGAAGAGATCGCGGAGCACCTGCTCGGCGAGGGCGCGGTCGAGGTGGAGGCCCGTGAGCGACGAGAAGGCGACGACCCGCGTGAGGGCGCCCTCGAGCTCGCGGATGTTCGTCGACACGCGACTCGCGATGAACGTCAGCACCTCGGGATCGTGGATCGCAATCCGGTCGGTCGTCACCTTCTTCCGCAGGATCGCGATCCGCGTCTCGAGGTCGGGTGGCTGGATGTCCGTGATGAGGCCCCATTCGAACCGGGAGCGCAGCCGTTCCTCGAGCGTGGCGATCTCCTTGGGCGGCCGGTCGGACGAGATGATGATCTGGCGGCCCGCCTCGTACAGGGAGTTGAAGGTGTGGAAGAACTCCTCCTGGAAGCGCTCCTTGCCCTCGAGGAACTGGATGTCGTCGACCAGGAGCACGTCGTAGGCGCGGTAGCGATGCTTGAAGCCCTCGATCCGCTTGTCCCGCAACGAGTTGATGAAGTCGTTCGTGAACGTCTCGCTCGTCACGTAGCGCGTCGTCATCCCCTTCGAGTGGTCGCTCACGTACGCGCCGATCGCCTGCAGCAGGTGCGTCTTCCCGAGCCCCGTGTCGCCGTAGACGAAGAGCGGGTTGTAGGCCTGCGCCGGCGACTCCGCGACCGCGAGCGCGGCGGCGTGCGCGAAGCGGTTGGACGAGCCGATCACGAAGTTGTCGAACGTGTACTTCGGGTTCGACCCGGGCTGAGCCTCGCCGGCCACTCGCGCGCGCGGCGCCTCGCGGTCGGCGGTCGCGGCGACGGGATGCTCCTCCTCCTCGACGACGTCGAGGCGCACGCGCACGTCGTGCCCGAGGGAGCCACAGACCGCGCCGCGGAGCAGAGGGAGGAAGTGACCCTCGATCCACCCGCGGGTGAACTCGTTCGGGAGGACGACCACGAACTCGTCGTCACGGAGCGCGCCGGGCACGGCGGAGCCGAACCACGTCGCGTAGGTCGTGTCGCTGAGCTGCTCCTGGAGCCGGTGGGAGACGTCCTTCCACAGGTGATCGGCGGATGAACCGCTGGGCTGCTCCACTAGCGTGAACGTGCTCCTGTCCGGGGGCCGGGGAAGGGGGCGAGCATAGCACCCCTCCCCCCGGGTCTGACAAGGCCGGATGGGGAAGAAAATGGTGCAATTTGCAGGAGAAACGTGAGTCTCCACATCGCTCTCCACAGGTGTGGAAAACGATGTCGGCGGCGTCAGGGCGGGCGACGCCCGCCCCCCGTGAGCAGCCGTTTCGGAACCACGGTCGCTCCGGCCCGCTGTGGATAACCTCCGCTCGCAGGGCTCGTCTATACTCCGCGTCCGCCGTGCCCGAGGGCCGGCTCGACCCCCCTCCACTCGAAGGGCTTCCTCTCCACCGTGAAGCGCACCTACCAGCCGAACGTCCGCCGTCGCAAGCGAAAGCACGGCTTCCGTGCGCGCATGTCGACGCGCGGCGGGCAAGCGATCATCAAGCGCCGCCGTGCCAAGGGGCGCAAGCGCCTCTCCGCCTGACCCCGGGGGCCTGGTCGTGGACCGCCGGCAGCGCCTCTCCCGCTCGCGTGACTTCGACGCGGTCTACCGCCACGGCCGCTCGGTCTCGACCCGAGCGCTGACCCTGCACTGGTTCCCGCGCGAGGACGACGCGCGCGGCACCGCGCGCCTCGGCCTGGCCATCCCGCGCTCCGTCGGCACGGCCGTCGCCCGCAACCGGCTCAAGCGGCAGCTCCGCGCCGCGTGGGACGAGCTCGAGCCCGCCGCGCCGCTCGGCCGCGACTACGTGCTCGCGGCACGGCCGGGTCTCGCCGAGTCCGCCGAGTCGCGCGGGCACGCGTGGCTCGTCGAGCAGGTGGCCGAGGTCGTCGGGAAGGTGACCGCATGAGGTGGCTCGGAGTCGCCCTCGTGCAGGGCTGGCGCCACACGTTCGGGCGTTTGACGCCGGCCGGCACCTGCAAGTACCACCCGAGCTGCTCGGCCTATGCCCTCGAAGCCTTCCGCGAGCTCGGCTTCGTGCGCGGGTCGATCGTCGCGGGGTGGCGGCTTCTCCGGTGCAACCCGTGGAGCCACGGCGGCGTCGACCACGTGCGCGACCGCCGCCTCTTCCGTGACGAGACGAAGCAGCCGTCGACGTGATCGCCGTGTTCAACCCCCTGCGGCCGATCGAGGACCTCCTCACGAGCCTCCTCGAGTGGTTCCACGCCACCGTCGGTCTGACCTGGGCGTGGTCGATCGTGGCGCTCGTCGTGCTCGTGCGGCTCGTGCTCGTGCCGGTCACCGTGCGGCAGATCCACTCGATGCAGAACCTCCAGGCGCACGCGCCGGAGATGAAGGAGATCCAGCAGAAGTGGAAGCACGACCGCGCGCGGCAGAACGAAGAGCTGATGAAGTTCTACCGCGAGAACAAGATCAACCCGGCTGCGTCGTGCCTGCCGATCGTCCTCCAGATCCCGATCTTCATCGGGCTGTTCTACGTCCTGCGCGACTTCGAGGACGAGATCTTCCCGAAGTACCCCGAGTCGTCGCTCGAGTTCCTCGGGCTCGTGGACATCACGCAGCCGACGATCGACGGCTGGGGCCCGCTCCTGCTCGTCGTGTACGTCGCGAGCCAGCTGACCTCGTCGTACTTCATGTCGACCTCGATGCAGAAGGCGCAGCGGATCCTGCTGCTCGTCCTGCCGATCGTCTTCATCCCGTTCATCCTCAACTTCCCGTCGGGCCTGATGGTCTACTGGCTCACGACCAACCTGTGGACGACGGGTCAGGGGCTCGTCACCCGCAAGCTGATGCCGAAGCCGGACCTCAAGGCGCAGCAGGAACGGCGTTCCTCGCGTACGCCGCCCAAGGACGAGCCGGTCGCACCGGCGAAGCCGAAGGCGAAGCCGGGGGCGGACGGAGCCACGGCTGCCGCCGAGGGCGCGCGTCCCGCCGTCGCCGGGCCCCCGCGTCGAGTGAAGCGGAAGCGGAGCGGTGGAGGCCGCCGCCGATGACCGACGAGCTCTCCGTCGAAGCGAGCGGGGAGACGGTCGGCGAGGCGAAGTGGTCGGCCCTCCGGGAGCTCGAGCGGCTGGCGCCCGGGCTCGACCGTGACGCCGTCCGCTTCCAGGTCGTGACCGAGGGCGAGCGCGGGTTGCTCGGCGTCGGGTACACCCCGGCCCGGGTGGTCGCGACGGCCGAGCGGCCGCCGGCGCTCGAGCCCGTCGCCGGCGAGGGCGGCGAGGCCGGCGTGGCGCGCGAGCTCCTCGGGCGGGTGCTCGTCACGATCGGCCTCGACGGCACGATCGGGATCGACGAGGCGGAGGAGGAGGTGCGCGCGACCGTGACGGGCGACGACCTCGGCGTCCTGATCGGCCGGCATGGCCAGATGATCGACGCGCTTCAGTACCTCGCGAACGCGATCGCGCACAGGACGCTCGGCGAGGAGCGCCGCCGGATCGTCGTCGACGCGGCGGGGTACCGCGCACGACGCGCGGCGACGCTCGAGGCGCTGGCCCGCCGGAGCGCCGAGCAGGCATCCGCCACGGGCCACCGCGTCGAGCTCGAGCCGATGAGCGCCGTCGAGCGGCGCATCGTGCACGAGGCGCTCAAGGACGACCCCGAGGTCTCGACGACGAGCGAGGGAGTCGAGCCGAACCGCTTCGTCGTCGTGGTCCCCCTGGGGGACCATGGTTCCCCGACGAGCCCCCTCCTTAGGCAACGTCAGGGAATCGCTCCTGTCTGGCCTCCCGCCCGGCAAAGCCGGGCTCCGGCCGCTCGAGGCTGACGCATGGAAGAGTCGGAAAGCCTAGAGAGTCTCGTCGACCGGTGGCTCGCAGCTGTCCTCGCACGCCGGGCCTGACGGCCCTGCGCGATCCGGCCGAGGCACGCCGGGTCCTGCTCGACGACGCGCTGCGCGGCGTGCCGCTCGTCGAAGCGGAGGACGGGCCCGATCGTCGACGTCGGCTCGGGCGGCGGCACGCCGGGGATTCCCCTCGCCGCCGCGTTGCCCGGGCGTGCGATGACGCTCCTCGAGGCAGAGCGCCGCAAGTGCGACTTCCTCGAGCGCTGGACGGACGGGCTTCCCAACCTCCGGGTCGTCTGGGGCCGCGCCGAGGAGCAGCCGCTCGAGACCTACGGCGTCGCGGTGGCGAAGGCGCTCGCCCACCCCCCGACAGCGGCGGAGTGGTGCCTCCCGCTCGTACGCGAAGGAGGCGCCGCCCTGCTCTGGGTGGGGCCGTCGGCTGAGGTCGAGCGTGTCGAGGCCGTCGCTGCGCTCCTCGCGGCCGAGCGTGAGGACGCTCCTGACGGGCTCGTACTCCTCCGCAAGGTCGGTCCGACGCCGCCCGGCTTCCCGCGCCGCCCCGGCGTCGCCCGGAAGCGACCGCTCGCGTGAGACTTTGTGTTCAAGTAACACAAAGTCCTTCGCGCTGCGCTCCGGCTCAGTCGGAGCGGACGATCCAGAAGACGCGGTAGGCGAGCCGTCGCTCGCTTCGATGGGGACGCTCCGCACGGCCTGCAACGCGGTAACCCCAGCTCGCGACCTCCTCCTCGAGCGACCGTCGGCCCACCTCCTCGTTGAACTTCCCGAGCACGAGCCGTCCACCCGGCGCGACGACCCGGTCGAGCAGGTGGGCTACCAGCTCCTGCCGGCGTGGGCGCGGGACGTACTCGAGCCCTGTCCGTACCGTGTCGAAGCGGTGCGGCGGCTCCCACCCGAGTGCGTTGCCGACGAAGATCCGCTCGGCCCACTGCGGGTAGCGGCGGCGCGCCAACTCCGCGAGCTCCGGCGCGATCTCGACGCCGGAGGGCTCGGCGCCCGTCCAGCGGTTGACGCTCTCCATCAGCAACCCGTTCGCGCACCCGACGTCGAGGAATGTGCTGCCGTACACCGCTTCCGCGACGATCCCCCGCGAGTACTCCCATTCCTCCGGGGTGCCCGAGTGTCCGGAGCCCGCCTCCGCCGTCACTGCGTCGAGGTAGGCGCGCACGACGAGCGACGCCATGGCCGCATGCCAGCCGGCGTCGTCGAGCGATCCGGAGGCGTGCGCGGCGTCGATCGCCGCGACCTCGCGCCAAGCCCGCTCCTTCTTGGATTCGAGCGCCTCGTCCACGTCCGGGGCCGAGGCTAGCCTCAACGTGATGAGCGCCAGGGTCGTCGCCGTTGCGAACCAGAAGGGCGGCGTCGGGAAGACGACGACCGCCGTCAACCTCGCCGCGTGCCTCGCGGAGGCCGGCGAGCGGTGCCTCCTCGTCGACCTCGACCCGCAGGCGAACGCCACCTCCGGCCTCGGTCGGCGCGCGAACGGGCATTCGACGGTCGACCTCCTCGACGGCGTCCCCCTGCACGAGCTTGCGACGCAGGGGCCGGTCGAGAACCTCGAGCTCGTGCCCGCGAAGGCGGAGCTGGCGGCCACGACCGTCCAGCTCTCGGCTCTGGAGGGCGGGGAGCGGTACCTCGCCGACGCGCTCACGAGCGAGGCGACCGAGCCCTACAGCTTCGTCTTCCTCGACTGCCCGCCCTCGTTCGGCCCGCTCACCGTGAACGCGCTCGCCGCGGCCGACCGCGTGGTCGTCCCCGTCCAGGCCGAGTACTACGCGCTGGAGGGCCTGTCGCAGCTCCTGGGGTCGATCGACCTGGTGAAGCGCCGGCTCAATCCGCGCCTCGGCGTCGCGGGGATCCTCTTGACCATGGTCGACGGGCGGACACGGCTCGCCGAGGAGGTGGAGCGTGAGCTTCGCTCCCACTTCGGGGGCCTCGTGTTCACGCAGACGGTGCCCCGTTCGGTGCGGCTCGCCGAGGCACCGAGCCACGGACTGCCCGCGATCGCCTACGACCGGCGCTCGGCCGGCGCCGAGGCCTACTGGAAGGTGGCGATGGAGCTTGTCGAGCGCACCTGAGACACCGTCGCAGCGCCGCGGCCTCGGCCGCGGGCTCGAGGTGCTGGTCGGCGGCGTGGGCGGAGCCCATGGCGAGCCCGAGCTGCTGCACATCCCGATCGACGCGATCCACGCGAACCCGCGGCAGCCGCGGCGGCGGTTCGAGCCCGAGGCGACCTCGGGGCTCGCCGCCTCGCTGCGCCTCGAGGGCGTCCTGCAACCGGTGGTCGTGCGGCCTCGGGCGGCGGGTGGCTACGAGCTCGTGGCGGGCGAGCGCCGGTGGCGCGCGGCCCGCGAGGCCGGCCTCGAGACCCTGCCCTCGCTCGTGCGCCATGCCGACGACCGCGAGACGCTCCTCCTCGCGCTCGTCGAGAACGTCGCGCGCGAGAATCTCTCGCCCGTCGAGGAGGCGCGCGCGTACGCCACGCTCGTGGACGAGTTCGAGCTCTCGCTCGGCGAGGTCGCCGCGCGGGTCGGCCGGTCGAAGCCGGGCGTCTCGAACCGGCTGCGCCTGCTCGAGCTGCCCGAGGAGGTGCTCTGGATGCTGGCGCGCGGAGAGCTGACGGAGGGTCACGCCCGTGCCGTGCTCGCGGTCCCGGACGACGACGCCCGCCTCCGCCTCGCGCGGCGGGTCGCGCGCGACGGGATGACGGTTCGCGCGACCGAGCGGGCCGCGCAGGAGGGCGGCGCAAAGCGGCGACCGCGGTCTACTCCTGTCGATCCCGCACTTGCCGAACGAGCGCGCGGAGCGGCCGAGCGGCTGACCGGCCTGCCGGCACGCGTCTCCGCCGGGAAGCTCGAGCTCCACTTCGGCGACGAGACCCGCCTGGAAGAGCTCGTGGAGGCGCTCGAAGCCCTGTAGAGGTGCGAAGCCCGTAGGAGAGAGGAGGGGTTTCAGGCCGCGAAGCAGGCCGCTTCAGGAAACCGCCCCGCCCTGGCAGACGCCGTTCGCGGATGGAATCCGCTCCTGCGGATTCCATCTTCGCGAAGAAGACAGAGTGGGCGATCCTGGACTCGAACCAGGGACCTCCGCCTTATCAGAGCGGCGCTCTAACCAGCTGAGCTAATCGCCCGCGCGGAGGCCGAGTGTAGCGAAGGGCAGAAGGGGCAACGCCTGCCGCATGGGGGATTGCGGGCAGAGGGCCACGGTTACACTCAGACAGCGGTCATGCAGGAGATGACGGTCTACGGCGTGAGCTTCGACCTCGTCGGCAAGCAGCCGATCGTGCTCCTGCGGGTGGCCGAGGGCCGCACCTTCCTCCCGATCTGGATCGGGCACCCGGAGGCCGCCGCGATCCTGATGCGCCTCCAGGGTCAGGAGCCACCGCGGCCGCTGACCCACGACCTCGCCTGCTCCATCATCGAGTCGCTCGGAGCGGAGGTGGAGCGCGTCACCGTGACCGAGATGCGGGACAGCACGTACTACGCCCGCATCACGCTCGTCCGGAACGGGTCGGAGATCGAGATCGACTCGCGGACCTCGGACGCGATCGCGATCGCGCTCCGCGCCGAGGCGCGCATCTTCGCCGAGGACGAGGTGATCGACGAGTCCGGCGTGCAGTTCGAGGGGGACGAGCCCGACCTGGACTACGCGCAGCGCGTGAATCTCGGCGAGGTCGACATGGACGAGTTCCGGCAGTTCCTCGACACCGTCTCGCCCGACGAGTTCGCGACCGAGACGGACGAGCCGCCCGACAAGGGCTGACCTCCGACCGCCATCGCCCTACCGCCTGACGCCGCCGTGCTGCGGGCGAGGACGGCCGTGGCCGCCGTCTTCGCGGCGAACGGCGTCGCCTTCGCCTCCTTCCTCAGCCGAACGCCCGCGCTCCGAGACGACCTGGAGCTCTCGACGGCCGGGCTCGGCCTGCTCCTCCTCTGCCTCTCCGCGGGCGCCGTGGCCGGCCTCCCGCTCTCGGGGCCGATCGTGCATCGGGTCGGCCCCGCGCGCGCCGTGCTCGGCGGGTCGCTCGCGGTCGCGGGCGGTCTCTTCGCGCTCGCGGGCGGCCTCCTCGCGGGGACCGTCGTCGCGGCCGCGGTCGGCCTCGCGGTGACCGGGCTCGGCATGGGTGTCTGGGACGTCGCGATGAATGTCGAGGGCGCAGACGTCGAGCGGCGTCTTGGACGCTCGCTCATGCCGCGGTTGCACGCCGCGTTCAGCCTCGGCACCGTGGCCGGCGCCATGCTCGGTGCCGTCACGGCGGCCGCGGGCCTCCCGCTTGCGGTGCAGCTGATCGCCATCGGATCGGTCGTCCCCGTTGCCGCGCTCCTCACCGTGCGGGAGTTCATCGCCGTCACGCCGGCCCACGAGGTGCCGAGCGGTTCAGGCTCGGGCGCCGCGACCGCCTGGCGCGAGCGGCGGACGCTCGTCGTGGGACTGCTCGTCCTCGCCTTCGCGTTCACGGAGGGGACGGCAAACGACTGGATCGCCGTCGCGCTCGTCGACGGGTACGGCGCGTCGGAGGCGATCGGAGCGGTCTCCTTCGGCGTCTTCGTCGCGGCGATGACCGTCGGGAGGCTCTTCGGCGGTCGTGCGCTCGACCGCTTCGGTCGCGTCGTCGTCCTGCGGACGACCGCCACTATTGCGCTCGCAGGCCTCTTGCTCGTCGTGCTCGGCGACGCGGTTGGCGTCGCCCTGGCCGGCGCGGCGCTCTGGGGCATAGGCGCGTCGCTCGGCTTCCCGGTCGGCATGAGCGCCGCCGCCGACGACCCGGCCCGCGCGCCGGCACGGGTGTCGGTCGTCGCGTCGATCGGCTACACGGCGTTCCTCGCCGGGCCACCGCTGATCGGCTTGCTCGCGGACTCCGCCGGCATCCTGCGAGCGCTTCTGGTGGCGGTTGCCGCGCTCGCGCTGGGCCTCCTCGCCGCCGGCGCCGCGCGCCCGCTCAGCCCTGCTCCAGCTCGCTCTTCGTGAGCGCGAGGAGCTCACTCACGAGCCGCTCGAGGCCCTCGGGCGAGAGCGGACCGTCGTTCGCAGCGCCGAGCTGGGCGAGCAGCTTCCGCTCACGCTCGGGGTCGAGCCGTGCCGCGCCTCGATCGGACTTGAGCGCCCAGATCTCGCGCACGAGCCGAAGCCGCTCGTTGACGTGGGCGACGATCTCGCCGTCGTTCGCCGCGACCCGGGCCCGGAGCTCGGCGAGCTTGTCGCGTTCGTTCACACGGACACCGCCGCGATCAGGGCCGCGCCGTTGAAGATCGCGTGGAGAACGATCGGCGGATAGACGCTCTCGGTCGAGAGGCGGAGCCATGCGAGGATCGCGCCGAAGATCGTCAGCACGGGCAGCGCCACCACGAGACCGTGCGCGAGGCCGAAGGCGAGCGCCGTCACGAGCACGGCCGCGACGACACCGAACGCGTCGCGCACGGCGGCGAAGCCGAGACCACGGTAGGTCAGCTCCTCGACGACCGGCGCGACGAGCGCGACGACCACGAAGTTGGCGACGAACGGCGCGGCGCGGCTCGAGTCCCAGCCGTCCGGGACGAGACCCTGCTCCTCCCCCGCCTCGAGGACGAAGTTGAGGAGGAAGCCGACGATCCAGACCGCGACGAGGGCGGCGAGGATCTTCCCGGCCGCCCCGAGCCAGGAGCCCGGCCGCCGCAGCCCGAGGGTCGCCGGCGCGATCCCGCGCGAGAGCGCGACGACGATCACGAGGATGATCCCGTACTGGACGAGACCGCCGATCGCCGTCGACCACCGGTAGAGGACGTCGTCGGGCGGGTTCCCGTCACCCGCGAGCCGGGACGCGTACGAGAGGAGCGCAAGCGCCCCGACCAGAATCGTCCAGCCGAGCAGGCGACCGCGCGGGACCTCCGTCAGGCGACCCAGTACCACAGCGCCCATCGAACCACGTAGACGGCGAGGGCAGCGGCGAGAACGAGGACGACGGCGACGTGCACGCGGCGGTCGCGGCCGAGCACGGCCAGCGCGGCAAGACACGGGAAGGCGACGAGCGCGAAACGCGGGAACGAGTAGAGCCCGCCGAGCCGCTCGGAGGGAAGTGCCATCGGGATCGCGAGGGCGAGCCCTGCGTACGAGCCGTACGCCGGGCCGAGCAGCCGCCACGCGAGCACCGCGAGCGCGAGCATCGCGACGGCGAGCACAGGGCCGACGACGTCACCCTCGCCGATCGCCTGGACGAGCCCGCCGAGCGGGCCGAGCACCGCCACCGAGCGCTCCCAGAGGCGCTGCGCGTCGAGGAACGCGAGCCCGTGCCCGATCCAGGCCTCGAGCGCGAGCGGAAACGCGAGAAACATCGCGATCGGCACAGCGAGCAGCCCGAGCGACCGCGACCGCCGGGGCGAGCGCCACGCGAAGAACGCCAGCGCCGGGAGGAGCGCGACGCCCTGGGCGCGCGTCAGGAGCGCGAGCCCGGCGAGGACCGCGGCCCAGCCGAGCCGTCCGCGCTCGGCGAGCACGAACACGCCGACCGCGAGCGCGAGGAAGAGAGACTCGCCGTAGACCGCGCCGAGGAAGAACGAGGTCGGGAAGAGCGCCAGGTAGAGCACCGTCCGCCGCGCGTCCCCGCGCCCGAGCCGCCGCTCGATCAGGCCGTAGAGCAGCGCGAAGGCCGCGGCGCACGCGACGAGCGAGACGACGAGGCCCGCGAGCAGGAAGTGACCGCCGAGCAGCCGCCCGAGCCCGCCCACGAGCAGCGGGTAGAGCGGGAAGAAGGCCGGCGTGCTGGACGGCCAGTCGTAGCCCGACTCGGCGATCAGCAGGTACCAGTTGCTGTCCCAGCGCGCCCAGACGTCGACTGCGTCGCCGAGCTCGTGCAGGCGCGGCGTGTCCCACGGCCCTCGTCTCGGGTTCAGCTCCGACTCGAAGAGGAGGACCGTCCCGGCGGCGAGCGCCCAGAGGGCGAGCCTGCTCCAGAGGAAGACGCTCAGCGCCGGCCACGCTGCCCGAAGCCCGCGCATCGGCCGACGATACCGCGATCGGGTCAGAGGGCTTCGGCGCGGAGGCGGGAAGTCTTTCCGGCCGTGGCTACCATCGTCGCATGAGCAGCACCAGGCGTCCCCGCCCGGCGCGATCGCCTGCGCCGAAGCGGCGCGTGCGCCGCCGCAAGCCGCGCCGGACACGGAAGCTGCCGCTCGTCCTCGCAGCGCTCGCCGTGCTCCTGGTAGGCGCCGGTGTCGCCGCGGGCTCCGCGGTGCTCGCCTTCGGCGAGCGCTGCGACCTCGCTGCCCTGCGACCGACCAAGATCGGGCAGAACACGTTCGTCTACGCGGCCGACAGCTCGCTTCTCGGCGTCATTCCGGCGGAGCGCAACCGGCAGGTCGTCCCGCTCGAGCAGATCTCGCCGTGGCTCACGCAGGCGACCGTCGCGATCGAGGACCGCCGGTTCTACGACCACGGCGGGATCGACGCCGAAGGCATCGCCCGTGCGCTGTGGCGTGACGTCAAGGCGGGACGCGTCGTCGAGGGCGGCTCGACGATCAGCCAGCAGCTCGTCCGCAACCTCTATATCTCGAACGAGCGCACCGTCGAGCGAAAGGTGACCGAGGCCTGCCTCGCCATGAAGCTGGACGGCGCGTGGTCGAAGGATCGCATCCTCGCCACGTACCTCAACTCCGTCTTCTACGGGAACCTCGCGTACGGCGCCGAGGCCGCCGCGCGGACGTACTTCTCCAGGCCGGCTCGCTGGCTGACCCTGCCGCAGGCCGCGCTGCTCGCAGGGCTCAACCAGGCGCCTTCGGCCTACGACCCGTTCGTCGACCCGGCCCGCGCGGTCGCGCGGCGGAACCAGGTCCTGCGCGCGATGCTCGAGGAGGGCATGATCACGCGGCGGCAGTACGCGGGCGCGCGCAAGCAGCGCGCGCCACGCCTTCGCCCCGGGCGGCTGTACGCGCAGATCCGCGAGCCCTACTTCTTCGGCTACGTGCGCGACGAGCTCGTCAAGGAGTACGGCGCCGAGACCGTGCGCTCGGGGGGCCTGCAGGTCTACACGACGATCGAGCCGCGCTGGCAGCGGCTCGCCCAGCAGGCGATCCGCTCGACCCTGACGCGGCGCACCGATCCTGCCGCGGCGGTGATCTCGATCAACCCCTGGAACGGCGCTATCCGCGCGATGACCGCGGTCGTGCCGGGGCGAGCGAACAACCAGTTCAACCTCCTCTCGCAGGCGCGTCGCCAGCCCGGCTCGACGTTCAAGACGTTCGTGCTCGCAGCGGCGGTCGAGCGCGGGCTGGATCCCGACAACACGTTCTACGTCTCGGCGCCCTTCGAGTACAAGCCGGAGGAGGAGGGCGACTGCGAGAACGGCAGAGGCGGCTGGTGGTGCGTCAAGACATATGACGACAGCTACAGCGGGTGGACGTCGGTCGAGCGGGCGACGCTCGCGTCGGACAACTCCGTCTACGCCCAGCTGACCCTCGACGTCGGCCCCCAGCGGGTCGCCTCGCTCGCACGACGGCTCGGGGTGCGCACCCCGCTCGACGTCCGCGGCCAGTTCGTGCCCGCGATGGGGCTCGGCTCGATCGCGGTCTCGCCGCTCGACATGGCCTCGGCCTACGCGACCCTCGCGGCCGGTGGGATCTACACGGAGCCGACCGCGATTCGCAAGGTCGTCATCCGCGGGAAGCCCGACGACCGCTGGGCGACCGAGCGGCGCCGCGCACGCGTCCTCTCCGACGGCGTCGCATCCGTCGTCACCGAGGTCCTGGAGGACAACGTCCGGTACGGGACCGGCACCCGGGCGGCGCTGAGCCGACCCACCGCGGGAAAGACGGGCACGACCGACGAGCATGCCGACGCGTGGTTCGTCGGCTACACCCCGGGGCTCGCGACGGCCGTCTGGATGGGCTACACGCGCGGTGAGGTGCCGATGACGAACGTGCACGGGATCTCCGTCTCCGGCGGGTCGTTCCCCGCCGAGATCTGGCGTCGCTTCATGGAGCCGGCGCTCGCCGACGCGCCGCGCCGTGAGTTCCGGGCGCCGACCCGCCCGGCGACCTTCACGACCTGGGAACGGGGGCCGTCGTCGCTGAGCTACGACCCGTACTACACCCCACCCGCGGCCTCGACGCCCGAGCCGGAGAAGGACGAGGAGAAGGCCGAGGACGGTCCCGCGCGGCCAGACAGCGGGCCGGGCTCGAGCGACGAGCGATAGACGCGCCGTCGCGATCGGCGCTCACCCCGGCTGCGCTCGCCGGCGCCGCGACGCTCTGCCTCGTCGTCCTCGCGGTGGGTCTCACCTGGCGCGACGACTCGCCCGTGGTGCCGACCGACGGCACACACGCGACCGAGGGAACCGCCTGGGGCTTTCTCGTCGTGCTCGGGCTGGCGTTCGCCACGTATGTGGCCGGTGTCGCGCTCGTCAGACGCGGCGCCCCGGTTCGGCTCGTGCTCCTGCTCGCGGCCGCGATCCAGCTCCTCCCGCTCGCGGCTCCGCTGCTCCTCTCGACCGACGCGTGGACCTACTGGGGGTACGGCTGGATCGCGGCCGAGGGTGGAGGCAACCCCTACGTCGACCCGCCGTCGGCCTTCCCACAGAGCCCGGCGGACGCCTACGTCGGGACGGACTGGCGGGAAACGACGACGGTGTACGGCCCGGCCTTCACGTTGCTCTCGGAGCCGGTGGCGCTCGTCGCCGGCTCCTCGTCCGACGCCGCTGCGTGGCTCTTCAAGGGCCTCGCCGCGATCGGCGTGCTCGCCGCGACGGCCGCCGTCGCCTGGGGCGCCCGTCGGCCCGCGCTTGCGGTCGTCCTCGTCGGCTGGAACCCGGTGCTCGCGATCCACCTCGCGGGCGGCGGGCACAACGACGCGCTCGTCGGCGGTCTCGTCGCGCTGGGCGTCGCGCTCGCCGTGCGCAACCGCTCGGCGCTCGGCGGGGTTGCCTGGGCGCTGGCGATCTTCGTCAAGTGGATCCCACTGCTCTTCCTCGCCGTGGGCGCCATCGCCGCGCGGGGGCGGGGTCGCGCCACCGGGCCGGCGGCCGCCGCTCTGGCCAGCGTCGGGCTCGGTCTTCTCGCCACCTGGGCCTACGGGCTCGACTGGCTGCGGGCGCTCGAGCCGCTCGCCGAGAACGCCGCTCGCGAGACGAGCTACGCGCTCCCCTCGCGCCTCGAGCAGGCCGGCCTGCCCGGCGACGTGGCGCTCGGCGCGGCGATCGCTCTCTTCGTCGTCGGACTCGCCTGGATCGCCCGCGACGCTTGGCGCGGGGAGGCGCGCCACGGACGCGCCGCCTGCCTCGTCCTCGCGACGACGCCCTACCTCGCGGTCTGGTACCTCGCGTGGGCTGTCCCGCTCGCGGCGATCGACGAGGACCGCCTGGCGCGTCTCGCCGCGCTCGGCCTCACGGCGTACCTTCTCCCTCAGACGATCCCGCTTTAGGGGCGGGGGAACCACATGGTTCCCCCGCCAGCCCCCTCCTTCTGGGTCGTGCACAGGCCGCTGTTGTCTGGCCTCCCGGCCGGCAAAGCCGGCCTCCGGCCCCGACGCGGCCGCCGCACGGTTGACGGAAGAGCAGAGGGTCTCACGGAGACACACGTCGCAGCACGAGGATCTCGTCCTCGTCGAAGACGACCTCGAACCGGCCGCTCGCCTGCAGCCGCGCAAGGGCACGCGCGAACCGCTGCGGCGCGATGTTGTCGTCGCGATAGCTCCCGCGGAAGCGATCGACGGCGATCCACTCGGCCTCGCCGAGGACGGGGAAGCTGAAGACGCGTCGCCGTTCCGAGAGATGGGCGCCGAGCGTGTTGGAGGCGCTCACCGGGGCGTCGGCCGGGATGAGCTCGACGGCACGCGCGGCTGCCTCGGCCCGGCCGGTGACGACGTGCTCGCGGGTGCCGAGCTCGGAACCGAAGGGCACCAACCGCCAGGCGGGGAGCGGGCCGAGCAGGATCCCCGCGACGAGCGCGGAGACGACGACGGCGCGTCCCTCCGGCCGCGCCGCCCAGGCGAACCGGCGCCGCAGCCGGGCGGCGCCCAGGACGGCGGCGACGAAGAGGCCGGGCAGCGCCCCGGCGGTGTAGTGGAAGTGGATCGACGTCTGCGTGCGCGTGTCCGAGAGGAGGTTGAGCAGGAGCTCCGGCGCGGCGGTGAGCGCGGCGAGCGGCGCGAGGAGCGGCAACCCGAGTAGCGGCAGCAGCAGGTCGAGCAGGTACGCGCCGTCCCGTCCCGTCGTGGCCGCCGCGACGATCGCCCCGGGGTCGGTGAGGGCCGTCTCGGCGATGCCCGCCGGCGAACCCCCCACGGCCGAGTAGCGCCCCTCGAACGGCGAGCCGCCGCCGGGCGCGAAGTGCGGCACGACGACGGCCACCGCGAGCAGCGAGACGGTCGTCCCGACCGCGGCGATCGCGAGGCCCGCCAGCCGGCGTCCCGCGTCGAAGCGCGTACCACAGCCCCATCGCCGCGACGACGAGCCCGATCTGCTCCTTCGTGAGGCAGGCCGCCACTGCGAACGCCGCGAACGGGACGAGCCGGTCGCCGTCGAGAAACCAGAACCCCCAGAGCAGGAGCGGCGTCGCGAGCGCGACGGGGTGAAAGTCGTCGAGCACGAGCCACTGGGTCGCCGGGTGGAGGAGGTACGCGAGCGCGAAGCCTGCCGCCGCCCACTCCGAGCGGAGATGTCGCCTACCGAACAGGTACACCGGCACCGCCCCGCTCGCGACCGCCGCCGCCTGCGAGACGAGGAGGAGCGATGCGTCCGGCCACAGCCACCAGAGCGGCGCGAACGCCGCGACGAGCGGGTCGAAGTGCGCGCCGAGCCGCGAGATCTGCAGCCCCGTCAGGCCCGTCACGGAGAGGACGTCGCCGTGGGCCGTCGACCACACCGCCTGGACGAGGTTCCCGACGTCGAAGCGGCCGCTCCAGAAGGCGCGGTGCTGCAGGACGGCGAGCGCTCCCAATCCGACGGCGAACGCCGCGGTCGCGGCACCGACGAGACGTGCGGGCCGCGTCACGCCCGGAGTGTCCGCTCGAGCAGCGACCGCCAACGACGCCCGAGGACGTCTTCGGAGGCGTGCGCCTCGTACGTCGCGCGCCCCGCCGCTGCGAGCCGCTCTGCCACCTCCGGCTCGGCGGCGATGCGCCGTAGGGCGGCGGCGAGTGCGGCCGGATCCCCCGGCGGGACGAGCAGCGCATCGACGTCGTCGGTCAGGAGCTCACGCGCGGCGGGCGTCGAAGCGGTGATCACCGGCCGAGCGCAGGCAAGCGCCTGGAAGACCTTGTTCGGGATCACACGCGACGCCTTGTCGCCCGTGCCGAAGATCCCGAGCGCGCACCCGGCGGCGCGGTACGCCTCGGGCAACTCCTCGTAGTCGAGCCAGGAAGCGTGGGAGACGTTCGCCGGCCTGGACTCGAGCAGTGGCGCCTGCTGGCCGTCCCCGACGATCCGGATGTCGATCTCCGGCGCGAGCTCGGCGGCGGCGAGGATCGTCTCGAGACCGTGGAGCGGGATCAGCTTTCCGACGAAGAGCGCGTGGAACGGCTCCGGCGGATGCCAGCCGGGCCGGAAGAGGGGCTCGTCGGCGCCTACGAGGGCGACGGCGACGCGCCCGTCGGCGAGCCGGAACACGCGCCTGAAGAACGCGGCGTGCGCTTCCGTGTCCGCGACCACGAGGTCGGCTGCGCGAAAGGCGGCCTGGTCGACGGCGCGCACGATGCCGGCGGCCGGCGACCGCGTCCGGAACCGACCCCGGTCACCGACGAGCGTGTCGTGCAGCGAGACGAGCGGGTTGAAGACGACGGGCCGCCCACGGGCGACGCGGCGGGCGGCAGGCATGTCGAAGTGACCCGGATAGCCGACCACGATCACGTCGGCCTCGTCCTCGCGCCTCCGGGCGAGGTCGCGCTCGGCGCGGAGGACACGCGCGAGCTGACCGAAGCCGAGCGACCAGTTGTGCCGCTCCCAGACCTCGCGATGGAGCTCGAGCACCTCGACGCCCGCGCCGCGGAGGCACGAGATGACCTGGGTGTTCCGGGGCGAGGCGCGGTCGTACGTCCCGAAGTAGAGCGCTTTCATGTGGCGTGCGACTAGCGCCGGATCTCGTCCACGAGCCTGGAGGAGCGGTCGTCCGTCTGAGCCCGGAGGCGCTCGCGGTGCTGGCTCGTGACGAGCTCGGAGACCAGGCCGAGCGAGAGGAACTGGATCCCGACCACGACGAGCAGCACGCCGAGGAGGAGCAGCGGTCGCCGTCCGATCGGCTCGCCGGTCAGCTTCACGATCGTGAGGTAGACGAGGATCGCGGTGCCGATCGAGCCGAGCAGGAGCCCGAGCCCGCCGAAGAGGTGCAGCGGCCGATGGCGGTAGCGGCTCATGAACGTGACGGTGAGCAGGTCGAGGAAGCCCCGCACGTACCGCTCCATTCCGTACCGACTGCGACCGTGCTCGCGCGGGCGGTGGTTGACCGGGATCTCCGTGATACGGAAGCCGAGGTCGTGGGCGAGCACGGGCACGAAGCGGTGGAGCTCGCCGTAGAGGTCGAGCTCGCGGGCGACCTCGACCCGAAACGCCTTGAGCCCGCAGTTCATGTCGTGCAGGCGAACGCCCGACATCCAGCCCGTGACCGTGTTGAAGACGCGCGAGAGGAACCGTCTCGCGACCGGGTCCGACCGGTGCGTCTTCCAGCCCGTCACGAGGTCGTAGCCCTCGTCGAGCGCCGCGAGGAGCCGCGGGATCTCCGCGGGATCGTCCTGCAGGTCGCCGTCGATCGTGACGACCGTCTCGCCCTCCACCTCTCGGAAGCCGGCGTCGAGCGCGGCGGCCTTCCCGACGTTCCGGCGGAGGCGTACGACCTTGACGTTCGCCGTCTCCTCGTGGAGCCGCACGAGCGCCGCGGCCGTCCCGTCGCGCGACCCGTCGTCGACGAAGATCGCCTCCCACGGCTCGTCCCGGCCGTCGAGCGCGCGCGCGAGCTCCTCGTACAGCGGCTCGACGGTGCGCTCCTCGTCCCGCATCGGCACGACGATCGAGATCACCCGGCGAGCGTACCCCGTGTGTACCGTCAACGCCGTGGCCGGCCTCCTGACCGTCGAGGACGCGCTCGCGCTGGTTCTCGAGCGGGTCAGGCCACTCGAGGGGGAGACGGTGCCTCTCGAGTCCGCCATGGGCCGTGTCCTGGCAGAGGACGCCCTCGCGACGATCGACCTGCCCCGCTTTCCGAGCTCGGCGATGGACGGCTTCGCGCTGCGGGCGACGGACACGCCGGGCGAGCTGCCGATCGTCGGGGCGGTCGCCGCAGGCGTGCCCGCCGACGGGCCGCTCGGGCCAGGCGACGCGATGGCGATCGCCACCGGAGGCGTCGTGCCGGACGGCGCCGACGCGGTGGTGCCGATCGAGCTGGTGACGGTCACAGGCGAGGTCGTGCGCATCGACGACGCCGTGCCGGCGGGTGCGAATGTCCGGCCGCGCGGCGGCGACGTGGCGGCGGGCGGGCGGGTGCTCGCCGCAGGCACGCTCCTGTCCGCCTCTCGGATCGCGGCGCTCGCGTCGGCGGGCATCGCGGAGCCGCGCTGCAGGCGTCGGCCGAGAGTCGCGATCGTCACCACCGGAACCGAGCTCCGCCGGCCGGGCGAGCAGCTCGCGGCGGGGCAGATCTACGAGTCGAACGGCGTCATGCTCGCCGGCTTGCTGGAGCGCGCGGGCGCGATCGTCGAGCGCACCGACAGCGTCTCGGACGACGAGGGCGCCCACCGCGCGGCCCTCGAAGCGGCCCTGGACGCCGACGTCGTCGTCAGCTCGGGCGGGGTCTCGGTCGGCCCGCACGACCTCGTGCGCCGAACCTTCGCTCAGCTCGGCGCCGAGGAGGTGTTCTGGGGCGTGGCGATGCGGCCCGGGAAGCCGCTCTCGTTCTCGGTCCGCGGCGCGACGCTCGTCTTCGGGCTCCCGGGGAATCCCGTCTCGTCGCTCGTCGGCGGGATCCTCTTCGTGCTCCCCGCGCTTCGGGCGCTCCAGGGCGTTGCGAGCCCTGCGCCGCGCTTCCTCGTCGGCACGCTCGCGAGCCCCGCGAGCAGGCGGCGCGGCCGCGACGACTACCAGCGCGCGACGATCGACGAGGATGACGACCGCGTCTTGGTCAGGCCGCTCGAGGGCCAGGAGTCGCACATGATCGTTCGCGCGGCGGCAGCCGATGCTCTCGTGCACATTCCGCGTGGCGAGGGCGAGCTCGACGCCGGCGCGACCGTCCGCTACCTCCCGATCTGACGCTCGCCGGTCGCGGGCTCGGCGTAGCGACCTGCCGCGAGCGACCCGACGAGCCCGGCGACAGCCGCCCACACGGCCAGGAGAACCGTGGCGGTCCAGGGCACGACGCCCGTCGTCAGGAGCGACGCCGCGTAGAGCGGCGCTCGGAGACCGAGGTCGAGCTGCTCGGTGAGGACGACGAGGGCGAGGACGGGGCCGAGGAACCCGAGCCCGAAGGCGACGTCCGTGACCCAGAGCGGGGCTCGCCGGAGCTGCGGGAGGACGAGCCAGGCGTAGAGCGACGGCAACACGAAGATCAGCCCGTACGGGGAGACGAGGGCCATGCCCGCCGCGACGAGCATGAGCCCGACGAACGCCACCGCGTACCCGGCGAGCTCGACCTCCGGCGTGGCGCGGACGCGCGGCACCAGCTGGGCGCGCGCGCGAAGCCAGACCAGCACGACCACGACGACGCCGAGCACGACGACGCCAACGGGCCACGCGTCGACCGGAGGCTCGTCGGGCGGCGGGGGGAGCGAGGGCTCGACCGGGAGCGCCCCCGCGACGGCTGCGACGCCGAGCAGCAGGAGCAGCACGAGCCAGAGGCCCACGCGACGACGGAGCGCGCGCCAGGCAGGCCGCAGTCGCAGGCGCCTTCGGCGACAGCGCGACAGCAGGTCGAACGCCGCCGCGACGAAGGGCGCGACGGCGGTCAGCAGCAGCAACTGCAGCGCCCACCCCCGGACCGCCCGGTCGCCGAGGTACAGGGCGCCGTCCGTCCCGTCCGGCAGCTCCACGGCCCCGTCGAGCGAGCCGAGCACGGACTCCGAGGCGCGGCCGAGCTGCGCCAGCCGCCGCGTGTCGAAGCCCTCGAGCTCGTCGGCGCCGGCCGCGAGCCCGCCGTCGGGCGACGTCGTCAGCCGCACCGCCGGCACGCCACGCTCGAGGAGCGGCGCCTGCTCGCCGTAGCCGAAGGGCAGCGCGAGCGAGACGAGCTGGGTCAGCACTCCCGGCTGGCCCGGCTCCGTGCCGGTCTCCTCGGCGACCCGGACCGCCACGGTGCGCACGAGCGCGGGGGAGGCGAGCGCCGGTCGAGACCGCTCAGCTCGAGCCGCGTCGGCGTCCTTCCGCCGAGGCCGTCGAGCGAGATGACGGCCGCGGCACGCCGCGCGAGCGGTGACGTCGCGACGAAGCGGGCGGCACCGAGCGCACCGTAGGCGCCGGCGTCGGTGGAGAGGAAGACGAGTGTGTGGAGCGGCGTCCGGGCGGACTCGGTCGTCCCGGCGGTCGCGTACGCGCGCGCGAGCTCGACGAGCGTCGCCGTGCCGCTCGCGTTGTCGTTTGCGCCGGCACTTCGGCCTGTGTTGTCTCTATGGGCAACTACGACGATCGTCTCGTCGAGCGTTCCCTCGACGACGGCCGCCAGATTGCGGAGCTCGACCTGTCCGACACCGGGGACGTCGGCGCTCCAGCGGTCCTCCTCGACCTCGAGGCCGTACAGCGCGAGCTTGTCGCGGAACCAGTCGGCCGCACGACCGGCGCCGAGCGAGCCTGGTACGCGGCTCGCGTTGTCACTGGTGAGCTCGACGGTCAGCGCGGCCGCGGTGGCTGCGTCGAACGCCGGGGGGAGCACCGGCGCCTGCAGCGGCCCGGGTCGCGCGATCGTGACCACGGCGAGCAGCAACGGGAGGACGACAAGCACTGCGAGCGTGCGCACGAGGCGCGTGTTCAGCGGTCGCTCGACCGACCCGCGCCTCGGCCTCCGCGCGGCTGTGGTCTCGGCGCGACCACGAATACCGCGGCGGGCTGGCTCCATCGCGCGGGCTATAGTACGGCTGCTCCGCGGAAGGAAACCTTGCCGGACTCGTCTTCGACCATCCTGCTCGTCGACGACGAGGACGCGATCCAGTCGCTGCTCACCTATCCACTGGAGCGCGACGGCTACCGGGTCGTGCAGGCGCGTGACGGCGACGAGGCGCTCCGCCGCTTCGCGGACGAGGACATCGACCTCGTGATCCTCGACATCATGCTGCCCCGCGTCGACGGGCTGGAGGTCTGCCGCAGGCTGCGGGCAGAGAGCACCGTCCCGATCATCATGCTCACGGCAAGGGACGACGAGCTCGACAAGGTGCTCGGGCTCGAGCTCGGCGCGGACGACTACATCACGAAGCCGTTCTCGATCCGCGAGTTCCGAAGCCGCGTGCGCGCACTGCTGCGGCGCGCCGCGACGCCGCACCTCTCCGGCCGTCGCGAGGAGGTGATCGACCGCGGCGACGTGGTGATCGACCTGCCGCGCCGTACGGTCGAGGTGCGCGGTCAGACCGTGTCGCTCACGTTCGTCGAGTTCGAGCTCCTGGCCCTGCTCGCTGCCAGCCCCGGCATCGTGTTCAGCCGGCGCCAGCTGCTCGAGAGGATTCGGGGCAGCGCCGACTACCGCGAGCCGCGGACGATCGACGTCCACGTGCGGCACCTGCGCGAGAAGATCGAGCGGGACGCCCGCGAGCCGGAGCTGATCCTCACGGTGCGCGGCGCGGGGTACCGGTTCAAGGACTAGGTAGATCAATGAGCTTCCCGGGCGGGATCCGCACGACCCTCGCGGTCGCGCTGCTCGTGATCGTGGGCGGGGCCCTCGGCGGCGCGTACCTCATGGTCGTGCCGTCGCTCGAGCGGCAGCTCGTCGACGCGCGCATCGACCAGCTCGAGGAGGACGGGCTGAACGCGGCCGACGGCTACCCGCTCATCGACCAGAGTCGTCCGCTCGCGCTCGACAACTTCGCCGAGGTCGCCTCGGCCGTCTACCGCGCGCGGGTCGCCGTGTTCCAGGTGCTCGGGCCCGAGCCGCTGACGCTGGCGACGCTGGCCGATTCGGCACCGCTCGGCGGCTCCATCCGAAACGACCCCGTCGCGAAGCGGACCGCGGAGACGTCGTCGCTCTCGCGCGGCCGTGTCGAGCGGCGCGGGCTCCAGTTCGGCGAGTCGGCGATCCCGCTCCTCGACGGCAACGTCCTCCTGCTCTCGGCGTCGATCGAGGATCAGCTCGCCACGGTGAGGGTTGTCAAGCGCCGCCTGCTCTACGCGACGGGCGTCGCGCTCCTGATCGCGGCGATCCTCGGCAGCGCCGCCGCGACGGCTCATGCGCGGCGCATCCGGCGGCTCGAGCGAGCCGCGAACAGGATCGCCGAGGGGCAGTTCGACGAGCCGGTCGTCGATCTCGGGGAGGACGAGCTCGGCGAGCTCGCCGCCGCGTTCGAGCGGATGCGCGTGCAGCTCTCGCAGCTCGACACCGCCCGCAAGGAGTTCGTCGCCAACGCGTCGCACGAGCTCAGGACACCGCTCTTCTCGCTCGCGGGCTTCCTCGAGCTGATGGCCGACGAGGACCTCGACGAGAAGACCCGCGCCGGGTTCCTCGTCACGACGCGCGAGCAGGTCGAGCGGCTGACGAAGCTCGCGGCAGACCTGCTGGACCTCTCGCGGATGGACGCGGGTCGTCTCAGGGTGGAGCAGGAGGAGGTGGTGCTGGCCGACGTCGCGCGGATCGTTGCCGAGGAGCTGTCGCCGCTCGCGGAATCGACGGGCCACCGTCTCGCGGTCGATGCGGACCCCGTGGCCTGGGCGCTCGCGGACGAGGAGCGCGTGCTCCAGATCGGGCGCGCGCTGGCCGGGAATGCGCTGATGCATACGCCGACCGGCACGGAAGTGCGGATCAGCGCCACCGTCGCGAACGGGCGCGCGGAGCTGACGGTGGCAGACGACGGGCCCGGCGTCGCCCCGGAGCACGCCGAGCGGATCTTCGACCGGTTCTACCGCGTCGAGGGCCCGCAGGCCTCGGGGAGCGGCCTCGGGCTCGCGATCGCGCGCGAGCTCGCCGAGCGGATGAACGGCACGGTCGAGCTCGTGAGCGCGCCCGGAAGCACGCGCTTCACGCTCTCGCTGCCCCGCGTTTCCGGATCCGTTTCCACGTGAAAAACGTGGGGGAACCCCATGGTTCCCCCACGGGCCCCCTCCTTCTCGCGTTGATCACGCGTAGACCGATGGTCTGGCCTCCCGGCCGGCAAAGCCGGCCTCCGGCCGCGTTCAGCTCGCGCACGGATGCTCGATGCTTTCGCGGTGGGTGGACTGCACGTTCACGCGACGCAGGCTGGTAGCTCGCGGCGTTTCCACGTGGAATCGGAGGGGGCGTTGCTACGGTGGGGACGATGCGTGTCTGGGCCGCAGCGGGCCTCGCCGTCGTGACCGCTGCGCTCGGCGCTGGCGCCGCCTTCCTCGTCGCGTCAGCGACCGACCTGGGTGACGAGACCACGACGACGGTCGTCGTCGAGGGCGGGGCATCGGCCGGCGGCACCACGTCGTCCCCGGTGCCCGCTCCGAGTGGTGGCTTCGAGCCCCGCGCCCTCTACGCCTCCCGCGCCCCCGGCGTCGTCACGATCTACGCGAACCTGGGTCAGGCGGGGAGCTCCCAGGGCTCGGGCTTCGTGGTCGACCGCCAGGGCGTGATTCTCACGAACGCTCACGTGGTCACGAACGTGGCGGAATCGCCCAGTGCCGTCCGTGCCGCGAGCGCGGTCTACGTCGAGTTCACCGACGGCGAGCGCGTGGAGGCGGAGCTCGTCGGCTGGGATCTCTACAGCGACGTGGGCGTCCTCCGCGTCTCGCCGGCGGACCACCCGCTCGCGCCCGTCCCCCTCGGTCGGTCGTCGGGCGTCGTCGTCGGCGAGCCGGTCGCGGCGATCGGGAGCCCGTTCGGCCAGCAGACGTCGCTCTCGGTCGGCGTCGTCTCCGCCATCGGACGGTCGATCGACTCGCTCACGTCGACCTTCGCGGTCGCGAACGCGATCCAGATCGACGCCCCGATCAACCGCGGCAACTCCGGTGGGCCGCTCTTCGACGCTCGAGGGCGCGTGATCGGGATCAACGCCCAGATCCAGAGCCGCTCCGGCACGGCCGAGGGGGTCGGGTTCGCGATCCCGATCGACCTCGCGAAGCGGTCGCTCGACCAGCTGCTCCGGACGGGTCGCGTCCGCTATGCGTACATCGGCGTCAGCACGCAGGACGTGACGCCGGGCATCGCCGAGGCGTTCGACCTCGACGCGGAACGAGGTGCCCTGATCACGCGGGTCGAGAGCGGCACGCCGGCCGCGGCGGCCGGGCTCCGGGGCGGCTCGCGGACCGAGATCTTCAACGGCCTGGACGTGACGCTGGGCGGCGACCTGATCGTCGCCATCGCCGGCAGCCCTGTCCGGAGCGCCGACGACGTCTCGCGGCTCGTGACGACGCGGCTCCGTCCCGGTCAGAAGGTCCCGTTCACGATCCTTCGTGGAGGCACGCGGCGGATCACGATCGACGTCCAGCTCGCCGACCGACCCAGCGGCGCCGGTTAGCGGCCCGAACGCTCGTGCCCGAGCCGCTCGTCGTCGTCTCGAACCGGGGGCCGGTCGGATTCCGCCGCGCGAACGGCGGGCTGGAGCCGATCCGCGGCGCAGGCGGCCTCGTCAGCGCGCTGCGCCCGCTGGTCGACCGCCACGAGGTGTCGTGGGTGGCGAGTGCCCTGAGCGAGGGGGACCGCGACGCCGCGGCGGCGGGAGCGCGTACCGAGCGCCTCGGCGAGGGCGCCCCGTTCCGACTTCACCTCGTGGCGCACGACCCGGAGGTCTTCGGGCGCTTCTACGGCGTCGTCGCGAATCCGGTGCTGTGGTTCGTCCAGCACGGCCTGTGGGACCTGAAGCACGATCCCGACGCGGACCTCGGCGAGGCGTGGGCGCATGGCTACGTCGAGGCGAACCGGGCCCTGGCCGTCGCCGCCGTCGCCGAGCTCGACCGGCGGCCGGAGGCACCTCTCTTCGTCCACGACTACCACCTCTACCTCGTGCCTGCCTTCGTACGGGAGGCGCGACCGGCGGCGCGCATCGCCCACTTCGTCCACATCCCGTGGGTCGGTCCGACCGAGTGGTCGGTGCTGCCCGGCGAGATCGCCCGCGCCGTCCACGAGGGCCTCCTGGCCTGCGACAGCGTCGGCTTCCACACCGAGCGCTGGCGGGCCGCCTTCGTCGAGAGCTGCGAGGCGCTCCTCGCGCGCGGCGACGAGGCGGAGGAGCGCTCGCACGCCAACCCGATCGCGGTGGACGTGGACGGGCTCGAGGCCCTCGCTCGGAGCCCGGCCGTCCAGGAGCGGCGGCGCGACCTGCTCGCGGTCCGTCCCGAGCTCCTCGTGCTGCGCGTCGACCGCACCGACCCCTCGAAGAACGCCGTTCGCGGCTTCGCCGCCTTCGGGCGGTTGCTCGAGCTCGAGCCGGAGCTCCTGGGTCGGATCCAGCTGGTCGCGCTGCTCGATCCCTCGCGGCAGGAGATTCCCGAGTACGTGGAGTACAGGCGCGCCACCGAGGCGGCGGCGGCGGCCGTGAACGACCGGTTCGGGCAGCCCGACTGGGAGCCCGTGCGCCTCGACGTGCGGGACGACTTCCCGGCCTCGGTCGCCGCCTTTCTGGAGTACGACGTCCTGCTCGTGAATTCCGTGATGGACGGGCTCAACCTCGTCGCGAAGGAGGCACCGCTCGTCAACGAGCGCCTGGGGGTCGTCGTCCTCTCGCGTCAGGCGGGCGCGTTCGAAGAGCTCGGCGAGTGGGTGCTCGGCGTCGATCCGTTCGACGTCGAGGAGCAGGCCGAGGCGCTCCGCACCGCGCTCGGTCTCGAACGCGACGAGCGTGACCGCCGCGGCGCCGCCATCCGCGAGCGCGTCCGCACGCACGATCTCGACGCGTGGGCCGAGCGGGAGCTCGACGAGCTCGAACGGCGGGTGGCCGCCGCCGTGCAAGACAGCTGATCTCGGCGCCAGTCGTCGATCAGCTCCGCGCGGACTCCGTTCGAGACGCCGGCCGTGCCGGTCGACGCGGCGAATCCGTCGCCCTTGGTGCGATGGGGTTCCGACCCAGGAAGGCCGCAATCGCGCGAGCGACAGGCTCCGGCCGCTGGATCTGGAGGAGATGACCTGCTCCTTCGATCGTGCAGTCCTCCACGGAAGGGAGCGACGAGCGGAGGAACGCGGCGATCTCGACCCAGAGCGGCTGGGTCTCGGCGCCGAGCACGGAGAGAACTGGCTGGTGGACGGCTGCGGCCTCCTCGGGACCGAAGGTCCAGGTCGGGAGGGAGGGGAACTCGACGCCGAAGAAGGTGTCCGCGTCGCTGATCGACTGGGCAACCACGCCGGGGATCCGCTTCTCGAGCAAGGCTCGGCACGCTTCCCACTCGAGCCCGCTCGCGGCGGCGGCGAAGACGGCGAACGCTCCCGCGTGGTCGCCGTTCCCGTACGCCTCGAAGATCGGCTCGGCCGAGCGTAGGAACGCCTGGCCGAGAGGCAGCGATACGAGCGTGGGCTCCAGGAGGACGAGTGTGTGAACCTTCGCGGCGGCGTCGAGAGCCAACTGGGCGGCGATCGCCGCGCCGGTGGAATGCCCCACGACGTGGGCGCGGCTGAACACCGAGCCGATCGAGCAGCGCCGCAGCGTCGGCGGCGTGGTCCCCGATGGTCACCGGTGGCGGGGTATGCGTGCTGCCGACCCAACCCCGCCTGTGGTACCGGATCAGCTGGTAGTGGTCTGCGAGTGACGGCTCCGTGAGGAGCGGCACGAAGCAATCGGCGATGAGCATGTCGATCAGAAGCACGGGCTCACCCGATCCGCGCACCTCGTACTCGAGCTCGACGCTGTTGACCTTTACTCTCTCCACGGGCCCTCCTCGGTGTTTGTCGAGGTCTTGTGTCCTCAACCCAGATGCGTGAGCTCGACTGTTACGGCCGTAGCTCCCACCGTTACGACCGTCCCCGGCGCACTCCGTTCCCGATCCGATGAGCAACGGCGGGACCGAGGCCGTCGAGCGCGCACGTGAGGCCGTCTCACGCGGCGACTGGCAGGTGGCCTACGACCTCTTGCTGGCGGCCGATGCGGAAGGGCTCGCAGGCCCCGTCGAGCTACCGCTTCTCGGCGAGGTCGCCTACGCAGCCGGTCACCTCGACGTGGCGATCGAATCGTGGGAACGCGCGCACGCGTTGTCTCTACGGGCCGGCGATCGCGATCGCGGCGGCCGGCGCCGCGGTTCGGGTCGCGATGCACCTGCTGTTCGATACCGCCCTGATGGCGCCGGTTCGCGGCTGGTCGAGACGAGCGGAGCGGTTACTCGACGGTCAAGAGGAGTCGTCCGCGCACGCGTGGCTTGCTGTCGTCCGGACGTACGAGCGGATGCTCACGGGCGACGTGGACGGCGCTCGTATGTGGGCCGGACAGGCCATCGAGGTGGGCTCGAGATGTGACCCGGCTGCGTTCGCGATGGGAAGGGTCGCCCAAGCCCGGCTCCTCATCCTGGACGGCGACGTAGGTCAGGGACTCGCCCTGCTCGACGACGTGGGCGTCGCAACCGTCGCGGGCGACCTCGATCCTCTCTCCACCGGGATCGTGTACTGCGAGCTCGTGTGCGCTCTCCAGGGTCTCGCGCAGTACGACGTCGCGGAGGAGTGGACCGACACGATGGAGCGGTGGTGCGCGACGAACGCCATCGGGAGCATCCACGGGCGCTGCAGAGTGCACCGCGCGGAGATCCTCAGGCTGCGCGGCTCGTGTGACGAGGCGGAGGAAGAGGCGCTCGGGGCGTTCGAGGAGCTCCGGCCCTACCTGCGACGCGAGCTGGGATGGCCGCTGAGCGAGCTGGGACGGATCCGGCTGCGCAGAGGAGATGTCGACGGCGCGGAGGATGCCTTCCTCGCTGCTCATGGCCTCGGCTGGGAGCCGCAGCCCGGTCTCGCTCTCGTTCGTCTCGCCCGTGGCGATGTCGTCACGGCGGCGGCGTCGATCCGAGACGCGCTGGAGCGGCCCATGCGGGTGCCTTCGAAGGAGCTGCCGCCGAACACCCAGCTGCAGCGCGCGCCACTTCTCGAGGCGCAGGTCGAGATCGAGCTCGCGGCGGGAAACATCGAGCGAGCGAGTGCCGCTGCCGACGAGCTGACGCTTGTCGCGGCCCGATTCCACAGCAAGGCGCTCGTCGCCGGCGCCACTCTGGCTCGAGCAAGGGTGCGGCTGG
This sequence comes from uncultured Actinomycetes bacterium, assembly GCA_963791895.1. Taxonomy (GTDB): domain Bacteria; phylum Actinomycetota; class Thermoleophilia; order Gaiellales; family Gaiellaceae; genus Gaiella. The sequence goes on from CAWBTY010000009.1 coordinate 576,424, forward strand.
CCGAAGGCGATTCGGCCGACGGCGAACGGCTCTTCACGGAAGCGGCGCGACTCTGGAACGAGGTCGGGGCGCCGTACGAGGCGGCGCAGGCGCGTCTCGGCCTCGCGGAAGCGCTCCGTGCCGGCGGGCAGGAGCAGCAGGCCGTCTTGGAGCTCGAGGCGGCTCGGGCGATCCTCGCGCGGATCGCAGGTGCCGGGACGACGCAGGGAGACCCGCGCGCCGACGGTCGGACCGGATCCGGGCAGCCTGCCGCGGAGCCCAGGTTCATTCGGCTCGAAGGCGACAGTTGGTCGGTGGTGTTCGAGGGACGCGCCGTCCACGTCCGAGACCTCAAGGGGATGCGCTACCTCGCCCGGCTCCTGGCCCAACCCGGCCGGGAGTTCCACGTGCTCGACCTCGTCGCCGCGGAGACCGGCACGGATGGGGCGGCGGAGAGCAGCCCGACGCTGCGTCCGTCGCGTAGGAACCTCGGCGATGCGGGCGAGCTTCTCGATGCTCGGGCAAAGGACGCATACCGCCGCCGCCTCGCAGAGATCGACGACGACATCGAGGAGGCGCGCGCCCTCGGAGACACCGACCGCGAGGTGCAGGCCGATGTCGAACGCGGCTTCCTCGTGCAAGAGCTGTCGCGCGCGGTCGGACTCCACGGTCGTGATCGACGGGCCGCGTCCGCGTCCGAGCGCGCTCGAGTCGCCGTGACCCGGGCGATCCGCCATGCGACGGCCCGGATCGGCGAGCACCACCCTCAGCTCGGGGCGCACCTCGACCGGACGATCCGTACCGGGACGCATTGCGCCTACCGCCCGGAGGCTCCCGTCGCGGGACGGAGCTGACTCGGCAGTGGTTGCCGTGAGCGCAGTGGGTGAGCCCGCCCGGTTCCGCGAAGTCGCCCGATTCGGAGTCCGATCCGTCGGGCTACGATCCTCGGGTGAGCGCGGGACGGGACGACGCGGCGAGTCTCGCCCGCTCTTGGCGTCTCCTCCTTACGCCGTCCGGGCGTTGCGAGCAGCGCCGGTCTGTTGGCTTTTCTGACAACGAGATGGACAAGTCCCGATGAGCGAGCTCTCGCACGTCGACGAGGCCACCGGCGAGGTGCGGATGGTGGATGTCGGCGGCAAGCCGCTCTCGCGCCGCCGCGCCGTGGCCCGCGGACGAGTCGGCATGGCCTCGGCCACCGCGGAGCGACTGCGCACGCTGCCGAAGGGAGACGCGCTCGCGGTCGCCCGGATCGCCGCGATCCAGGCCGCGAAGCGAACGAGCGACCTGATCCCGCTCTGCCATCCCCTGCCACTGACGCTCGTCGAGGTGAGCCTCGTCGTCGACCAGGACGGGGTTGCGATCGAGGCGGTGGCCGAGACGACCGCGCAGACGGGCGTCGAGATGGAAGCGCTGACCGCCGTCGCCGTTGCGGCGCTGACCGTGTACGACATGGCGAAGGCGGTCGACCGGGAGCTGCGAATCGACGGGATCGCGCTCGTCTCGAAGACGAAGGAGCCCGTGTGAGCTCGGTCGCGACGGCGCTGCCCCTGCGGCTCGCGCGGCTCGTACGGCTCGAGCACACGGTCTTCGCCCTCCCGTTCGCGTACGTCGGCGCCCTGCTCGCCGTCGACGGCTGGCCGGGCCTCGAACCGATGGCGTGGATCACCGTCGCGATGATCGGGGCCCGAACGCTCGCGATGGGGCTCAACCGACTCGTCGATGCCGAGCTCGACGCCCGCAACCCTCGCACGGCGACGCGAGAGCTCCCGTCCGGCACCCTCAGCCGGCTCCAGGTCGCCGCGCTGTGCCTCCTCGCGCTCGCGGTGTACCTCGTCGCCGTCTTCCAGCTCGATCCGCTCGTGCGCTGGCTCTGGCCGATTCCCGTCGTGCTCTTCGTCGTCTACCCGTACCTGAAGCGGGTCACCTGGCTCTGCCACCTCTGGCTGGGCGCCTCGCTCGGCCTCGCGCCGGTCGGTGCCTGGGCGGCGCTCACGGGCGACGTGCCCTGGCAGGCGTGGGTGCTCGGCGGCGCGGTCGCGCTCTGGGTCGCCGGCTTCGATCTCTTCTACTCGCTCTTCGACCGGGAGCACGATCTCGAGACGGGGTTGCACTCCTGGGCGACGCGCTTCGGCGTGCGGGGAGTGTTCGCGGGCGCCCGCGCGATGCACGCGGGGGTGGTCGTGCTGCTCGTCGCGACGGGCCTCGGCCTCGAGGTCGGCGTCTGGTACTGGCTCGGCGTGGTCGCGGTCGGCGTCCTCCTCGCCTACGAGCATGCGATCGTCCGGCCGGACGACCTCCGACGGCTCGACGCCGCGTTCTTCACGGTCAACGGGGTGCTCTCGATCGCGTTCTTCGCCTTCGTCGCGCTCGACACCCTGCCCTGAGCGCGACCGATCCGCCTGTGCTCGTCCCGGCCGTGCCGCTCCCATGGGTCGTCGGGCAGACGTTCGTCGTGCGCTATCGACTGCTTGGCCGCGAGGAGATCGTCGGTGGGCGGCCGCTCCGTTTCGTCGGCGAGCGAAACGGCTACGTCGCCGGCTGGCTTCCCGGCGACGCGATCGTTGCCTCGCCGGTGGTCGAGGGCGGCGCGCCACTGCGCTCGGTTCCCGCGTCCGAGTGGTTCACACGGAGCTTCGACATGGTGCTGCGTCCATGGGAGGGACACGGGATCCTGATGCTGATCCCGCGCCGCGGCTCGCATTCGATCTGGCTCTTCTGGAACGAGGACGGGTCGTTTCGCGAGTGGTACGTCAACCTGGAACAGCCCCACGTGTGGCACGAGTTGGGGTGCGACACCCGCGACGACCTGCTCGACCTCACCTGCACGCAGCCGACTCGCTGGCGCTGGAAGGACGAGGACGACCTGGACACGGCCGTTCGGGCCGGAGCGCTCGACGCGGCCGGGGCTGCCGCGATCCGCGCCGAGGGCAAACGCATCGCGACGCTGATCGAGCGCTGGGAACCACCGTTCGCGGACGGCTGGGAGCGCTGGCGACCGGATCGCAGCTGGGCCGCACCGCGACTTCCGCCCGGCTGGGACGAAACGGCACGCCCCTGATACCGACCCACTCGTCACGCTTCCGGCACGATCCCGTGACCCATGCGTGACGATTTCGGGGCTAGCGTGGCATCAGGGCACCGGGGGTGCCCCTGGGGGTGGTTGGTTGCGCTGTTGCGGAAGCGGTCATCCGTCGCGCGGCAGGCGGGCGGGTGCAGCAGCGCGTGACGGAGGCAGGCTCCTTGGCCGCAGAGGCCGTGATCCGGGTCGAGTCGCTCGAGAAGCGCTACGGCGAGCGCACGGTGCTCCGCAACGTCGGCTTCGCAGTCCGTCGCGGCGAGACGCATGTGGTCACCGGGGTGAACGGCTCGGGGAAGACGACGCTCCTCCGCCTGCTCGTCGGGCTCGCCGCTCCGAGCCGCGGCACGGTCGACGTGTCGATCGACCGCTCGCGCGTCGGGTACGTCGGGCACGAGTCGCTCCTCTACGCCGACCTCACGGCACTCGAGAACCTCGACCTCTACGGCCGCCTCTACCGCGTCCCGGAGCGTCGCGAGCGGATGGGCATGCTGCTCGAGCGGTTCGGTCTCTGGGAGGCCCGGGCGCAGCGCGTGGGGTCGTTCTCGCGGGGCATGACCCAGCGGCTCGCGCTCTGCCGAGCGCTTCTCCACGCGCCGGAGCTGCTCGTCCTCGACGAGCCGTACTCGGCGCTCGACGCGGACGGCGCGGCGCTTCTCGACCACGAGCTCGCGGCGCCGGATCGGACGAGCACGATCGTCGTCGCGACGCACGAGCCCGAGCGGCTCGACCCCGTCGCGACGGGTCGGCTCGCGCTCGGAACGTCGTGAGCGGCTACCTCGGCGACGTCGCGGCGCTCGCGCGGAAGGACCTCAGGCTCGAGTTGCGGGCGCGCGACACCCTGCCGGCGATGGTCCTCTTCGTCCTGGCGACTCTCGTCGTCTTCCACTTCGCCCTGCCCGCCGACGCCGGTGACGACGCTGCGTACGGGCTGCTCTGGATCGCGCTCGTCTTCACGGCTCTGCTCGGCCTGGCGCGCGCCTGGGCGCCCGAGCGCGAGGCCGGCGCCCTCGACGGCCTCGTCCTCGCTCCGTCCGACCGGAGCGCGATCTGGCTCGGCAAGACGCTCGCCACGCTCGCGTTCCTCGCGGTGGCCGAGCTCGTCGCACTCCCGGCGTTCGCGCTGCTCTTCGCCCCCCTCGACCTCTCGGCGGTGACGGGTGTCGCGCTCGCCTCGCTGGGGATCTGCGCCGTCGGCTCGCTCGTCTCCGCGATGGCCGCCGCCGCGCGCGGCCGTGAGGTGCTGCTGCCGTTGCTCTTCCTGCCGCTCGCGATCCCCCTCGTCGTCGGCGGCGTCGGAGCGAGCATCGCCGACGAGCCCGGGCGCTATCTCGCATTTCTGGCGCTGTACGACGCCGTCTTCGCGATACTTTCGTGGGCGGCGTTCGAATACGTCGTCACCGAGTGACCCTCCCGCGATGAGCATCCCAAAGCCCTCTCTCACACTTGTCGCGGCCCTTGCGGTCGGTCTCGGAGCCCTGTCGGTCGTGATGGTCTTCTTCGTCGCGCCCGAGGACGCCGACCAGGGTCTCTCGCAGAAGATCTTCTACGTCCACGTGCCGATCGCGCTCACGGCCTACGCCGGCTTCGGTCTCGGGGCGTGGAAGGCGCTGCGCCTGCTCATGACCCGTCAGGAGCGCTACGACCTCGAGAGCTACACGGGTGTGCACCAGGGCACGATCTTCGGCGTCCTGACGCTCGTCACCGGTGCGATCTGGGCGAAGGCCTCATGGGGCGTCTGGTGGACGTGGAGCTCCAACCAGCTCGTGCTCTTCCTCGTCCTCTTCCTCTTCTACTGCGCGTACTTCATGCTGCGGTTCTCGATCGAGCCTGGCCCTCGGCGGGAGCGGATCTCGGCCGTCTACGCGCTCTTCGGCGTCGCCCTGATCCCGGTCAGCTTCCTCGCGATCCGCCTCGCCAACGACTTCATCCATCCGACCGTGTTCACGCGCGACGGGCCTCAGATGACCGGCGTGATGTTCGCCGCCTTCTGTGTCTCCTGGGGGGCGATCACGCTCGTCGCCTACGTGATGTACCGCGCCGAGCTCGCCGGGAAGCGCACCGATGCCAACCTCCGTGAGCTGCGCGAGGCGCTCGCGTCGTGAGCTCTGGCGAGAAGTACGTCGCGGCGGCCTACGGCGTCTTCCTCGTCGTCGTCCTGATCTGGGCGGCGATCCTCGCTGCCAAGCTCTCGCGCCTCGAGCGGGAGACGGGAGAGCTCGCGCAGCTTGCCCGTTCACGGGTGCCGGCGCGCGACCCCGCAGATGGCTGAGCTCCTCTTCTGGCCGGCGCTGATCGCCTACGGGGAAGCGGCATTCGCGTACGCGGGGGAGCTGCGCGGCCCGGGCCGTTACGGCCGTCTCGGGATCTGGGGCGTCCGGATCGGCTGGCTCGCGCAAACGGGCCTCCTCGTCGCGCAGGCGCTCGCGATGGACGGGTTCCCGTGGGGGACGTGGGCAGGCGCGCTGAACTTCCTCTCGTGGCTCGTCGTCTCCGGCTATCTGATCTGGGGGTGCAGGCCGCGCTATCGCCTCATCGGCCTCGCCGTGATGCCGATCGCAGTCGGTCTCCTGGCGCTGGCGTGGATCGGCGGCGGGACCGGTGTCGACGACGTCGAGCAGGGCGGATGGGTGCTCGCGACGCACGCCGGGCTGATCCTGGCGGGGTTCGCGTGCTTCACGGTCGCGGCCGGTGGCGGCGCTCGTCTACCTCCTCGAGGAGACGACGGCTCAAGCGCCGGGACGTCGGGCTCCTGCGGCTTCGGCTGCCCTCGCTCGAGGCGCTCGACCGGCTCGCCTCGCGCGTGGTCATCGTCGGGCTCGCGCTTCTCTCGGTCGGGATCGTGACCGGCCTGACGCAGCTCGAGAGCGGCGACTACGACGCGACCATGACCGTGACCGTCGCGGTCTGGGTCCTCTACACCGTGGCGCTCGTGTTGCGCCGAGAGGCCGGACTCCGAGGGCGACGGTACGCCTGGGCGGTGGTGCTCGGGTTCGGGCTCGTCGCCGTCGTTCTTCCCGTGACCCACTTCGCCGCATGAAGCTCGCCCTCGCGGGAGTCTCGCACCACCAGGCGCCGCTCGCGTTGCGCGAGCGGGTCGCGATCGACCTCTCGTCGGCGGGCCTGCTCGCGCGCGAGCTCGCCGCAGCCGAGGGGGCGGGCTGCGAGGCGGTCGTCCTCTCGACCTGCAATCGCACGGAGCTCTACCTCGCGCGCGAGGCCGACGAGACGCTGCCCGAGCGGGCGGACCGCGCCCTCGTCGCGCTCGCGGGCGAGGACGGTGGAGCGCTCGCGCCGGTCACGTACCGGCTGGCGGACGAGTCGGCCGCGCTGCATCTCTTCCGCGTCGCCGCCGGCCTCGACTCGATGGTTCCGGGCGAGGGCGAGATCCTCGGCCAGGTGCGCGACGCGTTCGAAGCCGGTGCGCCGGGCCCACTGCTCGACCGAACGTTTCGGATGGCCCTCCACGCCGGTCGGCGCGCGCGGGTGGAGACCGCGATCGGCGAGAGCCCTGCGTCGGTCCCCGCCGCGGCCGCGGCACTCGCGGAGCAGGTGTTCGAAGGGCTCTCGGAGCGGCGCGTCGTGCTCGTCGGAGCAGGCCGGACCAGCGAGCTCACAGCCCGCAACCTCCGCTCCCGCGGCGCTGTCGTCACGGCGGTCGTCAACCGGTCCGTCGCTCGCGCCGAGCGCCTCGCCGCCTCGCTCGGCGCCGCGTCCCTCCCTCTGGACGGCCTGGCCGGCGCGGTCGCGGACGCCGACGTGGTCGTCTCGTCGACGAGCGCGCCGGGCTTCGTGCTCACGACGGACGAGCTGACACTCTCGCTGCGCGCCCGGCGCGGCCGCCCGCTCCTCTTCGTCGACCTCGCGGTGCCGCGGGACATCGATCCGGCGCTCGCCTCGATCGACGGTTGCTTCGTCTACGACGTCGACGATCTCGAGGCGGTCGTCGCCGCCTCGCTCGAGGGCCGGCGCTCCGAGGCGGTGCACGCCGAGCGGATCGTCGCTGCGGAGGCAGAGCGGTTCGCTGCGTGGCAGGCGTCGCTCGCGGTGGTGCCGGCGATCGCGTCGCTCCGTGCCCGGGCCGAGGAGATTCGCGCGGCCGAGCTCGAGCGGCTCGAGCCGCGCCTCGAGCGGCTCTCCGAAGGAGAGCGTGCGGCGGTCGAGACCGTCACGGCGCAGATCGTGAACAAGCTCCTCCACCTGCCGACGGTACGCCTCAAGGAGGCGGCCGTGACCCCGGACGGGCTGCTCTATGCTGACGCCGTGCGGCATCTGTTCGGACTGGAAGAGGAGGACGAGGGCGCGTGACGCAGCGACTCGATCGGCAGCGGGGGCGACCTCTGCCTCTCGTCGTCCCGACCGCGTTCGTCCGCATCCGGCCGCGGGGAGGCCGCGCCTGCGGGCTGCCCGCGACGCAGACCATCCGCCCTTGCCGTGCTGCTGCGCGTCGGTTCGCGCGGAAGTAGGCTCGCGCTCACCCAGGCCGAGCGCGCCGCCGCAGCGCTCCGTCGGCCCGGGGTCGAGATCGCGCTCGTGCCGATCACGACTGCAGGTGACCGCGATCGCACGCGCCCGTTCGGCGAGATCGGCAGCCGGGGCGTGTTCGTGAAGGAACTGGAGGAGGCGCTCCTGGACCGCCGCATCGACGTCGCCGTCCATTCGGCCAAGGACATGACCTCCACGGACACGGGTGGGCTCGTCGTGGGGGCGTATCCGAGCAGGGAGGATCCGAGAGACGCGCTCTGCGGTGCGACAGGAGCTGCGTCCCGGGATGCGCATCGGAACCGCGTCGGCACGTCGGCGTGCACAGCTGCTCGCGCTCGACCCGAGCCTCTCGGTGGAGCCGTTGCGGGGCAACATCGACACGCGGCTGCGCAAGCGGGGCGAACGTGGGCTCGACGCGGTCGTGCTCGCGGCATGCGGTCTCGACCGACTCGGCCTGGGAGACGAGATCGGAGCGCGGCTCGATCCCGAGGTGATGCTTCCCGAGGCGGGCCAGGGGGCGCTCGCCCTCCAGGTCAGGACGGGCGAGGAGGCCCTTGTCGTGATGACCGACGACGCCGAGACGCGCCGCCGTGTCGAAGCCGAGCGTCGGTGCGTCGCCGTCGTCGGTGGAGGCTGCCTGGCGCCCGTCGCGGCCCACCACGACGGCACGCGCCTGACCGCGCTCGTGGCCGCCGAGGACGGCAGCTGGATCGAACGACGGCAGGGCGACGACCCGGACGTCCTCGGTCGAGAGCTCGCGGCGCTGGCACCGTGACCGGCAGCGCGAGACCCGGTGCCTCGTGGCCGGGCTCGGTCCACCGGTCCCGCTCGAAGACCGGCACGCAATCGGCACGGAGTCGGCGCACCCGCGTCACGATTGTCTCCGTACCGTTCTCCTCCCCGTGGGTGGGCGGGGGTTAGGGATGGGACCGGCGGGCCGCCCCGCCACGATCGTCGTCACGCGGCCCGCCGGGCGCGAGCAGGAGCTCTGCGAGCGGCTCCGTGCGCTCGGGCATCGCGTGCTCCACGTGCCGCTCGTCGCCGTCGAGCCGCTCGGAGACGAGCCTGTCGCCGTCGACGGATACGACTGGGTCGTCCTCACGAGCGTCGTCGGCGCGCAGGAGCTGCGCCGACGGATGACGGGCATGCCGCGCAAGGTCGCGGCGATCGGTCGCGCGACGGCCGAGGCGTTCGGCGGCGCCGACGTCGTCGCGTCCACGTCGACGCAGGAAGGGCTCCTCGCCGCATTGCCGGACGACGCCGGCCGCGTCCTCTTCGCCGGAGCCGAGGGCGCTCGTCGGCTCCTGCCGGAGACGCTCGGCGCCGACGTCGTCGTCCTCTACCGAACGGTGCAGCTCGCGCCCGAGCACTGGCCCGACTGCGACCTCGTCGTGCTCGCCTCGCCGTCGGCCGCCACCGCATACGGCTCGCTCGGGTCGGCGACGCCGGCCGTGTCGATCGGGCCGGAGACGACGCGGGTCGCGCACGCGGCGGGCGTCGTGGTGCGGGCCGAGGCGGCGACGAGTGATCTGGAGGGGCTCGTCGACGCGGTCGGAAGCGCCCTCGAACGGTCGTAGACTCGACCCGTGGTGATCTGCTTCCTCACCGACTTCGGCCTCCAGGACGACTTCGTCGGCGCGTGTCACGGGGTGATCGCCCGGATCGCGCCCGACGCGCGTGTGATCGACGTCACGCACGGGATCCCCCCGACGCAGGTGCTCCAGGGCGCACTCGTCCTTTCCAGCACGCTCCCGTACATGCCGCCGGGCGTCCACCTCGCAGTCGTCGACCCCGGTGTCGGAGGGGTCAGACGTCCCGTGGTGCTCTCGGATCGCGAGGGCCGGATCTTCGTCGGCCCGGACAACGGGCTTCTGCTTCCCGCCGCGGAGCGAGCGGGAGTCGCCGAGGTGCGAGAGCTCGCCAACCCGACCTATGCGCTCGAGAGCATCTCGCGGACGTTCCACGGCCGCGACCTCTTCGCCCCGGCGGCGGCGCACCTCGCGAACGGCGTGCCGCTGGAGGAGCTCGGGCCGCCGCTCGACCCCGACGCGCTCGTCCGACTCGATCTCCCCGAGCCGAGCTTCTCGGACGAGCGGATCGATGCGACGATGCTCTATGTCGACAGTTTCGGCAACATCGCCCTGAACCTCACGCGGGACGACGTGGAGCAGGCCGGGATCGTCCCCGGCACGCGGGTCGAGCTCGATCTTGCCGGCGAGGGCTACTACGCGATCATGGCCCGGACGTTCGCGGACGCGCGTCCCGGCGACGTGATCCTCTACGAGGACAGCTACCGGAACATGTCGGTTGCGATCAACCGCGGGAGCGCCGCCTCGATGCTGCACGCCGTACCCGGCCGCCCGCTCGTGATCCGCGTGCTTGGCTCGGCGGGCGGAGTGCGCTAGGGTCGAGGCATCGAAGAGCGTTCGTGGCGCGGTCAGCCGGCCCGGACGCTCTTCCTTCGCGGTGATCCGAAGCAGCGCCGCTGACGCGGCTTGCGATCCTGCGGGCAGGGCCGCATGAACCGTCGAGCGGTCGCTGATCGTCCAAGGCCGGAGGCCGGCTTTGCCGGCCGGGAGGCCAGGCGACGGCCTCGATGCGTGCACGAGGCGGAGGAGGGGGCCGGTGGGGGAACCAGGGGTTCCCCCACCTCACTAGGATCGACTGTCCGAGCGCGCTCGCTGCGAGCTCCACCGCGATCGCGGCGCTCGCGTTCTCGCGGTCGAGGATCGGGTTCACCTCGACGAGCTCGAGCGAGCCGACGAGACCCGACTCGGCGATGTCCTCGCAGGCGAGGTGGGCCTCGCGATAGGTGAGGCCGCCCTTTACCGGCGTCCCCACGCCGGGGGCGACCTCGGGGTCGAGCGCGTCCAGATCGAGCGAGACGTGGACGAAGCCCGGACCAGAGGCACGGTCGATCGCCTCCTGCGCCGCCCGCTCGATCCCGATGCGATCGATCTCCGTCATCGTGATCGCCCGGATCCCCGTCTCCTGGATCAGCGACCTCTCCGCCGGGTCGAGGGATCGGACGCCGACGAGCACGACCCGCCGGGGGTCGACGGCGGGCAGCGTCAGGCCGGCATGCTCGAACCCGGCCCCGGCAACGCCCAACGCCGCCGCGAGCGGCATCCCGTGGACGTTGCCGGTCGGGCTGGTGCCCGGGGTGTTGAGATCTCCGTGCGCGTCGATCCAGATGACGCCGCCCACCTCGCCGGCGGCGGCGCGCAAGCCCGCGAGCGTGCCGAGCGCGACGGAGTGGTCGCCGCCGAGGACGAGCGGCAGGCCACCGCCACCGACGACCTCCGTGACCAGCCCGGCGAGCTCGGCGCAGGCCTCGAGAATCTCGGGCAGGAACCGAGCGTCCGGGTCCGTGACCGCGAGCGCCTCGGGCTCCGGCGCCGAGAGGTTCCCGCGATCGGTGACCCGACAGCCGAACGAGGTCAGCCGTTCCTCCAGCCCCGCGTAGCGGATCGCAGACGGTCCCATGTCGACGCCCCGTCTCCCCTGGCCGAGGTCGAGCGGTGCCCCGACGATCGTCACGGTCCTTGGCGTCGCGGCCACGGCACGGGAGGCTACCCGGCGCCCCGGAGGCGCGCCGTGCGCGGCCGGATCGGTTAGCGTCAGGCATGGGCGGAGAGCGCGAGGTCATGGAGTGGGGCGACCTCGGCGTGGCCGCCCGCGCGCTCGCGGAGCACGTCGTGGACGACGGCTACGAGCCGGAGATGATCCTCTCGATCGCGCGGGGCGGCCTGCTCGTCGGAGCGGCACTGGGCTACGCCCTCGCGGTGAAGAACGTCTACACGATGAACGTGGAGTACTACACGGGCGTCGACGAGCGCCTGGAGGTGCCGCGCATCCTCCCGCCCGCGCCCGACTTCGTCGACCTCCAGGAAGCGCGGATCCTGATCGCCGACGACGTCGCCGACACCGGTCACACGCTGAGGAGCGTGGAGGCGTTCTGCGCGGGCAAGGTCGGCGAGGTGCGGGTCGCGGTGCTCTACGAGAAGCCCCAGTCCGTCGTCGAATGCGACTACGTCTGGAAGCGCACCGACCGCTGGATCGAGTTCCCGTGGAGCGCTGCCGGCCCCGTCGCCGAGCGGCTCGGCGTGGCTCGAGACGCCTGAGCCGACTGACCCCGCGCTACCGGTTCAGAACGCTCTTCGTGCGTAGCGCTTCGCGGCCGGAGGCCGGCTTTGCCGGCCGGGAGGCCGGGCGACGTCAGTCCGTGTCCGACCGTGAAGGAGGGGGCTCGCGGGCGAACCATGGGTTCCCCCGCGGTCGCCCTGGCTACACTGCCCGTCCCGGGCGAGGTAGCTCAGTTGGTAGAGCACACGGCTGAAAACCGTGGTGTCGCCGGTTCAAGTCCGGCCCTCGCCATTCCGCTCGTCCCGACCCCCGCGGCGTCTAGCGGCGGACGGCCAACGCGACGCGCGCGAGGCCGGGAACGGCGACCGAGCCGTCGCCCGCTACGTAGGCCGCGAGTCGACGCTCCGCGCCGGCCCGGATGCGCGCGCCGTCCTCGGGGCCGACCCGATCGAGCACCTGCGCCAGCATCCGCGACGTGTCGCTGACCGTCTCCCACCACTCCGCCAGCGAGCGAGCGCGCCACGTGAGAGGCACGTCCTCGAGCGTCTCCACGACGAGGCCCCCGCGCTCGAGCAGGGTCTCGAGCGCACCCCGGGCCGAGAGCCGAAACGGCCCGGGCGCATCGGGGTCGGGGCGCTCGAGCAGGCCGAGCTCGAGCGCGCTGCGTCCCGCAGCCGTGATCCAGTCGTTCGCCTCGGGGTCGGCCCAGACTGCGACCGCCGCCCGCCCTCCTTGCCGGAGGACGCGCGCGATCTCGGCAGTCGCGGACTCCATCACGGGTGGGAACATCAGCCCCCAGCGACAGAGGATGCCGTCCACCGAGCCGTCCGTCAGCGTCAGCGCCGAGAGGTCCTCGACGGCGAACGCCAGGCCCGCACCCTCGACGAGGCCCAGCTCCTGAGCTCGTCGGCGCGCGACCTCGACCATCTCGGGCGCGACGTCGGTGGAGACCAGGCGTCCGCCAGGCAGCAGCCTCGGCACCGCGAGGAATCCCGTGTCGCCCGGTCCCGCCGCCAGGTCGAGCACCGTCTCTCCGGGGCGCGGGTCGAGGAGCTCGACGAGGCGGTCCGAGACAACCCGGGTCGCCTCCCAGAAGAGCGCCCGGCGGCGCTCCCAGCCGCCGGCGACGGCACGCCAGTTGTCTGGTGCGTCGACGCTCACGCCGAGACCTTGCTTCGGCTCCTAGACCGCCGCTCCGGTGAACTGCGGGATGACGTCCTTCCCGTACGCCGCGAGCGTCTCCTCCTGACCGTGGGTCATGAGGTAGATCGAGAAGTGGTCGACACCGATCGACTCGAGCTCGCGCAGCTTCGTCGTGATCTGCGCCACATCGCCGAGCACGGAGAAGCGGTCGCAGATCTCGTCGGTCACGAACTCGCCGTGCTTGGCGCCCACGCGCGAATGCTCCGAGTAGTCGTAGAACTTGCGCGCCTCGACGTAGTCGGTGAGCGCCTTCGGGATGACCGAGCCGTCGGTCCCGTAGCGCTCGATCAGATCCTTGACGTGGTTCGAGACCATCGCCGGGAACCAGCGGGTCTGCTCGCGCCCTTCCTCGAGCGGCCCGACGTGACTCGGCGCACAGACGATGCACTTGAGCTCGCCGGGATCGCGCCCCGCCTCCTCGGCCGCCGCGCGGGCGGTGCCCATGATCCACTGGATGATCTCGGGATCGGCGAGCTGGATGATCACTCCGTCCCCGACGCGACCGGCGACGGCGAGGGCTTTCGGGCCGTACCCGGCGATCCACATCGGGATCTCGGGCAACTCCTCGCGGACCCAGCTCAGCTGGAGCTCCTTGTCGTTCCACTGCACCTCGCGGCCGTTCATGAAGTCCTTGATCATCCGGCACGAGCGCTCGAACTCGGCCATCCGCACGGGCTGTTGACCGATGGTCCGTCGCGCGGAGTCGCCGCGCCCGATGCCCATCACCATCCGGCCGCCGGAGATGTCGTGGAGCGTCGCGTACCCGCTCGAGAGCACGGTCGGCTCGCGCGTGCCCGGGTTCGTCACCAGGTGCCCGAACTTCATCGTCGAGGTGGCCTCGATCGCGAGCGTGAGGAGGGGGAACGACTCCTGCCACAGGTAGGGCGAGTCGTACGTCCAGCCGATCTCGAAGCCGTGCCGCTCCCCGAGCACCATGAGCTCCACGAGCCGGCTCGCCGGCGGGTCGGGCAGAACGGTGACGCCGAAGCTGAGGGCCATCTGAACCTCCGTCGTATGTGCCTAGGGGTCGACCGGTCCTGGGGCCGCACCGGTCTCGGCGAAGTCGGCCGCCGCGGCGGCGAGATCCTGCGGGCTTACGTCGCGGACGTGGGTCCCGATCATCCACCTGACACCGAACGGGTCGACGATCGTCCCCATCCGGCTGCCGTAGAACTGCTCTTCGACAGGCCGCTGCACCGTCGCACCGGCTGCTGCCGCCGCGGCCACCGTGGCGTCCGCGTCGGGCACGTAGACGTTGAGGGAGAAGGTCACCGAGCGCGTCGTCTTCCGGCGGAGCCGCAGTCCCGTAGTCGGGGTACGCGTCGGAGACCATGACCGCGCTCCCGCCGATCGCGATCTCGGCGTGGCCGATGCGGCCGTCCGTGTCGACGAATCGATCCCCGGTCTCCTCGGCGCCGAGGACCTCCCGGTACCAGTCGAGCGCCCGCGTCGCGTTGCGCGGGCAGATGTACGGCGTCACGACCTGACTGCCGGGAGGGACGTGACCTGTATTCGCCATCTCACACCTCCGAGCTCGCGTACCCTGGCACCGCCAATCTAGGACATGTCGGCGGAGAGGTGCGCGAGCGTCTTCGAGGCGAGCGCGTCGAGAGCCGTGACCGAGAGCTCGAGGTGCTCCGGCTTCGTGTCCTCGAGTCGGGTGTGCGAGAGGCCACGCAGGCTCTGGACGAAGATCATCACGGTCGGGACGCCCGCGCGGGAGACCTCGGCAGCGTCGTGCAACGGCCCCGAGGGGAGGCGGTGGGTCGTGCCGGCGACCTCGACGATCGCCTCGTCCGCGAGCCCGACCAGCGTCTCGTCGAAGAGGATCGGCTGGATCGACCAGATCCTCTCCCAGGACACCTCCAGGTGCTCTTCGCCCGCATACTGGCGTGAGAGCTCCTGCGCCCGCGCGAGCATCGAGGCGAGCTTCCCCGCGTCGAGGTGACGCTGGTCGAGGAGCTGCTCGGCCGTCTCGACCACGGAGGTGACGATCCCCGGCTTGCAGCTCACGTCGCCCGACGTGCAGACGGCGCCGTCGCCCGTGGTCCCGGCGATCTCGCGGAGCGCGAGCGCGAGCTTGGCGGCGCCCGCGAGTGCGTCCCTGCGCTCGGCCATCGGGGTCGAGCCTGCGTGCGCCGCCTGACCCGTCCACGTGATCCGCGAGCGCTCGACGCCGAAGGTGCCGAGCACGACGCCGAGCGGCAGGCCGAGGGACTCGAGCACGGGGCCCTGCTCGATGTGGAGCTCGAGGTACGCGGCCGCGTCGTCCAGCTGGGCGCGTGCCTCGTCGACGCGGTCGAGGTCGACCTCGAACTCGCCCACCGCCTCGGGCAGCAAGACGCCGTCGCGGTCGACGAGCCTGCGGAGCTCCTCCTGATCGGTCATCGAGCCGGCTGCCGCCGAGGAGCCGAAGAGCGAGCGCCCGAACCGGGCGCCCTCCTCGTCGGCCCAGTCGACGAGGCGCACCGTGAGTGGGGGCGTGCCGTCCTCCGCGAGCCTGCGAAGGACCTCTGCGCCGGCGAGCACGTCGAGGCAGCCGTCGAGCCAGCCGCCGTTCGGCACCGAGTCCATGTGGCCGCCGAGCAGGACGGCGCGCTCGGAGTCGCCGCGGAGCGTGTACCAGTCGTTCCCGGCCGCGTCCCGCTCGACCTCGAGCGGCAGGTCCGCGAGTGAGTCGGCGAGCCAGGCGCGAGCCTGTGCCCACGTCTCGGTCCAGGCGACGCGCTGGGCGCCGTTGTCGTCGCCCGTCAGCGACCGCAGCTCCTCGAGCCGGGTGACGACGCGGGCGGGGTCGAGTGGCACGGGGCCGAGCCTAAGGCACGACGACGAGCTTCGTCCCGGGGCCGTCGGCCTGCCGCTGCCAGGCGTCGGCGACATTCTCGAGAGGGACGCGCTCGACCTCGAGCTCGATGTCGCCGGCCACGGCGTGGCCGACGAGCCGCGAGTAGTGCTCCACCAGCTCGTCGTGGGGCACGGAGAAGTTCGTGTGACCGAGGAGCGAGAGGTTCTTGAACCGCACAGGCCCCGAGGCGAGCTCCGCGGTCGCTCCCGCCGACTGGCCGAGGTTGACGATCGTGGCGCGAGGGGCTGCCGCCTCGACCGCAGCCGCGGCCGGCGGGCCCCAGAGCGGATCGAAGACGTAGCTCGGCCCGTCGCCGTCGAACGCGTCTCGGAACGCGGCGACGAGGTCGTCCTGCTCGTCGAGTCGTAGGGTCGCGTCCGCTCCGAGCGCTGCCGCGCGTTCCAGGCCGGCCTTGCTCCGGCCCGCCGCGACGACCCTGGCCGCGCCAAGGAGCTTCGCCGTCTGGACGGCGACGAGCCCGACCGAGCCCGTCGCGCCCAGCACGAGCACCGATTCGCCGCCCTCGAGCGGCGCACGCCAGGCGAAGGGAAGCCAGCCCGCGAGCCCGGCGATCCCGAGCGCCGCGGCGACAGCCGGGTCGGCGCCTTCGGGGATCTCGATCGCGTGGGAGTCGCCGATCGTCGCCCGCTCGGCGAGCGTCCCGCGCCGCATCCGGCCGAGCGCCCCGCCGAAGATCCAGACCAACCGGCCGTCGGCGGTGCGGCCGACGGCCTCGCAGCCGGGCACGTAGGGAAGCTCGGGATGCCCCGTGGCCAGAACGCCCCGTGAGACGGCGAGGTCGATCGGGTTGAGCGGCGCCGCGACGACCTCGACGACCTCGCCGTCCGGCTCGTCGGCCTCGGCGACCTCGGGGAGCGCGCCCAGCTCCCGAATCAGCGCGGCTTTCACGAGACGAGCCTAGCCCCCGACTGCCGGGGCCTGCCCGTCGACCCGGGCGCCCGTCTCGGGGTCGAAGAAGTGGAGCCGCGTGACGTCCACCTCCACGGCGAGCGGCTGCCGCTCGCGCGCCTCGGTCGTCCGCTCGAGACGGGCGGTGAACGCGATGCCGCCGCCGCGCTCGCGCCCGGCAGCCATCCTCGCCTGCTCGGCCTCGGCGTCGTCGACGACGAGTGCCTCGACCACCTCACTCGTCGTCACGGGTTCGGCCGGAATGTTGAAGTGCACGTACACCTCCGAGCCCATGTCCTCGCGAATGTCGCAGACGACGGAGAGAACACGGTCGGGATCGGTCTCCTGCAGCAGCGCGGCATCCTCCATGTCCTCGGGCCGGATCCCGAGCACGATCTGCCGGCCGTCGTACCCCGACAGGCCTGGATGCCGCTCGAGCGCACCCGGGTCGAGCCGCAGCCGGTGCGGGCCGAAGGCGACCCAGACATCACCGTCGGCTTGCTCGACTCCGGCCATCACGAGGTTCATCGCAGGGGAGCCGATGAACTCGGCGACGAAGAGGTTGCGCGGCCGCTCGTACAGCACCTTCGGGTTGGCGATCTGCTGGAGGAAGCCGTTCCTCATCACGGCCACGCGATCGCCCATCGTCATCGCCTCGGTCTGGTCGTGCGTGACGTAGATCGTCGTCACGCCGAGGTCACGCTGGATGCGCGCGATCTCGGCCCGCATCTCGACCCGCAGCTTCGCGTCGAGATTCGAGAGCGGCTCGTCCATGAGGAACGCCTGCGGGTTCCGGACGATCGCCCGTCCCATCGCGACGCGCTGGCGCTGGCCCCCGGAGAGGGTGCGCGGCTTCTTGTGAAGCGAGTCGGAGAGACCGAGGACGCGGCCCACCTCGCGGACACGCTGGTCGATCTCCTCCTTCGGGAGACCGCGCATCTTCAGCGCGAAGCCCATGTTCCGCGCTGCGTTCATGTGCGGGTACAGGGCGTAGTTCTGGAAGACCATTGCGATGTCGCGGTCCTTCGGCGGCAGGTCGTTGACCACCTTGCCGCGGATCCGGACCTCGCCGGAGGTGATCGACTCGAGACCCGCGATCATCCGGAGCGCGGTCGTCTTGCCGCATCCCGACGGCCCCACGAAGACGACGAACTCGCCGCTCTCGACCTCGAGGTCGAGTTCGCTCACGGCTTTCGTGCCGTCGGGATAGACCTTCGTCAGGCTCTCGAGGGTGATCTCGGCCACGTGCGTCTCCGCGGCCGCAATCTACTAGGATCGGCGCGGTCCCATGGAGGCGCAGGCGGCGCGGGTGAAACCGACCGGTAGGCGCTGGCGGCATGCGCTCGAGAGCCGCCGCGTCCTCGCGCCGCTCCTGATCGCTCCAGCCGTCCTCTTCATGGTGCTCGTGGTGGGCGTCCCGTTCGTGTGGGCGATCTACCTCAGCTTCACCGACGCGATCGGCGGGTCGCTGAGCGGCAACTGGGTCGGCTTCGACAACTTCACGAACGCGTGGGAGGACGACAACTTCCGGCGGGCGGTCCGCAACACGCTCGTCTTCACGCTCGCGTCGCAGGCGATCGTCCTCGTCGGCGCAGCGGTGCTCTCGAACTTCCTCGTCCGCGACTTCCGGGGCAAATGGATCATCCGCTTCCTCGTCGTCCTGCCGTGGGCGGCGCCGGTCGTGCTCTCGACGATCGGGTGGCTGTGGCTGCTCGACTCGCTCTACAGCGTCGTCAACTGGACGCTCGCCTGGCTGCACCTCGACAACGCGCTCGTCTGGCTGCTGGCCGCCGTCAATCTCGAGGAAGAGGCACAGGTCCCGCTCCAGTGGCTCGGCCGCCCCAACCTCGCGCTCCTCGCCATCACGCTCGTGCACGCCTGGCGGATCCTCCCGTTCGCCGTCGTGATCTTCATCGCCGGCCGGGCGTCGATCCCGAACGAGGTCGACGACGCGTCGCGGATCGACGGCGCGACCGGGATCAAGAAGCTCTGGTACGTCGACATCCCGCTGCAGCTCCCGATCGCGCTCGTGGCGGTCCTCTTCGGGATCGTGTTCACGGCGGTCGACTTCGCGGTCGTCTTCATCCTCACGCGCGGCGGCCCGTTCAACTCGACGCAGGTGCTGCCGACGTGGGCGTACTTCGTCGGGATCGACGGCGGCTCGCTCGGCCAGGGTGCCGCCATCTCGCTGTTCCTCTTCCCGCTGCTCGTGGTCGTCAGCGTGCTGATGCTCTTCTTCGCGCGGCGGGCGCAGGTGACGTGATGGCCCGGCGCGAGAAGCTGACGACCTACGCCGTCGTGCTGCCGTTCGCGGTCTTCCTCGCGTTCCCCTTCTACTTCGCCCTCGTGACGATGTTCAAGACGAACCTCGACCTCGCGAACGTCGAGAACTCGCCCTACGTCTACAACGACCCCGAGGGCGGCTTCCACTGGGACTTCTGGAACTACGCCACGACCGAGCACGTGCGGTTCCTCTTCGAGGACACGAACTACGCGACGTGGCTCCTGAACACGCTCCTGGTCGGCGGCGCGGTCGTCGGCATCACGCTGGTCCTCGCCCTGCCCGCGGGCTACGCGCTCGCCCGCCTGGCCGGCGGTTGGGGCCAGAGCGCGGGCGTGGCGATCTTCCTCATCTACCTGATTCCCCCGACGCTCCTGTTCCTTCCCCTCTCGCGGCTCATCACCCAGCTCGACCTGAAGGACTCCCTGTGGTCGCTCATCCTCATCTACCCGTCCTTCACGGTCCCGTTCGCGACGTGGCTCCTGATGGGGTTCTTCAAGACGATCCCGAACGAGCTAGAGGACGCAGCGCTGATCGACGGCGCGTCCCGTCTCAAGGCCTTCGCCCTGATCGTCCTCCCGATCTCCCTCCCCGGGATCCTGACCGCCGTCATCTTCGCGTTCTCTCTGAGCGTGAACGAGTTCATCTACGCCTTCACGTTCATCTCGAGCTCCGAGCAACGCACGGTCTCCGCGGGCGTGCCGAACGACCTGATCCGCGGCGACGTGTACTTCTGGCAGTCGCTGATGGCGGCGGCCCTGATCCCCGCCATCCCGCTCGCGCTGCTCTACAACGCATTTCTCGATCGGTTCATCAAGGGGTTTACAGGAGGCGCGTTCCGCTAGAGAATCGACGACTGTCGAAAGGAGGAGTCGCGTGGCAGACGTAGCCGACGAGGTCGCTGGTGCAAGTCGCACTGACCCGAGGCGACCTGCTCAAGAGAGGCACCGCCGCGGCGTTCGCCGTAAGCATGTTCGGTGGCCTGACCGATAGTGCGCTGGGGGTGTACGGCCCCCTGAAGTACGCGCACAAGCAGCTCTCCGGAGAGCTCAGGATCATGACGTGGGCGCACTTCGTCCCCGACTACGACCGGTGGCTCGACGGGACGTACGTCAAGCAGTGGGGCGCCGAGAACGACGTCGACGTCAAGGTCGACCACATCAACAACGCCCTGCTCTACAGCACGGGGGCTTCGGAGGTCGCCGCCCAGAGCGGCCACGACCTCTTCTGGTTCATCTCGCCCCCGTCGTCGTTCCAGAAGCAGACCGTCCCCGTGACCGACCTCGTCCAGGAGGTGTCGAAGAAGGTCGGGCCGATGTCGAGGGTCGCGAGGAAGAGCGTCTACAACCCGAGGACGAAGCAGTTCTACGGCTTCCCCGAGACGTACGCGCCCGATCCCGTCCAGTACAGGCGCAGCCACCTGCAGGAGGCCGGCGTCAGCCTCCAGACGTGGGACGACCTACGGAGAGGGGCGCGCGAAGCTGAAGCAGACCGGGCATCCGGTCGGCCTCGGCATGTCGAACGAGATCGACTCCAACATGATGCTGACGTCGCTCCTCTACTGCTACGGCGGCTTCATCCAGAACGAGGAGAACCGCATCGTCATCGGGCAGGGAAAGAACCGCAGGGGCGCGATCCAGGCGCTCCAGGTGATGCGCGACATCTACCGGAACGGGATGTCGGACGAGGTCTTCGCGTGGACCGCGGCGTCGAACAACCAGGCGTTCCTCGCCGGCCGGCTCTCGGTGGCGCTGAACGCGATCTCGATCGCCCGCTCGGCGGAGGACTCCGGGAACGCGGCGCTGTCGGACGACACCTGGCTCGCCTCGATCCCGCGCGGTCCCGTGATGCGCATGGGGAACGAGCACGTGATGGGCGTCTTCGTGATCTGGAAGTTCGCGAAGAACAAGGAAGCGGCGAGGAAGTACCTCGTCGACCAGCAGCTCGCCTACCGCGAGCACTTCATCCGGAGCAAGTACTACAACTTCCCGCCCTGGACCGGCTCGATCCAGGGCGGCTTCAAGGCGATCCGCGCCCTCACGGCCCAGGACACGCACAAGCCGAAGGGCAAGTACACGGTCCTGACCACGATCGCCGAGAAGTACACGACGAACCCGGGGCATCCCGGCAACACGACCCCGGTGATGGACGAGATCTACAACACGTTCCTGATCCCGCAGATGTTCGCCGAGGTCGCTCAGGGCAAGTCGAGCCCTGCCGATGCGGTCTCGGCCTTCGCGCAGAAGGCGCAGGGCATCTACCGCAAGTGGAGGAACCAGAAGCTCGTCTAGCGCGGGCTCGATGACGTCGCTCGAGGGCCCCGGAAGCGGGGCCCTCGGTGCGAGACGGCTACGAAGGACAGGACACGCTCGGATTCCAGGGCTGCAGCCACCCGGCCGGGTTCTTCTTCCAGATCCACGCGTGCAAGGCGTAGAACGGCTTGAGCCCGAACGGGTTCTTCGTGACCAGGGCGAACTCGCGGCCGAACAGCTTCGGCGCCTTGCGTGTTCCCGGCGGCGTGCCAGGCCTTCCGGTCCACCACGTACTCCAGCGCGACGAGCTTGAGCGCATTGCCCCGCGGCTCGTAGACGAGCGCCTCGGGCGAGCGCAGCTTGATCGCGCCGTCCAGGAGCGTGGGGTTGACCATGTGCACGCCCATGCCGCCGGCAGGGTCTGCGATGCACGACTTCGCACCGTTCGCCGGCGTCGTCTTCAGCTCGACCGCGTACCCGGCTGCCTTCGCCTTGCCGAGTTGCGCGAAGGAGGCGGTCGCCTGCTTCGCGGCGGTGCGCTCGTTGCTCGAGTCGGCGAGCGCCACACCGGTCACGACGAGGATCGTCGCTCCCAGCGCCGCGATCGCGATCAGCTTTCCATGCATGTCTGCTCCCATCTCTCAGGCTGTCGCGGGCACGGGGTCGGGCCGGATGACGACGGTGTCGGCGACCTTGACGATCTCGTCGACCGGCAGGTCCGCCCGGCCGGCGTGCTCGCGGATCGCCTCCGGGCTCGACGCCTGGTAGATGCAGACCGTGCCGACCGTGCCGTCAGTCTCCGCGGTGACGTAGCTGCGGATCCAGAGGACATCGTCCGGCGTCCGCTCGCCCTCGGCGGTCGAGCGCGCTGCCGCCTCTTGCAGGTCGTCGGCCGTGGGCCAGCCGTTCCGGCGCAGGATCACGTAGGTCTCCACGCGACCTCCTCTCGTCGCTTGCCCGAACGACGCTAGGGCGCCGCAGCGCCCGGGAAATCGGTGGAAATGCCTACGTTTCCGAAGCCGGATACCGGTCTTGGAGCAAGGCGAGACGACCCGCCGCGGCGACCGCCTCACCGCGGGTGCGCGCGTCCAGCTTGCGCAGGATCGCCGACACGTGGTGGTCCACGGTGCGCCGTGAGAGGACGAGCCGCTCGGCGATGCCCGCATTGCGCAACCCCTCGGCGATGAGCTGGAGCACCTCGAGCTCGCGGGCTGTCAGCTCCGCCTCGTTCGCCCGCGTCGTTGCGCGTGCGCCTCGCGGGACGTCGCGAACCCCGAGCTCACGCAGTGCTCGGGCCGCGATCGCCGCGAGCGGCCGGGCACCGAGCCCTTGGAGCTGTGCGTGCGCCTGCCGCAGCGCATCCACGTCCCCCGTCTGGGAGAGCGCCAGCGCGGTCTCGTACGGGCAGCGCCGCTCCGACCACTCGGCGGCGGCCTGCTGCCAGCGGCCGGAGAGCGCGAGGGCGTAGGGTCCCGCGCCGTCGAGCGGCACGTCGACATCGAGGCCCGCGAGCCGCCGCCAGAACAGGAGCCGCGGGACCGCCTCCGAGTCGCCCATTTCGACCGCGACGGCGAGCGTCGCGGCGGTTGCGGCGTCTACCTCGTCCACCGACCGCTCGAGCCATGCAACCTCGGCACGTGCCGCGGCCAGATCCACATGGGCGAAGCGCTCCTCGGCCGGGACGCCGACGGCGGCTGCATCGGCGAGCGCGTCGTGCGCGCCCGGGTCGCCACGCCGCGCCCGCACGAGAGCGAGGACGCACAGCGCCTCATGGTGCGTCCACGGCGATTCTCGTGGGTCGTCGATCACGGTGCCGGCGTGTCGGACGGCATCGTCCCAGCGACCACGATCGAGCGCCCAGCGGGCTGCGACCGCGCGGACGTTGATGCGCCACAGGTCCTGCGTGTGCTCCGTGCAGTACTCGATCGCCTCGTCGATGTACCGCTCGACGAGGTCGTGCCGGTTCCACTCCATCGGTCGAGAGACGAGGGCGTTCAGGCCCCGTGCTGCGACCTGGTGCTCGCCGTTCCGTCGTGCGGCCTCCACCGCGTCCTCGATGAGGCGCAGGCCGCGGTCGAGGTCGCCGCGTGCGATGGCACTCCCGATGGTGACCCGTGCGTCACCCGCGATGACGGCGTCGCCGAAGCGATCACCGACCTCGAGCGCCCGCCCGGCGCGCTCGATGCACCCGGCGACGTCACCGCCGTAGAAGGCTCGCAGAGCCTCCGTGTGGAAGACGTACGCGTGCTCGCGCTGCTCGGGTCGCCCCGCCGCCAGCTGCGCTGCGCGCGCGACGGTCTGCTCCGCCTCCCCGAGGTAGCCGCGGCACCAGAGGTAGTCCGTGAGCTCGGTGAGCGCCCGAGCCTCCTCGAGCGGAGCGCCCTGCTCCTGTCGGCACCGGATCGCCTCCCGAATGACGTGGATCGCCTCCGTCTGGTCGTCTGCCAGGTAGCACGCGCGCGATCGGCCCTCGAGAAGCTCGGCTCGGTCTCCGGGCGGGAGATCGCCCGCGACGCGGAGTGCCCGCGCGTACTGGGCCGCCGCCTCGCGATACGCGCCGACGCTCGCTGCCTGCTCGGCGGCCGCCGGTGCATAGCGCAGCACGGCCTCGGCGTCGGCCGCCTCCTCGGCATGGTGTGCGATCCGCGCGAGATCGGCATCGCCCCGCGGGGGGTCGGTGAGGGCCAGCAGCACGGATCGATGCAGCGCAAGGCGCCGAGCCGGCGAGAGCGAGTCCTCGACGGCCGCGCGCGACAGCTCGTGGCGGAACGCGACGCCTCTGTCGACGGTGTGGAGGACGCCGCTCGCGAGGCACTCGTCGACGGAGTCGGCCGCCTCGCCGCACACCGCGAGGAGGAGCGCAGCGTCGAGCGACGGCGGCGCGATCGCGGTCGCCTCGACCACGGCAGTCGCCTGCGGGCCGAGCTGCCCGAGCCGTGCGAGAACCAGGTCGCGCACGGTGGCCGGGATCTCCTCCGCCTCGTGCGCGAGGAGCTCCCTGACGTAGAACGGATTGCCGGACGTGAGGCGCCAGACGGTGTCGACATCGGCGGCGGTTCCGTCGGCGAGGCGTGCAACGCCCTCGCGCGAGAGCGGCCGAACCGGGAGCCGGTCGACGGCCGCGGCGGTCGAGAGGTCTCCAAGGGCGACGCGGAGTGGATGGTCGCGCGCGAGCTCGTCGTCGCGGTAGCTGACGAGCACGAGACACGCCGTCGTCGCAACCCTGCGGCCGAGCAGCCGCACGACGTCCAGCGTGCCCTCGTCCGCCCAGTGCGCGTCCTCGACGACGACGACAGGCGCATCGCGTCGCTCGCCCGGCTCGAGGAGCGCCGCCGTCACTGCGTGGGCCACGCTCCACGGGTCGACGAGGTCGTCGATCGCGGTGCCCGCGCGCTCGGCCATCTCGAGGAACGGACCGAGCGGCCGTGGTGTCGCGAGCGGGTCGCACCCGCCCCAGAGGACGGTCGTCCCGACCGGGAGCTCGTCGCAGAACCGACGTATGAGGGATGTCTTACCGACGCCGGCCTCGCCGCCGACGAGGACGAGGCGCCCATGACCGGCCGCGGCGTGTGCAAGCGCCTCACGCAGGTGCGCGAGCGACTCTTCGCGCTCGATGAGGACGTCGGTCGGCGCTGATTCCGTGACCGCCATCATCGGATCCTGACGGCATCCGTCGACGGACACAACCCAATGAACGATCCCGGCGAACGGCGATACGATCGTCGAGGAGCGAGCGAAGGAGCGTGGAGATGGCCATCGTCGAGGCGAACCCGAACCTCGGTGCCCAGATCGTCGCGGACGCGAAGGAGTTCGTCCTCTACTCCTGGTCGGTGCAGAGCCAGATCGAACCGATCGCGGTCGCCGGGGCGGAGGGGCGCCACTTCTGGGACTACGAGGGCAAGCGCTACCTCGACTTCGCCTCCCAGCTCGTCAACGTCAACATCGGTCACCAGCACCCGCGGATCGTTCAGGCGATCAAGGACCAGGCCGACCTGCTCTGCACGATCGGGCCTCCGATGGCGAACGAGTCGCGCTCCCGGCTCGGGCGGATGCTCGCCGAGGTGACGCCGGGCGACCTCTCCGTCTCCTTCTTCACGAACGGCGGCGCCGAGGCGAACGAGAACGCGGTGAAGCTCGCGCGCCTCGTGACGGGCCGCCACAAGATCATCGCCCGCTACCGGTCGTACCACGGGGCGACGAACGGCGCGGTGACGCTGACGGGCGATCCTCGCCGCTGGGCGGTCGAGCCCGGGATGCCCGGCGTCGTCCGGATGTTCGACCCGTACACGTATCGCTGCCCGGCGGGCCATCCGGATCCGTGTCCCGTCTGCACGGGCGCGCCGCACCTCGAGGAGATCCTCGAGTACGAGGGCGCACAGACCGTCGCCGCCGTGATCCTCGAGACGGTGACGGGGACGAACGGCATCATCCCGCCGCCGGACGGCTACCTGCAGGCGATCCGCGAGGTGTGCGACCGGCACGGGATCCTGCTGATCCTCGACGAGGTGATGGCCGGGTTCGGGCGCACCGGGCGCTGGTTCGCCTGCGAGCACTGGGACGTCGTGCCGGACATCCTCTGCGTCGCGAAGGGGATCAACTCGGGCTACGTCCCGCTGGGAGCGATGATCGCGCGGGGCGAGATCGTCGATCAGGTGCGCGACCGCTTCTTCCCGGGCGGGCTGACCTACGCCGGTCACCCGCTGGCGTGCGCGTCGGCGATCGCCTCGATCGAGGCGTTCCGGGAGGAGGAGATCGTGGAGAACGCGGCGGCGATGGGCGCGTGGTTCGGAGCTGCCCTGGCCGGGCTCGCCGACCGCCATCCGTCGATCGGCGACGTTCGCGGGCTCGGGTGCTTCTGGGGCCTCGAGCTCGTCAGGAACCGCGCCACGAAGGAGATGCTCGTCCCGTTCAACGCCTCCGGCGAGGCGGCCTCGCCGGTCGCCCGCGTCGCGAAGGCGGCACTCGAGCGCGGGCTCTACCTGATGACGCACTGGAACGTCGTGATGGTCGTGCCGCCACTCACCATCACGCGGGAGGAGGCAGAGGAGGGCATCGCGATCCTCGACGACGTCCTCGCGCTCGCCGACGAGCACTACGCAGGCTAGGAGTCGAGGAAGCCGCGGACGGCAGACGCCGTCTCGTCCAGCGCGTCCCAGAGGACGGTGTGCCCGCCGGGCACCGTCGTGACCTCGAGCAGGTCGCCCAGCGCTGCGCGATGCGCGCTCGGCGTGCGGGTCGTAGGGGAGGTACGAGCCCTCGCCGACCACGACGAGCGTCCGCACCCGGACGTCGGTGAACGCCGGCGCCGGTGTCGCGAGCTCCGAGTGGGCAACGACGACCGCGGCCTGCGCGTAGCGGTAGCGCCACCCGTTCTCGTCCTCCAGGAGGTGTCCTCGCAACTCGTCCTCCACGAGCGCCCGTGGCGCGCCCTGCAGCTGACTCTCGTCGTAGCGCCGGTCGATCGCCTCGGAGAAGCTCGAGTACCGGCGGTGCGGTCGCGCGTTCTCCGCCGCCCAGAGCGCCACGTGCGGTGGGATCACGATCGCGGGGTCGAGGAGGACGAGCCGCTCGACCGCCTGCGGGCTCCGGGCCGCACGCTCCAGCGCCAGGCGTGCGCCGAACGAATGGCCGATCCAGATCGCCGGCGCGTCGCCGAACGCCGACTCGAGCGAGTCGACGTGATCGCCGATCCGCCACGGCGGCTCCCACGGCGATGCCCCGTGGCCGAGGAGATCCGGTGCGACGACGTGGTGGGTCTCCGTGAGCGTCCTCGCGAGCCTCTCGAAGTGGCCGCCCCAGGCAGCGACGCCGTGGAGGCACACCACTCTCGGTAGACGCTCGTCGCCCCAGCTGTGGACGTGAAGCCGACCGGTCACGGTCAGGGTCACCGGGCGGCACGCGGGCGGGCACGCCTCGCAGCGGGCGCTGCGAGACGCCGGAGCGCAGCACCGCGGCGGTCCGGTCCGCGCCCCCACCTGGGGGCAGCGAGGCCCCTGGAGTCACGGTAGCCGCCCCCGCGTGACCGAACCGTGTCGCCTTCGTGCCGAGTTCGTGACGCCGCTGTTGGCGCGCTCACGCGCCGTTGCGGAGCGTCTCGAGCGACCCGGGCACCATCTCGGTCCGACGCTCGTCGGGGTCGCCGACGAGCGACCAGATGACGACCCCGGCCTGGTCGATGAGGAACGTGCCGCGGACCGGTGCACCGGTCTCCTCGTTGAAGACGCCGTAGCGCTTCGCCGCCGCGCCGTGCGACCAGAAGTCGGAGGCGAACGTGTACTCGGCCCCGAGCTGGGCCTTCCAGGCCTGCCGGGCCGCCGAGGTGTCGCACGAGACGAAGACGATCTCGGTGTTCGCGTTGCGAAACGAGGCGAGGTTCTCCTGCAGATCCTGCGCCTCCTCGGTGCACACGGGGGTGAACGCGAAGGGATGGAAGACGAGGAGGACGTTCGAGCGCCCGTGGTAGTCCGAGAGGCGGACGCGCGGCTCGCCCGCTGTTTCCTCGAGATCGAACTCCGGGGCCCTGTCACCCGTCGCGATCGCCACGCGCACCCTCCTCGCCGTTGCCCGAAGGGACATAGTACGTGCGTCCTCGAAGGCCCTCCGGCAGGTGGTCGACGGCGGAGAGCCTCGGATCGTCGTGCGGCGAGACGTAGCCGGAGCCGTGGCCTCGCGCCGCCGCGCCCCGGTAGTGCGCGTCGCGGAGGGCGGCGGGCGGCGTGCCGATCCCGTCGCGTCGCACGTCCGCCCGCGCCTCCCAGATCGCGCGCGCCGAGGCGTTCGACTTCGGCGCGCGCGCCACGTAGATCGCCGCCTGCGCGAGGTTGAGCTGCGCCTCCGGCAGCCCGACGTGCTCGAGCGCCTGGGCGGCGGCGACGGCCACGACGAGCGCCTGCGGATCGGCGTTGCCGACGTCCTCGCTCGCCGCGATCACGATCCGGCGCGCGAGGAAGCGCGGATCCTCGCCTCCCTCCAGCATCGCGGCGAGGTAGTAGACCGAGGCGTCCGGGTCGCTGCCGCGCATCGACTTGATGAACGCCGAGGTGAGGTCGTAGTGGCGGTCTCCCGCCCGGTCGTAGCGAAGCGGACGCTTGCGCGCGACGTCGTCGACCAGCTCGACCGTGAGCTCGGCGCTCGTGGCGCGCGCCGTCTCCCACGCCAGCTCGAGCGTCTGGAGGGCCGTCCGTGCGTCGCCTCCCGCCCGACGGGCGATCTCGGAGGCGACCTCCTGCGAGACGTCGGTCTCCAGCTCGCGGGCGCCCCGCTCGATGACCTGCCCGAGCTCCGCCTGCGTGAGCGGCTGAAGCTCGATCACGGTGCAGCGCGAGAGAAGTGCCTGGTTCACCTCGAAGTACGGGTTCTCGGTCGTCGCTCCGATCAGCGTCACGAGGCCCTCCTCGACTGCGTGGAGGACGGAGTCCTGCTGGCGCTTGTCGAAGCGATGGATCTCGTCGATGAAGAGCAGCGTCCGCAGCCCGTTCGCGCCGAGGCGCTCGCGCGCGCGCCCCAGCACGCCACGCACGTCGTCGACCCGCGCCGAGACCGCTGAGAGCTCCTCGAAGATCGCCGACGACGCATCCGCGACGATGCGCGCGATCGTGGTCTTGCCGACGCCCGGCGGCCCGTGCAGGATCATCGACGGCGATCGCCCGTCCTCGATCGCCCGGTGGAGCGCGGTGCCCGGTCCGAGCACCTCCGCCTGCCCCACGAGCTCGTCCAACGTCCGGGGCCGGACACGCTGGGGGAGCGGGGCAACGCTCGCCGCGCGTCCCTCGGCCGCGTCGCTGAAGAGGTCGCTCACCCGGCCAGTATGCTCACCGCGATGTCCGCCGCCGGCGAGGATTTCGACACGCCGATCCTCCCCGGCGAGGCTCCGAGCGACTACGAGCGCTACCTCAACACGGCGGAGCTCCTCGCGCTGCAGAAAGGCCCCGACGAGTGGGTGCACCGCGACGAGCTGCTCTTCCAGGTCGTCCATCAGTCCTCCGAGCTCTGGCTCAAGCTCGCCGCGAGCGACGTCGAGGAGGCCGCCCGCCTGGCCGAGCAGGGTGAGGTCGCCGAGGCGGCGCGCCAGCTCCGTCGCCCGCTCCGCTGCCTCCGCTTCGCCGTCGACCAGCTCGACATGCTCGAGGAGCTCTCGCCCTGGGAGTACCAGGAGATCCGCAAGGTGCTCGGTCACGGAAGCGGGTTCGACTCGCCGGGCTGGCGGTCGCTCCGGGCGGAGCTCCCGCGGCTCGGCGCGGCGTTCCATGCCCGCCGCCGCGAGGCCGGGCTGGCACTCGTCGAGGTCTACGTCGAGCGCCGCGAGCACGACGCGCTGTACCGCCTCGCAGAGTCACTCGTCGAGCTCGACGAGTGGTGTCAGATGTGGCGCGTACGGCACTACCGTGTGGTCGCCAGGGTGATCGGCGACAGCGTCGTCGGGACGCAGGGGACACCCGTCGAGGTGCTCGGCCGGCTCGTCCAGACGGTCGTCTTCCCCGAGCTCTGGCAGGTGCGCAACGAGCTGACCGCGCGCTCGCAGGCCGAAGCGGAGTGACGCTCCGCGAGGAGGTGACGCAGCTCCTCCAGGAGCTGCTGCGCCTCGACACCGTCAACCCACCCGGCAACGAGACGCGCGCCGCCGACCTCCTGGCCGCGTACCTGCGACGAAACGGCGTCGCGTGCGAGCTCGTCGCGAAGACTCCCGAGCGGGCGAACCTCGTCGCGAGGCTTCCCGGAGGCGACGGCCCGAGCCTCCTGCTGATGGCGCACACGGACACGGTCCTCGCGGACCCTGCCGAGTGGTCGAGAGACCCCTGGTCGGGCGAGCTCGTCGACGGGGAGATCTGGGGTCGCGGCGCGCTCGACATGAAGGGCCATGTCGCGGCGGCCGCCGTGGCGTTCGTCTCGCTCGCCCGCGAGGGTGCCCGGCTCCCGGGCGATCTCCTCCTCGCGTTGACCGCCGACGAGGAGGTCGGTCTCGACTTCGGCACGTCGTGGCTCGCCCGCGAGCACCCGGAGACGGTGAGGACGGACTTCGGACTGAACGAGGGAGGCGGCGAGCGCTGCGTCTTCGGCGGCCGCGCCTACTACCTCTGCGCATCGGGCGAGAAGATGACCGCGCCGTTCAGGCTTCGTCTCCATGGCCGCAGCGGCCACGCGTCCGATCCACACGCCGCGGACAACGCGCTCCTCAAGGCCGGCCCGCTGCTCGAGGCGCTCGCACGCCTCGAGCCCCCGCGCTCGCTGATCCCCGAGGTCGAGGCGTTCCTCGAGCTGGTGCTCGGCGAGGTCCCGCCCGTCGACCTCGCCCTGCAGCGCGCCGAGGAGCTGCGCCCGCTCGCGGCGCAGCTCGTCGCGCCGCTCCTCTCCGCAACGCTCTCACCGACGATGATCGAGGCATCGCGGAAGCGGAACGTGATCCCGGGCTCGTGCGTGATCGAGGTGGACTGCCGCCTCCTCCCGGGTCAGGAGCCGGCCGAGATGGAGGCGCTCCTGCGCGCCGGACTGCCCGGCGAATGGGAGCTCGAGTGGATCCTGCCCGAGCTCGTCGGCGGCACGCGCTCGCCGATGGCGACGCCGCTCTGGCGCGCGCTCCAGGCCTGGGTCGACCGGATCGAGCCGGGCGCGCGGCTCGCGCCGCTCGTCACTGCGGGGTTCACGGACAGTCACTACGTCCGCAAGGAGCTGGGCTCGACGGTCTACGGATTCTTCCCGCTCAAGGCCATGGAGACCGCGCTCGCGGCGCGGCTCGTGCACTCTGCGGACGAGCGGATCGCGGTCGACGACCTCGAGCTCGGCGTCGACCTCTTCCGGCACGTCGCGACCAGCCTCGCGTGACGGAGAGGACACGCGCGGCGCTCGGGAGCCTCGTCTTCCTCGGCGTCGCGCCCGGGGTCGTCGCAGGGCTGGTGCCGTGGCTGCTCACCGGCTGGGAGGCGCACTCGGTACCCCTCGCGGTCCGCGTCGTCGGCGGCCTGCTGATCGGTGTCGGGGCGGTCGGCGCTCCTGAGCGCGTTCGTCCGGTTCGTCGTCGAAGGGCTCGGCACGCCGGCCCCTGTCGCACCCACCGAGCGGCTCGTGGTCGGCGGCCTCTATCGCCACGTGCGGAACCCCATGTACCTCGCGGTCGCGGCCGTCATCGTGGGACAGGCGCTGCTGCTCGGCCGGCTCGTGCTCCTCGCCTACGCCTTGGCGTTCGCCGCCGCCGTCTGGGCGTTCGTCCGCTGGTACGAGGAGCCGACGCTCGCGCGACGCTTCGGCGCGGACTACGAGGCGTACCGCCGGGCGGTGCCGGCCTGGCTGCCGCGCCCGCGGGCCTGGGAGCCTGCGGCTCGGGATTGACGCGCCCGCAAGCGCGGCGCGAGGATGCTGCGCAGCGTGGGCTCCTACCGCGACTACCAGAACGAGATCTACGTGGCCGGGCTCGGCGAGGTCGTGCCTCGGCTGCCGACCGACCTGACGCGGCTGGAGGCCCTCGCGGAGCAGCACCTGCCGCCCGCCGCGTTCGGCTACGTCGCGGGCGGCGCCGGCACCGAGTCGACGGTGCGCGCGAACCGGGCCGCCCTCGACGCCTGGCGGATCGTGCCGAGAATGCTGCGCGACGTCTCGCAGCCCGATCTGAGCCTCGACCTCCTGGGAACCGCGCTTCCCGCCCCGCTCCTGCTCGCGCCGATCGGCGTGCTCTCCGTCGTCCATCCCGACGGCGAGTCGGCGGCCGCGCGGGCCGCAGCGGGCCTCGGCGTCCCGCTCGTCGTCAGCACCGCGGCGTCGACGACGCTCGAAGACGTCGCGCTTGCGGGCGGCGAGGCGCCACGCTGGTTCCAGCTCTACTGGTCGAAGGATCGCGACGTGGCGGCGAGCTTCCTCGAGCGCGCCGGAGCCGCCGGGTACACGACGCTCGTCGTCACGCTCGACACGCCCGGGATGGGCTGGCGCCCGCGGGATCTCGGCCACGCGTTCCTCCCGTTCCTCCGGGCCGAGGGCAACCAGAACTACCTGGCCGATCCCGCGTTCCAGCGGGCCGTCGGCGGCCCGATCGACGACGACAACCGCGGTCAGGCCGTGCTCCACTGGGCGGCCACCTTCGGTGACCACTCGCTCACCTGGCACGACCTTCCGTTCCTCCGAGAGCACTGGCGCGGCCCGATCGCCCTGAAGGGGATCCAGCACCCCGACGACGCGCGGCGTGCCGTCGACGCGGGCATGGACGGCGTGGTCGTCTCGAACCACGGCGGACGCCAGGTGGACGGCGCGATCGCCTCGCTCGATGCCTTGCCGGCGGTCGTCGAGGCGGTCGGCGACCGGGCCACGGTCCTGTTCGACAGCGGAATCCGTACCGGCGCGGACGTCGTCAAGGCGCTCGCGCTCGGTGCCGAGGCGGTGCTGGTCGGCCGGCCGTACGTCTACGGGCTCGCGCTCGGAGGCGAGGAAGGGGTCAGGCACGTGCTGCGCTGCCTCCTCGCCGAGCTCGAGTTGACGATGACGCTCTCGGGAGTCAGTCGTCTGGACGAGCTCGGTCCCGAGCTCCTCGTGCGGGCGTGAGCTACGGCTCCGGACGCGGCTTCTCGGCGTGGCCGCCGAACTGGTGCCGCATCGCGGAGAGCATGCGGTTCCCGAAGTCGGCCTCGCCGCGTGAGGAGAACCGCGCGAAGAGCGCCGCGGTGAGCACGGGCGCGGGGGTGCCGGTGTCGATCGCGGCGATCGACGTCCAACGGCCTTCGCCCGAGTCCGAGACGCGTCCCTCGAAGCCGTCGAGGGTCGGCGACGCGTGGAGCGCAGCTGCCGTCAGCTCCAGCAGCCAGGACGAGATGACGCTCCCACGGCGCCAGACCTCCGCGATCGCCGGGACGTCGAGCTCGTACCGGTAGAGCGTGGGGTCGTCGAGCGGCGCGGTCTCGGCGTCGGCCTCGCGCTCGACCGAGCCTGCGCCCGCGTGATGGAGCAGGTTCAGCCCTTCGGCGTACGCGGCCATCAGCCCGTACTCGATCCCGTTGTGCACCATCTTCACGAAGTGACCTGCACCCGCAGGGCCGCAGTGGAGCCAGCCGAGCTCCCCGGGGGCCGGGTCCCCGTCCCGTCCGGGCGTCCGTGCTGCCGCGTCGAGGCCCGGGGCCAACGAGTCCCACAGCGGTGCAAGCCGCGTGATCGCGTCCTCCTCGCCGCCGATCATCAGGCAGAAGCCGCGCTCGAGCCCGAAGACGCCGCCGCTCGTCCCGACGTCGACGTAGTGGATCCCGCGCTCGGCGAGCTCGCGCGCGCGCCGGATGTCGTCGTGGTAGCGGCTGTTCCCACCGTCGACGATCGTGTCGCCGGGCTCGAGCAGGCCGGCGAGCTCGTCGACGACGCGTTCGGTGACGGCACCCGCGGGCACCATCACCCAGACGGTGCGCGGGGCCGTCAGGGCGGCGACCAGCTCGTCCATGGACGAGGCGCCCGTCATCCCCTCGTCCTCGAGCGCCGAGATCGCCTCTGCGTGGACGTCTGTGCCGAAACACGCGTGGCCGTCGAGCATCGCCCGCCGAACGAGGTTCGCTCCCATCCGGCCGAGCCCGACCATTCCGAGCTCCAACGGCGTGCTCGTCGCCATCGCGTCCTCCCGCGTCCGACCCTCTAGAGTCAATCGAGTCTACGGCCCGGACCGCTCCGAGGCCCGCGTACGAGATGACCGACTCCCTCATCGACACCGCCGCCTGGCAGGCGCTCGGCCGTCATCACGCGGACGTGCGGCAGCCCCATCTGCGCGAGCTCTTCGCCTCCGACCCCGCGCGCGTCGAACGACTCTCCCTCGAGGCGGCCGGCATCCATGCAGACCTCTCGAAACACCGCGTCACCGAGGAGACGGTACGACTGCTCGTCGCCGTCGCGGCTGCGCGAGAGGTCGAGCGACACCGCGACGCGATGTTTCGCGGCGAGCACGTCAACCCCACCGAGGATCGGGCGGCGCTGCACGTCGCGTTGCGGATGCCGCGCGACCGCTCGCTCGTCGTCGACGGCGTCGACGTCGTGCGCGAGGTACACGACGTGCTCGACCGGATGGCCGCGTTCGCCGACCGCGTTCGCTCGGGCGCGTGGCGAGGGCACACGGGGCGGCCGATCCGCACCGTGGTGAACATCGGGATCGGCGGCTCGGACCTCGGCCCCGCGATGGCCTACGAGGCGCTTCGGGCCTACGGCGCGCCCGAGATCGACGTGCGCTTCGTCGCCAACGTCGACGCGACCGATCTCGTGGAGGCCCTCCGCGGCCGCGAGCCCGCCGAGACGCTCGTCATCGTCTCGTCGAAGACCTTCACGACCGTCGAGACGATGACGAACGCCCGGAGCGCGAGGCAGTGGCTGCTCGACGGACTCGGCGGCGACGAGACGCGCGATCGCGAAGCACGTCGTCGCCGTCTCGACGAACCTCGACGCGGTGGCCGCGTTCGGGATCGACCCGGCGAACGCGTTCGGGTTCTGGGATTGGGTCGGTGGGCGCTACTCGATGGACTCGGCCATCGGCCTCTCGACGATGCTCGCGATCGGGCCGGAGCGCTTCCACGAGCTCCTCGCAGGCTTCCACGCGGTCGACCGGCACTTCGCCGAGGCTCCGCTCGGGCGCAACCTGCCCGTGCTGATGGGGATGCTCGGCGTCTGGTACCGCAACTTCCTCGGGGCCGAGACGCACGCCGTCCTCCCCTACGAGCAGTACCTCGCGCGCTTTCC
Organism: uncultured Actinomycetes bacterium; assembly: GCA_963791895.1. Classification (GTDB taxonomy): domain Bacteria; phylum Actinomycetota; class Thermoleophilia; order Gaiellales; family Gaiellaceae; genus Gaiella. The sequence goes on from CAWBTY010000009.1 coordinate 611,220, forward strand.
GGCCTACCTGCAGCAGCTCGTGATGGAGTCGAACGGCAAGCGGGTGACGGTCGCCGGTGCGCCGGTCGGGATCGACACGGCCGGGATCGTGTGGGGCGAGCCCGGTACGAACGGCCAGCACAGCTTCCACCAGCTGCTCCACCAGGGTACGGCGCTCGTGCCGGCGGACATCATCGCGTTCGCCGCGCCCTCCAACCCGCTCGGCCGGCACCACGACCTCCTGCTGGCGAACGCGCTCGCGCAGGCGCAGGCCCTGGCCTTCGGGCGCACCGCCGACGAGCTGCGGGCGGCAGGTGTCCCGGAGGAGCTCGTCGCCCACAAGGAGATGCCGGGCAACCGCCCGACGACGTTCCTGCTGCTCGAGCGGTTGACGCCGTTCGCGCTCGGCTCCCTCGTGGCGCTCTACGAGCACGTCGTCTTCACCCAGGGTGTCGTCTGGGGAATCGACTCGTTCGACCAGTGGGGCGTCGAGCTCGGCAAGGAGCTCGCAGGTGAGCTCGAGCCGGTCCTCGCCGGCGACGGCGACGCCACCGGGCTCGACCCGTCCACCGCGTCGCTCGTCGCGCGCATTCGCGCGCTGCGTGACGGACGCTGAGCATGCTCGAGCTGTACGAGGCCGACGGCGCCTTCGCCCACCTCGAGGAGTGGCTTCGCGGAGAAGGGTTCTTCGCGCCGGGCGGGGAGCACCTCGTCGCCGACCTCTACCTCGGCTACGGCCTTTCCGCGTCGCTCAGGCGGACGGGGATGCCTCCGCCGCCGGAGCCGTGCCCGCTCCCGCTGCTCGCGTGTGCCGTCCGCCGCGACCGGCATGATGTCGAATATGACAACGGTGGAGGCAGATCCGGCCACGGCGGGAGTCCAGCGGGCGACGCGTTCGAGATCGGTGCGTGGTCGCGAACGTGGCAGGAGCCCGATCACCGAGCCGCCGTCGACGCCGTCCGCACTGCGATCGCCTCCGGCGACGTCTACCAGGTCAACCTCGTCCAGCACCTCTCCGCCCCGTTCGCCGGCTCACCGTCCGCGCTCGCCGCCCGGCTCGCCCCCCTGACACAACCGAACGACGCGCCGCTCGGTCGCAGCGCCCGGCGTGTGCTCGAGGGTGCCGGCTGGGCGATCGTCTCTGCCTCGCCCGAGCTCCTCGTCTCACGCCACGGACGGCTGATTCGGACACGGCCGATCAAGGGAACGCGGCCTCTCGGCCGGCGGGCAGAGCTGCTGGCCTCGCCGAAGGACGCTGCCGAGCACGTCATGATCGTCGACCTCGAGCGCAACGACCTCTCGCGCGTCTGCGTCCACGGCACGGTGCGGTGGCCCGAGTTGATGCGTGCGGAGTCGCTCGCCGGGGTCGAGCACCTCGTCTCGACGGTCGAGGGCGAGCTCCGACCAGACGCCGGTCTGGCGGAGATCCTCGAGGCGGTCTTCCCGGGCGGGTCGGTCACGGGTGCGCCGAAGATCGCCGCGATCGACCTGATCGCGGCGCTCGAGCCGGTCGGCCGCGGCGCGTCGATGGGGGCGCTCGGCCGCGTCTACGGGACCGGGGATCTCGAGCTCGCGCTCACGATCCGGACGTTCGCGGTCGCGGAGGGCCGCGTCCATCTCTGGGTTGGCGGCGGGATCGTGTGGGACTCCGACCCGCAGGCGGAGGTGGACGAGTCGCTCGCGAAGGCGGAGCCGCTGCTCGCCGCGATCGGCGCGCCGCTCCCTCGGGCCGGGACCGCCGGGTCGCCCTCGGCCCCGCGGCTCGTGGGTGGTCGTCGGTGAGCGCCCGTCCCCGCGGGGCGGCTGTGACCGGGCGTGGCGCGGTCGACCCGGCGCTCCCGCTCGTCGCCGCCGACGACGACGGCTTCGCGCGTGGTCGCGCGGCCTTCGAGACGCTGCGCGTGTACGGCGGCCGGCCGTTCCGGCTCGAGCAGCATCTCGCCCGGCTGGTCGCCTCGGCGACGATGCTCGGCCTGCCCGAGCCTGATTCCTCCGAGCTCGGGCAGGCAGCCGAGGCCGCACTCGCTGAGGCCCGCCTCGGCGAGGCCGTCCTGCGGCTCTACTGGACACCCGGGCACGACGACGAGCCGCTTGGAATAGCACTCGTCTCCGAGATCCCGGGGTGGATCGAGGTCGCCCGCGAACGCGGCCAGCGGCTCGTCTCGCTCGCCTATCCACGCCGCTCGGTCGCGTGGCTGCTTCCGGGGACGAAATCCGTGAGCTACGCAACCCACATCGCCGCCGAAGCCGAGGCGAAGCGGCGTGGAGCAGATGACGCCGTCTTCGTCGATCTCGCGGGAATCGTCCTCGAGGGACCGGTGACGAATGTCTGGTGGCGTGAGGGTCGGACGCTCGTGACTCCCTCCCTCGAGCTCGGGATCCTCGCGGGCGAGACGCGCGCTGCTCTTCTCGCGCTCGCCGGGGACGCAGGCTACGAGGTCGAGACCGGCAGCTATCCGCTGGAGCGGCTGCGCTCGGCGGACGAGGCGTTCACGTCGTCCTCGGTGCGGGAGGTGATGCCGGTGGTCGCGGTCGATGACGTCGGGCTCGGAAGCCGGGAGGCGGCCGACACGCTCCAGCAGGCGCTCCGGCGACTCGCCACCGCCTGACGAGCGCGAGTCGTCCAGAGGGGACAGACCGATTTCGCGCCGGAGACGGTGAGGGCGCCGCTACGCTCCGCGCATGGAGAAGCTCCGCCTGGGCGGCATGGCCCTCCAGAACGGCGTCCTCGTCCACGGACCCAGCTCGTGGGGTGCCGCGGTACGCCTCCCGGACGGCTCGCTGAAGTCGGCCTCGGGAGCGAAGCCGCGCCTCGGCGGGCGCGTCTCGCTTCCGTTCGTGCGCGGGCCCCTGCGCCTCGCCGAGGCGTTCGCCGTGCTCCCGGCCGTCAAGCGCGGCCTGCCGGAGGCACGCCTGCCGTTCGAGCGCCCCGCCGTCGCGGTCGCGCTGGTCGCGGCCTCGACGAGCGCCGGCCTCGTCCGCCGCTCGTCGCTCCCCGTGATCCCGCGGGAGGCGGTCGCGGTGATCGCCTCGCTCGTCCCCGCGCTCGTCGCGCTGCGGGGAGAGGAGCTGACCTCGTATCACGGCGCCGAGCACGTCTCGATCGGCACGTACGAGACGGGTGAGGTAGCGGCCAAGGAGCACGACCGCTGCGGGTCGCATCTCGTCGGTCCCCTGCTGGTGGCGAGCGCGGTCGCCGGAGCGGCCGCGGAGCTGGCACCGGCACGCCACCGCACGGCGGCGCGCCTCGTCGGCGCCGTCGGCGCCGTGGGCGCGGCTGTCGAGGTCTTCGGCTGGATGGGTCGCAATGCGGATCGGCGCCTCTCGCGCGCACTCGCGCGACCCGGAACGGAGCTGCAGCGTCGCGTCTCCACGAGCGAGCCGAGCCCGGCGCAGCTCGACGTCGCGAATGCCGCGCTCGAGGCCTGCCTGGCGGCGGAGCGCGCGTCGCCGTGAGCGTCGCGCCGAGCCGCGCCGCGGGCGAGCGGCTCGACCCGGCGATCTTCGATCTGCCGGTCGACAAGATGCGCGACGGCTACTACAGCGACGCGTACTTCAACCATGCACGCTCGGCGCTCCTGCACGACGGGAAGCGCCCCAGGGTCGTCAGCCAGGTCTTCCAGCGCAAGCACTCGATGCTCGGCGGGATGGACGAAGCGATCGCGATCCTCAAGCTCTGCTCGGAGGACTGGGACTCACTGACCGTCCACGCGTTGCACGACGGCGACCGGGTCGAGCCGTGGGAGACGGTGATGACCGTCGAGGGCGACTACACGGCCTTCGCGCATCTGGAGACGGTCGTCCTGGGAACCCTGGCGCGGCGCACGCTGATCGCGACCAACACCGCCCGCGTCCTCGAGACGGCGAACGGGAAGCCGGTCATCTTCATGCCGGCCCGGCACGACCACCACCGCGTGCAGACGGGGGACGGGTACGCCGCGTACGTCGCAGGCGCGATCATCGGCGCGCCCATCGGCGTCACCTCGGACGCGCAGGCATCGTGGTGGGGCGGTCGGGGCGTCGGCACGGTCCCGCACTCTCTGATCGCCGCCTACGGCGGCAACACCGTGCTCGCCGCGACGAAGTTCGCCGACTGGGCGTCCGACGACTTCCGGATCACGGTGCTCGTCGACTACGACAACGACTCCGTGCAGACGGCGCTGGACGTCGCGCGCGCCCTCGGCCCGAGGCTCTGGGGTGTGCGGCTCGACACCTCGGGACAGCTCGTCGATCGCGCGCTGTGGGGCGAGATGGGCGACTTCGACCCGCGTGGCGTCAACGAGCGCCTCGTCCGCAAGGTGCGGGCCGCGCTCGACGAGGACGGCTTCGAGCAGGTGCGCATCGTGGCCTCGGGGGGCTTCACGGTCGAGAAGATCGAGGAGTTCGAGCGTCGCGAGGTGCCGGTCGACGCGTACGGGGTCGGCTCGTCCCTCATCCGGGGCGAGAACGACTTCACCGCCGACATCGTGATGGTCGACGGCCGCCCGTCGGCGAAGGTCGGTCGCGGCTTTCGTCCGAGCAGGCGGCTGGAGCTCGTCGATTGAGCCCCGCCCCTCGCCGACGGCCTGCGTGACGATGTCGGCACAGAGTCGGCGCGAACCCGTGACACTTCGGCCGGTAGCGTGTCATCAGGGCACCTGGGGTGCCCCTGGGGGTGGTTCTCGAAGCTGCGCTGCCGCCCACGGACGATCCGGGGCGATCGGGTCGATCGGATGAGCCGGCCGCTTCTCTGGGACGTCGACACGCAGGTCGACTTCGTGCACGCCGGGGCCAAGCTCCCGGTGCCCGACGCCGAGGCCGCGATCCCCGCGATGGCCCGGCTCGTCCGGTGGGCGGCGGACCGGGACGTCACGCATCTCGCGACCGCCGACGACCACGAGCTGACCGACCCCGAGCTCTCGGGCGAGCCCGACTACGTGTCGACGTTCCCGCCCCACTGCCTCCGTGGCACCCCCGGGGCGGCGAAGATCGCCGAGACGCTCCAGCGGGATCCGTTGCCGCTCTCGCTGACGCCGTACCCGCCCGGGCACATCCCGAAGCTCGTCGAGGGCCGGCGGGAGCTCCTCGTGCTGAAGAAGACCTACAGCGCATTCTCGAATCCCAACCTCGACGCGCTGCTCGAGACCCTCGCCCCGTCGGAGGTGATCCTCTTCGGCGTTGCCACGGACGTCTGCAACCACGCGGCCGTCCTGGGCCTGCTCGGACGGGGATATCGCGTCGCCTTCGTCGAGGACGCCTCGCGCGGTCTCTCGGAGGAGCGGGTCGAGGCGTGTCTCGCGGAGTGGCGCGCGGGCGGCGTCCGGTTCACGACGAGCGACGAGGTGGCCGCGTCGACCCCGTAGCGCCGCCCCTCGTCGCGCGAGCCCGCGAGGCGGCCGAACGGCTCGGGTTCGAGAAGAGCTCGCGGGACGAGGACGGGCTCCTGCTGCACGTCCTGGCCGGCGCGGCGCGGGATCGAGCGGGTCGCCGAGATCGGCACCGGCGCCGGTGTCGGCACGGCGTGGCTCGCAGCCGCTCTGGTCCCCGGGACACCCCTCTACACCGCCGAGGCCGACGCTGCGCTTGCCGCGGCTGCGGCGCGTCTCTTCGACGCCGATCCCGACGTCCACGTCTTCGCGGGCGACTGGCGCATCGTCCTGCCACCTCACGCGCCCTTCGATCTGATCTTCGTCGACGGCGGGCGTGCGAAGGACGATCCCGACGCGGTGCTCGGGCTCGCCGCACCTGGAGCGACGCTCGTGTTGGACGACTTCTCCGCCGACTGGCCAGGCCCGGATCCCCGCCGCGAGCGCTGGCTCACGCATCCGCGTGTGACGGCGATCGAGCTCGGAACGGGTGGCAACGCGACGGCGATCGTCGGCGTCGTCCGCCGCTAGGAGGGTCGATGCCTGCTCAGGCTCGGCGGCGCTCGACGTGCTCGGCGAGTGCCGCGAGGCGCGCATCCCACTGTGTGCCGACGAGGTCGAGCCAGCGGGCAGCCTCGCGGAGCGGCGCAGGATCGGGCCGGTAGACGACGTTTCGGCCCTCGCGACGGCCGCGAACGAGACCCGCCTGCTCGAGCGCCGCGAGGTGCTTGGCGACCGCCTGCCGCGTGATCGGCAGCTCGCCTGCGAGCTGCGTCGGTGTCGCCGTCCCGAGATCGGCGAGGCGCTCGACGAGATAGCGGCGGCTCGGATCGGCGAGCGCGCCGAAGACCTCCCCTACGTGCCCGCGCACACTGCGAGCGCCTGCAGCTCGAGCGCCATGCCCCACTCGGGCGCCGTCTCGCGGACGCGCACCCGGGTGCCGCGAGGGTGCTCGTCGAGCGTCAGCTCGACCAGGCCGTCGTCGTCCCAGCGCAACACGAGTCGCTCCGATTCCTCCACGGCCTCGACGACCGCGTGTCGGACGTCTCCGTCGTCCCAGCGGAACACGCCGATCCCACCCGGACGGACGTCCAGCTCCACCTCGTTCGCGAACCACTCCTCCAGCCGCTCGGGCTCCGTCAGCGCCTCCCACGCCTCCTCGGGCGGGACGGGAAGGACGATCTCGCGCTCGATCTCCATGCGCAACCTCCAAGTTGCGTATACGATTTGCAACCGTAGGGTTGCACACGATAGCGAGGGAGCTGCCATGCCGCTGATCCCCACGGTGCTCGAGGCCGACGGTCGTGCCGAGCGCGCCTTCGACCTCTACTCCCGCCTGCTCCGGGACCGGATCGTGTTCCTCGGCCGCCCGGTCGACGACGAGATCGCGAACCTCATCGTCGGCCAGCTGCTCTACCTCGAGGCCGAGGATCCCGACAAGGACATCGCGCTCTACGTCAACTCGCCCGGCGGCGAGGTGTACGCGGGGCTCGCCATCTACGACGCGATGCAGCACGTGCGCCCCGACGTCTCGACGATCTGCTTCGGGATGGGGATGTCGGCGGCGGCGATGATCGTGTGCGCGGGCGCCGCGGGGAAGCGGTTCGCGCTCCCGAACGCGAAGCTGATGATCCACCAGGGATCGGCCGGCTTCCGTGGGGCGCCGAGCGACATCACGATCGCGGCGCGCGAGGTCGAGGCGACGACCCGGCAGATGGCGGAGCTCATCGCGCGCCACTGCGGCAAGCCCGTCGAGCGGGTGATGGACGACATCGATCGCGACCGCTTCATGACGCCGGCCGAGGCGGTCGAGTACGGGCTGGTCGACGACGTCCTCGTTCCTCCTCGGAACCGTCCGACTACGATCGCTGCGTGAGCCTCCGCGGCGTCCACCATCTCGGGTTCGCCGTCACGGACCTCGACGAGGCCATCGCGACCTACGACCGGCTCTTCGGCGCGACCCTCGAGCATCGCGACAGCGTCGCCGAGCAAGGGGTCGACGCGGCCTCGGTGCTCGTCGGCGCCAGCCGGATCGAGCTCCTCGCACCGACCGGGGACGACACTCCCGTGGGCCGGTTCCTCGCCAAGCGCGGGCCCGGCATGCACCACGTCGCGTACGAGGTCGACGACGTCGCCGCGGAGCTCGGTCGGCTCGCCCGCGAGGGCGCCGAGCTCATCGACGAGTCTCCGCGTGTCGGCCTGTTCGGCCTCGAGGTCGCGTTCGTCCATCCCGACGCCGCCCACGGCGTCCTGACCGAGGTGGTGCGCCCTGCCTGACGAATCGATCCGCATCGAGCTCGCCTTCGACAGCGGGCAGACCATCGCCGCGCTCGTCTCTCCGGCCACTGCTGACGCCGTCGAGCGTGCCGTCAACGCGGGCGGCGGCGGCACGCTCGAGCTGCCGACGACGGACGGGCGGCTCACCGTCGCGGTGCCGCGCGTCGTCTACCTCAAGCGCTACACGAAGGGCGCCCAACCCGGGTTCCTCTCCGCCTGATGGTTCCCGAGGCCCCACTCGGAGCCGACGACGCCGGGCTCTATCCCGCGGGGGAGGGGTGGTTCGTCCTCAACGCTCGCGAGGCGCGCTGGCGCGAACGGCCGGAACGCGGGAAGTCGCTGCCCTTCGACCACGGCCCGGTCGACTTCCCTCAGGTCGGGCTCACGCTCTTCGCCCTCGGCCCCGGCGAGCCGGTCGGGATGTACCACTGGGAAGCAGACCAGGAGGACTTCCTCGTCCTCTCCGGCGAGGGGCTGCTCCTCGTCGAGGGCGAGGAGCGGCCGTTGCGGCAGTGGGACTTCGTCCACTGCCCGGTCGGGACGGCGCACATGATCCTCGGCGCCGGGGCCGACGGCTGCGTCGTGCTCGCGGTAGGCGCTCGGGAGCACCAGGACGGCGCCGGATGGGGCGCCTACACCGTCGACGAGGTCGCGCTCCGCCACGGCGCCGGGGTCGAGCGCGAGACGACGGACCCCGAGGAGGCGTACGCACGCTTCCCGGAGCCCAGTCCGACCCGCTACGGCGGCTGGCTCCCCGGCTGACGAGCGGCCCAGGGCACTCCGCGAGAGGGCTTGCGACCCGTGCCTTGCCCGCCGTGAACCGGCCCGCTGCATTGGGCACGACGGAGACCGGCCAGCTGGAGCGGGTGCTGGCCGTCCTGAACGACGTGCTGGGTAGGGAGCTCGTGGGCGTCTACCTCCATGGCTCGGCGTCCCTGGGCGGTCTCCGACCCCGTAGCGACCTCGACGTCTTCGCCGTCGCGCGCCGACGCGTCTCGCCGGACGAGAGGCAGCGTCTCGTCAGCGGTTTGCTGCCCGTCTGGGGCCGCGACGTCGAAGGCCCGCTGCGCCCGATCGAGGTCACGCTCGTCGCCGAGCCCGACGTCCGGCCCTGGCGATACCCCGCCAGGCGCGACTTCCAGTACGGCGAGTGGCTCCGCGACGCGTTCGAGGCGGGAGACGTCGACGCCGGCGGGCCTGTGATCGACCCGGATCTCGCGCCGCTCATCACGATCGTGCTCAAGGCCGACGTCCGCCTCCAAGGCCCGCCGCCGGCGGAGGTGCTCGAGGCAGTGCCACACCGTCACCTGCTGGCCGCCACCCTCGATTGCGTGGACGGTGTCGTGGCTGACCTGAACGGCGACACGCGCAATGCCGTGCTGACCCTCGCACGCGTGTGGACGACGGTCGTCACCGGCATCATCCGCTCGAAGGACGAGGCTGCGACCTGGGCCGTCGAGCGTCTCCCCGAGGAGCATCGAGCGGTCCTCTTGCGTGCGCGCGGGATCTACGTGGGCGAGGTCGAGGAGCGGTGGGACGATCTCGAGCCACGCCTCGCTCCGTTCGCCGATCACGTGGTCGGTCGGATCCGCCGGGTTGCCGCCGAGGCGTCGTAGCGCCTGCACTACCCTGACGCGCCATGGCGCTCGAGGTCGGGATCGTCGGGCTACCCAACAGCGGCAAGACGACGCTGTTCAACGCACTCACTCGCGCGGGCGCGGAGATCACCGCGTACGCGTCCGTCACCGAGAAGCCGAACGTCGGCATGGCGGCCATCGCGGACGACCGCCTCCGGCGGATCGCAGAGCTCGTCTCCGCCCGGAAGGTGACGCCCGCGGCAATCCGCGTGGTGGACGTCCCGGGCACGGGGCCTGCCCTGCTCGGGAACCTGCGCCAGGTCGACGCGATCCTCGCCGTGCTCGACGGCTTCTCCGCCGACGCGACGCCGGCGGACGACCTCGAGACCCTCCAGCTCGAGCTGCTCGTCGCGGATCGCGATCACGTCGAGCGCCGGCACGAGCGCGTCGCAAAGGAGGCGAAGTCCGGCGACGCGGCGAAGCGAGCCGAGCTCGAGACGCTCGGCCGGCTGCTCGAGCACCTCGATGCCGGAAGGACGCTCGCAGACTGGTCGGGCGAGCTGCCGCAGGAGCTCGACCCTCTGACGACGAAGCCGCTCCTCGCCGTCGAGAACGGGCCACGTGGCATCGACTGCAAGCTCGAGGCCGAGCTCGCCGACCTGCCGGAGGAAGAGGCAGGAGAGTTTCGCGACGGCCCCTCGGCCCTCGACGAGGTCGTGCGAAGGCTGAAGGACGCGCTCGGGCTCATCGCGTTCTTCACGGCGGGGGACAATGAGACACGCGCCTGGACGCTGAGGAACGGCCAGACGGCCCTCGACGCGGCCGCCACGATCCACACGGACATCGCGCGCGGCTTCATCCGCTGTGAGGTGATCGCGACCGAGGACCTGCTGGACGCCGGCTCGCATGCCGAGGCCGCCCGGCGCGGCACGCAGCGGCTCGAGGGCAAGACGTACGTCGTCGCCGACGGCGACGTCCTAAACGTCCGCTTCAACGTCTGAGCCGCCCCACGAGGACGGCTCCCGCGTCGGCCGAACGGCTCCCGCGGCGGCCGAGAGAAGGCCAGGGTCGGGGGCAGGCACGCCTGCCCCCGACGCGGCCTTGCTCTACGTCCGCTTGAGGCGCCAGTGGGCGAACTGCTTCTGCATCCGCTCGGTCTGGCCCGGAGTGAACTCCGTGTAGCAGATGTCGTACGAGTAGTCCATGTAGTTGTGGACCGGATCGAGTCCCGCATCGCGCGGACAGGTGTCCTTGTTCGCCGGGCAGCCCGAGGTCGGCACCAGCATGGCCGGCGTGTCGTCCACGTAGTCGCCATGGCCGATGCAGCCCTTCTCGAACGTGTGCGCGAGGCCGAGATAGTGGCCGACCTCGTGCGTCGCCGTGTAGCCGAGGTTGTAGTTTCCGATGAACCCGCCCGGCAGCGACCCGTAGTGGATCACGACGCCGTCGAGCACCTCGAAGCGGTTCGAGCTGGTGATGCTCGGGTAGTACGCGAACCCGAGGAAGCCGGCCCCGCTCGTCGAGTAGATGTTGAGGTCTGCCGCGTCGCCCTGCTTGAGGGCGGTCTTCATCGCGAGCTCGTCCGCGAACGTCTCCCCTTCGAACCAGGCGTCGTTCGCCGTCCTGGTCGTCGCGACGAGGTTGAAGTCGAACCCGGTGTCGTCCCCGCCGTACAAGCCCGAGAACGTCTGGTTCAGCACGAGCATCTGGGCGGCGACGGTAGCGTCGCTGACCGCGCCGGTGCCGTCTGCCGCGGTCACGATGTGGAAGTACACGTCGATCGTGCCCGCCGTGGGCTTCCCGCCGTTCTTCTGGATCTCGGTGCTCCCCGAGTACTTCTCGGTGTTCTTCTCGGCACGTGTCGTCGGAACCCCCGCGCGGGCCGTGCCGGACCCGGTCAGAGCCGCGAGGCTGCTGAACGTGGCGTCCTCACAGGCCGCGAGGCTTGCACTCGACCCTGCGACGGCAGGTGACGCGCCGAATGCGACGACTGCGAGCGCCGCGAGCGCAAGCGCAGCCGTCAGTAGGCGTTTACTCATCGTCTCTCCCCTGATTCGACGGAATGACAGCGGGCGGGACCCTAGCAACGTCGCGGCGCGGCGGTCGACGTTCAGCCGGCAGCGACGACGGCTGCTCCCGCGAGCGCGAGGACGCCTCCGGCACGCCTCCAACGGTCGAGCCGCTCGCCGAGGAAAGCTCGTGCGAGCAGCACGGTGACGAGGGGGTAGAGCGCGCTCAGCACTGCAACGATCCCGATCGAGCCGCGTGTCGTCGCGAACGCCACGAGGACGTTTGCCGCCGTGTCGAAGAGGCCGACGGCGACCACGGTCGGCAGGAGCGGCCTCGGCGGTACGACTGAGATCGCGAGCGAGAGCGCCAGCGCGACGGCAAGGACGGTCGATGTCGTCCGTGCCGTGAAGATCGTCCACGGCACACCGCCGTCGGCCGCCGCGTCGAGACCCACGAAGAACAGACCGAAGCCCCCCGCCGCGACGAGCGCGAGCGGGACGCCGGCGGCGAGCCCGCCCCGGAGCCGCGGCCCTGGCTCCCGGGCGAGCAGCGCGATCCCGCCGAGAACGACGACCACGCCGAGCCACTGGAGCGCGCTGGGTGACTCGCCGTTCGCGAGATCGAACGCGAGCGGTACAACGGGTGCCGCGGCGGAGATCGGCGCCACGATCCCCATCGCGCCGACGGCCATCCCGCGATAGAGCGCCGCGAGCCCGATCGCGCCGCAGGCCCCGGCTCCGATCGCGGGGAGCGCGTCGCCGAGCGCGGGCGGGCCGTCGCCGGCGACGACGACCCAGGCGGCGGCGCCGACGAGGCCCGCGCCCTGCGAGGCGGCGAGCACGGTGAGAACGTGGAGCCGCCGGGCCGCCACACCACCGAGGAAGTCGCCGACGCCCCAGGCGCCTGCGCCGAGCAGGGCGAGCGCGGCCGCTCCCACCGAGGCTTCAGTCGTCGCCGACCGAGCGGGTGGCGGCTTGCGCGTCGAGCTGGTTCGCGTGGTAGAGAACAGCCGCCTCCGCGGTACGGGACGCACCGCGGTCGTGGTGGGCCGCGATCGCGTGCAGGAGCTCGGCGCGCACGGTCGACTCGACGGTCGCGGCCCGCTCGTCCACGAGCCGCACACCGAGCTGAACATGGCCCAGGAGCGCGCCCTCCCGTGTCGGACGGAACGACGGCCCGCGCTCGAGCTCACGGACGCGACCCACGTCGTGGAGCAGCGCTGCGGCCAGAAGCAGGTCGGCGCGGAGCCGAGGATGGAGCTGCCCGGTCTCGCGACAGAGGGTGGCGACGCCGACCGTGTGCTCCAGCAGGCCTCCGGCGTAGCCGTGGTGACCGTCGTGCCCGGCGGCCGGGAGCAACCGCATCCCGTCGCGCACCTCGCGATCGGCAAGCACCTCGCGCACGAGCCCGGCAAGCTGCGGATGCGCGATCTCCGCGGCGAGGAAGTCGAGAAAGCCGTCCAGCTCCTCGGCGTCGCGCCGCATCGCCGGCGTGAGCTGGGCCGGGTCGACGTCGGCCGCCTCGACGGTCCGCACCTGCACCTGAAGGCGGCCGTCGAACCGCTCGACCCGCCCGAGGACGCGCACGGCGTCGCCCTCGGCGAAGCGTCGGTCGAGCAGCTCGACGTCGTCCCACACACGGCCCTCGATCCGCCCGCTCGGGTCGACGAGCTCGACTGCGAGGTACGGCTTACCGTTGCGAGTCGACAGCTTGCGCTTGCGGGCAACCGCGTAGACCCCGTCGACGGTGCGATCCTCGACGAGCTCCGCGATCGTCGCCACGGGCTGAGTCTAGGGGTAGGCTCGCGCGGTGGCCGACGTCCGCTCGTTTCGCGCCGTCCGCTACGCACGACCGAGCCCGGAGGTGACGGCCCCTCCGTACGACGTGGTCGACGACACGACGCTCGCCGAGCTGCGTGGTCGCGACCCCCACAACGTCGTGCACCTGACGCTCGAGCCCGACGAGCGACGCGCGGGCGAGCGCTACCGGCAATGGCTCGACGAAGGCGTTCTCGTCCGCGACGAGGAGCCGGCGGTGTGGGTGCTCGAGCAGGAGTACGTCGGCCCGGACGGCGTCGAGCGCCGGCGCACCGGCCTCGTCGCCTCGCTGCGCGTCGAGCCCTACGCGACGGGAACCGTGCTTCCGCACGAGCGAACGCACGAGGGCCCGAAGGCGAGTCGGCTTCGTCTCCTCGAGGCCTCACGCGCCCAGCTCGAGCCGATCTTCCTGCTGTACGACGGCTCGTCGCTCGCGGCGCCCGAGACCGAGCCCGATCTGGAGGCCGCCGACACGCGCCTCTGGCGCGTCCAGGACACGGACGTCGCGTCGGCGTTCGCCGGCAGCCAGCTCCTGATCGCCGACGGCCACCACCGATACGAGACCGCGCTGCAGTTCGCGGTCGAGGACGGCGCCGACCGGATGATGGTCGTCCTCGTCTCGATCTCCGACCCGGGGCTCGAGATCTTCGCGACGCACCGGGTCTTCGCCGGTCGCGAGGACATCGACCTCGCGGGTGAGACGTTCCCGACCGTCGAGGACGCCTTTGCCGCTCTCGAGGAGGAGCCGTATACGCGCTCCGCTGCGATCCTGGTGCGACCGGACTCGACGAGGCTCGTGCACGGGGCGCCGGGCGAGCTCGACGTCGAGCTGGTCGACCGGCTCGGCCACGACGGGATCTCGTACACGCCCGACCTCGTCGAGGCAGTCCGGCGGGTCGAGTCGGGCGACGCGGACTGCGCGCTCCTGCTGCGGGCGACTCGGATCGAGGACGTCTTCGACCGGGCACGCCGCGGCGAGGTGCTGCCCCAGAAGACCACCTACTTCTTCCCGAAGCTGCTCTCCGGCCTCCTCTTCCATCCGGTCGACCCGTGATCGACTGGCTCACGTTCTGTCGTACCTGCGTCGCAGACCTGGACGGCGTCCTCGCCGAGTTGCCGACGCGCGTCGAGCGCGAGCCCGTCCTGCGCGGCGGCGAGGGCGGGGACGACACGACCGCCATCGACGCGGCGGCGGAGGACGCGGTCGTGCGCAGGCTCGAGGCGCTCGGCGAGGATCTGACGCTCGTCTCCGAGGAGCTCGGCGTCCGCGCCTTCGGGAGCGGCGGCGAGCTCAGGGTCGTCGTCGATCCGATCGACGGGTCGGTCAACGCGAAGCGCGCGATCCCGTTCTTCTCGCTCTCCGTCGCCGTCGCGGACGGCCCGACGATGGACGACGTCCGGTTCGGTTACGTCTACGACTTCGGCGCCCGCGAGGAGTGGGTCGCGGAGCGCGGCCTCGGCGCGTCGCTCGACGGGTCGCCTCTCGACTCGCCCGGCCCGAAGGACCGGATCGAGATCCTCTCGCTCGAGGGGACGACGACCGATGCGATCGCGGCTGCCGCGCCCGGGATGCGCGACGTCGCCGATCGCGTGCGCGTGATGGGCTCGCTCGCGCTCTCCCTCTGCCACCTCGCCGCGGGACGGGTGGACGCCGTCTGCTGTCTCAAGCCCGCGAGGTCGATCGACATCGCGGCCGCACAGCTCCTCGTCCGCGAGCGCGGCCTCGCGATCGAGCTCTTCGAGGATCCGCCGTTCGGCGCGGCCCTCCTCGACCTCGGCCAGCGCTCCCGGGTCGTCGCCGCCGCGAGCGACGAGCTGTGCGAGCCGTCGCGGCCGCGCTTCCCTGAGGTGCGTCACCGCCGACGGGGCGCGGCGCCCCGCCGGCACGCCGCGCCCGTCGCAGCCCAACGCTCAGCCGAGGACGCCCCGGTAGGTCGTGTCGTCGAAGAAGAGCACTCCGTGGCTGCCGGCCAGGCCGCCGGTGGAGCGCGTCACGATCGCGATGATGCGGAGACTCGACGGGAAGAACGTCGTGCAGTCGAAGTCGGCTCGGAACCAGAGCCTCCACGTCACCGTGCCGGCCTCACCGTCGCCGAGCGAGCCAGTGAACGTCTCCATGCCCTGTCCTGTCGTCCGGCTCGTGGCGCAGTCGATCACCTGCTCGAGATCGGTGGTCGACTCGCCCACGAGGTCACCGGCGTAGACGAACCTCAACCCTGACGTGTGGCAGCGGAGCCGTGTTGCGTCGATCGGCTCGCAGGTGGTCGTGCCGAGATCGACGAGCGCATACTCGCCCGACACGTGAGCCGCGCGTGCGGCGCCCGCCATCGCCTCGGCACTGAGCACGGCAGCGCAGACGAGGAGCGCGAGGAGCAGTGCTGTTCGCCGGATCATGCTTCCTCCTTCGGTTGACGCACCCGACCGTAGGGCGGCAGGCAGGCCGCCTCGTCAGGGAGATCACGGAGATCGCCCAGGTTCAGGGAGATCCCTGGTTGACGCCGTCGGCAGGCATGCGACTATCGCCACATGGAACGTCCCCGAGAGGGGCCAGGAAGGCCGCCGAGCCGTGTCTGGCTCCTCGCGACGTTGCTCGGCCTCATTCTCGTCACCGCCTACCTCGGCGGGCTCGCGCGCCACGACTCCCTCGACGCTCGCTCGACGTACTTCGCGCTCACGATGTCTCTGGGAATGGGCGTCGGCCTCTGGGTCTGGCGGTGGCGGCCGAAGACGCGCATGGGACCGCTCATGTTCTGGTGGCCGGCCCTCTGGCTCGCGGGAGACATCGCAGCTGCGTTTCCTGCCTCGCGCACCGCCTCGACGATCGGCGTCGCCCTCTTCGTGATGGGCCCGATCGCCTTCGCGCAGATGGCGCTCTCGTATCCGACGGGCTCGTTCGTGCGGAGTCGGCTCGCGTGGATCTACGTCTTCGTGCTGGGCTACGCGGCGCAGGTCGTGCAGAACGCCTACAACCTGCTCTACCTCGACCTCAGCGCCTGCCCGGTCTGCCCGCCGCCGCGCATGCCGACGCTGCTCCACATCGACTCGGCTCCCCCGATCTCGCTCCAGGCGTGGAACGACGGGTGGCTTCTCTTCGTGATGGCGATCCTCCCGATCGGGCTCTTCGTGCTCTACCGCGCGTACGCCGGAGCGACTCGGGCGCACCGGCGGTCGCTCGGGCCGCTCATCGTCACCGCGACCTTCATCACCTGCACCGCCTGGGTCACGGGCTACGCCGCCTACACCGACCGCTTCTCCGTCCTGACATCGGTCTCGTGGCTGCAGACGACCGGGGCGCTAGCCGCTGCCTTGACCGCGTTCATCGGCATCGTCGTGACGCGTCGGGCACGCGGATCGGTCGGTGACCTCGTCGTCCAGCTCGAGCGCGTCGGCCCGGGGAACATCCGCGACGCCCTGGCGCGAACGCTCGGCGATCCGACGCTGGAGCTCGCGCTCCGTCTGCCGCAACGCGGCATCTGGGCAGACGAGAAGGGCCACGAGATCCCGCTCCCGCGCGGGCGCGATCGCGCCGTCACGCTCGTGGGCGACGAGCTTGCGGCGATGATCCACGACCCGGTCCTACTGGATCAGCCGGCGCTCCTCGAGGCGGCCGGCTCGGCCGCACGCCTGGCGCTCGAGAACGAGCGGCTGCAGGCCGAGCTGCGCGCGCAGCTCGAAGAGCTCCGCGGCTCACGGAGTCGGATCGTCCAGGCCGGAGACGAGGAACGGCGGCGGCTCGAGCGTGATCTGCACGACGGCGCCCAGCAGCGGCTGCTCGGGATCGGGATGACGTTGCAGGTGTTGCGGTCACAGGTCGACGGAGACGCGGCGGCGACGGAGTCTCTCCACCAGGTGGAGAACGAGCTTCGAGACGTCCTGCGAGAGCTGCGGGAGCTCGCTCGCGGCATCCATCCGGCGGTCCTCGCGGACGAAGGCCTCGACGCGGCGGTCCGCACGCTGGCGCAGCGCATGGTCGTTCCGGTGACCGTGTACGCGAACGGCGAGCGGTTGCCGGCGCACGTCGAGTCCGCCGCCTACTTCGTCGTCGCGGAGGCGCTCGCGAACGTCACGAAGCACGCGCACGCGTCGAGCGCTTCGGTCGCGATCGAGCAGCGCGACGGACTGCTGACGATCGAGGTGCGCGACGACGGCGTCGGAGGCGCGCGAGCGAACGGCAGCTCCGGCCTCAGAGGCCTCGCCGACCGTGTCGGCGCGCTCGACGGAAGCCTCCAGGTCGAGAGCCGGCCGGGCGCGGGCACACGCCTCCTCGCGGAGATTCCATGCGCGTCGTGATCGCCGACGATGCCGTCCTCCTGCGGCAGGGCGTCGCTCGTCTGCTCACCGAAGCGGGGATCGACGTGGCCGGCGAGGCAGGCGATGCGGGCGCACTGCTCGAGCTCGTGGAGGCGCATCGGCCGGACGTCGCGATCATCGACATCCGGATGCCACCGAGCCACACCGACGAGGGCCTGGTCGCCGCCCAGACGATCCGTCGTCGCACACCCGAGACCGGGGTGCTCGTCCTCTCGCAGTACGTCGACGCCGCGTACGCGGTTCGCCTCCTCGAGGGCGAGCAGACCCGCTGCGGCTATCTCCTGAAGGATCGCGTCCTCGACGCGCAGGAGCTCGTGTCGGCCGTCCGGCGGGTCGGCGACGGGGACGTCGTGATCGACCCCGGTCTCGTCGACGAGCTGCTCGCGCGTCGGCGGCAGGCAAGTCCGCTCGACGAGCTCACCGAGCGGGAACGCGAAGTGCTCAGCCTGATGGCGGAAGGGCTCACGGATCGCGGCATCGCCGGCCGCCTCTGGCTCACCCCGCGGACCGTCGAGACGCACGTGCGCCACATCCTGCAGAAGCTGGGGATCCCCGCGGACGTGGCCGTCAACCGGAGGGTGCACGCGGTACTCGCCTATCTCAGAGCCTGAGCCGACCAGCGGTGCGCGGCTTCGGGGACTCGCCGGCACGACGCGTGTGTTGAATCAACACGAGCGTTGTCTGGTCTCAACCCTCCGGCAGCACATACTGGCACCACCCGGGATCCGCGGGGAGACTCCTCGCAGAGCCGGCGTCGCAGCGGACCTACGTTCGGCTCGAGCGCAATCGCCGTGAGCCGGGCATGACCCTCCAGGACGACGTCCCCGCCTTCGGCGTAAGCGCACAAGACCGAGCCGTGCTCACGCTCGGACTCGAGCTCGCCGCGGAGGAAGACGACGATCATCTCGTCTCTTGAGCTCGGGCGGATCACGCGCACGTCGTCGGAACCGTGTCAGCAGCGTTGCGTCGCGTCGAGCTCCGCGACAAGGCGCTTCGGGGCGACGATCCGGTAGCTCTCCTCCACCCAGTCCCGCAGGGTGGCGAGCGGCACGCCTGCGACGGGCACTGTGACCCAGCCCGCCTTCCCTAGGCCGTACCCGGTCGGCCTCGCGCCGTCGATCGAGAGAGCGTGGTCGTGCGACTCGACGAGCTTCACCGTGATCGCGCGATCCCCGCCGCCGTCCTCGGCGCCGAAGAAGACGAACACCTTGGCGCGAACCTTCACGACGCGCTCGTTCCAGGGGAAGTCCTCGCGCGTCTCCGGCAGCCCTAGCGCGAACTGCGCGAGCTTCGAGCGTCGGTCGGCCATGGGCCAGAGGCTACGCTGGACGGGCATGAGCCCCGACCGCGACGCGATCCTCCGCGCTCTCGAGCAGGTGATCGACCCGGAGCTGAAACGGCCGGTGACCGAGCTCGAGATGGTGCGGGACGTCCTCGTCCAGGCCGACGCGAGCGTCGACGTCACGATCGCGCTGACCGTCGCCGGGTGCCCGCTCCGGTCGAGCTTCGAGGAGCAGGTGGCACTCCACGTCGGCGGCGTGCCCGGAGTGAGCGGCACCCGGCTCCACTTCGACGTGATGAGCCCCGAGGAGAAGGCGGCGCTCGCGACCCGGCTGCGAGGTGGACGGCCGGAGCGCGAGATCCGACTCGACCCGGCGACACGCGTCGTCGCCGTCGCGTCCGGGAAGGGTGGCGTGGGCAAGTCGACGCTGACCGCCAATCTCGCCGCGGCGCTCGTCGAGCGGGGCGAGCGCGTCGGCGTGCTCGACGCCGACGTCTACGGCTACTCGATCCCGCACATCCTGGGGGTCACCCAGCGGCCGGTGGTCGTCGACTCGCTGATCGTCCCGCCCGTCCGCGGCGAGTTGAAGGTGATGTCGATCGGCCTCTTCGCGGAGGACAACGGGCCGATCATGTGGCGTGGCCCGATGCTCCACAAGGCGCTCGAGCAGTTTCTCTCCGACGTCCACTGGGGCGAGCTCGACACGCTCGTCGTCGACATGCCGCCCGGGACCGGAGACGTCGCGATCTCGATCGGGCAGCTGCTGCCGCGCGCCGAGGCGATCGTCGTGACGACGCCGCAGCCGGCCGCGCAGCTGGTCGCCGTGCGGGCCGCCGTGATGGCGCAGAAGACCGGGATGCGCGTCCTCGGTGTGGTCGAGAACATGGCCTGGCTCGTCGGCACCGGTCAGGAGCTCTTCGGCGCCGGAGGCGGCGATGTGCTCGCGGCCGAGATCGACGCCCCGGTCATCGCGCGGATCCCGTTCGATCCGGCCCTGCGCGAGGCCTCCGACGCAGGGCTGCCCGTGCTCGAGGCGGCGCCGCAGGCAGAGGCGAGCGTCGCGATCCGCAGCCTCGCCGAGACGGTGCAGGCGAAGCGTCCGGGCGGCATTCGCAAGGCCCTGACGGTCCTCTGAGTGTGAAGTGGCGGGGGAGCCGGAGCCCCCCCGCCAGTGACGGCACGCCCAGCGGCGGTGGGCTGTTGTGCCGTCCTGTACGCCCGCGCCGGGGGGAGGCGCGGCCATCCAGTGAGATCCCCACAGGGTCCTGTGAGGATCAGGTAAGGCTACCCGCTGTGCTCGGGCAGCGAAACCCTCTGCTTCGGACCGGGGCGAAACGGACGTGACCGCCGACGAGGCTCGCGCCCGGCTTCGGAGTCGAGGGCTCTCGGACCGGGATTCAGCGACGGTCGTCGCCCATCTCGAGTCGGCGGATGCGGCGGGAAAGAGCGGGCACGGTCTCTCCCGCGTCCCGTGGCTCGAGGAGCTGCTCGACGGTGAGGTCGACCCCGGCGCAGAGCCCGCGCTGGTCGAGCAGGTTGCCGGATACGAGCGCTGGCACGGTCGGGGGGCGCTCGGCTACGTGACCCTCGCCGCCGTCTGCGCGAGTCTCGAGGCAGACCCGCCGGAGCGAGCGAAGCTCGTCGTCTGCGAGGCGTGCTTCCCGACCGGCATGCTCGGGGGCTGGGCGCGACGTCTCGCCGAGGCGGGCCTCGTCGCACTCGTCACAGCGACGTCGCCGCGACGGCTCCCGCACCCGGCCGGCGGGCCGCCGCTCACCGGCACCAACCCGATCGCGATCGCCGTGCCCTCCTCGCGACGGGCGCCGCCCGTCGTCGCCGACGTGTCGATGGGGGCAGTGACGCACGGTGACGTGCTTGCCGGGCGCGCGCGGCCCGAGGAGCTCGTGCCGTTCGGGGGCCCGCTCGCACACAAGGCGTTCGCGCTCGCCGTGGGCGTCGAGCTGCTCGTGGGCGCGCTCGCCGGCCTCGAGCCGGGAGCGGTCGTGCTCGCCGCGCGCCCCGAGCACGATCCCGTGCGCGAGCTCCGCGACCTCGCAGCGGGCCTGCGGCTGCCGGGCGACCGCTGACGCTCAGCCCGCGACCGCGGGCAAACCGGCGAGCGCCAACGCGAGCTCGCCCTCGTCGTACCCGCGATCCTCGAGCCTCCCCGCGAAGTGGTCGATGTAGGCCTGCATGTCGAAGTGACCGTGTCCGCAGAGGTTGAAGAGGATCGTCTCGCTCGTTCCCTCCTCTCTGCACCGGAGGGCCTCGTCGATCACGGCCTTGACCGCGTGGTTCGCCTCGGGCGCCGGCAGGATCCCCTCGGCGCGCGTGAAGCGGACGCCTGCCTCGAAGACGGCCGTCTGGTGGTACGCGCGCGCCTCGATCAGCCCGAGCTCGTGGAGGTGGCTCACGAGCGGCGCCATCCCGTGATAGCGGAGCCCGCCCGCGTGGAAGCCCGGCGGGACGAACGCCGAGCCGAGGGTGTGCATCTTCACGAGCGGCGTCAGGTGGCCCGTGTCCCCGAAGTCGTACGCGAACTCGCCCCGGGTCAGGGTGGGACACGCCGCGGGCTCGACCGCGATCACGCGGAGGTCGGCGCCGCCCCTGAGCATCTGGCCCAGGAACGGGAAGACGAGCCCCGAGAAGTTCGAGCCGCCCCCCGTGCAGCCGACGAGCACGTCGGGGTACGCCTCCGCGAGATCCATCTGCGCGATGGCCTCCTCGCCGATGACCGTCTGGTGGAGGAGCACGTGGTTCAGCACCGAGCCGAGCGCGTACTTCGTGTCGTCGCGCTGCGCAGCCTGCTCGACCGCCTCGGAGATCGCGATCCCGAGGCTGCCGGTCGAGTCCGGGTGCTCGGCGAGGATCGGCGCGACCCGAGGCCGTCTCCTCCGACGGGCTCGCCACGCAGCGGGCCCCGAACGCCTCCATGAGGGCGCGGCGATACGGCTTCTGGTCGTACGAGACGCGCACCATGTAGACGTCGATCTCGAGCCCGAAGAGCGCGCCGGCGAACGCCAGCGAGGAGCCCCACTGCCCTGCGCCGGTCTCGGTCGCGATCCGCTTGACGCCCTCGCGCGCGTTGTAGAACGCCTGCGCGACGGCCGTGTTCGGCTTGTGGCTGCCCGTCGGCGAGACGCCCTCGTACTTGTAGAAGATGCGCGCCGGGGTGTCGAGCTCCCGCTCGAGGCGGCGCGCGCGATACAGCGGCGTCGGGCGCCACTGCCGGTAGACGTCCCGCACCTCCTCGGGGATCGGGATCCGCTGCTCGGTCGAGACCTCCTGGAGGATCACCTCCATCGGGAAGAGCGGCGCGAGGTCGTCCGGGCCGATCGGCTTGCCCGTCCCGGGGTGCAGCACCGGCGCGAGCGGCTCGGGGAGATCGGACGCGACGTTGTACCAGGCGTCCGGCAGGCGGCTCTCGTCGAGGGTGTACTTCACGGTCTCGCCCACGTCCGCTCCTCTCGCTCGGGTCGTGGCGAACGATGCCACGGCGGCCGTCGTGTGGTGCCGCTAGGCGACGACGGGGAAGCGCGGGTCGTCGCGGATCGTCGCGAGGTCGTCGTCGGTCGCGGCGTACTCGGCGAAGCTCGCCTGGAGCTCCACCGCCCGCACGAGGTGGTCGATCGCGACCTCGGGGCGTCCCGCGCGGGCGTGCGCACACGCGAGGTTGTAGTGCGTCCCCGCATGATCCGGCGTCTCGGCGAGGTGGCCGTCGAGCACCTCGATCGCGCGATCCCACTCCTCGGTCGGCCAGAAGCGCAGCGCCTCCGCCGAGCGCTCCCACCCGGACGGGGTGAACGCCTCGCCGGGCTTCGCCCCGATCACGAGGATCGTCGTGCCCTGTGCGCCCGTCGCCGCCCGTTTCACCGCGGGCTCGGCGACGTGCACGAACGTCCCCTGCGGCGCCTCGATCTCGTCGCCGTCGACCGTGAACGTCGCAGTGCCGCTCAGGACGACGTAGAGCTCCTCGTGGCCGTTGCCGGTCTCGTCGTGCTCGCCGATGATCCGCTGCCCGTCCTCGTTCGCCGTCCAGGCGTTGATCCCGAACGACGAGATGCCGAGCTGCGAGCGGATCGTGTGCCATTGCGCCTGCCCGGGGATCGGAGCGGACTTCAGGTCGTCGAGCGAGCTCACCGTGTACCGCGTGCTCATGTCGCCTCCCGTAGTCGCTCGAGCACCACCGGGTCGATCTCGTCCTCGCCGTCTACCCGCTCCTCGAGGTTCTCGACCCCGGCCCACGAGGCGAGCGACTCGTGTCCCGCGCGCCCGAGCCGCTCGTTCAGCTCGGCGCGGAGCGTGTCGTCGACGGTGAGCCACCGGTCGCGCGGCGTGCGGCCGAAGAGCGCGTCGTGCAGGCCGTAGAGGCGACGGAGCTCGGCGAGCGGATCGGAGTGGTCGTCGACGCGCAGATCGGCGAGCGTGTCCGACAGGCCCGCGTAGCCGCCGTCGCGCTCGACGACGAGCAGGGCCGCGGACTGCCGCCCACGACTGTCGCCACCGGCCGCCTCGGCCGCGTCGAGGCAGTCGAGCAGCCGCTCGGCGAGAGGCGCGCCCGCCGTCGACTCGAAGGTCTCCGCCAGCGCGTCCACGGTCGCGCCCGAGACGAGGATGTTCCCCTGGGCGGCGTAGCCCTCTCCCGTGCGGCCGCCGGCCCAGGCGTGGCACTCGTCACCCGTGAACGTGGCCGCCCGGCCATCGCGGTCGACGATCCCGAGCTGACGGTGCGCGCTCTCGTCGTCGGCCCCGGTCAGCCGGGCGACGGCCTCCTCGGCCGTGAGCCCGTCGCGCAGCAGCGCCAGCCCGTCGGGGCCGTAGCGGGGGTTCGCGTACGACTGCGTTGCGATCGCGCCGACGTGCGGTGCCGCCCACGGCACGACCGAGCCGACCGCGAGGAACTTCGACTGGGTCGCCACGCCCCACTGCCCGGCGTCGAGGTCGCAGGCGCAGATCGAGTAGGTCGCGACGCGGTCAGCCATAGGTGAGCTCGGGCAGGTCGAGATCGAGGAGCGTCCGGTCGCGCACGAGGACGCACGAGATCTCGGGTCGTGCGAGCGCGCGCGCGACCGAGGCGGCGTCGTCGGCTCGCATCACCACGGCCTGCCCGAGGGCGTGGGCGACCCGAAGCTCGTCGAGATCCTCGACCGAGTCGACGACCAGCGCGTCCGTGACGTCGACGGTGCCCTCGAGCGCGATCGCCGGCACGCGCCGGCCCGTCGCGCCGAACCAGCGCTCTCTCACAGCTCGATCGTCTCCCCCGGCTCGGACACGAGCAGCTCCGCACCCGGCGGCAGCAGTGGACGCAGCGCCTCGGGCGTGCCGGTGAGGAGCGGGAAGGTGCCGTAGTGCGAGGGGACGATGCGCTTCGCGCCCACGAGCTCCGCCGCGAGCGCGGCCTCCTCCGGCCCCATCGTGAAGTGGTCGCCGATCGGCAGCACCGCGACGTCCGGCTCGTAGAGTCGCCGCACGAGCGCCATGTCGCCGAAGACGTTCGTGTCGCCCGAGAAGTAGATCGTCGGCCCGTCGTCGAGCCGCAGGACGACGCCGCAGGGCTCGCCGAGGTACACGAACGTCCCGTCGACGTAGTCGCTCGAGGAGTGGTTCGCATCGGTCAGCGTGATGCGAATCCCGCCGAACCGGACGGTGCCGCCCTTGTTCGGCGCCTGTCCCATCTCCGACGGCAGGCCCTGGTTCGAGAGCCACCCGCGGAGCTCCACCGGCGCGACGACGGGGCACCCGAACTTCGTCCCGATCGAGACGGCGTCACCGACGTGATCGTCGTGGCCGTGGGTCACGACGACGAGGTCGCAGCGCTCCGGCTCGCGCTCCGCCTCGGGGCAGGCGGGGTTCTGCGAGAGGAACGGGTCGACGTAGACGCGGACCCCCGCCTCCGTGTCGAGCCGGAAGGCCGCATGACCCAGCCAGGTGAGCGTCGTCGGCACGAGGGCGAGCGTACAAGCAGCGCCCGTCCGCGCGACGGGGTCCGCCATCGTTGAGCAAGAACGATCAAGCGACGAGCGACCGATGAGGGCAGGGTGCGACGTGTGAGCACCGCGACCGACACCTTCGCGTCGTTCGTCGACACTCTGGCGGCGCACCTCGACGATCACCGCGCCCGGGGCGACGAGCTCGCCGCGAGCGTCTTCCGCTCGCGCTTCCACCTCGATCGCGTCGTGACCGCCGTCGGCGGCGAGACCCCGGCGCGGCTGAGGCGACGGATCCTGCTCGAACGAGCCGCGTTCAGGCTCCTGACGACCGAAGCCGGGGTGCTCCAGGTGGCGCTCGAGGCCGGCTACTCGTCGAACGAGGCGTTCACGAGGGCGTTCCGGCGGGCCTACGGCGTCGGGCCTGCCGACTGGCGCTCCGCTCCGGGCCCGATCCAGCTCGACACCCCGAACGGCGTGCATTTCCATCCACCGGGCGGCCTCAGGCTGCCCGCACGAGACGAGGTGAGCTCCATGGATCTGATGACGAGAATGCTCGAGCATCACGTCTGGCTGACCGGCGAGATCGTCGCCCGCGCCGCCAGGCTCGAGGAGGATCGACTCGATGCGCCGATCGAGCTCAACGTCGAGGGCCTCGACGACGACGTGACGCTCCGCTCCCTCCTCTCGCGCCTCGTCGGGCAGATGGACATGTGGAACGCCGCGATCGAGAACCGGTCCTACGACTTCGAGATCGAGCGGGACGAGAGCCTTGCCTCGATCCGCAGGCGCCTCGAGCTGGCAGGGCCGACGTTTCTCGACCACGCGCGCGAGGTGATCGCCGAGAAGCGGCTCGACGACACCTTCGTCGACGCGACCTGCGACCCGCCGCAGGTCTTCACGTACGGGGGGATGCTCGCCCACGTCCTCACCTTCGCCTCGCACAGGCGAACGCTGGCGATCGGAGCGCTCTACTCGGCGGGAATCGTCGATCTCGCTCCGGGCGACCCGATGCACTGGGTCGCGGAGGCAGCGTGAATGGCGCTCCAGGGGCTAGAACGGAAGCGAGGCTGCGGCGTCGCGAGCGACGTCGACGATCGGCTGGACGGCGAAGAACGAGCCGATCGTGACGACGAGCGCGAGCGCGACGCCCGTGTTGAGCAGGAGGTCGCGCGGCGGCGAGCCGCCCGCCGCGACGACCGTCCCGGTGACCTGGCTCTGCCGCATGTAGAGCGCGCGCACGATCGCGAGGTAGTACGCGAGGCTGAGCGCCGTCGCCAGCACGCCGACGACGACGAGCCACCACCAGCCCGCGTCGTAGGCGGCGGAGAAGACGAAGAGCTTCCCGAGGAACCCGCCCGTCAGCGGGAAGCCGGCCATGCTCAGCACGAACGCCCACATGGCGACACCGAGGAAGGGACGCTCCCAGCCGAGGCCCTCGAGGGCCGCGAGCGATACGGGTCGTCGCAGCTCGCGCTCGCGTGAGGCGACGACGGCGAAGACGCCGACGGTCGCGGCGGCGTACGGCACGAGGTAGTAGAGGAGCGCCGTGGCGCCGTTCTCGGTGTTCGCGACGACGGCGATCAGCAGGAAGCCCGCGTGCGAGACGGACGAGTAGGCGAGCATCCGCTTCACGTCGCGCTGAGCGATCGCCGCGAGGTTGCCGATCGCGAGCGAGGCGACGGCGAGCACCGCGACGGCGGTCGTCCAGATCTCGCTCTGCTCGGGGAACGCCGTGACGAGGACCCGCAGCGTGACGACGAGCGCCGCGACCTTGGTGGCGGCCGCCATGAACGCGGTCACGCTCGTCGGGGCGCCCTGGTAGACGTCCGGCGTCCACATGTGAAAGGGCGCCGCCGAGATCTTGAACGCGAGCCCGCCGAGGATCATGGCCATGCCGGTGACGAAGAGCGGGTCGTCGGCGCCCGTCGCCTGCTGGATCGCCGAGAACCCGAGCTCGCCGGTCGCGCCGTAGACGAGCGCGCAGCCGAAGAGGAGGATCCCCGAGCCGAAGCTCCCGACGATGAGGTACTTCAGCCCCGACTCGAGCGACTCGCGCCGGTGCGTGTCGAGCGCGCAGAGGACGTAGAGCGAGATCGAGAACCATTCGAGCGCGAGGAACAGCGTCATCAGGTTCCCGGCCGTGACGAAGAAGACCATGCCGGCGGACGCCGCGGCGAGGAGCGCGTAGTACTCGCCCACGTGGTCACGACGGGCATCGCCGGCCGAGACGAGGACGACGCCGAGCCCGACGAGCGCGATCACGAGGGCCGCGAATGCCCCGAGCCGGTCGCGCGTCATCGACTCGGCGATCAGGCTGGCGCCGTCCGGCGAGCGCTCGAAGACGATTCCCGCGAAGACGGCGGAGGTCGCGAACCCGACCAGCGAGACGACGACCGAGAAGGGTCGCTCCCAGGCCCGTGGGACGATCACCGCCCCGAGGAGCGTCACCGCCGAGAGACCGAGGAGGGCGAGCGTGGGCGAGAGGGCGAGCCAGTCGACCTCGGGCGTCGGGATCACGGCGCGCCCAGGCCTTCCGTCGACTGGGCGCCGATGAAGGACGCCGGCGCATCGGCCGGGAACGAGCGCTCGCTGATCGCCGCCGGCCAGGCCGAGAGCACGGCGAGGATCGCGACGAGCGGCACGACGAGGACGAGCTCGGAGCTGACGAGGTCGTCGGGCTCCTCGAGCACCGACCTCCCCCGCCGCTCGTGGAGGATCGCGGAGATCAGCCGCAGCGCGTAGAGCGCGGCAAGCACGATCGCGGCCGCGCCGACGGCCGCGTAGCCCCACCCGTGATCGAAGACCCCCGCGAGGATCGCGAACTCGCCCGCGAAGTTCGACGAGCCGGGCACGGCCAACGCGAAGATGCCGAGCACCAGGACGAGCGTGGCGAGAATCGGGCGCCCCTTCGCCATACCGCCGAGCTCCGAGAAGGCCCCGGTGCCGGCGCGGGTCTCGATCATCCCGGCGACGAGGAAGAGGCCGGCCGAGACGAGCCCGTGGTTGACGGAGTGCAGGACGGCGCCGTCGAGGCCGAGGTCGTTCACCGCGAAGATGCCGAGCACGATCAGGCCCATCTGGCCCATCGACGAATAGGCGATCACCCCGCGCACGTCGGGTTGACGGAAGGCGAGGATCGAGCCGTACACGAGGGTGCCCGCGGCGAGCACGAGCACGACCTCTCGCCAGCCGTCGACCGGCTCGGGGAAGTGCGGCAGCACGATCCACACGAGGCCGAACACCGCGGCCTTCGAGACGACGCCCGAGAGCAGCGCCGCAACCTCGGGCGGTGCCTCGGTGTACGCGGCCCGCAGCCAGCCGTGGAAGGGGAGGAGCGGCGCCTTCACCGCGAAGGCGGCCATGAAGCCGAGGAAGATCAGGTCGTTCGAGCTCGTCCCGATCTCCGCGAGGAGGAACGTCCCCTGCGAGATGCCGAACGCGATGATCGCGGCCAGCATCAGCAGCGAGCCGGCCATCGTGTAGAGCACGAACGTGACCGTGGCCTTGACGCGGCCCGGTCCGCCCCAGACCCCGACGAGCACGTAGATCGGGATCAGCATGGCCTCGAAGAAGACGTAGAAGAGGATCAGGTCCTGCGAGGCGAAGACGCCGACGAGGGAGCCGATCAGGAAGAGCATCAGGCCGAAGTACGCCCGCGCCCGGTCGCGCTTCGCCCACGCGCCGTAGCCGATCGCGCACGCGCCGACGACGACCGTCAGGCCGACGAGCCAGAACTGGAAGCCGTAGAGGCCGACCGCGTAGGAGATCCCGAGCTCCTCGAACCACTCCTGGCTCGCGGAGTACTGCTGGAGGTCGCTCGAGAAGTCGAAGTTGCGGGTGCTGCCGAGCCAGAGGCCGACCTCCGCGAGCGCGACGAGCAGCGCCAGCCCCGCCGTCGACTCCCGCGAGAGGGGCGCGATCCAGACGAGGAGCGCGCCCACGAGGGGCACGAAGATCAGGAGCGTCGTGAGCATCAGCGGACCACGAGGAAGACGAGGGCGAGGAGCGCGACCGAGATCGTGATCGTGAGCGCATACGTGCGCAGCAGGCCGCTCTGGGCGGCCGAGGTGACGGAGGCGCCGCGGAGCGTCCCTTCGGCCACCTCGTCGAGGCCACCCTGCACGACCGGTGCCTCGAAGCGGTCGCGCAGGCCGACGGCGATCGCCTGCCCCGGGCGCGAGAAGACGGCGTCGTAGAGCTCGTCGAACCAGAGCTTGTGCTCGAGCGTCGTCCGCACGGCGCCGTCGGGGACGAGCTCGCGACCCGCCTTGAAGGCTCGCCAGGCGAGCAGACCGCCGAGCGCCCCGAGGGCCACGGCGAGCACGCTCGTGAGCCACTCCTGGCCGGTCGACGGGTGGACGAGGGGCTCGACCACCGGTTCCAGCCAGTTCTCGAACGGCTGCCAGACACCGGGGATCACGAGGAGTCCCGCGACGGCCGACCCGATCGCGAGCACGGCCACCGGGACCGTCATCGAGCGCGGCCCCTCGCCGTGGTGCGCCTGCTCGTCGGAGGCCGCCTCGGCGTGCGGCACAGGCTCGCCGTGGAAGACGCGCAGGTAGAGGCGCAGTGAGTAGAGGCCCGTCAGCAGCGCCCCCAGGAGCCCGCCGACGTAGAGCACCCAGCCGAGCACGCCGCCGTCGGCGAGCGCGGACGCGAGGATCGCGTCCTTCGACCAGAACCCGGCGAACGGGGGGATCCCGACGAGCGCGAGCGTCCCGACGAGGAACGCCGCATGCGTGAACCGCATCGAGGAGCGCAGCCCGCCCATCTTCCGGATGTCCTGCTCGCCCGCGAGGTGGTGGATCACCATTCCGGCCGCGAGGAAGAGCAGCGCCTTGAAGAAGGCGTGCGTGACGAGGTGGAACATCGCGAAGCCGTACGCGCCCACCCCGACGCCGACGAACATGTAGCCGATCTGGCTCATCGTCGAGTAGGCGATCACCCGCTTGATGTCCCACTGGACGAGCGCCACGACGCCCGCCACCAGCAGGGTGACGAGGCCGAGGATGGCCGCGAGGTGCTGTACCTCCGGGGCGGCCTCGAAGACCGCGTGCGTGCGGCAGATCAGGTAGACGCCCGCGGTCACCATCGTCGCCGCGTGGATGAGCGCCGAGACCGGGGTCGGTCCCTCCATCGCGTCGGGCAGCCACGTGTGGAAGGGGATCTGCGCCGACTTCGCGACCGCGCCGCCGAGGAGTGCGAGCGCGAGCAGGGTCACGACGGTGTCCGAGAGCTCGCCGGACTCGGCTGCCTCGAAGACGACGCCGAAGTCGAGGCTGCCGAGCTTCGCGATCGCGAGGAAGAAGCCGAGCGCCATGATCGCGTCTCCGACGGCGTTGATCACGAACGCCTTCTTCGCGGCCGCGACCGCCGACGGGCGCTCGTGGTGGAAGCCGATCAGGAGGTACGAGGCGAGACCGACGAGCCCCCAGCCGACGAGCAGCAGCAGCAGGTTGCCGCCCATCACGAGGAGGAGCATCGAGAAGACGAAGAACGCCATGTAGGCGAAGTAGCGGCGCTCCTCGTCGTCGCCCGCCATGTAGCCCACCGAGTAGAGGACGATGAGCCCGCCGACCCCGGTGACGACGAGCATCATCACGAGCGAGAGCGGGTCGATCAGGAGCTCGAGCCCTGCCTCGAACTCGCCCGCCTTCAGCCACGTCCAGGCCGTCGTCAGCTCGACGCGCTCTTCGGGCTCGCGCCCCCACGCGTCGAAGAAGGCGTAGAGCGCGCCGCCGAAGCCGACGAAGACCGACGCGGTCGAGAGAATGCCGGCGTGCCGTCGCGTGATCCGCGTCCCGGCGAGGAGGATCGCGAGGAACCCCGCGAGCGGCGCGAGAAGGCAGACCCAGGAGCCGTAGATCATCCGCGGAGCTCCGTGAAGGCGTCGACGTCGAGCGCCAGGTTGCGTCGCGCCATCGCGACGATCAGGCCGAGGCCGACGCAGACCTCGGCGGCGGCGACGGCCATCACGGCGAGCGCGAACACCTGACCGTCCATCTCGCCGAAGAGGCGAGAGAAGCCGACGAAGGCGAGGTTGGCGGCGTTGAGCATCAGCTCGAGCGAGAGGAGGACGATCAGCGGGCTCCGGCGGAGCAGCACGCCCGCGACGCCGATCGAGAAGAGCATCGCCGAGATCGCGAGGTACCAGGGGATCCCCGGCCCCATCATGAGACCCGCTCCTCCGCGTCCGCGAGCGCCTCTGCCTCGGAGCGCATCCCGAGCACCACCCCGCCGACCGCGGCGACGAGCAGCACGATCGAGGTGATCTCGAACGCGAGGAGGTGGTCGGTGAGGAAGAGCCGGCCCATCTCGGCGGGCGAGCCGAACGCGCGGTCGACGGCGGCCTCGTCGGAGAGCCGCCCGCCCGCGTCGAGCATGAGCGCCACGAACGTGACGGCCAGCAGCGCGGCGGCGGTGACGACGGAGGCCGTCTGGATGAAGCGCGTGCCGCCCGCCCAGGGCGCGTCCGCGCGTCCGCCGAGGTAGGCGATCACGAAGAGGAACATCACCATCACCGCGCCCGCGTAGACGAGCACCTGCGCGGCGGCGACGAACTCGCCCGAGGCGAGCAGGTAGAGGGTCGCGAGCGAGGCGAGGTTCCCGATCAGCGAGAGCGCGGAGGAGAAGGGATTCGTCGCCGTCACGACGCGAACCCCGGTCACGAGGCACGCCGCGGCGGCCACGAGCCAGATCACCCAGACGAGGACGTTCCCCATTGGCTCGGCTAGGAGTCGCTCTTGTAGGCGGGGATCGGCGTGTCGTAGAGGTCGGCGTCCTGCACCGGGATCCGCTTGATCGGCTCGGCCAGGAGCATGTCCTTCGTGTAGATCAGGTCGTCGCGCGAGTACTCGGAGAGCTCGAACTCGTTCCCGAGCGTGATCGCGTCGAACGGGCAGGCGAGCTCGCAGTAGCCGCAGAAGATGCAGCGCGAGAGGTTGATCTCGTAGATCCGCGCGTAGCGCTCACCGGCCGAGACGCGATTCTCGGGCGTGTTCTCGGCGGCGACCACGCGGATGCAGTCCGACGGGCAGGCCGCGGCGCAGAGCGAGCAGCCGACGCATTTCTCGAGCCCGTTCGCGTGCGTGTGCAGGCGGTGCCGGCCGCGGAAGCGAGGGTAGACGGGCCGCTTGAACTCGGGGTACTGCTGCGTGATCGGCTTCTTGAAGATGTGCTTGAACGTGACGCCGAAGCCCTTGAGTGTCCCGAACGGCTGCATCTCAGCGGGCCAGCCTAGATCCAGACCACGAGGAGGGCGGTGATCACCGCGTTGACGGTGGCGACGGGCAGCAGGACCTTCCAGCCGAAGCGCATCAGCTGGTCGTAGCGGAGCCGCGGCAGCGTCGTGCGCATCCAGATGAAGAAGAAGAGGATCACGAAGACCTTCAGGAGGAACCAGACAGGCCCAGGGAGCCACGGCCCGTGCCAGCCGCCGAGGAAGAGCGTCACGGCGAGACCGGAGAGCGTGATCAGGTTGATGTACTCGGACATCGAGTAGAGCCCGAACCGCATGCCGCCGTACTCGGTGTGGTAGCCGGCGACGAGCTCCTGCTCGGCCTCCGGGAGGTCGAACGGGGCGCGCGACGTCTCTGCCGTGCCCGCGAGGATGAAGATCACGAAGCCGACGAGCTGCGGGATGAGGTACCAGACGTCCGCCTCCTGCGCCGCGACGATGTCGACGAGCGACAGCGAGCCCGCCATCAGCACGACGCCGAGCACCGAGAGCGCGAGGGAGACCTCGTACGAGACGAGCTGGGCGCACGTGCGCATCGAGCCGAGCAGCGCGAACTTCGAGTCCGAGGCCCAGCCG
This sequence comes from uncultured Actinomycetes bacterium, assembly GCA_963791895.1. Lineage (GTDB taxonomy): Bacteria > Actinomycetota > Thermoleophilia > Gaiellales > Gaiellaceae > Gaiella. The sequence goes on from CAWBTY010000009.1 coordinate 643,561, forward strand.
CCGATGATGAACCCGTAGATCCCGAGCGAGCCGACGGCGAAGATCAGGAGGAGCGCAATCGGGAGGTCCGCGACGTAGCCGTTCACCTGGTAGCCGCCGATCTCCCAGCCGGGTCCCCAGGGGATCACCGAGAACGTCGTGAGAGCCGTGAACGCCGCCAGGAACGGCGCGATGATGTAGAGCCCGTCGATCGCGGCCGCGGGAAAGAAGCTCTCCTTGCGGATGAGCTTGACGAGGTCGGCGATCGGCTGCAGGAGGCCGTACGGGCCTGCGCGGTTCGGCCCGTACCGGAGCTGCATGCGGCCCATGACCTTGCGCTCGACGAGGGTGAGGTACGCGAAGCCGAAGAGGACGAGGTTGATCACGATCGCGGCCTTGATCGCCGCGATCCACCAGGGCTCGCCGTTCGCACCCGCGGCGAGGACAGAGCTCACGTCTTCACGACCTCGACGTCGAGGTGGAGGTCGGCGGCGTGCTCCACGGCGATCCGGGCGACTCCTTCGACGAGCTTGCGGTCGACGCGAGCGCGGAGCTCGACCGAGGTGCCGTTCGAGCGAAGGGAGACGGTGTCGCCCGTTCCGATTCCGCGCCGGTCGGCGTCCGGAGCCGAGAGGGCGACCTCTCCGTCCGGTCGCTGGAACTGCAGCTCGGGAACGCGCTCGACCTGCGGCCCCGAGAAGAGCGGCGTGTAGCGGAGCAGGCGCAGCGTGCCGACGAAGTGCTCGCTCTCCGGGGACTGCCCCGGGGACTGTCCCCGAAGGGGACTGTCCCCCGTGGTGGTTGCCGGCGCCGGCGCCGTGTACGCGGCGCGCGCGGGCAGCGGTGCCCGCTCGCCCAGCAGGTCGAGCTCGAGCCCACCGTAGAGCCGCTCCGAAAGCTCGTCGAAGACGAGCGAGGCGTGCGGCGAGAGCGCGACGTCGAATCGCTCGGCGAGCCGCGCGAGCCAGGCGAGCTCGTCCGGCACGGGCGGCGTGACCGCTCGTCGGAAGCGCTGGACGCGGCCCTCGACGTTCATCGACGTGCCCTCGCGCTCGAGCGCCGCCGTCGCCGGCAACACGAGGTCGGCCCAGCCGACGGCGAGCGAGTGGAACATCGTGATCGCGATCACCGCCTCGGCGCGCTCGGCGAGGTCACGAACGGCCGGATCGGAGGCAGCTTCGTCGCCCGAGACGACGAGCAGCCCGATCGTCTCGTGCTGGACCTCGTCCTCGTCGGCAGCGGCTGCCCAGGCCTCCGCGACGCCGCGGGCGTTGGGCGTCGCCGCGAGATGGAACGTTGCGCAGCCAGGCTTTCCCTCGAAGCCGAGAGCGTGCGCCGCCTCGGCGAGCCGCGCGCCGCCACCGCCGCCCGAGCCCGACCAGACGAGGACGGCCCGCTCCGACTCGCGCAGCCGCTTCCCGAGCGCGCTCCGCGACGAGACGAGGCTTGCGAGCGCCTCGGCGGCAGCGCCGGGAACGGCCTGCGTCGCGCCCCGCGCGCCGATCGTGACGATCTCCGCGCCCGCGCGGCGCGCCTTGCGCAGCCAGAGATCCACGGCGGGCGCGCGATCGACGACCTCGTCGTCGCCGACGACGACCACGAGCTCGGCCTCGCCGATCGTGGAGAGCGGCGCCCGGAAGGCGTCGAGCGCCGCCGAGGTCGACTCCGGCATCACGGCCGAGTGGGCGCCAATGCCGCGCCGCAGGAGCGTCGCCAGCCCGTAGGCGATCTCGGTGGTCTCCGAGCCCGAGAGTGCTGTCACGACGTTCCCGCTCGCGCCGCGGAGGAGCTCCTCGGCGCGGTCGAGGGCGGCATCCCAGGTCAGCACCTCGAGGCCGTGCGCGCCGCGGGCGAGCGGCTCGCGTATTCGGTCGTCCGCCCGGACGTGGGGAAAGCCGAAGCGACCCTTGTCGCACAGCCAGCCGCCGTCGATCTCCGGGTGGTTGCGCGACTGCACCCGCTTGACGGCCCCCTCTCGCGTCGTCGCGCGGATGTTGCAGCCGACCGGGCAGAGCCCGCACACGGTCGGCACGTCCTGGATCTCCCACGGGCGCGCCTCGAAGCGGTACTGGGTCGAGGTCAGCGCGCCGACGGGGCACAGCTCGATCACGTTGCCCGAGAACGGCGCGCGGTACGGATCCTCCGAGAACGTCGCGATCTCCGAGTGCGCGCCGCGGTTCCGCGCGATCAGCTGGTCGTCCTCGGCGACGTCGCTCGAGAAGCGCGTGCAGCGGTAACAGAGGATGCAGCGCTCGCGATCGAGTGCGATCAGCGGCGAGACCGGGATCGGCTTGTCGAAGGTCATCTTCGAGAACGTCATCCGCGTCGAGCCGGGGCCGTACCGGAAGGTCAGGTCCTGGAGCGGGCACTCGCCGCCCTTGTCGCAGACCGGGCAGTCGAGCGGGTGGTTGACGAGGATGAACTCGAGCGTCCCCTGCTGCCCCGTCGCGGCGCGCTCGGACGTCGCCGCGGTGCGGACGATCATTCCCTCCTGTGCGGCGAGCGTGCAGCCGGCCTGCAGCTTCGGCAGCCCCTCGACCTCGACGAGGCACATGCGACAGGCACCGACCGCCGGCCCGAGGCGCGGCTCGTAGCAGAAGACCGGGATCTCGATGCCGGCCTCGGCCGCCGTCTCGACCAGCCCCGTGCCCTTCGCGACCTCGAGCTCGCGGCCGTCGATCGTGACCTTGACCATGTCCGTCACGGGCCAAACCCCGCTGCTCTTGGGCGGACGCTCACGCCACGACCTCGAGCGGCCGGTGGATCTCCGCCGGCGAGCCGACGTGCGCCGCGTGGACGTCGGTCGGTGCGACGATGCCCTCGAGCGACGAGGTGCCGTGGAACGGGCACCCCTCCTCCTCGACGTGCGCGAGGAACTCCTCGCGGAACTTCGCGACGTAGCTCGCGATGGCGATCATCGCCGTGTCGCCGAGCGGGCAGAGACAGGTGCCGTTGACCTTCTCGCCGACGTCGATCAGCAGGTCGAGATCGGCGTGCGTGCCCTCACCCGCCTCGAGCTTCTTCAGGATCTGCGTCGTCCAGCGGGTGCCGACGCGACACGGTGTGCACTTGCCGCACGACTCGTGCTCGTAGAACTGCGAGATACGAACGCCGAGCTGGACGATGCAGCAGCGGTCGTCGATCGCGATCACGGCGGCCGAGCCGATCGCCGTGCCGGCCTGGGCGAGCGAGTCGTAGTCGAGCGTCAGCCCGTCGACCTCGGCCGCGGTCAGGATCGCCGTCGAGGAGCCGCCGGGGATCACCGCCTTGAGCTCGCGCCCGTCGGCGATCCCGCCGCCGACCTCGTAGATCAGGTCCTTCAGCGGAAACCCGTGGGGCAGCTCGTAGTTCCCGGGTCGCACGACGTTGCCCGAGAGCGAGAAGACCCGCGTCCCCGTCGACGCCTCGGGCCCGACCTTCGCGTACTCGGCGCCGCCCATCTCGATGATCGGCGGGACGGTCGTGATCGACTCGACGTTGTTGACCGCGGTCGGTGACGCGTAGAGCCCGGCGATCGCGGGGAACGGCGGCTTCGTGCGCGGCTGGCCGCGCTTCCCCTCGAGCGACTCGAGCAGCGCCGTCTCCTCGCCGCAGATGTACGCGCCGGCGCCGCGGTGGAGCACGATCGTCGTCCCACCGAGGTGCTTGCCCTTGCGAAGCTGCTCGAGCGCCGCGACGAGCACCTCGTACTCGCGCTCGTACTCGCCGCGGATGTAGACGAAGACGTGCTTCGCCTCGATCGCGCGTGCCGCGATCAGGCATCCCTCGAGGAAGCGAAGCGGGACGCGAAGCATGATCTCGCGGTCCTTGAAGGTTCCCGGCTCGGACTCGTCGGCGTTGACGACGAGGTAGTGCGGCTTCGGCACCTGGTCGGGCTTCGGGACGAAGCTCCACTTTCGCCCGGTCGGGAAGAACGCGCCGCCGCGGCCGCGAAGGTTCGAGGCGTTGAGCTCGGCGATGATCTCGTCGGGCGTCATCGCGAGCGCGCGCCGGAGCGCGCTCAGGCCGCCGACCTTCTCGTAGTCCGCGAGCTCGGTGAGCGCGGCCCCCTCGGTGCCGGCGAAGACGATCTCCGTCGTGCTCACTCGGCGAGCTCCCGGACGATCCCGGCGACGTCGCCTGCGCGGACGCGGAGCTTGTGGCGGTTGTCGACCGCGACAACGGTCGCCCAGCCGCAGCCGCCGAGGCACTCGACGGCACGTAACGTCACGTTGCCGTCCTCGGTCGTCTCGCCGATCGCGATGTCGAGCGAGCGCTCGAACGCCTCGACGACGTCCTGTGCGCCCGAGAGCGCGCACGACACGTTGGTGCACACCTCGACCACGTGCCGGCCCACGGGCTCGGTGTGGAGCATGTCGTAGAACGACGCGATCGAATGGCAGTACGCGGGTGTCAGCTCGAGCGCGTCGGCAGCGTCACGCAGCGTCTCCTCGGAGAGCCAGCCGCCGTTGCGCTCCTGCGCGAGCTGGAGCGCGGGCAGCACGGCGGAGAGCGGATCGGGGTAACGCTTGCGGATCGCCTGCACGTCGTCGTAGAGCGCGCCGCTCATCTGTCGACGTCTCCCATGACCGGGTCGAGCGACGCTGCAACGGCGACGAGGTCGGCGACGGCGGCCTCGCGGACACACGTCGCGGTCGCCTGGAGCGCGGCGAAGCTCGGCGCTCGGAACTTGACGCGCCACGGTCTCGGCCCGCCGTCGGAGACGAGGTAGCAGCCGCACTCGCCGCGGGCGGACTCGATGGCGACGTAGACCTCGCCCTCGGGCACGAGGTAGCCCTCGGTGACGATCTTGAAGTGGTGGATCAGGGACTCCATGGACGTGTGGAGCTCCTCGCGGGGCGGGAGCACGACCTTGCGGTCGTCCGCGATCCACGGCTCGCCGCGGAGCTCCTCGAGCCGGGTCACGCACTGGCCGACGATGCGCGCCGAGGTGCGCATCTCGTCCATGTGCACCTTGTAGCGGTCGTAGACGTCCCCGTTGGCGTACACGGGCACGTCGAAGTCGACCTCCTCGTAGGCGAGGTACGGCGCCACCTTCCGGAGATCCCAGTCGACCCCCGAGGCCCGCAGCATCGGGCCCGACTGGCCGAGCGCGAGCGCGTCGTCGGCCGAGAGAAGGCCGATCCCCTTCGTCCGCTCGAGCCAGATCTTGTTGTGGTCGAGGAGACCCTCGTAGTCGTCCACCGCGTGCGGCATGTGCCGCGCGAGCTTGCGGGCCTCCGCGTAGAAGCCCTCGGGGATGTCCTCCGCGAGCCCGCCGACCTGGAAGTACCGCGTGTGCATCCGGACGCCGGTGACCATCTCGAAGAGGTCCAGCACCTGGTCCCGCTCGCGGAACGCGTACCAGAACATCGAGATCGCCCCGATCTCGAGCGCCGACGTGCCGAGCCAGACGAGGTGCGAGTGGATCCGGTTCAGCTCGGCGAGGCACATCCGCATCCAGGTCGCCTTCTCGGGCGTCTCGAGCTCGAGGAGCCTCTCGATGGCGAGGACGAAGACGAGCTCGTTCGCCTGGAAGGAGAGGTAGTCGATCCGCTCGGGGTACGTGATCCCCTTCCAGTAGGTCTTCGCCTCCATGTTCTTCTCGAACCCGGTGTGGAGGTAGCCGATCACCGCCTTGAGCCCGGCGACGCGCTCGCCGTCGAGGTCGACGATCAGCCGCAGGACGCCGTGCGTCGAGGGGTGGTTCGGCCCGAAGTTGATCGTGAGGATGTCCTCGAGCGAGTGCTTCTCCGGGTCGAGCTCGAGGATCGTCGGGCACGGCGAGGGGATGCGCGTCCCCTCGTAGATCCGCGTCGCCGGCATGACTGCCATCAGGCC